>JBCNOY010000003.1:0-543634 GCA_039593615.1 Enterobacterales bacterium | reverse complement strand
TCCGCCGAGTGTAACTCGCGCCTGCGGATCCAGCTGTTTTAACAAAGGCCCGCTTTTTAATGCGGGCCTTTTTATACCCTCCGCCGTCTTGTCACGCAGTGGCGCTGCGAATCGTTACGCCGCCACATGCTATCCAACGAGCGTAATGAAATAGCCCGGCAACAGGAGGAGCCCATGTACTGCTTGATTAACGGATGGCACAGCGACACGCTTGCTGCCAGCGACCGCGCGGCCTGCAGTTCGGCGATGGCTGCTTTACTACCGCCCGCGCAGTCAGCGACGGCAAAATCCAGCTGCTGCCGGCGCATCTGCAGCGTCTGCAGGACGGCTGCCAGCGTTTGCTGATGCCCGCCTGCCGGACCGATTGGCGGCTTGCTGGCGGAAGAGATGGCCGCGCTGGCGGCAAGGAACAATTCCGCTCGACGCCGTGGTCAAAGTGATCCTGACGCCGGGGGCGGGCGGGCGGGGTTACAGTCGCGCCGGGGTGCGAAAACCCGACGCGTATCCTCGCGCTTCAGCCCCTGCCCACAGCACTACGCCACGCTGCAGCAGCAGGGCGCGCGGCTGGTGACCAGCCCGGTGCGGCTGGCGCGCAATCCGTTGCTGGCGGGGTTGAAGCATTTGAACCGCCTGGAGCAGGTGCTGATCCGCGCGCATCTTGACCAGACGGACGCCGACGAGGCGCTGGTGCTTGACACTGCCGGTATGCTAGTGGAATGCTGTGCGGCTAATTTGTTCTGGCGGCAGGGGGGAGGCCATTTTCACGCCGCGCCTCGCGCAGGCCGGCGTTGATGGCATCATGCGTCGTTATCTGCTGGCGCAGCTGGCGCAGGCCGGTTACGACTGCCAGCAGGTGGAGGCCAGCCGGTCGGCAGTGTTAAGCGCCGATGAAGTGGTAATTTGTAACGCGCTGATGCCAGTATTACCCGTGCGGCAAATTGACGACGTCACCTTTTCCGCACGCACGCTGTACCAGCAATTGCGTCGCCCCACTGTGTGCCAGACGATGGAAGCATCATGACCCGAATGAAAAAAATAGTTGCCGGCGCCGTAGTCATCGCTGGCCTGGCTGCCGCATTGAGGCTACCGGAAGATCGAACGCTTTGCCGCGACGCCACTAGCCATTCACCAAGAAACCATCTTTACCCTGCCGGCCGGCACCGGCCGCGTGGCGCTGGAAGGGCAGCTGGAACGCCAGAACATCATTCGCACAACGGGCGCTGGTTCCAGTGGCTGCTGAAGCTGGAGCCGGAGTTGGCGGAGTTTAAAGCCGGTACCTACCGGTTCACGCCGGGCATGACGGTGCGCCAGATGCTGCAATTGTTGGCCAGCGGCAAAGAGGCGCAATTTCCGCTGCGCTTTGTCGAGGGTTCGCGGCTGAAAGAGTGGCTGGCTGAGCTGCGTAAAGCGCCAAATACCTGAAACACACGCTGCCGGGCATGATGAATTTGCCAGTGTTGCGGCCGCGCTTAAGCTTGATGTCAGCCAGCTGGAAGGCGGTTTCTATCCGGATACCTATCTGTATACCGCCAACACCAGCGATGTGGCGCTGCTCAAGCGCGCGCACGCGCGCATGAACAAGCTGGTGGATGAGATCTGGCAGGGGCGGATGGCCAGTCTGCCGTATAAAACGCCGGAAGATCTGGTGACCATGGCCTCGATCATCGAGAAAGAGACCGCGGTGCCGGAAGAGCGCAGCAAGGTCGCGTCGGTGTTCGTCAACCGCTTGCGCATCGGCATGCGCCTGCAGACCGATCCGACGGTGATCTACGGCATGGGCGAAAGCTATAATGGCAACATCACGCGCAAGGATCTGGAGACGCCGACGCCGTACAACACCTATGTGATCGCCGGCCTGCCGCCAACGCCGATCGCCATGCCGGGGGAGGCCTCGCTGCAGGCGGCCGCCCATCCGGCGAAAACGCCTTACCTCTATTTTGTCGCCGACGGCAAGGGTGGGCATACCTTCACCACCAATCTGGCGAGCCATAACCAGGCGGTGCGCGTGTACCGTCAGGCGTTAAAGGAAAAGAATGAAAAGTAAATTCGTTGTTATCGAAGGGCTGGAAGGCGCGGGTAAAACCACCGCGCGCGATACGGTGGTCAATGTGCTGCGCGAACACGGCGTCAGCGACATGGTCTTCACCCGCGAGCCGGGCGGCACGCCGCTGGCGGAGAAGCTGCGCAGCCTGGTGCTGGTAAAGCCGCGGCATTGATGGCGAACTGGTGACTCGATAAAGCCGAAGTGCTGATGCTGTACGCCGCGCGTGTGCAGCTGGTGGAAACCGTGATCAAACCGGCCCTGGCGCGCGGTGCCTGGGTGGTGGGCGATCGCCACGATCTTTCTTCTCAGGCTTACCAGGGCGGCGGCCGCGGCATCGACCCCCAGCTGATGGCCACGCTGCGCGATGCCGTGCTGGGCGATTTTCGCCCCGACCTGACGCTCTATCTCGATGTGACGCCGGAAGTGGGCCTGAAACGCGCCCGCGCGCGCGGCGAGCTGGATCGCATTGAACAGGAGTCGCTGGATTTCTTTCAACCGCACCCGTGCACGCTATCTTGAGCTGGCCGCGCAGGATGCTTCTATTCGCACGGTGGATGCCACGCAACCGCTGGAGGAGGTGACCGCGCTCACATTCACAGACCCGTGCTGCGTCAGCCTGGCTGCGGCAGGAGCAGGCGGCCATGAAATGGTATCCGTGGCTGAACCGGCCTTTATCGACAGCTGATTGGGCGACGCTATCAGAGCGGACGGGGCACATCATGCGCTGCTGATTCAGGCCATCGACGGCATGGGCGACGATGCGCTGATCTACGGCCCTCAGCCGCTGGCTGATGTGCCAGCAGCCGCAAGGACTGAAAAAAGCTGCGGCGAGTGCCACGGCTGCCAGCTGATGCAGGCGGGCACCCATCCGGACTACTATCACGTGCTGGCGCCGGAAAAGGGGAAAGAGCCGCGCTGGGCATTGATGCCGTGCGCGAAGTCAGTGATAAAACGCTTTACGCCCACGCCCAGCTGGGCGGCGCTAAAGTGGTCTGGCTGCCGGACGCCACGCAGCTGACCGAGGCGGCGGCCAACGCGCTGCTGAAAACGCTGGAAGAGCCGCCGGAGAAAACCTGGTTTTTCCTCTGCGTGCCGTGAGCCGTCGCGGCTGCTGGCGACGCTGCGCAGCCGCTGTCTGACGTGGCATCCCTGTCGCCAGCCCGGAAGAGAGAGCTCAGCCTGCAGTGGCTGGGCAGAAGGAGGCAGCCGCCACAGCCGGAAGCGATATTGCGCGCGGCGCTGCGCCTGAGCAACGGCGCGCCCGCTGCGGCGCTGGCCTTGTTACAGCCGGACCGCTGGCAGGCACGGCAAACGCCCTGTGCGCCAGCCTTGAACAGCGCACTGAGCGGCGATATTCTGCAGCTGTTGCCGGCGCTCAACAGCGACGATGTGGCGGTTCGCCTCGGCTGGCTGCTTTCGCTGCTGGTGGATGCGATGAAAGTGCAGCAGGGCGCCAGCAACTGGCTGAGTAATGGCGATCGCCCGGACGTGGTGACGCAGCTGGCGCAGCAGTTCAGCAGCAGCGCGCTGAATGCAGAGCGTGCAGCAGTGGCTGAACTGTCGCCATCAGCTGCTCAGCGTGGTGGGCGTCAATCGCGAGCTGCTGCTGACCGACCAGTCTACTTCCACTGGGAACAGTTGCTGCCACCGCCGCCCGCCACGGTCCGCGCTTAAGGCTAAAAGAGTTAAACATTATGTTTTTAGTCGATTCACACTGCCATCTTGATGGCCTGGATTATCAAACCCTGCACCAAAATGTGGATGATGTGCTGGCAAAAGCCGCCGCGCGCGATGTGAAATTCTGTCTGGCGGTCGCCACCACGCTGCCGGGCTACCGTTCCAGGATGCGCGAGCTGGTCGGCGAGCGCGACAACGTGGCGTTCTCCTGCGGCGTGCATCCGCTCAATCAGGACGAACGCCGTATGACGTGGACGAGCTGCGCCGTCTGGCGGCGGAAGAGCAGGTGGTAGCGCTGGGCGAAACCGGGCTGGATTATTTCTACCAGCAGGACAATCTCGAGCTGCAGCAGGACTCTTTCCGCGAACATATCCGCATCGGCCGGGATCTGAACAAACCGGTTATCGTCCACACCCGCGATGCGCGTGCGGACACGCTGGCGATCCTGCGGGAAGAGAACGTAGAGGATTGCGGCGGCGTACTACACTGCTTCACCGAAGACAGGGAAACGGCGGAAGCAAGCTGCTGGATCTGGGGTTCTATATCTCCTTCTCCGGCATTGTGACCTTCCGTAACGCTGAACAGCTGCGTGATGCGGCACGCTATGTGCCGCTGGATCGCATTCTGGTGGAAACCGATTCTCCCTATCTGGCGCCGGTACCGCATCGCGGCAAAGAAAACCAGCCCGCCATGACGCGCGATGTGGCTGAATACATGGCCGTACTGAAGGGCGTCGAGCCTGCAACCACTGGCGGCCGCGGACCACGGAAAACTTTTCCCGCCTGTTCTCACCTCCCGATGACGCCTGACTCGGCAATCTGGCTGATACGCGCTTTATTTTAGGCTCGTAATTAATCAATGAAATCAGTCAACTGCGCCGCGTAAAGTTCTCGCGGCGCAAAAAAAGGCGGTGCTTTATTGGCGTGTTTTATAGCATCAAGTCATGCGCCTTAAGTAAATCGACTGCAAAGTTCGAAGCGACCGTGTTAGCTCAGAAACGTGATAGCCGTCAAACAAACTCAGAGGGATTTATTTTACTCTGCGTAATAAATAAAGGGCGCTTAGATGTCATCCCCGAATTGCAAGGGTTTTCTCCCCCCGTGCCAACGCGCGAATATGCGCTAAAAGAGAAAGCACTAATACTCAGGAGCACTCTCAATTATGTTTAAGAATGCATTTGCTAACCTGCAAAAGGTCGGTAAATCGCTGATGCTGCCGGTATCCGTACTGCCTATCGCAGGTATCCTGCTGGGCGTCGGTTCTGCTAACTTCAGCTGGCTGCCAGCCGTGGTCTCCCACGTGATGGCCGAAGCGGGCGGTTCGGTCTTTGCCAACATGCCGCTGATTTTCGCCATCGGTGTGGCCCTGGGCTTCACCAATAACGACGGCGTTTCTGCGCTGGCTGCGGTGGTTGCCTACGGCATCATGGTGAAAACCATGGCTGTGGTTGCGCCGCTGGTTCTGCATCTACCGGCTGAAGAGATCGCGGCCAAACACCTGGCGGATACCGGTGTGCTCGGCGGGATTATCTCCGGTGCGATTGCAGCCTATATGTTCAACCGCTTCTACCGCATCAAGCTGCCTGAATACCTGGGCTTCTTCGCCGGTAAGCGCTTCGTGCCGATCATTTCCGGTCTGGCAGCGATTGTTCACCGGCGTGGTCCTGTCCTTCATCTGGCCGCCGATCGGTTCCGCTATCCAGACCTTCTCGCAGTGGGCGGCTTATCAGAACCCGGTTGTGGCGTTCGGTATCTACGGCGTGGTTGAGCGTGCCTGGTGCCATTCGGTCTGCACCACATCTGGAACGTTCCTTTCCAGATGCAGATTGGTGAATTCACCAACGCGGCGGGCCAGGTATTCCACGGCGATATCCCACGCTACATGGCGGGTGACCCAACTGCGGGCAAACTGTCTGGCGGCTTCCTGTTCAAAATGTACGGTCTGCCGGCTGCGGCGATCGCCATCTGGCACTCTGCTAAACCGGAAAACCGCGCGAAAGTGGGCGGTATCATGATCTCCGCCGCGCTGACCTCGTTCCTGACCGGTATCACCGAGCCGATCGAGTTCTCCTTCATGTTCGTTGCGCCGATCCTGTACGTTATCCACGCTATCCTGGCGGGCCTGGCGTTCCCAATCTGTATCCTGCTGGGCATGCGTGACGGTACCAGCTTCTCTCACGGCCTGATCGACTTCATCGTACTGAGCGGCAACAGCAGCAAAATCTGGCTGTTCCCAATCGTCGGTATCGTGCTACGGTCTGGTGTACTACACCATCTTCCGCGTGCTGATCGCAAAGCACTGGATCTGAAAACCCCGGGCCGTGAAGATGCGGCCATGGAGCAGAGCAGCGCGACCGGCAGTGAAATGGCCGCCGGCAGCTGGTTCGCGGCGTTCGGCGGTAAAGAAAACATCACTAACCTGGATGCGTGCATCACCCGTCTGCGCGTCAGCGTAGCCGACGTAGCGAAAGTTGACCAGGCGGGCCTGAAAAAACTGGGCGCAGCGGGCGTAGTCGTCGCTGGTTCCGGCGTGCAGGCAATCTTCGGCACCAAATCCGATAACCTGAAAACCGAAATGGATGACTACATCCGCAGTATGTAAGTGACATGACGGCAGGCCGGGCCGGTGCGGTGAAGCGGCGTCAGATCGTAAAGACGCCAACACCATCCCTGGGGCTCGGCCCGCGACATCCCTGTCGCGGGACGCTTTACTCCTCTGCCGCCGCTTCACCGCACTGCAACTTCGGTGCGACAAAACCCCTCATCCGAGGGGTTTTTTATTTTAGTGCCGCCAGACACCACCCGCCGTGCCGCGCCAGCGTGAAAAAGTGATGCAAAGGCAGCCATTTAATGAAGAAAAGTGGTCCTGAGGTTGAAAGAAACGGAATTCCTCACGCATACTGCCTGACTGAACTCAGGCTTAAGGAACTGCACCATGGCTGAAGAAACCATTTTCAGTAAAATCATTCGTCGCGAAATTCCCGCCGACGTGGTTTATCAGGACGAACTGGTCACCGCCTTCCGCGATATCGCGCCCAAAGCGCCTACCCACATACTGATTGTCCCCAACGTTCTGATTCCGACCGCCAACGATGTGCAGGCGGCGCATGAGCAGGCGCTGGGCCGCATGGTCACCGCCGCCGCAAAAATTGCCCGTGATGAAGGCATCGCCGGGGATGGCTATCGCCTGATCATCAACTGCAACCGTCACGGTGGGCAGGAGGTTTACCACATTCATATGCACCTGGTCGGCGGACAGCCGCTGGGCCCGATGCTGGCCATCTAACCTCAGGCGGACCTTGTGATGCGTCAATGGCTGAGCGGCTTGCTGTTGCTGACCCTGGTGGGCTGCAGCAGCGATAAGCCGATGATCAACACCTCCCAGTCGCTGGTGATGGAGTCTGCCGTACTGTCGGCGGGCATCATCACCGATGAGCCCGCGCTGACCAGCCGTGACGGCCAGCAGCGCGCCGCCAGCGTGCTGCAAAATCTGCGTGAAACGCCGGTCACCGTGCACTATCGTTTCTACTGGTACGATGACAAAGGGCTGGAGATTGAGCCGCAGGAGCCGGCGCAGACTCAAACCGTACCGGCGCACGGCAGCGTAGAAGTGGCCTCGCAAATGGGTAACCCGACCGCCAGCAAGGTGCGTCTCTATCTTTATCTTTGAGGAGTAACCTGTGATTCGCAGTGTACAACGTTCCGGCGCGCTACTGTTTGCGCTGATGCTCACCGGTTGTGTGGTGAAACAACAAACCCCGGCGCCGGTTGAACCGACGCAGCCGACCACGCCAACCCAGCCAGAACAACCGCCCGCGCAGCCAGTGCCGCCGCCGCAAACTGTGCCGCAGCCGCCGAAGCTGAAAACCATCAACTGGAACGCCAGCGTCCAGCCGTTAGTCGCCAACATGGTGCAGTCGGCGGGCGTCAATCCGGGCAGCGTGCTGCTGGTGGATCGCATCAAAAACAGTACCAACGGCTCGCTGCAAACGGAAAAAGCCACGGCAGCTATTGAGAACGCGCTGGCGAATAACGGCAAGTTCAGCCTGGTCTCAAACGATCAGCTTAATCAGGCGAAGCAAACGCTCGGCCTGTCGCCAGAGGATAGCCTCAACTCGCGCAGCAAAGCGATTGGCCTGGCGCGCATCGTCAACGCGCAGTATGTGCTGTACAGCAACGCGCAGGGCGATGTGAAAGCCCCTGCGCTGCAAATGCAGCTGATGCTGGTGCAGACAGGCGAAATCATCTGGTCGGGCAACGGCGTTGCACAACCCTGATCCCCGGCTGCAGCATCTGGTTCAGCAACAATGGCCGACGGCGCAAGCTGCCGGTCATTTTTTCGCGCTGCCAGGACTGAGCGGTAACAGCGTGCAGGTACGCAGCGAGCAGGGCGATCTGCTGGCGCGCCGGACACCGTCGCAGCCCATCCCGTTTGTCGATCGTCAGCGCGAATACCGCATCCTGCGTCAGTTGCGTACTACGGCGCTGGCGCCGCAGCCGCTGACGTGGCAGGCGCCGTGGCTGCTGCAGCGCTGGCTGCCGGGCGAGGTGCTGTCGCCGGATCAGTACAGCGCGCAGCGCGCAGCGGTGCTGACGCTGCTGCTGCGCCTGCATCACCAGCCGCTGACCGGTTATCGCTTACGGCTGGCACCGCTGCTGCAGCGCTACTGGCAGCTGTGTCAGCAGCGGCACTGGCGCTGGCAGCGGCGCTTAAACCAGTTGCTGCAGCGCGGCGAACCGTCGCCGCTGCGGCTGGCACCGCTGCACATGGACGTCCACCCTGGCAATCTGATTGCCACGCCGGATGGCCTGCGTTTAATTGACTGGGAATATGCTGCGGATGGCGACGTGGCGCTGGAGCTGGCCGCTATCGGCGCGGTGGATGGCGCTGAACACGATTACTGGATAACCGACTATGCCGCCGAGGCGCGTCTGTCGGCAACGGCGCTGCGGCGTCAAAGCCGGCGCTGGCAGCCCTGGCTGCAGCTGCTGATGGCCAGCTGGTATCAGCTGCGCGCCGAGCAGAGCCATGACCAAACATTGCAACGGCTGGCGCAGGCCAGCTGGCAGGATCTTTAATTCAGGAACCGAAACATGACGATGACAACGCCCGGACCGCTGATGCTGGACGTCGAAGGCTACGAGCTGGATGCGGAAGAGCGCGAAATTCTGGAACATCCGCTGGTGGGCGGACTGATCCTGTTTACCCGCAACTTCCACGATGCGGCGCAGCTGCGTGAGCTGGTGCGCCAGATCCGCGCCGCGTCGCGCAATCGGCTGGTGGTGGCGGTCGATCAGGAAGGCGGCCGCGTGCAGCGCTTCCGCGAAGGGTTTACCCGCCTGCCGGCGGCGCAGTCGTTCGCCGCGCTGCACGACATGGAAGGCGCCGGCGAGCTGGCGCAGGAGGCCGGCTGGCTGATGGCCAGCGGAAATGATCGCCATGGATATCGACATCAGCTTTGCCCCGGTGCTGGATGTCGGCCATATCAGCGCGGCCATCGGCGAGCGCTCGTACCATGACGATCCGCGCATTGCGCTGGCCATGGCGACCCGGTTTATCGACGGCATGCACGATGCCGGCATGAAAACCACCGGCAAACACTTCCCGGGCCACGGCGCGGTCACCGCGGATTCGCACAAAGAGACCCCGCGCGATCCGCGCCCGGATGCGGCCACGCTGCGCCAGCACGACATGGCAATCTTCCAGCAGCTGATTGATGAGCAGCTAGCTGGATGCCATCATGCCCGCGCACGTGATCTATACCGACGTGGACCCGCGCCCGGCCAGCGGTTCGCCGTACTGGCTGCAAACCGTTCTGCGTCAGGAGCTGGGCTTCAACGGCGTGATCTTCTCTGACGATCTGTCGATGGAAGGCGCGGCGATTATGGGCAGCTACGCTGAACGCGGTCAGGCGTCGCTGGATGCCGGTTGCGATATGATCCTGGTGTGCAATCATCGTAAAGGCGCGGTGAGCGTGCTGGATAACCTGTCGCCGATCAATGCAGAGCGTGTTACACAATTGTATCATAAAGGTTCATTTAGCCGTCAGGAGCTTGCAGGCCAGCGAGCGCTGGCGGCAAAATCAGCGTCAGCTCAGTGACCTGCAGGATCGCTGGCTGGCGCACAAAGCGTCGGGCAGATAATCGCCGCTGCCCGGATCTCACTCCACGCTGAGGATAATCGATGATCATCTATTTGCACGGTTTTGACTCCAACAGTCCCGGCAATCATGAAAAGGTGCTGCAGCTGCAGTTTATCGATCCGGATGTACGGCTGATCAGCTACAGCACGCGCCATCCGAAACACGATATGCAGCATCTGCTGAAAGAGGTGGACAAGATGCTGCAGCTCAAGGGCGACGATGCGCACCCGTTGATTTGCGGCGTCGGCCTGGGCGGCTACTGGGCAGAGCGCATTGGCTTCCTGTGCGACATCCGCCAGGCGATATTCAATCCCAACCTGTTTCCCGAACGAAAACATGGAAGGCAAGATCGACCGGCCGGAAGAGTATCTCGATATCGCCACCAAGTGCGTCAGCAATTTTCGTGAGAAAAACCGCGACCGCTGCCTGGTGATCCTGTCGCGTAACGATGAGGCGCTGGATAATCAGCGCAGCGCGGCCGCATTGCATCATTACTATGAAATCGTCTGGGACGAAGAGCAGACCCACAAGTTCAAAAACATCTCCCCGCATCTGCAGCGCATCAAAGCGTTCAAAACCCTTGCCTGAGTGCTGCTGCGCCGTGTGATGCGGCGCACAAAACGTGTAACATTCTGATAATGCAGTGCAAAAATTGATGCACATCAATTTTGGTATGACCGGATGATTATGCCGTGCTATTCTGCCCTCAGCTCGCGATTAAATGTCGCCAACCCTATGTTTATTAAGGGTTATTTTTATAACTTTTAATTAACAATTGGTTAATAATTTGAGGGGGTCACGTTGACTACGCCATTGAAAAAGATAGTGATTGTAGGCGGTGGTGCTGGCGGGCTGGAGCTGGCGACACAGCTGGGCAAGAAGCTGGGCCGCGGTAAAAAAGGCGAAGATCACGCTGGTGGATCGTAACCACAGCCATCTGTGGAAACCGCTGCTGCATGAAGTGGCGACCGGCTCTCTGGATGAGGGCGTGGATGCGCTCAGCTATCTGGCGCACGCGCGCAACCACCATTTCCAGTTCCAGCTGGGCTCGGTGGTGGACATCAACCGCGAAAGCAAAACCATCAAACTGGCGGAGCTCCGCGATGAGGAGGGCGGGCTGCTGGTTCCGGAGCGCAAACTGGCGTATGACACGCTGGTGATGGCGCTGGGCAGTACCTCGAACGATTTCAACACGCCGGGCGTGAAAGAGCACTGTATCTTCCTCGATAACCCGCATCAGGCGCGTCGTTTCCACAAGGAAATGCTCAACCTGTTCCTGAAGTTCTCTGCCAGCGAAGGGCAGCTGCAGAAAGTTAATATCGCCATTGTCGGCGGCGGCGCGACCGGCGTTGAGCTGTCCGCGGAGCTGCACAATGCGGTGAAACAGCTGCACAGCTACGGTTATAAAGGGCTACGACAGCAGCGCGCTGAACGTCACGCTGGTGGAAGCCGGTGAGCGCATTCTGCCTGCGCTGCCTCCGCGCATTTCCGCTGCGGCGCACCAGGAACTGACCAAGCTGGGCGTGCGCGTACTGACGCAGACCATGGTGACCAGCGCCGACGAAGGCGGTCTGCATACCAAAGGGGGCGAATACATCGAAGCCGATCTGATGGTCTGGGCGGCCGGTATCAAAGCGCCTGACTTTATGAAAGAGATCGGCGGCCTGGAAACCAACCGCATTAATCAGCTGGTGGTCAAAGAGCCAACGCTGCAAACCACGCGGGACGAGGATATTTACGCCATCGGCGACTGCGCCTCCTGCGCGCGTCCGGGCGGCGGATTCGTGCCGCCGCGCGCGCAGGCGGCGCACCAGATGGCGTCCCGAGCACTGGAAAACATTCTGGCGCAGCACAAAGGCAAGCCGCTGAAAGCCTACGTGTATAAAGACCACGGCTCGCTGGTGTCGCTGTCAAACTTCTCTACCGTCGGCAGCCTGATGGGCAACCTGATGCGCGGTTCGATGATGGTAGAAGGGCGTATTGCGCGTTTCGTGTATATCTCCCTGTACCGTATGCACCAGATTGCGCTGCACGGCTACTTCAAAACCGGGCTGATGATGCTGGTCGGCAGCATCAACCGCGTGATCCGTCCGCGTCTGAAACTGCACTGATCGCTGGCGGGCGGTTTCCCCCGCCCGCTGCGTGCCCGGCTGCCGTAACCGGCTGATTGCCGTTCAATCAGCGCCAGGTTACGGCGCAATGACACTGCCGCTCAGAACTCTCCTAAAAGCTGGTCCTGCTGGCTTTCCGCTGCGTTTCCTCCATTAATCTGATGTTGCATTTTCGGACCATCTGTAAAACTTATGCCAACGAACACGGCGCGGCGCGCACGCCGGTTATGCCTCGGTAACCCGGGATCGGGTTGCGGCAGGAATGCGCGGTAACAACTTCAGGAGGACATTCCTGTGAATAAATCAATGTTAGCGGGTATAGGGATTGGCGTCGCGGCTGCGTTGGGCGTGGCCGCCGTTGCCAGCCTGAATGTATTAGATCGCGGCCCGCAGTATGCGCAGGTGGTTTCTGCAACGCCAATCAAAGAAACCATCAAAAACGCCGCGTCAGGAGTGCCGCAACGTCACCGTGACGCACCGTCGTCCGGTGCAGGATGAAAACCGCATCGCCGGTTCTGTTCTGGGCGCGGTGGCCGGTGGGGTGATTGGTCACCAGTTCGGCGGCGGCCGCGGTCGAGATGTCGCGACCGTGGTCGGTGCGCTGGGTGGCGGCTATGCCGGTAACCAGGTGCAGGGCGCGATGCAGGATCGTGACACCTACACCACCACCCAGCAGCGCTGCAAAACCGTCTATGATAAATCGGAAAAAATGCTGGGCTATGACGTGACCTATAAAATAGGCGACCAGCAGGGCAAAATCCGCATGGATAAAGACCCTGGCACCCGCATCCCGCTCGACCGTAATGGTCAGCTGATCCTGAATTCGAATCAGGCCTGATTGGGCAAAGCTACTTCACAGCAGCAGTAACAAAAAAAGCGCCGCAAGGCGCTTTTTTTATGCTCAGGCTACCGAACCGTACGCAGCAGCGCGTCGCATAGCGCTGCTGCGTAACGGCTGGGCGATCAAACCCGGTTCTTCGCCAGCTCGGCGACGAAATTACGCACCCAGTCCATGCGGGTTTTGCGCTCGCTCAGCTCCTGGGTGAATTTCAGACGCGTTGGGCCATCCAGACGGAAATGCTGCGGCTGTTTTTGCAGCAGACCGATCAGCCACATCGGGTTGACGTGGTTTTTCTCCGCGAACTCAATCACGCCGCCTTTTTCGTTGCCTTCGAGCTTGCGAATCCCCAGCTTCTGCGCCTGCTGGCGCAGCGCGGCGATATCCAGCAGATTTCGCGCCGCATCGGGCAGCAGACCAAAGCGGTCGATCAGCTCAACCTTAATCTCTTCCAGCTCGTTTTCCGTCTTCGCACTGGCGATGCGCTTGTAGAACGACAGTCGGGTATTCACATCCGGAATGAAATCGTCCGGCAGCAGGGAAGGCATGCGCAACTCGACCTCGGTCTGCTGGCTGGTGAGATCTTCCAGCGACGGCTCGCGCCCGGCCTTCAGGGCATCGACCGCGTTCTCCAGCAGCTCCATATAGAGTGAGAAGCCGATGGTTTCCATGGAGCCGCTCTGGTCTTCACCCAGCAGCTCGCCGGCACCGCGGATCTCAAGATCGTGCGTGGCCAGCGCAAAGCCTGCGCCGAGGTCTTCCAGCGAGGCGATAGCTTCCAGACGCTTTTGCGCGTCGGTGGTCATCGCTTTCGGATGCGGCGTCAGCAGCCAGGCGTAGGCCTGATGGTGCGAACGCCCGACGCGGCCGCGCAGCTGGTGAAGCTGCGCCAGACCAAAGTGATCCGCGCGCTCAATGATGATGGTGTTCGCCGTCGGAATGTCGATCCCGGTCTCAATGATGGTGGTGCACACCAGCACGTTAAAGCGCTGGTGGTGGAAGTCGTTCATCACCCGTTCCAGCTCGCGCTCGCGCATCTGCCCGTGACCGATAGCAATGCGCGCCTCCGGCACCAGCTCCGCCAGCCTGTCGGCCGCTTTCTGGATGTTTTCCACGTCGTTGTACAGGTAATAGACCTGACCCCCGCGCAGCACTTCACGCAGAATGGCCTCACGCACCACCAGATTATCGTACTCGCGGACGAAGGTTTTCACCGCCAGACGGCGCGCCGGCGGCGTGGCGATAATCGACAGATCGCGCATGCCGCTCATCGCCATGTTCAGGGTTCGCGGGATCGGCGTTGCGGTCAGGGTCAGGATATCGACGTCGGCGCGCATCGCTTTGATGCGCTCTTTATGACGCACCCCGAAGCGGTGCTCTTCGTCGACGATCAGCAGCCCCAAATCTTTCCACTTCACGTCGCTTTGCAGCAGCTTATGGGTGCCGATCAGAATATCGATCTTGCCTTCGCTGGCCTGCTCCAGGATCTGCGTCTGCTCTTTGGTGCTGCGAAAACGTGACAGCATCTCGATGCGTACCGGCCAGTTGGCGAAGCGGTCGCGGAAGTTGTCGAAGTGCTGCTGAGCGAGCAGGGTGGTCGGCACCAGCACCGCCACCTGCTTGTTGTTTTCCACCGCAAGGAAAGCGGCGCGCATCGCCACTTCGGTTTTACCGAAGCCGACGTCGCCGCACACTAAACGGTCCATTGCCAGCGGCTGGCACATGTCGCTCAGCACGGCGTTGATGGCCTGAGCCTGATCCGGCGTGGTTTCAAACGGGAAGCTGTCACAGAACAGCTGGTACTGTTCCTTATCATGCTTAAAGGCGAAGCCCTCTTTGGCCGCGCGCTGGGCGTAGATATCCAGCAACTCGGCGGCCACGTCGCGCACTTTTTCCGCGGCTTTCTGGCGCGCGCGCGCCCAGGCATCGCCGCCCAGCTTGTGCAGCGGCGCGTTCTCTTCGGCGCCGCCCGCGTAGCGGCTGATCAGATGCAGCGAAGACACCGGGACATACAGTTTGGCGTCGCCGGCGTAGGTCAGCATCAGGTATTCGCCTTTGATGCCGCCCGCTTCCAGCGTGGTCATCCCCTGATAGCGTCCAACGCCATGCTCCAGGTGAACAATCGGCTGGCCCGGATGCAGCTCGGCCAGGTTACGGATCAGCGTGTCCGGGTTGATGGTTCGACGGCTGTCCTGACGGCGGCGCGCGACGCGCTCGCCCAGCAGGTCGCTTTCGCAAATCAGCGCCAGGTTGTTGAGCGTGTCGATAAAACCGTGCTCGGCGGCGCCAATCATCAGGTAACGGCCGTTTCCGGTCGCTTCGCTCAGGCGCAGGATGCGCTTCGGCGCCACCTTAATGCGTCCCAGCAGCTCACCTAACGCTTCGCGGCGGCCTTCACTCTCAACGGAGAACACCACCGGGCCGGTAAACGACTCCAGGAACTTGCGCAGATTATCCAGCGGGGATTTCTGCTGCGCCTGGACGGCCAGGTCCGGCAGCGTCCGGAAGGCGAGGTTGGTGTTGGCGGCCTTATCGGCAAGCGAATCGGTTTTCAGCTGCATGCGCGGCCAGCGCTTCAGCTCGGCGTTGAGCTCGTCGGTACGCAGCCACAGCGCTTCCGGCGGCAGCAGCGGACGCATCGGGTCAACGCCCCGGTTTTCGAAGCGAGCGCGGGTTTCGCTTTCAAAGCGGCTGGCGCTGGCGTCGATATCCCCGGTGTTAACAATCAGGGTATTCGCCGGGAAGTAGCTGAACAGGGCAGGGAGCGGCTCGCTGAAGAACAGCGGCTGCCAGTATTCGATCCCGGCAGGCAGCGTGCCTTTGCTGACCTGCTGATAAATATGTTCCGCGTCGCGCTTCACCTCGAACTTATCGCGCCACTGGCTGCGGAACAGTTCAATAGCGGTTTTGTCCGTGGGGAACTCATGCGCGGGCAGTAAGTTGATGGACTCCACTTCTTCCAGCGTGCGCTGCGTGTCGGCGTCGAAGACGCGCAGGCTGTCGATTTCATCATCGAAAAAGTCGAGACGGTACGGCTGGTCGCTGCCCATCGGGTAAAGGTCGAGCAGCGCGCCGCGGGTCGCGTATTCGCCGTGCTCCATCACCTGGTCGACGTGGCGATAACCGGCACCGCTCCAGCTGCGCGCGCAGGGCATCGCGGGACAGGCGCTGGCCTTTTTTCATCACCAGCGCGTGGCCGTGCAGATAGCTGTGCGGGCAGACGCGCTGCATCAGGGTATTGACCGGCACAATCAGCACGCCGCGCTGCATGGTCGGCAGCTGATAGAGGGTCGACAGGCGGGAGGAGATGATCTCCTGGTGCGGCGAGAAGCTGTCGTAGGGCAGCGTTTCCCAGTCGGCCAGGCTGATCACCAGCTGATCGGTGAACTGGCGAATCTCGTCGTGCAGGCGCAGGGCGTTTTGCATATCCGGGGCGATCAGCATCACCGGGCCAGGGTGGCGCTCGGCGATTCTCGGCACACTCAACCGCCTGCGCGGCGCCGGTCAGTTCACCCAGCTGGCGCTGGTCGCCCGCTTTGACAGGCAAGGAATAACGATAGTGTTCAGGCATAGCTAGGTCCGAGTTCTCTCCTCAGTTTCCAGGGCGTCATCATTCCACATTCCGCCGTGAGGATCATCTCTCCTTTCTGAGTTTATGTCAGGGTGCATGAATGCGCACCTTACCTCAGCGGCACCCTGAAGGGCCGCCAGTATGGCCAGTTGCCAGGTCGTCATTGATGGCGACCTGGCCGCGTCACGTTATTTACTGGATTGCTGTGTGTAGTGCATGCGTGGACGATCCACATTGGCCCATGACAGCTCGCGCTCGACATGGTAGCTGTTGTTGCCATCGTCCCACTTCACATAATAACCGGTTAGCGCGTCTCCCTGCTCAAAGACATTGACCACTTCGCCTTTGATCTCGCCAGATTTATGTTTAACGATACTGCCTTTAGGAAACCTGCTCATGGTAAGAACCTCCGTACTGCGCTTACTGTGATGCGAAAACCGGTACTGCAAGCTAAGTCTAACCCACCTGCTGACGAATAATCGTACTAATAGCGTCACTATTTTGTCGTAATTTTGTGCATTGTCGCGCAGCAGGACGCATTTTGACGCAACTTTGCAACTGACTCAGCGGGTTAGAGGTTTCATAAAGCAGACGGCTCCTTTATCAACGGATTTTCGCTCTACCTTATCTCCTCTGGGTCTGCTATCAGCAAACAGACGGATTTCATGTATCAACCTGTCGCACTATTCATAGGCTTGCGCTACATGCGTGGGCGCGCCGCGGACCGCTTCGGTCGCTTTGTCTCCTGGCTTTCGACTATTGGCATTACGCTCGGCGTGATGGCACTGGTGACGGTGCTTTCGGTGATGAATGGCTTTGAACGCGAGCTGCAAAACAACATCCTGGGGCTGATGCCGCAGGCGCTGGTCACCAGCGCACTAACGGTTCAGCATCAACCCGCAGCAGCTGCCGGAAAGCGCGGCGAAGTTGCAGGGCGTCACGCGCGTTGCGCCGCTGACCACCGGCGACGTGGTGCTGCAAAGCGCCCGCAGCGTGGCGGTCGGCGTGATGCTGGGTATCGATCCGGCACAGACGGATCCGCTGACGCCGTATCTGGTTAACGTGAAGCAGACCGATCTGCAAGCCGGGCAAATACAACGTCATTCTCGGTGAACAGCTGGCCGGGCAGCTTGGCGTCAACCGCGGCGATCAGCTGCGCGTGATGGTGCCTTCCGCCAGCCAGTTTACCCCGATGGGGCGCCTGCCGAGCCAGCGCCTGTTCACCGTGATCGGTACCTTCGCCGCCAACAGCGAAGTCGATGGCTATCAGATGCTGGTGAACAATCAGGACGCGTCGCGCCTGATGCGCTACCCGGCCGGCAACATCACCGGCTGGCGCCTGTGGCTGGACGAGCCGCTGAAGGTCGATACCCTCAGCCAGCAAACGCTGCCGGACGGGACCAAAAATGGCAGGACTGGCGCGAGCGCAAAGGCGAGCTGTTCCAGGCCGTGCGCATGGAGAAAAACATGATGGGGCTGCTGCTGAGCCTGATCGTGGCCGTGGCGGCATTTAACATCATCACCTCGCTGGGCCTGATGGTGATGGAGAAGCAGGGCGAGGTCGCCATCCTGCAAACCCAGGGCTGAACGCCGCGCCAGATCATGGCGGTGTTTATGGTGCAGGGCGCCAGCGCCGGTATCATCGGTGCGCTGCTCGGTGCGCTGCTGGGCGCGCTGCTTGCCAGCCAGCTCAATAACCTAATGCCGATCATCGGCGCGCTGCTTGACGGCGCGGCGCTGCCGGTGGCTATCGAGCCGCTGCAGGTGGTCGGTATTGCGCTGGTCGCGATGGCCATTGCGCTGCTTTCAACGCTTTATCCTTCCTGGCGCGCTGCCGCCACTCAACCCGCTGAGGCTTTACGTTATGAATAAGATCCTGTTGCAATGCGACAACCTGTGCAAACGCTATCAGGAAGGCACTGTGCAAACCGACGTGCTGCACAATGTGAGCTTTAGCGTGCAGCAGAAGGCGAGATGATGGCGATTGTCGGCAGCTCCGGCTCCGGCAAAAGTACCCTGCTGCATCTGCTGGGCGGGCTGGATACCCCGACCTCCGGCGACGTGATCTTCAACGGCCAATCGCTGAACGCAATGTCCTCGGCGGCGAAGGCCGAGCTGCGCAACCGCGAGCTGGGCTTTATCTACCAGTTTCACCATCTGCTGCCGGATTTCACCGCGCTGGAAAACGTGGCGATGCCGCTGCTGATTGGCAAAAACGGCAAAGCCGAAGCGGAAGCGCGCGCCCGCGAGATGCTGGCGGCGGTCGGGCTGGAAAAGCGACGCGGTAACGCACCGTCCGTCTGAGCTGTCCGGCGGCGAACGCCAGCGCGTGGCGATCGCCCGCGCGCTGGTCAACAACCCGCGTCTGGTGCTGGCGGATGAGCCCACCGGTAACCTGGACGCCCGCAACGCGGACAGTATTTTCGAGCTGCTGGGCGAGCTGAACGCCTGCCGCAGGGCACCGCGTTTCTGGTGGTGACGCACGATCTGCAGCTGGCAAAACGCATGAGGCGCCAGCTGGAGATGCGCGACGGCCACCTGAGCGCGGAACTGACCCTGATGGGAGGCAGAGTAATGGCGTCTCCGTTATCGTTACTGATCGGTTTACGTTTTAGCCGCGGCCGCCGTCGCGGCGGCATGGTGTCGCTGATCTCCGTCATCTCGACCATCGGTATTGCGCTGGGTGTGGCGGTGCTGATCGTCGGCCTGAGCGCGATGAACGGTTTTGAGCGCGAGCTGAATAACCGCATTCTGGCGGTGGTGCCGCACGGCGAGATCGAGCCGGTTAACCAGCCGTGGACGAACTGGAGCGATGCGCTCACCAAAGTTGAAAAAGTGCCGGGCATTGCCGCGGCCGCGCCCTACATTAACTTTACCGGGCTGGTGGAGAGCGGGGTAAACCTGCGCGCCATTCAGGTGAAAGGCGTTGATCCGCCGCAGGAGGCGCGTCTCAGCGCGCTGCCGAACTATGTGCAGAACGGCGCCTGGGCCAACTTCAAGGGCCGGCGAGCAGCAGATCATCCTGGGCAAAGGCGTTGCCGATGCGCTGAAGGTGAAGCAGGGCGACTGGGTGTCGATCATGATCCCCAACGCCGACGCCGACCACAAACTGCTGCAGCCAAAACGCGTGCGTCTGCACGTGACCGGTATTCTTCAGCTGAGCGGCCAGCTTGATCACAGCCTGGCGATGGTGCCGATGGCGGATGCGCAGCAGTATCTCGACATGGGCGACAGCGTGACGGGTATCGCCATTAAGGTGAACGACGTCTTTAACGCCAACAAACTGGTGCGCGACGCGGGCAGCGTGACCAATAACTATGTCTACATCAAAAGCTGGATCGGCACTTACGGCTATATGTACCGCGATATCCAGATGATCCGCGCCATTATGTATCTGGCGATGGTGCTGGTGATTGGCGTGGCCTGCTTTAATATCGTCTCGACGCTGGTGATGGCGGTCAAGGACAAGAGCGGCGACATCGCCGTGCTGCGCACGCTGGGGGCGAAAGACGGCCTTATTCGCGCCATCTTCGTCTGGTACGGGCTGCTGGCCGGGCTGCTGGGCAGCCTGTGCGGCGTGGTGATTGGCGTGGTGGTTTCCCTGCAGCTGACGCCGATTATCAACGGGATTGAAAAGCTTATTGGTCATCAGTTCCTGTCGGGCGATATCTACTTTATCGACTTCCTGCCGTCTGAGCTGCACTGGCTGGATGTGGTGATCGTGCTGGTGACCGCCATTGTCCTGAGCCTGCTGGCCAGCTGGTATCCGGCGCGGCGCGCCAGCCGCATCGATCCGGCGCGGGTGCTGAGCGGACAGTAAAGACAAAACACGCAGCCGCCTTCGCGGCTGCGCACATTTTCAGCGTCTGCGGCATGCAGCCGTCATACCCAGCCGCTATTATCGGGTCTGAGTAACCCGGAAAACACCCGCAGCGCGGCGTTCAGCGCCGCAGATTAAGGAGCCTTTATGCGCCAGCCGCGCCGCCGCCTTCGACTCGCCCGCTACAAAAAGAACCGCCCCCCCGCCGCCCGCGGCGCCGCTCCCCCCATTTTTTAAAAAAGAAAAAAAAAGGAGAGAGTTAATGCACACTCGCCATCGGCTGTGTCAGTTTCGCAAGAGTCGCATCAGCGCTTTCGTTCACGCATTTTTCAGCGCGATCACCAGGGCGGCCGCCCAGCCGCAAAAGCCGTTTGTGGTGGTGTTGACCGGCGCCGGCATTTCGGCCGAATCTGGCATTCGCACCTTCCGCGCCGCGGATGGGCTGTGGGAAGAGCACCGGGTGGAGGACGTCGCCACGCCGGAAGGTTTTCAGCGCGATCCGGCGCTGGTGCAGGCGTTTTACAACGCACGCCGCCGCCAGCTGCAGACGGAGGAGATCGCTCCGAATGCCGCGCACCGCGCGCTGGCGGATCTGGAAGAGTGGCTGGGGGACAACTTCCTGCTGGTCACGCAAAACATCGATAACCTGCATGAGCGCGCCGGCAGCAAGCGGGTGCTGCACATGCACGGCGAATTGCTGAAGGTGCGCTGCACCCAGTCGGGCCAGGTGTTCGAATGGCCCGGCGATCTCAGCGTTGACGACCGTTGCCACTGCTGCCAGTTCCCGGCGCCGCTGCGGCCGCACGTGGTGTGGTTCGGCGAGATGCCGCTGGGCATGGACGATATTTATCAGGCGCTGAGCAAGGCCGATTTCTTCGTCGCCATCGGCACCTCCGGCCACGTCTATCCGGCGGCCGGCTTCGTGCATGAGGCGCGGCTGGGCGGCGCCTACGCCATGGAGCTGAATCTGGAGCCGAGCCAGGTGGAGAGCCAGTTCGACGAGAAACACTACGGCCTGGCCAGCGAAGTGGTGCCGCGTTTTGTGCACAAGTTTTTGCGCGGCTTGTATAAATAGTCAGCGTACTGCGCGTTTCCCCTCATCCCGGCCTTCTCCCGGCGGGAGAAGGGGAAAAACGCGCAGGCTTTAAGTTCAGGCTGAATCCGGGCACAAATGAACCCGCGCCCTCATGGGAGGAGGGCGGGGTGAGGGCCGGCGCCACCTCCCCAGAACCTTAGCGCCCGGCTTTCAGCTTTTGGAAGTAGCTTTCGTACAGCGTGCTGGCGTCGCCGACATCGTTCTGCCATTCGCCGTTGCTGATGGCCGCCTTCAGCCGGCGGGTAGAGTGACTTATCGTTGGCCACCTCCGGCGTCAGCAGCTTGCGTCGCCGCCAGGTTGGGCGTCGGGTAACCGATGGTTTCCGCCACCTGTTTCACCGCCACGTCCGGGCGCAGCAGGAAGTCAATCAGCTTCAGCGCCCCTTCCACGTTTTTCGCATTGGCCGGAATCGACAGGCTGTCCATCCAGAAGATCCCGCCCTCTTTCGGCCAGACCACCTCCAGCGGCGTACCGGCCTGGCGGGCCACATACGCGGAGCCGTTCCACACCATCCCGAGGTTGACTTCGCCTTCCATATACGGGTTTGCCGGGTTATCGGAGTTGAAGGCCGCCACGTTCGGCATCAGCTTTTTCAGCTCGTTATACGCGGCTTCAATCTCTTTCGGATCCGTGCGTGTTGCCGGAGTAGCCCAGCTTGCGCAGCGCCATCTGGAACACTTCACGCGCGTCGTCGGTCAACAGCAGGCTGCCTTTGTACTCCGGCTTCCACAGATCGGCCCAGCGTGTCACCGTTTTCGGATCGACGGCCTCGCTGTTAACGCCAATCGCGGTTGCGCCCCAGATATACGGAATGGAGTAGTCGTTGTTCGGGTCGAACGGCTTGTTGAGCATCTCCGGATCGAGGTTGGGGAAGTGGGTCAGCTTCGTTTTATCGATCTTCTGGATCATGCCCTCTTTGCGCATTTTGTCGACGAAGTAGGTGGAAGGCACCACCAGATCGTACGCGCCGTCTTTGTAGGTTTTCAGCTTGGCGTACATGGTTTCATTCGACTCGTAGGTGGAATAGATCACCTTGATGCCCGTCTCTTTGGTGAACTGTTCCAGCAGCCCCGGCGGCACGTATTCGGTCCAGTTGTAGAAGTAGAGCGTTTTGCTGTCATCCGCGTGCGCGCTTTGCATACCCAGTGCCAGCGCCCCAGCCGCCAGCCAGTGAGACCACTTTTTCATTTCAGTGTGTCCCCCCCGAGGCTGAGACTTTGGTTTTGGCGACGATCACGCAGCAATAACCTGGCTGGCGATCACCAGCACCAGCGACAACACCAGCAGAATGGTCGCCAGCGCGTTCACCTCCGGCGAGACGCCGACTTTCACCATCGAATAGATCTTCAGCGGCAGAATTTCGTAGCTCGGCCCGGTGACGAAGGAGGAGACCACCACGTCATCCATCGACAGGGTGAAGCTCAGCAGCCAGCCGGCCGCCACGGCCGGCATCGCCAGCGGCAGGATGATTTTGCGCAGGATGGTCATCTCGCTGGCGCCCAGATCTTTCGCCGCCTCCAGCATGCGCACGTCGAACCCTTTCAGGCGCGCAAAGACGGTCACCACCACAAACGGCAGGCAGAAGGTGATATGGGAAAACAGCAGCGACCAGAAGCCGAGCGGAATGCCCAGCAGCATAAACAGCACCAGCAGCGAAATCGCCATCACGATGTCCGGCGACATCATCACCACAAACAGCATGCCGCTGACGAACGGCTTGCCGCGAAAGCGGTAGCGGTACAGCGCCACGGCGGTCAGCGAGCCGATCAGCGTGGCGAAGGTGGCGGAGAGCATCGCCATGGTCAGCGAGTGCTGCGCGGCCTGCAGCAGGCTGTCGTTGTTCATCAGCAGGCTGTACCACTTGGTGGTGAAGCCCTGCCAGTTAATGCCGAAGCGCGAGCTGTTAAAGGAGTTCACGATCAAAATAACGATCGGGATATAGAGGTAGGCATAAATGGCGGTCATAAAACCGCCGCGCAAGCAGTCGACCGATCATTCCAGTTCCACCTTCTTATTCAGCAGGCGTGCGGCGCGCCAGTAGACCAGCAGCATCAGCCCCATCACCACCGTCACGGGACAGATGCTGGTGGCGGCGCCGAACGGCCAGTCGCGGATGTTGAGGAACTGGCTCTTGATCACGTTGCCGATCAGCAGGTTTTTCGCGCCGCCCATCAGATCCGAAACGTAGAACAGCCCCATCGCCGGGAGCATCACCAGCAGACAGCCGGCGATAATGCCGGGCATGGTCAGCGGCATGATGATGCGGATAAAGGTCTGCAGCTTGCTGGCACCCAGATCTCGCGCCGCTTCCAGGCAGCGGTTTATCCAGCTTCTCAATGCTGGAGTAGAGCGGCATCACCATAAACGGCAGCAGAATATAGACCAGACCGACAATCACCGCGCCCGGGGTGAACATGATGCGGATCGGCGTATCGATCACGCCGAGCCACAGCAGAAACTCATTGAGATAGCCTTTGGTGCTGAGGAAAATCTTCAGCCCGTAGATGCGGATCAGCGAGTTGGTCCAGAAGGGCACAATCAGCAAAAACAGCAGCAGCGGCCGCACCTTCGGCGGCAGCCCCGCCAGGAACCAGGCGAACGGATAGCCCAGCACCAGGCAGGCACAGCGTGGCGATCAGCGCCATATTCAGCGAGTGCAGCAGCACGTCGAAATAGAGCGGATCGAGCAGGCGCGCGTAGTTGTCCAGCGTAAAGACCAGCGAAACGAAGTGGGCGTCGTCGCGGGTCAGGAAGCTGGTGGCGATGATCATCAGGTTGGGCAGAAAGACAAACAGCACAAGCCAACCGACGATCGTGGCAATCACCACATTCTGGAATTTACTTGTGTTCGTCTCTTCATCAGCCAGCACAACCTCCCAGCTTTCTACCCAGTTGATAGCCATTTTCTGGTCGAGCGAGTGGTCGAAGTCCGGATCGTCTTCGTTAAAGAACTCGCTGACCATCACCATTTTGCCGTTCTCCAGCTCGACGACCGACTCCAGCGTCATGCCTTTGTAGTTGCGCTCGCGCACATAGCCGATCAGCCCTTCGGCCTCGGCATTGCCGTGGATTTCATCGACGCGCAGATCTTCCGGGCGCAGCAGAACGTTGAGCTTTTGTCCCTTTTCGACGGGGAAAGTCACCGTGAATGTCGCACTCGCGGCCTTCGACGCGGGCGCGCACCCGCTGCGCGTCCAGACGCTCCGATCACCGTGGCGTCGAAGATATTGATCTCGCCAATGAAGCTGGCGACAAACAGGTTCTTCGGCTCTTCGTAGATTTCGCGCGGCGTGCCGTCCTGCTCGATTCGGCCGTCGCGCATCACCACGATGCGATCGGACATGGTCAGCGCTTCTTCCTGATCGTGGGTGACGAAGACAAAGGTAATGCCGAGCTTGCGCTGCAGCGCTTTCAGCTCGTTCTGCATCTGCTTGCGCAGCTTGTAGTCCAGCGCGGAGAGGGATTCATCCAGCAGCAGCACCTTGGGCTTGTTGACCACGGCGCGGGCGATGGCCACGCGCTGCTGCTGGCCGCCGGAGAGCTGATGCGGTTTACGCTGGGCGAACGCTCTCCAGCTGCACCATGCGCAGCGCCTCGGTGACGCGCGGCGTCAGTTCCGCCGCCGGGGTTTTTTGCATCCGCAGGCCAAACGCCACGTTTTCAAACACGGTCATGTGCGGGAACAGGGCATAGCTCTGAAAGACGGTATTGACGTGGCGGTGTTCGGCGGGAACCTGGCGGTGATGTCCTGGTTTTCGAGATGGATATGGCCGCTATCGACGTTTTCCAGCCCGGCGATCAGGCGCAGAACGGTGGTTTTGCCGCAGCCGGAGGGGCCAAGCAGGGTGAGAAATTCGCCGTGATTGATGGTGAGAGTCAAGATCGGGAATGATGGTTTTGCCATCGAAAGCTTTACTGATGCCAGAAAGCGTAACCAGCGGCGGCTGAGAGCGTGTTTGTGTTTCAATTTTTGTCACTCTGTCCCATGAGAAGCCTCAGGTTACAGCATAGCCGCCTGGGGGGTAACCAGCTTGCCGTGATGAAGGGCGCGATAATACCTGAAAAATGCGCCATTGCCATGTTCAGACACGGAATAACCTTGAAAAGTCTGCAAATTGCTGGAGTATTGCTCATCAAGACAACCGGACAGGTGCCCGGTCACAAGGCGACATTCTCTAGCGCACGATTAAGCTGAAAATGGCTAACTCTGAACGGATAAAAGTGACCTGACGCAATATTTGCGTTTTGATGCTTATTGATAATGTTGTCACAAAAAGTGAGGGTGACTGCATGGATAAATTACTTGAGCGTTTTTTACAGTACGTTTCGCTGGATACCCAATCTAAACCGGGTGTTCGCCAGGTGCCGAGCACCGAAGGCCAGTGGAAGCTGCTTAAAGAGCAGCTTGACGCCATGGGGCTGGTCAACGTCACGTTAAGCGAGAAAGGCACTGTGATGGGAACGCTGCCGGCGAATGTCCCGGGCGATATTCCGGCGATCGGTTTTATCTCCCATGTGGATACCTCTCCGGATTTCAGCGGTAAAAATGTCAACCCGCAGATCGTTGAAAACTATCGCGGCGGCGACATCGCGCTGGGCATCGGCGATGAAGTGCTCTCGCCGGTGATGTTCCCGGTGCTGCACCAGCTGCTGGGCCAGACGCTGATCACCACCGACGGCAAAACGCTGCTGGGCGCGGATGATAAGGCCGGCATCGCGGAAATCATGACCGCGCTGGCGGTGCTGAAGGGCAAAAAATATCCCGCACGGCGATATCCGCGTGGCCTTTACCCCGGATGAAGAGGTCGGCAAGGGGGCGAAGCACTTCGACGTGGAGGCCTTTGACGCGCAATGGGCCTATACCGTTGACGGCGGCGGCGTCGGCGAGCTGGAGTATGAAAACTTCAACGCCGCGTCGGTGACGATCAAAATTGTCGGCAACAACGTGCATCCCGGCACGGCGAAAGGCGTGATGGTGAACGCGCTGTCGCTGGCCACGCAAATTCCATGCGGAAGTCCCGGCGGAAGAGAGCCCCGGAACAGACCGAAGGCTATGAAGGGTTCTATCACCTGACCAGCATCAAAGGCACGGTGGACCGCGCCGAGCAGATGCACTACATCATCCGCGATTTCGACCGTAAAGCCTTTGAGGCGCGCAAGCGTAAGATGATGGAGATCGCCAAGAAGGTGGGTAAAGGCCTGCATCCTGATTGCTATATCGAGCTGATCATAGAAGACAGCTATTACAACATGCGCGAGAAGGTGATGGCGCATCCGCATATTCTCGATATCGCCCAGCAGGCGATGCGCGACTGCGATATCGAACCGCAGCTGAAGCCGATTCGCGGCGGCACCGACGGCTCGCAGCTGTCATTCATGGGGCTGCCGTGCCCGAACCTGTTTACCGGCGGCTACAACTACCACGGCAAGCATGAGTTTGTGACGCTGGAAGGGATGGAAAAGGCGGTGCAGGTGATTGTGCGTATCGCCGAGCTGGCGGCGGAGAAGAAGTAAGGGCGGAGCGGGGCTTGCCCTCACCCTAACCCTCTCCCGCCTGCGGGAGAGGGAACCGATCGAGCGGGAATCAGGCTTTGTTTATTGCCTTAACTCCTGTTTGTGCCCCTGTTTTCTTACGCATCTTGTTGCCGGCGCTTTACTGCAATCGTCGCGCGGTTTTCTCCCTCTCCCGCGGGCGGGAGAGGGCCGGGGTGAGGGAAACGGGCGCAGCGCAACCTGCCACGACTCAATCCTCAAAGAACCAGTACCCGCTGTTGACCAGCGCGGCCAGCATGCGCGAGGAAGGACGGGTCTTCCAGCGCATCGCCAAAGGTTCTCAGCAGGTCAACACCAGGTGGCGTGCCAGTGCATCCAGCGCCGGGGCGGTGTGGCGGAGTCCACGCTTCTCGCCGTTGACGAACACCTCCTCGCCAATGCGCAGCACGCGCAGGCCGCCCAGACGCACCAGCTTGTCGCCCTGCTGCAGCGCATCATAAATCTCATCCGGCTGATACGGCGGCTCCGGCGGCGCCACATCCAGCTCGTGGCGCGACTGGGAGATAAACTCGCCAAACCACTGTTTGAAGTGTTCCGGCTGGTTGATCAGATCCAGCATCATGCCTCGCGCGTTTATCCACATCTACTTCCGCCGGCAGAATCTGCCGGCTGGTGCAGTCGCGCGCAGGCACATCCGGATCGCTGTAACGCTAGCTGCCCAGCTCACGCGCTGCAGAACGTAGTCGGCAAAGCCGCTGATCAGCTCGCGGCCGCTTGGCGCGCGGAAGCCCACCGAGTAGTTGAGCGAGTTTTCCAGCGAGTAACCTTCGTGCGGGAATCCCGGCGGAATGTAGAGAATGTCGCCCGGCTCCAGCTCTTCGTCGATAATCGCCTCGAACGGATCAACCTGCAGCAGATCCGGATGCGGGCAGTGCTGCTTCATCGGCACTTTTTCGCCCACGCGCCAGCGGCGGCGGCCCGTGCCCTGAATAATAAACACGTCGTACTGGTCGAGGTGCGGGCCCACGCCGCCGCCCGGCACGGAGAAGGAGATCATCAGATCGTCCATACGCCAGTCGGGCAGGGCGCGGAACGGACGCATTAACGCGGCGGAAGGCTCATGCCAGTGGTTGACCGCCTGCACCAGCAGCGACCAGTTGTTTTCACCCAGGTGATCGTAGCTTTCGAACGGACCGTGGCTGACCTGCCATTTGCCGTCCTGGTGGCTGACCAGACGGCTGTCCACTTCGTTTTCCATGGCCAGACCGGCCAGTTCGTCAGGGGAGATGGGATCGACAAAATTTTTGAACCCGCGTTTCAGAACCACCGGGCGTTTTTGCCAGTAACGTTGAATAAACTCGGGCCAGTTAATGTCGAGCTGATAATCCATACGAGGTTTTTATTCCGGCAAATAATCAGTGGCTGAATAAAGGATTATAGTAATCATCGCTATTTTGCTGCGAACAGGGTGGATAACGGAAAAAAGCCCAGAATTCGCCCCGGTTGCTCAGATCCAATCGCGTAAGTGTTCACATAACGGGTCGATCAACTATCGTTCGATGTGGGCTGCTGGCGACCAAAAATGACCTCCATTCTGGCGCCGCCCAGCAGGCTTTCGCTGGTTTCGATTTTCCCGTCGTACTGGTCGACAATCTCCCGCGCGACGGCTAATCCTACGCCCTGGCCGGGACGCAGCGTATCGGCGCGCTGACCGCGATCGAACACCACATCACGCTTATTGCGCGGGATCCCCGGGCCATCATCCTCAACGATAATATGCAGCGCGTTTTCCGTCTGGCGCGCCGACACTTCCACGAACTCCAGGCAGTATTTGCAGGCGTTATCCAGCAGGTTGCCCATCACTTCCATAAAGTCATTTTGCTCGCCCACAAAGCTCATCTCCGGCGAGATATCGAGCGTGATGTTCACCCCTTTGCGCTGATACACCTTGTTGAGCGCGGACGTGAGGTTATCCAGAAGCGGGGCGACCGGGTGCAGCTCGCGGCTCAGCAGGGCGCTGCTGCCGGAACGCATGCTGGCGCGGTGCAGGTAGTAGCCAATTTGCTGGGAAATACGGCTGATCTGCTCCAGCATCACCGGCTCGGCCTCATCGACGCTCAGCTCTTTGCTCACTGCGCAGCGAACGCAGGGTGCTTTGCATCACCGCCAGCGGGGTTTTCAGGCTGTGGGTCAGGTCGGTCAGCGTGGTGCGATATTTATCGTAGCGTTCGCGTTCGCTTTTCAGCAGGCGGTTGAGGTTTCGCACCAGGCTGGTGAGCTCGCGGGTGGTTTCCGGATTAAGCTTTTCGCGATGATGCTCTTCCAGCTCGCGCACCTGCCGCGCCAGATATTCAATCGGCCGCAGGCTCCACCATGCCGCCACCCACAGCAGCGGGATCACCAGCAGCAGGTTGGCGGCCAGAACATAGATAAACCAGCTCCAGACCATATAAGAGCGCTTCAGCTCGACCGGAATGGTGTCGACCACCACGATGGTCAGCTGCGGCAATTGGTGGTCGCGGCGGTAGAGGTTGACCGCCACCGAGTGGGTGAAGGTGTCGTTGCTGTCACTGTCCAGCGCTCGTGCAGCCGCTCGCTGTGCCTGCGGATTGTTACCCATCACCGCCAGCGTGCTGGTGCGATTGCATCGGCATCGCCATTTCGTGGAAACCCGTCTGGCTTCATCAGCCAGTCGCGGCGAATGTTTTTGCGGATTTCCGGCACGTCGCGCTGCTGCCACAGCAGCTTGCCGTTCTCGTCATAGATGAACACCAGCGTCGGGCTCTTGCAGGTCATGAGATTTTCCGGCATTTCGACGGTGATTTTGTTGTCTTCCCACTTCGCCAGGGTATAAAACAGATTGCTTTCGCCACGCAGCAGGCGAAAGGTGGTTTTATCAAAGCTGACGCTGTAGCCCACCAGGGCGACCATGCCGTAGGAGAGCGACAGCACCAGCACGACGGCTGCCGTTGCCAGTAAAAAACGCACCCGCAAAGAGAAAGGGCGCATGATGTGCGGAGCAGGCCGTCTCATATATCGGCGAATCAAACAGGTAGCCCTGGCCACGGACGGTGGTAATCACATCCTGCGGATACTGCGCCTGAATTTTCTTACGCAAACGGCCCATCAGCACGTCGATGGTATGGCTTTCGCGCAGTTCAGCATCAGGATAGAGCTGCAGCATCAACGAATCTTTGCTGACCACTTTGCCGCCGTTGCGGATCAGCGTTTCCATAATGGTGTATTCAAAAGCGGTGAGCTTGATCACTTCATCATTCACGGATAATTCCCGGCGGGAGAGATCGACCTGGAAAGGCGGCATGGAGATAACCTGCGAAGCCAGGCCGCTGTTGCGGCGCATCAGCGCCTGCATGCGCGCCGCCACCTCTTCAATATGGAACGGCTTGGTGACGTAGTCATCGGCACCCGCTCTCAGCACTTCGACTTTATCCTGCCAGCCTTCGCGGGCGGTCAGAACCAGAACCGGCAGACGAAACCTGGCATGGCTGCGCCAGCGGCGGATCAGCGACAGGCCGTCTTCATCCGGCAGGCCGAGATCGACAATGGCGATATCCGGCAGGTGTTCATTCAGAAAATAATCGGCTTCTTTGGCATCTTCAGCAGCGTCCACCTGATGTCCCATCTCCTGAAACTGAACCTTCGAGGTGGTGGCGCAGCAAAGCATTATCTTCAACAACCAGAACACGCATAGAATTTCCTTACCTTCAACTCAGTGATGATGGCGAAAAGTTTAACGCTACTGCCAGGCGGTAAACCGCAGATTAACACTCCGCTGTGATGCACTGGCAGGGGAACCTCAGCCACCACGTGACGTGCGTGTCTGAGGTAACACCAACTTGCCATAGCCTGAGTTTTCAGAGCAAGGAGATTACTTCAGCTCGTCAACCATGGTGATGGCGCGGCCAATGTAGTTCGCCGGGGTCATCGCCTTCAGGCGCGTTTTCTCTTCTTCCGGCAGCGCCAGGCCGTCGATAAACTGCTTCATACCTTCGGCGTCAACGCGTTTGCCGCGGGTCAGCTCTTTCAGCTTCTCGTACGGTTTTTCGATGCCGTAACGGCGCATCACGGTCTGGATCGGCTCCGCCAGCACTTCCCAGTTGTGATCCAGTTCGTCCAGCAGACGATCGCGGTTCACTTCCAGCTTGCTCACGCCTTTCAGGGTGGACTGGTAGGCGATCAGCGCGTAGCCGATGCCCACGCCCAGGTTACGCAGCACGGTGGAGTCGGTCAGGTCGCGCTGCCAGCGGGATACCGGCAGTTTGCTGGCCAGATGCTGCAGCACGGCGTTGGCCAGACCCAGGTTGCCTTCGGAGTTTTCGAAGTCGATCGGGTTGACTTTGTGCGGCATGGTGGAAGAGCCGATTTCACCGGCGATGGTTTTCTGCTTGAAGTGGTTCAGGGCGATGTAGCCCCACACGTCACGATCGAAGTCGATCAGGATGGTGTTGAAGCGCGCGATGCAGTCAAACAGCTCGGCGATATAGTCGTGCGGCTCAATCTGGGTGGTGTACGGGTTCCACTGAATGCCCAGCGAGGTCACGAACTCTTCGCTGAACTGGTGCCAGTCCACTTCCGGATAGGCGGCGATGTGGGCGTTGTAGTTACCCACCGCGCCGTTGATTTTGCCCAGAATTTCCACCTGTTCCAGCTGACGGTACTGGCGCTCCATACGGTACGCGACGTTGGCCATCTCTTTACCCATCGTGGACGGGGTGGCCGGCTGGCCGTGGGTGCGCGAGAGCAGCGGAATGTCGCGGTATTCCACCGCCAGCGCTTTCACCGCGTCGATGATTTTGCGCCAGTAAGGCAGCACCACCTCTTGGCGCGCGGTTGACAGCATCAGCGCGTGGGACAGGTTGTTGATGTCTTCAGAGGTGCAGGCGAAGTGGATGAACTCAGACACGGCGTGCAGCGCAGGCACGCTCGCCACTTTCTCTTTCAGGAAGTACTCGACCGCTTTCACGTCGTGGTTGGTGGTGCGCTCAATGGTTTTAATGCGCGCGGCGTCTTCTTCGCTGAAACTCGGCAACGATTTTATCAAGGTAATCGTTTGCCTTGTCATCAAAAGCAGGAACTTCCTTGATTGCTGCCTGGGCGGCCAGTTTTTGCAGCCAGCGTACTTCAACCTGAACACGGAACTTCAGCAAACCAAATTCGCTGAAGATCCCGCGCAGCGCGCTGACTTTATCGCCGTAGCGTCCATCGACAGGGGATACGGCGGTCAGTGAGGATAATTCCATAAGTCGCAACTCCGGGAGGTTAACAATGAGCAAGAATTTGTTTTGCCTGAGTGGTCAGGCGATTACGAGAAAACATTAACTGCAGGCGGCCACCGCCGACCTGGTGCCACAGCACGGCGGCGCGGATCCCGGCCAGCAGGGACGCGCGCACTTTTGCCTGCACCTGCGGGCTTTGCAGCACGGCAGGGGAGCCGGTGACCTGAATACGCGGGCCCAGCGGGCTGATGACGTCAACATAAATGCCGGCCATGGCGCTGAGCAGCGTTTCGGACTGCAGGTCAAAATGGTCGAGCTGACGCTGTAACCCGGCAATACGATCGCCCAGGGTATTGAGCGCGCCTTTTGCTGCGCTTAGCTTACGCTCCAGCACCATCAGGCTCAACGTGTAGCGGGTCAGCTCTGCGTTTAATCCCTGACGGCTGCTGGCGTTAAGCACGCCAAGCAGGGTTTCAAGACCGAGACGAAGATTGGTTTCACTGCCACCGAACACGCCCAGGGTTGAACCGGGGTTGAGGTCGATAACGCTGTTGAGTGAAACGTGCAGGGCATCAGCGTCGCAATGACCCTGATGCGCCAGCTGTTGCACCAGACGGGCTGACTGGCAAATTCCCGCCAGCGCCAGGGTGATGTCATAGTAGTTCTTCGCCACACGGTCTCCTTTATGTGTGCAATCGCTGTTAAACAGCGGGCAGCGGCAGGCGCTGTTCAATGATCCCGCCGCCCAGGCAGATTTCGCCGCTGTAGAAGACAGCAGACTGGCCCGGGGTGACGGCGGCGACCGGCTCGTCGAAGCGCACGTCAATGCGATCGTCATCGAGCGCGGTAACGGTGCAAGGAATATCGGTCTGACGGTAGCGTGTTTTCACCGTGCAGCGCAGCGTGCCTTTCAGCGGCTCACGATCGACCCAGTGCAGCTGTTGCGCAATCAGGCCAACGGACATCAGACGCGGATGGTCGTGACCCTGAGCAACAACCAGAATATTGTTTTCGACATCTTTGTCGACCACGTACCACGGATCTTCGCTACCTTCTTTCGTCCCGCCGATACCCAGGCCTTTACGCTGGCCTAAGGTGTGGTACATCAGCCCCTGATGCTGGCCAATCTCTTCCCCGTCGACGGTGACAATTTTACCCGGCTGTGCGGGCAGGTAACGTCCGAGGAAATCGCGGAATTTGCGCTCGCCGATGAAGCAGATACCGGTAGAGTCTTTTTTCTTCGCGGTGATCAGGTCCAGCTCTTCGGCGATTTTACGCACCTGCGGCTTTTCCAGCTCGCCGACGGGGAACAGGCTCTGGGCGATTTGCTCGTGGCTCAGCGTATAGAGGAAGTAGCTCTGATCTTTGTTGCCGTCCAGGCCGCGCAGCAGCTGGCTTTTGCCATTCACGTCTGCACGACGCACGTAGTGACCGGTCGCAATGTAGTCTGCGCCCAGATCTTCCGCGGCGAATTCCAGGAAGGCTTTAAATTTGATCTCTTTGTTGCACAGAATATCCGGGTTCGGCGTGCGGCCGGCTTTGTACTCTTCCAGGAACAGTTCAAACACGTTGTCCCAGTATTCTGCGGCAAAGTTAACGGTGTGCAGTTCAATGCCGAGCTTGTCGCAAACGGCCTGCGCGTCGGCCAGATCCGCAGCGGCGGTGCAGTATTCCTCGCCATCATCTTCCTCCCAGTTCTTCATGAACAGGCCTTCCACCTTATAGCCCTGTTGCTGTAACAGGTAGGCGGAAACGGAGGAATCGACACCGCCGGACATGCCGACGATCACTTTTTTCTGGCTGTTATCTGACATGGAATACTCACGACATTGAACTTCAAGGCGGCGTATTCTATCACGCCCCCCCAGCACAGCCCCTTGTGCGCACCCTCATGCAAAAGCATAAACGGCCAGTTAAACGGGGCGATGAGCTCCAGCGGAAAGCGGTCCCCCTGCTGCCAGCAGCGAATGCTTTCCGCAACCAGCGGCGAGCGCAGGTTTCGCGCGTTCAGGATCTCGTCGGCGGTGACCCACAGGACAGCGGTCGATATCGTCATCCTGCGGCTCAGTGGCGCACGTTTCGCTAAGCTCAACGGCAAATAAAAAACGCAGGAACGGGGTGTGGTCCGGCGCGATCCACTGGTGCATGCGGATGAAGTGCTGGGGCTCAGCGTGGAATGCCGGTCTCTTCCCACAGCTCGCGTTTTGCGGCCTGCAGCAGGGTTTCATTGGCTTCAAGGTGGCCGGCAGGCTGGTTCCACAGCGCTTTGCCGTTAATGCTCTCTTCGACAACCAGGAATTTACCCCGGGCGTGGACCACGCAGGCAACGGTGACATGAGGTTTAAACATAGTGACTCCCTAATAGTTAACCGACGACGAAGAAACGTCCGGTCGCCGATGTCGCGCCATTCGCCGGTTGCCAATTATTTCCTGCAGCTGGTAATTACCCATAGCGTAGCGAATCAGACGCAGGGTAGGGAAGCCGACGTGCGCGGTCATGCGACGAACCTGGCGGTTGCGGCCTTCATACAGGGTGATTTTCAGCCAGCTGGTCGGGATGGATTTGCGTTCGCGGATCGGCGGGTTGCGCGGCCACAGCCACTCCGGTTCATCCACCCGTTCAATACCTGCCGGCAGGGTGGGGCCGTCGTTGAGCGTGACGCCGCTGCGCAGCGCGGTGATACATCCCGTGCTTCCTGCGGCTCGCCTTCGACCTGCACGAAATAAATTTTGCCGGTGCGTTTGCCCGGCTGCGTGAGCTTCGCCTGCAGCGCGCCGTCGTTGGTCAGGACCAGCAGGCCTTCGCTGTCGCGGTCCAGACGCCCGGCGGCATAGACCCCCTGCACCGGGATAAAATCTTTCAGCGTGCTGCGTCCGGCTTCGTCGGTGAACTGCGGCAAAACATCGTAGGGTTTATTGAACAAAATAACCCGCCGCGGCCCTTTTGGCTGGGCTGTCTCGCCGTCGTCAGGCTTGGCGCGTCGGGGCAGCAGAATCGCTCAACCCGGTGATTTCTAAAAGAAGTTTTCTTCATGGTATTTTCAGGCGTTATCAATTGCCGCATTATAGCCTAATAACGAAGACCTTTCATGGCGTGGCGGACGATCAGGTACTATCGAAGGGCTCATTACAATTTATTAACATAAGATCAGTAACAACCAGAAGCGCTCGAAGGAGAGGTTAATGGAAAGCAAAGTAGTTGTTCCGGCGGAAGGTAAAAAGATCACCCTGCAAAACGGCAAAATTAACGTTCCTAATAACCCGATTATCCCGTTCATCGAAGGTGACGGTATCGGTGTTGACGTTACCCCGGCAATGCTGAAAGTGGTTGATGCCGCTGTTGAGAAAGCCTACAAAGGCGAGCGTAAAATTTCCTGGATGGAAATTTACACCGGTGAGAAATCGACGCAAGTTTATGGCCAGGACGTCTGGCTGCCAGCAGGAAACGCTGGACCTGATCCGCGACTACCGCGTTGCCATTAAAGGCCCCCTGACCACGCCAGTCGGCGGCGGCATCCGTTCCCTGAACGTGGCGCTGCGCCAGGAGCTGGATCTGTACGTGTGTCTGCGTCCGGTTCGTTACTACCAGGGCACCCCAAGCCCGGTTAAACACCCTGAACTGACCGACATGGTGATCTTCCGCGAAAACTCAGAAGACATCTACGCCGGTATCGAATGGAAAGCCGACTCTGCTGACGCAGAAAAAGTGATCAAATTCCTGCGCGAAGAGATGGGCGTGAAGAAAATTCGCTTCCCTGAGCATTGCGGTATCGGCATCAAGCCGTGCTCCGAAGAAGGGACCAAGCGTCTGGTGCGCGCGGCGATCGAATACGCGATCACCAACGACCGTGACTCCGTGACCCTGGTTCACAAAGGCAACATCATGAAGTTCACCGAAGGCGCGTTCAAAGACTGGGGCTACCAGCTGGCGAACGAAGAGTTCGGCGGTGAGCTGATCGACGGCGGCCCATGGCAGAAGATCAAGAACCCGAACACCGGCAAAGAGATCATCATTAAAGATGTGATCGCCGATGCGTTCCTGCAGCAGATCCTGCTGCGTCCGGCCGAATACGACGTGATCGCCTGTATGAACCTGAACGGTGACTACATCTCTGACGCCCTGGCTGCACAGGTTGGCGGTATCGGTATCGCCCCTGGCGCGAACATCGGTGACGAGTGCGCCCTGTTCGAAGCGACCCACGGTACTGCACCGAAATACGCCGGCCAGGACAAAGTGAACCCAGGCTCCATCATCCTGTCCGCAGAGATGATGCTGCGTCATATGGACTGGTTCGAAGCGGCAGACCTGATCGTTAAAGGCATGGAAGGCGCGATCAACGCCAAAACCGTGACCTACGATTTCGAACGTCTGATGGAAGGCGCTAAGCTGCTGAAATGTTCAGAGTTTGGCGACGCGATTATCGCGAACATGTAATTTGCCCTGAGCAAATGCAACATGAAAGGGAGCCGCAGGGCTCCCTTTTTTATGCTGGCAGCGGGGGGGACTTCATGTCACCGCCGGTTTGTCATGCATGACGACCGTGCGATGAGTGGCTTTATTCCGCCGGAGGCTGTAACTGACCGATCTGGCTATCGCGCGCCTGCGACAAACGCCAGAAATCATTGCCGGCCGGATGCTGGTAAATCCGCAGCGAAAACTGACCGACAATGGCGTAGATGAATTCAAATATCGCCGACTGGGAATTCTCGTAATCAACCCACAGTACCGAGGAGGTAAAGCAATAAACCTCTACCGGCAATCCCTCGGGAGAGGGTTTCATCGCGCGCACCACGATATACATATCTTTTTTAATATCGTCGCGCTGCGCCAGCCAGGCGGTGAGATAGTGACGGAACACCGTGAGATTGGTAATGCCGTTTTCCGCAAACCAACGGTCACCGACCACGCTGCTATCGCGGCCATCCATCAGGATTGAAAGCTGCTCACTGACGCCGCGAATCTGGCTCATCTGCTGCACCATTTGCTGATCGAGAAAGCGAATCGAGGTCTGGTCGAGATGAAAGCTGCGCATGATACGCCGTGCGCCGGAGGAGAACATCGCCTGCCAGTTGGTGTAGGTTTCGGTCAGGAAATTTTTGGTCGGGATCCGCGACAGCGTATTGTCCCAGTTGCGGATGGTAATGGTATGCAGAGCGATATCAATCACTTCACCGCTGATGCCGTTATCCGGCATTTCAATCCAGTCGCCAAGCTGCAGCACATCGTTTGATGACACCTGAATATTGGCCACCAGCGACAGCAGGGTGTGCTGAAAAACTAACATCAATACCGCCGCGACCGCACCCAGACTGGAGATGATAATCACCGGCGATTTGTTCGACATGATAGCCAGAATCATGATGGCGGAAATGATGTGCACCAGGATCTTACCGATCTGGATATAGCCTTTTATCGAGTGGTTCTTACGCTTCGACTTACGCGAATAGGAGTTATTAACGATCTCCAGCACTTCGTTAAAGAACAGCGACAGATAGACAAAAAACAGAATGCCGCAGATGGTTTTCACCGCGATCAGCAGATGCTCGGGCAAATCCGGCATAAACTGCAGCAGGTAATAGACGGTGATCACCGGAATAAAATTCGACAGCTTTTCTGAGAGCCGGACGTCTTTATCCAGCGGCACCTGGTTTTTATGCGTGCTAAAGAACACGCGGCGCACCACTTTTACCACAAAGAACTTGCAGATCAGATGGGTGACCATGCCGGCAACCAGTAACAGCAGCAGGCTGAAGGTGGCGGAGAGCACCGTATTGCCTTCAATAAACGTTTGTATGTCGCGTAAGTAATTCATTTTAACCATATGCCGGCCGGTTGAGGCGGGAATTCAAACATAAAGCGGCCACGGACGATAAGCGACGCGTGCGCAATAGTGTTGCTACGAGACCAGCGCTTTGCGCGCCGCCTCGGCAAGAAAATGGCTGCGGCTGCTGTAGCGCGCGTTATTACTGACCATCTTATCGATCTTCTCAATCAGCAGATGCGGCATAGTGATATTGATGCGCTCGGATTTGCCCAGATAACGGGTGACATCAATATCAACGTAAATCCACACACCGGGCTGGCTAAATTCCTGCTGCCAGTGCTGCGCCGGCTCCGGAATCAACAAGCCTTTCTCCGCCATCAGTTCAAAGTGGGCATGCAGCGCAGATTGCGCATCCTGCAGCGTTTGCTCGGGCGTATCACCGGCAAAATAACAGCCGGTGACATCCGGGAAATAACCACTGGCCGAGCCGTCAGCGTCAATCTCTACCAAAGCGGGAAACAGCATCATGTCACCTCTGAGCAAGCGGAATGAAACCAGCATGGATCAATCCAGCCTGGCGTCTTTCAGAATCTGCATCAGCGTGCCTGTCTTCATATCCTTCTGCGGATGCGGCACGGTGATCAGATGAGCAAAATCCGGATGCGAGAACTGATGATGACTGCCGCGTATGCGCTCCAGCTTCCAGCCATTCTTTTGCAGCAGTTTAATCAGCGTCGCGCTCTTCATCGGACTTCCTGTAGGTGAAATTATACACACAATACACACTGATGCAAGGCGATCTATGTCATCATATCGGCGTGGCATGGCCAAACTAACCGGGACGGCCGAGACAGGCACCCGTTGATGCTGCGTTCTGCGTGCTGTTTTCCACGGCTTTTTCCCGCTGCGATAGCGGTTTGCGTAAAACTTTGAAACAGTTAACATCCCGGCACCGGCGCGCGTGCCATTTGCTGGCTGAACCGCTATCTTCTGCCTTCATCAATCCGGAGGTGCTATGCAAGGTGTGATCAAGTTTGTAAAAGGCTGGCTGATTTTTTCCCTGCTGTGGGGCATTTTTATGTGGTTTGTATCCTGGCAGGCACAGGGCAAAACGCCGGGCATGATGATTGTCATGAGCCTGTATGCCGGTTTGATTTATCAGGCATTAATGACCATGGTGGCGCGTTACAAAGCGCGGCGCGCACAGGCCTGATTATTCACAACTGCCGACATAGCTTTGCGTCGCGCTGACGCTAATTTGCATGACATCCGGCAAGCTGAGCGCTCACTAATCAGCGTGTAAGGCGGGCAGGATGGGAAGAACGTTACTGACGGGATGGTTTTTATTGCTGCTATCACTGGCGGCCAGTGCACAATTACCGGTAGGGCCTGTGGTGATAGCGGGGCAGCATGGGCGCCACCTGGCCGGGCACAGCAGTACGGCAGATGTCGCCGAGACGCCGGATGAACATATTCAGGAACGACGGGACGGCGTGCCGCAGCGGCATTGAGTATCGGGGCCGCACGGGCCCCGATCGCCGGGGATTATTTACGGCCCAGCAGGAAGCCAACAATCACGCCGATGCTGGCGGCAACGGCCAGCCCGGTCGCCGGGTTGTCGCGTACCGATCTCACCACGCAGTCTGCTGCATCCTGCACCGCATAACTGGCCTGCGCCGGATAGCGTCGCGCGGCACCGCGTGCCTGATGGCGGCGTGAACCGGTGAACTCGCCAAATTTTTCCTGTACGGCACCCGCCGCTTCATTCAATTTTGCTTCCGCTTTATCGGTCATATTGACTCCCTGAGAGTGGTGAATGTCTCTTTCAGCGTAGACAGAGAAGTGCAGACCAGCAACCTGGTGGCTTTTCAGGATGTAACAGTGGTTTGCAGGAATCGGCATTGCTGTCCATACCTGGTAAGGACCACGTTAAGCTGCACCAACCTCACGCAGCGCTCACTGAACGGAGGAGAAATGAAACGCGATATCCTGAATGAAGACGATTACGATGAAGTTTGCCGGGTGATTGGCGATGCGGTAATTGTCCTTTCCGAGTGCGGTCATGAAACCAGACGGGAGGAGATTGCCCGTTTGCTGCAGCGTACGCGCCACGATCGCGCCCACGACGAACGCGATGAACAGCGTATGCTGGAGCACGCGATTCGTCTGGTACGACCGTAGGCACAGGGCGTCACGCGGACGCCCTCACTGCTGGTCGCGATACGCCGGGTACCAGCTCACCAGGAAGTGGCGCAGATGATCAAAACACCATTCGGCATCGTCCGCCTGCTGGCAGTAATAGCGAATGGTGACCTTCTCATAGCGGCGATGGCGCTGCTGCAGCGGCGACCAGCTCCAGTCCAGCACCGCGCGCGCATAGTTGACCAGCGCGTCGCGCGGCATGCTGTGCTGCTGCTCCTGGCGGCGCAGATACATCTCAAAGAACTGATCGAGGCTCTGTGTCTCTTCGCTGCTACAGTCCAGCGTGGGGCGGAACGCCACATCGAGAAAGCCGCACACGCCGTCTGCGCGCTGCTGCCAGTCACAGGCCAGCGTCATAAACAGGCCATCCTGCAGATTGACCTCTTCCAGCAGACGACGCAAATTTTCAGAATGTTTACCGGCGGCGATCTCATCAATGCGATCGGTTTCCAGCGTCAGGTCAAAACCGCACGGGTTGACCGAGCCATCCGCGTCTCGGGTGGCCGGAAAGGGGAAATCGATATAACCGTTATTGTCCAGACTCTTTTCCATAATGCAGGTCCGCAGCATGACAAACGCTGACAATAAACCATCTGCGCGCGCCACGCACGGCTTATGGACACGTCCAGGTAATCATGGTGTTACGCGACGGGTTGATCAGGCGGAACTGCTTGTCGCTCAGCCGCTGTGCATAAAAGCCTTCCGGCGTCACGGCAGAAGGGACATAGCGGAAACGGTCGGTGGAGTGCAGTGCGCCGCTGCTCAGCGTTACCCCATCGCGCGCCACCGAAAACGAATTCACCAAATCGAAAATGCGCCCTTCGGTGTGGCCCAGCGACTGACCATAGAGCGTTGCGACCTCGCCGGGGCAATCGACGCCTTTCGGCGTGGAGCTGCAGCCAGCCAGCAGGATAAGTGTGAGTAGAAAACTGAGTCTTAACATGGTCCTGTTCCTGGTGCATTCCCTGATTTATGCTGGCCTGACGATGCGCGCCACTGATCCGATCATAGCATGTCTGACGCCACTGCCCATTTGCCATTTGTTTAATCGTTAAGCGGTAAGCATGTAAAGGGGTGACTTTGCTAGCAGATAAACGTTATTCTTGCCAGCGTTGCGCACCAGGTAAGCAAAACAAGGGTAAATCCATGAGAGAAGAAGAAGCCAGTTTAATGATTCTTCAGCACGCGATTGATAAGTTAGACGCCGACAAAAAACAGCAGGTGATGAACTGCGTGACGGCGATCCATGAAGTTATGCAGCGTTTCGATCCAGACGATGCCGGACTGGCGCTGATGCTGGTGGCCGCGCAGGTCGCGGCAGAGTAGCTCCATCCCATCCCGGTCTTAACCATTTATTTCACCCACCAGCCAGCGGTGAATCACCCGCACCATATATTGCTGCTGCTCTGCCGTTAACGGCTGATGCGCAGCAATGCCATGCCATTTTGCCAGACAGCCGCGGCAGCAGGTTGCCGTGGCGTGCTGGGCGATAAACACCGGATGGCCGCGCATTGGCGTCTGTTTGCCATCATTCTTTGGTTCGGCTACGGCCAGTCTTTGCTGGATAAAATCGGCCGCGTGTTGGTCGATCACCGCCGGGCCTTTCTCAATACAGTACTGTCGCTCTTTCGCGCCTAAATGGAAGCGGCGGCGAAACGGCGATTGCGCCAGCCGCGCGAATAATGCCTGTTCATCTCGCATAACATCCTCCTGACGCGATCTTAACGCATTTTACTTAACTCGTTACAAAGATATCCCGATCACATAAAACCTCGCAAAATCAGTGTCGTGGAGGCGTTCTTACTGCCCGCACTGGCTGACCTGCGGTCGCAGATTACCGCACCGGCGACGGTTGTATGTTACTCTCTGGTCAATTAAATTCCTGTAAAATCATGATCTAACCTCAGTGGAGAACACCCATGAAGGCGATAACCCTTGCCGCGCTCCTGATGGCCTGCCAGATTGCCCCCGCGTGGAGCGAAAGCGAATTCCAGATCACCTGCCCGGGCCGCCCTACCATGACGGTATCGCGTGCCGCTTACGGTCTCAGCACGCTGATGTGGCCAACCCGGCATTTCCAGATTGCCGCCGGGCAGCAGCGCACGCATCTGCAGGACGGCGATAAGGTCGCCATTACCCGTTTCCGCAATGGCGATCAGCTGATCGTGAATAAAAACAGCGGCGAAACCTTTTTCGTCTACGCCGACAGCGATAAGCTGTTGCCCTGCAACCGCACGGAAAAACGCGATGCTGATATTCTGTCGCTGGAGCGCTACGACGACCGCCAGCACCCCTCTTCATAATGCCGCCACAAGGAACCGACCATGCAATTAAACGTTACGGATAGCGTCACGCATCAGGATCTGGATGAAATGCGCCTCGGCCTGAACGCCTTCAACAGCCGCTTTATTGACGTCAATGAGATGAAAGCCATCGGTGTGTTCATTAAAGACGGCGCCGGGAAAAAGCTGGCGGGACTGACGGGCTCAACCTATGGCAACTGGTTACGCATTGATATGCTGTGGGTCAGCGATGGGTTACGCGGGCAGGGCGCCGGCAGCCAGCTGATTCAGGCAGCCGAACAGGAAGCCCGCGCACGCGGCTGCCGTTACGCGCAGGTGGATACCGCCAGCTTTCAGGCGCGGCCGTTTTATGAAAAGCTTGGCTATACGCTACGTTTTAGCCTTGATCACTATCCGCGCGAACATCAGCGTCACTATATGAGCAAGACGCTGTAATCACAGCAGTGGCTGCTGGCGCAGGTCCAGCGGCGACTGTTCCGCTTCATCAATCGCGGCCAGCCAGCTCTGTAAATCGACCTTCGCCCAGGAGAGATGCCCGCGCGTGGTGCTCATCAGCACCACATCCGGACGCAGCGAGCGGTACAGCTCCAGCGACTGCTGCAGCTCCGCAGGATTACTGTCCGGCACCAGCACGCTAATCCAGCGATGGTAATCCCGCGTCAGGGTGTCGCCGACAAACAGGTAGGTCTGGCCGAGCGGTGAGTGATACAGGTAGCTGCAGCTGCCCGGCGTGTGGCCCGGCGTGGGCAGCAGGTGAAAGTCGCCAAAGTGCACGTCCTGATGCGTGAAGGTTTCGTCCGGCTCAATCACCAGGCTCACCGGGCCGAGCGAGCGACTGTGGCAATACAGCGCACTATTGAAGCGCTGCTGAATGGCCCGCGCGCCCGGCGCGGCTTCGTGCCAGTGGGTAAAATAGTGGCGAATCACGCCGCCCGCGTCCGCGAGCACTTCATGATCCAGCAGCTGCTCAACGCGGCCAATCAACAGGTTGCCGCGCGGATGGCGCAGCATAAACCCGTGCATCATTAAATCATTAGCCGTCTCTTCGGCGGGGAATTCCGGCGTGGAGATCCACAAGTCTTCGTACAGCGGCTTCAATAGCGGTCTCCTGCGGCAACACGTCAGCGCAACGTCGGATGGCCGGTAAAGGCTAACCGCGCGGCGCCCTGGTCAATCTCAAGCGTGGCGCTGGCGCCGAGCGGCAGCGTCACGGTATCGGCATCATGGCCAAACGGCAGATCGCTGATTACCGCAATCTGGTACTCATCACGCAACCGCTGCCACACCGTGGCGAAATCAAAGCCATTGTCGTAATCGGACAGGGCGGTGCTGGTGAAGCTGCCGGTGACAATGGCTCGCTGGCGCGCCAGAATACCGCTCTGCTGCAGCTGAATCAGCATACGCTCAATGCGGAACGGATGCTCATTCACATCCTCGATCACCAGAATGCCGTCTTCAATCTGCGGCAGCCACGGCGTGCCAATCAGGGAGCAGATCATCGCCAGATTGCCGCCCCACAGCGTGCCCTGCCAGCGGCCGCGATCCGGACTGGCGCTGTGCCACGCCAGATTGACTGTAGGAGATGTTAGCGCCTGCCAAAAGTGGCTGACGGTAAATTCAGATAAAGCCTCCGCGCCAAAATTGCCGGCCAGCATCGGTCCGCTGAAGGTGATCAGCCCGGTTTGCGCCAGCAGCGCCAGCTGAATAGCGGTGAAATCACTGTGGCCGCACAACGCGACAGGCTGATTAAGCAGGCGACGCTGCAGCGCCACATAGTCGAGGTGATCGAGCAGGCGTGAGGCACCATAGCCGCCGCGCACCGCCAGTACGATATCCGGCAGCGACGCCAGCGACGCCAGCGCATTCACATCCTGCAGGCGCTGCGCGTCATCACCGGCAAAACGCTGCCAGCGGCGCGTAATGGCTTCCGGGTTTTGCAGTTGATGGCCCTCCGCCTGCAGGCGCTCCACCGCGCGCCGGGCGGCGTCCTGATTGTGGCAATAACCGGAAGGGGCGATGAGGCGTATTGAACGAGGGGCGAGCATAACTTCCATCCTGCTGTGTGTTGGCCTGCCGATGATGACGAAATGCGTTACCGAAGTCACGGTAGCACAAGGTTTTTTACGTATTTAGGATAAACGGTAATTTTACCTTTTACCGTCATGGTTATGATAGCTTGCGCCAATCTTATAGCGGAACCGAAAATCAGTGAAAATTCGACTACTTATGCTGTCTGCTTTGCTGCTGGCTGGCTGTGCCAGCGAGCCGGAAAAACCGGTGACGCCGGAGAAGAATACGCCATTAACCCAGGCGCCGCCGTCGAAAGTGAATGATGCATGGTCACTGTTTACCGAAGATGCCGCCAGTCATTATGGCGTTGATGAGAAGCTGATCAGCGCCATTATTAGTGTCGAATCCGGGGGCAACCCAACCGTGGTAAGCCGTTCTAACGCGGTCGGGCTGATGCAGATCAAAGCCGCCACCGCCGGACGCGAGGTGTATCGCGCACAGGGACGCCACGGCCAGCCGAGTAACTCCGAGCTGCGCGACCCGGCGAAAAATATTGATATCGGCGCGGCCTATATCCGGATTCTGCAGGATTCCGCGCTGGCGGGCATTCGCGATCCGCTGACGCTGCGCTATGCCACCATTGTTTCCTATGCCAACGGCGCCGGCGCGCTGCTACGCACCTTCTCGCGCGACCGCGATCGCGCCATTGCAATGATCAACGCCATGACGCCGGATGAGTTCTACCAGCACGTGCAGAACAAGCATCCGGCCGCCCAGGCGCCGCGCTACCTGTGGAAAGTCACCACCGCCTATCGCACCATCGGCTAATACGGCTGGCGGGGCTCAGTGCTGTGCGCGCTCTGCCGCAGTCTCATTTGAGGCATCGCTGAGGTTAATGCGCGGCAGCACGCCGCCGGTGAACTCCACGCGGCGCATCGGGAAGGCGAAACGAATCTGTTTCTGCTCCAGCTGCGCCATCAGTTGCAGGTTAATCTCCTGCTGGATGTCCATGTATTTGTTGTAATCGGCGCTCAGCACGAAATAGACCACCTCAAACGTCAGCTGCGATTCGTCAAACGACAGGAAATGGGCGCGATCGAAACGCGTGTCCGGCACGCCTTCAATGATGCGTTGCACCATGCCGCCAATCTGCCGCACTTTCTCCGCCGGCGTGCCGTAATTAATCCCGAACTTAAACACGATGCGTCGCTGCTGCATGCGTTTGTAGTTGTGGATGGTTTGCTGCAGCAGAATAGTGTTGGAGCAGACAATCTGTTCGCCGCCGAGACTGCGCAGCCGGGTGGTTTTCAGGCCAATGTGCTCAATGGAGCCGGCGATGTCGCCGAACACAATAAAGTCGCCGTGCTCAAAGGGCTTATCGAAGCCAATCGCCAGCGAAGCGAACACATCGCTCAGTACCGTCTGAATCGCCAGCGCGATGGCGATACCGCCGACGCCGAGGCTGGCCACCAGCGCGGTGATGTTGATCCCCATATTGGAGAGGATCGCCAGCAGCATCATTACCCACACCACGACGCGCAGCAGAATACCGAGGATCACCGTGGTGACCGGATTGCGCACGTGCAGCGGATCGCGCAGCAACGAGTGCAGCCACAGGCGAATGCCGCCGTCAATCCACAGCGTGAGTTGCAGAATCAGCGCCAGGAACCAGCCGTGGGCGATGGCGACGCTCCAGCTGTCCGGCAGGTCGACAAATTTCAGGGTGATAAGCAGCGAGAAGATCAGCAGCAGCAGCTGACTGGTGCTGCGCAGAATCTCCACCAGAATGCCGGTGAAACGCACGTGGCGCTGTTCGCTGTAGTGGGCGATACGGTTAGAGACAAAACGAATGACGGTGCGCAGCAGCCAGTAAACAATCAGCGTGCCGAACACAATGATGGCGCTATTAATCCAGAAGTTTTGATTGAGAAAGATAAGTTGCAAATGGTGGGCAGAAAGCCAGTTTTCCATTAGGGAGCATCTCCTTGCTGGGAGCCGGTGAAAAGAATGTGCAAGGAGAAAGCATAGACTACGCTGGCGTCGCGCGGGACGCCGGCGGTTTACTGGAAGCGATTGGCCTTGTCGCGCGCCAGCCGCTCCAGCGCAAAAATCACCTGCTGCAGCTGACGCTCCTGCACCGGTTCGATGGCGGTAAAACGGAAGCTAAGCCGCGGCGTGATGCGGGTTTCGTTCTTGCTGGTCACGGTGCTGCGCTCGCCGATGTGCAGCAGCTGTGCGGTCACTTCGAACTGGCCATATTCGCCTAGCTCAACGCGCAGCTTTTTGAAGGTATCGCCACGGTTAAGACCTTCCGGCAGCGCCTCATCCAGCAGCACGCCGACGCCGCCGAGCGACAGATCCTGCAGGCGAAAGCGCGCGGTGCTGCCGTCCGGCCACTGGCTGTGGCAGTAAAATACCGGTTCGAGCGGCGCGTTGACGCGAAAGAATTCCCGGCGCTGAATCTGCCACACCAGGTCGGGCAGCGCGGCGGCAAAGGCGGGCAGGCCGTCATAATCGATGCGGGTTAATCCCTGCAGCCCAAACTCCACTTTGGCACCGTGGGTTTCGGCCGCGATATTCACTTCGCCACCCTGCAGTGCCAAATCATTGTCCAGCGCGTTGCTGCCGAGATCAAAAATTACCCGATCTTCATCCGCGGCCAGCAGCCGGCTGATGAACTGACCACGGGAGAAATTGACCATCAGCAGGGTTTGATAACGCAACAAATCCTTCATCACGTTCAACACCGCTAGCGTACCGCGCTTAAGATATTGTTCTTTATCGGCGTCTTTCACGTCCTGCTCCACCTGTCCGATTGCTATTTTACGAGTGCCACTGCTCTTCGTCGGTTATCGACCGGGGCGGTAAAAGCTTTAGCCGGCGTGAACGAATTCATCATGATGTTGATGTAGCAGAGAAAAAATTCCCGGCTATACTTAGCGCGATGAACACCTTGATTCATAACGTAAGGAGCAGCAAATGGGTATTCTTTCATGGATTATTTTTGGTCTGATTGCCGGGATTATCGCTAAATGGATCATGCCAGGTAAAGATGGCGGCGGATTTATTTTGACCGTGGTACTCGGGATTGTCGGTGCGGTGGTGGGCGGCTGGATCAGTACCCTGTTCGGCTTTGGCCGGGTTGACGGCTTCAACTTTGGCAGCTTCGTGGTCGCGGTGATCGGTGCCATTGTGGTGCTGTGGATCTACCGTAAAGTCCGCAGCTGACGCCAAATCACGATTCAACAAGATCCGCAGTCCCGTCCGGGGCTGCGGATTTTTTTATGTCGTCAGAAATCGTAGCCGATTGTGGCGGTCAGCGTCCGCTCCGCGCCGCGATAGCAGTAACCGGTGCCGTAGCAGGCTGCCAGATACTTTTTATCCGTCAGATTGCGGGCATTCAGCTGCAGCCAGGCACCTTTCAGGTTCGGCTGCCACGCGCCCAGATCGGCGCGCAGCGAGGCGTCAAACAGGGTCACCGACGGCAAACGGGTGGTGTTTTCGTTATCGGCCCACTGGCGGCCAATATAGCGCACCCCGGCACCCGCGCTCAGGCCGTAATCAAACTGATAATGCCCCCACAGCGACGCCATGCTATTTGGCGTGACGTACGGCGTATGGCCATCGTTGCCGTCCACGGAATCCTTGAAGCGCAGATGGTTGAGCGTATAACCGGCAATGGTGCTGAACCGTTCGGTCAGCTGGCTGCGCGCCTCCAGTTCAATGCCCTGCGCATGCACTTTGCCAGACGGGGTATAGGTGCCGTCCTGCACGTTACGGTTGGCCACATCGTTCTGCGTCAGGTCGTACAGGGCCACGCTGTAGAGATCGCGCGTGCCGTTCGGCTGGTATTTCACCCCGGCTTCATACTGCTCTGAGGTGGTCGGTTTCAGCTGATTCCCGTCGGGATCGGTCAGCGAAGCCGGGGTAATCGCCTGGCTCCAGCTGACGTACGGCGACACGCCATTATCAAAGGCGTACAGCAGCGCGGCGCGGCCGCTGACGTGATCGTCCTGACGACGACTATTGCCATTCTCTGACACGATGCGGTCATAGCGACCAGACAAATCCAGATGCCAGCGCTGCCACGCCATCTCATCCTGCAGATAGAGGCCGCTCTGGTAATAGCGGCGCGTCTGCGCTGTCCAGAGGTAATCCGGCTGGCTGCCGATGGTCTCGCCGCTCCAGGCATTCAGCGGTGAGGCAGCGCCGCTGGCGTCGCTCAGATCATTTTTGTAGCGGTGATACTCCGCGCCGAGCGTGACGCGATGCTGCAGCGCACCGCTGGCAAACTCCGCCTGCAGCTGGTTATCGGTCGCCCACGCGCTGAGCGAAGAGCGCTCACTGGAGTAGTAGCGATTGAGCAGGTCCGGATTGTCGCTGTTCCAGCCAATCTGGTACACCTGGTCGAGCGCCACGCTGGAATGGCTGTAGCTGCCGGTGCTGTGCACCGACCATACTTCATCGAAACGGTGCGAGAAGTCGTAGCCGTAAATCTGCTCATGACGTTTGAACTGATCCAGCGCGCTGTCGCCCTCATAAAAACCGTCGCTCAGCCAGCGGCCATTGTGGCTGTAAAGCGTGCCTTCCGCCGGCACCGAGCCGTGATAGCCGCCTGAGGGATCTTTTTGCAGATAAGCACGCAGCAGCAGGCTGGTGTCTTCATCCGGCTGCCATAGCAGCTGGGGTGACAGCGCGTATTTCTCTTCGCGCGTGTGGTCGTACTGGGTATCGCTGTTGCGCGTGATGCCGGTCAGGCGGTACGCCCATTGATCGTTAATCGCGTCGGTGTAATCAAAGGCGGCGCTGTTACTGGCATTGCTGCCGGTGGCGAAGCGTAAATGGCCCTGCGAAGCAAACTGCGGCCGCTTCGTGACCATGTTCACCAGCCCGCCCGGCACCGTCTGACCATAAAGGGCAGAAGAGGGGCCTTTAATTACGTCGATGCGGTCAAGGAACCAGTTATCCACCTGCAGGATGTTGAAGCTGCCGCCGTCGCTCATCACGCGCAGACCGTCAAGGAAGGTGTTGTCGACGTCACCGCCGTGGAAACCGCGCAGCGAAATGGTGTCGTAACGCGTGGCCGCGCCACCAAAGTTGGTGAAAACCCCCGGGGTATAGCCCAGCGCCTGGTTCAGATCCTGCGCGCCCTGATCGTCAATCTGCTGACGCGTCACCACGGAAATGGACTGCGGCGTGGTGACGAGTGGACGATCGCTTTTCGTGGCGCCGCTGCGGGTGGCGAGATAGCCCGCCGTGGGCGAGGTGGCGCTCTCCTGCGGCTGTGCGGTGACCACCAGAGAGGGTTCGGCAACGCCGAGTGCCGGAAACGCCAGCGCCAGCGCGCACAGCAGCCGGCCACGGTTGAGGGGGAACAGCGCGGTCATAATGATTCCTTTGGCTGAGAACAAAAGCCGCACCACACCAGCGCGGCGGTTAATAATGAGAAAAAGAGTAATTTTAAGATTGAGAATTATTATCTTTTAGTAAGGGGTGTTTCAAGATGTAAAAGATAAGTAATGGAAAAGTGTGATGCGCAGGGGATGCCGCAGCGCCGGGCGTGGTCATCGCCTGGCTGTGGCATCGGGCCTGAGAAGCAGGTGCGCACGGCGGCGCACCTGACGTCAGGGTTATTTCGCCGCGTTTAGCGTCGGCATTGATGGGATGTCGCGCGTGCTATTACAGGTTTTATCTTTCGGACAATACTTATCCAGCAGCTTCAGCGTTACGCCGTTGGTCCAGCCAAAGCCGTCCTGCAGCGGATACTCACCGCCGCCACCACCGCCCAGTTGGGTACCGTCGACCACATACTTCTCGACCAGCTTGTGCTCGCGATCGTAAGTTTGCTGCACATTTTGCAGGAAGCGCTGACCGATCTGCTGTGCCAGCTGGTTCTGCTTGTAGTGCTCCAGACCTTCGACCGCTACCCACTGCAGCGGGGCCCAGCCGTTAGGCGCATCCCACTGCTGGCCGTTGTTTACCGTCGTGGTGACCAGCCCGCCTGGTTTCAGCAGCTGTTTTTCCACTGCGGCAGCGGTGCGTTCCGCCTGTTTGTCGCCCGCCAGCTGCATATACAGCGGGAACAGCGTGGCGGCGGTGAGCTGATTGTGCACCTGCTTTTTCTGGAAATCGTAGTCGGCATACCAGCCCTGTTTGTCATCCCACAGGTAACGATTGATCGCCGCCTGGCGCTTCTCTGCATCCGCCGCAAACTGCTGCGCTTTGTCATTCTGCTTTGCCAGCTTCGCGGCTTTCGCCAGCGTCTGCTCCAGGTGGAACAGCAGGCTGTTGAGGTCAACCGGGGCCAGCTGGGTGGTGCGAATCGAGGCCAGATTGTGCGCATCGGTGAACCAGCGAGAGCTGAAGTCCCAGCCCGAGGCGGCGCCCGCGCGCAGATCGCGATACACCTGCTGTTTACTGCGCTCAGGCGCTTTTTTCGCGGTGTTGACATCGTCCAGCCAGGATTCGGTGCGCGGCACGTCACGGTCATCCCAATAGCGATTGAGCAGGGTGCCGTCGCTCAGTTTCACCACGCGCTTGCTCGCCTGGCCGGCAGCCACCTTGTCGCTGTCCGCCATCCAGTAGTCATACTCTTTTTGCAGCTGCGGCAGATACTGGCGGTAGACATCATCTCCCTTGTGGCTGGCCAGCAAATCCACCATCAGGCTGAAGAACGGCGGCTGCGAGCGGCTGAGATAGTAGCTGCGGTTGCCGTTGGGGATGTGGCCGTACTTGTCCAGCTCGCTGGCGAAGTTGTCCACCATATCCTGCACCCGATCCCAGTGGCCGCTCTCTGCCAGCCCGAGCATGGTGAAGTAGCTGTCCCAGTAATAGACTTCGCGGAAACGCCCGCCTGGCACCACGTACGGTTTCGGCAGTGGCAGCAGCGAATCGTACTGGCTGGCCGTTGGCGTGCTGCGCGTCAGCACCGGCCACAGGCCATTGATGTGCGCGCGCAGGCTCTGGCCGGCGGGCGGCACGTATTTATCCTGCGCTTTGGGCAGGATGAAGTTGGTGTCCACGAAGCGCCTGAGATCGAAATTACGCTGATTTTTCTGCATCTGCCAGTCGGCGAGAATCGACGCCGGATCATATTTGGGGACCGCATCGGCAAAGGTTTTCTGGTCCGGATAAAATCTGGCCTGCTGCACGGCACTGAATAGTGGGCCGAGTCGCACATCCGGCGGCTGCGGCTGGGCGCTGAGCATGCGGCTGTTATCCTCAGCGTGCACAGCAGACGCGCTCAGCAGCGCCGCGCTGAGCAACAGGGTAAGACGCGCAGGCGTAAACACTACATTTTTTATCATCGGTTTTTCTCCTTGTCCGAAAAGGTGGTGCGCTAACGCATTGACCACCCGAACAACTTTAGACGTTAACGCGCCGCTTAGCCTTTTGCAGCGGCGGAAATGTGAAGCCTTCGCGATTAATCGCCGGAAAATTGCGGTGCGGCGCGGGTTTTTACTTGCCCTGCGCCGCTATTTGACTGAGGCTGAAAGAAAAAAAGGAGAGCAGTATGGAGATCATCTGGTATCACCCGTCACTGAATCCGCAGCCGTGGCTGGACGGCATGCGCCAGCGACTGCCGGAGGTGCGCATCCGCCAGTGGCAGCCGGGCGACAGTGCGCCCGCCGACTACGCCATTGTGCGATCGCCGCCGGTGGAGATGCTGGCGGGGCGGGCGCTGCGTGGCGTATTCGCCATGGGGGCCGGCGTGGACGAAATTTTGCGGCAGCTGCGTACGCACCCTGAGATGCTGGCTGATGCGGTGCCGCTCTACCGGCTGGAAGACACCGGCATGGCACGCCAGATGCAGGAGTATGCGAACTGGTGCGTGCTGGGCTGGTTCCGCCGCTTCGCCGACTATCACCAGCAGCAGCGACAGGCGCTGTGGCAGCCGCTGCCGGACCGCGAACGTGCTACTTTTACCATTGGCGTGCTGGGGGCAGGCGTGCTTGGCCGTAGCGTGCTGGAGAGCCTGCGCCAGTGGGGCTTTCCGCTGCGCTGCTGGAGCCGCTCGCCGAAGCAGATTGCCGGTGTCACCACCTTTCACGGCCGCGATCAGCTGGCGGATTTTCTCGCTGACAGTCAGGTATTAATTGATTTGCTGCCCGCCACGCCGGAAACCAGCAACCTGATCGATGGCACGTTTCTCAGCGCGCTACCGCGCGGTGCCTGTTTCCTCAATCTCGCGCGCGGTGCGCACGTGGTAGAGGCCGATCTGCTGTCGGCGCTGGAGAGCGGTCAGCTGGCCGCCGCCGCGCTGGACGTATTCCAGGTGGAACCGCTGCCGGCCGCGAGTCCGCTGTGGTCTCATCCACATGTCATGATTACCCCGCATAATGCCGCCACCACCTTGCCGCATGAGGCGATGGACTATATCGCCGGTGCCATCACGGCACTGGAGCAGGGCCAACAGCCGCACGGTCTGGTCGATCGCCAGCGCGGCTATTAATTCAGCAGAGGAGAAGAGGATGTATCCCGTCGATTTACATATGCACACCGTCGCCAGCACCCATGCTTACAGCACGCTGCACGATTACGTCGCGCAGGCGAAACAGAACGGCCTGAAGCTGTTCGCCATTACCGATCACGGTCCGGACATGGCCGATGCGCCGCACTACTGGCATTTTGTGAATATGCGCATCTGGCCGCGCGTGATTGACGGCGTCGGCGTGCTGCGCGGCATTGAAGCCAACATCAAAAATCAGCAGGGTGAGATTGATTGCAGCGGGCCGATGCTGGATGCGCTGGATTTGATCGTCGCTGGCTTCCATGAGCCGGTCTATGCGCCGCGCGACAAGGCTCACCACACCGAAGCGATGATCGCCACCATGGCCAGCGGACTGGTGCACATCATCAGCCATCCGGGCAACCCTAAATTCCCGGTGGATATTCGCGCCATCGCGGAAGCCGCCGCGCACTACGATGTGGCGCTGGAGATCAACAACTCGTCGTTCACCCATTCGCGCCCGGGCAGTGAACCTAACTGCCGCGCGATTGCGGAAGCGGTGCGTGACGCCGGTGGCCGGCTGGCGTTTGGCTCCGATTCGCACACCGCCTTTACGCTCGGCGATTTCGAGCACTGCCTGCGTATTACGCGCGAAGTGGATTTTCCGCAGGATCGCGTGTTAAATGTCACGCCGCGTCGCCTGCTCGACTTTCTCGAACAGCGCACCGGCAAACACATTGCGGAATTTGCCGACTTTTAACTTTTTTGCCTCAAGGAATTCTGTTGCATGAATGAGTTTTCCATTCTCTGCCGCGTCATCGGCTCGCTGTTTAATCGCCAGCCGCAGGACCCGCTGCTGGTGCCGCTGTTCACCCTGCTGCGCGAAGGCAAACTGAAAGATCAGTGGCCGCTGGAGCAGGATGAACTGCTGACCCGGCTGCAGCAGAATAGCGATCCACAGGCGCTGGCGGCGGATTACAATGCGCTGTTCGTCGGCAGCGACTGCAGCGTACCGCCGTACGCCTCACAGTGGCCGAACGGACCGCAGGAAGCCGAGGTGCGGGCGTTTTTAACCTCACGCGGTATGCCACTGAGCGAGTCGCCGGCCGATCACTTTGGCGTGCTGCTGCTGGCGGCCTCCTGGCTGGAAGATCAGTCTGCGGAAGATGAGGCGGCAGCCCAGCTGGCGCTGTTCGATGACTACCTGCTGCCGTGGTGCGGTGCCTTCCTCGGTAAAGTGGAAGCCCACGCCACCACCGCGTTTTATCGCACGCTGGCGGCGCTGAGCCGTGAGGCGATTCAGGCGATGTATGACGAACTGCGTGAAGAGGGCGACGACGCCTGAGTCGTCACCAGCAGGGATGGCTGCTGCCGGGCAGCTGCGCCGGTGCCGCGCACAGCATCGGCGTACCGGGCAGATAAGCCGCGGCGCGCAGGCGCTCGCCAATCCCCCAGCGATTGATCTCCAGCGCGCTCAGCGCATCGTGCGGCTGCGGCGTAATGCCACGCTGTTCGCCTTGTGGCGCTGCGCCGTGCTGCTGAAGCAGCAGCGCGGTACGCGCCAGCGACAAACGCGCCTGCCAGCCGGTGCCGTTAACGCGGCGCTGGCGTAATCCTTCCAGCACCGCGGCCGCCATCATATAGCCGGTGGCGTGATCCAGCGCCTGCACCGGCAGCGGCGTCGGTTTAACGCCTGCCTGCCAGCGCATACCCTGTTCGGCGATGCCGCAGGCCATCTGCACCAGGCTGTCAAAACCGCGCCGGTTGCGCCACGGCCCGTGCCAGCCCCAGGCGTTGAGGCTGACATCCACCAGCCCCGGCGCCAGCCGCTGACGGCTCTCCGCATCCAGCCCCAGCTTTTCCAGTGCGTCCGCGCGGTAGCCGTGCACCAGCACATCCGCATGCTGTAGCAGCGTAATCAGCCGATCGCGCCCGGCGCGGGTTTTGATATCCAGCTGCGCGCAGCGTTTGCCGCAGTTGATCTCCTCTTCCAGCGTCGGTTCACGCCAGCCGGGCGGATCGATGCGCAGTACCTGCGCGCCGAGGCTGGCCAGAAAGCGGGTCGCTACCGGTCCGGCAATGATGCGCGTCAGATCCAGCACCCGCACGCCCAGCAGCGGCCGCGCCGGCAGCAGCGCCCAGCCCGGCGTGGGCGCTTCGCCGGTTGCCCGTTGGGCAATCAGCGCTTCTTCGCTTACCGCCAGTCCCTGCGCGTGCTGCTGCCACTGCTGTGCGCTGCGCATCCAGGCGGCACAGCCGCCGGCGTCGACCACGGCCTGCTCCAGCGCGTGTCCCTGCCAGCGTGCCACCCCCGCCGCCAGCGATGACCGATCGGCGTGCTCGCCCAGCACGCGCGCCATGGCGGCGCGATGGTGTGGTGCGTTGGTGTGCAGGCGGATCCAGCCATCCTCGCACGGATAGTCACCGGCCAGCGCATCCCACTGGGCGGCTGGCGGACGGTTCAGCGGCGTCAGGCTGTGCTGAAACCAGCGCGAGGCCAGGCGGACGTTGACGCTGACCGGGGCCGGACGCCCCAGCAGATCGCTCAGCGCCTGGCTGGCGAGGCCGATGCTGGTGGCGGCGAGTTCGCTAACGGCAAAAGCCGAGGGGAAGCTGTCGGTCTGAAGAAAGTGGATCGTCGGCGCGTGTTCCGCACCCCGCAATCCCTGCCACAGTTGCTGCCACAATGCGGCAGCGCGTTGAGAATCCATGCTAAACCTCCGGAAAACACGCAAGCTTCAAGCATAGCAGAGTGGATCAGCGGCGGCGCAGGCGCGGAAAGCGGGCATGCATGCGCAGGTTACGCAGGTTAATCACCGCAATCGCCGTCCCCAGCACCACCAGCGACGCACCCAGAATTTTGAAGCTGTTCATGCTGTCGCCCAGCACCAGCACGCCCATCAGTACCGCCAGCACCGGCGTCAGCAGCGAGTAGGGCATGATCAGGTTGACGTTATATTTTTTCAGCAGCGCGTACCACAGCGTATAGGCGACAATCGATGAGGCGAGGGCGCTGTACAGGATGCCAAACCAGCCGCGCCAGCCGGCGTGGCTCAGCGCGGTAAACTGCTGCGATTCAGTCAGCCACGAGGCCGCGCCGACAATCGGCACCGCAAGGAAGGAGATCCAGCCGGTAAGCGTCAGCGGTTTAATCGGCGGTGACTTTTTCACAATCATGTTGCTCACCGCCCAGCCGGTGGCGCTGCACAGCAGAATACACAGCACCCACCACGCCGGAATTGTCGGGCTGCCGGAGAGTACCACCACCCCGGCCAGCGAGATGGCGATACCGCACAGCTGTACCAGCCGCAGTTTCTCCTTCAGCACCACCATCGCCAGCAGCATGGCAATCGGCGTGCCCAGCTGGACCACAATGGCCCCGGTGCCGGCATCGGTATAGCGCATGCCGACAAACAGCAGCGAAAAGTGCATGAAGCCAAAGGTAAACGCCAGCGTCAGCAGCCACGGCAGCTGGGCGCGCGTGATGCGGCAAAACGGCACCAGCACGATAGCCACCACCACAAAGCGCATCCAGGTCAGAAACAGCGGCGGAAGCTCCAGCAATCCCCACTTTATCGCCACGTTATTGAACGCCCAGATGCACACCACCATCAGAACCAGAAAAAAATGCCGCACCGCCACGCTGCTGTCCTTTGTTTTATCGATGTTGTCACCGTCTAATGATGGCACGAAGGCGATCGGTTGGCGCACGCGGGCGACGCTTTTTTTCGTAATGGCATTAGCTTATGCCGAAAAATCCAGGACAGAGGGCAAATTTACTGTCAGAGTGGATGTCCGAAACACGATCATTTGAGGACCGTATTCGGCATGACACAGACCCGCACCTTACCCCTTGCTCTGATTCAACTCGAAACGCCGCCGCCGCAGGTTGTGGCAAAAATTGGTGAACAACCACAGTGGTTTATTGCAGCCCTGGCGCTACAGCCGGATGATTATGTCATTGTGCGGCCGCATCTCGGGGAAGAGCTGCCGGCTTTCTCTGGCATCAGCGGCGCGATTTTCAGCGGTTCGTGGGCGATGGTGACCGATCACGCCGACTGGAGCGAGCGCACCGCCGCCTGGATTCGTGCGGCCATCGACGCGCAACTGCCGCTGCTCGGCGTTTGCTATGGTCATCAGCTGATGGCCTATGCGCTGGGCGGTAAAGTGGGCGATAACCCGAACGGCTGGGAGCGCGGGCTGAAAACCCTGACGCGCACCCCGCACCGCGATCCGTGGCTGGCACAGTTGCCGGAGGCCTTCCCGGCGTGGTTGTCGCACCGCCAGTCGGTGCTGGTACCGCCGCCGCAGGCACAGGTGCTGGCGCGTTCAGCGCTGGATGGTTGCCAGATCCTGCGCTATTCGCCGCAGGCGCTGTCAGTGCAGTTCCATCCGGAGTTCGACCATAACATCATGACCGCCTGTCTGCCTTCCGGCGTTAGCGATGATGGCGCGCAGCTGTCTGGCGAAGACTGGGCGCGCGAGCTGCTGCAGCGTTTCTGGCAGCAGACGCGCCCGCAGGCGCAGGCTCAGGGCGCGTAATGCCGCGTACAGCGATAAACCCAGGCGGGTGGCATATTCTTCAGCACCCGCTGGCGCTGCCACGTGAAGTAGCGTGACAGGCTGGGCTGCGTTAGCGAGGTGTACTGAAACTGGACAAACACGCCGCGCGGCCCCAGTCCTTCATGCACCGCGCTAAGAATGGCGTCGCGCGTTGCGGGCGGCAGCGACAGCAGCGGCAGGCCGGAAAAAATCACGTCGTACTCCCCGGACAGATACTCTGCGGAGCAGGCGCGCACCTGCATGCGCGCATCGTTCCAGCGACGTAACCCTTTCACCAGCTCGGGACTGATTTCAAACACATCCAGCTGCGCCTGCGTTGCCATATGTGCCAGCAGATGACGGGTCAGCACGCCGTCGCCGGCGCCCAGCTCGGCAATGCGCAGGCTGTGCTCCCAGTTGACCGTTTCACACATGGCGCGACACAGGGCGGCTGAAGAGGGCGTGATGCTGCCCATTTTGCGCGGATTGCGGATAAATTGCTGAACGAAGTTCGCTTTGGCGCGCATTACCATCAGGGCTGAAGCCAGCATCTTGTTCTCCTGTTCACGGGTCTGCTTCATATTGACCGCACAAATCGCACATGTTCCGCTTTTCATCACGCTTATGGCCAAACTCGGAATTATCTGTCTGCGACAGGCGCAGGCTAAGGCGTGACGGCCGGGCCGTTTCTTAATGCCCTCTTTTCCTTCGATGCGGTCACAGTTTCCCGCTGAGCGATCTGACAGGCTGGCATTGTTCGCTCAATGTTAATAACAAGTTTAAATGTTGTTAATCGCCACTCTGTCCCGCAAGGAGAAACACCATGCGTTATGCTGCTCCGGGAGAAACCGGTTCTCTCATCCACCTGCAATCGCGTTATGGCAACTTCATCAACGGCGAATTTGTTCCGCCGGTGAACGGTAACTATTTTGTTAACACCACGCCGATCAACGGCTCGACCATCGGCGAATTTCCGCGCTCGGATAAACAGGACATCGACAAGGCCCTCGACGCCGCCCACGCCGCCGCCGACGCCTGGGGCCGCACCTCGGTGCAGGAGCGTTCGAACATCCTGCTGAAGATCGCCGACCGCATCGAGCAGAACCTGGAACTGCTCGCCGTCACCGAGACCTGGGACAACGGCAAGGCCGTGCGCGAGACCCTCAACGCCGACATCCCGCTGGCCGCCGACCACTTCCGCTACTTCGCCGGCTGCATCCGCGCCCAGGAAGGCTCCGCCGCCGAGATCAACGACAGCACCGTGGCCTACCACATCCACGAGCCGCTTGGGCGTGGTCGGGCAGATCATCCCGTGGAACTTCCCGCTGCTGATGGCCGCCTGGAAGCTGGCCCCGGCGCTGGCCGCCGGCAACTGCGTGGTGCTCAAGCCGGCCGAGCAGACCCCGCTGGGCATCTGCGTGCTGCTGGAACTCATCGGCGACCTGCTGCCGCCGGGCGTGCTCAACGTCGTCCAGGGCTTCGGCAGGGAGGCCGGCGAGGCCCTGGCCACCAGCAAGCGCATCGCCAAGATCGCCTTCACCGGTTCCACCCCGGTCGGCTCGCACATCCTCAAGTGCGCGGCGGAGAACATCATTCCCTCCACCGTCGAGCTGGGCGGCAAGAGCCCGAACATCTACTTCGAAGACATCATGCAGGCCGAGCCGGCGTTCATCGAGAAGGCCGCCGAGGGCCTGGTGCTGGCCTTCTTCAACCAGGGCGAGGTGTGCACCTGCCCGTCCCGCGCGCTGGTCCAGGAGTCGATCTACCCGCCGTTCATGGAAGAGGTGCTGAAGAAGGTCAAGGCGATCAAGCGCGGCGACCCGCTGGACACCGAGACCATGGTCGGCGCCCAGGCTTCCCAGCAGCAGTACGAGAAGATCCTCTCCTACCTCGACATCGCCCAGCAGGAAGGCGCCGAGGTGCTCACCGGCGGCAGCGTCGAGAAGCTCGAAGGCAACCTGGCCAGCGGCTACTACATCCAGCCGACCCTGCTCAAGGGGCACAACAGCATGCGCGTGTTCCAGGAGGAGATCTTCGGCCCGGTGGTCGGCGTCACCACCTTCAAGGACGAAGCCGAGGCCCTGGCCATCGCCAACGACACCGAGTTACGGCCTCGGCGCCGGCCTCTGGACCCGCGACATCAACCGCGCCTACCGCATGGGCCGCGGGATCAAGGCCGGTCGCGTGTGGACCAACTGCTACCACCTGTACCCGGCGCACGCCGCGTTCGGCGGCTACAAGAAATCCGGCGTCGGCCGCGAGACCCACAAGATGATGCTCGACCACTACCAGCAGACCAAGAACCTGCTGGTGAGCTACGACATCAACCCGCTGGGCTTCTTCTGATTTAACCGGCAGCGGTGCGCGCCGCTGCCGCCTTCATGGCAACGTCACACAGCCCTGTCACAGTGCTGACAGAAAAAACAGATTATTCCCCCTGTTATTAAGACGCGTCTTGTCGATATTAAGAGACGTGAGTTTATACAGTAACGCACCGTTTTTAAGGAGAGAAGATGAACACCCTGTACCACTTTCAGGAGCAGCACGACGAAGTGCTGGATGCGGTCGAAGAGAATATCATTACCGTAAATCTGCCGGGCCGCCAGGCGATCTACGTGATTGGCCAGAACGACGACGATGCCGATCTGTTGCTGGACGTGCAGCTGCGCGGTGTGTGAGCGCCGCAGGGGCTGGCAGACAAAAAAAATCCGCAGCTTTTACGCCGCGGATTTTTTTATTGCAGGCCGGCTTATTTCACGCAGGCAGCACACTGGTTCTGGATCTGCTGGAAGAAGTCGTTGCCTTTGTCATCCACCAGGATAAACGCCGGGAAGTTCTCCACTTCAATTTTCCAGATGGCTTCCATACCCAGCTCCGGATACGCCACGCACTCCAGGCTCTTAATGCTGTGCTGCGCCAGCACCGCCGCCGGGCCGCCGATGCTGCCCAGGTAGAAGCCGCCGTGCTTATGGCAGGCGTCCGTCACCTGCTGGCTGCGGTTGCCTTTCGCCAGCATGATCATGCTGGCGCCGTGGGACTGCAGCAGGTCCACGTACGAGTCCATGCGCCCTGCGGTGGTTGGGCCGAGTGAGCCAGACGCGTAGCCTTCCGGCGTTTTGGCCGGGCCCGCGTAGTAGATCGGGTGATCTTTGACGTACTGCGGCAGTTCCTCACCGTTGTCGATTAGCTCTTTCAGCTTCGCGTGGGCGATGTCGCGCGCCACGATGATGGTCCCGTTCAGCGACAGGCGGGTAGAGACCGGGTGTGCGGAAAGCTGCGCCAGGATCTCGTTCATCGGCTTGTTCAGGTTGATGCTGACCACGTCGCCTTCACCCTGCTGGCGCAGCGATTCAGGAATATACTGACCCGGGTTGTGCTCCAGCTTCTCAATCCAGATCCCGTCGCGGTTAATTTTCGCTTTGATGTTGCGGTCCGCGGAGCAGGAGACGCCCATGCCGATCGGGCAGGAGGCGCCGTGGCGCGGCAGGCGGATCACGCGGATATCGTGGGCGAAGTATTTACCGCCAAACTGCGCGCCGAGGCCGAGGTTCTGTGCTTCCTGGAGCAGCTCTTGTTCCAGTTGAACATCGCGGAACGCCTGGCCGTGTTCGTTGCCTTCCGTTGGCAGCGCGTCGTAGTAGCGCGTGGAAGCCAGCTTCACGGTTTTCAGCGTGGCTTCCGCCGAGGTTCCGCCGATAACAAAGGCAATGTGGTACGGCGGGCAGGCTGCCGTCCCCAGGGTACGCATCTTCTCAACCAGGTAATTTTTCAGCTTAGCCGGGGTGATCAGCGCTTTGGTTTCCTGGTAGAGATAGGTTTTGTTGGCAGAGCCGCCGCCTTTCGCCATGCACAGGAATCTGTATTCATCGCCGTCCACGCTGTAGAGATCGATCTGCGCGGGCAGGTTGGTACCGGTATTCACCTCTTTATACATATCCAGCGCCGCATTCTGGGAGTAGCGCAGGTTGTCTTCAATGTAGGTGTTATACACGCCCTGGCTCAGGGCCGCTTCGTCACCGCCGCCGGTCCAGACGCGCTGGCCTTTTTTACCCATGATGATCGCGGTGCCGGTATCCTGGCAGGTCGGCAGCACGCCTTTGGCGGCGATTTCGGAGTTGCGCAGGAACTGCAGGGCAACGTATTTGTCGTTCTGGCTGGCTTCCGGGTCGTTCAGAATGGCGGCAACCTGCTGCTGGTGGGAAGGGCGCAGCATAAATGCGGCGTCGTGGAAGGCCTGCTGCGCCAGCAGCGTCAGCGCTTCCGGCTCCACTTTCAGGACTTCCTGGCCTTCGAACTCGGCAACGGAGACGTGCTCTTTGGTCAGCAGGTAGTATTCGGTGTCGTCATGGGCGAGAGGGAAGGGGTTCTGATAGATAAAACGGTTTGTTCGACATAGTTTGCTCCACTTAGCTTCGTAAAAATTGCCCGCCAGAATGAAACCACCGGGCGACAAATCCGGCGGTCGGAGCCGCGGCGGCCCGGGCGGCGCGCAAATCAGAACATCATGGACATCCACGGATAGCCAATCAGCAGCAGGGCCGCCAGGAAGATGGCACCGAAGATGGTGCCGAGGCGCCAGTAGTCTTTGGTTGGCAGGTAGCCGCTACCGTAGTAAATCGGGCTTGGGCCAGTACCGTACGGGGTGATGATCCCCATCACGCCCAGCGAGGTCACCATCAGCAGGAAGAACCACTTCCATATTCATGCCCGGAATGGTGGAGGCGATGGTCAGCATCGCTGGCAGCAGCGCCGTGGTGTGCGCGGTGGTGCTGGCAAACAGGTAGTGCAGCAGGTAGAACGCCAGCAGCAGGACGATGGTCGCCACGCCCGGGGAGATACCGCTCATCAACAGACCACCTTCTTTACCCAGCCAGCTGATGAAGCCGGTAGAGGAGAGGCCATCCGCCAGCGCAACCAGGGTGGCGAACCAGACGAAGGTGTTCCACGCCGCTTTGTTACCGGTGATATCGTTCCACTCCAGCACGCCGGTCCACAGCATCAGGCCGACGATGAGCAGGGCAGCCATAGCGGGTTCAATCCACGCGGCGGCGAAGATCCACATCAGCAGCGCACAGCACACGAACACCAGCAGCAGAATTTCATTGCGGGACAGTTTGCCGAGTTTTTCCAGCTCGCGGGTCGCCCACAGCGGCACTTCGTTATTCACTTTAACTTCGGGTGGGTAGAACCAGTAGGCCAGCAGCGGCATGGCCAGAATCAGCAGGATACCCAGCGGCAGGAAGGCGAGGAACCAGGTGCCCCAGGAGATATCGATCCCAACCGTACTTTTCACCAGCGCCAGCGCCAGCAGGTTCGGCGCGAGGGCGGAGAGGAACATTGAACTGGTGATACAGGCCGCGGTGATCGCCACCCACATCAGGTACGAACCAATTTTACGCGCGCTTGGGTCGTTCGGTTTTGAACCGTACAGCGGCGGCAGGTTAGCAATAATCGGGTAGATGGTCCCGCCGCTGCGCGCGGTGTTGGACGGGGTGAACGGTGCCAGCAGCAGGTCAGCAAACGTAATGGCGTAACCGAGCGTCAGGCTGCGACGGCCGAGGTATTTCACCAGAATCAGCGCCAGACGGCGGCCGAAGCGGGTTTTGTCATAGCCTGCGGCGAACATGAAGGCACCGAAAATCAGCCAGACGGTGGAGTTACCAAACCCGCTCACCGCCCATTTAAAGGAGGCGCCTGCCAGCTTGAATTTCGGATCGGCCAGCTGTGCTCGGGCTGAACAGCACCCACTGGCTGCACAGGGCAATGGCGACCACGCCGGTCAGACCGATCACCGCGCCCGGCAGCGGTTCGAAGATCAAACCGACGATCACGCCGACGAAGATGGCGAAGTAGTGCCATGCGTAAGGCTCCAGCCCGGCAGGGGTAGGCACCAGCAGCAACAGCACGGCAACCACGATCGGCAGGCACAACATGACGAGCCGGTTCTTTTTCCCCGGTGCGGCAGGTGGCGCCTTTAGGGGTTCACTCTGGGTTGTTTGTGTATTCATAGTTTTGGTCTGCAAGTTATGGGAATGCGATTGACGGCCCGGTCGGGTTGATTTTTTTAGTTACGAAACGCTTGTAGCAGATCAACCGGGACGTTTTAAAGTGTCTTTTACATGAATCTTCGTTATTGCAATTTTGCTTCGCGAATTATCAATTGAATGACGCTATGATGCGATTAATTAAAATATCTATTTTGATCTGGATCAATAAAATTATTAGCGGGTTTTTTGTTTTAACGTTTTGCGCCGTAATAAATGAACCAACAGGTGTAAAATATGTGTTAAAAGTGAACGGAACGGCAAAAATACCGCCAGAATCGGGCGAAGGGTGCCTTTTATCTCTTTGATATTACTTTATTTGTTTTAAATGTAAGGAAAAAGTTGATTTTTGTCAAGTCTTGGTTAAAACTTAGCGGAGCGCGGATTTCAGCAATGAGCAATAAAAAGTATTTTCACGCGTAAAACTTATATAACTAACATTCTGGGTTATGTAACTAAATAAAATGGTATATTTATACCATGAAGTCGGACCACTTAAATTAATTATAAAGACCTCCGAACTGCCAAAGAATTGAATACACGATTTCTTAATTCTGGAGTTGCTCATCATGAATACGCTCACCCCGATTCTTAATCCGCTGACATTACCGAAAGGGGCGGTGCTGAAAAACCGTTTGTTAATGGCCCCGATGACCACCTGTACCGGCTATTACGACGGCACCGTTACCAGCGAACTGGTGGAGTACTATCGCGCCCGTGCCGGCAGCATCGGCACCATGATTGTGGAGTGCTGCTTTGTCGATGACCTCGGTCTGGCCTTCCCGGGCGCGATCGGGATTGATAACGACGAGAAAATTGCCGGCCTGGCGAAAATCGCGGAGGCCATCAAGTCCAAAGGCTCTAAAGCCCTGCTGCAGATTTACCACGGCGGCCGCATGGTTGAGCCGAAACTGATCGGCGGGCATACCCCGGTTGCACCCAGCGCCATCGCCGCGCCGCGTGAAGGTGCCAGCACCCCGCAGTGCGCTGACGGCGGAAGAAGTGGAGGGGATGATCGGCAAGTTTGGTGAAGCGGTGCGCCGCGCCATCCAGGCCGGCTTCGACGGCGTGGAGATCCACGGGGCAAACACCTACCTGATTCAGCAGTTCTACTCGCCAAACTCTAACCAGCGCGACGACGAGTGGGGCGGCAGCCGCGATAACCGCGCGAAGTTCCCGCTGGCGGTGCTGGATATCACCCACAAAATGGCGCGCCAGTACGCGGACGACGCTTTTATTATTGGCTACCGCTTCTCCCCGGAAGAGCTGGAAGTGCCGGGCATCCGCTTTGAACGACACCATGTACCTGCTGGAAAAACTGGCGGCGCGCGGCGTGGATTACCTGCACTTCTCCGTCGGCGCGACGCTGCGTCCTTCCATTGTCGACACCCAGGATCCGACGCCGCTTATCGAAAAATACTGCGCGATGCGTTCTGAAACGCTGGCGCAGGTTCCGGTGATGGGCGTGGGCGGCGTGGTGAACAAAGAGGATGCCGAACTGGCGCTGGCCTCGGGCTTCGATCTGGTGGCGATTGGTAAAGCCTGTATTGCCTATCCGGACTGGGCCGACCGCATCGCGGCAGGGGAAACGAGCACCTGGAGCTGTTTATCGACAGCACCCAACGCGAGGCGCTGAACATTCCGGAACCGCTGTGGCGCTTCTCGCTGGTGGAAGCGATGATCCGCGACATGAGCATGGGCGAATCGAAAGTACAAAGCCGGCATGTTTACCAGGAGAAAGTGGAGGACGAAGCGCTGAAGCTGGTGATTAACGTCAGGCTCGACACCGACCGTATTGCCGACATCGAGCTGGTGCCGGATCCTAACCTCGACGTCGATTTCACCAGCACCTTTGAAAGCCTGCGTGAACGCATTCTGGAGGCCAACACCCCGCACGTGGATGCCATCACCGGCGCAACCAGCCAGAGTGAAGCGGTGAAGAAAGCGGTATCGAAAGCGATGCTGAACACTTCCAGCAAAGCGCATGTGACCGAAGAGGGCGGTGACCCGAATGCGCCGGTCAATTACGATGTGGTGGTGGTCGGCAGCGGCGGCGCCGGTCTGGCGGCGGCGATTCAGGCGCACGACGAAGGCGCGAGCGTGCTGATCGTTGAGAAAATGCCAACCATCGGCGGGAACACCATTAAAGCCTCTGCCGGGATGAACGCCGCCGAAACCCGCTTCCAGCGCGTGAAGGGCATCCAGGACAGCAAAGAGCTGTTCTACGAGGAAACGCTGAAAGGCGGCGGCAACAAAAACAACCCGGAACTGCTGCGTCGCTTCGTCGAGAATGCGCCGGAAGCAATTGAGTGGCTGGCGCGCGCGCGGCATCATGCTGAACGACATCACCACCACCGGCGGGATGAGCATCGACCGTACGCACCGTCCGAAAGACGGTTCGGCGGTGGGCGGCTACCTGATTAGCGGCCTGGTGCGTAACGTCAACAAACGCAACATCGAGGTGATGCTGGATACCTCCGTCGGCGACATCCTCTTCGAAAACGGTGAAGTGACCGGCGTGCACGTGGTCACCGATGAGTACAACGACAGCCGCACCCTGAATGCGAAAAGCGTGATTGTGGCCACCGGCGGCTTCAGCGCCAACAGCCAGATGGTGGTGAAATACCGTCCGGATCTGGAAGGTTTCGTCACCACCAACCACAAAGGGGCGACCGGCGGCGGTATCGCGCTGCTGGAGCGCATCGGGGCTGGCACTGTCGATATGGGCGAAATCCAGATTCACCCAACCGTTGAGCAGAAAACCTCGTACCTGATTTCCGAATCCATCCGCGGCGGCGGGGCGATTCTGGTCAATCAGAAAGGGAAACGCTTCTACAACGAAATGTCGACCCGCGATAAAGTCTCGGCGGCAATCATCGCCCTGCCGGAGAAATACGCTTACATCGTCTTTGATGAGCACGTACGCGCCAAAAACAAAGCCGCGGATGAGTACATTGCCAAAGGCTTCGTGACCAGCGCCAGCTCGCCAAAAGCCCTGGCGGTGAAGCGCTCGGCATGGATTACCACGCTTTCCTGGCGACGCTGGAACGTTACAACGGTTTCGTTGAAAAACAGCACGATGACGACTTTGGTCGTACCACCGCGCTGCGTGCGCCCATCAATGAAGGGCCGTTCTACGCCATTCAGATTGCGCCGGGCGTGCACCACACCATGGGCGGCGTGACCATCAACACCGAAACCTGCGTGCTGGACAGCAACCACAACGTGCTGCCAGGCGCGTTTGCGGCCGGTGAAGTGGTCGGCGGGATCCACGGTGCTAACCGTATCGGCGGTAACGCGGTGGCAGATATCATTATCTTTGGTACCAATGCAGGACATAAGGCGGCTAAACTGGCGTTAGGTAACTAAGCTATCACGATGCCCGCGCCCTGCGGGCATCGTTCTCTTGCGGGGCCACAATGACAAGCGACGCTGGCGTCCATTCCTACTCCGCCGTCCTGATGGGGTCGCCCATTCTCCTGAAACTCTTCTCCCATGACGAAGCCCTCGCGTCCCGCGTGTTTCGCCTGATCAAACAGTATGAAGACCTGCTTACCGTCAACCGCGCGCACTCGCAGGTGATGGACATCAACCATGCGGCCGGCCAGCATCCGGTCACCGTCAGCCGGCCGGTGTTTGATCTGATCCGCTGTGCAAAAGCGGCAAGCCTCCTCAAGGACAGCGCCTTTAACCTGGCGATCGGTCCGCTGGTGAAGCGCTGGAAGATTGGTTTTCAGGGGGACAGTGTTCCGCCTGCCGATGAAATCGCGGCGCTGCTGCGCCTGACCGATCCGCATGAGGTGCTCCTGGATGAGGCCGAACAGCAGCCGGTGTTTCTGACCCGGGCGGGGATGGAGATCGATCTGGGGGCCATCGCCAAAGGCTATATCGCCGACAGGGTGCGGGATTACCTGCGTAAAGAGGGCGCTGAGCTGGGGCTGATTAACCTCGGCGGCAACATTCAGACGCTAGGCACCCCGCCGCATCAGCCGCAGGGCTGGGGCGTCGGGCTGAAAAAACCGTTCGCCGGGGATGCGCTGATCGGCACGATGCAGGTGGAGAACCTCTCCGTCGTGACGTCGGGAACGTACGAGCGCTACTTTGAACACAACGGCAGACGCTATCACCACATTCTCGATCCGCGCACCGGGTATCCGCTGGACAACGAACTGGACAGCGTGACCATCATTTCAAAAGACTCCATCGATGGCGATATCTGGACCACGCTGATGTACGGCATGGGCGTGGAGAAGGGGCTGGCGTATCTCGCGCGGCCAGCCTGATATCGAAGCGATCTTTGTGACCAAAACAAAAGAAGTGGTGTTCTCTTCAGCACACCACTTCCGCTTTACCCTGCTGGATGACACCTACCGCGTTACTGACAGTATTGCTTGAGCAGCCGTCTGCTCCGGCTGGAGACGGTAGCGATACACCGGACGCCCGGTGGCGCCGTAGTGAATGCTGGTGAACAGAATATTGATTTGCGCCAGCCAGATCAGGTATTTGCGGCAGGACACGCGGGAAATATTGACCGCTGTCGCCAGGTCATCGGTAGAAAACTCCGTCTCCGGGTGGGCGTCAATCCACTGGCAAATCGTGCGCAGCGTTTGCGGCGTTAACCCTTTCGGCAGCTTTTTGCTGTCGTGCCAGTTCCGGTGCCCCGCCGTGGATCAGCCGGTCGACGTCCGCCTGCTCGTAATACTGATGCGACCCCATCAGGCTGTGCTTTGCCTTCCAGCCGTTCAGCGCCTCTTCAAAGCGCGGGAACTGGAACGGCTTAATCAGATAATCCACCACGCCGTAGTGGATGGAGGTCTGGATCGTGGCGGCGTCGGCGGCCGACGAGATCATGATCACATCGATTTGGCGGCCGGATGCGCGAATGACGGGCAGCAGATCCAGCCCGTTATCCTGCTGCATATAGACATCCAGCAGCACCAGATCGATAGGATGGCTGGGGTCATTAATGATGGCCTCGGCCTGGTTTAGCGTGGAGGCGACGCCACAGCAGGTAAAGCCTTCAACACGGTTGACGTACAGACGGTTGAGGTCGGCCACCATGGCGTCATCATCGACAATTAACACATTTATCACGCGATATTCCTCTCGCTATCCCAGGGGATGTGAACAAAAAATTGGGTAAATACGCCGGGCTCAGACTCGACGGTGATATCGCCGCCGAGGTTCTGAATCTGCTGGCGAGCAAGGAACAGCCCAACGCCGCGGTTGTCGCCTTTTGTTGAGAAGCCCTTTGTAAAAATAGACTCCAGCTGAGTGGGATCAATGCCGGGGCCATCGTCGCTGACTTCACAGCTGAGCCAGCCATTCTGATAATGCAGCAGCAGGCCGATCTCACCTTCCTGCTGTCCTTCCATCGCGTCGAGCGCGTTTTCAATGAGGTTGCCCAGCGCGGTGATCAGCACCGCGACCTGCTCTTCACTTGCGGTATCCGGTATCTGGCTTTCATCCGCCAGCGTCAGGGTGACGCCCGCTTCTTTCGCCCGGTTGATTTTACCCAGCAGGAACCCGGCTACCACCGGGGATTTTACCTTGCTCTGTATCGTACCGATATCCGTCTGGTAATTATGTGCCGTCTGCAGGATGTACTCTTCCAGCTTGTCGTAGCGCTTCATGTGCAGCAGGCCCAGGATCACATGCAGTTTATTCATAAACTCGTGCGAGCGCTCACGCAGGGCATCGACGTAGTTCACCATGCCATCAATACGCTGCATCAGCTGGCTGATTTCCGTTTTATCACGGAAGGTGGTGATGGCGCCGATAATGCGTCCCTGACTGCGCACCGGCACGGTGTTGCTCAGCAGCAGTCGGCCATTGACGTTGAGCTCCTCATCGCGCCGTGCGCGACCGCCGTTGAGCACTTCCTGCAGATGCTGGTCGATCACCGAGGCATCATAAATGCGCGCGGTACTCACTACGCTGCTGCCCATTTTATCGCTCAGCAGCTGGCGCGCCGCCTGATTGACCAGTGTCACCTCGCCCTGATCGTCCATCGCCACCACGCCTTCCTTGACGGAGTTAAGGATCGCCTGGCGCTGCTCAAACAGGGTGGAAATTTCGTATGGCTCGAGGCCGAACAGGATACGCTTCAGCACGCGCACCAGAATGAAGGTACCAACCGCGCCGGCAAAAGTACCGATCAGAATGGTCCACAGAATGCTCCAGCGACTCTGGTTGATCTGGTCGGTGACCGCTTCCAGCGAGATGCCAATGGCCACCACGCCAATCTGCCGCTGCTGGGCGTCATAAACCGGGGTAAACACGCGCAGCGATTTGGCCAGCGAGCCCTGATTCACGGAGACATTCTCGTTGCCGCGCAGCGCCGGTTCGATGTCCGGGCCGATAAAGTGTTTGCCCACCAGCTCCGGATTACGGTGTGAGTAGCGGATGCCATCCATGTTGGTGATGCTGATAAACAGCAGGTTGTTGCTCTCTTCCACCGCTTTGGCGATGGGCTGGATAGCGGCCCGGTCGGGCGGCAGGCGCAGCGCCTGCTGAATTTCGGGTGATTTCGCCAGCGTGCGCGCCACCGCCATGGCTTTATCCTCCAGCTGGCTGCGCGTCGCGGCGCCAATCTGGAAGAAATAAAACATGTGTACGCTCAGCAGCACCAGCACAATCACCGCGCTGAGCATCAGCGTTACCAGGGTGTTGAGCTTCATCGGTCGCCTGCGCACCGGCGTGGCTTGCTGTGGTGAGATCATGGTCGTGCTCTGCGGAAAACGGGGGGCTATTATGACGGATAATCCGCAGCGGGTCGCGCTAAATGCAGGAAGGCCGTCAGCGATGACGACCTTCCGTGGGGGAGAGCGGGCGGGTTAGGCCTGTTTCACCCGGTTCGCGAAGCTTTTACGCAGTTTCTGCAGCTTCGGCGGGATCACCGCCAGGCAGTAACCGTTGCGCTGACCCGCGCCATCCCAGTAATCCTGATGATAATCTTCTGCCGGGTACCAGGCTTTCAGCGGCTCGATAGTGGTCACCACCGGCTCGCTGTGATCTTCCTGCGCGCGGGCAATCGCCGCAATCGCTTCGGCTTCCTGCTCCGCGTTAGCCGGGAAAATCGCCGAACGGTACTGGGTGCCGACATCATTACCCTGACGGTTCAGCTGGGTAGGATCGTGGGTGGCAAAGCTGATGTCCAGCAGATCGCCGTAGCTCACTTTCTCCGGATCGAAGCCTACGCGAATCGCTTCGGCGTGGCCGGTCGCGCCGCTGCACACCTGCTCGTAGGTGGGATTAGGACGTTCACCGCCGGTGTAACCACTTTCGACTGACTCGACGCCAATCACATCTTTGAATACTGCTTCGGTGCACCAGAAACAGCCACCCGCGATAATCGCATATTCGGTTGCCATTGTTTTACTCCTGTCAGGGCGAAAGCGTTAGAGTGGGGGTTCAGCACGCTGAATTCAAGCCGCTTTCTGTTAACATTTCTGGCGCAACCTGGCGCGGCTTAGCCCGTAGCGGCTTGCCATTGCGCGCAGACGATCTGCGCCGCACGGGTGCAGCATTGATGCAAACGCCAGCCGATCTGTCAGCGGCGCTTTTACCTGCGCGATAAAACGTTATTCAGCGGTGAAATGTCGTGGTTTATTTTGCGCGTAATAGCCCGGCGGATCCGAAGCAGATAATATTCTTGTTTAAATAGAATAACGCGGCTCAGCTGAGCCGCATCAGGTAAATGGCTTTCTGTCGGTGCGGATTAACGGATACTCCAGTAATCTACAATATCGCTATTATTAAAAGTGATATAGAGTCTATTACCGTGTATTTCGGTATTTCCACTACGTTTATCTGCCATTTTGCCTGCCGTAGAGGATACTTCACTTGCTGAGTTTGCCATACCTAACGCGCCGGATACGGCTCCCGCTCCCGGGATGTAGCCCAGCAGCGAAGAGGCGCTGCTGTAATCCGCATTTTTCTCGTAAATCCAGGTGGTGCCCTGAGAGGATTTTTGATTATCATCCGGGACACCATAAAGCTGCTGCACTTCCGCCTTGGTGGTTTTCCCTTCTTTAATGTGTGACTGAACGTAGGTCGCGCTGTATTTATCCTCACCCCCTGTCGACGAACATCCACTTAACAGGATAACGAGCATCACCATCAAACCCATAAGGTTAATTTTCATTTTTCCCTCTTTGTAAGTTTATTGTAAAGTCCAGATTTAAATATCACGGCATTAATGGTTGCGCAATATTATAATGGTGCGCTTTATCTCATTTTGCTGATGTGGCAATTTCAATTGCGGCTAACCTTTTGATATGGGTTTGTTTTTGTGGTTATGCGCCGGCAATAAATTTTCAGTAATTTAAAAATAGCGCCGGCTATTCAGGGTAGTGAAGTTTAAGCATTAAGTGCTGTATTCGCTAGCGCCCGATATTGATTAATTATCTGTAAATTAATTTCATCATTAATCGCGTATCGATTGGTGTGAATTATCAATTTTCTCTCCCGCCGCCTTGCGATTATTCCGCGCAGCGTGACAGGTTCAGGGTTGCCGCGGGAGAGAGGTTAAGTCACTTTGCCTTCACGCGCGGCACGTCACTAATACGCGTGGTGTAAGCCGGAGACAGCATGTCGCGTTTCATCGCCCAGGGTTTCTGGATGCCCTGACCGGCAAACCACAAGGCACCGCGCTGGTGAGCGTTGATCTTATCCATCAGCGCCATCAGCTGATCGCTGTTACGGCGCGGCTGATAGTCAGCAAACAGATCAAGCTGCGCCACCCCGTCGCTGAAGAAGTCTCCCAGCATCACGCCGCCTTTCAGGTAGCGCTTGCCGGGGATCCAGATGCGATCCAGGCAGTTGAGCGTGGCCTGAATGATGTCGCGGCTGTCGGCGGTAGGGGTAATCAGCGTCTGGCTGGCGGCATTGGCATAGTAGGGCTGATGCGGATCGTGCGGGCTGGTGCGGATAAAGGTGCCGATGTAGCGGCAGTACTGACGCTCGCTGCGCAGTTTCTCCGCTGCGCGTGCCGCATAGCTGGCGATGGCTTCGCGCATATCCTGATAATCGGTAATGCGATCGCCAAACGAGCGCGAGCAGAGGATATTCTGCCGGTGCGGAATCACCTCTTCAAACGCCAGGCACGGTTCGCCGCGCAACTCGCGCACGGTGCGCTCCAGCACCACGCCGAAATGCTTGCGGATCAGCGCAGTGGGGGTCTCCGCCAGCTGCAGAGCGGTTTGAATGCCCATCAGGTTCAGCTTGTTAGATAAACGGCGGCCGACGCCCCACACTTCCTCTACGCCCACCCGCTGCATCAGGCCGCGCTGGCGCGCCGGATCAGAGAGGTCCATGACGTTTTCGGCTTTGGTCCAGCGTTTGGCCGCCCAGTTAGCCAGCTTGGCGAGGGTTTTCGTTGGCGCGATGCCGACGCCCACTTTCAGGTGCGTCTCTTTCCACAGGCAGTCACGTACCTGCTCTCCAAAGCGCGTCAGCGAGGTGTAGCCTTCAATTCCGCTGACATCAAGAAAGGCCTCGTCAATCGAATAGACGTCCACGCGCGGTGCCAGCCGGTCGAGCGTCTCCATCACGCGCGCCGACATATTGCCGTACAGCGCATAGTTAGATGAAAACACCACCACCTGATGACGCATCAGCTCGTCGCGATGTTTAAACCAGGGCGCACCCATTTTGATGCCGAGCGCCTTCGCTTCGCGGCTCAGCGAGATAATGCAGCCATCGTTGTTTGACAGCACCACGATCGGCCTGCCGCGCAGATCCGGGCGAAACACGGTTTCGCAGCTGGCGTAGAAAGAGTTTACGTCGACCAATGCATACATCATCGGCACCCCGAAAATACTGTATATAAAAACAGTATAGGTCAGATGCAGTAAAAATGAGAAGCAGAAATCGATCTGTCCGGCCAGGTTGCTGGTGGGGAAAAGAACAGGGTGGTTACAGATAGCAGGACGAAAAAAACGGCGTTCCCGTCAGGGAAACGCCGTGGGCCAGGGGCCAGTTACTGCGCGAGAAAAAACGTGTCACTGCCTGGTCTGACTGAACGTCAGGGCGCCTTCTTACTGCCCGCTTCTGCCCCGGTGATCGGATCGATCAGCGGATCGGACGCGGTGCGTGCGGCCAGCGCGTCAATGTCGCGCTGCTCATCCGGCGACAGTGTCACGGAGGGCAGACCATCGCCGCCATCCACCGCCGGTTGCGGATCGGCCACATAATCGAAGTTGTCATCGGAGTTCCAGCTACCACGCGCGTCATCACCTTCTGACATGTTGTAGTAGTTGTGCGCATACTGCTCAATTGGCGGCAGCTTGCCCGGTGGGAAGTTATCGCGAATGGAGTAAAGCGCTTTCTCAAATGAAAGCTGGTGCGCGGCTTCACGCGTCATCAGGAAGCCTAACGCATCCTTTACGCCAACATCGTCAGTGACGTTGATCAGGCGTTCATAGATGATTTTGGCGCGCGCTTCGGCGGCGATATTAGAACGCAAATCCGCCGTCACTTCGCCGATGGTATCCACGTAAGCCGCGGTCCACGGCACGCCGCCGGAGTTGGTCAGCGGCGGACCACCGCCATAAAGAATCGAAGTCAGATGGCTATCGTTACCGGCACCCGTGATTGAGCGATACAGTTCGCCTTCCTCTTCAGTGCCTTCGGCCAGCTTGCCTTTGGCACCTTTATTAAGCATGCCAACCAGCGAGCCGATAATCTCAAGATGGCTGAGCTCTTCGGTAGCGATATCCATCAGCAGGTCGCGGCGTCCTAAATCCTCATCGCCGAGGCCCTGGGTAAAATAGCGCATGGCCGCAGCCAGTTCGCCCTGCGGACCGCCAAACTGCTCTAACAGCAGATTGGCCAGGCCCGGGTTCGGCGCACCGACGCGCACCGTGTACTGCAGTTTCTTAACGTGTCGAAACATAGCTCACCTCAAAAAGTCTCTTACGAAAAGAGAAAATCAGCGTTTCGCTTTCGCGTCCGGGTCTTCGCTGCGCAGCAGGAACTGATCGGTCAGTTCAGGCATGTGCGTTAACATCCAGTCCGCCATCGCGATCTCCTGCTCACAGATCTGTTTGAGAATGGCCACGCTCTCCTGATCACCGGCACGCGTGGCGGCGCTGATCAGGCTGGTGTAGCTGCCAATCTCGGCATTCTCGAACACGTAGCCGCTGATAGCGCCTTTCACCACTTCGTCTTCCGCGAAGGTACCGCCGAAGGCCTGGCCCATGGCAGCCATTTTCCCCATGACATCTTTCACGCTGGAGTGGGAAATGCCGTGACGGTCGAGAATGGATTCCAGCAAAGACTGCTGCTGGCGGGTTTCTTCGATGTGCTGCTCAATGCGTGCACGCAGCTGCGGGTAGTTTTCCAGGCGTTTTGCCATCTGTTCGAGCATGGTTTCGGCCTGTTTTTCCATGGCGTGAGCGTCGCGCAGCCAGTCGTGATAATGCGAAAGTGCGGATGTGGTCGTCATATCTACCTCCGTTGTACGGCAGTCGCGTTACTGCTTTTCCGCGATATCCGTGAGTTTTTCATCGGTGGATTTTTCTTCGGCTAATGTGGCGGCCAGCAGCTCTGCGGCCTGGTTTAGCTCCAGCTTTTTCGCCATGGCCACCAGCGTGCCGTAAGTGGCGATTTCATAGTGCTCAACCTTCTGCGCCGCGCCGATCAGGCCAGCATCGCGCACCGGGCCGGCTTCGGTGGATTCAATCAGCTCCTGCGCTTCTTCTACCAGGCCTTCCAGTGCATGGCACTTCATACGCATGATGCGCAGCTCATCGTGGCTCTCTACGACCTGATCGAGGCGCTCAATTTGTCCCTGGGTCTCTTCCAGATGTTGCTGAAAAGCGTTTTTTAAACTTTCATCGGAGGCTGCCCGGACCAGTTTGGGTAACGCACGGGTGATCTGTTTCTCCGCGCTGTAAACGTCCGAAAGATCGTGAATAAAAAGATCGAGTAGCGATTTAACTTTCATGGAATATTCTCCGAATCGGTGATTAACGGGAGGCTGAAGCCATTAAGTGATAACGCGATTAAGAGAGGGAATGAAACGAAGCAATAAATCCCTGTCATCCTGTTGATGACGGAGCATTCCCTGCTCCGAGACATTCCTTACTCTGCGTTACAGCGCATCAGGAATCGCGATGGCTATTCTGTCCGCCTTTTTTGCCGGCTTCGGACGCTTTCTCACGGTCGTTTTTGAAATTACCGCCGCTGTTTTGTCCGCCTTTTTTACCCGCTTCAGATGCTTTCTCTTTGTCTTCTGCGAAATTACCTGAACCGCCTCTATGCTCTGTCATACTATTACCTCGTGATGAGTAATAAATAACATGACGCATCTGCCGCCATGCATGTTTTGCACACTTAATACTAATGCAGGCTGCCTCACTGACAAGCGCGACGGCTATATTTTTCACGCCTCGCTAACGCTATATGGATGAGAAGGCTGAAGATTGTGGCGTAAAATAACCACGCTATTTTTAGCGAGCCGGTCAATATTACGGTCTCGCTTTTAACCTGCCTGATGATTATTTGTGCTCAACACATTTTCCTATGGTAGGAATTTTATCCGCCCGGCTTATTTATTTACGTTTAATCATTGAACGGCGAAGCGGCGCTAAATAGCGTCGAGCAGATGGTTCAATTCCGCCAGACTAAAAAGGGTCGCTTTGCGCACCACTTCTTCACCTTCACCTGAAAACCACTGCCGGCTGGTGTGCACGCTGCCATCTGCCAGGCACCATGCAAACCACACGGTGCCGGCTGGCGTGCCGTCCTCACCGCCGTCCGGGCCGGCATAGCCACTGACGGCAATAGCCAGCGTATCCCCGGAGAGCTTTTTCGCGCCGCAGGCCATCTCCCGTACCGCGGCTTCACTGACGGCGGTATCACGCGCCAGTGTCTCCGCGCTGACGCCCAGCACGCGCTGCTTCGCCTGATTGGTGTAAGTAATAAAGCCGCTGCTGTAAAAGCGGCTACTGTCGCTGGCGGCCGCCAGCGCGGAACCGACCCAGCCAGAGGTGCAGGATTCGGCGGTGGTGACGCTCAGGCCGGCGGCCAGTAATTTATTACCAACTTCGGTCGCTAAATTAACCAGTTCTTCATCCATATTCTGTATTCCTTGTCAGAGTAAAATTAATAAACCCCGTCTCTGGCGCTGCTCACAGGCATTGCCAGTGGCGTGCATCCGAATTATAGGCGTAATTTCTGCACCGCTGCTTAGCCGAATTAAACTGTTACCGAGGATCCCGGCGTTTACCGCTAAGCTTAAAATTCAGGACGAAGAGGAAATAACCGTAGCGATAAGATGTCAGCTAATTAACTGTAAGAGGATTAACGCCATGAAGAAAGATGAGTTAGCCAGCCGCGATTATCCGGTACAGGAGGATATGCGCTGGCAACGCAGGGAAAGCGTGATACAGCGTATCGGTGAATACGTGCTGATGGTGATTGTAATCCTGGGTGCCTGCGGGCTGTTTTCCAAAGGCATATTAAGTGACGGGCAGGCGCAGTCGGCTGATGGTTCCGTCAGCCTGCGCTATGAACGTTTTGGTCGCATCGACAGCAATATGAACCTGCGGATTCGCGTGGCACCGCAGAGCGGCGAACGTTTCACCGTCACGCTGGGCTGCGGCGCGTTAGACGATTTACAGATCCAGACGCTACAGCCACAGCCACAACAGGCCATCACGCGGGATAACACGTTGCAGCTGACTTACGCCGGCGAGGCGGCAGAAGGCCATGTGATCTGGCTGGGAATCCAGCCGCAGGCGGCGGGGCGGGTGGCGCTGAGTGTGCACGTCAATCATCAGGTACCGGTAAAGGTATCGCAGTGGATTTACCCGTAAAAGGAGAACGTTATGGAAACGGTATTACGCGCAGCCGCCATTTATCTGTTGTTAATGGTGGTATTTAAAATTGCCGGTCGACGCACGCTGCTGCAAATGACCTCATTCGATTTGATTCTGCTGCTGATTATTAGCGAAGCCACACAGCAGGCATTGCTGGGTGATGACTTTTCCGTTACCGGTGCCAGCCTCACCATCATTACCTTAATCACCATTGATATCGTGCTGGGCAAACTCAAAGCGCGCTTCCCGCTATTTGAACAAATGGCGGAGGGTGGGCCGCTGATTCTGGTAGAGCATGGCCGGATATTAACGCAGCGGCTAAAGATGTCGGGCATCAGTCGGGAAGATATCCTCGAAGCCGCTCGTTCAGGTCAGGGGCTGGAACGCATTGATCAAATTAAATACGCGGTGCTGGAAGTGAGCGGTCATATTTCCATCATCCCGGAAAATTCAGATAAAACTGAAAAATAGCAATAACCTCTCAATAGTTGTTTGTGATGGAGGTCACACTTTTGTTAATTAATTGATTTTATACCACTAAAATTATTTTGTACAAGTTTGAGAAAAAAATCTTTACAAGCAACCCGCTATAAGCGCAGCGGTGAAAATAACCATTTATGCATGGCTTTTCGCCCGCGCAAATATGCATATTAAATGTTGTTTTATCGCCAATCCCATCCATATTGTTTCTGTGTGGAGATATTCTGTCGTTTAACTGCTTAATTATTTTAATCAATGGAGTGACATATGACACAACGACGTGGTGGTGCAGGTAATTTTGCAGAAAATACCGAGCGTGCTCGCGAAGCGGGTAAAAAAGGCGGCAGCGTCAGCAGCGGGAATTTTAAAAATTGTCCGGAAAGGGCAGTAGAAGCGGGCAGGCGCGGTGGAAAAGTGAGTCGCCGCGGCAAAACCGCAGCGGCGGAAGCTTAAACCGCCTTCTTTAAGGTAAATGCAGTCAGCGTAATCCTTAAGCTGCCATGCAGGCAGTCTTAATCGCTAACGCAGCGGCGCAATTCAGGGAGTGAACCATTGCGCCGCACGCATTTTATATTATCAGCGGCCGCGCCGCAGGGTACTAAAGAATGAGATGCGGCAGTGCACATTAAGCGCAACGGCTGCAACCAGCAGTAACGGTTATTAGCGCGAGAGGAAATAAGCGACAGGCAGATTTGGTAGCACTGATAATGACGCGATACGCCAGCGACTCCTTATTTATGTGGACCTGATCGGGCAGCGGCGATGTTAAAAAATTTCACTTAAAGCGCGGGTTAATAACTTTTCGGTAGCACTTTTTGCAACAAAAATCCCCCATTCAGTTGTTTATCCTCTTGTACAGATTTTGAAAAACTTGTACAACTTAGCCAGAACATTTTTCTGACAACTTAATGTTAACGGGAGTCACTTATGCGCCAGAACGGATACACTCCGAACTCAGTCGAGGCGATTGCCAACTATTTTAGCAAAGCCACGCTGCCTTCGCAGCAGGAGACGCTGGGCCAGGTCGTGGTCGAAATCCTGCGTGAAGGCCGTAATCTGAACCGTAAATCGCTGTGTACTAAGCTGCTGCGTCGTCTGGAGCTCGCTTCTACCACGGAAGAAGAGCACCACTATCACCAGCTGATTGGCCTGCTGTTTGAGCGCGAAAGCTGAGAGGGAAGCGAAAGCGTCCAGGTTGTACACACGAAAACGCCATTCTGATAACGTATCACTGCATGTATGACTTGTGACGGGCTGTATCGCGCTGCGGCATAGCGGCGCTGTTTTTCTGTCGCGTTCCCGGTCGGGGCAGGCAGCATGCAGAGATTTATTATGATATGAACAGAAGCGAACACCAGACTCTTATTGATGAGATCATCGGCGAAGCGGCGTTAACGCTGCTGCAGCGTTCCGGGCCAGTCACCACCCAGGCGTTGCTGGATGAGCTCCACATTATGCAGCAGCAGGCCAGCGATGATGCGCAGGCGGCTGCAATTCGCACGGCAATCGATGAAGTCCGGTCGAGCATGACGGCTGGACAAAAGCGGCGTGGCGAACAACCGGACCGCGATAACGTGCATCCACTGTTTGGCCACAACGGTCAGGCTGGCGGCAGCCGCAAACATTAACTGACCGTTGAATTATAATCTGACTGTATTGCTCACAGTACGGGAAAAGAACGATGTCGGAGAATCACTCTCTCTATTCTGCGCTGCCGGACACGGAACTGGCGGCGCATTTTCGCGATGCCGGAGTGGCATTGAGTGAAGAAGCCGCGGTACTGAATGATATCATTCGTAGCGTGCTGGCCAGTGAAGGCCGCGTCAGTAACAAATCCATCATTCTTTGTCTGATTATGGCGCTGGAAGCGACACAGGATGAAGCGCAGGCAAGTGTGCTGCGCAGAACGCTGGAAATTGTAGTGGGTTATACGCCAGACGACGCCTGACGCAGAGGTCCCCGCGCAGGCGGGGATCGGTTCAGTGCATAAGATCTGCCAGTAGCCTTATTGCGGCATCGCAGCGATGCCGGAAATCCTCATCACGCGCGTCAGCTTTCATCGTGTGCAGCACCTGCGTCACGTCATGTATCCTGAACACGCTACCTTCCCTGATAAATTCCGTCACCGCGATGCCTATCAGCGCATACAGATCCGGTGCAGGACGGTTAACTTGTTTCACGTCACCTCCGGGACTTGTATATCCGTACAGTGTTGCACAGGTGATAACAACCCAACACCTTTTTCTGCTGTCAGTGAAAATGGCACAGGTTATTCGTCAGACAGATTGCCAGGCGTTATCACGCTGCGCGAATAGTAATACGCTGCTGTAGCAGATTCATGCAACTAAAAAATGGTTGAGCGTGCCGATAACTCTATTTTAGCGCTGCGCTTATTGCGCCCGGTACATTCACCGACACGCTGCGCGGCGGGCGGGAATTATCGCGCCTGCTGCGACCGAGGTTAAATTTATGCAGCCAGCTGCGGTACTGTCTGATTAATTCCTGTGCATTTTTTTCGTCACTGGCGCGACAAATAAACAGCTGGCTCATGGTCTGGTGCTCAGCCGCCGTGGCGTAGATCTCGCAGGTCATCTCGCGTTGCTGCAGTTCAATCGCCGTAAAATGTAACTGCGGCCACTGCTGCAGTCGGTTAGCGAACATTTTATAGTCCATTTTAGGATCCTTTTATTTTTCTATTTTCTACTGGTATTACCTGTAAAAGGCACAATAGACCAAAAGTGAAAAAGCGCCAGTTTTGCGGGTCACGACCCATTAAATAGTGCACAAAATGAAAAAAATATTTACGTGTACAGCTTTTACCGCTGCGCTTATATTTGCGTGAAAGATTGAATAAGCGCAGCGGCTAATAGCGACAGTGCAGAAATACCGTCTGGCTCGCAGCATCGCCTATCCTCTATTAGGGTTAACTGATGGCTAACCAAAGGAGAAGAGGGCATGACCAATCCGAGTGCCGCCGATGAACTGGCGCTGATCGATCGCTACTGGCGGGCCGCCAATTATCTGTCCGTCGGGCAAATCTACCTGATGGCCAACCCGCTGTTACGCGAACCGTTGCAGCCCGGGCATATCAAGCCGCGCCTGCTTGGCCACTGGGGCACGACGCCCGGCCTGAACTTTATCTATGCGCACCTCAACCGCATCATCCGCCAGCGCGAGGTGGATCTGCTGTACGTCTGCGGTCCGGGGCACGGCGGACCGGGCATGGTGGCGAACAGCTGGCTCGAAGGCAGTTACAGCGAAATCTATCCGCACGTCAGTGAAGATGCTGCAGGCATGCAGCGCCTGTTTAAGCAGTTTTCATTTCCCGGCGGCATTCCCAGCCATGCGGCGCCGGAAACGCCGGGCTCGATTAATGAAGGCGGCGAGCTGGGCTATTCGCTGTCGCACGCGTTTGGCGCGGTTTTCGATAATCCGCAGCTGATCGTACCCTGCGTGATTGGTGACGGCGAAGCTGAAACCGGGCCGCTTGCCGCCAGCTGGCACGGCATCAAATTCCTCAATCCTCAGCGTGATGGTGCGGTGTTACCCATTCTGCATCTGAACGGCTACAAAATTGCCAACCCGACGCTGCTGGGGCGCAGCAGTGATGACGATCTGCAGCAGCTCTTCAGCGGTTACGGTTATGAGCCGCTGTTTGTCTGCGGGCACGAGCCGGCCGACATGCATCAGCAGATGGCGGCAGCGCTGGATAACGCGTTTGATAAAATTGCCGCTTATCAGCAGCAGGCGCGTAGCGGCCAGGCAGAGCAGGCGATCCCGCGCTGGCCGATGGTTGTACTGCGCAGCCCGAAGGGCTGGACCGGCCCGAAAGAGGTGGACGGTAAAAAAGTGGAAGATTTCTGGCGTGCGCATCAGGTGCCGGTGGCGGCGTGTCGCGAAGACGCGTCGCATCGGCAGGTGTTAGAGCAGTGGCTGCGCAGCTATCAGCCGGACGATCTGTTTGACGAGGCGGGTAAGCTCAGGCCGGAACTGCGTGCGCTGGCGCCGCAGGGGGATAAACGCATGAGCGCCTCGCCCTATGCCAACGGCGGCCGGCTGCGACGCACGCTCAACACGCCGGACATCCGCGAGTTTGCGCTCGACACCGGCGCGCCGGGCAGCCAGCGCGGCGAAGCCACTAAACAGTTCGGCCACTACCTCAGCGCGATTTTTCAGCGCAATGCCGATAACTTCCGGCTGTTCGGGCCAGATGAGACCGCCTCGAATCGCCTGACGCCGGTCTTTGATGTCACCAGCCGCAGCTGGATGGCGGACATCGAACCGTATGATGAGCAGCTGGCGCCTGACGGCCGGGTGATGGAGATTCTCAGCGAGCATCAGTGTCAGGGCTGGCTGGAGGGCTATCTGCTCACCGGGCGGCACGGGCTGTTTAACTGCTATGAAGCCTTTATCCATATTGTCGACTCGATGTTTAACCAGCACGCCAAATGGCTGAAGGTGACGCGCAAACTGGCCTGGCGCCCGCCGATCTCCTCGCTCAACTATCTGTTGTCTTCACACGTCTGGCGCCAGGATCACAACGGTTACAGCCATCAGGATCCCGGTTTTATCGATCACGTTGCCAATAAAAAGGCGGATATCGTGCGCATCTATCTGCCGCCGGATGCGAACACGCTGCTGTGGGTGGGGGATCACTGTCTGACGACCTGGGATCGCATCAACGTGATTGTCGCCGGCAAGCAGCCGTCGCCGCAGTGGCTGGACATCGACAGCGCCATTGCCCACTGTGAGGCGGGTATGGGCGAATGGCGCTGGGCGAGCACGGTTGATGACGGCGAAACGCCGGACGTGGTGATGGCCTGCGCCGGCGATGTGCCCACCATGGAGACGCTTGCGGCGGTGGATCTGCTGCGAAACTATCTGCCCACGCTACGCATTCGCGTAGTCAACGTGGTGGATCTGCTGGCGCTGCAGACGCAGCAGCAGCACCCGCACGGCAAGTCGGAAGAGGATTTCGATGCGCTGTTTACCCGCGACAAACCGGTAATTTTCGCCTTTCATGGCTATCCCAGCCTGATTCATCGTCTGACCTATCAGCGCAGCAATCACGCCAATTTCCACGTGCACGGATTCAACGAAGAGGGCACCACCACCACGCCGTTTGATATGACGGTGCTCAACGAACTGGACCGCTATCATCTGGCGCAGGCGGCGATTTTGCACGTGCCGGGCCTGGCCGATCGCCATCCTGAATTGCTCGACGACCTGCAGCAGCGCATCGCGGAGCACCATCGCTATGTGCGCGAATACGGTGAAGACGTGCCGGAAGTGCGTGACTGGCTGTGGCCGGGCTAATCCGGGCCGGGCGAAAAAAAACCGCCTGAGAAGGCGGTTTATGGTTTATTCGGCCTGTTTATCCCCGGATTCAGGCGCGCTGGTTTCGTCATCTTTCGGCTTCGGCTCGGGGCTGTTTTTACGCGGATCGTAATCCGGCTGGTCGCCGTGAACGGGACGATCGGTCATTGTATACTCCTTAACGGTTACCATGTGAACCCGCGCCACCGTTGCCAGCTGCGCGGATGTAAAGGGTGGCTGCGCGGCTCAGCCCGGAACATTCTGCCGCTTCTCTGTGTGCTGATGTTTCCCCATAGCCAGTGCGCTGGCGCTGGCGGGATCGAACAGCGAGAGGCTCTCAATCTGATTGAGTAAAATCACCTTGCGGAATGACATGGCGCTGCGGGGTTCGGAGTCGAGCGTAATGTCATGCTCGGCGATACCACCGGCTGTAGTTATTCTCGATGCGCAGGTTCATCGTCTTCTCGTCCCGGTACCCGCTCAACATCGGGATCAGCACGATATTGGCCGTTTTTTCATATTCCAGCGTCGCGGTGTGGATCATACCCACGTATATCCGCCTCGAGCGGAGCGTGACCTGCGCCAGCTCGCCTTGCTCCATACACTGATAGCAGCAGTTGTTCGATCCCGCTCGACTGCGCCAGCCGTTTGTAGAGCTTTTTCCGACTCTCGCCGTCCAGCCTGGCGCTGCCTGCCCAGTTAGACCGGTAGAGACAAAACAGGATGGCAAACGCCAGCATCACCACCACCGGAGCCTGAATGCCTAAAAAACTCCAGTTCATAAAGTCGATTTGCCAGTCGGTGTATCTCGGTGAGGCAAAGTGGAAAGCGTTGTTGGCGGCGGAAAGGCCGAGCAGCAGCAGCCAGAGCAGCCCCGTGGCAATCACGCCCTGCAGAACGAAAATACAGCCGTACAGCGCAACGAGAAAATAGACGTCCCAGCCGAAGGAACGCTTGATTTTAAAGCGGGTCGACAGGTCGCGGCTGGTGTACCAGTACCCGCAGACCATCAGCACCATAAATATCGCCGTTCCCATATCAGGCCCTCTTCAGCGCGTTAACGTGACGCAGAAAGTCCTGCCGCACCTCGTTGCTCTTGTAGTTCACCGAGGCGTTACCGTCCTGGTCGATAATGATGCGGTCGCCATCTTCCACGGCTTCAATAATTTCCTGCTGGCTCATCACCTGCAGTAAGGATTCCGGACTGGAAAAAAAAGAGGTAAAATAGCGCAATATCACGTCAGGCTGTTCCTGTAAGGCAATAAATAGTTAATTGATCATATAACGTTTTCTGCCAGATTCAGGCGGTTTCAGAGTTATCTGTTAAACGTGAGGAAAGTCAGCGCAGGGTAAGACAATAATCCGGGGGGTAACGGCGCGCTCCCTGCGCCATGGCCGCCTCATCCTGTGCTGGCCGGCTAATCACGAGCCGCGATTGCTGCTCTGACCGCCTTTTTTACCGGCTTCGGACGCTTTTTCGCGGTCGTTTTTAAAGTTGCCGCCGCTGTGCTGTCCGCCTTTTTTACCGGCTTCTGATGCTTTCTGTTTATCTTCTGCGAAATTACCTGAACCGCCTCGATGCTGAGTCATAATATATCCTCTTCATGAGTAATAAATAACATGACGTTGTTGCGCTGTCATGTGCGTGTTGCGTATTTAATACTAATCGCTGGTGCTATTTCTGCAAGCGTGACGGCGCATAAAAAGGGCGTTTTTATTTTTTATCTTAGTTTGTTGAAATAACAATAATTCTGCGCTGTCGCTGCGCTTATTTAAAACTTTTGCGGCGGTGAAGTAATAAAATGAAACACTCCAGTGCACCCAACCGGCCGGGCCAGACAGCTGACCCGGCGCCGTGAGCCACGCTAAATAACCATGCCTAAAATCTGCAGGATGCTCTGTTGCGAAGCAGTAATAAAAGGAATGTCTTTGATGTGCTGCATGCCAAAGGCTTCATAAAATTTGCGTGCGCGCACGTTCTCGCCCATCACTTCCAGCCACAGATAGCCTTCCTGCTTATCGCGCGCGGCGTGGATAATGCTTTCGAACATGCGCCGGCCATAGTTTTTACCGGTTTCCTGCGGATTGAGGTAGAGCTTATTCAGCTGGGCACCGCTCATGCCGGAGTCCGGTACCGGCGTATTCCAGGTCACTTTGGCAAAGCCGATGGGTCTGTTGGTTTCGGCAATCAGCCAGCTTTCGTTGGGGGCCACCAGGCTGCTGCGCAGTTCGGCCAGGCCGTACTCTTTGTCGATGAATTCATCCAGCTCGGCTTCGGAGACCCACATATGTTTGAAGTGGGCGCTGTAGGTCATGCGCCCCAGCTGATGCAGCAGTTCGGCATCATCAGGCTGCGCGTTGCGTATGGTGAATTCCATGCCAGTCTTCCTTCAGTTTTTATGTTTTATCCTGCGTTACGGCAGAGTGGGGGTGTCAGCGGGCATCCTGCCCGTACAGGTGACCCGTCATTATGCGCGAATCAAACCGGGTGTCATCCCTTTTACGGTAAGGATGATGGCTGAATGTCTTGATTTTTTAACAGGAAAGAAGGCAGGCGCAGGATGTCCAGCGGGCTGAACATCCTGGTTGAGGCGGGTGGCGCGAATTAAAAGCCGTAGCTGGTGAGGCGATGGTAAAAATCCATGTGGTTTTTACACCCCAGCTTGCGTGAGATGGTGTTCTTGTAGTGGCTGATGGTCTTATTGCTGAGGTGCAGCGCATGTCCTATCTCCGTCATGCGGCGCGGACCCGCCAGCCAGCGCAGCAGCGTGAACTCGCGCTCGGTCAGCACATCGGCGTTGCCGTGCGGTGCGGCGACGGCGGCAACGTTTTCCGGCGTCAGCACCGCACTGACCAGTGTCGCCAGCGGGCATTTTTTACTCAGTATCCGCGCTTTTTTCAGGTGGCGGGCGACGTAATTCAGCACGGCTTCATCGCTGATGTCGGTGAGAATCACCAGCTCGACGCCCGGTGTTTTGAGCTGTATCAGCAGCAGACTACGCAGCGTCTCTTCCAGATTTTTACTGGCAAAATGCAGTTCGCTGATCACCACGTTACGCCCGCGTCCGGTAGGGATCGGGTCATCCGGCGAGGTGAGCGTCAGGCAGCTTATCATCTGCCCGGAAAAGTAGAGGCGCAGACCTTCCGTAATCCAGCGGTCGCTATCCATAGTGAAGATGTTCAGCATTGTTTCCTCCTGTGCTCGCGGTTAATCCATTTGAACGGAAACCGCGCTGAGCCGATATCAGACGGCCTGCGTCAGGTTGTAGGAAAAGGCTGAGAAATGTCTGGGATGACTGAGCTGCAGGGGGACAACAGGCAAGCCGGTTCCTGATGAATGAAGCAAAACCGGTACGGTGGCGAACCGGGGAGATCGCCCGGGATGATGTCAGCCGCCACTGTTGCTCTGCAATTTCATTTTTCTGACACGTTTATTCTTTACGTTGTTGGCTTCACTATACTGGATGCTAACAATATGAAAAGAAAAATTATTCCTGTGCTTATCGGTTGTGCGCTCTCTTTCTCTGGCCTGGCGGCGCAGCCTACCGCTGAGCGCTATGTCGTCAGCTTCCCTGAGGGCTCCCACGTGAGCTACAGCGGCGCGTTTGCCGATGCGTTTCCGAACGGACTCCCGGTGGGGATTGGTTCTGGCCTGCTGTTTACGGGCAAGCAGGGCGATGCCCTGACCTTTGCGACCGTGACCGATCGCGGTCCCAACGCCGATGCGCCAAAAATGGGTAAAAACGAAGCCAAAATATTTGTCACGCCAGATTTCGCGCCGCTGCTGATGACCATCCGCGTCCAGAACGGCAAAGCGGAGGCGGCGGATGCCCGCCCGCTGCATGACGATAAAGGCGAGATTAACGGTCTGCCGCTGCAAAGCGGCGTGATTGGTTCCACCAATGAAGTGGCGTTCAGCGATACCTTAAAGACGCTCAAGGGTGACAACCGCGGACTGGATACGGAAGGCATCACGCCGGACGGCAAAGGCGGCTACTGGCTGTGCGACGAGTACGGTCCGTTCCTGATTAACGTCGACAGCAAAGGCAAGATCCTGGCGATCCACGGGCCGCAGGCCGCGGAAGGGGAAAAATCCATCGCGGGCGGTCTGCCAAACATCATCAAATGGCGCCAGCCCAACCGGGGCTTTGAAGGCCTGACCCGGATGCCGGACGGACGCATTATCGCCGCAGTGCAGAGCACGCTGGACATCGACGGTAAGAGCAAAAAGCAGGCGCTGTTCACCCGTCTGGTGAGCTTTGACCCGGCGACCGGCAAAACCGCAATGTACGGTTACCCTATCGACAGCGCGGCCTACGACAAAAATAGCGACGCCAAAATCGGCGACATCGTGGCGCTCGATAATCAGCACATCCTGCTGATTGAGCAGGGAAGCGATAAAAACGACGGAATGCGTAACCTGATTTACAAGGTGGATCTCAGCAAGGCGAGCGACCTTTCCGCCTTCGACAAGCCGGGCGAGTACCCTGAGTTTGATGATGAGAAAACCCTGGCGCAGCGCGGCATTACCCTTGCGGCTAAAACGCAGGTCGTCGATTTGCGCGCGTTGGGCTGGCAGCAGGAGAAGGCCGAAGGGCTGGCGCTGATCGACAGCAAAACGCTTGCGGTGGCGAACGATAACGATTTTGGCGTGAAGGTGGCGATGCAAAACCCGGTCGAGGGCAAGAAGCTCAAGGATTATCGGGTGAACGCGGAAGGCAAGCTGACGCTGGATGATAAACCGGTGGAAACCACGCTCAGCGTGAAGCCGCTGAAGAAGCCGGAGTCGGACAGCGAGCTGTGGATTGTGACGCTGCCGGAGGCGGTGAAATCCTAGAGGCTGCCGTGCTGGCGCTGAACACCGGTGCCAGCACGAAAATGCTAATGGCTGAATGCCCCCCTTGCTTCATCGGGGGGGCATCGCGGACCCGGGTTTAATATGTAAAAGAATGAGTGAGCAATAATTCAACTGTACCAGGCTGGAGCAAGCCTGATTTTTCCCCACTCTTCAGGGTCATGACCGGGTATTAATGTCGCGTTATATCGTTCGGTTAGCTGACGCAGTTTTCGGACGGACTGAGCGACATCCGTGGCTGACGTCATCAGTCCAGGGAGCGCCCTCTCATGGTAATGATCTAAGGTGTAAGCCGCATCAATCGCCAGCATAAAATGTTTACCGCTGGGTAAGCTGATAAGAAAAGATTGATGCCCCGGTGAATGCCCTGGCGTGAAAACACACTTTATCGTGCCATCACCGTAAAGGTCATAGTTATCTTCAGGCAATCCGTTGAGAAAAAGCCAGTTGAGTTCAGGACGATCGTAATCGTGTCGGCAATAGGCGTCCGATGTAAACCAGTCAGGAGCTAAGGCATATTCAAACTCTCGCTTCTGAACCACATGAGTGGCATGGGGGAAGTGACCGATTGCGCCAGTGTGATCAGCGTGCAAATGGGACAACACCACATAGCGGATCTCCTCTGGAGCGATGCCAAGCCTTTTAAGCTGTTCCAGACAGCCCTGTTCTTCTGACATCACCGGTTTAAACTGCTCTATACCCTTTCCCCAATAGGCAGCAGGGTTTTTCAATCCTGCTACAGCCAGACCACCGTCAATCAGGGTAAAACCCTCCGGATGGGTCAGCAGAAACCAGGGAACCGGAATTTCATAACGTTCGCCTGCGCCCTGATTCATCCGAATATGCTGATATTTACATTGCTGCGTTCCTGACTGGAACATGAAAAGTTTGATATATGACATGGCTGTATTCCATTTGAAAATCAATTTTATAGATCAACATTTGCTGAATCCTTACCTGAACGATGAGTTTTCATCATCTCGTAGAAGAGCAGTAGATACCTGTATCGAATTACATTTATCGGCAAAACCAATATAATCGCTACATGGATCTCTTCTCTGCAATGCGCATATTCATCAGGGTGGTTGAGCGGGGCAGCATGTCGGCTGCAGCCCGCGATCTCGGCATTGGCCAGCCTGCCGTCAGTGAAAGAATTGAAAAACTGGAAGCACATCTTGGTACGCGTTTACTGAGGCGCAACACGCGGAATATGTCTCTGACACATAGCGGTAATGTGTTTTATGAGCGAAGTAAAACGGCGATTCAGGCGGCAGAGCACGCTCTTTCTGTGAATGAAGAAAATCAGGCTTTGCAAGGCAAAATCCGTATCGCGGCGCCTTATTCTGCCGGAGAAAGCTTGCTGATGCCTGCGTTGTTACAGCTTCAGAACGAACATCCGGAGCTGCAGATCGATGTCATTTTTAACGACCGTATCATCGATCCCGTCACTGAGGGGGTGGATATATCCCTGAGGCTGGGAGAGATATCAGAAGGATTTTTTGTCGCACGTCCACTTGGTAGCGTGCGCAGAGTGTTGCTGGCCTCTCCCTCTTTGCTGGCTAAAATCGGTTATCCACGCTCTCCGGATGCGCTGACTGATTATCCATTTGCTGCTGTTTCTGGCGTATTTGCCAGTAATCGCATTCCAATGCTCGCCTCTGAAGCCCAACTCGTTAATGTTCCCGTCAACGTTAAATTTCAGTCCACGCACTGGAGAAGTGTGCTCTCCTATTTATTAGCAGGGCATGCCATTGGTGTTTTGCAATTTCCGGTTTGCAGAAATGAAATTGCACAGGGTTCGCTCATCCCCATTTTAAGTCATTATTCGATCCCGCCTTTTAATGCCTGGTTGCTCCATCCACCGGCTGGCATGATGTCATATGAAACGCGAATTTGTGTTGGTCTGCTGGAGCGTTATCTAAAAAATTCTCTGTCTGAAATGATGGAATATGAATAACGTCTGCGCCTGGCACAAAGCAGATATGCTGGCAGGATAAGGTTCCGCTTTAAGCGGGAAGCAGTCATAACAACCTCACGCGTTGCACGGGTGAGTAAACCCACCCGGTCAGTGGCGTTAATGATCAAAGACCATCATCAAGGTTTTGGCCCTGCCAGATATTCAACTGCCCGGCGCAGGACCGATTCCGCCGGCGCGTTACTTAAGGTCCAGTGCGGCCATCACTGCTGCTACTTCTGCCACCTCTGCGACCGATAAGGGTAACAGAGGTCGAGGCAGGCAATCCATGTCGGTAAGCCCAAGCACACCAGCAGCAGCGGCAATAACGCGAATACTTCCCCCATGTTTCCGGAAGAGCGACCACAACGGCTCGAGGCGGGTTGTCAGGGCTGTAACGCGTTGATGATCGTTTGCCGCCGCAGCTTCGGTGATTTGTTTCGCCATCTCAGGGAACAGACCGCCACACACGGAATACCACACTTCACAACCGGCGTTTAATCCCAGCCCCGCATAAGCGTCGCCACTAATACCGATTGTTACGCCAGGGCGCAAATGTTGACGTAACGCATTCACCCGCTCAATCGCTGCAGCGGGGCTATCCGGGACGCCAGGGATCTTGACCGAGCGAACCCCCTCAAGTGAGGAGAGACGACCGTGGAGTTCATCCGTAAAGGTAAAATGCGTAGTGCCCGGATTATCATAGATACACACCGGTACAGAAACGTGCCGGGTAACGGTCTCAAAGAGTGAGAAGACTTCTTCGTCACGGAGTGGCTGGTAACTGACCGCCGGGAGTAACAGCGCATTCGCACCAGCTGCCTGTGCATCATCTGCCAGATGCAGAATGGCATCGGTACTGACCGCTCCCACACACACCATAACGGGGATGTTCCCTGCATGCTGTTTTGCCAGCGTTGCTACGCGCTTGCGCTGCTCCCGGGTCAGATAGGCGTAGCTTCCGGTTGACCCCAGGATGCCCATAGAATCAACCCGAGCGTCTGTAAGACGGGAAAGAATATGGCTGAAACCCTTTTCATCCACGCCGCTGGCAGTGACTGGGGTTAATGGAAACGCCGACAAACCGGTAAACATAACTGTTTCTCCTGAAGGGTATTACTGCTGTTGTTCTTCGATGAGAGCAACTTCAAACCACAGACCGGGCATCATTTTTTCCAGGCCGTCGGTCAGCATCTTCCCGGCTTCGTGAAGTCTATCCAGCGGCATCTGCGGGAGACTCTCCAGAATGAACCACATTTCCTGAGCTTCCACGCCTAAGCGGGTTCTGATCCCCTGTCGCCAGTTCCAGCGACGGCAGGTCACGCCGATATCATCACACCAGATAACCTCGCCTTGTGAAGGATACTCAACGGTGGCCTCTCCCTCTTTGACGGTATCAAAAGGCTCTGTTCCTTTTGCCACAGTCAGACGCGGCGCCCCCTGATAGGCAGAGAGATTCTCTCCACCAACCGGAACGGCATAGCGGAGACTAACGGCATTATAAAGATCAACGATAGGATCGAGCGCTGGCATCGTTCCGTCACGTAACACGCGCTTGCGTAACGCATCCGCTGAGCAAGGAGTGCGTTTAGGTTTAGCACCAAACTTTTGAAAAACGTCGGCCCATGCCGCCAGATGAGAGTCCGCCCACTCTGGTTCACCGGCCAGAATGGCTTCACAGGCTTCACGCAGCGCCATTTCTCCAGTGTCGGGATTAAGCACTGGCGCAGCTTTTACGCAGATGCTGAGTGCCCGAAAACCGGGAGCAATACGATAAATTTCAGGGGCAATTGACGGCGATACTGTTAGCACGTGATAATCCTGTAATGACCAATTTATTCCATGATAATGACCAATGACCAAAAAAGTCAATTTAATGACCGATGCAAATTCGATCGCCAGTTCCGTGAATGAAGCCGTATCGCAGCGAATAAAACTGTATCGTAAGCAAAAGAAAATCTCCCTTGATGAACTCTCGCGTCGGGCAGGCGTCAGCAAGGGAGCGCTGGTTGAGATAGAGGGATGCCGGGCGAATCCCAGCATTGCCCTGCTATGCCGCCTGGCTGCCGCAATGGGGGTTTCAGTGGCTGATTTTGTGGATGTCAGTTCAAAACCGACCGTGCATCTCATCGCTGAAGATGAGATCCCTGAATTGTGGGAAGGTGAAAAAGGCGGGAGAGCAAGATTGCTAGCAGGGTCGGGTGGCCCTGATATGACCGAGCTCTGGATGTGGGAAATGCAGCCGGGGGAAAAGTTTGCGTCCCCCGGCCATAGCTCAGGCACGCTGGAACTACTGTATGTAAAATCCGGAACCCTCACGCTTGGCGTGAAAGAGAGCGTATTTCAGGTAACGGCGGGATTTTCCGTTACAGCAAAAACGGATGTTCCACATTTCTACGAAAACCAGGGAGAAAACCCGCTGGACTTTATCATGACGGTGAATGAAAAAGCGTCATAAGCGTTTTTCAATGGACGGCCAAAGAAACCCTGATTTGTGTGCAAATAATCATCCTTATTGATGTCGGCACCTTTTAAGGGCGGGCAAATCTAGCCCCACCTTAAAGTGCAGCGATTATCGCGGCTTCCATTTTCTCCGGGGGCGTGATCGGTGCAAAGCGTTTCAGCGGCTGGCCGTCGCGTCCGATGAGAAACTTGGTGAAATTCCACTTAATCCGTCCGCCCAGCACGCCGGGTAGTTCCGTTTTCAGATAGCGAAATATCGGGTGCGCTGCGCTGCCGTTAACCTCGACTTTGCCGAACATCGGGAAGCTCACCCCGTAATTAACATGACAGGTTTGTGAGATGTCATCAGCGTTTCCCGGTTCCTGCTTACCGAATTGATTGCAGGGATAGCCAAGCACCACCAGACCCTGCGCGGCATATTTCTGATAGAGCGCTTCAAGGCCGGCGTACTGGGGCGTGAAGCCGCAATGACTGGCGGTATTCACCACCAAAACCACCTTGCCAGCGTAATCGGCCATTGAGATAGGTTGACCGGTCAGGCTGGTGGCCGAAAACTGATAAAAAGGGGGCATGTCAGTGTCCTCAAAACAGCACAGGTTCGATGTTGATGTTGCCACGCGGGCCCAGTAGCGGGCTTCGTAGCCTGGCGCGCGCAGCATAACTTTCTGCGCGCCGTTGTCACAATAACACTGACATCTAACCTTGCAGACAGAGCCTGGTCGCTGGCACAAAACTCTGTCTGCCAGTCTCACTCAGACGCCTCTGCCAGCAACGCCGCCTGCACAGCTGGGCGCGCATTGATCCGTGCCATATACGCTATTAGCGCAGGCCAGCGATTCAGCGTAATGGAAAAAAACTTACACCAGCGCAGCACAGTGAAAAGGTAAGCATCGGCGACGCTAAAAGACGCGCCTGTCAGATAGGCTTGTTGCTCCATCGTCGCCTGCAGGAAATCGAACCGGCGGAATAACTTTTCACGCAGCAGCGCGCTGACGTCTTCAGGCAGGCCGGGATTGAACAGCAGTGCGGAACCGGCGTGTATTTCACTGCTGATGAAGTTCAGCCACTCCTGCAATCGCACCCTCGCCCAGCTCCTCGCTTCGGGGGCCAGTCCGCTTGCCGGTTTTAAATCGGCGAGATACTGCACAATCGCCGGGCCTTCCGTGAGTATCTGCCCATTTTCCAGCTCAAGTGCAGCGACATAACCTTTAGGATTGATCGCGAGGAAATCCCGGCCATCCGCCGTGAGCTTGCTGCGGTTGTCCACTTTAACCCGTTCAAATTCCAGTCCGAGTTCGCGCAGCACGATATGCGGTGAAAGCGAGCACGTATCAGGGGCGTAATAAAGTTTCATCTTCTCTCCGGTAAAATGACGTCGTGTTTCGCCAGGTGCGGCGATAAACAGAGTGTGCTTAAGCGATATCACGCTGTAAAATTAATGATTCATAAATGCACTATTAGCTGAGCTACTGATCATCATGATGAATCTTTTGCACTGGCGCTTATTACTCGCGGTGGCTGATGCCAGCAACATCTCGCGCGCTGCTGAACAGGTCGGCATGACGCAGTCCGGTGCCAGCCAGGCGATTGCCCAACTGGAAGCTTCGCTGGGATTCCCGGTATTCACGCGTGAACGTCGTCATATCGGTGTCACGGCGCTGGGTGAGCAGGTTATTGAACATGCCCGGCGTATGCTGGCGCAGCTGCACGCCATTCGCGAGCTGGCTGATGAGCAGCGCGGCCTGAAAGGAGGGCGCGTTCGCCTGGCCAGTTTTCCCTCGGTGACGTCTACACTGCTGCCCGCATTGCTTCGCGAATTTAAACGCCTGCATCCGGGCATCGAGGTGGTGGTGCTGGAAGGCACGGACGACGAAGTGGAGGCGTGGCTGGCGGCGGATACAGTTGAACTGGGGGTAGTGATGAATCCTGCCGGCGGGCGTGCAGAGGTTATCGTGGGGCAGGACGCATGGGTGGCGGTGGTGCCAGCCAGCCATCCGCTGGCGCGCAACGCCAGGTCCGGCGGTGTCACGCTGCAGCAACTGGCCGATCAACCCTTCATTCTCGCCACTGGCGGCTGTGCGGTTAATGGAAAAAGTCTGATGGAACAGGCGGGCCTGCGCCTTACCGACATTCGTGTGCACGTGCGCGACTGGATCAGCGCCTGTTTACTGGTGTGTGAAGGCATGGGGGTGACGCTGGTGCCTGAATCGGCGCTCCCTGCGGTGTTGCAGGGAGGCTGTGTGGTGCCGCTGACCCCGGCGATTCACCGTGAGTTTGGACTGGTGTGTTCGCCATCCGGTCAGTCTTCTGTTGCTGCGCAGTCACTGCTGACGACGCTGCGTAAAGAAAGATAAGCGGCGGTCCGGAGGTCACTTCATCGGCTGGCTAACCGTCAGTTTCATAATGAAGGGCCTCGCCGCAATCTGTCAGCCGCATGAAAACCGGGAGGTTAATGAAAATCCATTTTTTAGGAAAACTAAACGATGCGAAACCGTATTTCCGGATGACAAACGGCGCGAAAACGACGCTATTGCGATCTGCACACCTGCGGCATTTTGCGCTCGCAGTCTCGCACTGCTAGCGCATAATGTACATTGTATGCCACATTAATCAGGTGTCTTACCTCTACCCGCAGGATAAATCAGCCAATGTGATTGCGGCGCGAAAATTCAAGCAGATCGTGCTGGTTCTTCAACCCCAGTTTTTCCATCAGCCTGGCTTTATACGTGCTGACGGTTTTATTACTGATTTGCAGCTGGTGGGCGATATAAATAATCTCTTTTCCCTGCGACAGAAGCTTCAGCACTTCCCGCTCCCGCCGGGACAATAACCGCATTCTTTCCGCGTCGCTTTTTAATCTGCTGATGCCACTGCTTTCCTGCATGCGCAGCGGAAAGTAACCATAACCGGAAAATACGGCCTGCACCGCCTGCAGCAAATCGTTCATATGATTTTTTTTACTGATAAAACCATTTGCGCCGGCTTTAATGCTTTCAGCAGAATAGTAGCCAGGGTCTTTGCCACTCATGACGATGACCGGTAATTGCACGCCGGCATTTCGCAGCGCTGCGATCAGTTCAATGCCCGTCATACCCGGCAGGCCGATATCAATAATCAGGGCAGAAACATCATGCTGTAATATCAGCCTTTCGACACCCTCCGCCATTTCGCTCTCTGCGACAATATGGTGCCCCGCATTTTCCAGCATAATACGCATGGCCAGGCGGGCAAGCGGGTGATCGTCCACGATGATAAAATTCGCCATAAGCGTCCTGATATTATTCGCGCCATTATTCATCTCACTCTGGCACAGGAATAAAGAGCAAACAATATGCATCATTAGGTTGTCATCCTGCGACTACAACACTTTTCCTTTTGTCCTGGTAATATTTTTCGCTTCGATGGCGATATAAGCGGTAATTAATGGATTGTAGTCCTGCGCCTACATAACCGGTAAGCACATCCGATGGTCAGGAATATTAATGCATGACAAGCTTATCCTCAGTTCACGGCAATCCTCTGCCAGGCATAATGAGAATGTATTTTCAGGAGTGGTTATGCAGCCGGTTAAACGTTGGCAACGCGATATCTGTCATTTAAATACCCGGGCGTTAACCTGGGTGGCGGCGGGCGCATTTTGCGCGGGCTGCTGGTTATTGATCAGCGTGCTGGTGCTAACCCTGTAACGCGTAGCCAGTGCGAAGAGAATTAACGTCAGCCGGAAGGGAGTCCGCACCAGGGCGTCAGGGATGAAATTTTTGTAGTGGTTGGGGGCGCGTTGCCCCCTTTTTTTTTTGCCTGCAGACAGGGGTAATGCAATGCGCAGCCCGTGCGATTACGGCCCGAGACGCAGCGTTTCGGCGCGTTTTGCTGTCTCGTAAACGTATTGCAGCATCGGTTCTAAATCGGCATCCGGTCCGGCGCTGATAATTTTGCCGCGCAGCCATTCAATTTCACTGGTGATATCAGGATGAAAGATGGTGTTGTTTTGCGCGTTGCGTAACCACTTCAGCAAAAAGTTATTTTTCCCGCGTACGCCGCCGGACTTCTTGCTGTTCACATAGAGTTTTAACGCAACCAGAATGCAGTAATAGAAATGGACGCGCTGACTATAATTCTGCAACATCTCTTGGCTCTTCATCTGCCGTTTTTCACGCCCGCCAGTGTGCATTGATGTGAAAAGCAGGTCAAACACAATTGGCCGCGCGCCTGTCACGATTGCGAGCGCAACCAACATTTTAAGAATTTCTTTAGCAACAGATAAATTGCGCCCGCCAGCAGCTGGATGCTTTACCGGGCAGAATAGCCTGTGATTATTTGTTAATAATCACAAAAAAGCACAGCCGTATCTGATAATTAGATAGATCCGATTCTCTAAATGAATTTCCCCTCCGTATCGCCATCTGCAACTCTGTTCTCCGCGCTGGCCACCCTTGCGTTTTACCGGCCGGTGAAGTTTTTATTTGCATCAACATGGCTGTCATAAACAGGAGGTGAATTATGACAAAACCTGCTCTGGCGTTCGCTGCGGCCTTACTGGCGCTCAATGCCACCGCATCCGTTGCGGCTCAGCCGCATCACGTTTATACCAATAAAGATTTCTATAAAAATGGCGTCTTCCAGAAAGAGGTGGCGAAAGATGCAATAGCGCAACTGCTCGCTTCTTACGGTCATACGCTGACGCCGGCCATGCGCCAGCAGCTGTGGGTCAATGATTTCGGGCTGGGCGATTATCAGCATGTTGGCCTGGCCAGCATCACCTGGGTCAATAATCTGGATTACGGTTATTACGCTATGACCATGTATCTGCTGCCGAATCAGATGATTCCGGAGCATCGACACATGCCGATTAGCGCGCCGCCGGCACGTCCGGCAAAACATGAATCGTGGCGCGTCCTCGATGGCTGGGTATATAACTTTTCAGAAATTGGCGCCGCATCAGCGGATATTCCGCCGACGCCGAAAAGTTTTGGTCCGGTGCAAAGCCACAATGTCGTCATTCAGCATCAGGGCGAAACGCTGTCGCTGAAAAAACTGGAGAGTTATCATTTCCTGATGGCCAACAGTAAAGGGGCGATTGTGGATGAATATGGCAACTGGCAGGATCGCCGCGGCTGGTTCAGCTCCAATCCTAAAGTCGCCCCTACGCCGTAAACCGTGCCCCATAATAAATAGTTGATGTGATTTCCCTGTAGCCACCGGAGGCGTTCGCGCCTCCTTTTTAATTAAATGCTCTTTACCGGGATGCGCAGAGAGCCGCTCAGCCACGGCGATTTACCCGGTGCAGACGAATATCACGCTGTTTCATCTCCTCAACGGCAGCACAGGGGCAATCGTCATCGGTGATCACACCGTCCAGCTGCTGCAGCTTACACACGGAATACACGCTGTAACGACCATATTTGCTGCTGTCAGCCACCAGATAACGCTGCGCTGAGGCGGCCAGCACCGCCTGATTCACCAGCAAGGTGTTTTCGTCGGGTGTCGAGAGGCCGTGCGTGACATCCCACGCGCTGGCGCTGAGGAAAGCCAGATCAATATTGAACGCGGCAAGGGCGGTCGCCGCCATGGCACCCACGCTGGCAATATGCCGTTTATCAACTTTGCCACCCGTATGAAATAGCGTGATGTGGCTGTGACGCATCAGCCAGGCGGCAATCGTAAAGTCGTTAGTCAGCACGGTGAGACTTACCTGATCGCCTAATGCACGCGCAATTTCATAGCTGGTGGTACCGGCATCGAGGTAGACCACCTGGCCATCCTGTACCAGCGATGCGGCATAACGGCCAAGGCTTTGTTTGGCGTGCACGTTCAGCTGTGCCTTCTCCACATACGGCAATGCCTGATGGACCATGGCAGGCAACCTGGCACCGCCGTGTATGCCGACCACCAGGCCGGCGTCCTGCAGGAATTTAATATCGCGGCGGATGGTCATCGCCGACACCGCCATCAGCGTGGCCAGTTCGTGAATGGTGGCCGATCGTTTCGCAAACAGGTAGCGATAAATAGCGTCTTTTCGGTCTTCGGGCAGCATGATGAACTCAGGGTAAAAAGTGACGTTTTGCCTGCCATGCCACGCACGCATAGCGTCCGGTACGGTAGCTTCGCTATGATAGCTCATCTGAAGTTGAATCAGATTCAACGAGGCAATGAGTCAGGAGACACGAAAATGCCCGCCCTGCAACGTAATGAACTGGCCGATCTGAATGTTTTTCTGCTGATTTGCCGGCGCAAGAGTTTCCGCCTCGCCGCGCTGGAACTGGGGGTCACCACGTCGGCCATCAGCCACACGTTGCGCAGTCTTGAAGCGCGTCTTGGCGTGCGCCTGCTCAACCGCACCAGCCGGGCGGTGGTGCCGACGGACGCCGGTGCCGCTTTTTTGCGCCATCTGGAAACCGGCTTTGCGCAGATTGAGCTGGCGCTGAACGATCTGCACCTGTATCGCGAATCACCCAGCGGCCGCCTGCGGCTCAACATCCCGCGTGATGCCGGGCAGCTGCTGTTTCGGCCGATCCTGGCGCGCTTTATGGCGACCTATCCGGAGCTCAGTCTGGAAATTACGGTGGATAACAATCTGGTGGATATCATCGGCAGCGGCTATGACGCCGGGATCCGCTACGGCGCCAGCGTACCGAAAGATATGATCGCCATGCCGCTGACGCCCAAACTGCGCTGGATTGTGGTGGCGTCACCCGATTACCTGCGCGACGCGCCGCCGCTGCAGCATCCGGACGATCTGCGCAACCATCGCTGTATTCGCATGCGCCTTGGCAATGGCACGCTGTATAAGTGGCCGCTGGCGCAGGGCGAGGTGGCGTATGAGGTCGATGTGCCGGGTACGCTGACGCTCAATGAGAGCGACATGATTATTGATGCGGTCGCCGGCGGTTACGGTCTCGGCTACTGCCCGGAGCGCTACGTACAGGCGCAGCTGGCGAGCGGGCAGCTGGTGCGCGTGCTGACGGACTGGTGCAGCGAAGACGAACCGCTGGTGATGTATTACCCCGACCGTCGCCAGCTGCACCCGGGTTTACGCCGGCTGATTGAGATGATCCGCGCCGAAACGATGCGCTAACGCTGGACGCGTGCGGCGTAAATAATAAACGTCACCACGCCAAAAATTTCCAGCTCCTCCTCTTCACGCAGCCGGATGGGCTGATAGCGCGGATTCATCGGCATCAGCTGTACGCAGGGATGCGTCTGCAGCCGCTTGACGGTGAACTCGCCGTTGATGGCGGCGATCACGATGTCGTCGTGCCGGGCATTGAGTGAGCTGTCGACCACCAGCAGGTCGCCTTCGCGGATATTGGCATCGCGCATCGAGTCGCCTTCGACGCGCACAAAATAGGTGGCGCTGGGGCGGGTCACCAGCAGCTCATTGAGATCAATCTGGCGCTCAATGTAGTCCTGAGCAGGCGAGGGGAAACCGCCGTGCACCGCGTCAAGGAATAGCGGGCGGGAGCGCGAAGGCGGTGAAAGCTGTGGCAAAAAGAAACGCGTCATAGCGAACATTCCATAGATACTGTTTTTATATACAGTATCAGGCGATTTTTGCTATGATCAAGTCTGCCCGCGGTAAAAAAAGCGAAGCGTATGAAAAACAGCAGAATTCAGTTTTTTGCCGCGCAAACCGCTGAAAAGTGCACTCTTCGCTAAGCACTCTGTGCGCCCGTCTGGCGAAACTTCAATTGTTGTCTACACTTAATGTTGCCGATGTTCGTAGTGCGGTTGCAGTGTTGATGAAAATTTCGTTTAGTTCTGGAGCGTTACCCTTTCGATTCCCGTGTTTACGGAAAAACCTCCTCACTTCCTGCCTGCCTGCGAACAGACTGCCCGTTTACGTTCAGATACAGGAGGAGACGTGACCCCTGCGGTTAATGAGAACAGCACCCTGCCGTCGCTAAGTGGCGGACTTTACGCCTTCTTTTTTGATGTTGACGGCACGCTGGCCGCGCTTCAGTCGCAGCCCGAGTCGGTTTCCATCCCCGCATCGGTGCGCCAGCATCTGCAACAAATTTCTAATTTAAGTCACGGCGCGCTGGCGCTGGTTTCCGGCCGTCCGATCAGCCAGCTGGATGAGCTGGTCGCGCCGCTGGAAGCCCCGGCGGCGGGCGTGCACGGCGCTGAGCGCCGCGATGCCAGCGGACATCTGCATCGTCAGTCGCTGCCCGATGAGGTGGCGCAAACGCTGCAGGTTGAACTGCAGCAGACCCTTGACCAGTGGCCCGGTACGCTGCTGGAAGTGAAAGGCATGGCCTTTGCGCTGCACTACCGCAACGCGCCAGAGTATGAAAACGCCATCATGCAGCTGGCCGAAGAGGCGGTAACCCGCTTTCCGGCGCTGGCGCTGCAGCCAGGTAAATGTGTGGTGGAACTGAAACCGCAGGGCATCGATAAAGGTGCTGCGGTACGCGAATTTATGCAGGAAGCGCCATTTACCGGTCGCATTCCGGTATTTGTGGGCGACGATCTGACCGATGAGAAAGGCTTTCTTGCAGTCAATGCCATGCACGGCATCTCGGTCAAGGTCGGTGAAGGTCCAAGCCAGGCGCGCTATCGTCTGCCCGATGTGGCAGCGGTCTGGCACTGGCTGGAACAACTATTATTACAACTAGAACATGACAACGTCGGTAAGGAGTTTAGGTTATGAGTCGTTTAGTCGTCGTATCTAACCGTATCGCTATTCCTGATGGAAGCAAAACCAACGCAGGCGGTCTCGCCGTCGGCATTCTGGATGCGCTGCAGACCACCGGAGGATTGTGGTTTGGCTGGAACGGAGAGATCAGTGAGTTTTCCGGTGAAGAAGATGAGGAACTTACCCAGATCGAACAAGACGGCATTACCTATGCCTCATTCCCCCTCAATCAAAACGATTACGATCAGTACTACTGCCAGTTTTCGAATACGGTGATCTGGCCCGCGTTCCACTATCGTCTTGATCTGGTGCAGTATCAGCGTGAAGCCTGGGAAGGCTACTGCCGCGTGAATACCCTGCTGGCGCAGCGGCTGAAACCGCTGATCAAGCCGGACGATATCCTGTGGATCCACGATTACCACCTGCTGCCGTTTGCCGCTGAACTGCGTAAACAGGGCATCAATAACCGAATCGGATTCTTTCTGCATATCCCGTTCCCGACGCCGGAAATTTTCAATGCGCTGCCGCCGCATCAGGAACTGCTGGAAATGCTGTGTGAATACGATCTGCTGGGTTTCCAGACAGAATCCGATCGCGTGGCGTTTCTCGACAGCCTGAGCCAGCTGACGCAGCTGCAGAATAAAGGCGAGAAGAAGCATCGCGCCTTTGGCAACACCTTTATGACCGAGGTTTACCCAATCGGTATCGAGCCGGACAGTATTAAAGAGATGGCGGAAGGGCCGCTGCCACCGAAGATGGCCGCGATGAAGCGTGAGCTGGGCGATTTGCAGAATATTATCGCCTGTGAGCGTCTCGACTATTCCAAAGGCTTGCCGGAGCGTTTCCTTGCCTATGAAGCGCTGCTGGAAAACTTCCCGCAGCATCGCGGCAAAATCCGTTACTCACAGATTGCGCCGACCTCGCGCGGCGACGTGCAGGCCTATCAGGATATTCGTCACCAGCTGGAGACAGAAGCGGGGCGCATTAACGGTAAATACGGCACGCTGGGCTGGACGCCGCTCTTCTATCTCAACCAGCATTTTGATCGCCGCCTGTTGATGAAGATTTTCCGCCTGACCGACGTGGGGCTGGTTACGCCGCTGCGTGACGGCATGAATCTGGTGGCGAAAGAGTATGTCGCGGCGCAGGATCCGGACGATCCGGGCGTGCTGGTGCTGTCGCGCTTTGCCGGAGCGGCTAACGAGCTGACTTCTGCGCTGATCGTTAACCCGTACGATCGTGATGATGTGGCGGCGGCGCTGGACCGCGCGCTGACCATGCCGCGCACCGAGCGTATCTCGCGCTATAACGACATGATGGCTGTGCTGCGTAAGCAGGATATTTCGCACTGGCGCGAAAGCTTCCTGAAGGATCTGAACACGCTGCCGGCACGCAGCGCCAGCCACGGTAGCGATAACAAGGTCGCGACGTTTCAAAAGCTGGCGTAATTAGCCCCGCAAGGCGCGATTTTCCCCTCAGGCAGTGCCTCTCCCGTACGCGGGAGAGGTATCCGTCAGACGACGCAGGCAGGACCGTGCTGCGTAGCGTTTTCACGCGACACCCTCACCGGATGAAATCGATTTCATTTTGTTAAGCGCTAACCCGCTGACCCGGCACCATAAACCGCACGAATTGGTTAAAATTAAGCCAGTTAAGCACTGAAATGCTGAATTTTTCCTTCCGACCCTAAAGATTTGGCTGGCCAGGCCGATAGTTCTAATACATCAGTGTGTTAGTTAGTCAATTCATTCATATCGCTAATGTAACGTGCTGTTACATCCCTTGTGACTCGCTAAACCCTCCCTACAAACTCTTTACACACCACAAGCGCGCTGCATCCACTCTTCACGCTTCGCTAGCACAGCGCCATTAGTCCTGCGCGGCAATATTCCCTGTAAGTGATTAATTTAAAAGCGAATAATTACGGTGATTTTTGGTGTTTTATGCTGCATTTTTGGTTTATTTCGGGGTCTTGTCTTTGCCTAAAGCCAACGCAGCAGATAAAAGATCGTCCCATGGCGGCGATCTGCGACACACTTCAAAATTCAGACTTTTCCTGTGAAATATTAGCGAAACGTTTCAAAATCGCGCAAAAAAAGAACAACAGAAAAGCATTACTGAAGCTTCACTTGAAAAATTTGCCTTAAAAGTGTGACGCAGATCACACTTTATCTAAAATTTCATACCAATCACGTTGTATGTCGAAATCAGACGATATAGATTTGCCTTGTTTTCGGATTAGTCTTAAAAAACTGTAAGCAGACGTCACGGAAGATGGTTACAACTCAAGAAAAGATTGGCCTGGAGTTTTGACTACTACTGATCAATATCCCGGTGGGAAGTGAAACAGTTCAGTACGCGTTGGCTTATGCCTGATTATTTTTTGCCATCTTTAGATTTACCAACCAGCAACCCGAACCATAGAACACTTAATTCTGTGGCCGTATATATGTCGCGTCTATCGGGATGGGAAAAATGCATACATCCGAGTTGCTAAAACATATCTATGACATCAATTTGTCGTATTTACTGCTCGCGCAGCGTTTGATTAGCCAGGACAAAGCGTCCGCGATGTTTCGTCTGGGTATTAACGAAGAAATGGCAACCATGCTGGGCGGCTTAACCCTCCCGCAGATGGTTAAACTGGCTGAAACGAATCAACTGGTTTGCCAGTTCCGTTTCGATGATTCACAGACAATAACGCGTCTGACGCAGGAGTCCCGTGTGGACGATCTTCAACAGATCCATACCGGTATTCTTCTTTCCACTCGCTTGCTTAACGAAATCAGCCAGCCTGATGACGCAGCCCGTAAGAAAAAAGGGCCTAGCAATGAGCGAGAAAAGCATTGTTCAGGAAGCGCGTGACATTCAGTTGGCCATGGAGCTGATTACACTGGGTGCTCGTTTACAAATGCTGGAAAGCGAGACGCAGCTGAGCCGTGGTCGTCTGATCAAACTGTACAAAGAGTTACGTGGTAGTCCCGCCGCCGAAAGGCATGCTGCCGTTCTCTACCGACTGGTTTATGACCTGGGAGCAGAATATTCATGCGTCCATGTTCTGTAACGCCTGGCAGTTTCTGCTCAAAACCGGTCTGTGCAGCGGCGTTGACGCCGTGATCAAAGCCTACAAACTTTACCTTGAACAATGCCCACAGCAGGAAGAAGGCCCGCTGCTGGCGCTGACCCGCGCCTGGACGCTGGTGCGTTTTGTTGAAAGCGGAATGCTTGAGCTGTCGCGCTGCAACTGCTGCGACGGCAATTTTATTACCCACGCTCATCAGCCTGCAGGCAGCTTCGCCTGTAGTTTATGCCAGCCTCCATCCCGCGCAGTAAAAAGACGTAAACTTTCCCGGGATGCTGCCGATATTATTCCACAACTGCTGGATGAACAGATCGAACAAGCTGTTTAAGCCCCTTGACCGAATCGTGGGGAAAGAATCCAGCAGCGGTGAACGATACCGCTGCTTTTTTTGCCCCGACACCACCGGCTGAACGGTAACACGCTGCGAGCTCTCTGGCTCAACGTCCATGCCAACACGTTACGAACGGAAGGATGATGTCGTGCTTATCTTATTAGGTTACCTGGTAGTTCTCGGTACAGTTTTCGGCGGTTACATGATGACCGGCGGGCACCTTGGAGCACTCTATCAACCGGCTGAACTTATTATCATCGGCGGCGCAGGGGTAGGGGCTTTTATCGTTGGCAACAACGGTAAATCGATCAAGGGCACGCTGAAAGCGATTCCGTTGCTGTTCCGTCGCTCGAAATACACCAAAAGCATGTATATGGATCTGCTGGCACTGCTCTATCGCCTGATGGCGAAGTCGCGTCAGCAGGGCATGTTCTCGCTCGAACGGGATATTGAAAATCCGAAAGAGAGCGAAATTTTCGCCAGCTATCCGCGCATTCTTGCTGATGACACCATGATGCTGGATTTCATTGTCGACTATCTGCGACTGATCATCAGCGGCAACATGAATACCTTCGAAATCGAAGCGCTGATGGACGAAGAGATCGAAACCCACGAAAGCGAATCTGAAGTGCCGGCCAACAGCCTGGCGCTGGTCGGCGACTCGCTTGCCGGCGTTCGGTATCGTTGCGGCGGTGATGGGGGTGGTGCACGCGCTGGCCTCGGCAGACCGTCCGGCAGCGGAACTGGGTGCGCTGATTGCCCACGCGATGGTGGGAACCTTCCTCGGTATTTTGCTGGCGTACGGCTTTATCTCTCCGCTGGCCAGCGTTCTGCGCCAGAAGAGCGCGGAAACCACCAAAATGATGCAGTGCGTGAAGATCACGCTGCTCTCTAACCTCAACGGTTACGCGCCACCGATCGCGGTTGAGTTTGGCCGTAAAACGCTTTACTCCAGCGAGCGTCCGTCGTTTATCGAGCTTGAAGAACACGTGCGTGCGGTGAAAAACCCAAACCAACAGACGACAACTGAGGACGCATGAAAAACCAGTCCCATCCGATCGTCATCGTAAAAAAACGCAAGCACAAGGGCGGCGGGCATGGCGCACACGGCTCGTGGAAAATTGCGTACGCCGACTTTATGACCGCAATGATGGCGTTCTTTCTGGTGATGTGGCTGATCTCCATCTCCAGCCCAAAAGAACTGATCCAGATTGCCGAGTATTTCCGCACGCCGCTGGCAACGGCGGTGGCTGGCGGACCGCGTATCTCTAACAGCGAAAGCCCGATCCCGGGCGGCGGCGATGATTACACCCAGCAGAAGGGTGAGGTGAAAAAAGAGCCGAACATCGACGAGCTGAAAAGAAAGATGGAGCAGGCGCGGTTGAAGAAACTGCGTGGCGATCTCGATCAGCTGATTGAGGCGGATCCGAAACTGCGCGCGCTGCGCCCGCATCTGAAGATCGACCTGGTGCAGGAAGGGCTGCGTATTCAGATTATCGACAGCCAGAACCGCCCAATGTTTAAAACCGGGAGTGCGGAAGTCGAACCGTACATGCGCGACATTCTGCGTGCCATTGCACCGGTGCTGAACGGCATTCCTAACCGAATCAGCCTGTCAGGACACACGGATGATTTCCCGTACGCCAGTGGGGAGAAGGGATACAGCAACTGGGAACTTTCTGCCGATCGTGCCAACGCCTCGCGCCGCGAGCTGGTGGCAGGTGGGCTTGATGATGGCAAGGTACTGCGCGTAGTCGGCATGGCCGCAACCATGCGCGTTTCCGACCGCGGGCCGGATGATGCCATCAACCGTCGTATCAGTCTTTTAGTGCTGAACCAAGACACGCGAAGCAGGCCATCCTGAAAACGAAAACGCCGAAAGCGACGCGATCAGAATGAGTCACCCGACGCAGATTTAAAACAGCATCTACCGCACCGGCCGGTCCGGCGGCGCCAACTGCCGGAACCCCACGCGGTTCTACCGCAGCACCGGCCACACCGGCAGCCGCGGCGAATCCGCCGGCAGCGGCACCGCCCGCCGCCAGCGCGGTGACACCAGACCAACCCTCACAGCCGAGGTGATAGCGTGAGCATGGATATTAGCGATTTTTACCAGACATTCTTTGATGAAGCCGACGAGTTGTTGGCCGATATGGAGCAACACTTGCTGGATCTGGTGCCCGAAGCACCGGATTCCGAGCAGCTCAATGCCATCTTCCGTGCGGCGCACTCCATTAAAGGCGGAGCCGGAACGTTTGGATTTACCATCCTGCAGGAAACGACCCATTTAATGGAAAACCTGCTTGATGAAGCACGACGCGGTGAAATGCAGCTCAACACCGACATTATCAACCTGTTTTTGGAAACCAAAGATATTATGCAGGAACAGCTCGACGCTTATAAAAGCTCGCAAGAGCCAGACGCCGCCAGCTTTGAATATATCTGCAATGCCCTGCGCCAACTGGCGCTGGAAGCAAAAGGAGAGGTCGTCGCTGCCCCTGCAAATGGTGCAAAACTCTCCGTTGTGGATACTGCGCTGGAGTCCGAAACCGCTGCTGCGCCAGCTGCCGAAAGCGACGGCAAACTGCGCATCGTCCTGTCTCGCCTGAAAGAGAGCGAAGTTGCACTGCTGGAAGAAGAGTTGGGTAACCTCGGAACGTTGAGCGACGTAGTGAAGGGGGCTGATACCCTGAGCGTGACGCTTGATGGCGGCGTCAGCGAAGACGATATTATCGCGGTATTGTGCTTCGTCATCGAAGCCGATCAAATTGCGTTCGAAAAACCCACCGCAGAGACAGCCCCCGCGCCTGCAGCAGTTGAAGCGGTTGCACAAGTGGTTGAAACGCCAGCGCCTGTTGCGGTTCCGGCGGAGAAACCAGCGGCTCCGGCGCTGAAAGCGGTCGCGAAAGAACAACCGGCAGCTCGTGAAAAACCGGCGCGTGCCAGCGAATCAACCAGTATCCGTGTGGCGGTTGAAAAAGTTGACCAGCTAATTAACCTGGTCGGAGAACTGGTGATCACCCAGTCGATGCTGGCTCAGCGCTCCAATGAGCTGGATCCGGTCACACACGGCGATCTGATCACCAGCATGAGCCAGTTGCAGCGCAACGCTCGTGACCTGCAGGAATCGGTGATGTCCATCCGTATGATGCCGATGGAATATGTCTTTAGCCGCTTCCCGCGTCTGGTGCGCGATCTGGCGAGCAAGCTGGATAAACAGGTTGAACTGACTCTGCAAGGTAGCTCGACGGAACTGGATAAGAGCCTGATCGAGCGCATCATTGACCCGTTAACGCACCTGGTGCGTAACAGCCTCGACCACGGTATCGAACTGCCGGAAAACCGCATTGCCGCCGGGAAATCGCCGGTCGGCAACCTGATTCTCTCTGCGGAACACCAGGGCGGGAACATTTGTATCGAAGTGACCGATGACGGCGCCGGTCTGAACCGCGAGCGCATCCTGGCAAAAGCGATTTCGCAGGGGATGGCGGTCAATGAAAACATGACCGACGAAGAAGTAGGCATGCTGATCTTCGCGCCGGGCTTCTCTACCGCAGAGCAGGTGACCGACGTGTCCGGACGCGGCGTAGGCATGGACGTGGTGAAACGTAACATCCAGGAGATGGGCGGCCACGTTGAGATCCAGTCTAAACAGGGTTCCGGCACCACCATTCGCATTCTGCTGCCGCTGACGCTGGCGATCCTCGACGGGATGTCGGTGCGCGTGGCAGACGAAGTGTTCATCCTGCCGCTGAACGCGGTGATGGAGTCACTGCAGCCCACGGCTGAAGAGCTGAAACCGCTGGCCGGTGGCGAGCGCGTACTGGAAGTGCGCGGCGAGTACCTGCCGCTGGTTGAGCTGTGGAACGTGTTTGACGTGCAGAACGCCAAAACCGACGCCACGCAGGGCATCGTGGTGATCCTGCAGAGCGCAGGACGTCGCTATGCGCTGCTGGTCGATCAGCTGATTGGTCAGCATCAGGTGGTGGTGAAGAACCTGGAAAGCAACTACCGCAAAGTGCCGGGCATTTCCGCCGCCACCATTCTGGGCGATGGCAGCGTGGCGCTGATCGTCGACGTGTCGGCGCTGCAAGGATTGAACCGTGAAAAACGTGTGGCGCACGCAGCCGCCTGATTAAGTAGAAGGTAAAAAAATGACCGGTATGAGTAATGTAACGAAACTGGCTGGCGAGCCGTCAGGACAGGAATTCCTGGTATTCACTCTGGGCGATGAAGAGTACGGCATCGATATCCTGAAAGTGCAGGAAATCCGTGGTTACGACCAGGTGACCCGCATCGCCAACACGCCGGCGTTTATCAAAGGCGTCACCAACCTGCGTGGCGTGATCGTGCCGATCGTCGACCTGCGCGTGAAGTTCAGCCAGGGCGACGTCGAGTACGACGACAACACCGTGGTGATCGTCCTGAACCTGGGGCAGCGCGTGGTCGGCATCGTGGTGGATGGCGTGTCTGACGTGCTGTCGCTGACCTCGGACCAGATCCGCCCGGCGCCGGAGTTTGCGGTCACGCTGTCGACCGAATACCTGACCGGTCTCGGCGCGCTGGGCGAGCGTATGCTGATTCTGGTGGACATCGAAAAGCTGCTGAACAGCGATGAGATGGCGCTGGTGGATATCGCTGCGTAGCGCATAATCGTTTGCAGAGAGTCACGGGTCGCTGATGCGGCCCGTGACTATTACATCCTTTATTAAACCGTTATAAATCAATAGCAAAGCCCACAAATATTTCCTGCCCTCGCTCAATATTCCCGCCGCCAGGTCGATAACTGTATTGCACGATTTTTCTTCATTTCCCAGGGCAAACTATGTTTACGAAAATCCGCGTTGTGACCAGCCTGTTGCTGGTGTTGTTGGTGTTTGGCGTACTGCAGCTGGCTTCCGGCTCGCTGTTTTTTAAAGCGCTGAGTGACGACAAAAAAAGTTTCAATACCTCTCAGCTGGCGAGCAAAAACATTGCCGCCATCAATGATGCTTACATGAGCCTTAACCAAAGCCGCGTGATCCTGACGCGCATCCAGCTGCGTATTGCCACCAGTAAACTGACCGGCACCGAAGCTGACATCAGTACGCTGTTCGGGCAGAGCAGGACGTTCCAGCAGACGGCGCAGGACAAATTCACGCTGTTTAAAAACACGCCGGACACGCCGGGCCAGAACCTGCAGCTCAACCAGCAGCTGGAACAGACCTATAAAGCTTACGCCAGTGCGCTGGCTGAGATGCAGCAGGTACTGCAGCACAACGATACCGCCGCAGCCGGCAAAGTACCGGTGGCTCCGACGCAAAGTGCCTTTCTGGAAAACTACACCCAATGGCGCGCCGATCAGGATCGTCTGACGGCGGCCGGCGTGGCGGCGAACAGCGCCGCTTACGAGCACATGATGTGGCTGCTGGGGCTGGTACTGGCGCTGGTGGTGGGCGTGATCGTGCTGTGCTGGTTCGGCCTGCGTAAGGTGCTGATTAAGCCGCTCAACGACAGCATCCAGCACATTGAACACATTGCGCAGGGCGATTTAACCCAGACCATCACCGTCGAAGGACGTAATGAAATGAGCCAGCTGGCGAGCAAGCTGCAGGAGATGCAGCAGGCGCTGGTGCGCACCGTCAGCAACGTGCGCGACGGCTCGGACGCCATTTTTACCGGCGCCAGCGAAATCGCCGCCGGCAACAACGACCTCTCGGCGCGCACCGAGGAGCAGGCCGCCTCGCTGGAGGAGACCGCGGCCAGCATGGAGCAGCTGACCGCGACGGTGAAGCAGAACGCCGACAACGCGCGGCAGGCCAACGCAGCTGGCGCTCAGCGCCTCGGAAACCGCGCAGAAAGGCGGCGAAGTGGTGGACAGGCGTGGTGCGCACCATGCACGAGATCGCCGGCAGCTCGCAGAAGATCGCCGACATCACCGGCGTGATCGAGGGCATCGCGTTCCAGACCAACATCCTCGCGCTCAACGCGGCGGTCGAGGCGGCGCGCGCCGGCGAGCAGGGCCGCGGCTTCGCGGTGGTGGCCGGCGAGGTGCGCACGCTCGCGCAGCGCAGCGCGCCGGCGGCCAAGGAGATCAAGGAGCTGATCGACGACTCGGTGCGTCGCGTTGACAGCGGCTCACCGCTGGTCGGCACGGCCGGCAAGACCATGGGCGAGATCGTCAAGGCGGTGACGCGCGTGACCGACATCATGGGCGAGATCGCCGCGGCGTCCGACGAGCAGAGCCGCGGCATCGAGCAGGTCGGCCGGGCGGTCACCCAGATGGACCGCGTCACGCAGCAGAACGCCGCGCTGGTCGAGGAGGCCGCGGCGGCCGCGGCCTCGCTGGAGGAGCAGGCCAGCCGTCTCAGCCAGGCCGTGGCGGTGTTCCGCATTCCACGTGGCGCTCAGCCTGCCAGCAGTACGGGTGTGCGCCATCCGCAGATCGCTCCCCCGCAGGCCAGTGCGCCACGCAAAGCGCTGACCGCGCCGGTCAGCGACGCCAACTGGGAAACGTTCTAAGCTGAAACGGGAGCGGACAACGCGCCGCTCCCTCATCGCCTGCTTTCTTTACTTATAAAACGCTGTAAAAAAGCTTTTATTCAGCATTATCCCTCGTAAAGTCCGGTAAACCCTCTCAAATATTCAGCGCAGCGGTCGATAAACAGGGCGTAACCCCCCTTTTTGGAGACACCATGTTAAAACGAATCAACGTCGTCACCAGCCTGATCGCCGTCCTGCTGGTGTTCGGTGCTATGCAATTACTGTCCGGCGGGCTGTTCTGGTCGGCATTACAAAAAGATAAAGAGGCGTTTGCTGTGGCACAAACGTCAAGTAATAACGTCGCTGCCATGTCCGATGCCTGGATTGAACTCAATCAAACCCGTACCGTGCTCAACCGCGCCATGCTGCGCATGCAGGGCAGCATGGCGTCACAAACCAACGGCGGTCAGCTTAATGCGCTGATCGCGCAGACGGAGAAACAGCTCGACACCGCGGCCGGCCACTATCAGCGCTATTACGATTTGCCAGCGACACCAGGACTGTCTGATGCGCTGCGCGACCGGCTGGAAGCGGATTATGCCGCGTTCAATAACGGCCTGAAGGCGATGCTGGCCCGGCTGAAAGCCAACGATCTGCAGGGCATGTTTGATCAGAACATCGAAGCCAAACAGGTCAAAATGAAAGCCACCTATGAGGAGTGGCGCAGCGCGCAGAGCGCTTTAGCCGCTGAGGGCGTGGCGCAGAACCAGCGTGCCTTCCACACCATGATGTGGCTGCTGGCGATTGTCGCCGTGATGGTGATCGCGGTGATTGTGGCCTGCTGGTTTGGCCTGCGCACGGTGCTGATTCAGCCGCTGCATCAGTTGCTCGGTCACATTCGCCATATCGCCGCAGGCGATCTGACGCAGACCATCACCGTTGAAGGGCGTAACGAAATGAGCCAGCTGGCCAGCAGTCTGCATGAGATGCAGCAGTCGCTGGTGAACACCGTCGGCAACGTGCGCGACGGCGCGGACGCCATCTTTACCGGCGCCAGCGAAATCTCCGCCGGCAACAACGATCTCTCCGCGCGCACCGAGCAGCAGGCCGCCTCGCTGGAGGAGACCGCAGCCAGCATGGAGCAGCTGACCGCCACGGTGAAGCAGAACGCCGAGAACGCCCGTCAGGCCACGCAGCTGGCGCTCAGCGCGTCGGAGACAGCACGCAAAGGCGGCGACGTGGTCGAAGGCGTGGTGCGCACCATGCACGACATCGCCGGCAGTTCGCAGAAGATCGCCGACATCACCAGCGTGATCGACGGCATTGCCTTCCAGACCAACATCCTGGCGCTGAACGCGGCGGTGGAAGCGGCGCGCGCCGGCGAGCAGGGCCGCGGTTTTGCCGTGGTGGCGGGCGAGGTGCGCACCCTGGCGCAGCGCAGCGCGCAGGCGGCCAAGGAGATCAAAGGCCTGATCGACGACTCGGTCAGCCGGGTGAATGCCGGTTCGCAGCTGGTCGGCACCGCAGGTGACACCATGCAGGAGATCGTCGGTGCGGTGACGCGCGTGACCGACATCATGGGCGAAATCGCCTCGGCCTCGGACGAGCAGAGCCGCGGTATCGACCAGGTGGGCCAGGCGGTGGCCGAGATGGACCGCGTGACCCAGCAGAACGCCTCGCTGGTGGAAGAGTCGGCCGCCGCCGCGGCCTCGCTGGAGGAGCAGGCCAGCCGCCTGAGCCAGGCGGTGGCGGTGTTCCGCATTCCGCGCGCGTCGGCAGCGGCCCCTGTGCGTCCCCCGCTGACCACGACACCGCCGGCGGCGCGCAAAGCCGCTGCGGCCCCGGTGAGCGACGGAAACTGGGAAACGTTTTAATCATTGCCTGAATCGACCCTCTCCCGCCGCGGGAGAGGGTCGCGTGGCTGGCCCTTCTCCGGTTTGCTGCTGGTCTTACCCCTTTCACCTCACATAAAGATCCGCGCCTGCGCGCCGATAACACCAGCGATCCGCCAATTAATGAGGTGTTTATGTTTAGTCGTGTTCGAGTGGTATCCGGCCTGCTGTGCGTGCTGGCGTTATTTGCCTTACTGCAGCTGTTTTCCGGAGGAATGTTTTTTTCAACGGTGAAAGCCGATAAAGATAATTTTGCGTACAACCAACGTCTTAGCACCCTGCAGCGGGCGATGGGCACCTCATGGGTTTCGCTGGTACAGGCGCGTAACACGCTGAACCGTGCCGGTATCCGCTATCTGCTGGACAGTCAGCAGGCCGGCTCCGGTGCCACGGTAAAAGAGCTGGTGGCGCTGGCCAATACGGAGCTGAAAACCGCCGATCAGAGCTTTGCCGAGTTCAACGCTAACCTGTCGGAAAAGGGCAAAAGCGCGGAGAACGTGCTGACGCTGCAGGCCAACTACAACGCGTTTCGCGGGGCGCTGGCCGAGCTGATTGATTTTCTCAGTGCCGGTAACTTTAAAGGCTTTGTCGATCAGCCAACGCAGGGTTTTCAGGACAAATTTGAAAAGGATTACAACGCCTGGCTCGCCTACAACATTGTGCTGGCAAAACAGGGTATTGACGCCAACGAGAGCGCTTACCAACACGCGATTATGCTGGTAGTCGGCACGCTGCTGGTGACGCTGCTGGTGATTGCGCTGGTGTGGAGCGGCATGCGTACGGCGCTGATCCGTCCGCTGCAGCAGAGCATTGAGCACATCCGCCATATTGCGCGCGGCGATCTGACGCAGCCGGTCGATCTCAGCGTGCGCAACGAAATGGGCGATCTGCTCAGTTCGCTGCGGCATATGCAGGAGGAGCTGGTGCGCACCGTAGGTAACGTGCGCAACGGCGCGGACGCCATCTACACCGGCGCCAGCGAAATCGCCATGGGCAACAACGATCTCTCCTCCCGCACCGAACAGCAGGCCGCTTCGCTGGAAGAGACCGCGGCCAGCATGGAGCAGCTGACCGCGACCGTGAAGCAGAACGCCGAAAACGCCCGTCAGGCGACCCAGCTGGCGCTGAGCGCCTCCGAAACCGCGCAGAAAGGCGGCAAAGTGGTCGATGGCGTGGTCAGCACCATGCAGGATATCGCCGGCAGTTCGCAGAAGATTGCCGACATCATCAGCGTGATCGACGGCATCGCCTTCCAGACCAACATCCTGGCGCTGAACGCCGCGGTGGAAGCGGCGCGCGCCGGCGAGCAGGGGCGCGGTTTTGCCGTGGTGGCCGGCGAAGTGCGCAACCTGGCCCAGCGCAGCGCGCAGGCGGCGAAAGAGATCAAAGGCCTGATCGAAGACTCGGTCAGCCGCGTCAATATCGGCTCGGCGCTGGTGGAAAGCGCCGGCGAAACCATGGGCGAGATCGTGAACGCGGTGACCCGCGTGACCGACATCATGGGCGAGATCGCCTCGGCGTCTGACGAGCAGAGCCGCGGCATCGACCAGGTCGGCCTGGCGGTGACCGAGATGGATCGCGTGACCCAGCAGAACGCCGCGCTGGTGGAAGAGTCCGCGGCGGCGGCCGCGGCGCTGGAAGAGCAGGCCAGCCGACTGAAACAGGCGGTGGCGGTGTTCAATATTGGTAAAGAATTTGTCGCCCAGGCCGTTAACGTAACTACAGCGCCAAAAATTGCGCGTCCGTCTGCACCGCAGGCGCTGGCGCCAGCGGCAGGAGCTCGTGGCGCTGACGATAACTGGGAAACCTTTTAACCCTTGTGGCCGCCGCAGGGCGGCCCGTGTGAATGGTGTGCACTGGCAGCACAGTAGCAACCGCAGTATCACAATTTAATCAGTTTGTTGCCGGGTGACCCGAAATGAAGAAATCGACGTTATTGGATCAAAATGAAGCCACGACGCTGCTCTCACAAATGGTGCAGCGCCTGCCGCTGTCCGATGCGCATTTTCGTCGGATATGTCAGTTGATCTATCAGCGTGCGGGGATCGTGCTGGCGGACCATAAGCGCGACATGGTCTACAACCGTCTGGTGCGGCGCTTGCGCACGCTGGGGCTGGATGATTTTGGTCGCTATCTGAGCATGCTGGAGGCGGACCCGAACAGCGCCGAGTGGCAGGCGTTTATTAACTCGCTGACCACCAACCTGACGGCGTTTTTCCGCGAGGCGCACCACTTCCCGGTTCTGGCCGAGCATGCGCGCCATCGCAGCGGGAACTACCGCGTCTGGAGCACCGCCGCCTCGACCGGTGAAGAGCCGTACTCGCTGGCCATCACCCTGGCGGAAACGCTGGGCACCGGGCCGGGGAAATTTTCTGGTCTACGCCAGCGATATCGATACCGAGGTGCTGGAGAAGGCGCGTAACGGGCGTTTATCGCCAGGATGAACTGAAAACGCTGTCGCCGCAGCAGCTGCAGCGTTATTTCATGCGCGGCACGGGCCCGCATGAAGGCCTGGTGCGCGTACGCCAGGAGCTGGCGAACTGCGTCGAATTCGCGCCGCTTAACCTGCTGGCTAAGCAGGACTGGGCGCTGCCGGGGCCGTTCGACGCCATTTTTTGCCGTAACGTCATGATCTATTTCGATAAAACGACGCAGGAGGACATTCTGCGCCGGTTTGTTCCCTTGCTCAAGCCGGACGGTTTACTGTTTGCCGGGCACTCGGAAAACTTCAGCAACCTCGTGCGTGAGTTTAGCCTGCGTGGGCAGACGGTATATGCGCTGAGTAAGGAAAAAGCATGAGTAAAATCAGGGTGTTGTGCGTCGATGATTCGGCGCTGATGCGCCAGATGATGACGGAAATCATCAACAGCCACACCGACATGGAGATGGTGGCGACGGCGCCGGATCCGCTGGTAGCGCGGGATTTGATCAAAAAATACAACCCCGACGTGCTGACGCTGGATGTCGAAATGCCGCGCATGGATGGCCTCGATTTCCTCGAAAAACTGATGCGGCTGCGGCCGATGCCGGTGGTGATGGTCTCCTCGCTGACCGGGAAAGGATCGGAAATCACGCTGCGCGCGCTGGAGCTGGGCGCGGTGGATTTCGTCACCAAGCCGCAGCTCGGCATCCGCGAAGGCATGCTGGCCTACAGCGAGATGATCGCCGAGAAGATCCGCACCGCCGCGCGCGCCAAACTGCATGCGCGTGCCGCCACGCCGCAGCCGGTGATGCTGAAAGCGGGACCGCTGCTGAGCAGTGAAAAACTGATCGCCATCGGCGCTTCCACCGGCGGCACCGAAGCGATCCGCCAGGTGCTGCAGCCGTTGCCGGCCACCAGCCCGGCGCTGCTGATCACCCAGCATATGCCGCCGGGCTTTACCCGTTCGTTCGCCGAGCGCCTGAACAAGCTGTGCCAGATCACCGTGAAAGAGGCGGAAGACGGCGAGCGCGTGCTGCCGGGCCATGCCTATATCGCGCCGGGCGAGATGCACATGGAGCTGGCGCGCAGCGGCGCCAACTATCAGGTCAAACTGCATGACGGACCGCCGGTGAACCGGCACCGTCCGTCGGTGGACGTGCTGTTCCGCTCGGTGGCGACAACATGCCGGGCGCAATGCCGTGGGGGTGATCCTGACCGGGATGGGCAACGACGGTGCGGCCGGGATGCTGGAAATGCACCGCGCCGGCGCCTGGACCATTGCGCAGAATGAAGCAAGCTGTGTGGTGTTCGGCATGCCGCGCGAGGCCATCGCTATGGGCGGCGTCAGCGAAGTGGTCGATCTTAGCCAGGTAAGCCAGCAGATGCTGGCGAAAATCAGTGCCGGACAGGCAATACGTATTTGACGCAGGAGTATTATTTTATGGCGGATAAAGAGCTTAAGTTTTTGGTTGTGGACGACTTCTCCACCATGCGTCGCATCGTGCGCAACCTGCTGAAAGAGCTGGGCTTCAACAACGTCGAAGAGGCAGAAGACGGCGTGGATGCGCTGAACAAACTGCGGGCCGGCGGGTTCGATTTTGTGATCTCCGACTGGAACATGCCGAACATGGACGGTCTGGAACTGCTGAAGACCATTCGTGCCGATGCCACGCTGGCGCAACTGCCGGTGCTGATGGTGACGGCCGAAGCCAAGAAAGAGAACATCATCGCCGCCGCGCAGGCCGGCGCCAGCGGCTACGTGGTGAAGCCTTTCACCGCGGCGACGCTGGAAGAGAAGCTCGGCAAGATCTTCGAAAAACTGGGCATGTGAGGAGATGGTTATGATGCAACCTGCTATGAAACCCGTTGAAGAACACTCGCCGAGCGAGATCATCGCCCGCATCGGCAGCCTGACGCGCATGCTGCGTGACAGCCTGCGCGAGCTGGGGCTGGATCAGGCGATTGCCGAAGCGGCGGAAGCGATTCCGGATGCGCGCGACCGTCTGGACTATGTCGTGCAGATGACCGCTCAGGCCGCGGAACGTGCGCTGAACAGCGTGGAAGCGTCGCAGCCGCACCAGGATGAGATGGAAAAGGGGGCGAAAGCGCTGAGCACGCTGGGACGAGTGGTTTGAGAACCCTATCGAGCTGGCGGATGCCCGCGAGCTGGTGACGGATACCCGTCAGTTCCTGGGGGACGTGCCGGGTCACACCAGCTTCACCAACGCCCAGCTGCTGGAAATCATGATGGCGCAGGATTTCCAGGACCTGACCGGTCAGGTGATCAAGCGCATGATGGATGTGATCCAGGAGATCGAACGCCAGCTGCTGATGGTGCTGCTGGAGAACATGCCGGAAGCGGCGGCACGTCCAAAACGCGAGGGCAACAGCCTGCTCAATGGTCCGCAGCTCCATGCTAACGCGCCAGGCGTGGTTGCCAGCCAGGACCAGGTTGACGACCTGCTGGACAGTTTAGGTTTTTAATGCTGATCGGGTGTTCAACCCGCATCCGAACCCTCTCCCGCCCGGGAGAGGGGACCGCACGATGTGTTTTCCCGTCTGATCGCCCTGCATGCCCGCGGGTGGCGTAAATTCTGAAACATAGCAAGACAAGTCCTACGTTGGCGCGAGGATATGTTAAGGTAACCTCGTACAGTTTTGTGAGCTACTTCAAATTCTAAACTGAAACGACTACTCTTTTGCTATGCTGCCATTGGTTCTGACCCGCAAAATTTTCGCTGCTGTAACCTTAGGGGCCCCTGTACTGGCGGCCGTTGCGCCTGCGCAGGCCTTCACCGACAACAGCGACGTCTCCGCAACACCGTTTGCCGATCCGGCACGTTTCCAGAAAATTGCTGATGAATTACCGGCGCTGGGCTATCAGGACGATACGTCGGCGTTCAGTAAAAAGCTGGCGGGCATTGCCAAAAGCATCGGTGAGGCCAGCCAGAACAGCGACAGCGATACCACGCTGGGTCAGCAGGCCGGAATCTGGGCGTTTAACCATTTTCGTGATGAGGTTGCTACCCGGGTGGCGGATGAAGGGCAGTCGCTGCTGTCGCCTTATGGCCAGGCACAGATCGATCTCAACGTCGATATGGAGGGCAACTTCAGCGGCAGCGGGGCTTCGCTGCTGACGCCGTGGGCCGATCGCTACAATTACCTCACGTTCAGCCAGCTGGGTGTGCACCAGACCGATGACGGGCTGGTGGGCAATGCCGGGCTGGGACAGCGCTGGGTGGCCGGCAGCTGGCTGCTGGGCTATAACGGCTTCGTTGATCGGCTGTTTGACAGCGGCTTGCAGCGCGCTTCGCTGGGCACCGAGGCCTGGAGCGACTACCTGCGCTTATCCGCCAACTACTACACGCCGCTGTCCGGCTGGCGCAATCGCAACCCGTTCCAGCAGCAGCGGCTGGCGCGCGGGTATGATGTCACCACTCAGGGCTATCTGCCGTTTTACCGCCAGCTGGGCGTGTCGGTCAGCTGGCAGCAGTATCTCGGCAACAATGTCGATCTGTTTAATTCCGGCAACAGCTACCACAATCCTTCAGCGCTGACGCTGGGCGTCTCCTACACGCCAGTGCCGCTGGTCACCGTATCGGCCAGCCACAAAACCAGTAATGAAGGCGAGAGCCAGGATCAGCTCGGCTTACGTCTCAACTACCGCTTTGGCGTGGCGCTCAGTCAGCAGCTCAATCCGGATAACGTCGCCGCCGCGCGTTCGCTGCGCGGTAGCCGCTATGATTTGGTCACGCGCAGCAATACGCCGGTGCTGGAGTTTCGCCAGCGTAAAACCCTGTCGGTATTCCTCGCCACGCCGCCGTGGCAGCTCAATGCGGGCGAGAGTTTGCCGCTGAAACTGCAGATCCGCAGTGCTCATCCAATCAGTAAAGTCAGCTGGCAGGGCGATACGCAGGCGCTGAGCCTGACGCCGGGAGCCGATCCCAACGATCCACAGGGCTGGAGTATCATTATGCCGGCGTGGGACGCGTCGCCTGAGGCGAACAACAGTTATCGCCTGTCAGTGACACTGGAGGACAGCAAGCAAAATCGCGTGACTTCCAACTGGATTACGCTGCAGGTGCAGCCGCCGGTGATGCTGGAGCAGGGGGGGGGAAAACCGCTTCGACCTGCTGGCGCCATAATCAGCGCGGCACCAAAGAAAAAGGGCAGCCGGAGCTGCCCTTTGCTGCATCCTCAGCCGACACTTGCCGGGATGCCATGAGGGTAAATCATCATCAGAACTGGTACACCAGACCGACCGCGGTAATATCGTCGGTTTTCAGGCGCAGCGCGTTGTCATCTTTCAGCAGGTTGATGCGGTATTCGCTGTAGACCGACATGTTCTTGTTGAAGTAGTAAGTGGCACCCACGGACGCGTATTTGAACAGCCAGGCGTCGCCGACGTTTTCAATATTTTTGCCCTTTGAGCTCACGTAGCCCAGCGACGGACGGAAACCGTTCAGGAACTGATACTGCGCCACGGCTTCAAAGTTCACCGCTTTGTTGGCGAACCCGCTGTTACCGATTGGCGTGGCGTTGTGGGATTCGCCGTAGATGGTCGCCAGATAGAGCTGGTTAGCATCATATTTCACCCCGGTTTCCCAGTGTTCGGCTTTCTCACCTCTGCCGTAGGTGGCAAGGTTTTGCGCACTGACGCGATTGAGGCTGGCATAGGCGGCAACCGCGCTCAGGCCAAAGTCAGTGTCATACGAGGTGGAAAGCGCGAAACCATCACCGTTAGAGCGACGTACCGCCAGGTTTGGCGTTGCCGCGCTGTCGCTGCGCTCGTTTTTCCCTTCGTACTGCGCTGCGACGTTCCAGCCTTTAACCAGACCGAAGAAATCTTTGTTACGCCAGGTCAGCACGCCGGTGGAGCGACCGGACAGGAAAGCATCGACATAACCGGAATCACCGCCGAAGAAAGGCAGCATATCGGTATAGCCCAGCACGTCATAAATCAGACCATAGTTACGGCCATAGTCGATCGAACCAAACTGCGCGAACTTCAGACCCGCATAGCCGAGACGGGTTTTGTTACCGGCCTGCGCATCGGCACCTTCCGTGTTACGCAGGCTGAACTGCGATTGCCAGAAACCGTAGCCGGTCAGCTGATCGGTAATTTTGGTTTCGCCCTTAAAACCGATACGGACATACGATGAGGTATCACCATCATTGGTGGTGTCATCGGAGAACAGGTGCGACACGTTAATTTTGCCGACCAGATCCAGCTTGTTACCATCCTTATTATAGATTTCAGCGGCCTGAGCCACAGAAAATCCCAGCAGCAATGGCATGACTGCTGCCAGTAAAGTGCGCTTCATCATTTATATTTTTACCCTGTGTTATTTTTTAATTTTTTAAGCCCCTGGTGGGGTGACAAGAAAATGACACAAAAGGATAAACATCAGTAGTGCAATAGTTGTAACAAATAATTTCTTATTGGCTATTTGTGCGATTTTCATACGCCTATTCCATTATTCGGAAATGGGAATCGCTTTTACTTATCATGATTAAGTGAGCGTTTAATCGACTATTAATATTTATCTTATTGATAAGTAATGATTAAACTAAGAAGGGTATGACTTGATAAAAATAGCGATTTATTGCCTTAAATAGCACAAGCCTATGCCTTAAAGTTCAATGCTTATGAATCAAAGCAGGCTGATAGTCACCCCGTAAATTATCCGCATTGACGCACTGTGTCGGTTTATTTCAGGCTAAATAATATCCCGATCTTTAATACGTCTAATTACCGGCCAGCCTGGCACAGGGTAGTCAAAATAAGTTAATCAGTTGTTACTAATAAGCGACCGACCTGCACCACGCCGATGCCTGAACCGGGCTGTCACTTGCACCCGCTGAGCGCAGTGCGCCCCAAAATGGCGCAGCAGACGCCTCATTTTGGCGAAATATCTGCTGTGCGATCACAAAAGCAATATTTCATTTTGCGAATGCATAAATCCGCTAAACAAATTACTACGGTGCCGCTGTCATCGGATGGTTATTCACTTTTTATGCATTAAATGTGAATAACGCCAGGTTGTAACTTATTGATATTCTGTTACCTCAACCCGTTTATGCATTTTTATCGCTGGCTGGCACGAAGGCTGCAATCTACATTCACAGTGCAAACACTCAATTATTTAACATTTAAAAAACCTTTTATTTACCGGATGAGGTCGCTATGTCTCTGTCAATTACGCGTGAAAATTTCGATGAATGGATGATGCCGGTTTACGCTCCGGCGGCTTTTATTCCGGTTCGTGGGGAAGGCTCGCGCCTGTGGGATCAGCAGGGTAAAGAGTATATCGACTTTGCCGGTGGGATTGCGGTGAACGCGCTGGGTCATGCGCACCCGGCGCTGCGTCAGGCGCTGAACGACCAGGCGGCGAAGTTCTGGCATACCGGCAACGGCTTTACCAACGAGCCGGCGCTGCGCCTGGCCAAAAAGCTGATCGACGCGACGTTTGCCGAGAAGGTCTTCTTCTGTAACTCGGGGGCGGAAGCCAACGAGGCGGCGCTGAAGCTGGCGCGCAAATATGCGCACGATAAATTTGGAACCCACAAGAGCGGCATCGTGGCGTTCAAAAATGCCTTCCACGGCCGCACGCTGTTTACCGTCAGCGCTGGCGGGCAGCCTTCCTACTCGCAGGATTTCGCCCCGCTGCCGCCGGATATTCGCCACGGCATCTATAACGATCTGCAGTCCGCCAGCGAGCTGATTAACGACACCACCTGCGCGGTGATCGTCGAGCCGATGCAGGGCGAGGGCGGCGTGCTTCCGGCGAAAAAGGCGTTCCTGCAGGGGCTGCGCGAGCTGTGCGATCGCCACAACGCGGTGCTGATTTTCGACGAAGTGCAGACCGGCGTGGGCCGCACCGGCGAGCTGTATGCCTATATGCACTACGGCGTGACGCCGGACGTGCTGACCACCGCCAAAGCGCTGGGCGGCGGCTTCCCGATTGGCGCGATGCTGACCACCGTGAAGATCTGGCGCAGCGTGATGAGCGTCGGCACCCACGGCACCACCTACGGCGGCAACCCGCTGGCCGCCGCCGTCGCCGGACAGGTGCTCGACATCATTAACACCCCTGAGGTGCTGAAGGGCGTTAAGCAGCGCCACGACTGGTTTGTTGAGCGCCTGAATGCCATCAACAGCAAGGTTGGCCTGTTTAAAGAGATTCGCGGCCTGGGGCTGTTAATTGGCTGCGAGCTCACCGCCGAGTTTGCCGGAAAAGCTAAACTTATTTCACAGGAAGCGGCAAAAGTGGGCGTGATGGTGCTGATTGCCGGTGCCAACGTGGTGCGTTTTGCTCCTGCGCTGATCGTCAGCGAGGAAGAGGTGCAAACCGGTCTGGCGCGCTTTGCGCTGGCGTGTGAAAGCGTGCTCAAATCCGGGGTGTCATCATGATGGTCATCCGTCCCGTTGAGCGCGGCGATCTCGCCGGGCTCATGCAGCTTGCCGGTAAGACGGGAGGCGGGCTGACCTCGCTTCCTGCCGATGAAAAAACGCTGTCGGCGCGCATTGAGCGCGCCCTGCAAACCTGGCAGGGGACGTTGCCAAAAAGCGAACAGGGGTATGTGTTCGTGCTGGAAGACACCGACACGGGGACCGTGGCCGGGATCTGCGCCATTGAAGTGGCCGTCGGGCTGAACGATCCGTGGTACAACTACCGCGTCGGCACCATGGTTCACGCCTCGAAAGAGCTGAACGTCTATAACGCGCTGCCCACGCTGTTTCTCAGTAACGACCACACCGGCGGCAGCGAGCTGTGCACGCTGTTCCTCGATCCGGCGTGGCGCAAAGAGGGCAACGGCTATCTGCTGTCCAAATCGCGCTTTATGTTTATGGCCGCCTTCCGCGATCGCTTTAACGAAAAAGTGGTCGCGGAGATGCGCGGCGTGATCGACGAGCACGGGCTACTCGCCGTTCTGGGAGAGCCTGGGCGAGCGCTTCTTCTCGATGGAGTTCAGCCGGGCGGACTATCTGTGCGGCACCGGCCAGAAAGCCTTTATCGCCGAACTGATGCCGAAGCATCCTATCTATACCCATTTCCTCAGCCCGGAAGCGCAGGCGGTGATCGGCGAAGTGCATCCGCAAACCGCGCCCGCCCGCGCGGTGCTGGAGAAAGAGGGCTTCCGCTACCGCAACTATGTCGACATCTTTGACGGCGGGCCGACGCTGGAGTGCGATATCGACCGCGTGCGCGCGATCCGCAAGAGCCAAGTGCTGACCGCCAGCGAAGGCGAAGCTGAGGCGCACTGGCCGCCGTGTCTGGTGGCGAACGAAAATCATGCCAACTTCCGCGCCGCGCTGCTGCCGGTCGATGTCGCAACCGGACAGGTGAACGTCTGGTGCTGACGGCTGCAGAACTGGATGCCCTGAAATGTAACGCCGGCGATACGGTTCGCCTGGTGCGTTCCCCTGGGTCCCTGAGGAGAAAACAGCATGACATTATGGATTAACGGTGACTGGGTCACGGGCGAAGGCGAAGAGCGCGTAAAGACCAATCCGGTAGGAAAAGAGGCGCTCTGGAAGGGGCATGACGCCAGCGCCGCGCAGGTGGAACAAGCCTGTCATGCCGCTCGCCGCGCGTTTCCGGCGTGGGCAAAACAGCCTTTCGCCGTGCGCCAGGCAATTGTTGAAAAGTTTGCCGGGCTGCTGGAGGCAAACAAGGCCGAGCTGACGCGCATCATCGCGTGTGAGACCAGTAAACCGCGCTGGGAAGCGGCAACCGAAGTGACGGCGATGATCAACAAAATCGCCATTTCGGTGAAGGCTTACCACACCCGCACCGGCGAACAGCACACCGACATGCCGGACGGCGCGGCCACGCTGCGCCACCGTCCGCACGGCGTGCTGGCGGTGTTTGGCCCGTACAACTTCCCGGGCCATCTGCCGAACGGCCATATTGTGCCGGCGCTGCTGGCGGGCAACACCGTGATATTCAAACCGAGCGAGCTGACGCCCCTCACCGCCGAGGAGACGGTGGTTAAGCTGTGGGAACAGGCCGGCCTGCCGCCGGGGGTGCTGAACCTGGTGCAGGGCGGACGCGAAACCGGCCAGGCGCTGAGCGCGCTGAGCGATATCGACGGCCTGCTGTTTACCGGCAGCGCCGGGACCGGCTATCAGCTGCATCGCCAGCTGGCGGGGCAGCCGGAGAAAATCCTGGCGCTGGAGATGGGCGGCAACAACCCGCTGATTGTGGAAGATCCGGACGATATCGATGCCGCGGTGCACCTGACGATTCAGTCCGCCTTTATTACCGCCGGACAGCGCTGCACCTGCGCCCGCCGCCTGCTGGTGAAACGCGGGGCGGCAGGGGATGCCTTCCTGAAGCGTCTGGTAGAGGTGAGCGCGCGCCTGGTGCCAGCCGCGTGGGATGCCGATCCGCAGCCGTTTATCGGCGGGGTGATTTCCGAACAGGCCGCGCTGAACGTGCTGAAGGCCTGGCAGGACCACGTTGCGCGCGGCGCGAAAACCCTGCTGGAGCCGAAGCAGCTGCAGCCGGATCGCGACAGCGCGCTGCTGACGCCGGGCATCGTTGAGATGAGCGGCGCGAGCGACGTGCCGGATGAAGAGGTCTTTGGCCCGCTGCTGTGCGTCTGGCGCTACGACGATTTCGATGCGGCGATTGCGATGGCCAATAACACCCGCTACGGCCTGTCGAGCGGGCTGATTTCGCCGCAGCGCGAGAAGTTTGATCAACTGCTGCTGGAAGCGCGCGCCGGGATTGTGAACTGGAATAAACCGCTGACCGGGGCCGCCAGCACCGCGCCGTTCGGCGGCGTGGGCGCGTCCGGCAACCATCGCGCCAGCGCCTGGTATGCCGCCGATTACTGCGCCTGGCCGATGGCGAGCCTGGAAACCCCGGCGCTGACGCTGCCGGAGACGCTTAATCCGGGGCTGGATTTTACCGGAGGGGATCGTCATGAAAGCGCGTGAAGTCAACTTTGACGGGCTGGTGGGGCTGACGCACCACTACGCCGGTCTGTCTTTTGGCAATGAAGCCTCGACGAAGCACCGTTTTCAGGTCTCCAACCCGAAGCTGGCGGCGAAGCAGGGGCTGCTGAAAATGAAGGCGCTGGCCGATGCCGGTTTCCCGCAGGCGGTGATCCCGCCGCAGGAGCGCCCGAATGTGGCGGTGCTGCGTCAGCTGGGCTTTAGCGGCAGCGATGAGCAGGTGGTTGAAAAAGCGGGTACGCAGACGCCGCACCTGCTCTCGGCGGCAAGCTCGGCCTCTTCGATGTGGGTCGCCAACGCGGCAACCGTCGCGCCGTCAGCCGATACGCTGGATGGCAAAGTCCATCTGACGGTGGCGAACCTGAACAATAAATTCCACCGCGCCACCGAAGCGGAAACCACCGAGCGCGTGCTGCGCGCCATTTTCAGCCATGGACGCCCATTTCGCGGTACATCAGGCCCTGCCGCAGGTGGCGATGTTTGGCGACGAAGGCGCGGCCAACCATAACCGCCTGGGCGGCGACTATGGCGAGCCGGGCCTGCAGCTGTTTATCTACGGGCGCGACGGCCAGCAGCAGGGCACCGCACCGGCGCGTTATCCGGCGCGTCAGACGCTGGAAGCCAGCGAGGCGGTGGCCCGCCTGCACCAGCTGGATACCCGCCCCAGGGTGATTTTCGCCCAGCAAAACCCGGCGGTGATCGATCAGGGCGTGTTCCACAACGACGTGATTGCCGTTTCCAACCGCCAGGTGCTGTTCTGCCACGAGCAGGCGTTTGCCCATCAGGAGAAGCTGCTCGCCACGCTGGCGGATCAGCGCGTGCCGGGCTTCAAGCCGATTGAGGTGCCGACGCGAGCGGGTGTCAGTGTGCAGGACGCGGTCGAAACGTATCTGTTCAATAGCCAGCTGCTGAGCCGCGATGACGGCAGCATGATGCTGGTTCTGCCGCAGGAGTCCCGGGATCATCAGGGCGTGTGGCGCTACCTGACCGAGCTGGTGAAGGCCGATAACCCGATTGACGAACTGCGCGTGTTTGATCTGCGCGAAAGCATGGCCAACGGCGGCGGTCCGGCCTGTCTGCGTCTGCGCGTGGTGTTAACCGAGGCGGAACTGCAGGCGGTTAATCCGGCGGTGATGATGAACGATACGCTGTTTACGCGCCTGAATGACTGGGTCGATCGCCACTATCGCGACCGGCTGACGCAGGCCGATCTGGCCGATCCGCAGCTGCTGCGCGAAGGACGCGAGGCGCTGGACGAGCTGACACAGCTGCTAGACTTAGGCAGTGTCTACGCGTTTCAGCGTTAACGCCGGGGGCAAATGTGTTGCCCCCTGTGTCAGAAAGGAGTGAACATGCAGGACTTTTTACAGCAAACCCTGTCAGGCCGCCCGCCCGCGCAGCGGCAGGGCAGTAACGCCCACCTGCACTGGCAGTGGCATGATGAGGGCATACTATCCCTGACACCGCATACGCCCACGCAGCAGGCGCTGGTTCTCTCTGCCGGGATTCACGGCAACGAGACCGCCCCGGTGGAGATCCTCAACCTGTTGCTGACGCCGCTGCTGCAGGGGGAAAAACCGCTGGCCGTGCGCCTGCTGGTGATCCTCGGCAACCCGGCGGCGCTGCGCAGCGGCAAACGCTACCAGCATTATGATATCAATCGGCTGTTCGGTGGCCGCTGGCAACAGGTGGCCGACGTGCCGGAGGCGCAGCGCGCGCTCCAGCTGGAGCAGGCGCTGGAGAACTTCTGGTGCGAGTGTCTCGATCACGAAATTCGCTGGCATCTCGATTTGCACACCGCGATTCGCGGTTCGTGGCATACGCGCTTTGGCGTGATGCCGCTCAACAGCCAGCCATGGCCAGCGGATTTTTTACACTGGCTGGCAGCGGCCGAGCTGGAGGCGCTGGTGTTTCACCGTGCGCCGGGCGGCACCTTCACCCACTTCAGCTGTGAACACTACGCGGCAGCCAGCTGTACGCTGGAGCTGGGAAAGGCGCTGCCGTTTGGCGAGAACGATCTCACTCAGTTCAGCGGCGTGCAGCGTGCGCTGGCGGCGCTGCTGTACGGTGAGGCGCTGCCGCCGGTGCGCGAGACGCCGCGCCATTATCGCGTAACACAGCAAATCACCCGGCACGGCGAGCAGTTTGTTCTGCACATGGGCCCGGAAACTCTCAACTTCACGGCTTTCCCGCAGGGCACGCTGCTGGCGGAAGAGGGTGAGCGGCGCTATTACGTGCAGCAGGCGCGTGAATATGTGCTGTTCCCCAATCCCAACGTGGCACCGGGCCTGCGCGCCGGGCTGATGCTGGTGGAGGAGAGTGAGCAGACCCAGGCGCTGGAGTTGTAATCGAAAGCTTTACCCGGCAATCCCTCCTCTCCCTGTGACGGGAGAGGTCACGGGTGAGCAGAGAACGTGCGCAAATTAACGACATTTTCCCTTCCGCAAAACCGACAAAGCCATTACACTCCTCCTTAATTCCTGCGCTTTCCCCTTGATCGTCATACTCTTTTGCAATTCCTCACGCATTTCTTCGCAATCTCTCCATGATTGCCCGATAACTGTCTTTTATGCTTGCAGGGCTTTACTCAGCCTCTGAGTAGTTGACGTTCAGCGTCGTATGCTTGTTTCCGAAGACGCGACACAGGCTGTCGTCATTAAACTGAAAAGTAAGGACAATATTATGCGTAAACTGACCTCCCTGTTTCTGGCTACCGCAATGGCTTTCGGTGCCGCCAATATCGTCCATGCTGCGGCTGACAACCTGACGCCGCCGCCAGCGGGCAGTGAAAAACCGATGCACAAGCCGATGCGCCACCACGGCATGGACATGATGTTCAAAGACCTCAACCTGACCGACGCGCAGAAAACCCAGATTCGCGACATCCTGCGTGACAGCCACAAAGACATGAAGCGTCCATCGCTGGAAGAGCGTCGTGCTAACCACAGCATCATCGCATCCGACACCTTTGACCGTGCCAAAGCAGAAGCGCAGGCAGACAAAATGAGCGCCAATGCGAAAGAGCATGCGCTGAAGATGCTGGAAACCCAGAACAAGATCTATAACGTGCTGACGCCAGACCAGAAGAAGCAGTACAACGCCAACTTTGAGAAACGTCTGACAGAAAAAGGCCCGCATGACGGTAAAATGCCGCCACCGCCGGCTGATGGCGAATAAGCCGTTTAGCTCACCGGTTTGAGACCGCCGACGTTGTCCATGGCACACTGTGCTTTGGGCAGCGTCGGCGGTTTTGCGTTACAGCTCAATCAGCGGATAAACGCCGGACAGCAGCGGTCGGCAGAGAATTTTGTAGCCGTCATGGTCGAAGCCGTGACGCGCACGCTGCAACTGACGCGCTTCCTGCTCACTGCTGACCGATCCCAGCCAGAACCAGTGATCGATGACGTGAATCTGCGTCATCTCCGTCCCGCGCTCCACCATACCCACCGGGCCCTGCCACGGCCAGCATACCACGCGCAGCTGCTCCAGCCCGGCCAGCAGGCGCTGCTGATGCGCCGCCAGCGGTTCCGCCCCGCAGCAGGCACCGGCACAGCGTTTAAGCGCCGCGCGGAAACAGCCGCGCCCCGGTTGCAGGCGCTCTAATCCCAGCAGGCCGTGACACAGGCGCAGCTCATCGGCGAGGCTTTTCAGCTTCTCTAACGCGGCAAAGCGGCTGCGGAATAACCCGTACAGGTCAGGCGAGGAGGAGAAATCGAGATCGCGCGCGTACACCACCTGCGGTGCGCCGTCGCCCAGCTGCAGCGAGCACAGCTGGCGGTTTTTGCGCAGGCGCTTATTGAACAGCGGCTGCTGTGTTTTGATCATCTGCGCTTCGAGCAGCTGTGCGCCTACGTCCCCGGCGGTGGGGATCCAGCTGACGCGTCGCGCCTGGCGCAGCATACTGGCTTCATCCGCCGTGCGAAAATGGGCCATCACCCGGCTGCGCAGGTTGATACTCTTGCCGATGTACAGCGGCAGGTTGTCGTTATCACCGTGGAAAGTGTAAACGCCCGGCTGATTAGGCAAGCCTTCCAGCCACTGACGCAGATGTTCGGGATATTGATAGATAGCCGCCGCATCAAATTCGAGGCGATGGCGGTTTGCTCGTCTGACCAAAGAACGCTCCGCTTACTGGTTGTGCATACAGTATATCAGCGTGCGCGTTTTCTCGCCAGCGGGGACGTGAAGAGGCTGGCTTCCCGCCGGGGGAGCGGGAAGCCGCAGGGATTACTTCTTCCAGAAGTCGTCGAACACGGTGATCGGCGGACGACGTTTATGCTCGGTTTTGGTGTACCAGCCTTCAATGATTTTCGCCGCGTCGGCGTCGATGGTTTTGCCTTCAAGGAAATCATCAATCTGCTGATAGGTTACGCCCAGCGCCACTTCATCCTGCAGACCGGGACGATCGTCCTCCAGATCGGCGGTGGGGTGTTTGAGATAGAGGTGTTCCGGGCAGCCGAGCGCTTTCAGCAGCTGTTTGCCCTGGCCTTTGTTGAGGCGGAAAATCGGGTTGATGTCGCTGCCGCCGTCGCCGTATTTGGTGAAGAAGCCGGTGACCGCTTCTGCCGCGTGATCGGTGCCGACCACGACGCCTTTGGTCATGCCGGCGATGCTGTACTGTGCTTTCATGCGTTCGCGCGCTTTCTCGTTGCCGCGCACAAAATCCGACAGGGCAATGCCCGCCTCCTGCAGCGCGCGCTCGCTGGCCAGTACCGCTTCTTTGATGTTGACCACCAGCGTGCGATCCGGCTGGATAAATGCCAGCGCATCCTGACAATCCTGCTCGTCAGCCTGCACGCCATACGGCAGGCGCACGGCGATAAAGCTGTAGTCGTGATCGCCGGTCTCTTCACGCAGTTCAGTGATAGCAGTCTGCGCCAGCTTGCCGGTCAGCGTTGAGTCCTGACCGCCGCTGATGCCGAGCACAAGGGTTTTGATAAACGGATGGGCTTTCAGATAGGACTTCAGAAAATCGACGCTGACGCGGATCTCCTGCTGCGGGTCGATAACCGGTTTAACACCCAGGGCCTGAATGATTTCCTGCTGCAGTGACATGAACCTCTCCTCAAGTCGGTAGCCTGACGGCACAATGCGAATCATGTGCTAAAGCTAACGCCTCCGCAGAAAAACAACAAGCCGAACGGCTTGTTGTCCGGTGTTTCTGTTGGCAATTCAGGCGCTTTTTGGTTTCTGCGCCAGCAGCATGAACATCACGATGGCCAGCATAAAGCAGCCAAAGATGGTGGCCGTCATGCTGATTACCGAGGTGCCGCCAAGGCCGGTGATCGGTACGCTGAGCGCGCCGAGCGAGAACATCGCAACACCGATTACCGCCGAGGCGCTGCCGGCGCGGTGGCCCTGGCTCTGCATCGCCAGCGATGACGCGGTGGTGGCGATCACGCCGTTACTGGCGATGGTGAAGAACAGCGCCACCAGCACCAGCGGCAGCGGCGCGCCGCTCACGCCGGCCAGCAGCAGGCAGCTGGAGGCGACAAACGCCAGCGTCAGGCCGCCCTTCAGCACGCGATATTCGCCCCACAGCGGACAGAGCCGGGCGCTGGTCTGGGAAGCAATCACCAGGCCAATACCGTTCGCCGCAAAGCACAAGCTGAACGCCTGCGGTGACAGGCCGTAAATCTGCTGCAGCACAAACGGCGAGGCGCCGATATAAGCAAACATGCCGGACATCATGAAGCCCTGCGTCAGGCAGAAGCCCATAAACGGCCGGTGGGTGATGACCTGGCCGAGCGCCGCCCAGGCGGAGAGGATCGATCCCTGGCTACGGCGTTCGGCCGGCAGGGTTTCGCGCAGCTTCCAGCGCGCCAGCAGAATCAGCAGCACGGCAATCGCGCCCAGCACTACAAAGATGCCGCGCCAGTTCAGCACCGTCATCAGCGCACCGCCCAGCACCGGCGCACCAATCGGCGCCAGGCCATTCACCAGCATCAGCAGGGCAAAAAAACGCGTCAGCTCATGGCCGCTATACATATCGCGGGCAATGGCACGCGACAGCACCGCGCCGCCGGCACCGGCCAGCCCTTCAAACAGGCGCGCCACCAGCAGAGCGTGAATATCCTTCGCCAGCGCACAGCCAATCGAGGCGATGAACAGCAGCGCCAGCGACAGCAGCAGCGGACGAATACGACCAAACTTATCACTCATCGGACCAAACAGCAGCTGTCCGGCGCCCAGCCCCAGCAGACCGGCGGTCAGACTTAGCTGGGCGGTGGCGGTTTCGCTACCGAGGTCGCGCGCCAGTTCAGGCAGGGCAGGCAGATAGAGATCGATACAAAGCGGCCCGAGCGCGGCGAGCAGGCCGAGCGTAATGGCATAAACCAGCCGGTTAGGGTGTGCAGGTGTCATTGATCCTCTGTGTTATTTTTGGCTTTAAGATGTATCTTGCGCCGCGATTATACGGAGCCGGTGACGGCAACACAGCATCTTTACGTAATCCTGACGCTTCAGAACTGACCGAAAGCACCGCCATTGAGTTGATAAATCTGGAATTATGTTCCAGGCTTAGTGGGACATGGACAAAGTATGAGGAACAACAAGATGAATAAAGTGCTGGGATGTATCGCTGCCGCTATGACGCTGGCAGCCCTGTCTGGTTGTACAACTTACGATCGTGCGGAAAGCTACGTGACTAAGCCTGTGGTGAAGGATGTGAAAAAAGGCATGACGCGTGAACAGGTGCGCCAGATTGCCGGACCGGCGTCAACCGAGATTTCCATGGTTCACGCACGGGGTACCTGCCAGACCTACGTTATTGGTGAGCGTGATGGCAAACAGCAGACTTACTTTGTGAGCTATAACGACACCGGTCGCGTCATGAACTACGGCTTCCAGAGCTGTAAGGATTACGATACCGATCCGCAAGCCGCGCAGTAACGGCAGCAGAATAACAAACGGCCCGTCTCAGACGGGCCGTTTTTCTTTGTGCGCTTACAGCCCATACGGCCGCGGCACCTCAATGTAGCTGCCGCTGATCTCGCGCTGATAGTAGTGACCATCCTGCACGTAATAGCGTTTGCCGTTGTAATCCAGAACGCGCATGGCGCTGGCCGGTGGGCCATCCGGCGGCTGGACCACCACGTAGGTGTCGCCCTGCCGCTGGTAGTAGCTACCGTTCAGCAGATAGTAGGTCAGTCCGCCAATCAGCACGGCGGTCGCGGCCTCCGGCAGAAAACGCAGCGGTCCGGGATGGCCCCAGCGGGGTCCCGGACCACCCCAGTGCGGGCCGGGGCCCGGACCCCAGCCATACGGATGAGCAAAACTTACAGTTGGCGCTATCAGGGTTAACGCCAGCATTGAGGCGATAACGTTTCTCATGAGGGTTCTCCTGCGGTAACTCCCCGCAGCATTCGCCTTTCAGCGCGCAAACTCAAGCAAAAAACCGTCGATTTTGCCTCCGTTTACCATGCTTAACGTTTTCCTGACGTTAGCGCCATGATTGCGGAAAAAAGTGCAGAAAACGGCAAAAAAAACGGCAGGCTTTGCGGCCTGCCGTTACGGGAAAACGGGTTAATTAGCGGTGCGCCAGTTCGGCGTCGTCTTCGCTCTCCAGAATCGCTTTGTCGGTCTGCTTCAGCCACTGGCTGGTCAGCGTACCGGCGGTCATGGAGCCGCTCACGTTCAGCGCGGTACGGCCCATGTCGATCAGCGGTTCAACGGAGATCAGCAGCGCGACCAGCGTCACCGGCAGGCCCATCGCCGGCAGCACGATCAGCGCGGCGAAGGTTGCGCCGCCGCCAACGCCCGCAACGCCGGCGGAGCTGACGGTGACAATCCCGACCAGCGTGGCGATCCACACCGGATCCAGCGGGTTGATGCCGACGGTCGGCGCAACCATCACCGCCAGCATCGCCGGGTAGAGGCCCGCACAGCCGTTCTGACCGATGGTGGCACCAAAAGAGGCCGAGAAGCTGGCGATGGATTCCGGCACGCCCAGACGACGGGTCTGCGCTTCCACGTTCAGCGGAATACTGGCGGCGCTGGAACGGCTGGTGAAGGCAAAGGTCAGCACCGGCCAGACTTTACGGAAGAACTTCAGCGGGTTGACGCCGTTGACGGCCAGCAGCATGCGCGTGCACCACAAACATGATGGCCAGGCCCAGATACGAGGCCACCACAAAGCTGCCCAGCTTGATGATGTCCTGCAGGTTGGAGCCGGCAACCACTTTGGTCATCAGCGCCAGCACGCCGTACGGCGTCAGCTGCATGACCAGACGCACCAGCTTCATCACCCAGCTTTGCAGGGTGTCAATCGCGATCAGCACGCGCTCGCCTTTTGGCTTGTCGTCTTTCAGCAGCTTCAGCGCCGCCACGCCGAGGAACGCGGCGAAAATCACCACGCTGATGATCGAGGTTGGGCTCGCACCGGTCAGATCGGCAAACGGGTTTTTCGGGATGAAGGAGAGCACCATCTGCGGCACGGTCAGGTCGGCCACTTTACCCACGTAGTTGGTCTGAATGGCGGTCAGACGCGCCGTTTCCTGCGCGCCCTGAACCAGACCTTCGGCGGTCAGGCCAAACAGGTTGGTGACCAGCACGCCCACCAGCGCGGCAATCAGCGTGGTGAACAGCAGCGTGCCGATGGTCAGGACGCTGATTTTGCCCAGCGAAGAGGCGTTATGCAGCCGGGCCACGGCGCTCAGGATCGAGGCGAACACCAGCGGCATGACGATCATCTGCAGCAGCTGGACATAGCCGTTGCCGACGATGTTGAACCAGCGAATGGAATCTTTCAGCACCGGGTTATCGGAGCCATAAATTGCCTGCAGTGCCAGGCCAAAGACCACGCCCAGCACCAGGCCGACCAGCACGCGCTTCGACAGGCTCCAGCTCTGGTTGCCGACGCGGTTTAACGCAATCAGCAGCGCGACAAATGCCACGATATTGATGATCAGAGGAATATTCATTGTTAACTCCTGAAGGTCGCCACGCGAACGTGCCGCGTAACCGAAAATAGCAGAGGGATCCTCTGTAACTGTCGCGGCATGGTACCAGTTGGCCCTGCGGGAACAATATATCTAAATCGTCTTGGTTATAACTAAATGGAATTTAAGGCGATTATTTCAGCAATCGCTGGCACAAGGAAAAACACATCAGCGCGTACTGCCGTTCACCAGCCGGCCAATGCCGTTCTGCAGGTTGTTGAACAGCTGCTCCGGCCAGCCGTTGGCGCCAAACGACGGCATGCCGGGCGGGAACCACAGCGCATAACCCACCAGAGCGAGGCACAGCGCGCGCTCCAGTTGATTGCCTTGCTGGCTGTTGAGGATAGGCAGGCGAAAGCGCCAGCGGCACGGCCACAGCAGCGGCACGCCGGCGGGCGTCAGCATATCGGCGACAATGTGGCTCAGATAGCCGAGCGTCATGCCCTGCAGGACATCCGCTGGCAGGAACCAGTCGGCCGGCACGTTAATCTGAAACAACCACAGGCTGACCGCCACCGCCAGCAGGCTATGGGTAAAGCCGCGATGGCCAAAAGCGCGGGCTATTGGCTGCGACAGCCACTTTAGCCGCTGGCCCAGCACCGATTTAGGGTGATCGATATCCGGCAGCAGGCAGGTCAGCAGCGCAGCCGGCACCAGATGCCACCAGTCGGCACTGGCCATCACCGGCGTCAGTTCGGCGCGTTTGGCAAATATCGCACTGGCGATGGCAAAAATGATATGGCCTTCGGCCGTCATGATGGAACCTGGCTGCAAAAACTGTCGATGCATCCAGTATAGGGATTTATCCAGTAAATGAGAACGGTGACGCTGTAACGAAGAGTGAATTTTTTGCTGACCCGCGCCTGAAAAAAGCGCGGGAAATTAACGGTCTGGCTTACTTTTGCGCCTGGCAACCGGGCGAAACCTCAGCCAGGCGTAACGCGCGATGCACACCGATCAGTTAAACAGATGTTCCGCCTGCAGCTGCGTCAGGTTTTCCAGTTGCACATTGGCCAGTGCCCAGCGCGCATCGTGGCGATGTTCGGCGGCAGGCACCACGATGGAACGCATACGCGCAGCTTTGCTGGCGATCATGCCGTTGAACGAGTCTTCCAGCGCCACGCAGTTGAGCGGATCAACCCCCAGCTTTGCCGCAGCATCCAGATACACCTGCGGATGCGGTTTGCTGTAAGGCAGCGCTTCAGCCGAGGCGAGGGCGCTAAAGTAGTGACGCAGATTGAACATCTCCAGCACGCGCTCCAGCATCGCCAGCGGAGACGCCGAGGCCAGCGCAATCGCCAGGCCCTGTTGCTGACACAGCTGCAGCGCCTGCTCTACGCCAGGCAACAGCGGCCGCGTCTCTTCGACCAGCGCCAGCGCGCGGGCAATAATGCGCTGAGTGACTTCGGCCTGATCCGGTCCGTTCCACGGCAGCGCCTCGTACCACATGCGTACGGTTTGATCGATGCGCAGGCCGAGCGTATCCGGCAGCTCGTGGCGGCGGCTAATATCCACATTCAGGCTGGCAAACACCTCCAGCTCGGCGCGATCCCATAGCGGTTCAGAATCAATCAGTAAGCCATCCATATCAAAAATAGCGGCCAGCACAGGGCGACGATAGGTCATACAACAGCTCCATTGACAGTTTGCCCTACCTTAACATGGGCGGCGGCGAAAACCGACTTACGGCAGGTTACGCATTTTTCAGGAAAATTTGCTGTAGTGCAGGTAGACTTAGGGCAAAACTACTGTTTGTGAAGGGAAGACACCATGACGTATCAACAGGCTGGCCGCATCGCCATCCTCAAGCGAGTGGCTGGCTGGGTGATTTTTATTCCGGCGCTGTTATCCACCCTTATCTCCATCTTAGGCTTCATGTTTAAACACAGCGAAAAGCAGCCCGGCATTGACGCCGTAATGCTCGACTTCGTGCATGTGATGGTGGATATGATTAAGTTCAACACGCCGTTTCTCAATGTGTTCTGGAACAATTCGCCGGTGCCGGAATTTAACGGCGGGGCCAATATAGGCTTCTGGCTGATCTATATCCTGATATTCGTGGGCATCGCTTTGCAGGCCTCGGGCGCACGCATGTGGCGTCAGGCGCGCCATATCAAAGAAGGCATTGAAGACCAGATGATCCTGGAACAGGCGAAGGGCAGCGAAGGGCGCACGCGGGCGCAGCTGGAAGAGAAAATCCATGTGCCGCGCCACACCATTTTGCTGCAGATTTTTCCGCTGTATATTCTGCCGGTAATCATCGCCGTGGCCGGTTACTTCGTGTTGAAACTGCTCGGCATGCTGTAAGGCGTCAGGCCGGTCTGACCTGGCGCTGGCCCAGCGCATCCTCCTCCAGCAACTGGCCGATAGCGAACTGCGCTTCGCCGGCCCAGTTGCCGCCAAAGACGTTGGCGCGGTTGAGCAGATAGTAGAGCTGATACACCGGCTGACGCTGCGAGAAGCCTTCCGGCAGCGGCCACACTGCATGATACCCTTCGTAAATCTGGCGCGGCAGATCGGCGTAGTAACTGAGCATCGCCAGGTCGCATTCGCGATCGCCCCAGTAGCAGGCGGGATCGAACAGCCACGGGCCGCTGGCGCTGCCGGCGCAGTTGGCTGGCCACAAATCACCATGCAGTAACGACGGTTGCGGATGATGGCTGGCGAGGCTGCGCTGCACGCAATTCACGATCAACTCCATGTCACCGTAGTGCACGCCTTTCTCCGCCGCCAGCTGCAGCTGCCAGCCGATGCGCTGTTCGGCGAAAAACACCGACCATTTGCGTAACCAGCTGTTGGGTTGCGGCGTGGTGGTGATGTTGTTGTCGAAGTCGAGACCAAACTGCGGTTGCTCGCTCCACTGGTGCAGATGGGCCAGCTGCTGGCCGAGCTGGAATGCGCTTTGGGCGTCGAGTGGCTGCGGGGGAATGTATTCCAGTAGCAGAAAGCTGGTGTCACGATCGTTACCGACGCCGTAGACCTTCGGCACCCGTACCGTGTGGGTGCGCGCCAGCAGATCAAGCTGGTCGGCTTCCCAGCTGAACAGCGTCAGCATGTCGCGCGTGTTGCATTTGACGAACACCTCCAGCTCACCGTAGCGCAGGCGCCACGCCGGATGAATATCGCCACCGGGCAACTCATGACGTTCGGTGATTTCGGCATCGCCGGCGTACTCGCTTAACAGACGACTAATGGCTGACCACATCGGGTAATCCTCTTTATTCGCTGCGTAAGGTCGATTGTAACGCGCAAAACTTGCACAACTTCAGCGGCAATGCGCAATTTGCGGATTGCGTCAGGCTTGCGCTTTGAGAAACGCCTCCAGCGTGGTGACGTCAGCGTCCGGCTGCTGATCAAGCGCCAATGCCGCCAGCCCGGCGGCGTGTTCCGCCAGCGCCTGCTCCTCCAGCGCACTGACAATGCCAAAGCTGTTGGTGCCCAGCTCGTGCGGATGGCCGTCCGCATCGTGTAACGTGGTGCTGTAACCACCGTTAACCATCGCGCTATTCAGCGCCTGCAGATCGCCAAGACCCCTTTCCTGATAACGGAAGGTGACAACGTAACGCTTGAGATCATGATCGCTCATCTTTTCACCTCATTGTTATCGAACAGATTTCAGCGTAGACCAGCGCCTGCGATAGAGCGAATTCTGCACAATCTCCCGGCGGCGCACAGCGTAAAGTCCTGTCAGGGTCGGCAGAAAATTCTTGTAGCATTTAAGCTGTTATTTGGTTATTTGCCGCCTATAATGCGCGCCGGAAATGGGAAGATTCCCAATCCACACGCGGTGCCAGCGCAAAACCTGGCGATTCTGGTGCTTTCATACTTTTTTACAAAACTTACCGTAAATTGCATTGATTGCCCGGGAAAATTCTCCAGACTCATCTCTTTTTCAACTGTCGTACGGGTTACCTTTTAATGAAAGCCTTCAATAAGCTGTCCGCTGTTTTGTTGCTCTCCGCCGGAGCATTTTGTCACCAGGCCTTTGCAGATAACGCTGTCTTCACCTCAATGGATGACCCTTCTACGGCAAAAAAACCGTTTGAAGGCACCGCGTCAGCCGGTTACCTGGCACAGACCGGTAACACCACCAGCTCATCGCTGACCGCGTCAACCAGCATGACCTGGTATCAGACCTCAACGGCGTACAGCCTGTGGGGTAACGCCGCGAATACCTCATCTAACGATGAGCGCTCGTCGGAAACCTATAACATCGGTGGCCGTAGCCGTTACAACCTCAACAGCGCTGACTACCTGTTCGGTCAGGCGAGCTGGCTGAGCGACCGCCTGAACGGTTATGATTCACGCGATGTTCTGACCGCCGGTTACGGTCGTCAGATCCTCAACGGTCCGGTGCACTCGCTGCGTGCTGAATTCGGTCCGGGTGTACGTTACGATGACTTCCACGATGGCGGCCACGAAACCAAAGCACTGGGCTACGGCGCGCTGAGCTATCAGTGGCAGCTGACTGACACCACCAAATTCATCCAGGGTGTGTCGGTGCTGAGCAGCTTTGGTGAAGACACCACGCTGAACTCCGAAACCGCACTGCAGGTGGCGATCAACGACCACTTCGCGCTGAAACTGGGCTACAACGTTACCTGGAATAACAATCCGCCAGAATCTGCGCCGGACCGTACTGACACCAAAACCACGGTCCAGCTCTCTTACGCGATGTAAACCAGAGCGCATTGTTACACCGTCGCCCGGCCTGTGCCGCGCGGCGGTTTTTTTTGATCTCTCTTTGGCTTAGCGCATTTCTTCGCGGGTTTTGCTCACTGCGGAAAGCTGTTATCATCGTTGCCGCTTTACGCGCCTGGCGTCATTCCGACAGTGTGGGTCTGACATCGCGCCAGGTTAACCAAACAAAACTCAGTGTTGCATGTAGGCTTTCGTGTGGGGCACCACTGCAAATAAGGATATAAAATGCCTGTAATTACTCTTCCTGATGGCAGCCAACGCCATTTCGACCGTGCTGTTAGCCCAATGGATGTTGCCCTGGACATCGGTCCTGGTCTCGCGAAAGCGACTATCGCCGGCCGCGTTAACGGTGAGCTGGTGGATGCCTCCGATCTGATCGAAAACGATGCGACGCTCGCCATCATCACCGCGAAAGATGAAGAAGGTCTGGAGATCATTCGTCACTCCTGCGCGCACCTGTTAGGCCATGCCATCAAACAGCTGTGGCCAAACACCAAAATGGCGATCGGTCCGGTTATCGATAACGGTTTCTACTACGACGTTGACCTTGACCACACCCTGACTCAGGAAGATATCGACGCGCTCGAAAAACGTATGCACGAGCTCGCCGAAACCAACTACGACGTCATCAAGAAGAAAGTCAGCTGGCACGAAGCGCGTGAAACCTTCGTGAAGCGCGGCGAAAGCTACAAAGTCTCGATTCTTGACGAAAACATTTCGCATGATGACAAGCCTGGCTTGTACCATCACGAAGAATACGTCGACATGTGCCGTGGACCGCACGTGCCGAACATGCGCTTCTGTCATCACTTTAAGCTGATGAAGATCGCCGGCGCCTACTGGCGCGGCGACAGCAACAACAAGATGTTGCAGCGTATCTACGGTACCGCGTGGGCCGATAAAAAACCGCTGAACGCCTACCTGCTGCGCCTGGAAGAGGCGGCGAAGCGCGATCACCGTAAAATCGGTAAGCAGCTCGACCTGTACCACATGCAGGAAGAAGCGCCGGGTATGGTGTTCTGGCATAACGACGGCTGGACTATCTTCCGTGAACTGGAAACCTTCGTACGCTCCAAGCTGAAAGAGTACCAGTATCAGGAAGTGAAAGGCCCGTTCATGATGGACCGTGTGCTGTGGGAAAAAACCGGCCACTGGGACAACTACAAAGATGCGATGTTCACCACCTCGTCTGAGAACCGTGAATACTGCATCAAGCCGATGAACTGCCCGGGTCACGTTCAGATCTTCAACCAGGGTCTGAAATCCTACCGCGACCTGCCGCTGCGTATGGCGGAGTTCGGTAGCTGCCACCGTAACGAGCCATCAGGTGCGCTGCACGGTCTGATGCGCGTTCGTGGCTTTACTCAGGATGATGCGCATATCTTCTGTACTGAAGATCAGGTTCGTGACGAAGTTAACGCCTGTATTCGTATGGTCTACGATATGTACAGCACCTTTGGCTTCGAGAAGATCGTGGTCAAACTCTCAACGCGTCCGGAAAAACGTATCGGTAGCGATGAGACCTGGGATCGCGCAGAAGCGGATCTCGCCGTAGCGCTGGAAGAGAACGGCATTCCGTTCGAATACCAGCTGGGCGAGGGCGCATTCTACGGTCCGAAAATTGAATTTACCCTGTATGACTGCCTCGATCGCGCATGGCAGTGCGGTACTGTACAGCTGGACTTCTCCCTGCCGCAGCGTTTAAGCGCCTCTTATGTTGGCGAAGACAACGAGCGTCAGGTGCCGGTAATGATTCACCGCGCAATTCTCGGTTCTCTGGAGCGCTTCATCGGCATCCTGACCGAAGAGTTCGCTGGCTTCTTCCCAACCTGGCTTGCGCCAGTGCAGGTCGTGGTGATGAACATTACCGATTCTCAGGCGGATTACGTTAAAGAATTGACGCAGAAACTACAAAATGCGGGCATTCGCGTAAAAGCAGACTTGAGAAATGAGAAGATTGGCTTTAAAATCCGCGAGCACACTTTACGTCGTGTCCCGTATATGTTGGTCTGTGGTGATAAAGAGGTGGAAGCAGGCAAAGTTGCCGTTCGCACCCGCCGTGGTAAAGACCTGGGCAGCCTGGACGTAAGTGAAGTGATTGAGAAGCTGCAACAAGAGATTCGCAGCCGCAGTCTTCAACAACTGGAGGAATAAGGTATTAAAGGCGGAAAACGAGTTCAAACGGCACGTCCGAATCGTATCAATGGCGAGATTCGCGCCCAGGAAGTTCGCTTAACAGATCTTGAAGGTGAACCACTGGGGATTGTGAGTCTGAGAGAAGCAATCGAAAAAGCTGAAGAAGCTGGAGTAGATTTAGTTGAAATCAGCCCTAACGCCGAACCGCCAGTTTGTCGTATCATGGACTACGGCAAGTTCCTTTATGAAAAGAGCAAGTCTTCTAAGGAACAGAAGAAGAAGCAAAAAGTTATCCAGGTTAAGGAAATCAAATTCCGTCCTGGTACCGACGATGGCGATTATCAGGTAAAACTCCGCAGCCTGATTCGCTTTCTGGAAGATGGCGATAAGGCCAAGATCACACTGCGTTTCCGTGGTCGTGAGATGGCCCACCAACAGATTGGTATGGAAGTGCTTAACCGCGTCCGTGACGATCTGAGTGAACTGGCAGTAGTCGAATCCTTCCCTACGAAGATCGAAGGCCGCCAGATGATCATGGTGCTCGCTCCTAAGAAGAAACAGTAAGGCCTTCAAGCAGCAAAATCTGTGGAGCCTTCGGGTTTCATAGGTTTTGTTCGCCTATGTTTCGTTTATTTAACAATGCGAAGTGGAAGTTATTAAAATGCCAAAAATTAAGACCGTACGCGGTGCTGCTAAGCGCTTCAAAAAAACCGGTAAAGGTGGTTTTAAGCGTAAGCACGCTAACCTGCGTCATATTCTGACCAAAAAATCTACTAAGCGTAAACGTCACCTGCGTCCAAAAGGCATGGTTTCTAAAGGCGATCTGGGTCTGGTTATCGCGTGCCTGCCGTACGCATAAGCCTCGTTAACCCTTTTTAACTTTTTTTCACAGAATATAGATACAGGAGAGCACACATGGCTCGCGTAAAACGTGGTGTAATTGCACGTGCACGTCACAAGAAAATTTTGAAACAAGCTAAAGGCTACTACGGTGCGCGTTCACGCGTATACCGCGTTGCCTTCCAGGCTGTTATCAAAGCAGGTCAGTACGCTTACCGTGACCGTCGTCAGCGTAAGCGTCAGTTCCGTCAACTGTGGATTGCGCGTATCAACGCAGCAGCACGTCAGAACGGTATTTCTTACAGCAAATTCATCAACGGCCTGAAAAAAGCCTCTGTTGAAATCGACCGTAAGATCCTGGCTGACATCGCAGTATTCGACAAAGTAGCGTTCACCGCTCTGGTCGAAAAAGCGAAAGCAGCACTGGCATAAGCCAGTTGAGAGAGGGGGCCTGGCTCCCTCTTTTCATATAACCCTGTAAGAAGATTGACATTTACCCGTGCAGGCTTTTCAATAAGGTCTCAACGGTTTTTACCCAACAAGGTAACGCAAGCATGAATGCTGCTATTTTCCGCTTCTTCTTTTACTTTAGCACCTGACTTCAGGAGGCTAGCGCGTGAAAGATGAAACGAAAAACAGCGCCAGATAAGCCTCCCGATGGAGGCTTTTTTTGTGCCTGAATTTGAGAGAATAACTCCACCAAATCGGTGTCTGCACCGACATAATGAGGAAAATCATGTCACATCTCGCAGAGCTGGTTGCCAGTGCAACAGCCGCCATTAATCAGGCCTCAGATGTTGCCGCGTTAGACAATGTCCGCGTCGAATATCTTGGGAAGAAAGGGCACTTGACCCTTCAAATGACAACCCTGCGTGAGCTGCCGCCAGAAGAGCGCCCGGCAGCGGGGGCGGTGATTAACGAAGCCAAAGAGCAGGTACAGCAGGCGCTGAACGCACGTAAAGCCGAGCTGGAAAGCGCGGTGCTGAATGCGCGTCTGGCCGCAGAGACGATCGACGTCTCTCTGCCGGGTCGCCGCATCGAGAACGGCGGTCTGCACCCGGTTACCCGCACCATCGATCGCATTGAAAGTTTCTTCGGTGAGCTCGGCTTTACCGTGGCGACCGGCCCGGAAATCGAAGATGATTACCACAACTTCGACGCGCTGAACATTCCTGGCCATCATCCGGCACGCGCCGACCACGACACTTTCTGGTTCGACGCGACGCGTCTGCTGCGTACCCAGACCTCCGGCGTGCAGATCCGTACCATGAAGGATCAGCAGCCGCCAATCCGTATTATCGCGCCGGGCCGCGTCTATCGTAACGACTACGATCAGACCCACACCCCAATGTTCCACCAGATGGAAGGCCTGATTGTTGATAAAAACATCAGCTTCACCAACCTGAAAGGCACGCTGCACGATTTCCTGAACAACTTCTTTGAAGAAGATCTGCAGGTTCGTTTCCGTCCGTCCTACTTCCCGTTCACCGAACCGTCTGCGGAAGTGGACGTGATGGGCAAAAACGGCAAATGGCTGGAAGTGCTGGGCTGCGGCATGGTGCATCCAAACGTACTGCGCAACGTGGGTATCGATCCGGAAGTTTACTCCGGCTTCGCCTTCGGCATGGGCATGGAGCGTCTGACCATGCTGCGCTACGGCGTGACCGACCTGCGCGCATTCTTCGAAAACGATCTGCGTTTCCTCAAACAGTTTAAATAAGGGCAGGACAGAACAATGAAATTCAGTGAACTGTGGTTACGCGAGTGGGTAAACACCACGCTGGACAGCGACGCGCTTTCTGACCAAATCACCATGGCCGGTCTGGAAGTGGACGGCGTTGAGCCGGTTGCCGGCGCGTTTAACGGCGTGGTCGTCGGCGAAGTGGTAGAGTGCGGCCAGCACCCGAACGCCGACAAACTGCGCGTCACCAAAGTAAACGTAGGCGGCGACCGCCTGCTGGATATCGTCTGCGGCGCGCCAAACTGCCGTCAGGGCCTGAAAGTGGCCGTGGCGACCGTCGGTGCGGTACTGCCGGGCGATTTCAAAATCAAAGCGGCTAAGCTGCGCGGCGAGCCGTCTGAAGGCATGCTGTGCTCCTTCTCCGAGCTGGGTATTTCCGACGATCACAACGGCATCATTGAGCTGCCGCTGGATGCGCCGATCGGCACCGATATCCGTGAGTACCTGAAGCTTGATGACAACACCATCGAAATCAGCGTCACGCCGAACCGTGCCGACTGCCTGGGCATCATCGGCGTGGCGCGCGACGTGGCCGTGCTGAACCAGACCGAACTGAACGCGCCGGACATTGCGCCGGTTGAAGCGACCATCAGTGACGTGCTGCCGATTCAGGTTGACGCTGCGGATGCCTGCCCGCGCTACCTCGGTCGCGTGGTGAAAGGCATCAACGTTAAAGCGCCAACCCCGCTGTGGATGAAAGAGAAGCTGCGCCGCTGCGGTATCCGCTCTATCGATGCCGTGGTTGACGTGACCAACTACGTTCTGCTGGAGCTGGGCCAGCCGATGCACGCGTTCGATCAAGATCGTATCGACGGCGGCATCGTGGTGCGCATGGCGAAAGAGGGCGAAACCCTGGTTCTGCTGGACGGCAGCGAAGCGAAACTGAACGCCGACACCCTGGTGATTGCTGACCACAACAAAGCGCTGGCAATGGGCGGTATCTTCGGCGGCGAGCATTCCGGCGTCAACGACGAGACCCAAAACGTGCTGCTGGAGTGCGCGTTCTTCAGCCCGCTCTCGATCACCGGTCGCGCACGCCGTCACGGTCTGCACACCGATGCTTCTCACCGCTACGAGCGCGGCGTCGACCCGGCGCTGCAGTACAAAGCGATGGAGCGCGCCACCCGCCTGCTGCTCGACATCTGCGGCGGCGAAGCGGGCCCGGTTATCGACGTCACCAACGATGCGAACGCTGCCGAAGCGTGCGACCATCACCCTGCGCCGCAGCAAGCTGGATCGCCTGATTGGCCACCTCGTTGCCGATGCGCAGGTGACCGATATCCTGAAGCGTCTGGGCTGTGAAGTGACCGAAGGCCAGGACGAATGGAAAGCCGTTGCGCCGAGCATGGCGTTTCGACATGGAAATCGAAGAAGATCTGGTGGAAGAAGTGGCCCGCGTTTACGGCTACAACAACATCCCTGACGAGCCTGTACAGGCCGGTCTGGTGATGGGCACCCACCGTGAAGCCGATCTGTCGCTGAAGCGTGTGAAAACCATGCTGAACGACAAAGGCTACCAGGAAGTGATCACCTACAGCTTTGTTGATCCGAAACTGCAGCAGCTGATCCACCCGGGCGAGGAAGCGCTGATCCTGCCAAGCCCAATCTCCAGCGAAATGTCCGCGATGCGTCTGTCCCTGTGGACGGGCCTGCTGGGCACTATCGTTTATAACCAGAATCGCCAGCAAAACCGCGTGCGAATTTTCGAAAGCGGTTTGCGCTTTGTACCGGATAATCAGGCAAATTTAGGCATCCGTCAGGATCTCATGCTGGCTGGCGCCATCAGCGGTAACCGCTATGAAGAACACTGGGACCTGGCAAAAGGCACGGTTGATTTCTACGATATGAAGGGCGATCTGGAAGCGATTCTGGATCTGACCGGTAAATTATCTGAAATTGAATTCCGCGCAGAAGCTATCCCGGCCCTGCATCCAGGTCAGAGCGCTGCCCTCTATTTAGACGGCAAACGCATTGGTTTTATTGGGGTTGTTCACCCTGAGCTGGAGCGTAAACTGGACCTGAACGGCCGTACCATCGTGTTCGAGCTGGAATGGAACCTGGTGGCAGACCGCGTGATTCCTCAGGCTCAGGACGTCTCCCGCTTCCCGGCAAACCGCCGTGATATCGCGGTTGTGGTCGCGGAAAATGTGCCCGCAGCAGATATTTTGGCCGAATGTAAGAAAGTTGGCGTAAATCAGGTAGTTGGCGTAAACTTATTTGACGTGTACCGCGGCAAGGGCGTAGCAGAGGGTTACAAGAGCCTGGCTATTAGCCTGATCCTTCAGGATACCAGCCGTACACTCGAAGAAGAGGAGATTGCCGCTACCGTCGCCAAATGTGTAGAGGCATTAAAAGAGCGATTCCAGGCATCATTGAGGGATTGAACCTATGGCGCTTACAAAAGCTGAAATGTCAGAATATCTGTTTGATAAGCTTGGGCTTAGCAAACGGGATGCCAAAGAGCTGGTAGAGCTGTTTTTCGAAGAGATCCGTCGTGCTCTGGAAAATGGTGAGCAGGTAAAACTCTCCGGTTTTGGCAATTTTGATTTGCGCGACAAAAACCAACGTCCGGGCCGCAACCCGAAGACGGGGGAAGATATTCCCATTACAGCCCGCCGCGTGGTGACCTTCAGACCCGGCCAGAAGTTGAAAAGCCGTGTCGAAAACGCAACGCCCAAAGCAGAGTAATATGAACTAACTAAAAAGGCCGCCCACGCGGCCTTTTTTCTTTGCGCTCTTTGGTAAACCCGCCGTAAAATCAATTACATCTCACGCTACTAAGCCAACCGTACTTATGACACTGCTTGATTAGCTGCCCAACAGCGCCAGCACCGTCCGCAGCCGGCGCTGGCTCGGCGCGCTTACTGCCGCAGTGCTGCTGCTGCTGGTGCTCAGCCCCTCTGCGCCGGTGACCGATGGATAGGGCCTGAAAGCTGGTGGGGGCCTGACGGGCAGCTCTTCGTCTGGCAAATTCGTCTGCCGCGCACCGTCGCGGTGGTGCTGGTGGGCGCCGCGCTGGCGCTCTGCGGCACCATAATGCAGGCGTTGTTTGAGAATCCGCTGGCGGAGCCCGGGCTGCTCGGCGTGTCCAACGGTGCGGGCGTGGGGCTGATTGCGGCGGTGATGCTGGGCGGAGGCGAACTCTCCGGATGGCGTATTAGCCTGAGCGCGATCCTCGGCGCATTACTGATAACGCTGATCCTGCTTCGTTTTGCCAGACGGCATTTATCGACCAGCCGTCTGCTGCTTGCCGGCGTGGCGCTGGGGATCATCTGCAGCGCGTTGATGACCTGGGCGGTCTACTTCTCGACCACCCTTTGACCTGCGGCAGCTGATGTACTGGATGATGGGCGGCTTTGGCGGCGTCGACTGGCAGCCAGGGCTGGCTGATGGCGCTGCTGGTGCCGGTCATCGTGTGGGCTGCCCTGCAGGCGCAGCCGCTGAATATGCTCGCGCTGGGTGAAACCTCAGCCCGCCAGCTGGGCATGCCGATTGGGTTCTGGCGTAATGTGCTGGTGATCGCCATTGGCTGGCTGGTCGGCGTCAGCGTGGCCCTGGCGGGCGCGATTGGCTTTATTGGGCTGGTGATCCCGCACATGCTGCGTCTGTGTGGCCTCACGGACCATCGAACCTGCTTCCGGCCTCGGCGGTTGCCGGGGCCGTCACGCTGCTGGTGGCTGATATCATCGCCCGGCTTGCCCTGACGGCCGCAGAGCTGCCCATTGGCGTGGTGACCGCCACGCTGGGCGCGCCGGTCTTTATCTGGCTACTATTAAAAGCTGGACGTTAAATCGACAACTGAGGGAATGCTATGCAGTCAGATATCCTGAATACTGAAGTGACCACCATTGATGGCGAGAAAACCACGCTGGAAGGCTACAAAGGCAACGTGTTGCTGATCGTCAACGTGGCATCCAAATGCGGCCTGACGCCGCAGTACGAGCAGCTGGAAAACATTCAGAAGGCCTGGGAGAAAGACGGTTTCACCGTGCTGGGCTTCCCCTGCAACCAGTTCCTGGGCCAGGAGCCGGGCAGCGAAGAGGAGATTAAAACCTTCTGCAGCACCACTTACGGCGTGACGTTCCCGCTGTTCAGCAAAATCGATGTCAACGGGGAAGGACCGCCATCCGCTGTATGCGAAGCTGATCGCTGCCGCAGCCGAAAGCCGTTGCGCCGGAAGGCAGCGGTTTTTATGAACGCATGGCCAGCAAAGGCCGCGCGCCGCTTTACCCGGACGATATCCTGTGGAATTTCGAAAAATTCCTCATCAACAAACAGGGTGAGGTGATCGCGCGCTTCTCGCCGGATATGACGCCGGACGATCCGATCATTCTGAAGCGCATTGAGCAGGCGCTGGCGGCGTAATGCTGCTGCAGTGCCACGACCTGCGCGTGCCTGGACGGCTGAGCGCGGGGAACCTGACGCTCTGCCGCGGTGAGCGCGTGCACGTGGTCGGCCCTAACGGCGCCGGGAAGAGCACGCTGCTGACCGCGCTCGCTGGCCTGCTCGACGCCGAAGGGCAGCTGGCGCTGGCCGGCCAGCCGCTGCGAAGCTGGTCGCGGTGCCGCACTGGCGCAGCAGCGCGCCTGGCTCCCGCAGCAGCAGCCGGCACCTGCGGCACTGCCGGTGTGGCACTATCTGCGGCTGCACAGCCCGCCGGGCGGCGATAACGCGCAGGCGACGCTCACTGACCTGCTGCTGCAGCTTGGCTTGCAGGACAAGCTGACGCGTCCGCTGGCGCAGCTCTCCGGCGGTGAGTGGCAGCGGGTGCGCCTGGCGGCGGTGGTGCTGCAGATCCATCCGGCAATTAATCCGCGCGGTGCGTTACTGATTCTGGATGAGCCGCTCACCGCGCTCGACATCGCACAGCAGCGCGCGGTGGATAAGCTGCTGTTGCAGCTCAGCGAGGCTGGCATCGCCATTGTCGCCAGCGGACACGATCTCAACCACAGTCTGCGCCATGCCGATCGCGTCTGGCTGATGCATCAGGGCCGCGTAGTCAGTCAGGGCAGGGCCCGTGAGGTGCTGACCGCCGAGCGACTGGCACCGCTCTATCAGGCCGAATTCGTGCAGCTGGAGACGCCACAGGGGCCGCTGCTTTATCTTCCCTGACTTGCGCGCCGCGCCGCTTTGTCGCTACAGTGTCAGCCGGACGACGTTTTTAAGGACTATTCTGATGCGGCTGACCCTGTTTCTCCTCGTGTTGCTGCTGGCGGGCTGTAGCCATCATGCGCCGCCGCCCAATGGCCGTCTGTCTGACTCCATTACCGTGATTGCGCAACTTAATGATCAGCTCAGCCGCTGGCGCGGTACACCTTATCGCTATGGCGGATTAAGCCGCGGTGGCGTGGATTGCTCGGGTTTTGTCTACCTGACCTTTCGTGACCGCTTTGACCTGCAGCTGCCGCGCTCAACGATTGATCAGACTGATATCGGCACGCGCATCGATAAAAGCGATCTGCTGCCCGGCGACCTGGTATTTTTCAAAACCGGCAGCGGTGAAAATGGCCTGCACGTGGGCATCTATGACACCGACAATACCTTCATTCACGCCTCCACCAGCCAGGGCGTGATCCGCTCCTCGCTGGATAATGTTTACTGGCGCAAAGTATTCTGGCAGGCGCGTCGCATCTAATCCGCTTAACCCATTAGTGTTAAAAAAGGCGTAATAAACAGATGGGTTTTGATCCGATTTATTTGTTTTTTTCCGCCAGATATAACTCTCATTTAAAATGGCACTTTACCGCAATCGGGTTTGCGACTAAAAATAGACGTCAGTGAATTTAATCAGTATGGACATTAACCTGGATCATTTGGCTTAAGTATTATTTGATGCAGAAAAGTCGGTAATTAGACAGAAAACGGCGTCTCTTCTAACGTTTGGTCCTATTGCCTGACCGTTTTCATTGATATACGATGCGCCAATTGCCACTGCATCTGGCTGTAAAAAATGAAAGTCCATTTATCTGCCGACTATCAGTCGGAAACCTGGTTTTATCCTGCCTATTCTCTGGCGGGCCAGCTCACTGCGGTTGAGCTGGTCACCCAGTTTGTTCATGACAGTGCGCCGATTACGCTGCCGCAGGACTTGCTGTTGCCGCAGCTTGACGATGCCCAGCAATTACGTTTGCTGCAGAGCCAGTTAGTGCTGCTGGAAAAGTACCGTGACTTTTTTGAGTTACATCAAATTATCGCGCTGGTTCGTATTGATGAATCTATGGCCACGACGCTATTGGCCAGTGAGTTTCTCTTAAGGAAATTTAAACAACTTCCCTTTATTGTTTTGGATATCAGTGAAACGTTTCCGCAATTATCGGCTGGCAAAAAGCAGCCGCTGTTAGCACGCCTGCAACAGGAATTTCGCTTATCGCTTTCTCAATTTGGGGCAGGAAAAGCACCGGCTACGGCAGTATACGAAAATCTGTTTAGCGTGTTAAAAATGGACAAAGCGTTTATTCAGGCGCTGGCGAAACGTGCCTCATTTACGCCATTTATTCAGACTGTTATCGATAATTTTTCCGCTTACGCCCCGCAAATAATTATTTGTGGCGTTGACGATAATGCCCTGCTGGAGAAAGTCAGTTCCCTGAGCGGCGCACAGCTGCAGGGCAGCCTGTTCCCGGTGGTTAAAGCGGAACGGTTAAGCGATCTCATCTATCCGCACGTCACGCTCACCACGCCTTCACAGCAGTAACCTTTCATCTGTCTTCTCCGTCACCCCGACGGTAGACTACGCTTTATCTTTAAACGCAATGCGGGTGGCGCACCGTTGCGCACCTTCCGGAGTGTCGATGCAATTTATTAATAGCTGGCAGCAGACGTTGCCGGGATTCTACACCGCGCTGGACCCAACGCCGCTTGCCGGCGGGCGGTTGTGTTATCACAATGACGCGCTGGCGCAGGAGATGGGCCTGGATGCCGCGCTGTTTGCTGGCCAGGGCCACGGCGTGTGGTATGGCGCAGCGTTGCTTCCCGGCATGTCGCCGCTGGCGCAGGTCTACAGCGGGCACCAGTTTGGCGTGTGGGCCGGTCAGCTGGGCGACGGACGCGGTCTGCTGCTGGGCGAACAGCAACTGGCCGACGGCCGCAAACTTGACTGGCATCTGAAAGGCGCGGGGCTTACCCCCTATTCACGCATGGGCGATGGCCGCGCGGTGATCCGCTCCAGCGTGCGCGAGTTTCTCGCCTCGGAAGCGCTGCACCATCTTGGCATCCCGACCACGCGCGCGCTGGCGCTGGCCATTGGCGACGAACCGGTCCAGCGTGAAACCCGCGAGCGCGGCGCAATGCTGATGCGCATCGCCGACAGCCATCTGCGCTTTGGTCACTTTGAGCATTTCTATTACGGCGGCGAGCCGGAGAAAGTGCGCCAGCTGGCGGATTACGCGATTCATCATCACTGGCCGCAGCTGGAGCAGGAGGCCGATCGCTACCTGTTGTGGTTTACCGATATCGTCAAACGCACCGCCAGCCTGATTGCGCAGTGGCAGAGCGTCGGCTTCGCGCATGGCGTGATGAATACCGATAATATGTCGATCCTCGGCCTGACGCTCGATTACGGGCCTTACGGTTTCCTCGATGACTACGATGCGGATTTCATCTGTAATCACAGCGATTATCAGGGGCGCTACGCCTTCAGCAACCAGCCGATGATCGGCTTGTGGAATCTTAACCGCCTGGCGCATGCGCTGTCCGGTTTGCTGAGCACGGAACAGTTGAAACAGGCGCTCAGCCATTACGAGAGCGAGCTGATGCGGGTGTGGGGCGAGAAAATGCGCGCGAAGCTCGGGTTGCTGACCGCCGATGCTGGGGATAACGCCATCCTCACTGACCTGCTGGCGCTGATGACGGCAGAGCACAGCGATTACACCCTGACGTTCCGCCTGCTGAGCGAGACGCAGCAGGCAGAGACGCGTTCACCGCTGCGCGATGAGTTTATCGACCGTGACGCCTTTGACCGCTGGTATCACGGCTATCGTCAGCGCCTGCTGCAGGATGGCGTCAGCGATGCGCAGCGTCAGGCAGTCATGAAAGCGGCTAACCCGGCGCTGGTGTTGCGCAACTATCTGGCCCAGCAGGTGATCGATGAGGTTGAGCAGGGGGAAACGGCGGCGCTGGCCAGATTACATCTGGCGCTGCAGCAGCCGTTTAACGAGGCGGCCATCAGTCCGGAACTGCGCCAGCGGCCGCCGGAGTGGGGAAAAACGCTGGAGGTAAGCTGCTCCAGCTAGCAGGCATCAGAAGCGGCTGTCCACGGCAGCCGCCAGCATCGCCAGCAGCTGCTCGCTGTCTTCCCAGCTCAGGCACGGGTCGGTGATCGACTGGCCGTAGGTCAGCGGCTGGCCGGCGACGATTTTCTGCGTGCCTTCCTCCAGGAAGCTCTCCGCCATCACTCCCTGCCACGGCGGGCGAACCGGCGCGGATCTGCTGGCAGCCACGTCCTGCGCCGACGTCCAGCTGGCGGCGATGCTGCTTCTGGCAGTTGCCGTGGCTGAAGTCCACCACCAGATGTTCCGGCAGGTCGAACTCGCGCAGCGTTTCACAGGCCGCCGCAATATCTTGTGCATGGTAATTGGGTTTCTTCCCGCCGCGCATGATGATGTGCCCGTACGGGTTACCGCTGGTCTGGTAGATGGTCATATGACCGCTCTTGTCCGGCGACAGGAACATATGGCTGGCACGGGCAGCGCGGATGGCATCAACCGCGATACGGGTATTGCCATCGGTCCCGTTTTTGAAGCCGACCGGGCAGGAGAGGGCGGAGGCCATCTCACGGTGGATCTGGCTTTCGGTGGTGCGTGCGCCAATCGCGCCCCAGCTGATCAGATCGGCGATAAACTGCCCGGTCACCATATCAAGAAACTCGGTGGCGGTCGGCACGCCCAGCTCGTTGACCTGCAACAGCAGCTTACGCGCCAGCTCGATGCCGTGGTTCACGCGATAGCTGCCGTTGAGATCAGGGTCGGAAATCAGGCCTTTCCAGCCCACCACGGTGCGCGGTTTTTCAAAGTAGGTGCGCATCACAATCTCAAGGCGGTGCTGGTACTTATCCCGCAGCCGCCCTGAAGCCGTTTTGCATAATCCATCGCGGCATCCAGATCGTGGATGGAGCAGGGGCCAATCACCACCAGAAGACGCTTGTCTTCACCATTCAGGATTTTTTCAATGCGGCGGCGGGAGGCCGTCACGTGTTCCGCAACGGCAGCGGAAACAGGATGCCGCTGGGCCAGTTCAGCCGGCGTGACCAGGCTGTCAATGCGCGCAGTGCGGAGTTCATCGGTTTTATTCATGGAATGTCTCAGAAAATTTTTGCTTCATCGGCAGACTACCGGGAAGTGATGGGCATCACCTTAAACCAATCCCTGCTGATTTCAACTCAGGGCTAAATCAAAAGGCTAAAAATATCATGCTACTGAACGGCAGCCGAGGCTGATACCTGAACCTGGCAGGTACAGGAATCAGTACATGCGGCGACGGTTAAGTCCCATGATGTCGAGAATTTTGGTGGCAATTTCTTCCACCGAGTAGTTGGTGCTGTTCAGCCACGGGATCTGATTTTTGCGGTACAGCGCTTCCACTTCGGAGACCTCCATCCGGCACTGGCGCATGGAGGCGTAGCGGCTGTTCTCGCGGCGCTCTTCGCGGATGGCGGCCAGGCGTTCCGGATTGATGGTCAGGCCGAACAGCTTGTGCTGCAGCGGCTTAAGGGCGGCGGGCAGCACCAGGTTATCCATATCGTCAGCGATAAACGGGTAGTTGGCGGCGCGAATGCCGAACTGCATCGCCAGGTAGAGGCTGGTCGGGGTTTTGCCGCAGCGCGACACGCCAAGCAGGATCACCTGCGCCTGGTCGAGATTGCGCAGCGAGATACCGTCGTCGTGCGCCAGGGTGTAATCGATGGCGGCGATACGCGCGTCGTACTTGGCCAGGTTGCCGGGGTTCAGCCCGTGGGTACGGTGGGCGATAGGCGTCGGGTCGAGCTTCAGCTCGCTTTGCAGCGGAGCCACCAGCGCCTGCACGATATCCTGGCAGAAGCCTTCACTCTGCAGAATGATGGCGCGAATCTCGGGGATCACGATGGAGTAGAACACCAGCGGGCGGACGCCGGTCTGCTGGTAAATGGCGTCGATCTGGTCCTTCACCGCTTTGGCGCGGCTCTCATTTTCGACAAACGGCAGCGTAATGCTGTTGATCGATACGGGAAACTGCGACATCACCGCGTGGCCCAGCACCTCGGCGGTGATCGCCGTACCATCAGAAATATAAAAAACGTGACGATCGACAGCACTATCCATTTTACCCACCCTGAATATCAGACGTAATTGTCTGAAAGCATAAATTAAAAAACTAATTTACACAGCAAAGAACTTATCCTAATTATGAATGAAACGCTGTTTTTGATTTTCCTGAAAAGTGGATTTCATTTTTCAAATAGCGACTTTATTTTTGGGGTTTCTGGCTGAATATAGCGGAATCATCGGGTTAATCGTTGATGGGAAAGTATCCGAAAAGTTGAAATTTTAAATTGCTTACACGATTCACCGTTTTTTTAGCGGAAATAAATATGCCAGTATAAATACGTAGTCAGGTGTTACTTACTCCGATCAAATATCACAAAAGGATTGTTTCGATGTCCAACAATGGCTCGTCACCGCTGGTGCTTTGGTATAACCAACTCGGCATGAATGATGTAGACAGAGTTGGGGGCAAAAATGCCTCCCTGGGTGAAATGATTACAAACCTGTCGGGTGTGGGTGTCTCCGTACCGAACGGGTTTGCCACCACCGCCGATGCCTTTAACCTGTTTTTAGACCAGAGCGGTGTTAACCAGCGCATTTACGACCTGCTGGATAAAACGGATATTGATGACGTTACCGAGCTTGCCAAAGCCGGGGCGCAGATCCGCCAGTGGATCATCGACACACCTTTCCAGCCGGAACTGGAAAAAGCCATTCACGACGCGTACAACCAGCTCTCTGCTGACGATGCGGAAGCCTCCTTTGCCGTGCGCTCCTCCGCCACCGCGGAAGACATGCCGGACGCCTCGTTTGCCGGCCAGCAGGAAACCTTCCTCAACGTCCAGGGCTTCGACGCGGTGCTGGTGGCCGTGAAGCACGTGTTCGCTTCGCTGTTCAACGACCGCGCCATCTCCTACCGCGTGCACCAGGGCTACGACCACCGCGGCGTGGCGCTGTCCGCCGGCGTGCAGCGCATGGTGCGCTCCGACGTGGGCTCCTCCGGCGTGATGTTCACCATCGACACCGAATCCGGCTTCGACCAGGTGGTGTTCATCACCTCCGCGTGCGGCCTGGGCGAGATGGTGGTGCAGGGCGCGGTGAACCCCGACGAGTTCTACGTCCACAAGCCGACGCTGGCCGCTGGCCGCCCGGCGATCGTGCGCCGCACCCTGGGCTCGAAAAAGATCCGCATGGTGTATGCCCCGACGCAGGAGCACGGCAAGCAGGTGCGCATTGAAGACGTGCCGCAGGAACAGCGCGACCGCTTCTCCCTGACCGACGCCGAAGTGCAGGAACTGGCGAAGCAGGCGGTGCTGATCGAAAAGCACTACGGCCGCCCGATGGATATCGAGTGGGCCAAAGACGGCCACACCGGCAAGCTGTTCATCGTGCAGGCGCGCCCGGAAACCGTGAAGAGCCGCTCCAGCGGCCAGGTGATGGAGCGCTACACGCCTGCAGGGCAAAGGCAGCGTGCTGGCGGAAGGCCGCGCCATCGGCCACCGCATCGGTGCCGGTCCGGTGAAGGTGATCCACGACATCAGCGAGATGGACCGCATCGAGCCGGGCGACGTGCTGGTCACCGACATGACCGACCCGGACTGGGAACCGATCATGAAGAAAGCGGCGGCGCATCGTCACCAACCGCGGCGGGCGTACCTGCCACGCGGCGATCATCGCCCGCGAGCTGGGCATTCCGGCGGTGGTCGGCTGCGGCGACGCCACCGAGCGCCTGAAGGACGGCCAGAAGGTGACCGTCTCCTGCGCCGAAGGCGATACCGGCTACGTGTACGACGATATGCTGGACTTCAGCGTGAAGAGCTCCAGCGTGGATACCATGCCGGACCTGCCGCTGAAGATCATGATGAACGTCGGCAACCCGGATCGCGCCTTCGACTTCGCCTGCCTGCCGAACGAAGGCGTGGGCCTGGCGCGCCTGGAATTCATCATCAACCGCATGATCGGCGTGCACCCGAAGGCGCTGCTGGAGTTTGACCAGCAGACGCCGGAGCTGCAGGACGAAGATCGGCCAGATGATGAAAGGCTATGACGATCCGGTCGAGTTCTACGTCGGCCGTCTGACCGAAGGGATCGCGACGCTGGGCGCCGCCTTCTAGCCGAAGCGCGTGATCGTGCGTCTGTCCGACTTCAAGTCCAACGAGTACGCCAACCTGGTCGGCGGCGAGCGCTACGAGCCGGAAGAAGAGAACCCGATGCTGGGCTTCCGCGGCGCCGGACGCTACGTGGCCGACAGCTTCCGCGACTGCTTCGCGCTGGAGTGCGAGGCGGTGAAGCGCGTGCGCAACGACATGGGGCTGACCAACGTCGAGATCATGGTGCCGTTCGTGCGCACCGTGGAGCAGGCGGAAGCCGTGGTGGACGAGCTGGCGCGTCAGGGCCTGAAGCGCGGCGAGAACGGGCTGAAGGTCATCATGATGTGCGAAATGCCGTCCAACGCCCTGCTGGCCGAGCAGTTCCTGGAGCACTTCGACGGCTTCTCCATCGGTTCCAACGACATGACGCAGCTGACGCTGGGCCTGGACCGCGACTCCGGCGTGGTGTCCGAGCTGTTCGACGAGCGCAACGAGGCGGTGAAGGCGCTGCTGTCCATGGCCATCCAGGCGGCGAAGAAGCAGGGCAAATACGTCGGCATCTGCGGCCAGGGCCCATCCGACCATGAAGACTTCGCCGCCTGGCTGATGGAGGAGGGCATCGACAGCCTGTCCCTGAACCCGGATACCGTGGTGCAAACCTGGCTGAGCCTGGCGGAACTGGACGCGGCCAAAGAGTAATCTGTTATACCGGCATGGTGCCAAGGCATTAACGCCAGGCCGCAGTCCCTACCCTTCGGCCTTTTCATCACTTAAGATTGCCATAAACCCAGCGCTAACGGCGTTCGCCGCCGGGCGTAAAATAATCAATTTGGCGAAAAAAGAAAAAAAAGCCCATCGTAGGAGATGGGCAAAGACTACACACAGCAATTCATCACTTTACTCAGGGGAAAAAGGTTGTTTAAAAATCAGTGGCTTGATTTAAAACATAGTGAACATAATACAGATTATTGAACGCCGCCGCTGGCGTCTTTAAGAATCCTCTTATTAGTTTAAAGCTGATAATCTTTCATTACGTTTTATGACCCATCCGGCACAGGAATCAGTGCGAAAAATAATCATTTTATCGGTGCGATCGGGCTTAAACGCTGTAAAGTGCGTTTTTTCTTAAAAATCGCTAATGGAAAAAATTATTGTGCCGCGAAATTAAGTGGTACGGATTAATGAGTATTAACCACGGCTGACTAATGCAAATCGCGTTGGGTGCGGAGAGGTAAAAGCGGATAAGCAAACCGGGCCTGGGGCCCGACGATGCGGCGGAAGGGCGAATTACGGCTGCGGCTCTTCGTGTTCGGCCAGATCTTCGATGACTTGCTCCGGCGCGGTGGTCGGCTCCGGCGCTTCATTCATCCAGGCGGTCAGCAGGCGATAAGAGACCGCCAGCACCACCGGGCCGATAAACAGGCCAATCATGCCGAAGGCGATCAGACCGCCGATGACGCCGGAGAGGATCAGAATCAGCGGCAGGTCGGCGCCCATGCGGATCAGCATCGGACGCAGCACGTTATCCAGCGTGCCGACCACGCAGCTCCAGACCAGCAGCACCGTGCCCCAGGTGGTATCGCCCGTCCAGTACAGCCAGATAATGGCCGGCACCAGCACCAGCAGCGGTCCCAGTTGCGCCAGGCAGGTAAACAGCATCACCACGGTCAACAGGGTGGCGTACGGAATGCCGGAAATCGCCAGACCGATACCGCCCAGCACCGCCTGCACCAGCGCCGTCACCACCACGCCCAGCGCCACCGCGCGGATCGCCTGCCCGGCCAGCAGCACCGCCGCATCACCGCGCCGTGCCCGCCAGGCGGGTGGCAAAGTGACGGATGCCCAGAGCCACCTGCTCGCCGCGCCAGTACAGCAGGGCGCTGAACAGCAGCATCAGGGCACAGTGCAGCATAAAACGGCCGATATGCGCCGCCTGCGCCACAAACCAGGTGGTGGTCTGGCCGAAGTACGGCTGCACCTTCGCCAGCAGCGCGGCGCCGCCGCCGATCTCCAGCGTGTGGTAGCTGGTGTAGAGCCTGTCGCCCGCCATCGGGAATGCCGCTGCAGCCAGGCGAGATCCGGCAGCGCCAGGTCGCCGCTGGGTGGCCCAGGCGATCACCGGCGCGCTGTTATCCACCAGGCTGCTGACCAGCAGGGCAATTGGAATAATAAACAGCAGGAACAGCAGCAGCGTCATGACCAGCACCGCCAGCGAACGGCGGCCCCACAGCAGTTTCTGCAGACGCAGCAGCAGCGGCCAGGTGGCAATCACCACCATGCCGGCCCAGGCGAAGCCGAGAATAAACGGTTGAACAACCCACAGACAGGCAATGATCATGATGCGAAATAAACAGCACCCGACAACAAAATTTGCGGTAAATCCAACACCGCGATTGCGAGGCTTTTCATCACAACACAGACCTCAGTAATCCTTCAGGAGGGCGCTCCGCGGCGCCTTCACAATGATGATCTACCGGATTTCCTGAAACGCAGAGATTAAACAGAAAAAATGATAAAACTTTCCAGACGCGACGCGGCCGTTTTCCTGAAAAAACAGCGGGCGGCAAAAAAATGTGATACAACCAAGAGCTGAAAAAAATTAACCACGCAAACGTTTACAACTCTAATCACGGTCAAGAAAGTCGAATGATCCCACAGATTTCTCAGGCGCCCGGCGTCGTTCAGCTGGTGCTCGATTTTTTGCAAGCACTGGAGCAACAGGGTTTTACAGGTGATACCGCCACGAACTATGCCGACAGGCTGACGATGGCGACCGATAACAGTATCTATCAGCTTCTGCCCGATGCGGTGGTGTTCCCCCGTTCAACCGCCGACGTGGCGCTGATCGCCCGCCTGGCCCGCGGGAGCCACGCTTCAACACCCTGGTCTTTACCCCGCGCGGCGGCGGCACCGGCACCAACGGTCAGGCGCTGAACCAGGGCATCATGGTCGATATGTCGCGCTATATGAACCGCATCATGGAGATCAACCCCGAAGAGGGCTGGGTGCGGGTCGAAGCGGGCGTCATCAAAGATCAGCTTAACCAGTACCTCAAGCCTTACGGCTTCTTCTTCTCGCCGGAGCTGTCCACCAGTAACCGCGCGACGCTGGGCGGGATGATCAACACCGATGCCTCCGGTCAGGGCTCGCTGGTCTACGGCAAAACCTCCGATCACGTGCTGGGCCTGCGTGCCGTGCTGCTGGGCGGCGATATTCTCGATACGCACGCCGATGCCGGTCGCGCTGGCGGAAACGCTGGGCAAAGATACGCCGACCGCCGAAGGGCGCATCTATCGCACCGTGCTGGACCGCTGCCGCGAGCAGCGCGAGCTGATTCTCGATAAATTCCCCAAACTGAACCGCTTCCTCACCGGGTACGACCTGCGCCACGTCTTTAACGACGATCTGACAAACTTTCGATCTGACCCGCGTGCTGACCGGCTCCGAAGGGACGCTGGCGTTTATCACCGAGGCGCGGCTGGATATCACCCCCCTGCCGAAGGTGCGCCGTCTGGTGAACGTCAAATATGACTCCTTCGACTCCGCGCTGCGCAATGCGCCGTTTATGGTGGAAGCGCAGGCGCTGTCGGTGGAAACCGTCGATTCCAAAGTGCTGAACCTGGCGCGGGAAGATATTGTCTGGCACTCGGTGAGCGAGCTGATTACCGACGTGCCGGATAAAGAGATGCTCGGCCTGAATATCGTCGAGTTCGCCGGCGACGATGCGGCGCTGATTGACGCAGCCAGGTCACCACGCTGTGCCAGCGGCTGGATGAGCTGATGGCGCAGCGGCGAGGGCGGCGTGATCGGCTGGCAGCTCTGTGACGATCTGGCGGGCATTGAGCGCATCTATGCCATGCGTAAAAAAGCGGTGGGGCTGCTCGGCAACGCCAAAGGGCGCGCCAAGCCGATTCCGTTCGCCGAAGATACCTGCGTGCCGCCTGAGCATCTGGCGGATTATATCGTCGAGTTTCGCGCCCTGCTGGACAGCCACGGCCTGAGCTACGGCATGTTCGGCCACGTCGATGCCGGGGTGCTGCACGTGCGTCCGGCGCTGGACATGTGCGACCCGCAGCAGGAGATGCTGATGAAGCAGATCTCCGACGAGTGGTGGCGTTAACCGCCAAATACGGCGGTCTGCTGTGGGGGGAGCACGGCAAAGGGTTCCGCGCGGAATACAGCCCGGCGTTCTTCGGCGAAACGCTGTATGAGGAGCTGCGCCGCAAGGTCAAAGCGGCATTCGACCCGGATAACCGCCTCAACCCGGGCAAAATCTGTCCGCCTGCTGGCGGTGGACGCGCCGATGATGCAGGTGGATGCGGTCAAGCGCGGCACCTACGATCGACAGATCCCGATCGACGGTGCGCACCTTCCTGGCGCGGCGCGATGGAGTGTAACGGCAACGGCCTGTGCTTTAACTTTGATGTGAAAAGCCCGATGTGCCCGTCGATGAAAATCACCAGCAACCGTATCCACTCGCCGAAAGGGCGAGCGACGCTGGTGCGCGAGTGGCTGCGTCTGCTGGCCGACCGCGGGGTGGATCCGCTCAAGCTGGAGCAGGAGCTGCCGGAAAAACGGGCCAGCCTGCGCTCGCTGATTGAGCGCACCCGCAACAGCTGGCATGCCAACAAGGGCGAGTATGATTTCTCCCATGAGGTGAAAGAGGCGATGTCCGGCTGTCTGGCCTGTAAAGCCTGCTCCACCCAGTGCCCGATTAAAATCGACGTGCCGGAATTCCGCTCGCGCTTCCTGCAGCTTTATCACACCCGCTATCTGCGCCCGGTGCGCGACCATCTGGTGGCGACGGTGGAAAGCTATGCGCCGCTGATGGCGCCGCGCGCCGAAGGTGTTCAACTTCTTCATCAACCAGCCGCTGGCTGCGCGAGCTCAGCCGCAAAGCCATATCGGCATGGTCGATCTGCCGCTGCTGTCGGCGCCCAGCGCTGCAGCAGCAGCTGGTCGGCCACCGCTCGGCGAACATGCCGCTCACGCTGGAGCAGCTGGAAGCCATGGATGCGCGCCAGCGCGAACAGCACGTGCTGGTGGTGCAGGATCCGTTTACCAGCTATTACGATGCCCAGGTGGTGGCGGATTTCGTCCGCCTGGTGGAAAAGCTCGGCTATCAGCCGGTGGTGCTGCCGTTCTCACCGAACGGTAAGGCGCAGCACATGAAAGGTTTCCTGACGCGCTTTGCCCGCACCGCGCGCAGAAAACCGCTGACTTCCTCAACCGCGTGGCGCAGCTCGGCATGCCGATGGTCGGCGTCGATCCGGCGCTGGTGCTGTGCTATCGCGATGAATACCAGCAGACGCTGGGCGACAAGCGCGGCGATTTCCAACGTGATGCTGGTGCACGAGTGGCTGCCGAGCGGCGGCTGGCAGAGGCGCGAAGCTGCAGATGGCCAGCGGCGAAGCCGTGGTATCTGTTCGGCCACTGCACCGAAGTCACCGCGCTGCCGGGTGCCAGCGCCCAAGCAGTGGGCGGCGATTTTTGCCCGCTTCGGCGCGAAGCTGGAGAACGTCAGCGTGGGCTGCTGCGGCATGGCCGGCACCTACGGCCACGAAGTGAAAAACCAGGCCAACTCGCTCGGCATTTATGAGCTGTCCTGGCATCCGGCGACTGCAGCGTTTGCCGCGACAGCGCTGTCTGGCGACGGGCTACTCCTGCCGCAGCCAGGTGAAACGCGTCGAGGGCAACGGCGTGCGCCACCCATTACAGGCTTTACTGGAATTGATGTAAAGAAATTGTAGGAAACGTGAAAAATCGCTGGAGCAGAATAACCACGCCTGCGTCGGCGCCCCCCCCCACAAACCACCTTGACGAAGTCACCTTTGCAGGCGGGTCGCCTGGTCCCAGTCGCCGCTGAGCGCCAGTTGATGACACAAACGGGTCAGCGACAGGCGCGCCAGCTGGTAAGCCTGAATACGGAACAGGCGATCGCGATCGGCATTGCCCATCTCCTGTACGATCAGCCGGTTGTGCAGCTTGCTCAGCGCGTGCAGGTAGCTGTCGTCGTCGCCGTTCTCCAGACACAGATTTCGGCCATGGCGAGACAGGTATCGTTATACCGCCGCAGTTGGTCAATGGTACATTCGGTGCGGCTGAGCTTTGCTTCGGCCATATAAAAGTCCACCGTGGCGTCGCGCACGCTGAATTTGTATTCATCAATCTTGCCCAGCAACCATGCGTTGATCGAAAGAGTCATTGGCTTCGCGCTCAAATTCAAATTGAATGATAATCATTATCATATAAACTGCCGCGTTGCCGGAATCAATTCCCGCCGTGAAATTTTATTGATTTCCTTTGCCTGTTACAAAAATCGCCGCAGATCCAACTAATCCTGAGCGACTTTACATTCAGCAAAGGGCGCTAACCTATCAATCACGAAGCCGATAAACGTAAATTTACACAGACAGAACTGAGAAATAGGTATTTTCGGCTTATGAACAGGTTACGTTCTGCAACGGCCGCAGCGCGGGAATGGCGCGCACAAGCTGGTGGGAAGGGACTATGCTTAATAAAAACCCCCCCACCCCAACCCCACGGCCCCCCCGCACCCCCCCCCCCCCACGCCGCAACCCGCCACCGGGCCCCCGGCGCCGCGCGCCGCAGCGAAAAACCGCGCTCGCGGCGGATACCCCCGCAAAACAAACGGTTGAAGTGATAATCGTTATCACTAACATATAAGCAACCCAGATTGGCTGTGGCCAAACACGAGTGTGAGGTAGACCCTATGCAAACGGAAAATGTCGGCACTTTTTCTCTGGATGAAAATGTCTGGCAAGGCATTTCGCTCAGCGACAGCGCCGTACGACAAATAACGAAACTGATGCAGCAGGATCCGCAGGTGAAAGGGCTGCAGCTAGGGGTGAAACAATCCGGCTGCGCCGGCTTTGCCTATGTGCTGGATCTGACCCGCGAACCCGCCGATGACGATCTGCTGTTTGAGCGCGACGGCGCCAAACTGTATGTGCCGCTGCAGGCCATGCCGTTTATTGACGGCACCGAAGTGGATTATGTCCGCGAAGGCTTAAACCAGATATTCAAATTTCATAACCCGAAAGCCCAGAACGAATGCGGCTGCGGCGAAAGCTTTGGGGTATAGGCGGTACAATATGTCTCGTAATACTGAAGCAACGAGTGATGTAAATACCTGGAGCGGCGGGCACCTCAACTATAAAGAGGGGTTCTTCACCCAGCTGCAAACCGATGAGCTGGCAAAAGGCATCAACGAAGATGTCGTGCGGGCGATCTCGGCGAAACGTAACGAGCCCGAGTGGATGCTGGAGTTCCGCCTGAGGGCCTTCCGCGCCTGGCTGGAGATGGAAGAGCCGCACTGGCTGAAAGCGCATTATGACAAGCTGAACTATCAGGATTACAGCTACTACTCTGCACCGTCCTGCGGCAGCTGTGACGACACCTGCGCCTCGCAGCCCGGCGCGGTGCAGCAAACCGGCGCGGAGAACAGTTTCCTCAGCAAAGAGGTGGAAGAAGCCTTTAACCAGCTGGGCGTACCGGTGCGCGAAGGGAAAGAGGTGGCGGTGGACGCTATCTTTGACTCGGTCTCGGTGGCCACCACCTATCGCGAGAAGCTGGCAGAGCAGGGGATCATTTTCTGCTCCTTCGGCGAAGCGATTCACGATCATCCGGAACTGGTGAAAAAGTACATCGGGACCGTAGTGCCTTCAAACGATAACTTCTTTGCGGCGCTTAACGCGGCGGTGGCCTCGGACGGTACCTTTATTTACGTGCCGAAAGGCGTGCGCTGTCCGATGGAGCTTTCCACCTATTTCCGTATTAATGCCGAAAAAACCGGCCAGTTCGAACGTACCATTCTGGTGGCCGATGAGGGGAGCTACGTCAGCTACATCGAAGGGTGCTCCGCCCCGGTCCGCGACAGCTATCAGCTGCACGCGGCGGTGGTGGAGGTCATCATCCATAAAGACGCCGAGGTGAAATACTCGACGGTGCAAAACTGGTTCCCGGGCGACGGCAATACTGGCGGTATCCTGAACTTCGTGACTAAGCGTGCGCTGTGCGAAGGGGAAAACAGCAAGATGTCGTGGACCCAGTCCGAAACCGGCTCGGCCATCACCTGGAAATACCCGAGCTGCATCCTGCGCGGGGATAACTCCATCGGCGAGTTCTACTCGGTGGCGCTCACCAGCGGCCATCAGCAGGCCGATACCGGCACCAAGATGATCCACATTGGTAAAAACACCAGGTCGACCATCATCTCGAAAGGGATCTCTGCCGGGCACAGCCAGAACAGCTATCGCGGGCTGGTGAAAATCATGCCGACGGCCACCAATGCGCGAAACTTTACCCAGTGTGACTCGATGCTGATTGGCGCGGACTGCGGTGCGCATACCTTCCCGTACGTCGAATGGCGCAACAACAGCGCCCAGCTTGAGCACGAGGCCACCACGTCGCGGATTGGGGAAGATCAGCTGTTCTACTGCCTGCAGCGCGGGATCAGCGAAGAAGACGCCATCTCGATGATCGTCAACGGCTTCTGTAAGGATGTGTTCTCTGAACTGCCGCTGGAATTTGCCGTTGAAGCCCAGAAACTCCTCGCCATTAGTCTTGAACACAGCGTCGGTTAAGGAAAGCACATGTTAAGCATTAAAGATTTACAGGTCAGCGTAGAAGACAAAGCCATCCTGCGTGGCCTCAATTTTGACGTCAAGCCGGGTGAAGTCCACGCCATTATGGGGCCGAACGGTTCCGGGAAAAGTACGCTTTCTGCGACGCTGGCCGGGCGCGAAGATTATGAAGTAACCCACGGCTCGGTCGAGTTTAACGGCAAAGATCTGCTGGAGATGTCGCCGGAAGACCGTGCGGGCGAGGGCATCTTTATGGCCTTCCAGTACCCGGTCGAAATTCCGGGCGTCAGCAACCAGTTCTTCCTGCAGACGGCGCTGAATGCGGTGCGCAAATACCGCGGGCTGGAGGCGCTGGACCGCTTCGACTTCCAGGATCTGATGGAAGAGAAGATCAAGCTGCTGAAAATGCCGGAAGATCTGCTGACCCGTTCGGTGAACGTCGGCTTCTCCGGCGGCGAGAAAAAGCGTAACGACATTCTGCAGATGGCGGTGCTGGAGCCCGAGCTGTGCATTCTGGATGAGACCGATTCCGGTCTGGATATCGACGCCCTGAAGATTGTCGCTGACGGCGTCAACGCCCTGCGCGACGGCAATCGCTCGTTTATTATCGTCACCCACTACCAGCGCATTCTGGACTACATCAAGCCGGATTACGTCCACGTGCTTTACCAGGGGCGTATTGTGAAATCCGGTGATTTTACGCTGGTTAAACAACTGGAGGAGCAGGGTTATGGCTGGCTTACCGAACAGCAGTAATGCGCTCCAGCAGTGGCACCGGCTGTTTGAAGCCCAGGGCGGCACGCGCTCGGCGCAGGCGCAGCAGCATCTGCAGCAGATGCTGCGTCTTGGCCTGCCGACGCGTAAGCATGAGAACTGGAAATATACCCCGCTCGATGGCCTGCTGAACGCCGAGTTTGTTACCCGTCTGGCGGATCTCACCCCAGCGCAGCGCGACGCGCTGGCCTTGCGTGTCGATGCCGTGCGCCTGGTGTTTGTCGATGGCCAGTTCCGTCCGGAACTGAGCGACACGCTCCAGGAGAGCGGCTTTGAGATAGAGATAAACGACGATCGCCAGCGCCTGAGCGCCCCGGTTCAGCCCGAGGTTTTCCTGCACCTGACCGAGAGCCTGGCCCGGAGCGTGACGCATATCGCCGTGAAGCGTAACCAGCGCCCGACAAAGCCGCTGTTGCTGATGCATATCACTCAGGGTCTGAACGGCGATGAAATCAATACCGCGCACTATCGTCACCATCTTGAGCTGGCGGAGGGCGCGGAGGCCACGGTCATCGAACATTACGTCAGCCTCAATGAGACGCGTCACTTTACCGGGTCGCGTCTGACGATGAACGTGGCGGCCAATGCCCAGCTACACCACATCAAACTGGCGTTTGAGAATGCGCAGAGCCATCACTTTGCCCATAACGACATTGTCCTGGGCCAGGATGCCGCGGCGTACAGCCACAGCTTCCTGCTCGGTGGGGCGGTGCTGCGCCACAACACCAGCACGCAGCTTAACGGGGAAAACACCACGCTGCGCATCAACAGCCTGGCGATGCCGGTTAAATCGGAAGTGTGTGACACGCGCACGTGGCTGGAGCACAACAAAGGCTACTGCAACAGCCGCCAGCTGCACAAAACCATCGTCAGTGATAAAGGGCGTGCGGTGTTTAACGGCCTGATTAACGTGGCGCAGCACGCCATTAAAACCGACGGGCAGATGACCAACAACAATCTGCTGTTAGGTCGCCTGGCGGAAGTGGACACCAAACCGCAGCTGGAGATCTACGCCGACGACGTCAAGTGCAGCCACGGCGCGACGGTCGGGCGAATCGACGACGAGCAGATGTTCTACCTGCGCTCGCGCGGCATCGACCAGCAGGCGGCGCAGAAAATGATTATCTATGCGTTTGCCGCCGAACTGACGGAAGCGCTGCACGATGACCCGAAAACTGCGACAGGTGGTGCTGGCGCGGATCACCGAGAGCGCCTGCCGGGAGGCGAGGGCATGAGTTTCCCCGTCTCGAACGAGTACGCAGCGGATTTTCCGGTTCTGACCCGTGAAGTGAACGGTCTTCCGCTGGCCTATCTGGACAGCGCGGCCAGCGCGCAGAAGCCGAATCAGGTGGTGGATGCGGAAGCCGAGTTCTATCGCCACGGCTATGCCGCCGTGCATCGCGGTATTCACACCCTGAGCGCCGAGGCGACCCAGCGGTATGGAAAACGTGCGCACGCAGGCGGCGCGCTTCCTTAATGCCCGCTCGCCGGAAGAGCTGGTCTTTTCGTGCGCGGGACCACCGAAGGGATCAACCTTGTCGCCAACAGCTGGGGCAAGCGCCCAGGTCCACGCGGGGGATAACATCATCATCACCCAGATGGAGCACCACGCCAATATCGTGCCGTGGCAGATGCTGTGCGCAGCGTGCGCGGTGCGGAGCTGCGGGTGATGCCGCTTAACGACGACGGCGACGCTGGAGCTGGAGCAGCTGGACGGCTTACTGGTTGACAGCCGTACGCGGCTGGTGGCGGTGACCCAGGTCTCCAACGTGCTGGGGACGGAAAACCCGGTGGCAGAGATCGTCGAGAAGGCCCATCAGCCGCGGGCGCAGGTGACGGGCTGGTTGACGGCGCGCAGGCGGTGATGCACCACCCGGTTGACGTCCAGGCGCTGGACTGCGATTTCTACGTCTTTTCCGGCCACAAGCTCTATGGGCCGACCGGGATTGGCGTGCTGTACGTGAAAGAGGACATCCTGCAGGCGATGCCGCCGTGGGAAGGGGGCGGGTCGATGATCGCCACCGTCAGCCTGACGGAAGGCACCACCTACTGCCCGCGCGCCGTGGCGTTTTGAGGCGGGCACGCCCAACACCGGCGGGATTATCGGGCTGGGGGCGGCGGTCTCCTACGTCTCTGCCATCGGCCTGGATGCCATTCAGGAGTACGAACAGCTGCTGATGCACTACGCGCTGGCGAAGCTGGCGCTCGCCAGCGTGCCGGATTCTGACCACCCTCTACGGGCCTGCCGATCGGCAGGGGTGATCGCGTTCAATCTCGGGAAACACCACGCCTATGACGTGGGCAGTTTCCTCGATAACTACGGCATTGCCGTCCGCACCGGGCACCACTGCGCCATGCCGCTGATGGCGTTTTATCAGGTGCCGGCAATGTGCCGCGCTTCGCTGGCGATGTACAACACCCGCGAAGAGGTCGACCGGCTGGTGGCGGGGCTGAAGCGCATTCATCAGCTGCTGGGCTAACGGAGAGGCGAAAGATGGCAGAGCTGCCGGACAAAGATAAATTGCTGCGCAACTTCTCGCGTTGCGCAAACTGGGAAGAGAAGTATCTCTATATCATTGAACTCGGGGCAAAACTTGCCAGCCGCGGTGAAGAGGCGCATCAGCCGCAGAACATCATTTCGGGCTGTCAGAGCCAGGTGTGGATTGTGATGGCGCAGTCTGATGACGGCACGATCGAATTGCGCGGCGACAGCGATGCCGCCATTGTAAAAGGGCTTATTGCGGTCGTCTTTAGTCTTTATCAGCAGATGTCGGCGCAGGATATTGTCGCGTTCGATGTCCGCCCATGGTTTGAAAAAATGGCCCTAACCCAACACCTCACCCCTTCGCGTTCTCAGGGGCTGGAAGCGATGATTCGCGCCATCCGCGCATAACGCACAGTCTCTCAGCTAGAGTTACAGAACTCTCCAGACTTTCCCGGCCATGACCGGGTTCCCTTTCTCGGCGTTCCATCCGTCAAAGAGAAAATAGGGATCAGCTAATGAAACCTGCGCTTCGTTTAACCGGTGCATTGCTCTTCGTCACTCAGTTCGCTCGGCGCCCCTGAATTCCGCAGGCCTGCCTTTGCGACGGACTACCCGCTGCCGGCCGCAGGACAGCCGTCTGATTGGGGAAAACACTACTAACCTACACGATACCGGATGGGGACAATACGGCCGCTGGAGAGCGATCGCCGCGCCGGTCTATAAGATACGGCCTGCTGAGGCGATGCTGGAAGCCAACAATACCCGTGCACCGGTAACCCCTGCCTGCCGAAAGCCGGGTACGGTGCTGACCATTCCGACCCAAATGCTGCTGCCGGATACGCCGCGTGAAGGGATCATCGTCAACCTGGCCGAGCTGCGCCTTTACTACTATCCGAAAGGCGAGAACAAAGTGATCGTCTATCCGATCGGTATCGGCCAGATGGGGCATGCACAACGCCGGCATGGTGACAACCGTGACCTCCGTGAGCCAGAAGATCCCCAACCCGACCTGGACGCCTACCGCCAACATCCGCAAACGCTATCAGTCCCAGGGCGTGACGCTGCCTGCGGTGGTGCCGGCCGGCCCTGAGAACCCGATGGGGCTGTTCGCCCTGCGTCTGGCGATGGGGCGCGGTGAATACCTGATCCACGGCACCAATGCCAACTTCGGGATCGGCATGCGCGTCAGCTCCGGCTGTATTCGTCTGCGCCCGACGGACATCGAAGCGCTGTTCAACCAGGTGCCACGCGGTACGCGGGTGCAGGTGATCAACGATCCGGTGAAGATTTCGGTTGAGCCGGACGGCAAACGCTATGTGGAAGTGCACCAGCCGCTGTCGCGGGTAGAAAGCGACGATCCGCAGACCATGCCGATTGCGTTGTCTAAAGCGGAGAAAGCCTTCGCTGCAGATGGGCAAACCGATCGCGACAGTGCGCTGATTAAGGCGGCGGTTGTACGCCGTTCTGGCATGCCGGTGCTGGTGAACGTGGGGGAGAACCGGTCTGAGGTGAGGCGACGCCGCTGCCGGCAGTGCTGCAGACGCAGCAGGGGGCAACAGGCGGTGCGCAAGCCACCATCAGTCAGGCGCAGGGCGAAGCCGCTGCGACACCGTGATTCAGGGCCAGCGGACGGCAGAACCCCCGGCCGAGCAAAAAAATGGCGCACAATGTGCGCCATTTTAATAACCAGAACTCTTACTTACGGTAAGTAGTGAGCCTGGTTGTCCAGACGCTGGTTAGCGCGAGCTGCGTCGTCTTTAGCAGCCTGAACGTCGGAACGGATTGCGTTCACGTCGTTGCTCAGCTGGTCAACTTTAGCGTTCAGAGTCTGAACGTCAGAAGACAGCTGATCGATTTTAGCGTTGCTGGAGCAACCAGCCAGCAGAGTAGAACCCAGGATTACCGCGCCCAGTACCAGTTTAGTACGATTCATTATTAATACCCTCTAGATTGAGTTAATCTCCATGTAGCGTTACAAGTATTACACAAAGTTTTTTGGGTTGAGAATATTTTTTTGATGGGAATACACTTATTTTTGATCGTTCGCTCAAAGAAGCATCGTTTCGCAGAACATGAGTGCAAAAAATCTAGGGAAAACAGAGGGATTTATCATCGGATTCATCTTAGAAATAATCTGCGGGATATTAAATAGAAAAAAAACCCGATTTGCAATTTTCCGACTTTCATGTCTTAGGCGCGGAATAAAAAAAGCGCCCCGAAAGGCGCTTTTTTAAAGGTAAATATGTCACCGGTTCGGGAATTATTACAGCACGTGAACCGAGGCGGTGTTGGTGGTGCCGCTCGGTACCAGCGCGCCAGAAACCATCACCACAACGTCGCCTTTCTGCGCCAGGCCGCTCTCCAGCGCCACTTCTTTACCCGATGCGGTAGAAATCGTCGGTAGAGGCGATCTCTTTCACCAGCTGCGGGACAACGGCCTTTGCTCAGCACCAGCTGACGCGCGGTGGTTTCGTTGGTGGTCAGCGCCAGGATGGTCGCATCCGGGAAGTATTTACGCACGGCGCGCGCAGATTTACCGCCCTGGGTGGCAACCACGATCAGCGGCGCTTCCAGTTTCTCAGCGGTTTCTACCGCACCGCGGCACACCGCTTCGGTGATGCGCAGCTTGCGGCTGTCGTTCAGGGAAGTCCAGGCGGCTGGTCATCACGCGATCGGTACGTTCGCAGATGGTCGCCATGATGGTGACCGCTTCCAGCGGGTATTTACCCTTGGCGCTCTCGCCGGACAGCATAACGGCATCGGTACCGTCGAGGATGGCGTTGGCCACGTCGCCGGCTTCCGCGCGGGTTGGGCGCGGGTTCTTGATCATGGAGTCCAGCATCTGCGTTGCGGTGATAACCACTTTACGCGCGCGAATACATTTCTCGATCATCATCTTCTGCGCGAAGATCACTTCTTCAACCGGGATTTCAACGCCCAGGTCGCCACGTGCAACCATGATGCCGTCAGACGCTTCGAGGATCTCGTCGAAGTTGTTCAGGCCTTCCTGGTTTTCGATTTTGGAGATGATCTGGATCTTCTCGCCGCCGTGCGCTTTCAGGTGCTCACGGATTTCCAGCACGTCGGAACGCTTACGGATGAAGGATGCCGCAACGAAGTCAACGCCTTGTTCGCAGCCGAAGATCAGGTCCTGTTTGTCTTTTTCAGCCAGCGCTGGCAGCTGGGATGGAAACGCCCGGCAGGTTAACGCCTTTGTTTTCGCCCAGGTCGCCGTTGTTCAGCACTTTACAGATAACCTTGTTACCGTCGACGGCGGTGACTTCCATGCCGATCAGACCATCGTCGACCAGCACGGTGTTACCGACGGTCAGGTCGGCGGTGAAGCCTTCGTAGGTCACTGCAACGCGTTCGCTGTTGCCGACCACGGATTTGTCGGTGGTGAAGGTGAAGGTCTGGCCCGCTTTCAGGGAGACGTCGTTACCGCCTTCCAGTTTGATGGTACGGATTTCCGGGCCTTTGGTATCCAGCAGGATGGCGGCTTTTTTACCGGTTTTGCCCATCACGGTGCGCAAGTTCTTGATGCGCTGGCCGTGTTCTGCATAGTCACCGTGGGAGAAGTTCAGACGCATCACGTTCATGCCCGCATCCAGCATTTTGGTCAGCATCTCTTCAGATTCGGTTTTCGGACCGATAGTACAAACAATTTTGGTCTTTTTCATGACAGTCCTAGTCTTTAAGTTGGGATGGATAATAAAGGTCGGGGTTCGATGCGCCTGGCACCGAAGTAAAAATCTGTTTGGTGTTGGTACGTTTGACACAGAAGTAAGGATAGGTGACGACAGTTGAAGCGGGGCGGAAAAATTATGCGCCGGGCGGAGAGACCGTAGCGACGGCGTTGCGCAAATGATGTAAGTCAGGCTGGTATAGCTTTTCGCACGTTCAAGGGCTGAAACCATTCAAGTGATAGACGTTGCATATTATAAACGCTAAGTATGCGAAAACCAATATAAAAGCAGAGGGAGAAAACCGACTCAGATCAAGGAAAGGCGAGTTGCGCAAAACGCGATAGGGGGAGAGATGAATCAGCAATATGGTGCGTCCGAGTGGACTCGAACCACCGACCCCCACCATGTCAAGGTGGTGCTCTAACCAACTGAGCTACGGACGCACTGCACTGCTTCAGAAATTTGGTGCGTCCGAGTGGACTCGAACCACCGACCCCCACCATGTCAAGGTGGTGCTCTAACCAACTGAGCTACGGACGCAGAATATGGTGCGTTCAATTGGACTCGAACCAACGACCCCCACCATGTCAAGGTGGTGCTCTAACCAACTGAGCTATGAACGCAACGTGTTGTCGGTGACAACGGGGACGAATATTAGCGGCACAGCACCGAGGTGGCAAGAGGGAAAATGCAATTTTCTCTCTGATTTCACGCGACTGATCACGCGACTGTGCTATGCGTCGTTTTTCCGCGCAAAGCGCCCGAGCCAAGGAGTGAAACGCCGGGGGGTGGCGGCGACTTAACGTGCAGCGCGCTGCAAAATGATCGTTGGATGGCTGGCGCTGCAGGAAGCGCATGCGCATCATCATCATAATCGCCGCCGACGTCAGGCCGATGATAAAGCCCATCCAGAACCCCGCCGGCCCCATGCGGTCCACCACCAGAGTCGGTCAGGGCCAGAATATACCCACACGGCAGACCCAGCACCCAGTAGGCGATGAAGGTGATAAAGAAGATGGAGCGCGTGTCTTTATATCCGCGCAGCACGCCGCTGCCAATCACCTGAATGGAGTCCGAGATCTGGTAAATCGCCGCCAGCAGCATCAGGTGCGATGCCAGCGCCACCACCTCCGGATTGTCGTTATAGAGCAGGGCAATCTGCTCGCGCAGTGCCACGGTAAAAAGCGCCGTGCAAATGGCCATGCAGACGCCGACGCCCAGTCCGGTCCGCGCGGCGGTTTGCGCGTCGAGCGTCGAGCCCTGCCCCAGGCGGAAGCCCACGCGGATCGTCACCGCCGCCGCCAGCGACATCGGCAGGACGAACATCAGCGAGCTGAAGTTCAGCGCGATCTGGTGCCCGGCGACGTCCACAATGCCCAGCGGGGAGACCAGCAGGGCGACCACGGCAAACAGGGTCACCTCAAAGAACAGCGCAAGGGCAATCGGCAAGCCTAGCTGCACCAGACGCGTCATGATGCCCCCGACCGGTGTGCGACCAGCTGTTCTGCTTGCGAATATCGCGCATGGAGCGGGCGCGCTTCACGAAGGTAAGCATCGAGAAGAACATGACCCAGTAAACGGCTGCCGTGGCCACGCCGCAGCCGACGCCACCCAGCTCCGGCATCCCGAAATGACCGTAAATAAAGATATAGTTAACCGGGATGTTGACCAGCAGGCCGATAAAACCCATCACCATGCCGGGCTTGGTTTTCGCCAGGCCTTCACACTGGTTACGCGCCACCTGGAAAAAGAGGTAGCCCGGCGCGCCCCAGAGCAGCGCGCGCAGATAACCCACGGCTTTGTCCGCCAGCGCCGGGTCAATGTTATGCATAGCGCGAATGATATGGCCCGCGTTCCAGAGCACCACCATGATCAGCACGGAGACAAACCCTGCCAGCCAGAAACCCTGGCGAACCTGATGGGCGATGCGCTCGCGACGCCCGGAGCCATTGAGCTGAGCGATAACAGGGCGTGAGCGCCAGCAGCAGACCGTGGCCGAACAGGATGGCCGGAAGCCAGATTGACGTGCCGATAGCAACGGCCGCCATGTCGGTGGCGCTGTAGCCACCTGCCATTACCGTATCCACAAATCCCATTGCGGTCTGGGCCACTTGCGCGACGATCACTGGTATAGCCAGTGCCAATAACTGGCGCGCTTCATTCATGTACTTCTGCACGTGAACACCTTTATTTTGTAGTTATTTGAGAGACTAAAAAAGCCGCCGAAACGGGCAGCAAGAAGAAAATGCAGGGGGGTGCCAGCTATTGTAGCGGGCTAGCCCGCACTTTTAGCCAAAAATTTATCGCAATTGCGTAAAATGCGCCATTTGTGAAAAGTTTGCGCGCCGCTGCAACCTGTTTTTCCAACTGTTATTGTGGCGCAAGCTGGGATTAAACGGTGTCACCACCGTTCGGAAAAAACAGGAGTTGTAAGCATGTTTACTGGTATTGTGCAGGGCACCGCCAAAGTGGTGTCCATTGATGAAAAACCTAATTTCCGCACCCACGGTTGCGCTTGCCTGCTGAGCTGCTGCCCGGCATGGAGCTGAACCGGCGCCTCGATTGCCCATAACGGCTGCTGCCTGACCGTGACCGAAATTAACGGCAACCAGATCAGCTTTGATTTAATGAAAGAGACGCTGCGCATCACCAACCTGGGCGAGCTGGTGGTGGGCGATACCGTCAACGTTGAGCGCGCGGCGAAGTTCAGCGATGAGATTGGCGGTCACCTGATGTCCGGGCATATCATGACCACCGCCGAAGTGGCGAAAATCGTGACCTCGGAAAATAACCGTCAAATCTGGTTTAAAATGCAGGACCCGTCATTAATGAAATACATCCTCTATAAAGGATTTATTGGCATCGACGGGATTAGCCTGACGGTGGGAGAAGTGACGCCAACGCGTTTTTGCGTGCATTTAATTCCTGAAACGCTGCAGCGCACCACGCTGGGCGCGAAAAAACTGGGGCATCGCGTGAATATCGAAATCGATCCGCAAACCCAGGCGGTGGTGGATACGGTTGAGCGCGTGCTGGCGCAGCGTGATGCCGCGGCCGCGCTGGCGGCACAAACACTGCCGGACGCGGAGTAATCGCGAATAAAAAAGGCGCGTTAACCGCCTTTTATCCTGGCTCGGAAACGTCAGCGCGCGACACGCAGTCCGTGTTCAATCCCCCGGCTGAATACCACCTGCCAGAGCTGAATATCCCGTGCGCGAAACGCCCCCGCGCAGGCATTCAGATAATAGCTGAACATCCGTTTGAATCGTTCAGAATAGTTGTCCGCAATCTCCGGCCAGGCCGCCTGAAAACGCTCGTGCCAGGCCATCAACGTGGTGTCGTAGTCCGCGCCAAAGTTGTGCCAGTCTTCCATCACGAAATGGGATTCACTGGCGTTGGCGATCTGGCGAACGGACGGTAAACAGCCATTCGGGAAGATGTATTTGTTGATCCACGGGTCAACGTTAATGTCGGTCCGGTTAGAGCCGATGGTGTGCAGCAGGAAGAGGCCGTCCGGTTTCAGATTACGATCCACCACCTCGAAATAGGTGTCGTAGTTTTTCGGCCCCACGTGCTCGAACATGCCGACGGAAACGATGCGGTCGAACTGCTCGTTCAGGTCACGGTAATCCTGCAGCCGGATATCCACATCCAGACCCTGGCAGCGCTCCTCGCGCCATTTTTTGCTGTTCCGCTGAGATCGTCACGCCGACCACGCTGACGCCATAATGCTTCGCCATAAAATACGCCAGCCCGCCCCAGCCGCAGCCGATATCCAGCACGCGCATGCCGGGCTGTAGCTGCAGCTTTTCGCAGATCAGACGCAGCTTGGCCTGCTGTGCCTCCTCAAGCGTCGACGCGCCCTTTCCAGTAGGCGCAGGAGTATTGCATGAAAGGATCCAGCATGCGGCTGAAAACAGGTCGTTGCCGAGATCGTAATGCTCTTTGCCGACGATCCAGGCGCGTTTTTTCGACTTTGCAGGTTGAACAGGCGGGCAGCGGCGATACGCAGGGTGTCTTTCAGATGGTGGGGGAGTTGATTTTCCAGACCGGCACGCAACACGCTGGCAAAAAAGATATCCAGCCGTTCGCACTCCCACCAGCCGTCCATATAGCTTTCTCCCAGGCCCAGCGACCCCTCCTGCAAGACGCGTTTAAAAAAATCGGGATGTTTAACCTGAGGATCGGATGGCGAAGATCCGTTGATAGTGATGCCTGCTCGACCTAACAGTTCACTGACGATCCGGGACCAGTTGTCGTCCGGAACGCTGACTTCTTCTATACACGATGAACTCATAGCTTCTCCATCACCCTGATGTGATCAGAACCTTAAAACAGCGTAGACGCTTTTTTTGGTTTGTGAGAAATCTCACGGTAAATACCGCGAGGCTAGATATCCGACGTAGAACAGAGGAAGGGAGATAACCCTTGCCGAAATGCCTTCCGGATGGTAAATATCGGGCAGACGCCATCCCAGCTCCCGTGTCGCTAATTAAATATACGCTTATTAGGTGTTATCGTATTTGTTGCAGAAATGCGGACCAAATTTAGTATAGGCCTCAAAATTTGGTGATTCAATAGAAAATTGTTAGTTAGCTAACGATAATCGCTGAAAATGTAACATGATTATCTTGCGCAATCAGGGACGGGACAGTTTCCCCTGCGCACCGCTATCACCTTCTCCGCTGCGCTGGCGCCTGCCCCGCTGCCACAGGAAACCGGCCCAGGCGAGGATCACTGTCGCCACCATGACCGTCAGCACTGGGTGGTGGGGCAACAGCGGCTGCGCAAGATCAGCGCCGAGACCACCAGGCTTGCCAGGAAGCACAGCCCCAGCTGCAGGGTATTTTGCAGCGCGGCGGCGCGGCCTGTCGCCTGCGGGAACGGACGTAGCGCCTGTGCCACCACGATCGGATAAATCGCCCCGTTCGCCACCGCCATCACGCAGAACGGGATCAGCAGTTCAGCCAGGCCAGCGGCGGCGCGGTCATAAACGCCACCGCAAACAGGTACCCAGAGACGCTCAGCGCATAGAGCACCAGCAGCCACGGCAGCAGCTGCGCATTCCCACGTTTGCAGCGCCGCGCGGCAGCCGTACCCGCCCACCAGGAACGCGATGGTCTGCGGAACATAGCTCAGACCGATGGCCGCCGGGCTGTAGCCCATATCGTGCAGAATGAACGGCGAGCCGGTGAGCCAGGCGAAGAAGCTGGCCGAACAGGCGGCATAAATCAGGACATTGCCGCGAATACGCGTTGCCAGCAGTCGTCAGCCAGCGCGGCTGTAGCGCGCTGTCGTGGCGCGCACGCGGCCTTTTTTATGCGCTGGCCAGTTTCAGCGTAAACGCCGAACAGCAGCATCAGCGGTGATGGCCAGCGTGATGGCAAACAGCGTGGCAAAAATGGCCTGCCAGTCAAAGTGCGCCAGCAGCCAGGCGCCCAGCAGCGGCGCCAGCGCAGGCGACAGCGCCACCAGCGGCATAATGGTGGCGAAAATACGGTTTGTGCGGTTAGCCGGATAGTAGTCGGTCACCAGCGCCTGCCAGGTCACCGCCGCAGCACAGACGCCCACGGCCTGAATAAAGCGCAGCACCAGCAGCCAGGTAGCATCGCGCACCCACAGCATCCCCAGACAGCCCACGGCAAAAATGGCCAGGCCGAGCAGTAATACCGGTTTACGGCCAAAGCGATCCGAGAGCGGTCCCCACAGCAGCTGCGCGAAGGCAAAACCGGCCAGGAACAGGCTCAGGCTGGCGCTGATGGCGGCCGCAGGGGTTTGCAAAGTCTTCCTGCATGGCGGCAAAGGCGGGCAGGTACATGTCGGTGGCCAAAAAGCCCAGCACGCTTAAGCCCGCGAGCCAGACTAAAAATCCTTTAGGAATGGCAGCATGGTTTGCATTCTCTTATAGTCGAGGAGGGGCAGGTTGAACGTTGGCGCAGAGTGTAGGGAGTGCAAAGCGGGCTTGTGAAACGCTAATATTTGCAGGGTGCAGTTAAAATTTTTGCAGGCAGAAAATGTGGTCAGATTATTCTCTTGAAGTGGTCGATGCTGTTGCGCGCAACGGCAGTTTTAGCGGGGCGGCGCAGGAGTTGCACCGCGTGCCTTCGGCCATCAGCTATACGGTGCGTCAGCTGGAGGAGATGGCTGGCGGTTCCGCTGTTTGAACGGCGGCATCGCGATGTGGAGTTAACGCCCGCAGGCGCGTGGTTTTTGAAGGAAGGGCGTTCTGTTATCAAAAAAATGCAGATCACCCGCCAACAGTGTCAGCAGATCGCCAACGGCTGGCGGGGACATCTCTCCATCGCGGTGGATAACATCGTGAAGCCGGAACGCACCCGGCAGATGATCGTGGATTTCTACCGTCATTTCCCCGACGTCGAGCTGCGGGTCTCGCAGGAGGTGTTCAACGGCGTGTGGGATGCGCTGGCGGACGGCAGGGCGGAGATGGCGATTGGCGCCACCCAGGCGATCCCGGTCGGGGGACGTTACGCCTTTCGCGACATGGGGATGCTGAGCTGGAAATGCGTGGTGGCACGCGATCATCCGCTGGCGGCGATGGACGGGCCGCTGAGCGACGATACGCTGCGCAACTGGCCCTCGCTGGTGCTGGAGGATACGTCCCGTTCACTGCCCAAGCGTATCACCTGGCTGCTGGATAACCAGCGGCGGGTGGTGGTGCCGGACTGGGAATCGTCGTCAGCGACGTGCCTCAGCGCCGGGCTGTGCGTCGCGATGGTGCCCGTTCATTTTGCGCGTCCGCGCATCGATACCGGAGAGTGGGTTGAGCTGACGCTGGAGAATCCGTTCCCGGACGCGGCCTGCTGCCTGACCTGGCGAGCAGAAAAATGATAACGCTGTCACCGGCGACTGGCCTGGCTGCTGGATTATCTGGGAGACAGCGAAACGCTAAACCGGGAATGGTTACGGGAGCCAGCGTAGCTGGCCCCGTCAAAGGCGAGAAAGATTAACGACGGTAGTCGCGGAACGGACCATCCGCAACGGAACGGCGTTCAATCAGGCGCGGGTGAACTTCAATGGACTGCGACTCTTCGCGTTTGTTGACGATGCGGTCCAGCAGCATATTGAAGGCCGTTTCGCCCAGCGAATCTTTCGGCTGGTGAATGGTGGTCAGCGCCGGGGTGAAGAAGCGCGCGTTACGCACGTTGTCATAGCCGATCACGGAAATATCCTGCGGCACGCGCAGGCCCAGCTCATCGGCGGCGCAGAGCGCGCCCATCGCCATGATGTCGCCCCCGCAGAAAACGGCGGTCGGGCGGTGCGGCTGGGAAAGGATCTGCTGCATTGCCCGGTAGCCTGACTCCGGCTCAAAGTCGCCCTGCACGATCCAGTTTTCCGGCACGGTGATCAGCGCTTCTTCCATCGCTTTCATAAAACCGGCCAGACGGCCCGCGCCGGTGTTGCGCTCCAGCGGGCCCGGGATCACGCCGATATCGCGGTGGCCGCGCTCGATCAGGTAACGACCGGCCATATAACCGCCTTCAAAGGCGTTGTCGATAACGGAGTCGGTGAAGTCCGCGCGCGCTTCGCCCCAGTCCATGACCACCATCGGGATATGGCGGTACTCTTCCAGCATCGACAGCACGGATTCCGGGTACTCGGAACACATCACCAGCAGGCCATCGACGCGCTTTTGCGCCATCATCGACAGGTAGGCGCGCTGTTTTTCAAGGCTGTTCCATGCGTTGCCCAGAATCAGGGTGTAGCCTTTCTGGAAGCAGTTCTTCTCTACCGCTTCAATGATTTCGGCAAAATAGGCCGCTTCGCTGCTGGTGGCCAGCAATCCAATCGACTTGGTGTGATTAACCTTCAGGCTGCGCGCCACCGCGCTCGGCGAGTAGTGCAGCTCTTTGATCGCTGCCCAGACGGCGTTGCGCGTCTCTTCCGCCACGAAGCGGGTTTTGTTAATTACATGTGATACGGTTGTAGTGGAAACGTTTGCGCGTTTTGCTACGTCTTTAATTGTTGCCATTAAAATGGTACTCCTGGGCTTATCGCAACTTACTGATAAGTATATTGTTAAACGTTTGCGTCTGCTAATGGTTTTGCAGAGAAGCGAAAACTGAGTTTTTAGTGTGTTGAAGTCTTCAGCGCTTAATCGGGCAGGGAAACATCCTTCAGCAGGCTGTCAATGCAGCATGCGCTAAATCTGTTGCGCAACGAAAGGCGGCGATTCTAGCAAGCCGGGGCGGATAACACGAGATTTTTGCCCATCACTGTGCGAAAATTATTTAACCATGCAAACTGTGCGCCTAAGGAGTTGTGATGAGTACCGATTTAAAACTGGCATTGACCACCACCGCCGCTGCTCTGCTGATGATTATTGCCTTTAGCTTTACCGCCATTCTGCATTAATAAAAAAGCCGGTGCTGCTGAACAGCCACCGGCTTTTTTCCGTTGCGCAACACTGGGATTAGCGCACGGTTTTCGGCGTCATCATACGGCGTGCGCCAACGTAATGCTTCTGCCAGTAATCCTCGCCCAGCGCGCTAATCTGGATATCCTTCACCGGTGCGCGGAGACTGGATGAATTTGCCATTGCCCAGGTAAACCCCGACATGGTCGGCCGCGCCGCGGTTGTTGATGCGGAAGAACACCAGATCGCCTCTCTCCAGCTCGCTCTTCTTGATCGGCGCGGCATCGCGCAGGTGATACATCTCATTGGCGGTGCGGGGAAATTTAAACTTCACCAGATCTTTGTAGGCGTACCACACTAAACCGCTGCAGTCGAAACCGGTGTGCGGCGAGGTGCCTCCCCACTGATACGGTTTGCCCATCTGGCCCATCAGTTTCGTCATCGCGGTTTCACGTGCTTTTTGATAGCGCAGGCGGTGGGCTTTGCTCATTTTAATGCCGCTCAGCTGCTGCACTTCATCATCAACGGCAACGTCACGCGATTTTTTCGCCAGCCGCTGATGACCATATTTTTTCGCACTGAGCTTAAGTGAGGATTTGCGCTGGGTGGTGTGCTGAAGTACCGTTTCGCTTTTCTGCTGTTTTTTCAGCCTGAACTTCTGTACTGACGTCAGGCGTGACTTTTTGCTGGTGGTTTTCACCGGGCGTCGTTTGCGACGCTCATCTTCACGCGCGTTCTTTTTCTCCGCTTTCTGCAAACTGGCATTAACCGGCGCATGCGGAGAAGCCGCCGCCACATTAAAGAACAGTTGGGCAAAAGCCAGTATGAAAAGCGTAATCAGTAAACGCATAGTCCGGTTACAGGTTAAGCCGTCGGCAGGAAGCCAGACCGCGGTAAAGTTAGAAAAATCTGATCGACGATCAGCACCGGGGCAATTCTAATCCACTTTTTTTGCAAAAGGTAAGGTCTTTTTCCATTAATCTGTCACGGTACTGAAAGTGGGGCAAAAATGAGCGATTTCAGCTGTTTAACCCAGCGGAATTATTGCTAATTATTAATTGATTAATGCTTATTAATGATATGAAAATGTTATTCGTGGCGCGCGAACTTAACAAACATGGCGATATGCGCCGGCTAAGGCAAAATCCCGTTTTCAGTCGCGGGGCGAAGTCGCTACAATAAACAAACACGAAGTGAAGGATTAAGGAAGCAAGACATGAGCACCACTATTGAAAAAATTCAGCGCCAGATCGCTGAAAACCCGATTCTGCTGTATATGAAAGGTTCGCCGAAGCTGCCAAGCTGCGGCTTCTCCGCGCAGGCGGTTCAGGCGCTGTCTGCCTGTGGCGAGCGTTTTGCTTACGTTGATATCCTGCAAAACCCGGACATCCGCGCTGAGCTGCCGAAATACGCCAACTGGCCGACGTTCCCGCAGCTGTGGGTTGACGGTGAACTGGTTGGCGGCTGCGATATCATCATTGAAATGTATCAGCGCGGCGAACTGCAGCAGCTGATCAAAGAAACCGCGGCGAAGTACAAAACGGAAGAGCCGGACGCAGAGTAATTTTCTGCGGAAATAAAAAGGCAACGACCTGCAGTGTCGGCGCTTTTTTTGGCTGCGGTCTGACGGGCCTCAGGCTGAGGCATCGTCTTCGGCCGGCTCATCACCCACCGGCAGCGGCCAGCCGCCCAGACGCTTCCAGCGGTTGACGATCTCGCAAAACAGCTGGGCGGTATGTTCGGTGTCGTACAGCGCGGAGTGCGCCTGCGTGCCGTCGAACGGAATGCCAGCCGCAATACAGGCCTTCGACAGCACCGTTTGTCCCAGCGCCAGGCCGCTCAGCGCGGCGGTGTCGAAGGTGACAAACGGGTGGAACGGGTTGCGCTTCAGCCCCGCGCGCTCGGCGGCGGCCATCAGAAAGCTGTGATCGAAGGTGGCGTTGTGGGCCACCATAATGGCGCGGTTGCAGTCGCTCTCTTTGATGCCTTTACGCACCATTTTGAAAATGGCGTGCAGCGCGTCATATTCACTGACCGCGCCGCGCAGCGGGTTGTGCGGATCGATACCGTTAAACGCCAGCGCTTCCGGCTGTAAGATTCGCCCCTTCGAAAGGCTCAACGTGGAAATGCAGCGTGGTGTCCGGTGCAAGCCAGCCCTGTTCATCCATTTTCAGCGTGATGGCGGCGATTTCCAGCAGCGCATCGGTTTTAGCGTTAAAGCCGGCGGTTTCAACATCAATGACAACGGGATAAAAACCACGAAAACGGTCGCACAGACCGCTAAATTGAGCGTTCATTCGGACATCAGGATCTCATTGCAGGAAATGGGGCAGCGCGCATTATGGCAAATTTTGGCGCAGGGTGCAGCAGGAGAGGGAACTCAGGGCGCAAATTAGCAGGCTGACTAACGGCATTCAGTTGCCGAGGCCGCGACCGGCGTGTTTGTCTTCGATCAGCTCGATTTTGTAACCGTCCGGATCTTCCACGAACGCGATGACGGTGGTGCCGCCTTTTACCGGGCCGGCTTCGCGCGTGACGTTACCGCCCGCTTGGCGGATGCGGTCGCAGGTCGGCCGCGTTATCCACGCCCAGCGCGATGTGGCCGTAGGCGGTGCCCAGCTCATAGCTGTCAACGCCCCAGTTGTAGGTCAGCTCGATCACCGCTTCTTCGCTTTCCGGGCCGTAACCCACGAAAGCCAGCGAGTATTTGTATTCCGGGTTTTCGCTGGTGCGCAGCAGCGTCATGCCCAGCACGTTGGTGTAGAAATCGATGGAGCGTTGCAGGTCGCCAACGCGCAGCATGGTGTGAAGTAAGCGCATAATTTCCTCATTAACCAATGGAATAAAAAAGCTTTTCATCAGGGAACCACATGTTTTAGTATAGCGAGGGAATGCCCTGAAGAAAGCACGCGGCCGCACATCCGCTGCGGCCGCGTTTGACTTACAGTGACGGGTAGTCGGTGTAGCCTTCCGCGCCGCCGCCGTAGAAGCTTTCCGGGCGCTGCGGGTTCAGCGCCGCTTTCTGCTGCAGGCGAGCCACCAGATCCGGGTTGGCGATGTAGTCGCGGCCAAAGGCCACGGCATCGATCAGCCCTTTATCAATCAGATCTTCGGCTTTCTCCGGGGTATAGGCACCTGCACCGATGATCACCCCGTGGAAGCGCTCGCGCACTTTCTGACGGAAGGCATCGGTGTAAGGCTTACCGCCGGCCCAGTCCGGCTCGGACATGTGCAGGTAGGCGATGCCGCGTTTGCCCAGCTCTTCACTCAGATATACCACAGTGCCGCTTCTTCTTCATCCGGACCGTTTTCCACATTCTGGAAGGCGCCGATTGGCGAGACGCGGATCCCGATGCGATCGGGCTCCCCACTCCTTGCATATCACCGCATCAACCACTTCCAGCACCAGACGGGCGCGGTTTTCGACGCTGCCGCCGTACTGATCGGTACGATGGTTAGACGACGGTGACAGGAACTGGTGCAGCAGATAGCCGTGCGCGGAGTGCAGTTCAATCAGGTCAAAACCGGCTTCACGGGCGTTGGCCACGGCCTGACGGAAGTCGTTAACGATCCCCGGGATTTCGTCCAGCTCCAGCGCACGCGGCATAGAGGTATCCACGCGGTATACGCGTTGCCGTTGGCAGCGCGCAGGGAGGTGCGGGTGCCTGCGGCGATCGCGGACGGTGCGACCGGCGCTTGGCCGCCCGGCTGCATGCTGCTGTGTGAGATGCGACCGGTGTGCCACAGCTGAACCGCAATACGACCCTCTTCAGCGTGAACGCCCGCGGTGATTTTCTGCCATGCGGCGATCTGTTCCGGGGTGTGCAAACCCGGCGCACCGGCGTAACCTTTCGCCTGCGAACGAAATCTGCGTGGCTTCGGTGATGATCAGGCCAGAGCTGGCGCGCTGACGATAATATTCCGCCATCAGCGGGGTAGGGATATCGCCCGGCTCAATGCTGCGCAGACGCGTCAGCGGAGCCATAAACACGCGGTTTGGCACGGTGATGGCGCCCACTTTCAGCGGGGTGAACAGTTTTTTAGCTGACATAAAGACTCCTGTAATAGACCGGTCGTCTAGAAATTGCCGTTTTTAAAAATCAGCGGTGATTAAGCCACTGTTCGATGGTGTCGAGCGCCAGGCTAATCGGCCCGGGCTCACGTGAAATCTTGCTCTGCAGGCTGGCGCCCAGCCACAGCAGATAACAGCGTTGCGCCAGCTGCTGCGGGCTTTGCCCATAGGGCAGCGGCTGTTCGGCTGCGACCTCCGTCAGACAGCGTGCGTAAGCCGCCGTAATGGCCGTAGCACCGCGCTGCCCCAGCGCATCGCGCATCGGTTCTGACAGATCGCACACTTCGGCGGAAAGCTTAACCGCCAGGCAGCCGACGATGTGACCCTGCTCGATAAACAGCCGTTCCGCGTAGCGAAAATGCTGCAGTAAGCGTTCGCGTGCAGTAACGCCGGGCTGGGTCAGCTGCTGTTCAACCTGCTGCTGATAGTTGGCGAAATAGCGCTCCAGCATCGCCACGCCGAAGGCTTCTTTCGAGCGGAAGTAGTGATAAAACGAGCCTTTCGGCACTTCCGCCAGCGCCAGCATTTCGCTCAACCCCATGCCGGTGAAACCGCGCTGCAGGCAGACCTGCTCGCCGGTGGCGAGCAGATGTTCACGGGTTTCGTTGCGTTGCACTGTCTTATTCATGGCAGGCAGAGTATTAGACCAGTCGGTCTAATGCAATAAAAAAAAAAACCCCCCCAAAAAAACCGGTTATCTCAAAAAAATAATGCCCCAGTGGCACGAGGAAGTTAAGCGCTTACGCCGCGTTTCTGGCACGATTTGATCATATCCAGCTGTGGCTGATACTGCTGCGTCTGGATGTTCAACATGCCCAGCACGGTGTGGAACAGATTGTCCTGCGACACCGCTGTCTCTGCCGCCTGCTGGCGCAGACAGGCCTGATCAATATGATACGCCGCGGCGTAGCCCGGCGACATCCACAGCAGCAGCGGGATGTGCGTCTGCTGCGACGGCGCAAACAGGTACGGCGTACCGTGCAGGTACATGCCGTGTTCGCCCAGCGACTCGCCGTGATCGGACAGATAGACCAGCGCGGTGTTAAAGCGGTCGCTCAGGCCGCTTCAGCTTATCGATGGTGCGACTCGAGCATCTCGTCGGTATACAGGATCGAGTTGTCGTAGGTGTTCACCAGCGCCTGATGATCGCAATCCTGGATCTGATTGCTGTCGCAGGTGGGCGTAAACGTCTGGAACGCGGCCGGATAGCGCTTAAAGTAAGCCGGACCGTGGCTGCCCATCTGGTGCAGCACGATCACGCCGTCATCGTTCAGGCTATCGACATAGTTATCAAAGCGATGCAGCAGGACGTCATCGAGGCAGAAGCCATCGTGGCAGTACTGTGGCAGCTTCCACTGCGTCATATCGGTATGCGGCACGCGGTCGCAGGCACCTTTGCAGCCGCCGTCGTTATCGCGCCACAGCACGTTGACGCCGGCATGCGCCAGCACATCGAGCACGCCTTCCTGATGGTGGGCCGCCTGAGGTTCGCGTCGTACTCTCTGCGCGGCATGTTCGAGAACATGCACGGCACGGAAATGGCGGTTTCGGTGCCGCAGGAGCTGGCGTTGGTGAAGTAAATCACCTCCTGCTTTTTCAGCTGCGGGTTGGTTTCGCGCTCGTAGCCGCCGAGGGAGAAGTTCTCCGCGCGCGCGGTTTCGCCCACCACCAGCACCACCAGCGTTTTCTTCGGCTCGGCGGTGATTAGCGGTCCTTTCTTCGCATCTTCGCCAATCTTTACCAGCGCCTGGCTGCCCTGCAGATAGCGCTGATCGACATAATGGCCGGTGCCACTGACAATATTGGCAGGGGTGAACATCTTCACCAGGCCTTTATTGTTGCGGATCAGCGAAGCGTAGTCTTTGTAGAACAGCACAGCCATCAGCAGAATTACCAGTACGGCACCGAGCGCACTGGCGAGGCGCTGCAGCAGGTTCCACCACCAGCGCTGGCGATTGCTGATACGGACGCTGCACACCAGCGCCACCGGAAGAATGCCCATCAGCAGCATCCAGATGACATAGTTGCGGCTCATCAGCGCGCCAGTTTCCTGCGCATTCGACTCAAACACGTTTTCAATCATGTTGGTGTCGATGACCGTACCGAAGCTGTGCATAAAGTAGTTGGCGGCGGCGCTGGCGAGAATCAGCACAATCAGCAGCGGTTTGCGTATCCACGGCCAGGCCAGCAGTGAAAAGAGCAGATAAAACGCCGCGACCAGCACCACCGGCATGCTGGCGGCGAACAGGTAATCATGCAGGCGGGTGTAGGGAATAATTTCCCACGCGCGCAGTAAAAACAGGGCATTGAAGATAAAGGCAAAGAACAACGCGGCCAGTAAATTAAAACTGTTTTCGTGACACTGTAACTTAGAGATCAGTTTCATAGAGACTCATCGGAATAACGGAATATGACAATCGTATGAATTGAAGATGAGGAAAACCTTAACCGCGTCTCCTTACCTGATTGATTCCCTGACTATTGCCACGGTGTCGGAAGCTGGCGTGGTTGTCGCCGTGTACAGTACCAGTAATAACGGTTTATGCCTTGCACTATGTCACTAAGCTGTTATCAATAAGAGTGGATAGGTTCATTGCGGAGGTGATGTGGCTGAGCAATTAGAGTTTTTTCCGGTTCCGAGCCCCTGTCGCGGTATCTGCCAGAGCGATGCGCGCGGTTATTGCCGTGGCTGTCTGCGCAGCCGGGAGGAGCGCTTCAACTGGATGAAATTCAGCGATGCGCAAAAACGTGAGGTGCTGCGCCTGTGTCGCCAGCGCCTGTTGCGCCTGCAGCGGCAGCAAAAAGTGGATGAAAATCCTGATCCACAGCAACCGGAGCTGTTTTAAGAAAACGCGCCGTGCGCATTTGGTTATACTCGCGCTTTCGCTATTGCGCAGAAGGGAGTTTAACCATGTTACAACCGCACGCTATTGCCCCACAGGGACCCGCTTTTTCGCCGCTGATCGCCGGTTACTGGCGGCTGATGGAGTGGGGCATGACGCCGCAGCAGCTGGTGCAGTTTATTGAGCATCATCTGGCATTGGGCATCACCACCGTTGACCACGCCGACATCTATGGCGACTATCGCTGTGAAGCCGCGTTCGGCGAAGCGCTGCGCCTGGCACCGCAACTGCGTCAGCAACTGCAAATCGTCACCAAGTGCGGCATTGCTACCCGCGCGAAACCGGAACATAAAATCGGTCACTACATCACCGAAGCCAGCCACATCCTGCACAGTGCGGAAAATTCGCTGCGCCACTTTGCCACCGATTATCTCGATCTGCTGTTGATTCACCGTCCGGATCCGTTAATGGATGCGGATGAAATCGCTGAAGCCTTCCTGCAGCTGCATCAGAGTGGCAAGGTGCGTTATTTTGGCGTGTCCAACTTTACCGCTGCGCAGTTCACGCTGTTGCAATCCCGTCTGCCGTTTAGCCTGGTCACCAATCAGCTGGAAATCTCACCGCTGGAGCAGTCGGCGCTGCTCGACGGCACGCTCGACCAGTGCCAGCAGACGCGTATGCGCCCGATGGCGTGGTCGTGCCTCGGTGGCGGCCGCCTGTTTAACGATCCGCACTACCAGCCGCTGCGCGATGAGCTGGAACAGGTGCGTCAGGAGATCGGTGCCAGCAATATCGAGCAGGTGGTCTATGCCTGGGTAATGAAGCTGCCCAGTCGTCCGCTGCCGATTATCGGTTCCGGTAAAACCGCGCGCGTCAGCGACGCGGTGAAAGCCTGTGAACTGACGCTGGATCGCCAGCAGTGGTTCCGTATTCGCAAGGCGGCGCTCGGCTACGATGTGCCCTGAAGCGTAAATCTGCGTCAAACTACGGCAGCCTGGGCAAAAGCGGTCCAGGCTTAGAGGGAATCTGAACCGTAAGGAGACGTTATGAAAAAAACCATTATGGCCGTGCTGACGCTGGTGTGTGCTGCCGGTGCACACGCGGCGTCAGAAGACGTGACGCTGCATCAGGTGACGGCGCAGGGCATCGGTGAGTCGATCGGTAAGGTGACCATCAGCGAAACCCCGTATGGTCTGCAGTTCGCGCCGGCGCTGAGCGGGCTGAAACCCGGCATTCACGGCTTTCACGTCCACGCCAAAGGCAGCTGTGAGCCCGGCGAATCCGCCGGCAAAACCGTGGCGGCCGGCGCGGCGGGTGGTCACCTCGATCCGCACAACAGCGGCAAGCACCTCGGTCCGTATGCTGACGGTCACCTCGGCGATTTGCCCGCGCTGTATGTCACCGACGACGGCAAAGCCAGCTATCCCGTGGTGGCGCCCCGTCTGAAATCCCTAAGCGAGATCAAAGGCAAAGCGTTGATGGTGCATGTCGGCGGCGATAACCATGCAGACCATCCGCAACCGCTTGGCGGTGGCGGGGCACGTCTGGCCTGCGGCGTGATCTGACTACCGGGCGGCGACGGGCCTGACCCGCCGCCGCCGCGCAGAAAAATTCTGACCCATTTTCCTGCTACTCAGCGGCAACATTCCATCCTATGATGTTGATTCAGGAACGGAACCGCTCAGGGGCAGGCATGAAAACGCGTGGGATTTTGCTGTTGTGTTTAGCGCTGGTGGGCTGCGATCGCCCGAATGATACCCAGCTACGACTGGAGGCCAGCCGTCAGCTGCAGCGTGATATAGATACCAATCCGCTGCGCGCCAGTTGTGAAAATATTGCCCGCGGCCGCGAATGGCTGACGCAGCATACCCTGCAGCGGCTGCAAGCCAAAGGCTGTCAGAACGTCCTGCGCAGCGCCACCGAAACCAATTTCACTCATACCGAAATCCGCCGTCACAGCATCACCGTGGTGTGCGGCGGCATTCAGGGCACCAGTTTTACCGGCAGCACGCTGGCGCGGCGCTTTATCTACTCGTCGGACGAGAAAGCGCTGGTGATCGAACCGATGTCCGAGCAGGATAAAACCCGCTTTGAAGGGCAGAAGACCCTGCAGCAGCTGCACGATGACTTTGATCGGCAGTTTACCCAGTACTGTGAATGATCAATCCGGCACCGCCTGACGCAGCTGCGCCAGCGAACAGCGCAGGCGCCACAAAATACCCGCCAGGGTATTCGCGTCGCTCTCCGGCTGCCCCTGAAGCTGATCAATGGCCTGCTGCAGCGTATCCAGCGCGGTCTGCAGCGAGTCGTGACGCACACCGCGCAGACTCATAATGCGCTGCAAATCCTGCAGACTGCTGTCGCGCAGCTGCGCCAGCGCCGGTGAGCGGGGTTGCCAGGCGCGCAGCTGCCAGACAATGTGCGAACAGTTCAGTAGCACCACGCCCCAGCGCAGCAGCCACAGGCGCGCCTGCTCATCACGGCTGTGGCTCAGCTGGCTGATGTGATGATAAATCTGCGATTCAAACCGGCTTTCACTCAGGCGCGGCTGGCGACGTAGCTGATCGAGAAAAGCGTGGCGCAGCGCCCGGATATGGCGTCGGCTGCGGCGCGCATCAGAACCCGGCTGTAACACCTGAAACGCCAGCCACGCCAGCAGGACGCCACACACTTTTGCCAGGTTATCGTTAAGGAAGCTCTGGAAATCCCAGTCTGGCGGATTACTTACCGCGATAAACGATCCCATAAACACAATAAACTGGCCCCAGAGCGCGGCGCGTTGCTTCTGTTGCAGCTTAAACAGTTGCAGCGTCAGCAGCAGCGGGAACAGCAGCAGCAAAAACTGCCACAGCGCGCTGATTTGCACCATCAGACCAAACTGCAGCACAAAGCTGAACAGCGACAGCCACAGCAGCGTTTTCAGCAGCAGCGACACGCTGCCGCCGGGCGAAGGCGATGACGAGTAGAGCACGCAGGCAATAGCGGTAAGCGTCAGCGCGGCGGCGCCAGCGTCCCACTGGGTCCCGATCCAGAACGCGCAGCCCAGCATGATCACACTAAACGTGCGCAGCGCACTCCAGCCAGCTTCGGCACTGTCGCTGGCACGTGCCAGTGCCGGCGCGTACGGCGGCTGGAAACGGGTGTCAGCGTCGGCGCGCTCAATCAGGCGAATCCAGCGCTCCACATTCAGCCACACCCAGCAGAAGTAGCGCAGCCGCTGGACAAAAGCACGCTGGCGGAAATCACCGTGCACGTCCGGCGTGATGCTGCGCAGAATCTGCGCCAGCCGGTATTTATCACACTGCGGCTGCGCCAGTTCGTGCAGCAGCTGTTGCATTGCGCTGTACAGCGCCGGCGGCGCGTCCGGCCAGTTAAGCAGCATGCGGCGCAGGCTGGAGATCACGCTGGTCATGCGCAGTTGCTGGTGCAGCAGCCAGTTAAGCAAGGTGTTCTGCCGACGAAAGCGGTAGTGGCTCCAGAAAGCCTGAATGCGCAGCAGATTCATGGTAAGGATCTGCCCGATGACCCTTTCATGGGCGGCGCGAATAGCATCGGTTGTTTCCGGTTGCCACAGCAGGCTGGCATGCTCAAGCAAACGGGCATGCATCTTGTTTAATGTCACCAGTAACGCGCCGCCGTCCGAGGTGCTGGGCAGCATCATCATCATAAACCCGCCGCAGAGTATCCCTACAATCACTTCACACACGCGCGCCTGGGCGATATCCCACAGTTCGGTGGTATCGGTAATGTTGATCGCCGGGAAAGCGATAATCGCGGCGGTATAGCCAGCAAGCTGAAATGCGTAAGCGACATTATTGGTAAATTGCGCGCAAGCCCAGGTACAAAAGGCAATCCAGCCGGCCATGGCAAACAGAAACAGCCACGGATCGTTCAGCGTTTGCCCGGCAATAATCAGCGCGGCGCAGGCACCGAGCAGGCTACCGGCGATACGGCCAAGGCTTTTGCTGATCACGCCGCCAACCGTGGGAAAACTGACCACTGCGGCGGACGTCATCGCCCAGTAGGGTTGATCCAGATCGAGATAATAAGCCACCGTAAGCGCCAGACACATGGCGACCCCGTTGCGCAATGCATAGCGCCACTGCGCAGGCGTGGCTTTCACCCACGGCAGGTTTTGCCAGGCCAGCCACTGCAGGGGATTTCATACCGGTCTCAGTTCGCGACAGAGCCACGGTACAGGTAGTGCCGGAAACCAGCGTCAGACCGTCGGGCAATTTATCAAACTGAATACGTACCGGCACGCGCTGCGCCAGCCGCACCCAGGGTACATTTGGTTTGATGTCCGGGACCAGGCCGCTGTCCGTCTCAACGCTCTGATCGTAGATCGCACGACCAATACCGGATACGTGACCCTGTAACGTAACATTACCGCTGTAGAGGACGATTTTCGCGGCGGCACCTTCATGAATATGGCGCAGTTTGGTCTCTTCAAAATAACCCATGACATAAAACGAATGGCTATCGACAAGGGCGAAGACTGGCTGTCCGGCGGTGGCGTAATTGCCTGTGCGCGCCGAAAGATTCGTGACCCAGCCATCCACCGGCGCGCTGACGGTGGTCTGCGGCAGGTTCCAGCGCGCCTGATCGAGCATTGCCTGTGCGGCTTTTGCTGTGGCGGCGGCCGCATTCGCGTTGAGGCGCGCCAATATTGGCGGTATCGAGATCTTCTGCGGAGATGTAATTTTGTGACAGGTGGCGGCGGCGGTTGGCTTCATTACTGGCTTTTGCCAGATCGGTTTGCGCTTTTGCCAACTGCGCTTCGGCGTTCAGAACGGCGATGTGGTATGGCGTGTCATCGATGCGGAACAGCAATTGCCCGGCTTTGACGAGCTGATTATCTTTCACCGCCAGCATGGTAATCGTGCCGGAAACCTGCGGCGTAATACTGACCTGTTCGGCGCGAACTTTCCCATCCCGCGTCCAGGGGGTTTGCATGTAGTAGTTCCACATCCACCACGCCGCGACCAGGGCCACGGCAAACACCAGCAAGGTGGAGAAAAGTACTTAAAGGGGTTGAATTTCATGGTGATTTATCCGAGGCTCAGTATCCACAGTGCGCCGCTCAGCGCAATAACAAACAGGGAAAGATCCATCAGAATGGGGTGCCAGATCTCGCCAGCGTAGATCCACTCACGCAACAAACGGCGGATGAATCAGCAGCCAGAAAAAGAAGCCCAGCATCACCGCTTTGAACAGCGGCGGGAAGAACAGTGAGGCACCGAAAACCAGGTCGGTCAGCGGCGCTGTCGCGGTGAGCGCGAAGATTGACACGTGGCATCAGTCCTGTACAGTCAAACGGATCGCCGGGCAGGGCTTAACGGTAAGAAAAGAGATAAAGATGCCACGTCAGAGCTGGGAGCGACTTCGCAAACTACTTGTCCGGGACAGCAATACATTTGTTTTACCAATACAAATACTGCAAACTATTTTAAAATCAGTATAATAAGTTAGCAAGCTAATTATAAGGAGATGAAATTGGAATCGCCATTAGGTTCTGATCTGGCACGCTTAGTGCGCGTCTGGCGCGCTTTGATTGACCATCGCCTGAAACCTCTGGAATTAACGCAGACTCACTGGGTAACGCTGCACAATATTCATCAGTTGCCGCCCGAGCAGTCGCAAATTCAGCTGGCTAAAGCGATTGGCATTGAGCAGCCTTCGCTGGTGCGTACGCTTGACCAACTGGAGGAGAAGGGGCTTATTTCTCGCCACACCTGCGCCAACGATCGCCGGGCAAAACGGATCAAATTGACGGAAAAAGCAGCACCGATTATCGAGGAGGTCGAAAACGTGATAGACGCGACGCGTGACGACATCCTCTCCGGGATCTGCCTGCGGAAGAGATCAATCAGATGGTGACGCTGATTGCCCGGCTGGAACAAAATATCCTCGAGCTACAGAACCGCGAGAAATAAAAAAACCGACGCACTGGCGTCGGTTTTTTTATCTGCCCTGAAGGTGGTCGCAACTGCAACAACCAGCCTCCGGCTTAGCGCGGAGAGACCGTTACCTGGCTGCCGTTGCTGGCCATCGCGACGCGCTGGCCAGCAGAGAAACGGGTGTTGCCCTGTTTCTGCACCACCATGATGGTGTTACCGTCGTCTTTACGAATTTCCAGCTCAACGCCCTGAGTTTTGTTCAGCGAACCCTGAACGGATTGACCCGCTACGCCGCCTGCAACCGCGCCTGCTGCGGTAGCCAGAGAACGACCAGTGCCGCCACCCACGGTATTACCGAGGAAACCACCCAACACTGCGCCGCCAATCGCGCCAATAACGTTGCTGTTATCGCCGCCCTGGAGCTGCACCTGACGGACATGAACAATGGTGCCGTAAGTGACATTTTGCACTTGTTTGGCTTCGGAGGCAGAGTAAACATCACCGGAAAGCGTATCGTTGTTGACACAACCAGCCAACGTTAAACCAATCAGCGAAACTGCCAGTGCACGAAACGCTTAATCATGAGAAAGCTCCTTAATGCAAAAAAACGCCATATTCTCGTCCTGTACTGCAACAGTATAAGTCAGAAAATGGTCAATTGACGCGATGTCCGAACAATATGCGGCTGGGCCGAAGCATAGACCACCGCCCATCAACAAAAATTCAATTGCCGGATGAAAATAGTTTGCTGCCGGAATGCGTGTCGCAGCGCAGGATTGTAAAAGTGGAATTTATAGTCGAATTAGCCCCGGTAATGGTTGCTTTATGGTGGAGTGTTGCTCCTGAGTTACGCAAATGGTAAGGAAGGCGCATGAAATCGGGTCGCTACATTGGGGTGATGTCCGGCACCAGTCTGGACGGGGTCGATGTGGTGCTGGCCGCGATCGACGAGCACATGGTGGCGCAGCAGGCCAGCCTATAGCCACCCGATGCCGATGGCGCTGAAAAAAGAGATTCTGGGCATGTGCCAGGGGCAGCAGACGCTGACGCTGTCGCAGCTCGGACGGCTGGATACCCAACTGGGCAAGCTGTTCGCGGATGCCGTGCTGGCGCTGATGCAGCAGCAGGCGCTGGAGGCCAGCAGATATCATGGCGATTGGCTGCCACGGCCAAACGGTGTGGCACGAGCCGCAATCGGCGTTGCACCGCATACGCTGCAAATCGGCGATAACAACCAGATTGCCGCCGATGACGGGCGTCACGGTGGTCGGCGATTTTCGCCGGCGCGATATGGCGCTGGGCGGGCAGGGCGCGCCGCTGGTGCCGGCGTTTCATCAGGCGCTGCTGGCGGACATCCCGTTGAACGGCGGATGGTGCTCAATATTGGCGGCATTGCCAATCTGTCGCTGCTGATCCCCGGTCAGCCGGTGCGCGGCTATGATACCGGGCCGGGCAATATGCTGATGGATGCCTGGATCTGGCGCCACAAAGGCCTGCCGTTTGATAAAGATGCCGGCTGGGCGCGCAGTGGCAAGGTCGTGCCCGCGCTGCTGCAGCAGATGCTCGGCGATCCTTACTTTGCGCAATGCCGCCACCGAAAAGCACCGGGCGCGAATATTTCAACCTTGGCTGGCTGGAGCGGCAGCTGCGCCGCCATTCCCGGCGCTGGCGCCGCAGGATGTGCAGGCAACGCTGACGGAGCTGACGGCCGTGACCATCTCCGAACAGGTGTTGCTGAGCGGCGGGTGCGAGCGTCTGCTGGTGTGCGGCGGCGGCAGCCGCAACCCGCTGCTGATGGCGCGCCTGGCCGCGCTGCTGCCGGGGACCGAAGTCGGGCTGACCACCGATGAGGCCGGCATCAGCGGTGATGATATGGAGGCGCTGGCCTTCGCCTGGCTGGCGTGGCGCACGCTGTCCGGGCTGCCGGGCAATCTGCCGTCGGTGACCGGCGCCAGCCGCGAAACGAGCGTGCTGGGCGCCATCTATCCGGGCCAATTCGGCCGTTACGCTCTCATAGGATAAGCACAGTTAAAAAAAAAAAAAAAAAGACCCCCCGACAGAAAAACGGACCCATTCAGCAACACCCAATGAAAAAACAGTCATGATCGCCTGCTGGCCGGCACCCTGACCTTACTCAGCGGCTGTGGTATCTGGCATACAACCAGTCTGACCCGCAAAGCATCAGCAGACGATGCATTACCAGTGTGGCACGATGAAAAACCGCTGACGGTGACGCTGGACGCAACGCGAAGCAGCAGGTCAGCTTTCTTCTGGGATGACAAACTACTGACGCTGAACCAGACGGTGTCTGCCTCCGGCGCGCGTTACAGCGATGGCACCTACGTTTTCTGGTCAAAAGGCAATGGCGCCAATGTCTCTGAACGCAACCGATAAAATCGTGATTAATGATTGTCGAACTGCAGAACGGCGTCGGAGATGCCTGCCGCACAGTAACGAGAGACACCGGTCGATAACCCAGCATGAGCGACAAGAATGACAGCTTGCAGCAAATTGCGCATCTGCGCCGTGAATACACCCGAGGCGGCCTGCGCCGCAACGATCTGCCCGCCAATCCGCTCGAACTGTTTGAGCGCTGGCTGAAACAGGCCTGCGACGCCCACCTGGCCGATCCCACCGCCATGGTCGTCGCGACGGTGGATGAAAACGGTCAGCCTTATCAGCGCATCGTGCTGCTCAAGCATTATGATGAGAAAGGGCTGGTGTTCTACACCAACCTCGGCAGCCGCAAAGCGCACCAGCTGGAGCACAATCCGCGCATATCAGCCTGCTGTTCCCCTGGCACATGCTGGAACGTCAGGTGATGGTCACCGGCAAAGCGGAGCGTCTGTCGACGCTGGAAGTGGTGAAGTATTTCCACAGCCGCCCGCGCGACAGCCAGATCGGCGCCTGGGTATCGAAACAGTCCAGCCGCATTTCCGCGCGCGGCGTGCTGGAAAGCAAATTCCTCGAGCTGAAGCAGAAGTTCCAGCAGGGCGAAATGCCGCTGCCGAGTTTCTGGGGCGGATTCCGCGTCACGATTGAGCAGATGGAGTTCTGGCAGGGCGGCGAACATCGCCTGCACGACCGCTTTTTATACCAGCGCGAGAATGGCGGCTGGAAAATCGACAGACTGGCACCGTAATCCCCGACGAAAAATTTGTTGATTTAAGCGCTGGCGCACGGCGCGCCGGCGCTTTATTCTATGCGTCCTTTCGCATCAGCACTGGGGCGAAAAGTCGTGTACCGGCAAAGGTGCAGTCGTTTATACATGGAGAAATTGATGGCAAGCAGTAACTTGATTAAACAATTGCAAGAGCGGGGCCTCGTGGCCCAGGTGACGGATGAGGAAGCGTTAGCAGAGCGACTGGCGCAAGGGCCAATCGCGCTCTATTGCGGCTTCGATCCCACCGCTGACAGCTTGCATTTGGGGCATCTGGTTCCATTGTTGTGCCTGAAACGCTTCCAGCAGGCCGGGCCACAAGCCGGTCGCCCTGGTGGGCGGCGCCACCGGCCTGATTGGCGATCCGAGCTTTAAAGCGGCTGAGCGCAAACTGAATACCAAAGATACCGTGCAGGAGTGGGTCGATAAGATCCGCAAACAGGTTGCACCGTTCCTCGATTTCGACTGCGGCGACAACAGCGCCATTGCGGCGAACAACTACGACTGGTTTGGCGGCATGAACGTGCTGACCTTCCTGCGTGACATCGGCAAGCACTTCTCTGTTAACCAGATGATTAACAAAGAAGCGGTGAAGCAGCGTCTGAACCGTGACGATCAGGGTATCTCCTTTACCGAGTTCTCCTACAACCTGCTGCAGGGTTACGACTTTGCCTGCCTGAACAAGCTGCACGGCGTGGCGCTGCAGATTGGCGGTTCCGATCAGTGGGGCAACATCACCTCCGGTATCGATCTGACCCGTCGCCTGCACCAGAAGCAGGTGTTTGGTCTGACCGTTCCGCTGATCACCAAAGCAGACGGCACCAAATTCGGTAAAACCGAAGGCGGCGCGGTCTGGCTGGATCCGAAGAAAACCAGCCCGTACAAGTTCTACCAGTTCTGGATCAACACCGCCGATGCCGATGTTTATCGCTTCCTGAAGTTCTTCACCTTTATGGACATTGAAGACATCAATGCGCTGGAAGAAGAAGACAAGAACAGCGGTAAAGCGCCGCGCGCGCAGTACGTGCTGGCGGAGGAGGTGACCCGACTGGTGCACGGTCGAAGAAGGTCTGGCCGCGGCAAAACGCATCACCGAAAGCCTGTTCAACGGCACCCTGAGCGATCTGAGCGAAGCGGACTTCGAACAGCTGGCGCAGGACGGCGTGCCGACCATCAAACTGGATGGCGACGCCGATCTGCAGCAGGCGCTGGTGAATGCCGAACTGGTGCCGTCACGCGGCCAGGCGCGCACCATGATCGGCTCCAACGCGGTGACCATCAACGGTGAGAAACAGTCCGATGCCGAATACCGCTTCAGCGACAGCGACCGTCTGTTTGGTCGCTACACGCTGCTGCGTCGCGGCAAGAAACACTACTGCCTGGTCTGCTGGAAATAAGACAGAAAATGCAAGGGCCGGTCTCCGGCCCTTTTTTATGGCAAGCAGTACAGGCGCCAATAATGAAGAACATCCTCGCCATTCAGTCGCACGTGGTTTTTGGACACGCCGGCAACAGTGCGGCGGAATTCCCGATGCGCCGCCTGGGCGCCAACGTCTGGCCGCTAAACACGGTGCAGTTTTCCAACCACACGCAGTACGGCCAATGGACCGGCTGCGTCATGCCGGCCACCCACCTGACCGAGATCGTGCAGGGCATTGCCGATATCGATCAGCTGAAGCGCTGTGATGCGGTGCTGAGCGGCTATCTCGGTTCGGCGGAGCAGGGCGAACATATTCTGGGGATCGTGCGTCAGGTGAAGGCGGCGAACCCGAACGCCAAGATATTTCTGCGATCCGGTGATGGGGCATCCGGAAAAAGGCTGCATCGTGGCGCCGGGCGTGGCCGAGTTTCACTGCCGCCAGGCGCTGCCGGCCAGCGATATCATTGCGCCGAACCTGCTGGAACTGGAGATGCTCAGCCAGACGGCCGTCGCAAACGTGGAAGAGGCGGTGGAGGCCGCTCGCGCGCTGATCGCGCAGGGGCCGCGGGTGGTGCTGGTGAAACACCTGGCGCGCGCCGGCCGCCATGAGCGCGGACCGTTTTGAAATGCTGCTGGTGACGGCCGACGAGGGCCTGGCACATCAGCCGTCCGCTGGTGGATTTCGGCGCGCGTCAGCCGGTCGGCGTCGGCGATGTGACCAGCGGTCTGCTGCTGGTGGATCTGCTGCAGGGCGAGGCGCTGGATAAAGCGCTGGAGCACGTCACCGCCGCCGTGTATGAGGTGATGCTGACCACGCAGGAGATGGGCGAGTACGAACTGCAGGTGGTGGCGGCGCAGGATCGGATCGTGCAGCCGCGCAGCGAGTTCAAAGCGGTCAGAACAGCTGTAATCGCTGCTAATCAACAGGCCCCGGCGACAGCCGCCGGGGCCCGATGTTTACGTCAATCCTTCGGCGTTCAGTGCCGCATCTACCGCCGGGCGCGCCGCAACGCGATCGAACCAGGCCGCCAGATGGGCGTGCTTGCGCACGTCGAACTGCAGGGCAAACGCCCAACGCAACACGGTGAACAGGTAGGCGTCGGCCACGCTGAAACGGCTTCCCAACAGGAAATGCTGCTTCGCCAGCACCGAATCCAGATAGCTGAACTGCTGCTCCAGCTTGGCGCGCGCGATGGTTTTATATTCCTCGGGCGTTTTCGGGTTGAACAGCGGGCTGAATCCTTTGTGCAGCTCGGTGGCGATGTAGTTCAGCCATTCGATCGCGTGGTAGCGCGACAGAGTGCCCGCCGCCGGGATCAGGTTGCGGTCCGGCACGCGATCCGCCAGGTATTGCACGATCGCCACGCCCTCGGTCAGCAGGCTGCCGTCATCCAGCTGCAGCGCCGGTACCTGTCCCTTGGGGTTGATGGTGAGGTAATCGGCGCCGCTCTCGGTTTTCTTCTGCGCCAGGTCGACCTTCTCCGCCGTAAAATCCAGCCCTGCCTCACGCAGCACGATATGCGGGGACAGCGAACAGGCGCCGGCTTTATAGAACAGTTTCATCATGGCCTCTCCTGATGAGTTGTTGTGATGACAGCAGCATAAAACTGCCAGAAATTTTTACCAGTGACAGCGATCAGGAATTGCGGGCGGGCGCGGGAAATTCAGCGGCCGCCTGCAGTCGCGGCGGCAGTGCCGTGAGCGCGAAATCCCAGAAACAGCGTACCTTGGGCGCCATGTTTTTCACCCGCTGCGCCACCAGATGCACCGGCAGCGGTGCCGGCTCCCACTCGCTCAGCAGGCGGATCAGCGTGCCTGCCTGCAGTTCATCTACTACCTGATAAGACAACAGACGGCCAATGCCCTGGCCACTGCGCAATGCATCCAGCTGGCTGGCGATATCATTGACGCGCAGGCGTGGGGTGATACGCACGCGCAGGTCGTGCGCGAAGCGCCACTCACGGGTATGGCGCACGCCTGCCACCAGCGCATGCATGCTGAGCTCAGCCGGATGGGCCGGGATTCCGGCCTGGCGGAGGTAATCCGGGCTGGCGACCAGCATCGAGCGTACGCTGCCGACGTTGCGCGCCACCATCGACGAATCCTGCAGCTCGCCAATGCGCACTGCAATATCCAGCCCGTTTTCAATCAGGTCCTGATAGCTGTCGCTTAGAATCAGTTCGATTTGCATTTCCGGATGCTGTTGCAGAAAGGCATTGACCAGCGGCATCACGTGGCGACGGCCACACATCACCGGGGCGGTGATGCGCAGCAGGCCGTGCAGTCCGCTGTGGTGGGCGCTGTCGAGCGCGCTCTGGTAATCGTTAAGCAAGCGCTGCGCCTGCTCAAACAGCTGCCAGCCGCTCTCGGTTGGAGCCAGCTGGCGCGTGGTGCGTTCAATCAGGGTGGTGCCAAAACGTGCTTCCAGCGCATTCAGCGTGCGGGTAATGACCGGCGGCGAACGCTGCAATACGCGCGCCGCGCCAGCCAGGCTGCCCTGCTGAATCACCGCAACAAACACCTGCAGCTCGTCAAATCTGTCCATGAGCCATTCCCGATCTCAGCCGTGCAAGGCGAGCATAAAAAGCGTGTTGCTTAAACTACAGCGGAAAGCGGGGGTTGTGAAGGGGGATAAAAAAAGCCGGGCTTAGCCCGGCTCAGAAACGATTACTGGTTAGCGCTGGCGCGCTTCAGTTCTGCCTGCGCGTCATCCTGCGTCATGCGGTTCAGCTTCGGGGCGGTAATCAGCATCAGCAGGATAGCGATGACGGCAGTGGCGATACCAATCTGCATGAACACCTGGCTATAGACGGCCAGCGAGGCGTGCGGGTCGGTGACGTTTTCCGGCACGGCCATCAGGTTCGCAACCTTACCGGCGATCAGCGCGGCGCCGGCGGTGGTCAGGAACCAGGAGCCCATAATGAAGCCCATCAGACGCTGCGGCACCAGCTGTGCCACCATCGCCAGGCCCAGGCCGGAAATCATCAGCTCGCCGATGCTCTGCAGCGCGTAGCTCAGAATCAGCCAGTTGACCGACACGATGCCCTGTTCGTTGGCGAAGCTGGCGCCCCACGGCAGCACCAGGAAGGCGCAGGAGCACAGCACCATGCCGAAAGCGAACTTGTGCGGCATCGGCAGGCGATCGCCCATCTTGTTATAGATCGCGGCCAGAATCGGGCTGGCGAGCATGATCCAGAACGGGTTCAGCGCCTGATACTGCTCCGGCTCGAAGGCAATGCCGAGGATCGCTGTGCTCCACGTTACGGATGGCGAAGAAGTTCAGCGAGGTTGGCATCTGGCTGTACAGCACGAAGAACACAATCGCTTCCAGCATCAGCAGGAAGGCGACGATCATCTTGCGGCGTGCGGCGCCGTGCAGGGCGAAGGCTTCTTTGGCAAACACCAACACGATGCCGATCGCGATCACGCCCAGCGTCATGCGGGCAATGCTCTGATGATGCAGCAGCCAGGTGGCCAGCGCGATCAGCGCAACCACGCCGACCAGGATCATCAGCAGCTTACCGACCTGCAGCGGCGCAAAGTCTGGTTTAGAGCCGTAATTCTTCACCAGGCGCTGGCAGAACAGGAAGTTCACCAGGGTGATCAGCATGCCCACCACGCTCAGCGAAAACGCCACGCTCCAGCCGTATTTTGCCGCCAGCCACGGAGTCGCCAGCATGGAGAAGAAGGAACCGATGTTGACCGACATGTAGTACATGGTGAAGGCGCCGTCGATACGCGGATCGTCTTTCTCATAGCAGGTGGACAGCAGGGAGGATGGGTTGGCCTTGAACAGGCCGCTACCCACGGCGATGGTCGCCATACCCACATACACCAAGGTGGTGTCGTGGCCGGAGAAGGCAACCATCGCATAGCCCAGCGGCCAGCACAATGGCGCCGAGCATGATCACGCGTTTGGTGCCCAGCACTTTGTCGCCCAGCCAGCCGCCGATGGCGACCAGGCCGTATACCAGGGCGCTGAAGGAAGAGAACAGGGTGATGGAGTCGGCTTCGGACATGCCCAGCTGTTTGACCAGATAAACCGCCATGATGCCTTGCAGGCCGTAATAGCCAAAACGCTCCCACAGTTCGATCGAGAAGATCAGATAGAACGCTTTCGGCTGTCGGAAGGCGTTAAGGCTAACCGCCTCATCAGTGTGTTTGTTTGCAGTTGACACGTATACCTCAGTTTATACATCGCCTGTTTTACAACAGGAATTAAGTCTGCGTCGGGCTGGGTAATCCCGCGCAACATTGTTATTAGAAAGGAAAAACGGCGCCTAATTTGGCTGAATCAGGCCAACAGGGCAAGCATTTTCTGCACGCTGAAATACTTGTTACAGGCAGGGTTATAACCAGGATAATAACTTGTAAATCAGTGTTAAATATCACTGCGTGACATTATAGCAGGATAATTGTTCTTGTTGCAGATCGGTTGATGGATTTTCCTGAGATAAACTGCTTTTCCTGCTCCGGGCAGGACATAATATTATCCAGCCCATTAAGCTGGATGATTCCCCTGATTTTTGCCGAAGAAGTAAGCGCAATTGTCTGATTGTTGAGCACAATAAGCAGCTGACGGTTCGCCGCAGGCTAATTTGTTGATCCTGCGCACAAAATTATCAATTAATTAGAAATGTAAAAAAAGAAAACGATTGCCGCTCTCCCGTTTGCCGACAATTTCACCACTTAATCGCGGCTTTCATTGTATAAGCTCTGCAACGCCCCCGGTGGCAGCGACCTGTTGCGCCAGGCAGGGGGAGGATCGATAGCCGATCGCCAGCCCTTAGACAGCCTGAAAAAATTGCTGTAACCTCGTTTTTTCCCTGCAAGGAACTCATCATGAAGCAGTCCGTTCGTGTCGCTCTCGTGGGCGATTACCGTGCCAGTGCCGTCGCGCACCAGGCTATTCCTCCCGCTGTTCAGCTTGCCGCAACCTCTCTCTCACTTAACGTAACCGCCGACTGGATCGCGACGCCGGAAATCGATCTGCCGCGTCTGCACGACTATGATGCCGTCTGGGTGGTGCCTGGCAGTCCCTTCCTGAATGATGCCGGCGTGTTCGACGTCATTCGCTGGGCGCGCGAAAGCGGTAAACCCTTTTTAGGCTCGTGCGCCGGCTTTCAGTATGCGGTAGTGGAGTATGCGCGCAACGTGCTGGGCTGGGAGGATGCTGGCCATGCCGAGACCGACCCTGACGCGCGCTGGGTGATTGCGCCACTGGCCTGTTCGCTGGTCGAGCAGCGCGGTGAGGTCACGTTTGAGCCGGGTTCGCGTATAGCTCAGGCCTACGGCGCGCTGCAGAGTAACGAAGGCTATCACTGCAACTTTGGCGTTAACGCTGAGTTCAGCGAGGCGCTGGTCACGCGCAATCTGCGTATTACCTCATGGGATCTTCAGGGGGATGTGCGCGGGGTAGAGCTGACCGATCATCCGTTCTTTGTCGCCACACTGTTCCAGTCTGAACGCGCCGCGTTACAAAACCGGCTGTCGCCGCTGGTCGTGGCGTGGCTGCAGGCGGCGCGATAACGGTTAATAAGCGATCTACGGCGCGCAGCGTCGCGCCGTTACCGATCAGTCGGTCTTTTCCGTGAACTCGCACAGATCTTCAATAATGCAGGAGCCGCAGCGCGGCTTACGGGCAATACAGGTGTAACGGCCGTGCAGAATCAGCCAGTGATGGCAATCAACCTTAAATTCGGCCGGAACCACTTTGAGCAGCTTCTCTTCCACCTGCTCGACGTTTTTCCCCGGCGCGAAGTTGGTCCGGTTGGAGACGCGGAAAATATGGGTATCGACGGCGATAGTGGGCCAGCCAAAGGCGGTGTTGAGCACCACGTTGGCGGTTTTACGCCCGACGCCCGGCAAGGCTTCCAGCGCGGCACGGTCTTCCGGCACTTCGCCACCGTGCTGTTCCAGCAGGATCCGGCAGGTCTTAATGACGTTTTCGGCTTTGCTGTTAAACAGGCCGATGGTTTTGATATACGCCTTCACGCCTTCCACGCCCAGCGCCAGCATGGCCGCCGGCGTATTGGCGACCGGATAGAGCAGGGCGGTGGCTTTATTGACGCTCACGTCGGTCGCCTGTGCAGAGAGCAACACCGCGATCAGCAGCTCAAACGGGGAGGTAAAATTCAGCTCCGTCGTCGGGTGCGGGTTCTCGTCCCGCAGACGGGTCAGGATCGCAATGCGCTTTTCTTTATTCATGAAGCCTTCTCGGGTTCGCCCTTCGCGCGGCACGCAGCGTCCAGCGCACGCGCGGCGCGCTGCTTCATTTTCTCATCAATCAGGTATTTTACCGCCAGCATCATGCCCAGGCCAATAAACGCACCGGGCGGCAGCATCGCCAGCAGGAATGGCGTATCGGTGTGGAACACTTCAATGCGCAGCGCTTTGGCCCAGCCGCCCAGCAGCGCATCTGCGCCGTCAAACAGCGTACCGTTGCCGAGGATTTCACGCAGCGAGCCCAGCACGAACATGGCGCAGGTGGCGCCCATGCCGATGGAAAAACCATCCAGCGCCGACATGGCGGACGCTGTTTTTCACCGCGAAGGCTTCCGCACGCCCGACCACGATACAGTTGGTGACGATAAGGGGAATAAAGATCCCGAGCGACTGGTACAGGCCGAACGCGTAGGCGTTAATCAGCATCTGAACGATACTGACCACCGACGCAATGATCATGACGTAAATCGGAATACGAATTTCCGACGGCGTCCAGCGGCGCAGGGCGGAGATGGAGGGGTTGGTCAGGGTCAGTACCAGCGTGGTTGCCAGACCCAGACCGAGCGCGTTGGTGGCGGTGGAGGTCACCGCCAGCAGTGGGCACATCCCCAGAAGCTGCACCAGCGCGGAGTTGTTCTTCCACAACCCCTGGACAATGACCTCTTTAACCTGGCTCATGATTACTCCTCACAGGCCGGAAGATTGTTGATTTGCGCGGGCAGCGTTTCAGCATACAGCCCGGCTCGTTTTACGGCATTCACCACCGCACGCGGGGTGATGGTCGCGCCGGTGAACTGGTCAAACTCGCCGCCATCTTTCTTCACCGCAAACGCGGTGTCATCTTCACCATGGATCACTTTACCGGCAAAGTGCAAAATCCAGTCGGAAAGACGCAGTTCGATTTTATCGCCCAGACCCGGCGTTTCGTGGTGTTCCGTCACGCGGGTGCCCAGTACGGTGCCGTGAGAAATCGGCGCCGACCAGCAGCTGAATGGCGCCGGAATAGCCGTCAGGCGCCGTCGCTTCCATTACTGCGCCGACCGGTTTATCCCCTTTGCGGGCAATAAAGAGGCGGTGCGGGCCTTTCCCAAGCTGCGGCGCGTCTACCACAAAGCAGCTTTTTTGCAGGTCGTTATCGTAGAAATCGGACGGGATCACCTGATCGAACAGCGCCTTTTGCTGCTTCGAGGCCTGCTCTTCGATGGTCGTTTTGGTCAGCGCATTAACCAGCGCCGTCAGCCCTGTCAGGACCGCGGCGAAGACAGCCAGCGTGACGCCGTGTTTTTGCATCGTTTTTAACATGGCGAAACCCTTAGCGATGACCGTACACGCGTGGACGCGTGTAGTAGTCGATGAGCGGAACGGTGATGTTGGCGAGCAGGACGGCAAAGGCCACGCCGTCCGGGTAGCCGCCAAAGCTGCGGATCAGCCACACCAGCAGGCCCGCCAGCGCGCCGAAGATCAGGCGGCCGCGGTTAGTCGTTGAGGCCGTTACCGGATCCGTCAGGATAAAGAAGGCACCCAGCATGGTCGCGCCGGAGAGCAGGTGCATCTGCGGGCTGGCCAGTGATTCAGGAGAGAATACCCAGCCCAGCGTGGCGCAGACCGCCAGCGTCACGAGGAAGCTGACCGGAATATGCCAGCGGATGGCTTTCTGCTGCAGCAGGAACAGGCCGCCCAGCAGATACGCCAGGTTGACCCACTGCCAGCCGGCGCCCGCCAGCACGCCGCTGTAGATCGCCGGATTTCATGATCTGCTCGACGCTGTGCCCGGCATGCAGGGACGTTTTAAAGGTATCGAGCGGCGTCGCCTGGCTGATGCCGTCCACGCCCATACGCAGCGCGTTCATATCGGCACCGAGTGCCGTATGGCCGGTAAAGATCACGTGCAGGGCATCCATGAAGCCCGGAACCGTGGCCGCAATCTCGTGCGGCGGCAGCCAGCTGGTCATCTGTACCGGGAAGGAGATCAGCAGCACCACGTAGCCAATCATCGCCGGGTTAAACGGGTTATGGCCCAGTCCGCCATACAGCTGTTTGGCAATGATCACGGCAAACACGGTACCGAGGACCACCATCCACCACGGGGCAAACGGCGGGATACTGATGGCCAGCAGCAGGCCGGTCAGCAGCGCGGAGTTATCGGCAAGAATGCGGGAGACCGCCGCCTTGCGCAGCTTAAGCACAAGCGCTTCCGCCGCCAGGGCGCTGGCGACAGCCCAGGATTATCTGGAACAGGGTTCCCCAGCCGAAAAACCAGCACTGAACGGCAATGCCCGGCAGCGCCGCCAGGCAGACCAGCATCATGATGCGCGATGTCTGGCGCTGATTGTGGGTGTAAGGGGAGCTTGCGATTCTGAAAACCATTTAATCCTCGTTAACTGCTTGCTGTGCGGCTTTCTTTGCCTGAACGCGCGCAATGGCGGCGGCGACGGCGGCTTTGCGCGGGTCATCGGAGTCAGGAGGGCGCGCCTCCCTCGGGGATGCGGCGGGCGCGTCGATTGTCTGCTGCGCTGCGGCCGCGGCTTTCTTCGCTTTAGCGCGGGCAATCGCCGCTTCGACGGCGGCTTTACGCGGGTCGACCGGCGCTTCGGCGGTTCCGCTGCAGGTTCAGCGTCCGTCGGCACCTGTGCCGCCGCGCTTTCTGCGCTTTGGCACGGGCAATCGCCGCCTCAACGGCCGCTTTGCGCGGGTCGACCTCAGCCGCCGGTGCTTCCGTTGCTCGGCTCAGCATCATCCGGCGTCTGCGCGGCCGCGCTTTGCGTCGCTTTGGCGCGGGCTATTGCCGCTTCAACGGCGGCTTTGCGCGGGTCAACCTCAGCATCCGCCTGGGTCGTTTCCGCTGCCGGCTCAGCATCGGTCGGCGTCTGCGCCGCCGCAGCTTTCTTCGCTTTGGCACGCGCAATAGCCGCTTCAACCGCCGCTTTGCGCGGATCGCTATCTGCGGCCGTGGTGTCAGCGGCTGGCTGTGCCGGCGCGGCCCCTTTTTTCGCTTTAGCACGCGCAATGGCGGCTTCCACGGCGGCCTTGCGCGGGTCAATGGCCTGGCGGCTTAGCGGTTCGGTTTCAGCCTGCTTCTCGGCCTGCTGCGCCAGCGCCTGGGCATGGCGCGCTTCACGTTCGGCGGCTTCCTGTTCCGGCGTTTTGGCCTGACGCGCTTTCACGCGCCCGGTTGCTCGCATCCAGCTCGGCTTTATCGCTGCGCGGGAACGCGCGGGCCTGCTTATGGCGCTCCTGACGGGCAATTTTTTCGCGTTCCAGTCGCGCCTGACGCGCTTCGAAGCGCGCTTTGGCTTCTGCGGCGCGTTTTTCTTCCATGGAGATGGCATAAATTTCCGCCTTCTCCTGGCGGAAATACTGCACCAGCGGAATGTTGCTGGGGCAGACCCAGGCGCAGGCGCCGCATTCGATGCAGTCGGCCAGGTTATGGGCTTTCGCCTTGTCGTGCAGTTGGCCTTTGCTGTACCAGTACAGCTGCTGCGGCAGCAGATCCGCCGGGCAGGCGTCGGCACAGGCGCTGCAGCGGATGCAGCCTTTTTCTTCCTGCTCTTCACCCATCTCGGTGGGGGAAGGGGCGAGCAGACAGTTGGTGATTTTGACTACCGGCACATCGAGCCACGGCAGGGTAAAGCCCATCAGCGGGCCGCCCATGATCACCATCTGGTCGCTGCCCGGGCAAAACTCAGCCTGTTCCAGCAGATGACGCACCGGCGTACCCAGACGCGCCCAGACGTTGCCCGGACGGGAGACGGCTTCCCCGGTCAGCGTCACCACGCGCTCGGTCAGCGGCTCGCCGTCGATCACCGCGCGCTTCACGGCGTAGGCGGTGCCGACGTTCTGCATCAGCACGCCGATATCCGAAGAGCGTCCGCCGTGCGGCACCTGCTTACCGGTGAGAATTTGCGTCAGCTGTTTAGCACCGCCAGAAGGGTACTTGGTCGGGATAACGCGCAGGCTAATATCGTGGCTACCCGCCAGCACGGCGCGCAGCATTGAGATGGCCTGCGGTTTATTGTCTTCGATACCGATCAGCACTTCCCGCGGCTGCAGAATGTGCGCGAGGATGCGGATGCCTTCCACCACCTGGGCGGCGCAGTCCTGCATCAGACGATCGTCGGCGGTGATGTACGGTTCGCATTCGGCGGCGTTGATAATCAGCGTCTGAATATTATCGCCACCGCCGCGCAGTTTGACGCCGGTCGGGAAGCCAGCGCCGCCGAGGCCGGCAACGCCGAACTGATGAATGCGCTCGATGAGCGCTTCGCGGCTATGGGAGCGGTAGTCGCTCCAGCCGTCACGGTCGATCCAGCGGTCTTCGCCGTCGGCTTCAATCATCACGCTCAGCTCTGAGAGCGCTGACGGATGGGCCACCGTATGGGGTGCGATGGCGACCACCTTACCGGAAGTGGGGGCGTGCACCGGCAGCATACGTCCGCGACCAAAGGTCAGCGGCTGGCCGCGAAGTACCGTATCGCCTTCTTTCACGCACAGCTCACCCTCCGCGCCGATATGCTGCTTGAGCGGCATAACGAAACGGGTCGCCAGCGGAATTTGACGCAGCGGCGTGCCGTTGGACTGGGTTTTCATCTCCGGTGGGTGAATACCGCCGTCAAAGTCCCAAATCTTCTCTTTTCTGAAAGCAGAAAATAACTTAAGCATGTTGTTCCACAGGAATATTGCGAACCGGAATGGTTTGAAGATCCCACTTCCAGCTTTCGGTAGTCGTTTCAACCGGGCGCAGCTCGATACATTGCGTCGGGCAGGGTGCCACGCAGAGGTTACAGCCGGTGCACAGGTCCGCCACCACGGTGTGCATGGCGCGCGTTGCGCCAACAATGGCGTCGACCGGGCAGGCCTGAATACATTTGGTGCAGCCGATGCAGTTGGCTTCGTCGATCACGGCCAGGGCGCGGACCGGCTCCTGCACATCCGCATCGCCGTCAACAGGCTGCGGATCAACGTTAAGCAGGGCCGCAATTTTCAGCATCACCGCTTCGCCGCCGGGCGCACAGCGGTTAATTTTTTCACCCTGAACGCCTACCGCTTCGGCGTAGGGACGGCAGCCGGGGTAGCCACACTGCCCGCACTGGCTTTGCGGCAGAAGCTCATCAATTTTCTCAACAACAGGGATCGTCCTCTACCGCGAAACGGCGGGAGGCGTAACCCAGGATAAGGCCAAACACCAACCCCAGGACGCTGATAGAGGCGATGGCAATCCAGATAGCATTCATTACAACTTCACCAGACCACTAAAGCCCATAAAGGCCAGAGACATTAAACCGGCGGTCACCAGCGCAATCGCGTTACCGCGGAAGGGCGCAGGGATATCCGCTGGCCTGCACCAGGCGCTCGCGAATGGAAGCGAACAGCACCATCACCAGCGAGAAACCGACGGCCGCAGAAAAGCCATACAGCGCCGACTGCATAAAGTTATGGCCAAGGTTGATGTTCAGCAGCGCCACGCCGAGAACGGCGCAGTTGGTGGTGATCAGCGGCAGGAAGATACCCAGCAGGCGATAGAGCGCCGGGCTGGTTTTGCGCACCACCATTTCGGTAAATTGCACCACCACCGCGATAACCAGAATAAAGGCCAGCGTACGGAGATAGGTTAACCCCAGCGGAATGAGGATCCAGGTATCAATCCACCACGCGCAGATGGACGCCAGCGTCATGACGAAGGTCGTCGCCAGCCCCATGCCCATTGCCGTTTCCAGCTTTTTGGAAACGCCCATAAACGGACACAGGCCAAGGAACTTCACCAGAACGAAGTTGTTAACCAGCACGGTGCCGACAAAGAGCAGTAAGTAATCGGTCATTATTTAGCCTGGGAAGCCGAAAGGCGTTTATTATCCGGAATTGAGAGGTGCATCTCAACCTTTGCGCGATTCGTGCGCTGGCTGAGAGCACTCAGAATTAAATTCCTGACGAAAAGAGCGTCATCAGGGCTGAATAAAGGTCTGTTTTACCCGCTGTGAGCGTTTGAAGTAGGGCACAAAGACTGCCGCCGAGAGCAGGGCCAGCAGCAGTGTCTGGATCGCTTTCCCATCGGCCACCGGCGTAAAAGCGAAGGTTTTCAGCGCCAGCAATACGGTCATCAGCAGCCAGAGAATGTAGTGACGTGGCAGACGGCGCGAACGCTGACAAAAGATCCAGCACACCCAGATGCTGTACAGCCACACCGCGGCGGCGGTGAGTAAGGACACCAGCCACTGCGTCATTAAAATACTGGCGTGAGAAAACAGCGTGGTGCGCAGTTCCGTGTCAAACAGCGGCCGCAGATAGAGCGCCACCACCAGCGCGCTGGTCAGCATCGTCATAATCAGCCAGGCCAGCGGCAGCAGCAGCCAGCCGGCAATACGCGGCGGGTTTACCGATTCGGACATGTTGTTCATCCTGATGTAAGAAAAAAGACGAGGCAGAGCGTACCATGTCCAAACGGGTCACGCCCGATTCGGACAGCGCACCAGGGGCAGAAACAGAGATAAGCGCGCTTTACACCACGTAGCGCCAGACGGATTTCGGCACACAGCCGAGGTCATACAGACGGCCACCTGAGGCGAGTTCAGCACGGCGGTGATCGGCGGCGCGGTACATATTAATGATCTCGTTATCATCAGTGAGCGAATAATTGAGGTGATCGTAGAGTTTTTCCAGACTCTCAAGATTATTCACTTTACGAAATTTCAGCAGGTAATCGAGCGCAGTCATGATTGCCATAAAAGATAGAGAACGGGGAAGTGCTCAAGTATAGGGAGCACGCGGCCAGAGTCCAGACACCGCGGTTAAAAAAATTCAAAATTCAGACAACGTGCGCTAATTCGCTCATCAAAAGGGACTTTTTTACGCTTTTATCTTTTTTAACGCGCATTTTCCTGCGCGTCAGGCGCGTTTTTGGCCCCGTTAACCGGGGGCTGGTGAGAAAATTTAACAGCTGCCTTAAACGGTATTCCAGACGCTATTTTTCGCACTTTTGTTGCGCTTATTTTGAAACGCAGCAGGCGCGAAAAAGCGATTTATCGGTAACGGGTGACGCACAAGGGTGCAGCTGTGATGAAACGTCAAATCGCAAGTGTGCGAATTATCACAAAACAGAACATTGCCTGCCGCGCGCATGAATAACCATTCTTTACGTGTCCGTTGTAATCGTTTCCAGTGCCTGCGGTCATAACCGCTTCTGTTTATTACAGTTATTTAACCTCCGCTGACATAAAGTTCAGGCGTTTTGTCCATAAGCTGAGTCAGCTGCCTGACACGCTGATACGCGTAACCCCTTTAATTCATTCTGTTTTGTGAGGTGTGTCGCGCTTGTTTTAGCGCAATTGCGCCAGGCTTGAAGCGCGTTTGTACCCCTACAGCACACTCCCTTCAGAGGAATGAAAATTATGTGGAAACGTTTACTCTTGACCACCATGGTCAGCGCCGCACTCAGCACATCGGTTCTGGCTGCCGACATGACGGTGGGCTTCTCGCAGGTCGGCTCTGAATCCGGCTGGCGAGCGGCAGAAACCAACGTGGCGAAAAGCGAAGCCAGCAAAAACGCGGCATTACCCTGAAAATCGCCGATGGTCAGCAAAAACAGGAGAACCAGATCAAAGCCGTGCGCTCGTTTATCGCTCAGGGCGTGGACGCCATCTTTATTGCGCCAGTGGTGGCAGACCGGCTGGGAACCGGTACTGAAAGAAGCGAAAGACGCCAAAATTCCGGTGTTCCTGCTCGATCGCTCCATCGACGTCAAAGATAAATCGCTCTATATGACCACCGTCACCGCCAACAACGTGCTGGAAGGCAAGCTGATTGGCGACTGGCTGGTGAAAACCGGTCGATGGCAAGCCGTGTAACGTCGTTGAACTGCAGGGCACCGTCGGTGCCAGCGTGGCGATCGACCGTAAGAAAGGCTTTGCCGAAGCCATCGCGAAAGCGCCAAACATCAAGATCATCCGCTCGCAGTCCGGCGACTTTACCCGCAGTAAGGGTAAAGAGGTGATGGAGAGCTTCATCAAGGCGGAAAACAACGGCAAAAACATCTGCATGGTTTACGCCCATAACGATGACATGGTGATCGGTGCGATTCAGGCGATTAAAGAAGCGGGCCTGAAACCGGGCAAAGATATCCTCACCGGCTCCATCGACGGCGTGCCGGATATCTATAAAGCGATGATCGACGGCGAAGCCAACGCCAGCGTGGAGCTGACGCCAAACATGGCGGGCCCGGCGTTCGACGCGCTGGAGAAATTCAAAAAAGACGGCACGCTGCCGCCGAAGATGACCATTACCAAATCCACGCTCTATCTGACCGGCTGACGCACAAGCGAAGAAGAGCTGGAGAAAAAGAAAAATATGGGTTACTGAGTCCCGCAAACCCCGCCCCCTCTCCGGGGCGGTTTTTATGACGTAAGCGAGGCAGAATCTGATGAGCAGCTACGATGAAACACCCCTGCTGAGCCTCAACGGCTTGAGTAAATTCTTTCCCGGCGTAAAAGCGCTGGATAACGTGGATTTCAGCCTGCGGCGCGGCGAGATCATGGCGCTGCTGGGCGAGAACGGCGCGGGGAAATCGACGCTGATTAAAGCGCTGACCGGCGTTTATCACGCCGAATGCCGGCACCATCTGGCTGGAAGGCAACGCCATTTCGCCCAAAAATACCGCCCATGCCCAGCAGCTGGGCATCGGTACCGTGTACCAGGAAGTGAACCTGCTGCCGAATATGTCGGTGGCGGATAACCTGTTTATTGGCCGCGAGCCGCGGCGCTTTGGCCTGCTGCGCCGCAAAGAGATGGAAAAACGGCGCGACGGCGACCAAGCTGATGGCATCTTACGGTTTCTCGCTGGATGTGCGCGAGCCGCTCAACCGCTTTTCGGTGGCGATGCAGCAGATCGTCGCGATCTGCCGCGCGATCGATCTCTCCGCAAAGGTGCTGATCCTCGATGAACCCACTGCCAGCCTCGATACCCAGGAAGTGGAGATGCTGTTTACCCTGATGCGCCAGCTGCGCGATCAGGGCGTCAGCCTGATTTTCGTCACCCACTTTCTCGATCAGGTGTATGAAGTTAGCGATCGCATTACCGTGCTGCGCAACGGCAGCTTTGTCGGCTGCCGCGAAACCGCGTGAGCTGCCGCAGATCGAGCTGGTGAAAATGATGCTGGGCCGCGAGCTGGAGGAAACCAACGCCCTTCAGCGCGCCGGGCCGCACGCTACTGAGCGATAAACCGGTCGCGGCGTTCAGCGCGATTACGGCAAAAAAGGCGTCATCGCGCCGTTTAACCTGGAGGTGCGGCCCGGCGAAATCGTCGGGCTGGCCGGGCTGCTGGGCTCCGGGCGCACCGAAACCGCCGAGGTGATCTTTGGCATCAAGCCGCGCCGACAGCGGTAGCGCGATCATCAAAGGCAAAGCGCAGACCCTGCGATCGCCGCATCAGGCCTCGTGTCTCGGCGTCGGCTTCTGCCCGGAAGATCGCAAAACGGACGGCATTATCGCCGCGGCCTCGGTGCGGGAAAACATCATTCTGGCGCTGCAGGCGCAGCGCGGCTGGCTGCGGCCGATCCCACGCAAAGAGCAAAACGCGATTGCCGAGCGCTTTATCCGCCAGCTGGGGATCCGCACGCCGAGCGCGGAGCAGCCGATTGAGTTTCTCTCCGGCGGCAACCAGCAGAAGGTGCTGCTCTCGCGCTGGCTGCTGACCAAACCCCAGTTTCTGATCCTCGATGAACCGACGCGCGGTATCGACGTGGGCGCGCACGCCGAGATCATTCGGCTGATTGAAACCCTGTGCGCCGACGGTCTGGCGCTGCTGGTCATCTCCTCTGAACTGGAAGAGCTGGTGGGCTATGCCGATCGCGTCATTATCATGCGCGATCGCAAACAGGTGGCGGAGATCCCGCTGGATAAGCTGTCGGTTCCGGCGATCATGAATGCCATCGCGGCGTAAGGAGTACAACATGCTTGAATCGCCTATGACACACGAAAAACCGGAACGGCGGAAGCGCCGCTTCAGCTGGCCGCCGGGCACGCCGCAGATCGTCGCGCTGGTGCTGGTGCTGCTGGTGGACAGCCTGGTCGCGCCCCATTTTTATCAGGTGGTGCTGCAGGATGGCCGCCTGTTCGGCAGCCCGATCGACATTCTTAACCGCGCCGCGCCCGTGGCGCTGCTGGCGATTGGGATGACGCTGGTGATCGCCACCGGCGGGATCGATCTTTCCGTCGGCGCGGTGATGGCGATTGCCGGGGCAACGGCGGCCTCGCTGACCGTCGCCGGGCACAGCCTGACGGTGGTGCTGCTGGCCGCGCTGGGCACCGGCGTGCTGGCCGGATTGTGGAACGGCATTCTGGTGGCGGTGCTGAAGATCCAGCCCTTTGTCGCCACGCTGATCCTGATGGTGGCCGGGCGCGGCGTGGCGCAGCTGATCACCTCCGGGCAGATCGTCACCTTTAACGTGCCGTCACTGGCGTGGATCGGCAGCGGATCGCTGTTGCTGTTCCCGACGCCGGTGTGGATTACCCTGCTGGTGGCCGTGGTGGTGTTCTGGCTGTTTACCCGCAAAACGGCGCTGGGCATGTTCATTGAAGCGGTAGGGATCAACATCCGCGCGGCGCGCAACGCCGGGGTGAATACGCGCGGCGTGGTGGTGATGCTGACCTATGCATTGAGCGGCGTGTGCGCCGCCATCGCCGGGGTGATCGTCGCGGCGGATATTCGCGGCGCCGATGCCAACAACGCCGGGCTGTGGCTGGAACTGGATGCCATTCTGGCGGTGGTCATTGGCGGCGGGTCGCTGATGGGCGGGCGCTTTAACCTGGTGCTCTCGGTGATTGGCGCGCTGATTATTCAGGGCATGAATACCGGGATCCTGCTCTCCGGTTTCCAGCCGGAACTCAACCAGGTGGTGAAAGCGGTGGTGGTGATGTGCGTACTGATCGTCCAGTCGCCGCGCTTTATCGCCATGCTGAAGGGGATACGTGGCGGCATGATAAAACGTAATTTACCGCTGATGATCACGCTAGGCGTGTTTGTGCTGGGTTATCTCTACTGCCTGACCCAGTTTCCCGGCTTTGCCTCGACGCGCGTGATTTGCAATATCCTGACCGATAACGCCTTTCTAGGCATCATCGCCGTCGGCATGACCTTTGTGATCCTCTCCGGCGGGATCGATCTCTCCGTCGGCTCGGTGATCGCCTTCACCGGCGTGTTCCTGGCAAAAGCGCATGCGATCGGCGACTGGGACGCATCTCGATCCGCTGCTGGCCTTTCCCGACTGATTTTACTGGCGATGGGCTGCGCGTTTGGCGCCTTTATGGGGCTGCTGATCGACGCGTTAAAAATCCCGGCATTTATCATTACCCTCGCGGGGATGTTCTTCCTGCGTGGGGTGCAGCTACCTGGTGTCGGAAGAGTCGATTCCGATTAATCATCCGGTGTATGACACGCTCTCCAGCCTGGCGTGGAAGATCCCCGGCGGCGGCCGCCTGAGCGCGCTGGGGGTGATTATGCTGGTGGTGGTGGCGGGGGCATTTTCCTCGCTCACCGTACCCGGTTTGGCAATCAGGTTTACGCCATTGGCGGCAACGCCACGTCGGCGAACCTGATGGGGATCTCGACCCGCGGCACCACCATTCGCATCTATATGCTCTCGACCGGCCTGGCGACGCTGGCGGGCATCGTCTTCTCGATTTACACCCAGGCGGGCTACGCGCTGGCAGGGCGTGGGCGTTGAGCTGGATGCCATTGCTTCGGTGGTCATCGGCGGGACGCTGCTCAGCGGCGGCGTGGGTACGGTGCTGGGGACGCTGTTCGGCGTGGCGATTCAGGGGTTGATCCAGACCTATATTAACTTCGACGGCACGCTCAGCTCGTGGTGGACGAAAATCGCCATCGGCATTCTGCTGTTTATTTTTATTGCGCTGCAGCGTGGGCTGACGGTGCTGTGGGACCGCCAGCAGAACGCGCCGGTTAAGCGTTTAACGTCTTAGTCGTGATCGCATGTGTGTTAAGAGGTGCGCAAACTGGCGCACCTTTTTTTATGCCCTGATTCGTGGATGTTAGTGGGGTTGCTGTTAATTGGGTGCCCGGCCCCATCAAGGCCAGCCCGATCGCAAAGAAACCCCGCATCCATGCCGATCGGCCGCGGCATCCCTGGCGCGGACGCTTTGCTATTCGGGCTGGCCTTGATGGGGCAAGTGAGACTGCCATTGCTGTCGTCAGTATGACGCTTGATGGTCGATGCAAATTCGTCTCCGGTAAAAGCGCAACGAACCTGCATTAAGGAAACCAGGGCGACCGGGGCGACAGGGAGGTATTCACGCCGGCTTTACGTAACGCCTGCGTTTGTTGACTGGACCGCACGTTTTAAGCCATAAAAAAAGCCGCGATACACTCGCGGCTTACTTCAACATCTCAGGCAATTAACGTTTCAGGCGGTAGTACGCGTCGTTCCAGCGCAGCGCATCTTTGAAGGCCGGCAGGCGCGTCTCGTCATCAATCACCAGCACTTCGATGCCGTGCAGTTCGCCGTACAGGTACATATCCTCAACATCCAGCGCCTGGCTGAACACCGTATGGTGCGCGCCGCCCGCCAGGATCCACGCTTCAGAAGCGGTGGCCAGCGACGGCTGTGCGCGCCACAGCGCACGTGCCACCGGCAGCTTCGGCAGCGCCTGCGGCTGTTCAATGGTATCGACCACGTTGACCAGCAGACGGAAGCGGTCGCCCATGTCGATGACGCTGGCGTTCACCGCGCGACCCGCCGGCGTCGAGAAAATCAGACGCGCCGGATCGGCTTTACCGCCAATGCCGAGGAACTGCACATCAATCAGCGGCTTCTCCTCTTTGGCGATCGACGGGCACACTTCCAGCATGTGCGAGCCCAGCACCAGCTCGTTGCCCGGCGCGAAGTGGTAGGTGTAATCCTCCATAAACGAGGTGCCACCGGCGCGCGTGCCGGCCTGTACTTTCAGGATGTGCAGCAGCGCGGCGGTTTTCCAGTCGCCTTCACCGGCGAAGCCGTAGCCCTGAGCCATCAGGCGCTGAACCGCCAGACCGGGCAGCTGGGTCATGCCGTGCAGCGTCTGGAAATTGGTGGTAAAGGCTTTACAGCCTTCGCTATCGAGGAAGCGCTTCAGGCCCAGTTCGATGCGAGCGGCATCCAGCACATTCTGCCGCTTGTCGCCGTTTACAGACGCCGCTGCGCTGAACAGATACTGGCTCTCATATTCGTCGACCAGCGCGTTGACATCACCGTCGCTGACGCTGTTCACCACCTCAACCAGATCGCCGACGCCCCAGCCGTTAACCGCATAGCCAAACTGAATCTGCGCTGCCACTTTATCGCCTTCGGTGACCGCCACTTCGCGCATATTGTCACCGAAGCGCGCCACTTTCAGCTGCTGGCTGGCCTGCTTCGCCAGCGCGGCATTGATCCAGCGCGCGATACGCTGCTGGCTGGTTTTATCCTGCCAGTGACCGGTCACTACGCTGTGCTGCAGACCCATGCGCGCGCCAATGAAGCCGAACTCACGGCCGCCGTGCGCGGTCTGGTTCAGGTTCATGAAGTCCATGTCCATGCTGTCCCACGGAATTTCCGCATTGAACTGGGTGTGAAACTGCAGCAGCGGCTTATGCAAAATACTCAGTCCGCCAATCCACATTTTTGCCGGCGAAAAGGTATGCAGCCAGGTAATGATACCGACGCACTGGCTGTCGTGATTGGCCTCGCGGCACAGCGCCAGCGCTTCATCCGGTGATTTCACCAGCGGCTTCAGCTCAAGTGGCACCGGCAGCGTACCGGCCTGGTTCAGGCCGTCCATCACCTGGCGCGCATGCTGCTCAACCTGGCGCAGGGTTTCCGCTCCGTAGAGATGCTGTGTACCAATCACAAACCAGACTTTCTGTTCCATTCATCGCTCCTTTACTTAGCGGATGCGGCGCGCGCGGCGTACTGCGGTTCAGCCGCCTGGCACCAGTGTTGATAACGTTGATAAAGCTGCTGATAAGTCGCCACGCGCTGGCTGTCCGGCTGCAGGGTGACGGCAATCGGACTGGCCATCACCTGCTGCGCCGCCGGCACATCGGGGTAAACGCCGGCGGCAACGGCGGCAAAAATCGCCGCGCCCAGTGCGCAGCACTCATCGGAAGCGACAATGTCCAGCGGCCGGTTCATCACATCGCAGCAGGCCTGCATAATGGCAGGGGATTTGCGCGCAATGCCGCCGAGCGTCAGGATGTTCTGCACCGGAATCTGCTGCTGCTCGAAGCACTCCATGATGGCGCGCGCGCCAAAGGCGGTGGCGGCAATCAGGCCGCCGAACAGCGCCGGCGCATCGGTGCCGAGGTTGAGGTCGGTAATCACGCCTTTCAGGCGCTGGTTGGCGTCCGGCGTGCGGCGACCGTTAAACCAGTCCAGCACCACCGGCAGGTGATCGAGTTGCGGATTTGCCGCCCAGGCGTCGGTCAGCTGGCGGATCAGATCCTGCTGCAGCGCGGCCAGCTGCGGCTGTAATTCAGGATGGCGCTGCGCCGCCTGCTGCAGAGGCCAGCCGAGCAGGCGACTGAACCAGGCATAGATGTCGCCGAACGCCGATTGTCCGGCTTCACAGCCGATGGCGCCCGGCATTACGCTGCCGTCGACCTGACCGCAGATGCCTTTGATCGCGCGATCGCCCACCTGTTCGCTGTCGGCGATCAGGATGTCGCAGGTCGAGGTGCCGATGACTTTCACCAGCGTGTACGGCTGTGCGCCCGCGCCAACCGCGCCCATGTGGCAGTCAAAGGCGCCACCGGACAGCACCACCTGTTCTGACAGGCCAAGACGCTGCGCCCATTCGCCCGACAGCGTGCCGACCGGCACATCGGCGGTAAAAGTATCGCTGAACAGCGGCGAATCGAGCTGTTCCACCAGCATGGGATCGAGCGCGCGAAAGAACGCCGCCGGCGGTAAACCCTGCCACTCCGGATGCCACAATGATTTGTGCCCCGCGGCGCAGCGTCCGCGCCGCAGTTCGGCCGGTGCGGTGGTACCGCTCAGCAGCGCGGGCACCCAGTCGCACAGTTCTACCCACGACACCGCCGCCTCTCGCACCGCGGCATCGGCACGCGACACGTGCAAAATTTTGGCCCAGAACCATTCGGAGGAGTAAACGCCGCCGATGTAGCGGGTATAGTCGGTGAACTGGCCGCTGCGGCACAGGCGGTTGATCTCTTCGGCTTCTTCTATGGCGGTGTGATCTTTCCACAGCACAAACATGGCGTTGGGATTGCTGGCGAATTCCGGACGCAGCGCCAGAACGTTGCCGTCGCGATCGATGGGGGCCGGCGTCGAGCCGGTAGAATCGACGCCAATACCCACCACCGCGGCGCGCTTCGCCGGACTTAACGCCTGCACCACGCTGACGATGGCCTGTTCCAGCGCATCAATATAATCCTGAGGATGATGACGAAAGCGGTTGGCGTGGGCATCGCAGAATTCACCCTTTGCCCAGCGCGGATAGTAGACCACCGCCTTTTCCAGCTCTTTACCGCTGTGGCACTCCACGGCCAGCGCTCGTACCGAGTCACTGCCGAAATCCAGCCCAATTGTTATGGCACCCGCGCTCATCGGGATTCTCCTGTGTGAGTTGTCTCGCTCTATCCTGGAATGGGGCGCGGGCGGCGGTTAGTCATCAGCGGCTGAGAATATGCACTTTTCTGTCATCGGCGGGGTTGTGTGATCGACAGCAAAAGTTAATGTCCGGTTAATTTTGCTGAATATATGGAGGATTTAGTCATCGTTTTGGGATGTGATACCGCTCTACATTTTTCCGCGCTTTTCCCGCTACAACTAGCCCAGCGTTTGCACAGCCTTTGTACAACCTTTGAGCTAACGCGCTGATTTTGCGCTGTACCCGAACGTGAAATCTGATTGGTAGCGTTTACACCGATTCGTTGATAACAGCGATAAAACACCATTGTGCCGGAGAGCATCATGCACAAATTTACTAAAGCGCTGGCGGCCATCGGTCTGGCTGCCGTTATGTCACAATCCGCTATCGCTGAGACGATGAAACTCGGTTTTCTGGTAAAACAGCCTGAAGAGCCCTGGTTCCAGACGGAGTGGAAATTCGCCGATAAGGCCGGCAAAGATTTAGGTTTTGAAGTGATTAAAATCGCCGTGCCTGACGGTGAAAAAACCCTGAACGCCATCGACAGCCTGGCGGCCAGCGGCGCGAAAGGTTTTGTTATCTGTACCCCGGATCCCAAGCTGGGCTCGGCCATCGTCGCCAAAGCGCGGGGCTATGACATGAAGGTCATTGCGGTGGACGATCAGTTCGTCAACGCCAAAGGCAAACCGATGGACACCGTCCCGCTGGTGATGATGGCGGCGACCAAAATCGGCGAGCGTCAGGGCCAGGAGCTCTATAAAGAGATGCAAAAACGCGGCTGGGATGTGAAAGAGACCGCGGTGATGGCGATTACCGCGAACGAGCTGGATACCGCACGCCGCCGCGACCGGCGGTTCAATGGACGCGCTGAAAGCAGCCGGCTTCCCGGAAAAACAGATCTATCAGGTGCCGACCAAATCCAACGATATCCCGGGCGCATTTGACGCCGGGAACTCCCTGCTGGTGCAGCATCCGGAAGTGAAACACTGGCTGGTGGTCGGCATGAACGACAACACCGTGCTGGGCGGCGTGCGCGCAACGGAAGGCCAGGGCTTCAAAGCGCCGGACGTGATCGGGATTGGCATCAACGGCGTTGACGCGGTCAGCGAGCTGTCGAAAGCGCAGGCAACCGGCTTCTACGGTTCTCTGCTGCCAAGCCCGGACGTGCACGGCTATAAAACCAGCGAAATGCTCTACAACTGGGTCACCAAAGGGGCTGAACCACCGAAATTTACCGAAGTGACCGACGTGGTGCTGATCACCCGCGACAACTTCAAAGAGGAGCTGGCGAAAAAAGGACTGGTAAGTCGGTTTTAAGCCGTCCTCAATGTGATGTTATGGCGCCGGCATAGTTCGTGCTGTAGCAAGGCGGCAGGCACGTTTGTCCCCGGGAGCTTACTGAGGTCAGTGACCGGGGTAAATGTGCGCAGCCAACGCCGCTACAGTGCGAAACACAGAGACTCACGGAGCGTTCATGCAGACAGTCGGATCCGCATTTCTCTCTTTTCGCGGCATCGGGAAAACCTTCCCCGGTGTTAACGCGCTGACCGATATCAGCTTCGACTGCTATGCCGGCCAGGTTCACGCCCTGATGGGGGAAAACGGCGCGGGAAAATCGACGCTGTTGAAAATCCTCAGCGGCAACTATCCGCCCAGGACCGGCACGCTGGCGATCCGCGTAATCAAAGGCGCAGCGAAGAGCTTTTGCCGATACCACGGCGGCGCTGAATGCCGGGGTGGCGATCATCTACCAGGAGCTGCATCTGGTCCCGGAGATGACCGTGGCGGAGAATATCTATCTTGGCCAGCTCCCGCACAAGGGCGGCGTGGTGAACCGTTCGCTGCTGAATTACGAAGCGGGGCTGCAGCTTAAACATCTGGGTCTGGATGTCGATCCCCAGACGCCGCTGAAATATCTCTCCATCGGCCAGTGGCAGATGGTCGAAATTGCCAAGGCGCTGGCGCGCAACGCCAGAATCATCGCCTTTGATGAACCCACCAGTTCGCTCTCGGCGCGTGAAATCGAAAATCTGTTCCGCGTGATCCGCGAGCTGCGTCAGGAGGGCCGGGTGATCCTGTACGTCTCGCACCGCATGGAAGAGATTTTTGCGCTGAGCGATGCCATCACCGTGTTTAAAGATGGACGCTACGTGCGCACCTTTACGGACATGCAAGGTGAACCATGACCAGTTGGTGCAGGCGATGGTCGGACGCGATCTGGGGGATATCTATGGCTAGCCGCGCCACGTGAGCAGGGCCCCGAACGCCTGCGGCTGGACAAGGTAAAAGCGCCAGGCGTCCGAACGCCGATTTCGTTAACCGTGCGCAGCGGTGAAATTGTCGGCCTGTTTGGTCTGGTGGGGGCCGGGCGCAGCGAATTGATGAAAGGTCTGTTCGGCGGTACCCGTATTACCGAAGGGCAGGTCTCCATTGACGGTGAGCGGGTCGATATTCAGAAACCGGCCCACGCCATCCGGGCGGGCATGATGCTCTGCCCGGAAGATCGGAAAGCGGAGGGCATTATTCCGGTGCACTCGGTGCGCGAGAACATCAATATCAGCGCCCGGCGCAAAAGATTCTGCGCGCCGGTTGTCTGATCAACCGGTAGCTGGGAAGCGAAAAACGCCGACCACCATATTCGCTCGCTGAATATCAAAACGCCGGGTGCGGAACAGCTGATCATGAATCTGTCCGGCGGCAACCAGCAGAAGGCAATTCTGGGCCGCTGGCTGTCGGAGGAGATGAAGGTCATTTTGCTGGACGAGCCGACGCGCGGCATTGATGTGGGGGCAAAACATGAGATCTATAACGTGATCTATGAGCTGGCAAAACGCGGCGTGGCGGTGCTGTTTGCCTCCAGCGATCTGCCGGAGGTGCTTGGCGTGGCCGACCGCATTGTGGTGATGCGTGAAGGCGAAATTGCCGGTGAACTGCTTCACGAACAGGCGAATGAACAACAGGCGTTGAACCTCGCCATGCCTAAAGCCACTCAAGCGGCCAGGCCGTCGCCTGAGGTAAAGGAGAGTAAAAATGGCTTCATCTACCACGTCCAATACGCCACCGGTGCAGTCGAAGTCGGCGCTGAGCTTTGGGCGTATCTGGGATCAGTTCGGCATGCTGGTGGTGTTTGCCGCTGCTGTTTATCGCCTGCGCGATCTTTGTGCCCAACTTTGCCACCTTCATCAATATGAAAGGGCTGGGGCTGGCGATCTCCATGTCCGGCATGGTGGCCTGCGGGATGCTGTTCTGCCTGGCCTCCGGCGATTTTGACCTGTCGGTGGCGTCGGTGATTGCCTGCGCAGGCGTCACCACGGCCGTGGTGATCAACATGACGGAGAGCCTGTGGATTGGCGTCCTTGCCGGTCTGCTGCTCGGCGTGGTCAGCGGTTTGGTGAACGGCTTTGTCATTGCGCGCCTGAAGATTAACGCCCTGATCACCACGCTTGCGACGATGCAGATTGTCCGCGGGCTGGCCTATATCATCTCCGACGGTAAAGCGGTGGGGATTGAGGATGAACGCTTCTTCACCCTCGGTTACGCCAACTGGCTGGGTCTGCCCGCGCCGATCTGGCTGACGGTGGCCTGCCTGATCCTGTTCGGCTTCCTGCTCAACCGAACCACCTTTGGCCGCAATACGCTGGCGATTGGCGGTAATGAAGAAGCGGCCCGCCTGGCCGGGGTGCCGGTGGTGCGCACGCAAGATCATCATCTTTGTGCTCTCCGGACTGGTTTCAGCGGCGGCGGGGATTATTCTGGCTTCGCGTATGACCAGCGGCCAGCCGATGACCTCTATCGGCTATGAGCTGATCGTTATCTCAGCCTGCGTGTTGGGTGGCGTTTCGCTGAAGGGCGGCATCGGCAAAATCTCATATGTGGTGGCCGGTATCCTGATTTTGGGGACCGTCGAGAACGCCATGAACCTGCTGAATATCTCGCCATTCTCACAGTATGTGGTGCGTGGTTTGATCCTGCTGGCGGCGGTGATTTTCGACCGTTACAAACAAAAAGCAGAACCGCCTGATCCCGCGGGCGCAGCCGCAACGCTGCGCCCCAACGTCACGCGAACCGGGAGATCCTTATGTACCACCGCGAAGCGCCGAGTGAACAGCAAAATCCGTTACTGCCGGGCTATCCGTTTAACGCCTGGCTGGTGGCCGGCCTGACGCCGATCAACGCCGGCGATCAGCTCGATTTTTTTATCGATCGCCCGCACGGCATGAAAGGTTACATCCTTAATCTGACCATTAAAGGCCAGGGACGGGTGTTTGACGGGGCGTCAGCGTTTGACTGCGAGCCAGGCGACCTGCTGCTGTTTCAGCCAAAAACGCCGCACTATTATGGCCGCGCGCCGGACAGTCCGTGCTGGCATCATCGCTGGGTCTATTTCCGTCCGCGCGCCTACTGGACCGACTGGCTGCAGTGGCAGGATCAGAACCAGGGCGTTGGCCGGCTGCGGCTGCCGGATGCGCTGCGCGCCGAATTTGACCGCCTGTTTGCCAGCATCGAACAGACGCACAACTCCGGACGTCGCTTTGCCGAAGAGCTGGCGATGAATCTGCTGGAACGCCTGCTGCTGCGTGCAGTGGAAGAGGATCCGCGCAGCCATCAGCAAATTCGCGATCCGCGCGTGATTGAAGCCTGCCAGTATGTCACCAATCATCTGGCCAGCGAGGTGAAAATCGAGGAAGTGGCGCGCCACGTCTGCCTGTCGCCGTCGCGTCTGGCCCACCTGTTCCGCGAGCAGATGGGGATCAACCTGTTGCGCTGGCGCGAAGATCAGCGGGTGATCCGCGCCAAGCTGCTGCTGCAAACCACTCAGGAACCGATCGCCTCGGTGGGGCGCGAGGTCGGCTACGACGACCAGCTCTACTTCTCGCGCGTGTTCCGCAAGCGGGTGGGCGTCAGTCCGAGCGATTTCCGCCGCCGCAGTCAGGATGCGCACGACGCGCTGGTGGCCCAGGAGAGCTGGCAACCGGCACGGAGTGCGATCTCCTGAGCTTTCAGGTGATTCCGCCTTGTTCTTACTGACTGATTCGTCTTAAATCAGTCAGGTCACGAACAAGAGGAATGAGAATGAGTGATAATATCCGCGTCGGGCTTATCGGCTACGGGTATGCGAGCAAAACGTTTCATGCGCCTCTGATAGCCGGGACGCCGGGCATGGCGCTGGCGGCGGTATCCAGCAGCGATGCCACTAAAGTCCATGCCGACTGGCCTTCCGTGCCGGTTGTCTCTGAACCTAAACACCTTTTCAACGATCCGAATATTGATTTAATCGTCATCCCCACGCCGAACGACACCCACTTTCCGCTGGCAAAAGCCGCGCTGGAAGCCGGCAAGCATGTGGTTGTCGATAAACCCTTTACCGTGACACTGTCACAGGCGCGCGAGCTGGATGCGCTGGCAAAGAGCCTGGGCAGGCTGCTGTCGGTGTTCCACAACCGCCGCTGGGACAGCGATTTTCTGACGGTGAAAACGGCTTCTCAGCGAAGGCACGCTAGGGGAGATCCTCTATTTTGAATCGCACTTTGACCGCTTCCGTCCGCAGGTGCGAAACCGCTGGCGCGAACAGGCCGGCCCGGGCAGCGGCATCTGGTACGATTTAGGCCCGCATCTGCTGGATCAGGCCGTCAATCTTTTTGGTCTGCCGGTGAGCATGACGGTCGATCTGGCCCAGCTCAGACCCGGCGCGCAGACAACCGATTACTTCCACGCGGTGCTCAGTTACCCGCAGCGGCGGATTGTGCTGCACGGCACGATGGTCGCGGCCGCGGAATCGGCCCGCTATATTATTCACGGCACGCGCGGGAGCTACGTGAAGTTTGGTCTCGATCCGCAGGAGGACCGGCTGAAAAACGGTGAACGTCTGCCGCAGGAAGACTGGGGCTATGATATGCGCGACGGCGTGGTGACGCGGGTGGAAGGCGAGGAGCTGGTCGAGAAAGAGCTTGCTGACGATACCGGGTAACTATCCGGCCTATTATGCGGCTATCCGCGATGCGCTTAACGGCACGGGGGAGAACCCGGTTCCGGCCAGCCAGGCGATTCAGATTATGGAGCTGATTGAGCTGGGCATCGAATCTGCCAAAAAATCGCGCCAGACCCTGTCACTGAAGTAAACCGGACGGCGTTATCGCCAGCCGATCAACAAGGAGCGCAATCTGCGCTCCTTTTTTATGGCTTATGCCGCCACGCGCTGGCGCAGCGCGGCTTTCTCCGCCTCGGTCAGGAAGGCAATTTCCAGCCCGTTGATCTGCGCCTGACGGATCTGCTCGCGGCTCAGCCCCGCCTGCGGTGCGGCGATGTTGTACTCGTGGATGATATCCACGCCCTGAACCGCCGGATCGTCAGTGTTCAGAGAGGCCAGCACGCCGTGCTCAAGGAACGTTTTCAGCGGATGGCTGCGCCAGCGATGCCACGGTGCTGGTCTGAATGTTAGACGTCAGGCACGACTCAATCCCGATACGCTGCTCCGCCAGGAAATCCATCAGCGCGCGATCTTCAACCGCCTTCACGCCGTGACCGATACGCTCGGCGCCCAGCTCGCGGATGGCCTGCCAGATGCTTTCCGGGCCAGCCGCTTCACCCGCATGTACGGTAATGTGCCAGCCGGCATCGCGCGCGCGGTTGAAGTGGGAGAGGAACAGGCTGCCCGGGAAGCCCAGCTCGTCACCGGCGAGATCGACGGCGGTGATGGCATCGCGATGGGCCAGCAGCGCCTCCAGCTCCTGCAGGCAGGCGGCTTCGCCGAACGTACGGCTCATAATGCCAATCAGACGGGCCTGAACGTCGAAGGTTTTACACCCTTCGCGGACGCCTTCAATGACGGCTTCCACCACGCCTGCAACGGGCAGGTTGTGGGTCATCGCCATATAGCCCGGCGAGAAGCGCAGCTCGACGTAATGCAGGCCGTTGCGGGCGGCATCTTCGATGTTCTCAAACGCCACGCGGCGGCAGGCATCCAGCGCGCCAGCATCTTCACGCCCCAGTCGAGTTTGCTCAGGAAGCTGACCAGGTCCGGTTCATTGGAGGTCACCTGTACGTGAGGGATCAGCGACTCAAGCGTCTGAGCAGGAAGCGTTAAATTGAACTGGCGGCCAAGATCGAGGATGGTTTGGGCACGAATGTTACCGTCAAGGTGACGATGAATATCAGTTAAAGGCAGGCGTGTATCAATCATGGTCGCACTCTTTTTCTGGTTAAAGTGCGCCATATTATAAAAACAAAACGGGGTAAAAAGCTATTTGCGCAAGGGAATATTCCGTTGCGCAAATTAATTACAGGAGCGTGTTAATCCCGGCGATGAGGCGTTGAACCCCTTGCTCCAGCTTGCTGCGCGGGCAGCCCGCATTTAAGCGCACGAAGCCATTTCCCTCTTTCCCGTAGGTATATCCCGGCATGATGGCAACTTTTTGCTGCTCGATCAGCACGTTTTGCAGCGCCCGATCGTCAATGTTCAGAGGGCGCAGATCGATCCAGGCCAGATAGGTCGCGTCCGGTGGCTGCCAGTTCAGTTTCGGAAAAGCGCGGTTTACTTCCTGCGCAATATACGACAAATTCCCTTCGAGATAACCCCGCAGGGCATCCAGCCACGGCTCCCCCTGCTGGTAGGCGGCGATATGCGCCGTCAGCGCCAGCACGGAAGGGGAAGAGAGGCCGTCCCGGCCTTTTAGCGCGCTGAGATAACCGTTACGGCTCTCTTCATCACCAATCAGGCCGTAAGCGCCCGTCAGCGCCGGAATGTTAAAGCTTTTCGAGCCGGAGGTGAGAAGCGCCCATTTACCGCGCGCCACCGCGTTCCACGGCGTGTGACGATGCTCGCCCCACACCATATCCATGTGTATTTCATCGCTGATAACCGCCACGTCATAGCGCTCACACAGTTCCGCCATCTGCGTCAGTTCCTCCCGCGTCCAGACCTTGCCGGTCGGGTTTTGCGGACTGCACAGCAGCAAAATTTTGTTTTCAGGTTTCGCCAGGGCCGCTTCCAGCGCAGCCATGTTTCCTTGCCAGCCATTAGCATGCTTTTCCATCTCTACGGGCACCACGTGACGCGCATTGCCTTCGATGGCTTTGTAAAACGCATCGTATGCCGGGGTGTGTACCACCACGCCGTCGCCGGGGTTTGACCAGAGGCGAATCAACTCAGAGACCATATATATGACGGAAGGGCCATAAACGACCGATTCGGTCTCAATCTGGCTGTTAAAGCGCTGCTGGAACCAGTGCGCGACGGCGGCGAGAAACTCATCGTTCTTCCAGCGGCTGTAGCCCAACACGCCGTGATTGATGCGCTGATGCAGCGCGTCGGTAATGCAGGGAGCGGTAGCGAAATCCATATCCGAGATGGTGAAGGGCAGCAGGTCGGCCGCGCCAAAGCGGTCGGCGACGTAGTCCCACTGCGTACACCAGGTGCCGTGTCGATCCACGACGGTGGAGAAATCAAACATGCTTTAATCCTTAACGTAAAACCCCCTCATGGTGAGGGGGCGGAGGCATCAGGCTTCTACTGTTCGCATCAGGGTTGCCAGCTCATCTTTCACTGACTGTACCTGCGGGCCGATAACCACCTGCAAATTGTGCTGATTTAACTGTACCACGCCAATGGCCCGGTTGGCTTTCAGGGCGTTGGTATCCACTTTTGACATATCCGCCACCGACAAACGCAGGCGGGTAATGCAGTTATCCAGCGAGGTGATGTTCTCCGCACCGCCCAGCGCCGCCAGAATGGCAGGGGTGTTGTAGCCGGATTTGCCCACGGTACCGGCAACCGCCTGTTCCACGCTGGTGGCCGTATCGGTATCGCGGCCTGGCGTTTTCAGGTTAAAGCGGGTGATGGCGAAGCGGAAGATCCCGTAGTACACCACGAACCAGATTGCCGCCACGACCGGGACCAGATACCACTTGGTGGAGAGGCCGTGCAGGATGCCGAACACCACGAAGTCGATCACGTTGCCGTCGGTGTTGCCGATGGTCACGCCCAGCACCGCCATCACGGTAAAGCCCAGACCGGTCAGCAGCGCGTGGATCAGGTACAGCACCGGCGCGACGAACAGGAACAGGAACTCGATCGGCTCGGTGGTGCCGCCGACCACGCAGGCGATCACGCCGGAAATCAGCAGGCCTTTAATTTTATGACGGTTTTCCGGGCGTGCGCAGTGATACATCGCCAGCGCGGCGCCCGGCAGGCCGCCGAGGAAGGCCGGCATTTTACCCTGCGACAGGAAGCGGGTGGCGCTTTCGGCGAAGCCGGTGGGTGGTCGGGCAGCTCAGCTGCGCCTGGAAGATGGTCAGCGCGCCGCTGACGCTGTGACCGCACACCTCCATCGTGCCGCCCGCTTCGGTGAAGCGAATCAGCGCCACCAGAATGTGCTGCAGGCCAAACGGCAGCAGCAGACGCTCGCCGGTGCCGAAGATCATCGGGCCGAAATCGCCCGCGCCGTTGATGATGCGGCCAAGCCCGGTGATGCCGGCGTCGCGAAGAACGGCCAGATCAGCGGGATCACCAGACCAAACAGGCCCATCACCACGGTGGTGATAATCGGCACGAAGCGGGTACCGCCGAAGAAGGCCAGGGCATCCGGCAGGCGGATATTGTGGAAGCGCTCGTGCAGCATCCAGATAATCACCATACCGACGATCACCGCGCCGAGGATCCCGGTATCGATAGACTGAATGCCGAGCATGTTCTGAATGTTGTTGGCTTTCAGCACCGCAGCGTCGGTGGTCGGCAGAATGCCTTTCGCGGTCAGCCAGAAGTTAACCGCCAGGTTCATCACCGCGTAGCCCACAAAACCGGCAAACGCCGCGACGCCTTTGTTTTCGCGCGCCAGGCCCAGCGGGATGGCGATGCAGAACATCACCGGCAGGAAGCTAAAGGCAAAGGAGCCGACTTTACTCATCCAGATAAAGATCGCCTGCAGCACGGGGGTGCCGAGGAACGGGATCAGCGTGATCACGTCTTGGCTGCTGAGCGAGCTGCCGATCCCCAGCATGATCCCGCAGAACGAGAGGAGGGCCACGGGCAGCATGAAGGTTTTACCCAGGCTCTGGAAAAATTCCCAGAGCGATATTTTTTGTGCTGCTTTCGCCGTCATAAAACGACTTCCTTCCTGGCTAAAAATCAGTAACAAGTCGGGCTAAAGTGCTGCGGAAAAGAAGATAAAACGTTTTATCAAAGTTTAGTGCGCGCTAAATCACACAAGCGTTGACTGGTAGCATCAGGCTTTACTTTTGGCATGCGGCAATCAGTAAAACGTTTTACCGATCGACTTTGATCATTGGCGGGTTCCGGGAACGAAACGCGTCACAGGCTATGGCCGTAGCAGAAAAATCACCATCAACGATGTCGCGCTGGCGGCGGGCGTTTCCGTCAGCACCGTTTCTCTGGTGCTGAGCGGCAAAGGGCGCATCTCTCCCGCCACCGGCGAGCGGGTGAATCAGGCGGTTGAGCAGCTGGGCTATGTGCGTAACCGCCAGGCGTCGACGCTGCGCGGCGGGGAGAGCGGGGTGATTGGCCTGATTGTGCGCGACATCTGCGAACCCTTCTATGCCGAAATGACCGCCGGGCTGAGCGAAGCGCTGGAGGCGCACGGCAAGGTGCTGGTGCTGACGCAGAGCGGGCGCGACGGCCAGGGCCTGCAGCGGGCGTTTGACGCGCTGGCGGCGCAGGGTGCCGACGGCATTGTGCTGGGCGGCGCGGTGGCGCAGGCGGAATCGCTGCGGCTGCAGGCGCAGGAGCAAAATATTGCGCTGATCTGCGCCGCGCGCGCCAGCAGTCTGGAAAAAGTCGATTCGCTGCGTCCGGATAACAGCCAGGCGGCGCGGATGGCCACCGAGTATCTGATCAAACAGGGACATCAGCGCATTGCCTGGGTCGGCGGCCTGGGGTCCTCACTGACACGCGCCGAACGTATCGGCGGCTATTGCGCCACGCTGCTGCAGTACGGTTTGCCGTTTCGCCCGGACTGGATTATTGAATGTGACGATCGCCAGCAGAGCGTCTCTGCGCTGACGCAGGCGCTGCTGCATCAGCATCCGCGTATTACCGCTATTCTGGCCCACAATGCCAGCACCACGCTCGGCTGCTATTTCGGCGCGCTGCGCAGCGGCCGCACCCTCGGGGAAGATGCCGTGGACAGTTACTACACCCAGCAGCTGGCGCTGGTCGGCTTCAACGACGATCCGCAGCCTGAGCTGAACGATCCGGCATTGACGTTTGTCAGCAGTGAAGCGCGCATCGTCGGGCGGCGCGCGGCAGAACGCATATTACAGCGCCTGGCGCAGCCACAGGCCGATGTGCAGACGTTAATCGTGCCGCCGCAGCTGGTGCAGGGCCGCTAAGCCTGTCGCCCGCCCGGCGTCAGGTCATTATTCGCCACGTTTCTGTTACCGCTGCTTACCGATTGTCAGCCGGCCTGTGATCATCGTTCTGCTTATGCATTGCGGGCCAGCAGAAAATAAAGATTAAGCTTTAGCATCAAATATTGACACGAAACTGTCATAATATGGCCAGCGTTAAATGAAAATCAACGCGTTAGCCATTTTTCTGAATTCCGCGAATTTTGTATTGATTAATATTCTTTACCGGCCGCGCCTGTATTTTATTCAGGCTGGCTGATGTTATTACCTGTCACAAAATGTGTATTTTCTTATTGTTTAGCGCGGGTTTACTTGCTCGCTGGATTTGTGACTGGCGAGGAATATACTGCCAGCTATGCTTATTTTTCCTGTGCCGGGGCACGTATGAAAATAATCGTAAATGGGAAAGGTTATCCGGAAAAGAGAAATATCATCGTCAACGATTCACACCATTATCTCAATCTGAAATATAAAAATATCTGGTTTTATCGTAACGCCGTCAGGCAGAAAATCCGCAAAGCCAATAAGTTGTTTATTTTCGCGCCGCTACCGTTCTCGGTGCCGGACGATGCACAAATCATCCATCTTTTTAATGAAGTGGCCTGCACAAAAAAACGCTGGATGGCGACATTTGAAACCGAAATTCCGCGCGTGCTGCCGGTGCCGGGCATGGCCAAACTGCATAATCCACAATTGCAGAAACAACTCAAACTGATCGCGGCACCGCAGTGTACGGCGCTGCTGGCCATTTCCGACGCGACGAAAAAGATTCAAATCAAGCTGTTACAGGCGTTTCCGCAGCAGGCTGCAGCCATTTTACCCAAACTGCACACCCTGCATCCGCCGCAGGCAATTATCTGTGATCGGGTCAGACCGGTGAATCAGGCGAAGCTGACGTTCAGCTTTGTCGGCAATGAGTTTTATCGTAAAGGTGGGGCGGAAGTGGTGCTGGCCTTTAGCGAGTTGCTGGCAGAAGGCATCATTCACCCCGACAGCGTGCAGGTGAATTTAACGGGCAACCTGAAGCATCGCTATAATATCGCGCACGGCGCGCAGCAGGATGACGCGCAATTTCATCAGCGGATTGAAGACCTGATTAATCAGCAGGCAATCTTCAGGCATGAAACATTTTTGCAAAATGATCGGCTGATGAAAATGCTCGAACAGACCGATGTGGGATTATTACCGACCTGGCAGGATACCTACGGCTTTTCAGTGCTGGAAATGCAGGCGTGCGGCTGTCCGGTCATTACCACTAATGTGCGCGCACTGCCGGAAATAAACCCGGCTTCGGCCGGCTGGCTTATTGACTGTCCGCTAAATGATATGTTTGAAATCACCATCGCTTCAGCGCAGGAGAAACAGGCGATCAGGGCCAGAATTATTGCGCAGCTCAAACAGATCATCACGCAGATAATGGCGCAGCGCGAGGCGATCAGCACCCGCTCGGCGCGGGCGCTGCAAAGAATTAAAGACCAGCACGATCCGGCGCGCTTTCGCGCCCGTCTCGACGCCTTTTATCAGCAGACAGCACAGGTGAATCGTGCCCCGGGCGTCAGCGCTAAAGAGATTTGACCCATGAATCACGCCGGGTGGAGGAAGCGGATCCCCGGTGATCGCCGGCGGCGCTGACGCAATGGCCAGCGCGCACGGTATTAACGGGCTCTGGCCGTCAGACTAAAATAGGGATGTTTTCCTGCCAGCAGCAGCAAAAACTCATATTCTCCCTGACTAAGCGGCGACGGTTTTGCTGCGGACTCCTTCATCTGCCAGACCCGCAGGCTGAGGTCGAAGCGTTCAGCCGCGTGCAGTTGGGTCATGCCCGTGGCGATGCGTAAGTCACGCACATCAGTCTGAACCGGAACGATGTGCTGCAATGATTGATGGCTCATAAGTTCTTCTCTTTCTGTGGCCTGTCCCTGGCGGTATGGTTATCGGCTGCGAGCTATGCCGGGTCAGAGACGGCAAGCTTTTCTGTCGCGAAGCTGCCGGTGGCTGAAACGGGGCGCTGGCCGGCGGGCTGAGCGCTGTCCAGCGGGCTGTCAGAAAAGTTGAAATGGCTGATCACCGCAGCCAGCGTTCCGGTACGGCCATTCAGGCTGCCGGCCGAGGCGGCAATCTCTTTCACCAGGGCGGCATTCTGCTGGGTGACGCGATCCAGATCGGTCACGGCCAGCGTAACCTGGGCAATGCCTTTGCTCTGTTCGTCTGACGCCAGCGCAATCTGGCCAATCAGCGAGGTGACGGCGGAAACGCTTTGCGTGGCGCTGTCCATGATGGCGCCGGCGCGCTGCGCGGTCTGCGCGCCCTCGCCAACGCGCGTCACGGTGCCATTAATCAGCCCTTCGATCTCCTTCGCGGCGCTGGCGCTGCGTTGTGCCAGCGTGCGCACTTCAGCTGCCACCACGGCAAAGCCGCGTCCCTGCTCGCCGGCGCGGGCGGCTTCAACAGCCGCGTTCAATGCCAGAATATTGGTCTGAAACGCGATACTGTTAACCGTGGCGGTGAACTGACGGATTTTATCGGCTTCGGCGGCGATATCGGCCATCATCGCTGACACGCTTTTGACCAGCGCTTCGCCGTCGCGTGTGGTGCGCGCCGCATCCTCAGCCAGCTCGCGCGCTTCGCCGGCGCTGTGGGCATTTTTCTCTACGGTGGCGCTAAGCTGCTCCATGCTGGCGGAAGTCTGCTCGAGCGCCGCCGCCTGGCGGGTGGTGCGGTCGGACAGATCGGCATTGCCGCTGGCGATATCCGCAGACTCCTTGCGTAGCACGTCGGTGTTGTCATGCACGGCACGCACCGTGGTCAGCAGGCTCTGCTGCATCAGCCTGACCAGCGGAATCAGCTGACCCACACAGTTGCGGCCAAAATCCTGCGGTTCCCGCGTAAGATCGCCAGCGGCGATGCCGCGGAAATGTTCCCGCAGCGCCCCCAGCGGCCGTACCAGATGCGTGACCAGAAAACGGTCACAGAACAGCAGCAGCGCGAGCATCAGCAGTGCAGCAATGCCAAAGGCCATTTGCAGACGCTGGCGATCGGACTGGTCGGCATGGTTATTCGCTGCGATGTCGCGCTGCAGGAAATGCAGGCGCTCAGCCGCAGGCACCGCAAAGTCAGCCGGCGATGCGGTGAGGGCGGTACGCAGCGGCGCCCAGTCGCTATCGGCCGGGGCATCGGCCGCTACAGCCGCTTTCGCCGCCGTGGTTCCCGATGCCATCACTAAACTTGCGCGATTGAGAAACAGCAGCTGGCTGGTCAGGGTGGCGTTATGCAGTTCGCGCTGATGCATGTCGCGCAGCACCGTGCTGCCATAGATCCCGGCCAGCGCCACAATCAGCAGCGCCGCGACCAGGATGCACTGCACAACCCGGCGAATGGTGAAGTTTTTAAGAAATTGCATGGTGAGTTTCCCCGGTGTCGTTTAAGACACAATGGTGTCGAGCGTTATTATTTATTGTTCGCGATAATATCGCGTACTATGGTTTGGCGTTTTAAGCATGGCAGGGAATTCTGAAAAAGAAAATGAATCGTCGATAAAATATTTCTTTCCCGAAGACACGCCAGATTAATTTATAAAAGGGTTATTTCGCCGGGCCGCGGCAGTCAGGCTCGCCGGCGGATAAATAAACATTCATTGTTTTTGCCGTTTGCTGAAATTGAGCGTTCAGTGCCCGTTAATTTAGCTTAAGTCACGCCGTAATGATTAACATCACTCCGCCTGCAACACGCTGGGCGTCAACAGATAATAAACGCTGCCGCGTTAACGCTAATTTCACCCGTGACCATCACCGATTATAAATTCACACTGTAAAGCACCGGACCCGTTGGACGTCCGGTTGGCGAACCGCCGTGCGGCTCGAGACTGATCGCCAGCGTCGCCTTAACCAGCGACTGCTGTTTCTCAATCGGATACTGCTGCGGCGCACTTCCGGTGACCAGACCGAGTGAAACGGGCGCCCGGCCAGGCGGAATCAGCCACAGTTCCAGACTCTGATCCGCCCTGACCGCGCTGACCTGCAGCGGCGCCAGACTGATCACGTCCTGTCGGCGGCTGGCGCTCACCACCCATTGCTGACTGTGTTGCGCATCGGTCAGCACCGCCAGCGGCGTCATTACCGGCTCGCGCAGCCAGTAAGCCGACAGCGCGAAGCCCAGCGCGACGCAGGCGGCAGCCAGCCACGGCAGCGTCCGGCGTGCGGGCGCGACGCGCTTGTCGGGCGGCAGGGAAAGGGCAATTTTTTTCCACAGCGTTTCCGGCGGCGTGACGGGCGGCTGAACCTGGTCGAGACCCGCCAGCAGCGTCTGCCAGCGGGCGACCTGCGCCGCCAGCGCCGGCTCGGCCTGCAGTCTGCGCTGAAAGCGCAATCGCGCGCTGCCGCGCAGCGTGCCGAGGGCGTACTCCGCCGCCAGGGCGTCATCCCGCTGCACCTTGTCACTCATCGTCCTACACACTCCCGCAGATGGTCCAGGCCACGTCGAATCCAGCTTTTTACCGAGCCGACCGGCTGCTGCAGCCACCCGGCAATGTCGCTATGTGATAAGCCCTGATAATAGGCCAGCGCGATCGACTGGCGTTGTTCACTGCTCAAATGCTGCAGACAGTGGTGCAGGCGGGCAACCTCGCGATCGTGCTGCTCATCCAGACTGACGTCACCCGGCGTGCTGCTTAAATCGTCGAGCCAGGCTTCATCGGCATGGAATTGTCTGGCATAGCCGCTGCGCAGCCAGTCAATACAGCGGTTGCGTACAATGTGGGTCATCCAGGTCAGGGGAGAACTGAGCGCGCTGTTAAATGACGCGGCGTTGTGCCAGACCGTGATGTAGCATTCGTGCAGAATCTCTTCCGCCCACGCCCGCTGGCGTAACATGCGCAGCGCTACCGCAAATAGATGCGGGGAAGTCAGCCGGTACAGCTGTTCAAAAGCCAGGCGATCGCGCTTCGCGACCGCCTGTATTAAGGCTATTTGTTGCTCAGCCTGAGAGGCGTCCATAATACTCCTGGCCGGTTTGTTTAACCTTACCGAGTATAGACAGTTATTCAGGCATTAAGACGGTATCAATAACGTCAATGACGCCATTTTTCTGGTTTACATCATAAGTGCTGATATTTGCCACATTACCCTGACCATCTTTCAGCTGAATATTATGTGGCCCATTGCTCATAATCCACAGCGGCTGACCGTTAACCGTTTTCAATTGGGCTTTACCGCCACCCTGTTTAATTTTTTGCTCCAGCGCTTTCATATCATATTTACCGGCGACCACATGGTAGGTCAGCACGCTGGTGAGTTTGGCTTTGTTTTCTGGTTTGAGTAGTGCATCAACGGTGCCGGCAGGCAGTTTGGCAAAGGCGGCGTTAGTCGGCGCAAACACCGTAAACGGGCCTTTGCCCTGTAAGGTATCGACCAGACCCGCGGCTTTAACGGCGGCGACCAGCGTAGTGTGATCCTTCGAGTTCAGGGCATTTTCAATAATGTTTTTTTGTGGATACATTGCCGCGCCGCCTACCATCACCGAATTGGCGTGCATGGCCGCCATCGCAGCGTTCGCGCCAAGCAGGGCGGCAGACAGGACGGCATAACTGATTAACTTTTTCATCATATATCCTCATTGAAGGAGCAGAAGGGTGCTCACAAAGGGATATACGTACGGTGCGGCTGAACGGATGCAGAAAAGGGTGAAATTTATTTGCCGGGGAAAAACGGCAGCCCGGAGCGGGCTGCCGCGGGGATTACTCTGGCATGCCTTCGCTGGTTGGTGCGCCTAACATGTAGCGCGACAGGAACTGCTCCAGCGTCATTTTGTCGCCATTCATGGTGACCTGACCGTTAGCGTATTGCAGGCTGGTGGTGATGTTATCGTCCTGCTGCTGGGTCAGACGGAACATCTGGCCCATCGCCGCCAGACCTTTCACCTGCTGATCGGCCAGCTTCTGCGCATCATCACCCTGATAACCTTCCGCCAGCCCGACGTGACGCATCACTTCCGTCGCCATCGGCATATTGATGCTCAGCTTGCCGTCGAGCGTTTTCAGCACGCGATCCACGGCGGCACCCAGACTCTGCGGTTCACCGGTGACGGTCGCCGGATCGTTAAAACCGACGTTAAGGTTGAACGTGCTCTCGCCTTTGTCATTTTTCCAGCTCAGCGGCGCCACGCTTACGGTCGGCGAGCCTTTCAGCAGGGTCGGCAGGTTATTTCTCAAAATGGTCTGCACGCTGGCCTGGTAGCGGATAGGATCGTCCACCACGCCAGGCTGGTTCAGCAGATCCTGCATCTGCGCGTTGTACTGGTCAGAGAAGGTTTTCACCGCCTGAGCATCAAACTGCGCAAATTTCATCGCCAGTTTGGCTTCGCCGAACGGCTGTTTTTGCAGGCTGATGCTATCGACCTGATAATCAATCTGGCCGCCAATCTTACCGTCTTTGTTGTCGAACGAGGACTTCCCGTCCAGCTTCTCCAGCGTCAGGCCTTCCTGACCGTTGATGCTGGCGTCGAGCTTATCCAGCGTGATGGTCTGGTCGCCGACGCGCACGCCTTCCGGACTCAGGTGGGTGTCACCGCCCAGCTTCAGACCGTTAAGGGTAAACAGCACCGGCTGCTGCAACTGGTTTTTGCTGGTGACGGCGATGCTGGAGAAGTCGCCCTGCAGACTCACTTTGTCGCCTTTGCTGTCCGCGCTGACGTTGAGCGTGCCGCCGTTGGTGGCGAGGCGATCACCGGTCTGCGCATTGCTGTAATCCACCGGCAGCAGGTGCAGTGCGGTATCGGTCGCGCCGCTGTACCCGACGCGGGTATCGGCGTTAACCAGCGATTTGCCCTGAGTCAGTTCAAACAGTTTCTTCACTGCATCGGTGTTTTCCAGTTCGGTGTGCACTGAGGCCATGCTGGGGATCAGGTTGCCGCGTTTCAGCTGAGCAAACGGGAACGGACCGTGGTCGATGGTTTCGTTGAGCACGATGCTTTGACCCGGCTTCAGCAGCGGATTGTCTTCGGTCTGCGAACTGGCCTGAATCACCAGTTTGGTTTTGCTGCTGAATACGCCACGCTGGTAATCCTGATAGCTGAGCGTCAGACGGCTATTCGGCGCGTACGCGTTAATCTGGCTGTTGGCATTTTGCAGCATCTCATCCATGTGGCTTTCCAGCTGTTTACCGGTAAACCACGCTGCGCCAGTCCAGATTACGCCGAGCGCCACAATCACACCTACGGCAACCTTGGTCTTTTTCATCGCTGAGTCGTCCTTATCCTTGCGTGCGCATACCGTTGGGCCGCGCGACGGGTGAAGAAAAACGCCCGCAGGCGTTTTTTAATTAATAGTTTGAAATAATAGCAGTTAATGCTGCAGGCGTCAGCCGCCTCACGTCAGCGCGTTGTACACCCGCGCCAGACGACCAGTCCCCGCCGCGCTCACCGGCGACTCGCTGGCTGCGACAAAGCAGGATTCGCCCGGTTGCAGTACCAGCTGCTGCCCGGCCTTTTCAATCACCGCCTGGCCTTCGATGCAGAACAGCAGGGCGGCACTGTGCTGTGCCAGCGTTTGCGGCGTGGCCGAAAGCGTATGGATGGCGAAGGCAAAATCCTCTACCGGAATCGGGAAGTTCAGGCTGTCACCCTGTGTCTGCGGCTGCGTGAGCAGCGTTGCCGCCGGTTTGGCCTCGAACTTCAGGTTGGCCAGCAGTTCCGGAATATCAATGAATTTCGGCGTCAGGCCGGCGCGCAGCACGTTATCCGAGTTGGCCATCACTTCCAGCGCCACGCCTTTCAGATAGGCATGCGGCGTTTCGGCGAACAGGAACATCGCCTCACCCGGTTGCAGGGTGATGACATTCAGCAGCAGCGGTGAGAACAGGCCATTATCGTCCGGGTAGTCGCTGGCGATGGTTTTGATGGTCTGCCACGGTTCGCCTTCGCGCGCGTTCAGCGCGGATTTCAGTACGCCGAGCGCGCGGGTTTTGCTTTCGTCTTTCAGCGACAGCAGGGTAGCGAACAGTTTAGCCAGCGCGGCTTCGCTGGCGTTTTCGAGGAAATGGGCGATCTGCGGATGCGCGCCCGCGACCGGCTCCAGCAGCGAGACAATCTCAGGCAGTTCGCGAAAGCCGTTCATCGCCTGGAACGGCGTCAGGGCATACACCAGTTCGGGCTTGTGGTTAGCATCTTTATAGTTGCGCTCGGCGGCGCTGAGCGGAATGCCCGCCGCGTTTTCACGCGCGAAACCGGCTTCTGCGGCAGTTTTACTGGGATGCACCTGAATCGATAACGGCTGATCGGCGCACAGCACTTTAAACAGAAACGGCAGCTCACCGAAACGCTGCGCTACCGCGGCACCCAGCGTCGCGACCTGATCGTCATTGATCACGTCACGCAGCGAACGGGTGATGCCATTCACTTCAACGGTAGAGGGGCTTTTGGGGTGCGCGCCCATCCATAATTCCGCCATCGGCAATCCCTGCGGGTTTTCGATGCCGTAGAGTTCGGTCAGCGCGGTTTTGCTGCCCCATGCATAATTTTGCAGCGAATTGTTCAATTTTTGCATCGTTTACCCTTAATAACGGTAAGTAAATAAGCGTATTAAAGCAGAAAGTGCCATAGAAAATACACGAACAAGTGCAATAAACGCGATGGGCTCGCATAATGTTAATTTCTTGTATGTGACAATCTTGCTCGCTCTAAGGCGTCGCGGGAAGACGACTTAGGCGGAAACCTCAAAATCTGAGCTAAGGAGACGTAGTCATGGCAGCCAACCGCATTGAAAAAGATTCGATGGGCCCCATCGAAGTCCCGGCCGACAAGCTGTGGGGCGCGCAAACCCAGCGTTCGCTGGAGCATTTCCGCATCTCCACCGAAAAGATGCCCGTCGCGCTGATCCATGCGCTGGCGCTGACCAAGCGCGCCGCCGCGCAGGTGAACCTGGATCTGGGGCTGCTGCCGGCCGAGCGGGGCGCCGCCATCATCAACGCCGCCGACGAGGTGCTGGCCGACCAGCACAGCGACGAGTTCCCGCTGGCCATCTGGCAGACCGGTTCCGGCACCCAGACCAACATGAACATGAACGAAGTGCTGGCGAACCGCGCCAGCGAACTGCTGGGCGGCGTGCGCGGCGAAGAGCGCAAGGTGCATCCGAACGACGACGTCAACAAGAGCCAGAGCTCCAACGACGTGTTCCCCACCGCGATGCACGTGGCGGCGGTGATTGCGCTGCGCGAACAGCTGATCCCCGAGCTGAAAGTGCTGCACAAGACGCTGAGCGAGAAGGCGGAGGCCTTCCGCGACATCGTCAAAATCGGCCGCACCCACCTGCAGGACGCCACGCCGCTGACGCTCGGCCAGGAGATCTCCGGCTGGGTGGCGATGCTGGAGCACAACCTGAAGCACATCGAAGACAGTATCCCGCACCTCGCCGAGCTGGCGCTGGGCGGCACGGCGGTCGGCACCGGCCTGAACACCCATCCGGAGTACGCGGTGCGCGTGGCGAAAGCGCTGGCGGACCTGACCCAGCAGCCGTTCGTCACCGCGCCCAACAAGTTCGAAGCGCTGGCGACCTGCGATGCGCTGGTGCACGCGCACGGCGCGCTGAAAGGGCTGGCGGCCTCGCTGATGAAGATCGCCAACGACGTGCGCTGGCTGGCGTCCGGCCCGCGCTGCGGCATCGGCGAAATCAGCATTCCGGAAAACGAGCCGGGCAGCTCCATCATGCCGGGCAAAGTCAACCCGACCCAGTGCGAAGCGATGACCATGCTGTGCTGCCAGGTGCTGGGCAACGACGTGGCGGTGAACATCGGCGGCGCATCCGGCAACTTCGAGCTGAACGTGTTCCGCCCGATGGTGATCCACAACTTCCTGCAGTCGGTGCGGCTGCTGGCCGACGGCATGGAGAGCTTCAACGAGCACTGCGCGGTGGGCATCGAGCCGAACCGCGAGCGCATCGGCCAGCTGCTCAACGAGTCGCTGATGCTGGTGACGGCGCTCAATACCCACATCGGCTACGACAAGGCGGCGGAAATCGCCAAGAAGGCGCACAAAGAGGGGCTGACGCTGAAAGCCTCGGCGCTGAAGCTCGGCTACCTGACCGACGCGCAGTTCGACGAATGGGTGCGGCCGGAAGCGATGGTCGGCAGCATGAAGCAATAGCTTTACTGCCGGACACTACAGCGCGACCTGTCGCGCTGTTTTTTTTTGCCTTACAGACGGTCACTCCATAAATGCAGCCGCGGGATGATCAGGTGCAGCGGCTGCGCCAGCGGCTTGTAGCGGTGCGCGATGTTTTCGGCATCGTAATCCAGCAGTTCACCCAGCGTCGGCACCTGCGTACGATCGCGGCACAGCACCAGCAGCGGCGAAGGGCAGGCCAGCTGCAGCTGTTTTTTCTCGCTGGCGCGCCACAGCCGCGCGATAGGTTGCACTTTGACCGGCCGCTTGATCTTCAGCTGCGCGCCGTCGGGTAATGACTGCACCCGCTCCAGCTCCTGCTGCACTTTCTCTGCCCACTGTTCGCGCGTCCACGGCGCCTGCGCGCGGTTCGCCTTCAGGCTGCGCTCCAGCTGCCCGACGATAGCCTCGCGCGTCACCTTCTTGATGATGTTTTTATTCGCCCAGCCAAAACGCAGCGTATCCGGCGCCTGCAGTAGCGTGACGCTGCGGTAGGCGTTGAGGGTGATCAGGCCACGCAGATGCTGGTGCACAAACTCAAAACGCGCCTCGCTCGGCAGGCCGGAGTCGACGGTGATCAATTGCTCCAGCCGCTGTTTAAGGGTGTTGATGGTCGTGACCTGTTGCTCCAGTCGCTGGCTGGCCGCCTCATCCGCCTCAATGCAGAGGGCGCCAGGCAGACGCACCGCCGCTTTGGTGCTGAGTTTTTCTGACTGATGCTGCATAAACAGGCGACAGTAGTGGGCGAGGGCCAGTTCGCGCGCGCGTTTACCGAGATGCTGGGTCACCGCGATGCGGTTTATTTCATCATGCTCTTTGCCTTTCTCGATATCCGGCAGGCTGAATACGCGCGCCAGCAACAGCGGCTGCTGTTCAACCGACGCCCGCAGTGCAGTAAGTTCGCGCTCCAGCGTATTCACGCATTCGTGTAAATCAGCCACCAAATCATAGCGAGCCATCGCGGTTCTCCATAGTTACAACATACCTAAGGGTGGCACTTAATGATGCGGCGGGCAAGCAGGCATACTAGTTACAACATACTATTATAAAGTTTATCCATCCAATCGCTGAAACCCCGGCGTGGAATTCGGCTCAACAGGGCGCGCGGGCATTTTTCCTGTCGGATGAACATGTTATAACCGTGATTTACCTGCTAACGGATATTAGCTGTGGAGTATCAGCCAAAACCGGGCGCGCCCGCTATCGTCACGCTCGGCGCCGTGCAGATCCTGTCATGGGGCGGATCGTTTTATCTGATGGCCGTGATGGCTAACCCGATCATCGCGGAAACCGGCTGGTCGCAGCAGTGGGTGTATGGCGCACTTTCGCTCGGCATTCTGGTCTCCGGCCTGCTGGCACCGCTGTGCGGCCGGCTGATTGCCCGCGCACAGGGTCGCCGGCTGCTGGCGGCGAGCGGGGCGGTGATGGCGCTCGGGCTGGTGATCATGGCGCTGAGCCACAGTTTGCCGCTGTTTCTGTTCGCCTGGCTGATTATCGGCGCGGGCATGGCGATGGGCCTGTATGACGCGCTGTTCGCCACGCTGGGCACCTTATATGGCGGCCAGGCGCGTGGCGCGATTACCGGTATTACGCTGATCTCAGGATTCTGTACCTCACTGGTGTGGCCCGGCATCGCGTTGCTGATCCACTGGCTGGAGTGGCGCGGCGCCTGTCTGGCCATTGCCGCGCTGCTGTGCCTGGCGGTGCTGCCGGCTTACCTGTATGCGCTGCCGGCGCCGCGTACGCCATCCAGACTAAAAGCCACGCAACAGCATACCGCACAGAATTCGCTGGCCCCCACGCTGTTCTGGCTGCTGTGCAGCATCTTTACCCTCGCGTCGGTGATCATGACGGCGATATCGGTGCAGTTGATTACCCTGCTGCAGGCGAGCGGGTATTCGCTGAGCGCCGCGCTGGCGATCAGTACGCTGCTGGGGCCGTGCCAGGTGGCGTCGCGCATTGTCGATATGGCGTTCAAACGCGGCCATCCCATCTGGACCACTTTCTTCTCAGTCGGGCTGGTGGCGCTGGGATTACTGCTGCTGGCCTGTTATCCCGCGTGGGCGCTGGTGAGTATGGTGCTGTACGGTGCAGGAAATGGCTTGCGGGCTATCGTGCGCGGAACCCTGCCACTGGCGATGGTAAAACCGGAAGAGTACGCCATTGTGGTTGGCCGCATGGCGCGACCGGCGCTGATTGGTCAGGCGCTCACACCGCTGATTGGCGGCTATATTTTCCAGCATTCCGGCGCGCAGGCTACGCTGTGGCTGTTATGCGGGCTGGCGCTCATCAACGTGCTTTTGGTGGTGGTGCTGAAGCGGAAATTGCCGGCAGGCGCTCCGGAATCCGCAGGTTGAAATCGCCACTGACGGCTAACGGGCAGAGATGGCCGCTGCTGCGCTTTAGTGGCGATCCGTCAGATATTGCAGCAGGCAACACAACGCGCTTAACAGCAGAGTGCAGCCAGCCGAGACAACGAAAGGCAGCGGTGCCATACGCACGCATTGCCATAAGGTTGGCGCGTTCAGGCAGCTGGTTGCCGCCGTAATGATGCCCACCGTCAGCGGGAGAACGGTCAGCAATAATGCGCCGACGACCGGGGATAATACAGACATTATTTCGCGCCTCGAAAATAGTAACGGCGCGCATTTTGTGCAAAAAATAGCAAGGGAATCATGACCCTGATCAATATTATTCCTTTCAGAAACCGGTTAATCGACCCTGACGCAGCCCCTTGGCCGGCGTGTTTTTGTTTCTTACTCAGAAACAATGGCTTGTCTGAAGGTCGGTTGCGCACACGGCGCACCACGCGTGCAGAAATAATCGTCCCTTTGTCACAACGTCCTTCACCAGCCCGCAGCTACAGCGGTGGGGGCAAAAAAGTGACACGTCGCGCATATTGTTGCGCAAGGCTCAGAGTGCTAAAGCGGTCAGCGGCATGCCATGTTGGAATATACTTATATAAATTCAATAGTTTAAGACGATATTAAGGCGGGTAATAGCTCAGGTTAGTCACGAGTGGAAAGCATTTTCGGTATTCTAAAAAGCAACAGTGTTTGTTATATTGTTGTTTATTGCTTATTCACCTCTGCGGTGCCAAAAAGAACAAGATTCACCGCAACCCAGGACAGAGAAATGTTAGATTACCGCTTCCCGACAGCTTTGCAGATGGTTCTCAGCGTAGCGATGGCGGAGCAATTGGGTGAACGTTCGACGAGTGCGATTCTGGCCTACGGTCTGGAAGCGAACCCGAGCTTCATCCGCAAATTGATGGTTCCGCTGACGCGAGACGGCATTATCGTCTCAACGCTTGGCCGTAACGGCTCCATTCATCTTGGTCGCCCGCCGGAAGAGATCACCCTGCGCGACATCTACCTTTCGGTCATCGAAGATAAAAAGCTGTGGGCGTCGCGCCCTGACGTACCGGCCCGCTGCGTGGTCAGCGCTAACGCGTGCTGGTACTTCAAATCGATTTCCGAAGAAGCGGAGCAGGCGTCGTTAGCGGTACTGGCCCGCCATACCGTGGCAAGTGCCCTGGAAGCGGTGAAAAACGCCGACAGCAGCGGCTGGGATCCGCTCCCCGACCTCATCGCCCAGTATCAAAAAAGGCCGCTAACGTCGCGTGCATCGCTGATGCGCACCCCCCCCCGCACCCCCGAAACCGGAAAACCCGCGCTGCACTCTGGCGCAGAGGCGGACTGTTGCTGTGTAACATCGTCATGCTGCGCCAGGCAAAAAAAATCCGCCTTCACGATGGCCCGGATGGGTTTTACTCCTTAGCGTTTACACCGTCTGCGTTTCCACCGCCGGCTGCTGTTTGCGCGTCACGAACTTACGCAGCGTCACGTAGAACACCGGCGTCAGGAACAGGCCAAACAGCGTCACCCCCAGCATGCCGGAGAACACCGTGATGCCGGTGACGCCAGCGCACTTCGGCGCCCGCGCCGTGGCCGAGGATCAGCGGCATGGTGCCGGCGATGAAGGCGATGGAGGTCATCACGATCGGGCGCAGACGCAGGCGGCAGGCCTCCAGCGCCGCCTCCACGATGCCTTTGCCCTGCATTTCCAGCTCGCGGGCGAACTCGACGATCAGGATGGCGTTCTTGCAGGCCAGCCCCATCAGCACCACCAGCCCGACCTGCACGAAGACGTTGTTGTCGCCGCCGGTCAGCCACACGCCGAACAGCGCGGACAGCATGGTCATCGGCACGATCAGGATCACCGCCAGCGGCAGCGTCCAGCTTTCATACAGCGCCGCCAGCACCAGGAACGCCAGCAGCACCGCCACCGGGAAGACGATCAGCGCGGTGTTGCCCTGGGTGGCCTGCTGGTAGCTCAGGTCGGTCCATTCGATGTTCATGCCGTTCGGCAGGATCTGCTTAGACATCGCGTCCAGCTGCGTCATCGCCTGCGCGGATGAGAGCACGCGCGGGTCGGCATCGCCAATCAGGTCCGCCGCCGGGTAGCCGTTGTAGCGGATCACCGGATCCGGCCCGTAGGTGGTGGTGATGTTCACCATGCTGCCAATCGGCACCATTTCGCCCCGGTCGTTGCGGGTGCGCAGCTTCGCGATATCCTCCACGCTGTCGCGGAACTGCCCGTCGGCCTGCGCCATCACGCGCCAGGTACGGCCGAACTGGTTGAAGTCGTTGACGTAAGACGAGCCCAGATAGGTCTGCAGCGTCCTCGAACAGATCGGTCAGCGACACGCCCTGCGCTTTGGCCTTGTCGCGGTCGACCTGCACGTCCAGCTGCGGCACGTTGGCCTGGTAGGTGGAGATCGGGAACATGCATCCCCGGCGTCTGCATAATCGCACCGGACATGGTGTTCACCGCGTTTTGCAGCGCGCCATAGCCCAGACCAGCGCGGTCCTGGATGTACAGCGAATAGCCCGACCCCTGACCCAGCCCTAAAATCGGCGGCGGCAGGATGGAGAAGCCAAAGCCCTGCTGGATTTGCGCGATTTTCGCGTTGATCTCCGCGTTAATTTCCGCCGCAGTGCGGAATGCGCTGGTCGAACGGCTTCAGGCCGAAGAACACCGTGCCGGTATTCGGCGTGTTGGTGAACTGCAGCGCATTCAGGCCCGGGAAGGCGACCGCATAGGCCACGCCTTCGGTGTTCATGCCGATTTCGCTCATCTTGCGGATCACCGCATCGGTGCGGGCCAGCGAGGAGCCTTCCGGCATCTTCACGCCGCCAATCAGGTACAGCTTGTCCTGCGTCGGAATAAAGCCGCCGGGCACCGTGCTTGAACATCACGCCGGCACCGGCCAGCAGCAGCACGTAGACCACGAACACCGCGCCGCGCCGGCCCAGGGTTTTGCCGACCAGTCGCTTCATAGCCGTTCGAGCTGCGCTGGAAGAAGCGGTTGAACGGACGGAACAGCCAGCCGAACAGGCGATCGATCAGGCGGGTCGGCAGGTCCTTCGGCGCGCCGTGCGCCTTTACAGCAGGACCGCCGCCAGCGCCGGCGACAGGGTCAGCGAGTTGATCGCCGAGATCACCGTGGAGATCGCGATGGTCACCGCGAACTGCTTGTAGAACTGGCCGGTGACGCCCGAGAGGAACGCCATCGGCACGAACACCGCGCACAGCACCAGCGCGATGGCGATGATCGGCCCGGACACCTCGCGCATCGCCTGGTGCGCCGCCGCCAGCGGCGCCAAGCCCTTCTTCGATGTTGCGCTCGACGTTCTCCACCACCACGATGGCGTCGTCCACCACGATGCCGATGGCCAGCACCAGCCCGAACAGGCTCAGGGTATTGAGCGAGAAGCCCAGCAGGTAGAGCACCGCTGAAGGTGCCGACCACCGACACCGGCACCGCGATCAGCGGAATGATCGAGGCGCGCCAGGTCTGCAGGAACAGGATCACCACCAGCACCACCAGCACCACGGCTTCCAGCAGCGTGTGCACCACCGCGCGGATCGAGTCGCGCACGAAGACCGTCGGATCGTAAGGCGCCGCCCACTTCATGTCTTCCGGGAAGCGCGTGGCCAGCTCGGCCATCTTGGCGCGCACCGCGTTAGACAGCTCGATGGCGTTCGCCCCCGGCGACTGGAAGATACCGATCCCGACCGCGTCCTTGTTGTTCAGCTGGGAACGCAGCGCATAGCTGCCGGAGCCCATTTCGATGCGCGCCACGTCGCGCAGGCGGACGACCGTGCCGTCGTCGGCGTCGTTTTCAGGATGATGTTGCCGAACTCTTCTTCGGTATGCAGGCGGCCCTGGGCGTTGATCGACAGCAGGAAATCGCTCTCTTTCGGCAGCGGCTCGGCGCCAAGCTGGCCGGCGGAGACCTGCACGTTCTGCTCCTGCATGGCGCTGACCACGTCGGAGGCGGTCAGGCCGCGCGCCGCCACCTTGTTCGGGTCCAGCCAGACGCGCATCGCGTACTCGCCGGCGCCGAAAATCTGCATCTGGCCGACGCCCGGCAGGCGCGCCAGCTCATCCTTCACCTTCAGCGTGGCGTAGTTGCGCAGGTACAGCGAGTCGTACTTGCCGTTGGGCGAGAACAGATGCACCACCAGCGTCAGCGTCGGCGACTGCTTCTGGGTGGTGATGCCCAGACGGCGCACGTCTTCCGGCAGACGCGCTTCGGCCTGCGCCACGCGGTTTTGCACCTGCACCTGCGCCTGGTCGGGATCGGTGCCCGGACGGAAGGTGACGGTGGTCACCAGCACGCCGTCGGAGCCGGCGACCGACTTCATGTACATCATGTTCTCGACGCCGTTGATCGCCTCTTCCAGCGGCGTCGCCACGGTCTCGGCAATCACTTTCGGGTTGGCGCCCGGGTACTCCGCGCGCACCTGCACGCTGGGCGGCACCACGTCCGGGTATTCGCTGATCGGCAGCAGCGGGATGGCGATCAACCCGGTGATAAAAATCAGAATCGACAGCACCGCGGCAAAGATCGGCCTGTCGATGAAAAAGCGGGAAAAGTCCATGGGTTGGATTCTCAGGTCAAGGGATCAGTTGAGGGCGCGGTGGCGGGGGTCATGGCAACGGTTTTGGCGCGTTAACCGGCATACCCGGCATAAACACTTTCTGTAAACCCTCGACGATGACTTTGTCGCCAGGGTTCAGCCCCTGCTGCACGATGCGTAAACCGTCTGCCAGACGTCCCGGCGTAATGTCGCGACGCTGCGCTTTCCCCTCTTTATCAACCACGATATAAACGTATTTACGATCCTGATCGGTCAGCACCGCTTTGTCGTCGATAAGCGTGGCGTTGAACTCCGCGCTGCCCGGCAGGCGTACGCGGGCAAACAGTCCCGGCGTGAACTGACGCTGCGGAGTTATCCAGCAGCGCGCGCATGCGGATGGTGCCGGTGCTCGGCGTTCAGCTGGTTATCCAGGAAATCCACTTTGCCCTGATGGGGATAGCCCTCCTCGCCCGTCAGGCCAATCTCAACCGGCAGCGCCGTGTGATTGCTGGACGCCCCCTGCCCGCTGCGGGCCAGATTTTGGTAGTGAAGATAGGTCGACTCGTCCACGTCAAAGTAGACGTAAACCGTCTTCTGCGAGACCAGCGTGGTGAGGACGCTGGCGGTGTCGCCCGCGGTCACCAGGTTCCCGCTGGTGATCAGCGCCCGGCTGGCGCGACCATCGATAGGCGCGGTCACTTTGGTGAAGTCCAGGTTGAGCTGCGCGGCGTCAACTGCCGCCTGCGCGGCGCGCATGTCGGCCTGCGCCTGAACGGCAGCCGAACGACGCTGCTCCCACTCTTCCCGGGAGACCACATGGGTATTGATCAGCTTATCGGTACGGTTAGCCTCGCTTTGCGCCAGGCTGGCCTGCGTTTTGGCTCTCGCCAGGTTCGGCCTGCGCCTGTTCCAGCGCGGCGCGATAGGTTCGGTCATCAATGGTGAACAGCACCTGGCCTTTCTTCACCTCCTGGCCGTCGGTGTAATTCACCTTATCAATGTAGCCGGAGACGCGCGGGCGCAGCTGAACGCTCTCCACCGCTTCAATCCGGCCGTTAAAGCTATCCCACTGGCTAATCGATTTCACCACCACGTCAGCGGCACTCACGGCAGGCGCAGGTGGCGCGGCATTTTGCGCCACACCGCGATCACAACCGGCCAGCAGGCTTCCCAGCAACATCACTCCTGACAGGCTTACGGCCCGACGAACCCCATATGTTTGCAGATGCATTGTTGTTATTCCGCGTTGGTGAAAAAGAAAGGAGACGTACGAAAAATCTGCAACTTTTAAGATTGCATTAAAACCACAGGAGTGTAGGCTTGGGCGAACTGCATCTGCAAGAATATCTGATACACTTTATGTGCGGTTTTGATCAATTCGTAACAGGTAGCGAAAGCCCCTACGGCGAGTGCGGCATTTAATGCAATAATAAAACTTGCATTAAGTGCGATAGTCAGTCACCCTTAAAGTGTAATTGCAACTGATACTGATACTGTTCGCCATGGCGACGGGAGAGAATGGGATGATGAGCGACGCTTTTATTCACGATCTGATCGACTGGATTGATAACAACATTGAAGCACGTCTGGATCTGGACACCGTAGCGGGGCGCGCCGGCTATTCGAAGTGGCACCTGCAGCGTATGTTCAAAGAGCACACCGGCTATCCGCTTGGTGAGTACATCCGGGCTAAGAAGCTGAAAAAATCGGCCGACCGCCTGACCACCACCAACGAACCGATCCTCAACGTGGCGATTTCGCTGGGCTTCGATTCACAGCAGTCGTTTAACCGCAGCTTCAAGCGCCAGTATGGCGTGGCACCGGGCGCATGGCGTCGTCACGCCGCGCACACCCCGAGCGCGATGCAGCAGTAAACCTCCGCCAGGGCCAGCCATGCTGGCCCGCGTTTTTCCCCGCCTGAAACCTGCTATTATCGGCGTCCTGCTTTTCAGGATGTCACTATGTCGAAAAAACTCTGGATTGGATTACTGTTTGCGCTGGTGGTTTGCTGGATCGGGCTGAAGCCCCATCTGAGCGGTACTGCGCCAGAAAAACAGACGGATATTGCGCAACTGACCGATGCAAAGCGCGTGGCGCGCTGGCTGCAACAGCATCACCGTTTGCCTGATTTTTATCTCACCAAAAGCGCGGCACGTCGTCAGGGCTGGAACCCGGCGCAGGGCAACCTGTGTGAAGTGTTGCCGGGGCGCGCGATTGGCGGCGATCGCTTCAGTAACCGCGAACGGCGACTGCCGATGCAGGCGGGACGCCAGTGGTATGAAGCGGACGTCAATTATGACTGCGGCCACCGCGATGCCGATCGTCTGCTTTACTCTTCCGATGGGCTGATCTTTCTCACCACCGATCACTATCGCAGCTTCACGCCGGTACCCTGACTATGCTGACACTCCATTTTGATTTTCGCACGCTGGGCACGCGCCAGGCCTTTTATCAGGCGCTGGTCGAACAGAGCGGCTGCGGTGAATGCTTTGGCTACAATCTGGATGCGCTGTGGGACTGGCTGACCGGCGGCATGGCGCTGCCGGCAACGCTGCATCTGCAGCATGTCGCCGAGGTCAGCACCAGCGCGGAGTTTGCCCCGGTGCTGGCGCTGCTGGAGGAGGCGGCGCAGCAGCTGGCGGGTGAGCTGCGCCTGATTACTCACTGACTACGCGTGCAGCGGCAGCAGCATAATCGCCAGCGTCTGGCGTGCGCTGGCCGGCAAATCGCCGCCGCCGGTGTAGCCGTTATTCTCGACGATCAGCGAATTTAACCCCACCAGCCAGTCATAAATGTAATAGGCGGTGTGGTTAGCCGGCGCGGCAGACAGCCGCGTCAGACGCTGGCCTGACGAAAAGCTGACGCTGGGCGCCGGCGGGCGGGCGAAAATCGGGCTGCCGCGATTGACGCGACTCTGCGGCCGTTCACGTTCATCCCGCTGCAGGAAGCCGAGCCAGGCGACAAAGTCACCCAGCACCGTCATGGCACGCGACACCTGGCGATCGGTGCGCGCTTCATGGGCACTGGCCTGCGTCTCCGTTTCGTTTAGCGCGCTTTGCAGTTTGCTCAGCACCTGCAGACGGAAGCTGGCGGTGATGAGCTCCTCCACCAGCAGTTCCAGCGTCGGCTTATCAACGTTGAGCAGCGCCAGTAGGCTCTGGCTCTCCGGCAGCTGACGCAGGTGCGCCAGCCACAGCGCGAACACCTGCTGAGGAAACTGCTGATCGCGCTGGCCGCTGCTGCTGCGCGGTTCGGCGGTGGTTACCGGCTCATCGTTAAACAGGTCAAACTCAAAACCAATACCAAAATAGCTCTGCTCCACCGCGGCTGGCTGGCCGCCGGTGGACGGCGTGCTGCCGTGGCTCTGACTCAGCCACAGCTGGCGCACCGCCTCGCGCGACGGCTGCAGACGCTCAAGCAGCTCGCCGTGCAGGCCGGTGCGATGCTGTAAACACTTCAGCAGCGTATCGGCGATGGCCTGTTTCCGCGCGGCCTGTTCCGGCGTGGCGCTGGCTTCGGTCCACGGCTGCAGACGCTCCACCAGTTTCTGCTGCAGCGTGCTGAGCTGCAGCGCCAGCCGGTCGCGCCGTGCCTCTGGCTGCATCTCATCCTGCAGCCAGCTGCTCATGCGGTCGACGCCGGCGCGATCGCGCGCCAGCATTGAGCCCCAGCTCTGGCCCGGCTGACCAATCTGCCGCTGTACCGCTTCATCGACGTTAATTTGCGACTGCTGATAGCGCGCATCGTGCGGCGTAATCGCCCAAATCAGGCGCGGCTTGTCTGCGCTGGCCGTCGCACTCTGCTGCAGTTGCCACTCGCGCAGCGCGCTGGCGGCGAGATCCGCATCCTGACGCTGGCTGGCGGCGGTACAAATCAGCATTAAATCGATGCCCTGACGCGCGGCATAGAAGCCCGGCAGCAGGGCACGTTTCTGTTCCAGCAGACTGGCGCGCAGCGCATCACGCGCCTGCAGCCTTGCGCGCTCATCCTGCTGATCGCGGTCGGCGGGCGTGCCCGGTGCGGGCAGTTCCAGCATATCGGCTTCGTCATACAGCGCCTGACGCGGCGTCGAACTGAGCGGGAGGGTGATTTCCAGCGTCAGCAGCGCCAGCCAGCCGAGCGGTACTGACTGCGGTTTGCCCACGCGGTTGGCGACAACCGGACACACTTCAATCAATTCGTTCAGGTCGGCGTCATGGCCGATGAGCTTTTCAGCGGGCAGCGAGGCGTCATCCACCAGCAGGCTGAGCGGTGCCAGCACGCGCGGCGCGTGCCGCAGCTGATGGCGCAGATGCAGCAGGCTGCGCAGGGTTTCATTCAGCGCCGGACGCTGCGGCCACAGCAGCGCAAACAGCTGCACGCGGTCGTCTACGTTGAGCCACGGTGCCAGCTCAATCGCCTGCGGCCAGAAATGACGGTCCAGCACCTCGGCGTGGTCGGGCTGGCGGCGATGCCACGCCCACAGCGTCACCAGCGCGTCGCTGTCGAGGCCGGGCTGCATCTCGCTCTGGCGATGGCGCTGCAGGCGCTGCAGCGCGGCATCAATCGCCGCGCTGTCCGGCTGGGTGTCCGCGCTGGCACCGGCCAGCATCAGACGAATCAGCTCGGCTTCGCTCAGCAGCGTCATCTCCAGCGGCCACGCGCCTGACTGCGCTTCACGCTGATGGCTGAAACGGGTGGCGATGGCAAAATCGAGATTGCCGGGATTGATGTGCTGAAAATAGTTCAGGGTTTTGTCGCCGAGACGGGCGATCAGCTGGCCCTGCGCGTCGCCGACCATTTCACTCAGCAGCCAGGCTTTACCCGCCTGCGACTGACCAAACAGCGCCAGGGTGACCGGCCGCGCCAGCTGTCGCGCCAGCGCGTGGCTTTCAACGCGGGCGCGCCGCAGCTGGAGCCGCAGCGTATCGGCTTCCAGCGCCAGACGCGGCGAGTGCGCCTGGTGGCTCTCCACCCAGTTCAGCGCGCCGTCAACCGTCTCCTGCAGCAGACCCAGGCGTTTAGCAGGCGTCGCCGGCGTGGCTTTTTTGGCAGTTCTCATCGTTTACACACGCTCCCGCTGTCGATCCAGTATTGCGCATTGGCGTTGCCGGTGGCCGACAGCGTATTCAGTTTCAGACTCAGTTGCTCCAGCGGCACGCGCGTGCCATCGTCCATGCGCGCCTCGCTCAGCACCAGCCGCTCCGGGCCGAGGTTATCCGGGCCCGGTTGTACCGCCAGCCTGATGCGCAGCACGCTTTCGCCCGCTACCTGGCGCGCCAGCTGCGGATCGGTAATGCTCAGGCTGTAGAGCGGTGTCGCCGGCCAGCGGTCGTTCTCCAGCTGGCGGAAACCGAGGCAGACGTTACCGCGAATGCGGAAGCTGCTTTTACGGTCCAGCGCGAAGCTGTGGCTATCGAGATCAATCTCGCTGTAGCACAGATTGTCATCGCTCAGCGTGGCGTTTTCATCCAGTACGCCAAGATAGCGAATGGTCGAGTAGGGTTCAAAATCGCCGGCGCGGAACCAGAAGCTGCTGAGACGCAGATCGAGTGCCAGCAGACACAGCATGGCACCGACCGCCGCGGTGGATTTCGGGTTATCAATGCGTCCCTGTTTGTTGAACGGATACCAGTCGCTGGTGTGATACCCCTCCAGCGACAAAATGCGGCTGCCCGGCAGCGGCTGCAAATGACGCACAAGCGCCTGAATGCCCGGGAAGCGCGACGGGCGACCGGTCAGCAGCAGCACATCGCACTGATAGAGGGAAACCACTTCGCACATGGCGCGCAGCGCCGGGATAATCGCCATCCGGTGCTGCAGGAACTCAGCATGCAACTGCGCCATGCTCACCACCAGCGGCACGTCAAGCAGATCGAAACGGCTGTCGCCGCCGAGCGTGCGCTGAATCTCTCCGTTGACAAACGCCAGCACGCTACTGGCTGGCTTCTGCGGCACCAGCTCGCCAAACAGCGCGTTAATTTCGCTGTGGCTGTCGAGTGGATTCCAGTTTTCATAGCGTTCCAGCACCGCCTGCGCCAGCGGAATAAACAGCTGCAGGGTGACCTGCTGGCGCAACGTGGCCTGACCGTCCATACGGCTGTCGTGCCCAAACAGCTTGTTCATCAGTGGTTCCGCCAGCGCCAGGCCGGCTTTTTGCAGGCTCTGCTGTAGCGCCGGCAGGATCCACAGCTGAATCACGTCCAGCAGAATGTCATCGCCGGCCACTTTAAACCCTTCCCGGAACAGCAGGCGCGGGGTGATTTTCACGTTGTTGCCCTGACCATCATCCAGACGATACTGGGTGATGGCGAGGTCGGTGGTGCCGCCGCCGATATCAATCGAGGCGATGCGCAGGCTTTTGCCCGGCAGCTCATCCGCTTCGCGCGGGCGGTCCGGGCGCGCCATGCTGCTGAAGAAATCTTCCGCGCGACCGGCAAAATTCACCTGGGTTTCGTTAAACAGCCACACCATCTGACCGCAGGTGGCTTCATCCCACTCCATCTGCACATCCGGTACCGGCCGCAGGCTGTGTGCCTGGCTGGCGGCGTCAAACGCGGCGTCGGCCGGATGCCAGCCTTCGGCTTTCCACACCAGCGCGATGGCTTCCTGCATGCGGCGACGGAAAATTTCCCGCTCCGGCTTCGGCATGGCTGATGGCAGCGTCAGGATCACATGACGCAGCTGGCGCGGCGCCTGGCTTTGCGGCATACGCTGGCGCTGGGCCACGCTGTTCATCTGCATCATGGCCTGCGCCAGCAGCTCACACAGCATAAAGGTCATCAGCGAGCTGCGGCTGTAGCTGGCAGAAAACACCGGCAGGCGGTCATCTTCCGGCAGGGCATGCAGCGGCTGCCCCTCATCGTTGAGCAACAGGGTAAACGGCAGCGCGGTGGCCTGCGGCTCGTCGCTGCCGCCGCTGGCGTTGAAGCGCCAGCCTGGCTGATAACGCGCTTCGTCCCATAAGTAGCGGCGCGGGCTGGAGAGGCCGGTGCTGCCCTCGGTGCCGGCGCGCTGCAGCGCCAGACGACTGGCTTCGCGACCGACGCGGGTCAGCGAGGGCCACATAAACGCGTTTTCGCGGCCGCTCTCCAGCGAGAAGTTGGCTTTGCCAAAGTGCGTTTCGGCAAACTCCAGTCGGCTATCGAACAGCTCGTTGTAGACCTGGTGCGGCTGCGACAGATCGCGCAGCTGCAGCTCATAGGTCTGGCGCAGGCCGTTGCTCTCTTCGGGGTGATCTTCCACCAGAATGCCGCAGGTGTGCGAGTTGCCGACGTCGAGAATGATATCCACGTTGACCGCCGGCGTTTGCGGTGAGGCCGCCTGGGTAGTGATTTCTGCCAGATCGAGCTGTTCGCCCAGCAGTTCCAGCACGTTGAGATAGTGCGCCTGATATTCAAATTCGCGCAGCGCCTGGTTCACTTCCTGCTCACGGCGTGATTCCAGCGCATACACCTGCTGGCTGAACGTCTCGCGCAGCCAGCCGTCAACCCAGGTGAGGTCGAGGAACTCGCCCAGTTCATAGTTGTGCCACGCCAGCGCAAAGCTGACGCCGTTCTGCGCATCGGCTTTGCTCAACCCCAGCTGCTCACCGCCGTCCGCGTCGGCCACCAGGCGCGTATCGAAGGCGAGGGTGATGCGATGGGTATTGCCCGCCGCGTCGGGCTGGCTGAGCGGCGCAAGGCGCAGAGCGCCCAGTTATCCGGGCCACCGATGAAACGACGGCCGCTGGAACAGCGCAGCACCGGCAGCGGCAGCCACTGCCCGGCCAGCAGCGTCAGGGAATCGGCCAGCGCGATATCGGTTTCCGGACGCACCACCTCAGCGGCACCGCCATCCAGCGGATAGAGCAGAAACTTGCCGCTGTTGCCATCAACGTTGAGGCGCAGCAACGGACCATTGGCGGTCTGGCGCACAAACTGCCGCCGCGCCTGAAGCGCGGGCAGGCGCAAACCAAAATCAAGAAACTGCACACCGCTGTCTTCGATCAGCGTGATTTTCTGTTTGTCATCAATCAGGGGAGCCAACATGGTTACTTACTCTCACGCTTAATCGTCAACGGGAACACCTGATCGGCGCCATACTGCGCCGTACAGCTGGCAATGCCATCACCGGCTTTGCACACCAGCTCCGGCATGCGATAGCGTGATTTATCGCTGCAGCTGGCAGTATAGCGGCTGCGCACTACCATGGTGCCGGCGCTGGTCATGGCGGCAGTGACATCGGCTTTACAGCGAATATTGTCGCCCTGGGTAATCACTGCGCTGCCTTTACCGTTGCGGATCTGATAGCGCAGGCTCGGCGGCTTGCCGGTCGGCAGATTGGTCTGACGCAGCGTCACGCGCCAGGTACCATTGATAAATTTCACCGAGCCGAGGCGCGCGTCATCGGCCGTCATCACCAGATCGTCCGCTTTGGCCGGTTCGGTATGTTCCGCTACGACCTCCGGCGGTGACGGTGGGGCAGCCGGTGCCGGCGCAGGCGTCACCGTCGCACTGCTGTGCGGCAGCGTGGCGGCCAGCGTCTGTGCTTTCGCCAGCATCGCCGGGGCCAGCGCGGGCGCGGCGCTGACCACAGGCGCGGTTTCGGTTTCTGCCGGCTGGACCGGCGCGTCGTGTAACCAGAAGGCCACGCCCGCTGCGGCGGCAGCGGCCAGAGGCAGCACCAGCAGCAGCGGGCGCAGTGCGGATTTCTTCCGCGCGGGCGTGTCGGCGACCACGCTCAGCGGTGCGGGTTCATGCTGTGGTTCGGGTTCCGCCAGCCGTTCCGGCTCGGGCTCTGCCACAACGGGAGCCGCAACCGGTTCAGGCGCGGCAGCCCTTTCTGGCTCCGGCGCGGGCACCACCAGCGGCGGCAGTTCTTCATCAAGGCTGTCGCGCAGGCAGGCCAGTGCATCATCACGCGTGCGCGCCTGCGGGTCGACAAAGCCCCAGAAGGTGATTACCGGCTTGCCATCCACCAGATAGACGTATTGCTGATCGGGAAACTGCAGCGTCTTCGCCAGCAGCGCCCCAAACAGGCGCATCGCCGGATTGTCGGCATCCCGGGCGCGCAGGCTGAGCGCCTGCAAATCCTGCTGATTAAGGGTGAGCTGATCCAGCGCCTGACGCTTTTCGCGATCGCTGGCCGCCAGCCAGGATTTCACTTTGCCGCTGAATGGCGCGTACCAGTCAAGGCGGTCACCGCGCTCGTTGGCCTGCGGGATCGCGAGGCAGTTGGCCAGTGTCGTCTGGCGGCGCAAACGTAACGTTTCGCGAATTTGCAGGGCAGAAGCCCAGACCGGCTGGCCGTTCTCCCCTAGTGCCAGTAACGCGTCGAGATTACCGCTGCGCAGAAAAGTTTTTGCCACTCGTTGGGCCCTTATCGGTGGTTATCTGAAGCCAAACATCGGGTGTGATGGGCGATGGTAGTGATCTTAAGCCAAATGCGCCGCAATCAAACGGGGGAAAAAGGGGGGAAAACAGGGCGTTATTCCCCCCACGGTACGCGGGGTGGTGAAATGTTAACCGTTCCGGCGTGGGCTGAGCAGCAAATGGGTGAGGACGCCCCCGATCAGGCCCCAGAACGCCGAACCGACGCCGAGCAGGGAGATGCCGCTGGCGGTGATCAGGAATGCCACGATAGCGCTGTCGCGCTGCGCGGGTTCCGCCAGCGCGCGCTGCAGACTGCCCGCCAGCGTGGCCAGCAGTGCCAGACCGGCCAGCGTGGCGATCAGCACCGGCGGCAATGCGCTGAGCATCACGGCGATCAGCGCGCCGGTAAAGCCGGTCAGCAGATAGAACACGCCCGCCAGCGCGGAAGCCACCCAGCGGCGCGCCGGGTCCGGATCGACATCATCGCCCATGCAGATCGCGGCGGTGATCGCCGCAATACACACCGAAAAGCCGCCGAACGGCGACAGCAGTAGCGCGATCAGGCCGGTCCACCCGGTGAGCGCGGAGACCGGCGGCCGGTAGCCATGCGCCTGCAGCGTGGCAATACCGGGCGCATTCTGCGACGCCATGGTCACCAGGAAGTAGGGCAAGCCGACGCCAATCAGCGCGGCAGGATTAAAGTGCGGCATGATAAATTCCGGCACGCTTAGCGTTAGCGCATGAGGCGGAAAGTGGATGGCGCGCTGACCCAGCGCCACCAGCACGCCCGTCACCAGCGCCAGCAGAATGGCATAACGTGGCAGCCAGCGGCGGCCCAGCAGCCACACCAGACACATGCTGCCGCACAGGGCAAAATGATCCTGTAAGCCGCTGAAGGTGCCGATGCCAAAACGCAGCAGAATCCCCGCCAGCATCGCGGCCGCCAGCGACTGGGGAATGTGGTTCATCAGCCGGGCAAACAGGCCGGTCATGCCGCTCAGCACAATCAGCAGATTGGTCGCGACAAACACCCCGACCACTTCATTCAGCGTCAGACCGTGCACGCTGGTGGCCAGCAGCGCGGCACCCGGCGTCGACCAGGCGGCGAGCACCGGCATCCGCGTCCACAGCGACAGACCGAGTGACGCCAGCCCCATGCCCACGCCCAGCATCGACAGCCAGCCGCCAATCTGCGCCGGTGAGGCGCCTGCAGCCTGCGCCGCCTGGAAGATCAGCGCCGCGGTGCTGCTGTAGCCGACCAGCACGGCGATCAGGCCGGAAATCAGCATCGGAAAGGAAAAAGCCGGACGAACAGTTGCAGTGGTCATGGAATCACATTCTGTTGTGCGTTATAACGCACATTGTGGCACGCACGGTATGGCGCGCACAAGTGGTACACTGCGCGCCCGCTTTTCAGGAGAATTCATGGAAAATCTGCATCAACATCTCAGCCAGGCGCTGAAGCAGCTGCGTCAGGCCAATGGCTGGAGCCTGACGCTGGCGGCGGCGCGCACCGGCGTGAGTAAAGCCATGCTCGGTCAGATTGAGCGCGGCGAGTCGAGTCCGACGATCGCCACGCTATGGAAAATCGCCACCGGCTTTAATGTGCCGTTCTCCTTTTTTGTGCAGAGCGGGGCGCAGTCGTCGGGCGACGTGGCGACCTTCAGCCAGCCCAATGCACAAATGCAGGTGAAGCCGCTGCTGCCGTATGACGCGCGTTTGCGCTTCGATCTACTGGAAGTGACGCTGGCGGCGGGCGCGCAAAGCGATTCGTCAGCGCACGAAAGCGGGGTGATTGAGCAGGTGGTGGTGCTGGAAGGTGAGTTGTTGCTGGGCATGGCGGGCAGCTGGCGTCGCCTGCAGGCCGGCGAGGCCAGCCAGTTCGCCGCCGATCAGCCGCACAGCTACCGCAATCCGCTGGCCAGCCCGTTGCGCTTTCATAGCCTGATTCACTATTTGCAGCGCAGCTGAGCGGCGGGATGCGCAATTACAAATTGATACGAAGGCAAACTACACAGTTTACCTGCGTATTTATATACTGCGGTCTCATCAGTAAAGGAGAAGGGCGATGAGCGAGCTGATTAGCGCCGCTGCCGCGTTACGCAGCATCAATGGCAAACTGATGCGCCGCCTGCGTGAATCGGCCCCGCCGGGCGATCTCACCTGGCCGCAGGTTTCCGTGCTGGGGTATCTGGTGCGCGACGGCGCAATGACGGTGACCGAGCTGGCCGCGCGCGAAGGGGTGCGCAGCCAGTCGATGAGTGCCACGGTCGCCAGCCTGCAGACGCTGGGCCTGGTACAGGGCGTGGCCGATGCGCAGGATGGCCGCAAAACCCGTTATCAGCCTACCGCTGCCTGCCTGCAGCTCATCGCCAGCAATCGCGCCCAGCGTGACGATTGGCTGCTGCACAGCATCAGCAGCCTGCTCAGCCCGCAGGAGCAGCAAACGCTGCTGGCCGCCATTCCCTTACTGCAACGACTCGCTGACCACTAATTTGAGAGGACTCACCATGGCTGTCACCACGTTAGATGCCCAAACCGCCCTGATTGTCATCGACCTGCAGCACGGCATCGTCCGCCTGCCGGTTACGCCGCGCCATCCGGATGAAGTGATTGCACGCGCCACGCAGCTGACGCAGGCGTTTCGCGCGAAACAGCTGCCGGTGGTGCTGGTGAACGTGGCGGGCGGCGCCCCGGGCCGCAATCAGCAGCCGCGCCACGATGCTGCTCTGCCGGCAGACTGGGCGGTGCTGGTGCCGGAAATGACACCGCAGCCGGGCGATATCAGCGTAACGAAAAAAACCTGGGGCGCGTTCCACAATACCGATCTGCACCAGCAGCTGCAGCAGCGTGGCGTGACGCAGGTGGTGGTGTGCGGGATTGCCACCAGTATCGGCGTGGAATCCACGGCGCGTCAGGCATACGAGCTGGGCTACAACGTTACGCTGGCGACTGATGCGATGAGCTGCCTGAACGCCGAAACCCACCACAACAGCATTGAGCGCATCTTCCCGCGCCTCGGCGAAACCGGCACCACTGACGAAATCCTCGCGCTGCTGAACTGATCTTTTCCCTCCAGGGCTGGCGTTGCCGGCCCTTGTCTTTGCCGCTCCCTGACACTGGTTATTCTGCTGCGCCTCGCTTTCGCTGCTGCCGTTGAGAATTGGTTGTAACAGCGCTGGTTACTGTCACAGTATGCACAGCAACACGATAACCAATATTTAGCCTGACTTTACGATTTTATTAACACCAGTGAGCAGCAGGATCGGGCAGAGCAGTACAGCGCTATTCTGCTGCAGGGAGGTAGGGATGCTAAAAAAATTAAACGTGCTTTATCTCATCGCCAGCCTGTTTTTTCTGGGCACCGGTATTACCTTAGGTCTGGTGCTGTCACCGTTAATTACCGCGGAAGTGAATGCCACGCAAAAGGAGGTTAATCTGGTGAAACAGCAGGCGCTATATAGCGGTGAGTTTGATCGCCATCAGCCGGGCAGTGATGCGCTGTACTGGGCCAGCGGCAAGGTCTAACTCAATGAAAACGTTATCGCCTTTGAGGGGGAAATTGCCCCCGGTCCACACTATAAAATTTACCTCACCAAAACTCAGGCGTTTGATCAGCATTCATTTCTGCAAATAAAGCATCAGTCGGCGTTGATTGGCGATTTAAATAACTTTGGTGATTTTATTAAATCGCTGCCGGAAGGCATCGATCCGCAGGAATATTGTGCCGTGCAAATCTGGAGTGAGCAATTTTCGAAATTTGTCGGCTCAGCGCGTTATCGCACCTGAATAAGGCACCGACGTGCGCCGGTGCCCGCTTTAGATTACTGGAAAGCGTAGCTTAGTGTCAGGCCGACGCTGTAATTACGCCCCGGTGCGGGTTCGTAATACCGGCCATTGCTCTCATTAACGATGACCGAGCCGATATAGTGGCGATCGAGCAGATTATCCACGCGGCCAAACAGATCCAGCGTCCAGTTCTGCACCAGCCATTTATAGCCGCTGTTCAGTCCCACCACCGTATACGCCGGCGCTTTGACATCATTCTGGTCGTTGGCCGCAATGTCGCTCAGGTAGCGCAGGTCGCCGCCGGCATACCAGCCTTGCTCCGGCGCGTAGGCCAGTCCGGCGTAGGCCATATTGCGTGCAATACCGGGGATGCGCTTGCCGTCACAGCTGTCGCTGCCGCAGGCGTTACTGCGGTAGCGTGCGTCGAGCAGCGTCCACGCGGCTTTCAGGTGCCAGTCATAGCCAAACTGCTGATCGAGCCCAAGTTCCAGGCCTCGGCGGCGCGTCTCACCGGCATTTTTGTAGCTGGTGCGGCCTTCGTAACTGCTGTCTGACACGATCTCGTTTTTGGTATCGGTCTGAAACAGCGCGGCGGTCAGCAGACCGTTGCCGAGGCGTTTTTTGCTGCCGAGCTCCACGGTATTGCTGGTGGCCGGCTGCAGGTTGAGATTGAGCCCGGCCTGATCCGCCGCGCGGTAGGAGAGTTCATTGAGCGTCGGCGTTTCGAAGCCGCGACCGGCGGAAACATAGGCGTTCCAGCCATCATCAATCGCGTATTTCAGCGAGGCCGCAGGCAGCCAGCGGTGGTAGCGGCGATTGCCGCTGTCATCCGGATCGCTGGCGGTCACGTAATAGTCGTTAGCATCGAAATTGACCGTGCTAAAGCGCACGCCGGCGTCCAGCGACCAGCGATCGCTCAGCTGCCACGCGGTCTGCAGATAGGGATCGAGGTTCCACATCAGGTTGCGCTCGTTGCGGCGCAGATCACCCTGCACGCCGTAGTCGGTGGCGCCGTCATTGCGGGTGAAGTTCTGATAGCCTTTGCGCTTCTCGCTCATGGTTTCATAGTCGAGGCCGCCGGTCAGGGTCACCGGCAGCGTCAACAGCGTCGCGCGGTGCGTCCAGCGCGTATCGATGCCCTGATAGTGGCGCGCCAGTGAAATGACACCACCGGGATAGCCGGCTTTCAGCTGGGTCGCCAGCGGGATGGACTGATACTGGGTGGTTTCCCGTTCACCGGCATAGAGCATCACGCTGAGGTCGTCGTTGTCGCTCATCTGGCGCTGGTAGTGCAGGCCCGCCTGGGTCTGGTCGACCGTTTTGCGCGCGTTGTACAGCGCGACGTTGCTGGCCACCTGGCGCGGATTATCATGCCACTGTGCTGGCGTCAGGCCGCCCGGATCCTGCGCCTCAACGTGAACGCTGTTGAACAGCAGCGTCAGGGTGCTGACATCGTCAATGCGCACGCCAAGCCTGGCATTGCCGAGGTTCTTCTGCGCGGCGCTGTGGTCGCGATAGCCGTGCGTGGTGAAGCGCGAAGCCGACACCGTATAGTCAACATCGCCGGCGTGGCTGCCATCACCGGTGGCACCGCTCGCTTTCACGCTGTTGCGCCAGCTGCCGTAGCTGCCGTACCAGCTGCTGGCTTCCAGCGTGGTCGGCTGCTGGCCGCGCTGGGTTTCCACATTGATCACGCCGCCCGATGCGTTACCGTACAGCGCGGAGAACGGACCGCGCAGCACCTCCACGCGATCGATGGAACCGATATCGATATTCGAGGTTTGCCCCTGGCCATCCGGCATGCTGGCCGGAATGCCGTCAACGTAGAGGCGAATGCCGCGCAGGCCGAAGGTGGAACGCGAACCAAAGCCGCGCACCGAAATCTGCAGGTCCTGCGCATAATTTTGCCGGTTCTGGATTTGCAGACCCGGTACGCTGGTGAGGTTTTCAGACAGGTTAACGCGCGGTGCGGCGTGGCGCATATCGTCGCCGCTGACAACGCTGACCGCCGCCGGAGTATCCAGCTCAGAGAGTCCACTGGCCGCAGGCGCGGCGCTCACCACCAGGGTATTGCTGGCATTGTCCGCCGCCAGGAGCGGCAGCGGCAGGAGTGCAGGCAGCATCAGCAACGGCGCCTGTCGCAAAAGAGCAATTTTCATTTTAATAACCGTAAAAGACGTAAAATGAACCAATCGGGACATTTATCGCGCGTATGTTAATCGTTTTAGCGCGGGTTTGAAAAGCGTTAATAGTAGGGCAGAACCCTGTTAAGGGTGGCATGAAAAATGTCCTTTCACCGCACCTCTGGCCTGGCTGTCAGCCCCAATTTCTGTCAGTGTGATCGTTTTGCCTGCGGTCAGAGGAAGGAGAAAACATGAGTCAGCAACCTGTAGTGGCGGTACTGGGATTAGGCGCGATGGGGCACGCATTTGCCGCCAATCTGTTGAAGAAGGGCTTTACCGTGCGTGGCTGGAACCGCACGCGTGCCAAAGGCGAAGATCTGGTGGCCGCAGGCCTGACGCTGAGCGACAGCGCCGCGCAGGCTGTGGAAGGCGCAGACGTGGTGATTGCCATGCTGGCGGACGGCGCTACCACGCGCGCCACGCTTAACCAGGTGCAGAACGCACTGCAGCAGGGGGCTACCGTGGCGCAGATGGGCACCATCGGTGTTGAAGCGACCGACGCGCTGATCGCCGAGCTGGCGGCCGCACGGCCGGATGTGGTGTTTATTGATGCGCCGGTCTCCGGTACTAAAGCGCCGGCTGAGAACGCGCAGATTCTGGTGATGGCCAGCGGCGACCGGCAGCGCGCCCAGGCGGCGGAACAGGTGTTTGCCGCGATTGGTAAAGGGACGCAGTGGCTGGGTGCCGCCGGTGCCAGCTCGCGCATGAAGCTGGTGGTGAATAGCTGGCTGATTGGCCTGATGCAGAGTCTTGCCGAAAGCACCCGGCTGGCAGAGCAGTTTGGTTTCACTACCGACGATCTCTGGCAGGTGCTGGAAGGCGGTCCGCTGGCAGCGCCGTACGCCAAAATGAAACTCGGCATGATTGCCAGCGGCGACTTTACCCCGCAGATGCATCTGATCTGGGCGCTGAAGGATGCGCGGCTGGCGCTGGACGCCGCCGGCGACGCTTCTCTGCCGGCGCTGGAAAACATCGTCGATGTCTGGCAGCAGGCGGTCGATGCCGGTTATGGCGAGCAGGATCTGGCGGCGGTTTATCAGTACCTGAAACGCTAAATGAGTCAGCGGCTCGACTTTGACTTCTCGCAGCGTCCGCTGGTGCCGTATGCTCACGATTACGCGCACGGCGATGCGGAGCCGTGGCACTATCACCACTGCGCGCAGCTGATACATACTTTGAGCGGCGTGGTGAAAGTGGAAACGCAACACGGCAGCTGGATTGTGCCGCCCAGCCGCGGCGTGTGGCTGCCGGCCGGCACGCGTCATGCGCTGCACATCGTTGGCAGCGTGGCGGCGCGCACGCTGTTTGTCGATCCGCTGGCGCGCGCCGATCTGCCCGCCAGCTGTCAGGTGGTGCAGATATCGCCGCTGCTGCGGGAGCTGATTGTCAGCGCGCTCACGCTGCCGGAGCATTACGCGTCTGGCAGTCGCGCCGAGCGCATTTACGAGCTGATTCTCGATGAGATTCGCGTGATGGACGTGCTGCCGTTTGGCCTGCCACTGCCGTACAGCGACCGGCTGCTGGCGCTGTGCCAGCAGATTCAGCATGCACCGGGCGAGAGCTGGACGCTGGCGCGCGCGGCGGCGCAGCTGTGTGTGGCGGAACGCACGCTGGCGCGCCATTTCAGTCGCGAAACCGGTTTGCAGTTTAGCGACTGGCTGCGGCGTGCCCGGCTGAGCGTGGCGCTGACCCGGCTGGCACAGGGCGATACGGTGCTGGCCGTGGCGCTCGATCTCGGCTACGACAGCCCGAGCGCCTTCAGCGCCATGTTTCGCCGTGTGCTGGGCGTTACGCCAGCGAACTACTTTCCGGCGGCAGAAAAGCGCCCGCCGCGTTAAGCAACGCCTGCAGCGAGGCGCGCGTTACGTCATTATCAATACCCACCCCCCACGCACGCTCGCCACGCGGCGTGATGCAGCTGATATAGCACACCGAACCGCTGTCGCTGCGTTTGCCCAGCGTGTGTTCATGGTAATCCTCAATGGTTACGGCCAGATCGTAGCGCTGACGCAGCGCGGCCACCGCCGCTGACAGCAGACCGTTGCCGCGCCCTTCCAGGGTCAGCTGCTGCGGACCCTGCTGCAGGCGCGCTTTAATCCGCGTCTCGCCCTGATCATCGCTATGGCTCTCCGCCTGCAGCAGGCGACACCGTGGCTGTTGCAGGCCGTACTGCTGACAGAACAGCTGCCACAGCGCGTGGTGCGTCATCTCCTGGCCGTGAGCATCGGTCTGCTGCTGCACGCAGCGGCTGAAATCCTGCTGCAGGCCGCGCGGCAGTTGCAGGCCGTGATTTTGTTCCAGCAGCCAGGCGGCACCGCCTTTACCGGACTGGCTGTTCACGCGGATCACCGCTTCATAGCTGCAGCCGATGTCCAGCGGGATCGAGCGGCAGGTAGGGCATTTGCCATACCACTTCATTACGCGCGCTGCGTTCGGCAAAGCCTTTGCGAATGGCATCCTGATGCGAGCCGGAGAAGGCGGTAAACACCAGTTCGCCGGCGTAAGGATGGCGCGGATGGACCGGCAGTTGGTTACAGCGCGTCACCACTTCCAGCACCTCGCGCATATCGCTAAAGTCCAGCTCAGGCGTCACGCCCTGGGTATAGAGATTCAGCGCCAGCGTGACCAGATCGACGTTGCCGGTGCGCTCGCCGTTGCCAAACAGACAGCCTTCAACGCGATCGGCACCGGCCAACAGCGCCAGCTCGGCGCAGGCGACGCCGGTACCGCGATCGTTATGCGGATGGACGCTGATGGCCACCTGCGAGCGCTGGCTGAAGTGGCGACAGAAATACTCGATCTGGTCGGCATACACGTTGGGCGTACTGACTTCCACCGTCGCCGGCAGGTTGATGATCATCGGCCGCTGCGGTCCCGGCTGCCAGATGGCGGCAACCGCCTCACAGATTTCCAGCGCGAATTCCGGCTCAGTAAAGCAGAAAGTTTCCGGCGAGTACTGAAAGGTCCAGCGCGTGGCGGGCTGCGCCGCACAGCGTGCGCGGATTTGCCGCGCGGCGGCGCAGGCCAGCTCGACGATATCAGCTTTGCTCTGACGAAATACGCGCTCACGGAACAGCGGGGCGGTGGCGTTATACAGATGGATAATCGCCTGCGGCGCGTCACGCAGCGCTGCAAAGGTGCGATCGATTAAATCGCCGCGCGCCTGGGTTAATACCTGAATAGTGACGTCGTGAGGGATGTGCTGCTGTTCAATCAGCAGACGCACAAAATCAAAATCGGTTTGCGAGGCGGCGGGAAACGCTACTTCAATCTCTTTAAAGCCGCAGCGCAGCAGCAGTTGCCAGAATGCTAATTTGCGCGCGCTGTCCATCGGCGTAGCCAGCGCCTGATTGCCATCGCGCAAATCGGTTGAGAGCCAGCGCGGCGTGCGGGTGATCTGGCGAGACGGCCACTGGCGATCCGCCAGATTGATGACAGGCCACGGGCGATATTTTTCAGCAGGTTGAGTCAGCATGGGGGTCTCCTTGAGGTCTGCCTGTAGTCTGCAGTAACCTGCCGGACGCGGCTCACGCATAGCTGACAACCCGGCGTGCAAAACTGACAGCTGCCACAGCGTGACGCCTTCAGCAATACCCGTCAGTTAAACCCTACTGTGCTTCGATCCCGTGTTTTTTCATCATCGCGCGCAGCTGATGATAAGTGACGCGCAACAGTTCAGCGGCGCGGCGCTGGTTGTATCGCGCCTGTTGCAGACTGGCTTCGACCAGTGCGCGCTCCTGCTGGTTTTGCCACTGGCGTAAATCCAGCGGCAACGCCGGCAGGGCATTTTCACGCTGTTCTGCTTCCGCTTCAGTTACCGCAGGAGCGCTGCGTGGCACAAACGGATTGATGATGATGGTGTCGAGCGCCTGTTCGGTGCTGTGATGACGGTACACCGAGCGCTCCACCACGTTTTTCAGTTCGCGCACGTTGCCCGGCCAGCCGTGCTCGAGCAACGTGCGCCTGGCGCGCTCGCTAAAGCCGGGAAACAGCGGCAGCCCCAGCTCGCGGCACATCTGAATGGCAAAATGCTCGGCCAGCAGCATGATATCGCTGCGGCGCTCGCGCAGCGGCGGCAGCTGCACCACGTCGAACGCCAGACGATCAAGCAGGTCGGCGCGGAACTGGCCGGCGGCGGCCAGCGCCGGCAGATCGTCGTTGGTGGCGCACACCAGGCGCACGTTCACCTGCAGCGGCTGGCTGCCGCCCACGCGCTCCAGCTGGCCATATTCAATCACGCGCAGCAGTTTCTCCTGCACCAGCATCGGCGCGGTGGCCAGCTCATCGAGAAACAGCGTGCCGCCGTCGGCGCGCTCAAAGCGCCCCAGATGGCGCTTCTGGGCGCCGGTAAAGGCGCCGGCCTCATGGCCGAACAGCTCGGAATCCAGCAGGTTTTCATTCAGCGCCGCGCAGTTAAGCGAAATAAAGGGCCCCTGCCAGCGGTCGGAGAGGTAGTGCAGACGGCTGAGCGATCAGCTCCTTACCGGTGCCGCGCTCGCCGATCACCAGCACCGGTTTGTTCAGCTTGGCGACCAGGGAGACCTGTTCCAGCACCTCGAAAAAGGTGTTTGCCTCGCCCAGCAAATTGTCTGGCTGTTCGTTTGCCATGATGAAATTCGCCACTGATTGGTGAAAATAATTTCACTACCTTAACGGATTGCGCGGCGCGTGTAAAATACTCAAATTCATTAAAATCAATACGTTAAAAACTGGCACGCATCTTGTATTAGATCTATGGGCAAGCGACTAAGGGCGCCAGACGCCATCAGAACCAAGAGGAAGTGAATTATGGGTATTTTTTCTCGTTTTGCCGACATCGTGAACGCCAACATCAACTCCCTGCTGGAGAAGGCGGAAGATCCGCAGAAGCTGGTGCGCCTGATGATTCAGGAGATGGAAGACACGCTGGTTGAAGTGCGTTCTACCTCGGCCCGCGCGCTGGCGGAAAAAAAACAGCTGCTGCGTCGTATTGAGCAGGCCGAAAACCAGCTAGGCCGAATGGCAGGAAAAAGCCGAACTGGCGCTGCGCAAAGATAAAGAAGATTTGGCCCGTGCGGCGCTGATCGAAAAACAGAAGGTGGCCGACCTGATCGCCACGCTGACGCAGGAAGTGGCGACCGTAGAAGAAACGCTGGCGCGCATGAAAAGCGAGATTGGCGAGCTGGAAAACAAACTGAGCGAAACCCGCGCGCGTCAGCAGGCGCTGACGCTGCGTCATCAGGCGGCGTCTTCTTCCCGCGATGTGCGCCGCCAGCTCGACAGCGGCAAGCTGGATGAGGCGATGGCGCGTTTCGAATCGTTTGAGCGCCGTATCGATCACATGGAAGCCGAAGCGGAAAGCCATCAGCATCGGTAAAAGCAAAAATCGCTGGACCAGCAGTTTGCCGAACTGAAGGCCGATGACGAAATCAGCGAGCAACTGGCGGCGCTGAAAGCCAAAATGAACCGCAGCGAGTGATCGCCCCGGGCCTGCTAACGGGCCCGGAGGTTGCCGCCTGTCACTGAAAGAAGGAGGAGTACAATGAGCGCTCTATTTCTGGCCATTCCGCTGACAATTTTCGTGCTGTTTGTTGCGCCGATTTGGCTATGGCTGCATTACAGCAACCGGCAACAGACCGGCATCCAGCTGAGTCAGCAAGAAATGCAGCGCCTGGCGCAGCTGGCGGAAGACGCCAAACGCATGCGTGAACGCATTCAGGCGCTGGAAGAGATCCTCGATGCGGAACACCCGAACTGGAGGCAGTCCTGATGAGCACGACGCTGGGCAGTAAAAAGCTGTGGCGTATTCCGCAGCAGGGCAAGGTGCGCGGCGTCTGCGCCGGGTTGGCCCACTATCTGGATGTGCCGGTGCGGCTGATGCGCGTGATTGTGGTGCTGTCGCTGTTCTTCGGGCTGTTTTTCTTCACGCTGGTGGCCTATATCGCGCTCGTGTTCGTGCTGGATGAAGAACCGCTGGACGCACCCTCTGAGCGCACACCAACGGCGCGCGAACTGCTGGATGAGCTGGAGAACACGCTCACCGCGGATGAGCGTAACGTACGCGATATTGAGCGTTACGTGACCTCAGAAACCTTCAGCGTACGCAGCCGTTTCCGCCAGATTTAATTCCTGTCGCGGGCCCGTCAGCGGGTCCGCTGCTCTAAGAGAGGCGCTATGCATACGCAACGTTTAACTGCTCTGCGCCGCCGTGCATATAATAAAATCAATTCGCGAACACCACCAAAACGGTGATTTAAACGAAAACGCCTGCAATGTTGAAGACGGCGGGAAAAGTCATCATCATCAGCGCTAGTAAACTATGCGCCCGGCGGCCTGGCCGGCTGGGCAGTGAAATCGGTGGCGCGCCGTCCGCTGCGCCTGTTGCTGGCGCTGGCGCTGGAACCGCTGCTGAGCAAGGCGTTTAACCGCCTGTCGGCACGTTTCGTCAGGGAGAGCGATGAAACGACTGCAAAATGAGTTAACCGCGCTGGTGAACCGCGGCGTGGACCGTCATCTGCGCCTGGCGGTGACCGGCCTGAGCCGCAGCGGTAAAACGGCGTTTATCACCGCGATGGTGAACCAGCTCCTGAACCTGCACGCCGGGGCGCGTCTGCCGCTGCTTGGCGCGGTGCGGGAAGAGCGCCTGCTGGGCGTGAAGCGCGTCCCTCAGCGCGATTTTGGCATTCCCCGTTTTACCTATGACGAAGGGCTGGCGCAGCTGTACGGCACGATCCGCCCGCGTGGCCGACGCCGACGCGCGGCGTCAGTGAAATTCGTCTGGCGCTGCGTTTCCGCTCGAATGAATCCCTGATGCGCCATTTCAAAGATACCTCCACGCTGTACCTGGAAATCGTCGATTATCCCGGCGAATGGCTGCTCGACCTGCCGATGCTGGCGCAGGATTACCTCAGCTGGTCACGCCAGATGACCGGGCTGCTGCAGGGCGAGCGCCAGCCGGGTGGGCCGCGCACTGGCGACCAGCCTGTGCGAAGATCTCGATCCGCTTGCCCCAGCCGATGAAAACCGTCTGGCGGCCATTGCCGACGCCTGGACGGCGTATCTGCACCAGTGCAAACAGGAAGGGTTGCACTTCATTCAGCCGGGGCGCTTTGTGCTGCCGGGTGATTTGGCGGGCGCGCCTGCGCTGCAGTTTTTCCCCTGGCCCGATGTGGATGGGGCGGGCGAGTCGAAGCTGGCGCAGGCCGGCAGGCACACTAACGCCGGGATGCTGCGCGAGCGTTACCATTACTACTGTGAAAAAGTGGTCAAGGGATTTTATAAAAACCACTTTTTGCGATTTGATCGTCAGATTGTGCTGGTGGATTGTCTGCAGCCGCTCAACAGCGGGCCGCAGGCGTTCAACGATATGCGCCTGGCGCTGACCCAGCTGATGCAAAGTTTCCACTATGGACAGCGCACGCTGTTCCGCCGTCTGTTCTCGCCGGTGATCGACAAACTGCTGTTTGCCGCCACCAAGGCCGATCACGTCACGGTCGATCAGCACGCCAATATGGTGTCGCTGCTGCAGCAGCTGGTGCAGGACGCCTGGCAAAACGCCGCCTTCGAAGGGATCAGCATGGATTGCCTGGGGCTGGCGTCGGTGCAGGCGACGCAAAGCGGGCTGATTGACCTTAACGGCGAGAAAATACCGGCATTACGCGGGAACCGGCTCAGCGACGGTGAACCGCTTACCGTGTATCCGGGCGAAGTGCCTGCGCGGCTGCCGGGTCAGGCCTTCTGGCAGAATCAGGGCTTCCAGTTTGAAGCCTTCCGCCCGCAGGCAATGAGCGTCGATCGGCCATTACCGCACATCCGTCTGGATGCGGCGCTGGAGTTTTTGATTGGAGATAAATTGCGATGACGGAACCGTTAAAACCGCGCATTGACTTTACCGGAACGCTTGAGCAGGACCCTCAGGAGGCGACCCTGCGCGCGGCGCAGACGTTTAGCAGCGACGCGCCGATAACAGGCCGGTTTGCCCTGGCGCCGCCGGACGCGGAGCCGCTGGAAGAGGGCGGTCCGGCGGAGAAGGTCGTGGAAGCCGCGCTGCGTCCAAAACGCAGCCTGTGGCGCAAAATGGTCACCGCCGGTCTGGCGCTGTTTGGCGTCAGCGTGGTGGGGCAGGGCGTGCAGTGGACGATGAATGCCTGGCAAACTCAGGACTGGGTCGCGCTGGGCGGCGGCGTGGCCGGCGCGCTGATTGTGGGGGCGGGCGTCGGGTCGGTCATTGCCACCGAGTGGCGTCGGCTCTGGCGTTTGCGCCAGCGCGCGCATGAGCGTGATGAAGCGCGGGATCTGCTCCACAGCCACGGCACCGGGAAAGGCCGCGCGTTCTGTGAAAAGCTGGCGAGTCAGGCCGGAATCGATCAGTCGCATCCGGCGCTTCAGCGCTGGTACGCCGCCATCCATGAAACCCAGAATGACCGGGAAGTGGTGACGCTCTATTCCCACATGGTGCAGCCGGTGCTGGAGGCGTCAGGCGCGGCGCGAAATCAGCCGCTCCGCGGCGGAATCGACCCTGATGATTGCCGTCAGCCCGCTGGCGCTGGTGGATATGGCCTTTATCGCCTGGCGCAACCTGCGCCTGATCAACCGTATCGCGACCCTTTACGGCATAGAGCTGGGTTACTACAGTCGGCTCAGACTGTTCAAGCTGGTCCTGCTCAATATCGCGTTTGCCGGGGCGAGTGAGCTGGTGCGCGAAGTGGGCATGGACTGGATGTCGCAGGATCTGGCGGCGCGTCTCTCGGCCCGTGCGGCGCAGGGCATCGGCGCCGGGTTGTTGACCGCGCGTTTGGGGATTAAAGCGATGGAAGTGTGCCGTCCGCTGCCGTGGATCGATGGGGATAAGCCCCGGCTGGGGGATTTCAGGCGTGAACTGATCGGCCAGCTCAAAGAGACGCTGGCCAAAAGTGGTGATAAAGCAGGTCAGGCTGCTAAATAATCTCACCTTGTCTGCCTTTCACGCTGCCGATGGCGTGAAAGGTGAAATTATCTGTGCTCAGAGTGATTTCTGGCGGGATTATTGTTGGCTGTTCCGCTACACTTCTCTTCGTCACCTGCCCCAATAAATCAGAGTTCTGTCAACTTTTCCTGACAGATCCCTTCTGACGCCCGGTGCAAGTTAGCGTATTATCATCGTAAACGATCAAAGACCGTGAAAGAGATAAGGCTCATCCCAGATGCGTCTTGAAGTCTTCTGTGAAGACCGTCTCGGTCTGACCCGCGAATTACTCGATCTTCTTGTTTTACGTAGCATTGATTTACGTGGCATTGAGATCGATCCTGTCGGGCGAATTTACCTCAATTTTGCCGAAATTGAATTTAATACCTTCAGTAGCCTGATGGCGGAAATCCGCCGTATCGCTGGCGTTACGGATGTGCGCACCATTCCCTGGATGCCGTCTGAGCGTGAGCACCTGGCGCTGAGCGCGCTGCTGGAAGCCATGCCTGAGCCGTTCCTCTCCCTGGATTTGAAAAGCAAAGTTGAGCGCGTTAACCCGGCGGCGCAGCACCTGTTTAACCTCGACGAACAGAAGATCCGCAATCAGAACGCCGCGCAGCTGATCCCCGGTTTTAACTTCCAGCGCTGGCTGGAGAGCAATCCGCAGAACACGCAGGCGAGCATGTGGTGATTAACGGGCAGAATTTCCTGATGGAGATCACGCCCGATCTATCTGGCGCAGGAAGATGAGCAGAACGACCAGCCGGTTGACCGGGGCGGTGATCATGCTGCGCTCGACGTTGCGCATGGGGCGCCAGCTGCAAAACCTCTCCAGCAGTCAGGACGTTGGCGCCGCATTCAGCCAGATTATTGCCGTCAGCGCCGAAAATGCGCCATGTGGTTGATCAGGCGCGCAAGCTGGCGAGCCCGACCGCGCCGCTGCTGATTGCCGGCGATACCGGCACCGGGAAAGATCTGCTGGCTCACGCCGTGCCATCTGCGCGAGCGCGCGCGGCAAACAGCCGTTTCTGGCGCTGAACTGCGCCTCGATTCCGGAAGACGTCGTTGAAAGCGAGCTGTTTGGTCACGCGCCGGGCGCTTATCCCAACGCGCTGGAAGGGAAGAAAGGCTTCTTCGAGCAGGCTAACGGCGGCTCGGTGCTGCTGGATGAGATCGGCGAAATGTCGCCGCGTATGCAGGCTAAACTGCTGCGTTTCCTGAACGACGGCACCTTCCGCCGCGTCGGCGAGGATCATGAAGTGCATGTGGACGTGCGCGTGATTTGCGCCACCCAGAAGAACCTGGTGGAGCTGGTGCAGAGCGGCGATCTTCCGCGAAGATCTCTATTACCGCCTCAACGTCCTGACGCTGAATCTTCCGCCGCTGCGCGATCGTCCGCAGGACATCATGCCGCTGACGGAGCTGTTCGTGGCCCGCTTCGCCGATGAGCAGGGGGTGCCGCGTCCGAAGCTGTCTGCCGATCTGGGCACGGTGCTCATGCGCTACGGCTGGCCGGGCAACGTGCGCCAGCTGAAAAACGCCGTTTATCGCGCGCTGACGCAGCTTGAAGGGTATGAGCTGCGTCCGCAGGATATCGTGTTGCCGGAGTACGACGCCGGGACGGTGTCGCTGGGCGAAGAGGCGATGGAAGGGTCGCTGGATGACATCACCAGCCGTTTCGAGCGCTCGGTGCTGACGCGGCTGTATCGCCCGCTATCCCAGCACCCGCAAGCTGGCGAAACGCCTTGGCGTGTCGCACACCGCGATCGCCAACAAGCTGCGCGAATATGGCCTGAGCAGCCGTAAAGGCGGCGTCGAGGGCGAGGAATAAGAAAGGCGCGTTCTGCATCAACAAGCCGTCTGTGACAGACGGCTTTTTTATCAGCAATAGCCTTACTTCAGCGCTGCCAGCGCCGCGTCGTAGTCCGGCTCGGTGGTGATTTCGTTCACCAGCTCGCTGTACAGGACGTTGTCCTTGTCATCCAGCACCACGACCGCACGCGCGGTCAGGCCTGCCAACGGGCCTTCGGCGATTTCGACGCCGTACGCCTGCTTGAACTCGGCGCCGCGCAGAGTGGACAGGGTGACCACGTTGCTCAGGCCTTCCGCGCCGCAGAAGCGGGACTGCGCAAACGGCAGATCGGCGGAGATGCACAGCACCACGGTGTTGTCCAGGCCGCTGGCCAGCTGGTTGAATTTACGCACCGAAGCGGCGCAGACGCCGGTATCAATGCTTGGGAAAATGTTCAGGACTTTGCGTTTGCCCGCGAAGCTGCTCAGCGCTACGTCTGACAGGTCTTTGGCAACCAGTGAGAAGGCCTTGGCCTGTTCGCCCTGCTGTGGCAGTTTGCCCGCTACGCTGACCGGATTGCCTTGAAAATGTACTGTCTGAGACATACAATTTCCTTTTAACGATGTAAAAGTTAACGTCTGGGCTAGTTAACCTATAAACGGCGCACCAGCAACACCGGTTCATACCCTGCGTTTGTTTATGACAACCGGGGCGGATTGGATATCAAAGTTTGCTAAATAGTTGTATATACGAGCCTAATTCAACGTGGAACAGCACCAGCGCGTCAGCCTGGCTGAATGCGCAGTTTTCGCTCAGGAGCCAGTATGAGAGACAGTGAAATGTTATCCGGAAGCCTGGCCGCTGCATACCGCCTTCGTGATTGCGCGCGGCAGCCGCACCGAAGCCCGGGTGGTGGTGGTCGAAATCGAACAGCAGGACGTGCGCGGCATCGGTGAGTGCACGCCGTACCCGCGCTACGGCGAAAGCGAGGAGTCGGTGATGGCGCAGATTGCGGCACATGGCTCGGTGCGATAGCAGAAACGGCATGACGCGGGCAGCGCTGCAACAGGCGTTAGATGCCGGCCGGCGCCGCGCGCAACGCGCTGGATTCGGCGCTGTGGGATCTGGAGCGTCAGCAGCAGCGCACCAGCCTGGCGGCGCTGTGTGAGGCGCATGCCGGCACAGGAGCATCCGTCACGGCGCAGACCGTCAGCATCGGCACGCCGGAAGCGATGGCCTTCGCCGCGCGTGAACTGGAGCAGCAGGGCGCTACGCTGCTGAAGATCAAACTCGACGATCACTATATCAGCGAACGGCTGGTCGCGATCCGCGCTGCGGTACCCCAGGCGACGCTGATCGTCGACGCCAATGAATCCTGGCAGGCGGAAGGGCTGGCGGCGCGCTGCCAGCTGCTGGCCGATCTGCGGTGTGGCGATGCTGGAGCAGCCGCTTCCGGCCGGTGAGGATGCGGCGCTGGAGCACTTTATCCATCCGCTGCCGATCTGCGCGGATGAAAGCTGCCACACCCGCGACAGTCTACCTCGGCAGCCCTGCACGGGCGCTACGAGATGGTCAACATCAAACTGGACAAAACCGGCGGCCTGACCGAAGCGCTGGCGCTGGCGCAGGCCGCGCGCGCGCAGGGGTTCGCCATCATGCTCGGCTGCATGTTGTGTACGTCGCGGGCGATATCGCGCCGCGCTGCCGCTAACGCCGCAGGCCACGTTTCGTCCGATCTGGACGGCCCGACGTGGCTGGCGGGGGACGTCGAACCGCCGCGCCGAATGCGGCGATCTTCGATATCGCACGGCGTGGCTTAAGACTTTGACGGCTGCCAGCGCAGCAGCTCGGTCATCGCGTCGATGTAGCGCTCGCTGGCTTCGTCGGCGGAGATCGGCGGGAATTCGGCGGTGATGCAGGGCAGCGACTGAGATCCGCGCACCAGCTGCCAAACGAGCCGGGCGTTTCATAACCGACGCTGGTCACCAGCGGCAGCTCGAACTTGTGCGCCAGCCAAACGCCGAGCCGCGGGCTATGGCGCGGATCTTCAATACAGGCCAGCGGATCGTGGAAGGAGACCACCCAGTGCGGCTTCAGGCGATGGATCAGCTGACACAGCGCCTGAGTTTCCGGTTCGGAACCGGGGCGCCCGCCGGTGGAGAGCTTGACGTCGCGCACCGGCGCCGCGCTGTTCCAGCGGTAGACGGTGTCGCCGGAGCGCCAGTTGGCGGCCGGGAAGTTGCGGTTCAGATCGACGCCGTTGGCATTGGCGCGCAGCCCCAGCTGGCAGCCGTCCGGATTGACCGCCAGAACCACATGATGACGCCGCAGCGTGTCCGGCAGCGTGCGCATGGCGGCAGAGAGCGTGGCCACCGCCGCGTTTTCATCGCCGTGGGTGCCGGCGATGATCAGTCCGCTGTCCTCGTCAGCCGCCGGTGCCGGAAACCAGAGCAGCGGCGCGCCCAGCAGCGAGTGTCCATACTGTTGCCAGACGGCGTCCAGCTTACCGCGCAGCGGGCGCGGGTGGTGTGTCGACATAACCTTCCTCTCTGTCATGCATCGCGTTCAGCCGCAAAAATTGTGAGCTGCAATCCAGCCTCAACATAACGGTAAACAGCAGACGGGGAAATAGCTATTTATCAATCAGCGATTTGCGATAAAGTGCGAAAAGTTGCTGGCGACGCATTGGTTTGGCCGTCGCCCTTTTTCGGGTCAAGGAGTCGTGATGAAACTAACTTTCCGCACCACGCTGGCCGCGCTCATCATCAGCAGCGCTCTCTCATCCGCCTATGCCGCCAGTGTGCCAGCCGGCGCGCAACTGGCCAGCAACGCAGGAAATTGTCCGCCATATCAAAGATGAACCGGCCTCGCTTGATCCTGCTCAAAGCGGTGGGTCTGCCGGAGATTCAGGTGCTGCGCGATCTGTTCGAAGGGCTGGTGAATCAGGATGAGAAGGGCAAAATCGTGCCGGGCGTTGCGCAGAGCTGGAGCAGCAATGACAATAAAACCTGGCTGTTTACCCTGCGTAAAGATGCGCGCTGGTCTGACGGTGCGCCGGTCACCGCACAGGATTTTGTCTACAGCTGGCAGCGTCTGGTCGATCCGAAAAATACCTCGCCTTTTGCCTGGTTTGCCGCGCTGGCGGGATTGAGAATGCTGAAGCCATCACCAAAGGTCAGATGAGCCCGGACAAACTGGGCGTGGTGGCGACCGATGAAACGCACCTGAAGGTGACGTTGTCACGTCCGCTACCGTGGTTCCCCAGCATGGTGGCTAACGTGGCGATGTTCCCGGTGCCGCAAAAGGTCATCGCGGAAAGCGGCGAAGACTGGACGCGTCCGGGTAAACTGGTGGGCAACGGCGCTTATCAATTGCAGGAGCGCGTAGTTAACGAAAAGATTGTGCTGGTGCGCAACACGCACTACTGGGATAACGCCAAAACGGTGCTGACGAAAGTGACCTTTATTCCCATCAATCAGGAATCCAGCGCCACCAAGCGTTACCGGGCAGGGGATATCGATATCACCGAATCCTTCCCGAAAAACATGTATCAGAAGCTGCTGAAAGACATTCCGGGGCAGGTGTATACGCCGCCTCAGCTCGGCACCTATTACTACGCGTTTAATACGCAAAAGGGGCCGACGGCCGATGCCCGGGTGCGTCTGGCGCTGAGCATGGAGCATCGACCGCCGCATTATCGCGGAAAAAGTGCTGGGCACCGGCGAGAAACCGGCATGGCATTTCACCCCGGACGTGACGGCCGGCTTCACGCCGCAGCAGAGCTATCTGCAGCAGCACAGCCAGCAGGAGCTGAATGCGCAGGCCAAAACCTTGCTGCCCGCCGCCGGTTACGGCCCGGCTAAACCGCTGAACCTGACGCTGCTGTATAACACCTCTGAAAGTCACCAGAAGATTGCCATTGCGGTGGCCTCCATGTGGAAAAAGAATCTCGGCGTGGATGTGACGCTGCAAAACCAGGAGTGGAAAACCTATATCGACAGCCGCAACAGCGGCAATTTTGATGTGATCCGCGCGTCATGGGTGGGCGATTACAACGAGCCATCGACCTTCCTCAGCCTGCTGACCTCCAGCCACAGCGGCAATATTTCCCGCTTCAGCAACGCGGAATATGATGCGGTGTTGAGTAAGGCCAGCAATGAAACCAGCGTGGCGGCGCGCAATGCCGATTACAACAAGGCGGAGCAGATCATCGCTGACCAGGCGCCGATTGCGCCGATTTACCAGTACACCAACGGGCGGCTGATTAAGCCGTGGGTAAAGGGCTACCCCATCACTAACCCGGAAGACGTGGCCTACAGCCGGGAATTGTGGATTGAGAAGCACTGACGCTGAACCGCCACGGAGGGCGGTGAACGACCCGGTTGCGCTGTCATTTTTACTCACACCCTGGTAATTGCAACTGTCCCGCGCCGCGCTAGACTGTATCGTATTGTTTTTGCTAGTGAGGCGAGTACGTGAACGTCATTGAAGGAAAAGCGCTGCAGGTGTCGGATGCGATTGTCGCCTGCCAGTTTGACGGCAAGGGTGGCGTTATCGCCATTGAAGATAAAGATGTCATCAACTGCGAGCGTCCCTGCTGGCTGCATCTGAACTACACCCAGCGGCAGAGCGCCGACTGGTTGCAGCACACGCCGCTGATCCCCGATGCGGTGCGGGATGCGCTGGCCGGTGACAGCATGCGACCGCGCGTGACGCGCCTCGGTGACGGCTTTATGATCGTACTGCGCAGCGTGAATCATAACGCCGATTCGCGCCCGGACCAGCTGGTGGCGATGCGGGTCTTTATCAATGACGAGCTGATTGTCTCCACCCGCCAGCGCAAAGTGTATGCCACTGGATGACGTGGTGAACGATCTGAAAGAGGGCACCGGGCCGGTCGACGGCGGCAGCTGGCTGGTGGACGTCTGCGATGCGCTTACCGATCACGCCAGCGAATTTATCGAAGAGCTGCACGACAAAATTATCGACCTGGAAGATGCCCTGCTGGATCAGCAGGTCCCGCCGCGCGGTGAACTGGCGCTGCTGCGTAAACAGCTGATCGTGATGCGCCGCTATATGGCGCCGCAGCGCGACGTCTATGCGCGGCTGGCCAGCGAGAGCCTGCCGTGGATGAGCGATGACGATCGCCGCCGCATGCAGGATATCGCGGACCGGCTGGGGCGCGGGCTGGATGATCTCAATGCGGGTGTGGCGCGTACCGGTATTCTGGCGGATGAAGTGGCGTCGCTGCTGGCGGAATCCATGAACCGCCGCACTTACACCATGTCGCTGATGGCGATGGTATTTCTGCCCACCACGTTTCTGACCGGGCTGTTTGGCGTCAACCTCGGCGGCATTCCCGGCGGCAGCTGGCCGCACGGCTTTACCATGTTCTGTGGGTTGTTACTGGTGATGGTGCTGGGGGTCGCGCTGTGGCTGAAACGCCGCAACTGGCTGTGATGTTACTACGGAGTTATCTGCAGGTCATGAACGGGTAATTGTGGCGGTGCAGGGGAGAAAAGCGGAAAAAACCTGATCGACATCAATAAGCGCATAGCCCAACCGGGGCAAAATCTCTCCCGCAGGTGAATGCAACGTCAAGCGATGGGCGTTGCGCTCCATATTGTCTTACTTCCTTTTTTGAATTACTGCATAGCACAATTGATTCGTACGACGCCGACTTCATACGTCGGCTTTTTTTTGCCGTTTGGCTTGCTGCCGCATCCTTTCCTATGCTTAACAGACATTCAGCGAACAGGAGAACGGCATGCGCATGATTCACGCCAGCGAACCTATCCCGACCGATCCGCCACCGATTCCCGAACCCGTGCCGCAACCGCAGCCGATTCCCGAGCCTGAGCCGCCGCACGATCCTGAATTTCCGCCGATTAGCGATCCTCCGCCGCACCGCTAATAAAAAAGGCGCGTTGCCGGAGCGACGCGCCTTCATGCTGCAAAGTCACCGCGTTATTTAATTTCCAGCACGTCTAGGCGAGCGCTCAGGTCCGGCTGATCGTCCTCGTCAGCCTGCCAGCCAACCGGCTGCGCTGGCAGCGATTCGCGATCAAAACCGATGTCCCCGCCGTCAACCACCGCATCACCATGGTTAATGCCTTTAAAATCAAACAGATTGACATCCGCGAGATGCGAAGGCACGACGTTCTGCATGGCGCTGAACATGGTTTCGATGCGGCCCGGATAACGCTTGTCCCAGTCACGCAGCATATCGCCAATCACCTGGCGCTGCAGGTTCGGCTGCGAACCACACAGGTTGCACGGAATGATCGGGAACCCTGGCGCGCTTCGGCGAAAACGCTCAATGTCTTTTTCGCGGCAGTAGGCCAGCGGGCGGATCACAATGTGTTTGCCGTCATCGCTCATCAGCTTAGGCGGCATGCCTTTCATCTTGCCGCCGTAGAACATGTTGAGGAACAGCGTTTGCAGAATGTCGTCGCGGTGGTGGCCCAGGGCAATCTTGGTCGCGCCCAGTTCCGTCGCGGTACGGTACAGAATGCCGCGACGCAGGCGAGAGCAGAGAGAGCAGGTGGTTTTGCCTTCCGGGATCTTCTCTTTCACGATGCCGTAGGTGTTTTCTTCGACGATTTTGTACTCAACGCCCAGCGTCTCGAGGTACTCCGGCAGAATGTGTTCCGGGAAACCCGGCTGTTTCTGGTCAAGATTGACCGCCACCAGCGAAAATTTGACCGGCGCGCTCTGCTGCAGGTTACGCAGGATCTCCAGCATGGTGTAGCTGTCTTTACCGCCGGACAGGCAAACCATGATGCGGTCGCCTTCTTCAATCATGTTGAAGTCTGCAATGGCTTCGCCCACGTTACGGCGCAGGCGCTTTTGCAGTTTGTTCAGGTTGTACTGCTCTTTTTTATTAACTTCTTGATGTTCAGACATGAATTTCGGTCTCGGTGATCGCTGGTCAGCTGCGGATGTCGCGTTAATGCGGCCCTGGTCAGGCTTGCATTAACCGTGTCCGCGTACGCTGCGGGTCGCTGCGCTGGCCTTTATGGGTGCCGGCTGACCGCAGTCAGCAGGAAAAGTCTGTGGCGTATGGTACGGATTACAGCGCCAAATTCCAGCACGATTTATGGGTTTGCCAGTGATGCGCTCTGTGCGCCGCGCGATCGCGGTCAGAGACCTGTTGCGCTATTCACAATTTTTAGTTTGTCGCGGATTTTGCAAGCGGTACACTGCCTGCTTCCCCAGGGAGGAATAAGCGATGAAAAATGTTGTGTTAAGCATGCTGGCGAAGATTTCACAAATTGATGCCACCACCAAGCAGTTGACCGCGCGCGTTGAGGCTCAGTCGCTGCTGATCGGTGCGCTGGTACTGGCCGTCAGTAAGAAAGGCGGTGTCACTGAAGTTATTGAAAGCGCCAACAAAGCCATCAACATGGTGATTGAGTCAGCCGAGGCTGACGATATGCTGAAGTCGGACGCCGCTATTCTGCTGAGCGAGTTCCAGGATCTGTTGACGATTTCGCGTGCGGTTGACAGCGCCGATGATGTCATCAACCAGCAGGCGCTGGAGGGTATTACCGGTGTGAGCAGCGCCAGCGATGACGACAAACAGGATCCGTCTTAATCACGCAGCGCCGCAGTCGGCTACCATGGCGCACATTTTGCCAGCGGTAACTGCATATTTATTGATCTGGGTAAAGATTTCTTCTCACTGCGCTGACAGGATGGATTCAGCGCTTTTTTTAGTTTTTAAAGGTGAGGAGAGGAATAATGCAAACGTACGATATGGTGTTTGAGGAGGCGTGCCGGCTGGTGGGGCAATGCTATCTGGAACTGGCGCAGCGCGGTGCCGCTACCGAAAAAGAGGTGCTGGCCAGCGAGTTGCGGAACCTGCAACTGCGCTATCGGGAATTAACCGGCGCGCCCAATCGCGCCGTTGAAATGGCGATTGGACAACTCAAACCCTGCTAACCCAGCCGCCCGGCCTTCAGTGCCGGGCTTTTTATCTCCCCTCCACCGCAGCGATTAACCCGCCAGCGGCAGCGCAGTCAAACCATTTCCAGCGACTGCACGCCTTTGATTTCCATCACTTTGTCATAAATGCTGTGCATAGGAAATCTGCGTGACAACGTCACCTCAACGCTCAGCTCGCACAGGCCGCTCTCTTCGTTACGATTGACTACAGCGATGTGGCCATAGCGCAAATTTTCGCGCTGCAGTACCAGCAACACCAGCGGTACGCTTTTGGCTTTGAGATGGACGATAAGAGTGTGATGGCGGCCAATCAGCCAGTGGCTGATTCGGCGGAACGTTTCCAGCACCACCAGCGCCAGCACCGTGCCGTAAATACCGATTTCGTACATGCCGCTACCGATCACCAGGCCAATCGCGGCGGTCACCCACAGGCCGGCGGCGGTCGTCAGGCCTTTCACAATCTGCTTTTGAATGATGATGGTGCCGGCGCCAAGAAAGCCCATGCCGCTGACCACCTGCGCCGCAATACGGCTGGGATCCAGCGCCACATGGTCGTTAGTCAGCATATCGGCAAAGCCATATTTTGACACCAGCATGAACATGGCGCTGCCAATGCCGACCAGAATGTGGGTGCGCAGGCCGGCTTCTTTAGCGCGCATCTGGCGCTCCAGTCCAATCAGTCCGCCCAGTATTCCGGCTAACGCGATGCGGATGAGCATGTCGGCTAACATCCTTCCTCCTTATTGATTGATGTTTTGTATGAACAGGCAGAGAAAGAGGCAAAACGCTGCAATCAGGATAATTCTGCTTGCCAATGGCGATATTAAATTTTGTAAAAAGCTGTGTCGCCTATCGATCGCGCACCGCTGCTGACATATGCTGGTGCGACTTTTCCGCTCACACTCCCGGAGCCCGACCGATGAAAGCCGCAACTTTACTGCTGGCCGGCGCAGCGCTGTTACTCTCTGCCTGCAGCAGCAACAGCGACAATGAACCGCCGCAACAGGCCACCGCCGCGCACGTGCAGCCGCACGTCGTGATGTCGTCCATGGCAGAAGCCAACTGCAACAGCGCAGGCGGCACGCTGGCGTTCTCGCGTCAGTTAGACGGTTCACGCATCGGGATGTGTCAGCTGGCTAACGGTCGTCGCTGCGACGAACAGGCGCTGATCGGCGGTGCCTGCGCCCGCTAACGCAGGCGCAGAACGTTACGCCTTAACCTGATTTAAACAGGTTTCCCCGCGCGCCAGCTGCTGAAGGTTGCCCAGCGTGGTTTCCGAAATGCTGATCAGCGCTTCGGCAGTCAGAAACGCCTGATGTCCGGTAAACAGCACGTTATGGCAGGCAGAGAGGCGACGGAACACGTCGTCCTGGATGACATCATTAGACTTGTCTTCAAAGAACAGATCGCGTTCGTTCTCATACACGTCCATCCCCAGCGCGCCAATTTTCTGGGTTTTCAGCGCTTCGATTGCGGCCTGAGAGTCAACCAGTCCGCCGCGGCTGGTGTTGATGATCATCACGCCATCTTTCATCTGGTCAAACGCCGCTTGGTTGAGCAGATGGTAGTTTTCCGGCGTCAGCGGGCAGTGCAGGGAGATCACGTCGGACTGCGAGAACAGGGTCGGCAGGTCGACGTATTCCACGCCCAGGTCCAGCGCAGCGGCGCTCGGGTATGGATCGAACGCCAGCAGACGCATGCCAAAGCCTTTCAGAATGCGCAGGGCGGCCACGCCAATTTTACCGGTGCCGATCACGCCCGCGGTTTTGCCGTACATGGTAAAGCCGGTCAGCCCTTCCAGCGAGAAGTTGGCGTCACGGGTGCGCTGATAAGCGCGGTGAATACGACGGTTGAGCGACATCATCATGCCAATCGCATGTTCCGCCACCGCTTCCGGGGAGTACGCCGGGACGCGCACCACCTTCAGACCCAGCTCTTTTGCCGCGTCGAGGTCCACGTTGTTAAAGCCCGCGCAGCGCAGGGCGATGTACTTCACCCCCTGTTTTTTCAACTCTTCCAGCACCGGACGACTGCCGTCATCGTTAACGAAAATGCAGACGCCTTCACAGCCGTGCGCCGTTTTGGCGGTTTTTTCGGACAGCAGAAAGTCGAAAAATTCAAGCTCAAACCCGTAAGCCTCGTTAACATGTTGCAGATACTTTTTGTCGTACTGCTTTGTGCTGTATACCGCGAGTTTCATTGTTTCGCTCCTGAAAAATGTTACGTCGGTATCACATCAGGATAACGTTTTCCGCGTCATTTTGCTGTTCTTCAGCCAGACTAAAGCGGTAACGCCTTCATTTGCCGGGCGTAACATGCCATCATCTCTGTCAGGATTGGGTAAAGAACAGGAACGTTAACAGCCATGACGCGGGGCCTCCGTCGACTACTTGCTGCGCTACTGGCGCTGATACTGCTGCTGCTGGGATTGCTGCTGACGCTGACGCACTGGCTGCCGCGGCTGGCAGGTATCTGGCTGCCGGAAAATACCCGCGTCGAGCTACACGGCGCGCCGCACTGGCAGCAGGGCCGGCTGGTGTTTCCTGATGTGCGCTATCTGGCCGGTGACTGCCTGCTGGCGCAGGTCGCCGACGTGGGGCTTGGCCGGACGCAACAGCGCTGGCAGCTTGATGCGCGCGAGGTGGCGCTCAACAGCGATTGTCTGCAGGCGCTGCCGCACAGTGCCACGCGCGATGCGCCGCGCAGCCTCGCAGAGTGGCAGCAGATGCTGCCCGGCGCGGATATCCATCTGCAACAGCTCAGTATTTTGCCATGGCAGCAATATGCCGGCCGCTTCGATCTGACTTTAGATAAAGACCTTCAGCAGCTGCGTTATCAGGGCGACAATCTGCGCGTCGCCGCACGCCTGCAGGGGCAGCAACTGCACATTGATCAGCTGCAGTTCAGCCATCCCATACTGCCGCAACCGGTCGAACTGCATGGCAATCTGACGCTGCCGACTTTTGCCGATGGCCTGCCGGTGGCGGGTGAGCTCAGCGGTGCGCTTAACCTGACGCAGTGGCCGCAGCCGCTGGCGCTGACGCTCAACTGGCAGCAGCAGCAGGGCGAACTGGTGGTGCGCCAGCAACAGGAACCACAGCCGTTGTTGCAACTGCCGTGGCAGGTCGATGCGCAGCAAATCCGCATCACTGCCGGTCACTGGCGCTGGCCGTTCGGGTCGCAGCCGCTTTCGGGCGGCGTGGCGCTGACGCTGGATGACTGGCAGCAGGGGCTGGAACAGACGCAGATCCGCGGCCGCTTCAATTTACTGACCGCCGGACGCGGCGGGAAAGGCAACCTGGTACTGAGCGTTGGTCCGGGCAAGCTGAGCCTGACTGACAGCGCACTGCCGTTCCAGTTAACCGGCGAAAGCAAGTTTGCCGACCTGCAGCTGTACGGCACCATCCCCGGACAAGTACATGGCATGCTCAGCGATCCGCAGCTCAGCCTGCAGCCTGGCGCACTGCTGCGCCTGCGCGGGCGCTTACTCTCGACGCTGGAAGTGGATGAAGCGCGCTGGCCGCTGGCCGGCGTCAGCGTGGCCTCGCGCGGCATCAACGGCCGGTTACAGGCGATTCTCAACGCGCACGACCCCAGTTTCGGCCGCTTCAGGCTGCATCTCGACGGCCGCGCCAGCGACTTCTGGCCAGACAGCGGACGCTGGAACTGGCGTTACTGGGGCGAAGGCGTGATGGCGCCGCTTAGCGCCAAATGGGATGTGAAGGGCACCGGCAGCTGGCACGACACCCTGATCAGCCTCGATACGCTGAACACCGGGTTCGATCAGCTGGCGTACGGCATGGTGCAGGTGGATAAGCCGCGCCTGACGCTGACCGCGCCGGTGCGCTGGCAGCGCGATGTGGCACAGCCAGCGTTTAACGGCGGGTTTGCGCTGCGTTCCGGCCAGACCCGCTTCAGCTACGGTGGCTGGCTGCCGCCGTCCGAACTGCGTTTCGATGCCAAAGGCCGCGATCCAGGGCATTTTCTGTGGCGCGGTCAGCTCACCGCGGAAGACATCGGACCGCTGCGCGTGCATGGCCGCTGGGACGGCGAGCGGCTGCGTGGCGAAGCCTGGTGGCCGAAACAGTCGCTGAGGGTCTTTCAGCCGCTGCTCGAGCCGGATCTGAATCTCACGATGCGTATCCAGTCTGGCGAGCTGCGCGCGCAGATGGCCTTTTCCGCCGCCCGCGAGCAGGGGTTCGAGGCCGGCGGCCACTGGGTGGTGAAAAACGGCGGCATGTGGCTGAAGGACGGCGAAATGAGCGGTCTGGATTTCATCCTGTCGTACCGGTTCAAGCAGCATCAGTGGCTGCTGGGTGCCAAACAGCCGGTATCGCTGCGCATCAAGTCCTTCACCAACCTGTTCGAGATGCAGAACATTTCCGCCGATCTGCAGGGCACTTATCCCTACAGCGAAAGGCAGCCGCTGACGTTGAGCAACGTCGGCGTGGACATGCTCAACGGGCATATCAGCCTGTCGGCGCTGCGGTTGCCGCAGCATGACGCCGCGGTGCTGAAGCTGGACAAGGTCGATCTCAGCGCGCTGTTCACCGCCCTGAAACCGAAGCAGTTCGCCATGTCCGGCCGCGTCGACGGCGAGCTGCCGCTGTTCCTGAACCACCCGAAATGGCTGGTGCAAAACGGCTGGATCGCTAACGCCGGCACGCTGACGCTGCGCCTGGACAAAGACATGGCCGACGCCATCGGCAGCAACAACCTGGCGACCGGCGCGGCGATCGACTGGCTGCGCTATATGGAAATCAACCGTTCGCACGCCCGGGTCGATCTCGATAACCTGGGCGAGCTGACGCTGAGCGCGCGCATCGACGGCATCAACCCGCAGAAGAGCGCCAAGCGCGAGGTGATCCTGAACTATCGCCATCAGGAAAATGTGTTTCAGCTGTGGCGCAGTTTGCGCTTCGGCGACAATTTACAGGAGTGGCTGGAGCAAAACGCCACCCTGCCATCCAACAAGGACCCGAAACCATGAGCCTGAGGGCATTACTGGTGCTGGCAGCGGTGCTGTGCGTTTCGCTGCTGAGCGGCTGCGTGCCGCGCATCGAGGTGGCGACGCCGAAGGATCCGATCACCATCAATATGAACGTCAAGATCGAGCATGAAATTCATATCAAGGTGGATAAAGACGTCGAAACCCTGCTGAAAAACCAGAGCGGTCTGTTCTGAGGAGAGGCTCGATGAAACGCAAGGGGATAGCGCTGTTAGTGGCGCTTTTGCTGGTGCCGTCGGCCTGGTAATGGCACTGACGCTGGATGAGGCGAAGCAGCAAGGGCGAGTAGGCGAAACCCTGAGCGGCTATATCGCGCCGGTGAAGCAGGACGCGGAAACGCTGGCGTTGGTGAAGCGCATCAACGCCGGCCGCGCCGAGAAGTATCAGCGCGTGGCGGACAGCAACAACCTCACCGCCGACGAGGTGGCGCGCATGGCCGGGCAGAAGCTGGTGACGCGGGCGCAGAGCGGCGAGTATGTGCGCGGCATTAACGGCCAGTGGCTGCAGAAATAGCTGCTTCCACGACAGCGCAGGCATAAAAAAGCCGGGCACTCAGGCCCGGCAAGACAGATAGCATTGTTTTAATGATGAGGGCGCCCCCGCAGGTCTTACGCTGCAACCAGGCTGTCGATGGCGGCTTTCGCGTCGGCTGTGCGCTTTGGTCGCCACTTCCGGACCGTAAGCGATGCCTTCCGCGAACACGAAGTTCACGTCGGTGATGCCGATGAAGCCCAGGAACAGGCTCAGGTACGGCGCAACCAGGTCGGTTGGGGTGTCTTTGTGGATGCCGCCACGGCTGGTCAGGATCACCGCACGTTTGCCTTTCACCAGACCTTCCGGGCCTGCTCTCGGTGTAACGGAAGGTTACGCCAGCGCGCGCCACCAGGTCGAAGTAGTTTTTCAGCTGGGTAGGGATGTTGAAGTTGTACATCGGGGCGTTGATGACGATAACGTCGTGCGCCTGCAGCTCAGCAATCAGCTCGTCGGACAGGGCCAGCGCTTCCTGCTGACGTGGAGACAGCGGTGCATCGCTTGGACGCAGCGCGCCAACCAGCTCGCCATCCAGCACCGGAATTGGGTTTGCAGCCAGGTCACGCACGGTGATTTCGTCAGCAGAATGCTGTTCACGCCACTGTTCAACGAAGTAATCAGACAGCTGACCAGACTGAGAGTACCCTGCCAGAATACTGGATTTCAAAACTAATACTTTGCTCATGGGTGATTCCTGTTTTTGCATTTGATTGAAGGGCGTTGCCCCGTTGCTTGTTGACACTCTATTCACAATCCTGCCACAGAGATAGCGCAATATATCGAAGCCTATGTTCGAATTTTTTGAATAAGGCGCGCAAGCGCCGGGTCAGGTGAGATGTTCCAATCTGTGCTAAGATGGCGGGCATTAATCGATTGAATCCGCCGGAAAATTCTGCCCGGCGCCGAGCCGCAAGTGCCGGCTCACTGCAACAACAAATAATTCACCACAATGACAACATCCGATACGTCACCTCTGGCCCCACTCTGGTCGCGGCTCGATACCCTGATGCTGCGCGACAAACAGCGCTTCGCCCGCCGTCTGCACGGCGTCAAGAAGGTTAAAAATCCTGATGCTCAACAGGCCATTTACCAGGAGATGGCGAAAGAGATTGAACAGGCGGCAGGGAAAGTTGTGCTGCGCGAAGCCGCGACGCCCGGCGATTACCTATCCGGAAAACCTGCCGGTCAGCCAGAAGAAACAGGACATTCTTGAGGCCGTTCGCGATCACCAGGTGGTGATTGTCGCCGGTGAAACCGGTTCGGGGAAAACCACCCAGCTGCCGAAAATCTGTATGGAGCTGGGGCGCGGGGTGAAAGGGCTGATTGGCCACACCCAGCCGCGTCGTCTGGCGGCGCGCACCGTGGCCAACCGTATTGCCGAAGAGCTGCAAACGGAGCCGGGCGGCTGCATCGGCTACAAGGTCCGTTTCAGCGATCACGTTAGCGATAACACCATGGTCAAACTGATGACCGACGGTATTCTGCTGGCGGAAATCCAGCAGGATCGCCTGCTGATGCAGTACGACACCATCATCATTGATGAAGCGCACGAGCGCAGCCTGAACATCGACTTCCTGCTCGGCTACCTGAAAGAACTGCTGCCGCGTCGCCCGGATCTGAAAGTGATCATCACCTCCGCGACCATCGATCCGGAGCGCTTCTCGCACCACTTCAACAATGCGCCGATTATCGAGGTGTCCGGCCGCACGTATCCGGTGGAAGTGCGCTATCGCCCGATTGTGGAAGAGGCGGATGATACCGAGCGCGATCAGCTGCAGGCCATTTTCGATGCGGTTGACGAGCTGGGCAACGAAAGGCGCGGGCGACATTCTGATCTTCATGAGCGGCGAGCGCGAAATCCGCGATACCGCCGATGCGCTGAGCAAGCGCGACCTGCGCCACACCGAGATTCTGCCGCTGTATGCGCGCCTGTCCAACAGCGAGCAGAACCGCGTCTTCCAGCCGCACAGCGGGCGCCGCATCGTGCTGGCGACCAACGTGGCGGAAACCTCGCTGACCGTGCCGGGCATCAAATATGTGATCGATCCGGGCACGGCGCGCATCAGCCGCTACAGCTACCGCACCAAGGTGCAGCGGCTGCCGATTGAGCCGGTTTCGCAGGCGTCCGCTAACCAGCGTAAAGGCCGCTGCGGCCGCGTGTCGGAAGGGATCTGTATTCGTCTCTATTCCGAAGACGATTTCCTGTCGCGCCCGGAGTTTACCGACCCGGAAATTCTGCGCACCAACCTGGCGTCGGTTATCCTGCAGATGACCGCGCTGGGGCTGGGCGACATCGCGGCGTTCCCGTTCGTCGAAGCGCCGGACAAACGCAATATTCAGGACGGCGTGCGTCTGCTGGAAGAGCTCGGGGCGATTACCACCGACGAGCAGGCGACGGTCTACAAACTGACGCCGCTGGGCCGCCAGCTCAGCCAGCTGCCGGTCGATCCGCGTCTGGCGCGCATGGTGCTGGAAGCGCAGAAACACGGCTGCGTGCGCGAGGCGATGATCATTACCTCGGCGCTCTCCATTCAGGATCCGCGCGAGCGTCCGATGGACAAACAGCAGGCGTCGGACGAAAAACACCGCCGCTTCCACGACAAAGAGTCCGATTTCCTCGCCTTTGTGAACCTGTGGAACTACCTCGGCGAGCAGCAGAAAGCGCTCTCCTCGAACCAGTTCCGCCGCCAGTGCCGGCGTGGATTTCCTCAACTACCTGCGCGTGCGCGAGTGGCAGGATATCTACACCCAGCTGCGCCAGGTGGTGAAAGAGCTGGGCATTCCGGTCAACAGCGAGCCGGCAGAGTACCGCGAAATCCATATCGCGCTGCTGACCGGCCTGCTGTCGCACATTGGGCAGAAGGATGCGGAAAAGCAGGAGTATACCGGCGCGCGCAACGCGCGTTTCTCCATCTTCCCCGGTTCCGGCCTGTTCAAGAAGCCGCCGAAATGGACCATGGTCGCGGAGCTGGTGGAAACCAGCCGCCTGTGGGGACGCATTGCCGCGCGCATCGATCCGGAGTGGGTGGAGCCGGTGGCGCAGCATCTGCTTAAGCGCTCGTACAGCGAACCGCACTGGGAGCGCGCGCAGGGCGCGGTGATGGCGACCGAAAAAGTGACCGTTTACGGCCTGCCGGTGGTCGCCGCGCGTAAGGTCAACTACAGCCAGATCGATCCGGCGCTGTGCCGCGAGCTGTTTATCCGCCACGCGCTGGTGGAGGGCGACTGGCAGACGCGCCACGCCTTCTTCCGCGAAAACCTGAAGCTGCGCGCTGAAGTGGAAGAGCTGGAGCATAAATCGCGCCGCCGCGACATTCTGGTGGATGATGAAGCGCTGTTTGAGTTTTACGACCAGCGCATCAGCCACGAGGTGATCTCCGCCCGCCATTTCGACAGCTGGTGGAAAAAGGCCAGCAAAGAGACGCCGGACCTGCTCAACTTTGAAAAGAGCATGCTGATTAAAGAGGGCGCGGAGACGGTCAGCAAGCTCGACTACCCGAACTTCTGGCATCAGGGCAACCTCAAGCTGCGGCTGAGCTACCAGTTTGAGCCGGGGGCCGACGCGGACGGCGTGACGGTCCACATTCCGCTGCCGCTGCTAAACCAGGTGGACGAGAGCGGGTTTCGAGTGGCAAATCCCCGGCCTGCGCCGCGAGCTGGTGATTGCGCTGATCAAATCCCTGCCGAAACCGGTGCGCCGCAACTTTGTGCCTGCGCCAAACTACGCGGAAGCCTTTCTTGGCCGCGTCACGCCGCTGGAGCTGCCGCTGCTGGACGCGCTGGAGCGTGAGTTCCGCCGCATGACCGGAACGTCACCATCGACCGCGACGACTGGCACTGGGATCAGGTGCCCGATCACCTGAAAATCAGCTTCCGCGTGGTGGATGATAAAAACAAAAAGCTGCTGGAAGGGCGCGATCCCTGAGCGAGCTGAAAGAGGCGCTGAAAGGCAAAGTGCAGGAGACGCTGTCTGCGGTGGCCGACGACGGCATCGAGCAGAGCGGGCTGCATATCTGGAGCTTTGGCCAACTGCCGGAAAGCTACGAGCAGAAGCGCGGTAACTATAAGGTGAAAGCCTGGCCTGCGCTGGTGGACGAGCGCGACAGCGTGGCGATCAAACTGTTTGATAACCCGCAGGAACAGCAGCAGATGATGTGGCGCGGGCTGCGTCGCCTGCTGCTGCTGAACATCCCGTCGCCGATCAAGTATCTGCACGAGAAGCTGCCGAACAAGGCCAAGCTGGGGCTCTACTTTAACCCGTACGGCAAAGTGCTGGATCTGATTGACGACTGCATCTCCTGCGGCGTGGACAAGCTGATCGACGAGGCGGGCGGCCCGGTCTGGACGGAAGAGGGCTTTGCCCAGCTTCACGAGAAGGTGCGCGCCGAGCTGAACGACACCGTGGTGGAGATCGCCAAACAGGTCGAGCAGATCCTCACCAGCGGTGTTCAATATCAACAAGCGCCTGAAAGGGCGCGTGGATATGACCATGGCGCTGGGGCTGTCGGACGTCAAGGCGCAGATGGCGGGGCTGGTTTACCGCGGCTTTGTCACCGGCAACGGCTTCAGCCGTCTGGGCGATACGCTGCGCTATCTGCAGGCGATTGAAAAACGGCTGGAGAAAATGGCTATCGATCCGCACCGCGATCGCGCGCAGATGCTGAAAGTGGAGAGCGTGCAGCAGGCGTGGCAGCAGTGGCTGAACAAGCTGCCGCCCGCGCGCCGCGACGATGAAGACGTGCAGGCGATCCGCTGGATGATCGAGGAGCTGCGCGTCAGCTTTTTTGCCCAGCAGCTCGGTACGCCGTATCCGATTTCCGATAAGCGTATTCTGCAGGCGATGGAGCAGCTGGGCTGACCTATTGCGCCAGCGCTTCCAGCTTGTCTTTAAAGGATGTAACGGCAATGGCGCGGTTATCGGCGCGATAGCGATCGGCCGGTGCCGGTGCCGAGCTCTGTACCGCAATCAGCTGCCACTCGCCGTCGCGCTTCAGCAGCAGCGGTGAACCGCTGTCGCCGGGCAGGGTGTCGCACTGGTGCGACAGCACGGCACGCTGCGCCCAGCCGGTGATCAGGCAATCGCTGTGCGAGTAGAGTGTATCCAGATGGTCAGCGGGATAACCGGCCTGTGTCACTTTGCGGTCGGTGGTTTTCAGCGCAGCGGTTAAATCGCTGCGCGAACCGTCAAACAACGGAATCGGCACGATACCGGACGGCGGATTGTGCAGAATCACCAGGCCGTAATCGTAAGGTGCCGCGTCTGGCGGCACGATCCAGCCTTCACCATCCGCCTGCAGACGCCGCGCCAGCGAAGGCTCCACGCGCGCGTCAATATCATGAATTTCGTAACGCCAGCCTTTGGCTCCCGCCATAAAGCGCAGCGCGACCGGCTTGTCGAATTTGCCCGGGGGCGTCAGTAAGCAGTGTCCGGCCGTCAGCGCCAGATGGGCCGAAATCAACGTGGCACTGCACAGATTGCCGCTTTCCGTCTCTAACTGACCAATGGCATCCCACGGCGCCGCACTGACGTCGGTAATGGCTTTACGATGATCTTTGCCGAAGAACAGGGTCTTAATCTCTTCCGGGCTGGGGCCGTCTTCATCATCGGCATGGGCTGTGAGGTTAAAGCTAAAAAGACCTACAAATAACAGGATAGCCAGGCGCATAGTTCTCTCAATGGCGAGAATAAATAGAGGTTATGGTCATCACGCTTGAGCGATAACTATAGTCGGTGAGCGGTAAAAAAGGGAGAAATATTGGAGTAATCAGCACGCTACAACGACTAGATAAAAAAGCTGGCCGCAATAATGCCGCACAGAATCATGACAATCAGGATAATTTCGAAGCGATAGCGACGCACCATTTTTCGCTACTCCAGTAAATAAACACCCGGCAGAACCGGGTGTTTTCAATCATTAATGCGGTGTTGGCGCGCAAGGCAACCTTATTTAGCAGCTTTTTTCGCTTTGTGGTGCTTTTTAGCAGCCTGAGCTTTCTGAGCAGCTGGTTTGGTTACTTTTTTGTGGTGCTTTTTAGCCGCCTGAGCTTTCTGTGCAGCTGGCTTGGTGGCTTTGTGGTGTTTTTTAGCAGCCTGGGCTTTCTGAGCCGCTGGCTTGGTGGCTTTCTTGTGGTGCTTTTTAGCGGCCTGGGCTTTCTGAGCAGCTGGTTTGGTGGCTTTCTTGTGGTGCTTTTTAGCCGCCTGCGCTTTCTGAGCCGCTGTTGCTTTCTTCTCTACTTTCTTGTGCTTTTTGGCAGCCTGCGCTTTCTGAGCAGCGGCTTTTTTGTGGTGAACAGCTTTGTGCTTAGCCGGTGCAGCGGTAGTTGCAGCAGCAGCAGGAGCAGCAGTTGTTGTCTCAGCAGCGAAGGCTACAGAAGACAGACCCATAGCAGCGGCGATCACCAGCGCAAATAATTTTTTCATTGCAAAACCCTCGAACTATTTTTTCATGTGTAGCCCACTGCGGGGCCGGTGAATGCACTATATGTAAAACAATTCGCGCCTTCAGTGAGGGAATGGTATCGGCGTGTAACGGATTGTACAAAGCAGGAAAACCGGGCAGGGCGGGAATAGTTGCGGACCACGCTCCGCGGAAAAAACGGCGGCCGGGCAGGCCGCCGCACGAATCAGGCAGAGAGATAACGCTGTTCCAGGTGCTGACGGAAATAGTGTGGATTGAGCGCTTCGCCAGTGGCATTGATCAGCAGCTGCTGCGTCGGGAAGCGGCTGCCGTGCTGCCAGATGTTCTGCTGCAGCCAGTCAAACACCGGTTGCAGTTCGCCTTGCTGAATCAATTCGTCCACCTGCGGAATGGCGCGTTTTACCGCCTGGAATAGCTGAGCGGCGTACATCGCGCCCAGCGTGTAGGTCGGGAAGTAGCCGAAGGCGCCGTCGGTCCAGTGAATATCCTGCATACAGCCGTCGCGGTAGTTGCCGCGCGTATCGATACCCAGCGATTGCTGCATTTTTTCATCCCACAGCGCCGGAATATCCTCGACTTCAATCTCGCCTTCAATCAGCGCCCGCTCGATTTCGTAACGTAAAATCACATGGGCCGGATAGCTCAGCTCGTCGGCATCAACGCGAATGAAGCCCGGCTTCACGCGCTGGGTCAGCCGAATAAAGTTGTTGCGTTCCAGCGCCGGCTGGTCGCCCATCAGCGCCACCACCTGGGGATGAATATGCTGCAGGAAGGCGTGACTGCGACCCAGCTGCATCTCCATAAACAGGCTCTGCGATTCATGCATCGCGGTTGAGCGCGCCAGCGCCACCGGCTGTCCGCGCCACTGCTGTGGCAGATTCTGTTCATAGCGTGCATGGCCGGTTTCGTGGATCACGCCCATCAGCGCGCTGAGAAAATCGTTTTCGTTGTAGCGCGTAGTGATACGCACATCTTCCGGTACGCCGCCGCAGAACGGGTGCGCGCTCACGTCCAGGCGGCCGTGATTAAAATCAAACCCTAACGTCGCCATCACGCTCAGGCCGAGCTGCTTTTGTGATTCGATGGCGAAGGGGCCGACCGGCTGGGCAATCGGCGTTGCCTGCTGGCGGGCTACCGCTTTTTGCAGCAGATCCGGCAGCCAGCTTTTCAGATCGCCAAAGGTGCTGTCGAGCTGCGCGCTGGTCATGCCTGGTTCAAACACATCCAGCAGCGCATCGTAGCGTGATACGCCGAGCGCATCGGCGCGCAGCTGTGCCTCTTCGCGGCTCAGCTTCACCACTTCTTTCAGGTTAGCGCTGAAGCCCTGCCAGTCGTTGGCCGGACGCTGACTGCGCCACGCGTGTTCACAGCGCGAGCCGGCCAGCGATTTGGCTTCCACCAGCGAGGCCGGCAGCAGCGTTGCCTGGCGCCACGCGCGCTGCATTTCGCCCAGATTGGCCTGCTCCACATCGTTCAGCGACTCCTGCGCGGCGGCGTCAAACAGCCCGCCGAGGCGCTTGTCGGTCAGCAGCTCGTGCATAAATACGCTCAGCTCCGCCATCGCTTCTCCACGCGCCTGGCTGCCGCCCGGCGGCATGGTGGTTTGCATATCCACGCCGGCAATCGCGCCCAGATGGCCAAAACGCGCCAGGCGCTGAAAAGTGCGGCTAAGTTCCTGATAAGCTGCAGTCATGTAACAAGCTCCTTATGAAGGTAAGCGCGGCGTCACGTCGCGCAGGGGGAGATCAACCGGCCAGCAGAAGCGCACGCAGGCGCCGCCCAGCGGACTGCTCTCAATCGAGACCTGGCCCTGCAGCGCCTGCGCAATAGAGTGCACAATCGCCAGACCGAGGCCGCAGCCGCCGGTGGCGCGATCGCGGCTGGGATCGAGCCGTACGAAAGGCTCGAATACACGCTGGCGTTCATCCGGCGGAATGCCCGGACCATCATCTTCAACCTGCAGATTGCCGATGGCGCCGTCAAACCACAGGCTGACACGCAGCCGCTGCTGCGCATAGCGCAGGGCGTTATTCACGAGGTTATCCAGCACCCGCTCCATCAGGCGCGTATCTGCCGCGCCAATGTTTTCCAGCTGCGGAATATCCAGCGTAATGTGCGTCTGCGGATTCATGGTCTGCACGTCAGCGATGTGCACGCGCAGCCACTGGGCCAGATCGAAAGATTGCAGATTGAGGTCAACGCGCGGCCGGTCGAGGCGCGCATAGGTCAGCAGCTCCTCAATCAGGCTCTCCAGCTGGCCGACGTCACGGTTCAGCGCCGCCGACTCTGCCGCACTGAGGTTTTCACTCATCTCCAGCCGGTATCGCAACCGGACCAGCGGCGTGCGCAGCTCGTGCGCGATACCGTCAATCAGCTGTTTTTTACTCGCCACCAGCGTATTGATGTTGTCCGCCATCTGGTTGAACGCCACGCCAAGGCTGTGCAGGCTGGAGGTATTTTCAAAATGGGTGCGCACGTCAAGCTCGCCGCGACCAAAGCGCTGAGCCGCTTTCTCCAGCCGCTGCATCTCCTGCCAGTGCGGGCGCAGCCAGATGAACACCGGCAGCGCCAGCGACATACCAATAAACGCCAGCAGGGCGATATCAAGGATGCGCATCTGGTGCAGATAAAACAGGTAAGGAATCGGTCCGACCGACAGCACATAGTGGCTGCGCGGGATGTGCTGCAGGAAGGTGTACTGATCGTCGAGGGCGACGATTTCACCGGCGCGCAGCCGCTTCATATCGGCTTCGTCCAGCTGATATTTGCTCATCGGTTCGATGTGCAGCTCAAAGGATAAATCGAGATCGAGGTTGCGGATGGTTTTGTTCCAGTCGCGCGGCGGGATCTCACGCAGTTCGCTGCGCATCAGAAACAGCGAGCTGGCCATCAGGTCGTTCATCGACTGGCGTCCGGCGCGCTCGGCGGTGAATTTGTACACCAGACCCACCAGCAGCGTCATCACCAGGAAGCAGACGAACAGCAGCAGATAGAACTGAATGAAGAGCTTTCTCATCAGGAGCGGGTATCCCAGGCCTGCGGCGCGAACAGATAGCCTTTGTTACGGATAGTTTTGATGCGGAACGGCTCGGTGGCGCTGTCGTACAGTTTCTTGCGCAGGCGTGAAATGGCGACGTCGATGCTGCGATCCATGCCGTCATAGCTCACGCCGCGCAGGGTTTTCAGCAGCGCGTCACGGTCGAGAATTTCTCCGGCGTGGCTCGCCAGCTCCCACAGCAGGTCAAAATCGGCGGTCGAAAGGGTGATCGGTTCGTCGAACAGGATCACCTGGCGGTTGAGCGCATCAATGGTGAGCGAACCGAACCGCAGCACCTTTTGCGAGCTCTGCACGGCGGGTGCGGCTTCCGGTTTGGCCACGTGCGCCTGGCGCAGATGCAGCCGCAGGCGCGCCAGCAGCACCGCCGGCGGCGTGGTTTTCAGAATATAGTCATTGGCGCCCATCTCCAGCGCCAGAATGTGGTTCATGTCGCTGTCGAGCGAGGTCAGCAGCACAATCGGCCCCTGCCAGTGCGCACGCAAATCGCGGCACAGCGTCATGCCATCTTTGCCCGGCAGCATGATATCCAGTAACACCAGATCCGGATCGGCGGCGAGAATGGTCGCTTCCGCGCGATCGCCGCGCGTCTCAACCAGCACCTCAATATCGTGGCGGCCAAGATAAGCCGCAATCAGTTCGCCGACTTCCGGCTCATCTTCCACATAGACAATTTTGTTCATAATGCTCTGTCATGGCTGAGAATGTCAGCAGCATAGCTTTTCCTGGTCCTGAGCTCTACGCTACCGCACGAATTATCCTTGTCTTACTGGTATGTACACCGTGAAATGTGCCATTATTACCGGCGCGTTCTGGCGCAAGGTTCGGAATCGTACTGAAAACAGGAGGAGTGCGAGGGTGTCTGATAAAGAGCTGGCTTCAGCCGGATACAGTGACCGCATCTGCTTCAACTACAGTGACTTCCTTTCCGCTTCCTGCAAAAAACGCTGGAGCTTTGTCGATGCCATTTACGGCGTGATGCCAATTTTTGGCATGGTGACGCGCAAGTCCGGGCACAGTTTACAGGCCAGCGACGACCATCTGAAAGAATTAGCATTACAAATCATTTCAACCCAGGTCAGCGACGAAATTAACATCGCCCGACTGATCACTCTGGCCGAACAGCAGCACATCAGCCGCTTCGATATCCAGCTGCCTTATCCGCTGTCCGCTGAGCAGCTTGACGCCATCCATCTGGAATACCGCAAGCCACTCAATCTGACACAGCAGAATGATCTGCTGTGCGTTTCTATTCCCTTACAACCGCACTGATTAGCGCGTCAGCTGCCACAGCGCGGGCAGTGAGGCGGCAATTAACAGCACGATGGCGATGCGCTCCAGCGCAAACAGCGGTTGATCACCGCGGCCACCGCGGCGGGCATACAGGAACACCAGCAGGCCCGGCGCGTAAAGCACCACCGACAGCAGCAGATGCATCGGCCCGGAGGCGTACAGCAACCACAGTCCATAGGCGCTGGCACCGAGACCGGTCAACAGGGCCAGCGGTTTGTGCTGACCACGTACCACTTTTAACAGATACGCACCGACTAGGAAATAGGGCACCAGAATCATCTCTGAGGCGATGGTCAGCAGCGTGTTGTAGTCCGAGCCGGTAAGCCAGATCAGCACCAGGCAGACCTGCACGCTGCTGTTGGTCAGCCACAGCGAGGCCGACGGCGCGTTATGGCGGTTCTGCCGGGCAATGCTGCGCGGAAACGCGCCGTGCTGCGCGGCCAGGAACGGCACTTCAGCCGCCATGATGGTCCAGCTCAGGTAGGCGCCGCACACGGAGATAATCAGGCCCGCCGCAATCACCACATCGCCCCAGGGGCCGAGCAGTTTCACCATCAGGCCGGCCATTGACGGGTTGCGCATTTCGGCCAGTTCAGGACGCGGCACCACGCCCAGCGACAGCAGCGTGACCAGCAGATAGACCCCCAGCGCCGCCAGCACCGCCAGCAGCGTGGCGCGGCCCACATCGCGTTTCTTATTGCGGGCGCGGGCAGAAACCACCACCGCGCCTTCCACGCCGATAAATACCCACAGGGTGATCAGCATGGTGTTTTTCACCTGCTCCCACACCGGCACGCCGAGCGCCACGCCGCTCAAAGTCAAAACGGAAGCGATCGTAATTAAACGCCAGCAGCGCCAGAACGACAAACAGCAGCCGAGCGGCACCAGTTTGGCCAGCGTCGCCACCAGGTTGATGCTGGCCGCCGTTTGTACGCCGCGCAGCACCAGCCAGTGGACGAACCACAGCAGCACCGAAGCGCCCACAATAGACTGCCAGGTATTGCCGTCGCCAAAGAGGCGCACTCCGGCGTATCGGTAAAGAAACTCAGCGCCGAGAAGACAATCACCAGATAGGAGACGTTGGCGATAACCGCACACAGCCAGTATCCCCATGCGGAGCAGAAGCCAATCAGCTCGCCGAAGCCTTCACGGGCATAGGTGAAAATGCCGCCGTCCAGATCCGGGCGCATACGGGTCAGCAGCAGCATGGCGAAGGCCAGCAACAGTATTCCGACACCGGTGATCCCCCAGCCAATGAGCAGCGCGGCCGGGCTGGCGACCGCCGCCATATTTTGCGGCAGACTGAATACGCCCGCGCCCAGCATTGAGCTTAAAACCAGCGCAGTTAGAGCGCTAAGGCCTAGTTTTTTTTCCATTGCGCCATTCCTGAGCAGCAGAGTATGAAGGGTAATAATTGTTCAGCCAGAATAATAATTTGGCAATCAGGCGGCGTATAAAATGGAATGCCCTGACAAACTAAGGCGCGGGATTTTACGGAGTGTGAACGGTGAAGGCAATGCAATGACTGTGGCAGATTTGCAAAAAAAAGATTATGCAAAAAGAGGCAGGGCGACGGGCGCCGCCCTGCGTAAACGGGGATTATTTAATTTACAGATCGGCGCTGATGGTCACGTTGTTGCCGCGTTCCTGCCACTGGCGGGTAATGTGGTAGTACTTCGCGCCTTTCGCGATGGCGCGTTTGGCCACGGCTGCGTAAGAAATCTCCGTCATGTTGCCGTAGTTGCCGGTAAACTTGATGCTGTCGAACGGTACCATCTGCGCGGCCGTGATCGCATTGACTTCAGCTCTGCACGCTGCGGCCGTCCGGCAGCGTAACAGTATAACGCCGACCGGTAGAGGATTGGGTTTCAAAGAAACGGCCCACGCTGGCGCTTGGCGCATCCGAGGAAGCAACGCCCGGGATTTCCACTTTCTTCGCTTCTTCGCCACCTTTAGCCAGCGCCGCGCGACCGGCTTCTGAATTCGCCGGAATGGCATCCGGGCTCTGCAGAACACGTTTTTTGGCATCGGCTTTATAGATGAACGCGGTAATACGCTGGTTGCCGCCCTGGTTAGCATCGACCTGACGCACGATGAAGAAAGAGGCGGCGCCTTTCTTTTTCGCGGCTTTGGTGATGGCATCGTTCACTTCCGGCTGGCTGCGGTAGAAGCCCTGAACGGTGACGGTGTCGTACGGCTCCAGCGCGATACGCCTCATCTTTCGGCAGTTCTATAACGCCGTTGATCACGCGGTATTTGCGGTGCTTGTTCCACTTTCGCTGCATTGGCTTTGTACAGATCGGCGGTGACGCGCCAGTTGCCGCCGTTACCGTTGCTGTCGTTGACTGGCCTGCAACATAAAAAGAGGCCGCCCCCTTTTTTATCGGCGGCTTTAGAGCACGGCGTCTGTTGCATCGCCAATGGCATTAAAACGACCGCTAATGTTGATGCGTTCAAAAGGTTTTAACGCGGCCGCTTGCTCCGGCGTTAACTCTGTGGCGGCAAACGCATTCAGGGCTGTCAGCACGTGATAAAAGGGCTGACGCCAGGAGGGTGTTCTTAAGCTTCATAAAAATGATCCTTCGCCTTGCGCAAATTGAGTACGAAAACGTGCTGGACTCTTGATGTATAACAGATTGAGCCGGTCCGATTATTGCATTTAAAACCCGTCGCTGTCTGCGCCATTTTTCACTGCCTGTGCATCACGTTGACAATCCCAGCATTTTATTCATCGGCCTGTCATCTTTCGCTGTTATGGCTTTTTTTTGGAAAAAACAGCTTACCGCTTTAACCGGTATCGCTTAGTACCATAATAGTTAACGCATTGTTAAATATAGGTTTTTAAAAACAGTTAATTCGTCATGACACGATTAGGCACAGCAGATTATTTTCCATAATGCCGCAAAAACCCTGCGTGCCGCATCCCGCGGTAATTCATATCGCTGGCATCTGAAATATCTGTCAGCTGAATGTCAATAAAGTAGTGTTTTCTGGCGGTAGATCGCGGGCGTATTTTCAGTAGGTTATAGACAGTTTGTTACTGTTTTCACCGGGGTGGTCATTTCTCCGCTCCCGATTGTGTGATGGCGAGCGAAAAGCTGAAACAAACCGCGTTTCGGCTTCGTTAAGCTATGTGCCCCAAAATTACAGAACCATCATCAAAAACCGATGGAAGGGAAAACTATGCGTATTGGGGTACCAAAAGAACGGTTAGCCAATGAAACCCGCGTAGCGGCGACACCGAAAACGGTGGAGCAACTGCTTAAGCTGGGTTTTAGCGTCGCGGTTGAGCAGCGGCGCCGGGAAAACTGCGGGCCAGTTTTGATGACGACGGCTTTATCGCCGCCGGCGCCAGGATCAGTCGTCGACGGAGCCGAAGTCTGGCAGTCCGACGTCGTGCTGAAGGTCAACGCACCGGAAGAGAGCGAGATCGCCCTGCTGCGCGCGGGCACCACGCTGGTGAGCTTTATCTGGCCTGCGCAAAACCCGGAGCTGATGGAGAAGCTGGCGGCGCGCGGCGTCACCGTGATGGCGATGGACTCCGTGCCGCGTATTTCGCGCGCGCAGTCGCTGGATGCGCTAAGCTCGATGGCAAACATTGCCGGCTACCGCGCCATTGTCGAAGCGGCCCACGAGTTTGGCCGCTTCTTTACCGGTCAGATCACCGCCGCGGGTAAAGTCCCTCCGGCGAAAGTGATGGTGATTGGCGCGGGCGTGGCCGGTCTGGCCGCCATCGGCGCGGCAAACAGCCTGGGCGCCATCGTGCGCGCCTTCGACACCCGTCCGGAAGTGAAGGAGCAGGTCCAGAGTATGGGCGCCGAATTCCTTGAGCTGGACTTTCAAGGAGGAAGCGGGCAGCGGCGACGGTTACGCGAAAGTGATGTCCGAAGCCTTTATCAAAGCCGAAATGGAACTGTTCGCCGCGCAGGCGAAAGATGTCGACATCATTGTCACCACCGCGCTTATCCCGGGTAAACCGGCGCCGAAGCTGATTACCCGTGAGATGGTGGACTCCATGAAGCCGGGCAGCGTGATTGTCGATCTGGCGGCGCAAAACGGCGGCAACTGCGAATATGACCGTAGCCGACCGCGTCACCATGACCGACAACGGCGTGAAGGTGATCGGCTATACCGATCTGCCGGGCCGCCTGCCGACGCAGTCTTCTCAGCTGTACGGCACCAACCTGGTCAACCTGCTGAAGCTGCTGTGCAAAGAGAAAGACGGCAACATCGCCGTCGATTTTGACGATGTGGTGGTGCGCGGCGTGACCGTGGTGCGTGAAGGTGAAATTACCTGGCCTGCGCCGCCGATTCAGGTTTCGGCCCAGCCTCAGGCCGCAAAACCTGCCGCACAGCCGCAGGTAAAAGCGGCAGCCAAACCGGCTTCGCCGTGGCGCAAATATGCGCTGATGGCGCTGGCGATTATTCTGTTCGGCTGGCTGGCTGACGTCGCGCCGAAAGAGTTCCTGTCGGCCACTTTACCGTCTTCGCGCTTTCCTGCGTCGTGGGCTACTACGTGGTGTGGAACGTCTGTCATGCGCTGCATACGCCGCTGATGTCGGTAACCAACGCCATCTCCGGGATCATCGTGGTGGGGGCGTTGCTGCAGATTGGCCATGGCGGCTGGGTCAGCTTCCTGAGCTTTATCGCGGTGCTGATCGCCAGTATCAATATTTTCGGTGGTTTCACCGTCACTCAGCGCATGCTGAAAATGTTTCGTAAGAACTAAGGGGTAACATATGTCTGGAGGATTAGTGACAGCCGCATACATTGTTGCTGCAATCCTGTTTATTTTCAGTCTGGCGGGGCTTTCCAAACACGAAACGTCTCAGCAGGGGAATAACTTTGGTATCGCCGGGATGGCGATTGCGCTGATCGCCACCATCTTCGGGCCGGATACCGGCAACGTGGCGTGGATCCTGGTGGCGATGATCATCGGCGGCGCGATTGGTATTCGCCTGGCGAAGAACGTTGAAATGACCGAGATGCCGGAGCTGGTGGCGATTCTGCACAGCTTCGTGGGCCTGGCGGCGGTGCTGGTGGGCTTCAACAGCTACCTGTATCACGAACCGGGCCTGGAGCCGATTCTGGTGAACATCCACCTGACGGAAGTGTTCCTCGGTATCTTCATCGGTGCGGTGACCTTCACCGGTTCCATTGTCGCGTTTGGCAAGCTGCGCGGGAAGATCTCCTCTAAACCGCTGATGCTGCCAAACCGTCATAAGCTGAACCTGGCGGCGCTGGTCGTGTCGTTTGTACTGCTGGTGGTCTTCGTGCGTACCGAAAGCGTCGGTCTGCAGGTGCTGGCGTTGCTGGTGATGACCATTATCGCGCTGGCCTTCGGCTGGCATCTGGTGGCGTCCATCGGTGGTGCGGATATGCCAGTGGTGGTCTCCATGCTGAACTCCTACTCCGGTTGGGCGGCGGCGGCGGCGGGCTTTATGCTGAGCAACGACCTGCTGATCGTCACCGGTGCGCTGGTGGGTTCTTCCGGTGCGATCCTGTCTTACATCATGTGTAAGGCGATGAACCGCTCGTTCATCAGCGTTATCGCCGGTGGTTTCGGGACCGATGGGTCTTCTTCCAGTGCGGATGAAGAAGTGGGTGAGCACCGTGAAATTTCTGCTGAAGATACCGCAGACATGCTGAAAAACTCGCATTCCGTGATCATCACCCCGGGCTACGGCATGGCGGTGGCACAGGCGCAGTATCCGGTGGCGGAAATCACCGAGAAGCTGCGCGCGCGGGGCATCAAGGTTCGCTTTGGTATTCACCCGGTGGCAGGGCGTCTGCCGGGCCACATGAACGTGCTGCTGGCGGAAGCGAAAGTGCCTTACGACATCGTGCTGGAAATGGATGAGATCAACGATGATTTCGCCGATACCGACACCGTGCTGGTCATTGGTGCTAACGATACCGTTAACCCTGCTGCACAGGACGATCCGGGTAGCCCAATCGCCGGTATGCCGGTTCTGGAAGTGTGGAAGGCGCAGAACGTAATCGTCTTCAAACGTTCTATGAATACCGGTTATGCCGGGGTGCAGAACCCGCTGTTCTTCAAAGAGAATACCCACATGCTGTTTGGCGATGCTAAAGCCAGCGTGGATGCGATTCTGAAAGCGCTGTAAGTTGCGCTGAAACGAAAAAACCGCCGAATTTGGCGGTTTTTTTATTGTCGGGCGGCGTCAGGTGTTAATCGTCTTCCGGATCGTCCAGTCAACCGGCGTCTGGTACTCATCCGGCTTAATGACCAGCAGGTCGCAGCGCAGATGGTCGATCACCTGTTCGGCGGTATTGCCGAGGAAGGCGGCAGAAATACCGGTACGGCCAATGGTGCCCAGCACCACAATCCCCGCCTGCAGGTGTTCCGCCAGGTCCGGGATCACCTCTTCAGGCAGCCCTTTTTCCACGTGGGTCATTTTCTCATCGATGCTGAATTTCTGGCGCAGCGCTTTCATGGCCAGCAGGTGCTGACCGCGGATCGCGTCGTTGTACACGCTCGGGTCAAATTCAGGCAGCTCAATGGCAATGTTAATCGGGGTGACCGGATAGGCGCCCACCAGATGCACTTCGGTATGATTCACCTGATCGGCAAGCTGGAGGGTCTCCTTCACCAGCTTCTCGTTCAGCGAATTGTGGTAATCCTCTTCGCTCGCGAGGTTTACCGCCACAACGGCTTTCCCGCCTTCAGGCCACGGCTGGTCTTTCACCATCCAGACCGGACAAGGGCATTTACGCAGCAAATGCCAGTCGGTCGGGGTGAAGATCACGGATTCCAGCTTGTCGTGCTGGTGCGCCATCTTCAGCAGCAGATCGTGCCCACCGGCAACGACTTCCTGAATGATGGCTTCGAAAGGTCGGTTGTGCCAGACCACTTTGATATCAATGGGCACGCCCGCTTCCAGGTAATACTTCGCCTGTTCGCGGATCCACGCGGTACGCTGGCTGATGACGCCCTGACGCATAGCGGTGCGCTCGTCAGGCGACAGAAGGGTGGTCATCTCATACGAGAAGTCATAGATCGGCAAAAACGCTTTGATTTTGCCACCAATCCGTTGATGTAAATACACAGCACGTCGTAATGCCGGCTGATCGTCCTGATTCGGATCGATTGCTACCAGCATGTTTTGATACTTGGCCATACAGGTCTCCTTACTACTGTCACCACAGTCTGTAATTAAAAGAGTAACCTATATATCCTGAATGAAACAGAGGGGAGGTTTTGCCAGATCAATAATTCATGAAAATTTATCAGAGGAAAAGCACCGTGGTCGTTACCGCAACAAACGCAATAAACAGCAGCACCATCACCGCTATCGCAAAGGTCGTGGAATCCTGAACGTAGGTTTTTTCCTCCCCCTTCATTGGGCCGACAAGCATGATCCAGATGAAGATAAAGGTCACGGAGGCAATCACGACTGAAACGAAAAACAAACTTTCTCTCAATTCATAACCTCAACGAGAACCTTTTGGGTGCTGTGTGGGGACGTGCTACGGTGAAAAGGTCAGATAAAGGACGGGGTGACAGGCCAGACCGCTAAATCAGGAAAATTTATCGGTCTGGCTGTATACGTATGGCGTTTACGCCACGTTGCGGGCGTGCCCGGCAAGAACGGCCAGCGCTTCACCGTTTTCGATAGTGATATATTTACCCTTAACGGCCAGCATCCCGCTTTTCTGGAAACGACCCAGCAGACGGCTGATGGTTTCCACGGTGAGACCCAGGTAGTTACCGATATCGCCACGCGTCATGGTCAGACGGAATTCACGCGGCGAGAAGCCACGCTCGGCGAAGCGGCGGGAGAGGTTGTAGATAAACGCGGCCAGGCGCTCTTCGGCATTCTTCTTCGAAAGCAGCAGGATCATGTCCTGATCGCCTTTGATCTCACCGCTCATCAGACGCATCATCTGCTGACGCAGGTTAGGCATCTTGCCGGACAGATCGTCCAGGGTTTCAAACGGGATTTCGCAAACCATCGAGGTTTCGAGTGCCTGAGCGAAGCTCGGGTGATGAGCCCTGCCCGATGGCGTCAAAGCCCACCAGGTCACCCGCCAGATGGAAGCCGGTGATCTGCTCATCGCCCTGTTCGGTGATGGTGTAGCTCTTGATGGTGCCAGAACGGATAGCATAGAGCGATTTCAGTTCGTCTCCGGCTTTAAACAGCGTCTGCCCTTTCTGAATAGGCTTTTTACGCTCGATAATATTGTCAAGCTGATCGAGTTCATGCTCATTCAGGGTAAACGGGATACAGAGCTGGCTGATGCTGCAATCCTGGCAATGGATAGCACAACCGCCAGACTGAATGCGTCGTATAATTCGCTTTTCCGGGATCATAGGTTTGCTCAAGCCTTAATTGATATTGGTCAATTTTAACATCTTCTTTGTCATGTGAACTCATCCGAGCAGTAATAATGATCAAAACCGCACAAATGCTGGGTATTCGCGGCTTTGATGTCTGCAGATTACCAGCCGGTTTTTGATCTGGAACGTTTTCTTTCCATATTTACATCCGGACACAACCTGATCCTGCGCAGAAAGTGACGGATGTGATAGCGGAGAACCTTTGCTACTATTTTGCTTTCGGGTGGCATGTTGCGCCCGATTCACCACCAGGCGTGAGGAAAACACCATGAACCTTGATGATGAAGACCTTTTCCGCGATGCCATGGGTGATGTAACCCCGTTAAAAGATTGCGCCAACACCCAGTGGCTGCGCGCGCCGTCAACCAAAGCACCGCGCCAGCAGCCGCATGACGACGCACCGGACAACTTCCTGACGCGCGGCTTCCTTGAGATTATCCCGCGCGACACGCCGCTGGAATATAAAGCCGATGGCATTCAGCAGGGCGTGCTCGACAAGCTGCGGCTGGGCAAATATACGCTGGACGCCAGTCTTAATCTGTTACGCCAGCCGGTAGAGACCTGCCGGCAATCGCTGTTTAGCTTTATGCTGGAAGCGCGCAAACAGGGCCTGCGCAATCTGCTGATTATTCATGGCAAAGGGCGGGATGATGAAGCGCACGCCAATATTGTCCGCAGCTACGTGGCACGCTGGCTGCGGCAATTTGACGACGTTCAGACCTTCTGCAGCGCGCAACCGCAGCACGGTGGCAGCGGTGCAGTTTATGTCGGGCTGCGCAAAACCGATCGCGCGCGCCTCGACAATCGCGAACGCCACGCCAAACGCAGCCGTTAACTGTGAAATTTGCGGATGGTGGCCATCAGCACTTCCGCGCTTAGCGAGAGCGAGTGGCCACTGCGGGTAATAATGCCCACCGGCTCGCCGGGGCCGGGCGATGCGATGGGCAGTGCGCTGAGCGCATTGTGACTTAAATCTTCCTTCACCGCGCCGGATGGTACAAACCACACATAGTCATAACGCAGCGCCAGCTGGCGGGCCAGCGAGGTGGACGAGGTTTCGACACAGTTGCCCGGCAACGAGCAGCCTTGTTCATCCAGCATGTGCTGGGCAATACGCCGCGGCGCGGTGCCTTCAGGCGAAATCACTACCGGCCACTGCATAGCGCGGGAAAGTGTGACATTGTCACTTAACAGCGGGTGCTCCGGTCGCACCACCAGCTTGAGCGATTCGAGAAACAGCAATTCGTAGGTCAGGCCGGTCATCATTTCGCTGTCCGCCATACGGCCAATGCCAATATCAAACTCCCCGGCGCGCAGGCCAGCTAGCAGCACATTATTGTGCAGCGTGGCCACCTGTACCGTGGTGTTCGGCTGCTGTTCATGGAAGCGATCCAGAATTTGCGGCAGCATCCCCATGGCGGCAGTGGTGAGGGCGCCGAGACGGATGACGATCGGGCGTCCGGAAACCGGCGAGTTGAAACTTTGTCCGGCGTGGTTAAGCGCATCCAGTACTTTCACCGCGTGGGTCAGGAACTGTTCACCCAGCGTCGTCAGCTGGGCACCGAGACGACCGCGCTCAAACAGACGCGCGCCCGCCAGTTCCTCCAGCTCATTGAGCGTTTTAGACAGCGCCGGCTGACTCAGATTCAGGGTTTCCGCCGCGCGGCCCAGCGTGCCCTGTTGCGCGACTGCCACAAAGGTGTGTAAATGGCGCAGACGAATGCGCTGATTAAAGAGATGATTTTTGTCCATAAACGCCAGCGTAATGAGTCAGAGCGGTCAGCGGCAAGTGGCTGACCGAGATTCTGTTAACTTACCTGCAAAATTATATTAACAAAAATGGTCAGCGTGAGAAGTTTCAGTAAGTGGCTGTATTAGTTGTTTTTATAAATAACCGGGCGTCCGGGCGCGTTTCTGCATCCAGCGTTATCAGTAGCTTAGCGGAAAAAATGTTGAATAATTCTCAATTTCACTTAAAAATCCTGCCCGTTATTGTTAACGATGCGCTATCATAAGCGCCGTTTTTTTTACCAAAACTGATGACCTATTCGTGATAATCCTGCAGGAGTGGTACCGTGACCAGCGCTGAAGCCATTGACGTCCGCCAGCTCATCAACCAGAGCGCGTTAAGCAGCTGGCAGAAGCGTTTAATTGCGCTGTGCTTTATCGTGGTGGCGCTGGATGGCATGGATATCGCGCTAATGGGCTTTATCGCGCCGACGCTGAAAGCCAGCTGGGGCGTGACCAATCATCAGTTGGGGATGGTGATCAGCGCGGCGCTGATTGGCCTGGCGCTGGGTGCCATGGTGGCTGGACCGTTGGCCGATCGCTACGGCCGCCGCGTGATGATCCTGCTCAGCGTGCTGTTTTTTGGCCTCTGGACGCTGGCGACCGCCATGGCGCAAAACATCGAACAGATGATGATGTTCCGCTTCCTCACCGGTCTGGGACTGGGAGCGGCGATGCCCAACGTCGGCACGCTGGTGGCCGAATACGCGCCCGAGCGGCGTCGCTCGTTTATTATCACCGTGGTGTTCTGCGGCTTCACCTTTGGCGCGGCCTCCGGCGGTTTTGCCGCCTCGTGGCTGCTGCCGCGCTATGACTGGCATTCAGTGATGCTGATGGGGGGCGTGCTGCCGCTGCTGGTGCTGCCGTTTCTGCTGCGCGGCCTGCCGGAGTCGGTGCGCTTTCTCATCAGCCAGCGCGCGCCCGCTGCGCGCATTCACGCCATTCTGGCGCGCATGCTGCCGGGCAGCGTCCGGCCTGACAGCCATTTTCAAAGCAGTGAACCGCTGGCCGCGCGCCACGGTGCAGTGGCCACCGTCGTCTCACCCCGCTATCTGTTTGGCAGCCTGATGCTGTGGGGCGGCTACTTCATGGGGCTGTTTCTGGTCTACCTGATTGGCAGCTGGCTGCCATCGCTGATTAACACGCTGGGCATGTCTGTCACCGAAGCGGCCATCGTCACCGCCATGTATCAGGCGGGCGGCACCGTTGGCTCACTGTTTGCCGGCTGGCTGATGGACCGCATCAACGCCAATCTGGCGCTGGCCATCATTTACTTTTGCGGCGGCATCGCCATCGTGGCGCTCGGGTTTTCCCCGGCGCAGGTCGGGTTGATGAGCGCCATCGCCTTCTGCAGCGGCTTCTGTTTTAACGGTGCCAACACCGGCATGAATGCACTCTCGGCCAGTTACTATCCCACCCATGCCCGCGCGACCGGCTCCAGCTGGATGCACGGCGTCGGCCGCATCGGCGCGATCATCAGCGCCTTCGTTGGCGCTGAGCTGCTGTCCCTCGGCTGGGCGTTTAGCCAGATCTTTCTGCTGCTGGCGCTGCCGGCGGCGCTGACCACGCTGATGCTGGTACTGAAATGCCGCTTTGGTGACCGGCCGCGCGTCACCGAGTGACAGGGCGATCACAGTTCCGCGAAAATGTTACCCGCCGCTAAAGGGTTGATCTACAGTAGCAGCAACCCTTTAGCCCAAGGTGATGACCATGGATAACTTTCTCACCCGCGATGCCATCCGCACGCTGTTCTCTCAGGCCATGTCGGCCATGTACCAGCAGGAGGTGCCGCAATATGGCACCCTGACGCAGCTCGTTACCGCCGTTAACGAACGCACCTTAGAAGCGCAGCCGGCGCTGAAAAACCGTCTGGCCGCCGCCGATGAGCTGAGCCGGCTCGGCGTGGAGCGTCACGGTGCCATTCGCGTCGGCACGGCCGCAGAGCTCAGCACGCTGCGGCAGATGTTTGCCGTGATGGGGATGGAGCCGGTGGGCTATTACGATCTGTCACAGGCGGGCGTGCCGGTACACTCTACTGCCTTTCGCCCGGTCAGCGACAGCGCGCTGCGGCGCAATCCCTTCCGCGTTTTCACCTCGCTGCTGCGGCTGGAGCTGATCGACGATGCCGCACTGCGCGACAAAGCCACGGCTATCCTGGCGGCGCGCGACATCTTCACCCCTGGCTGCCGGGCACTGATCGCGCAGCATCAGCAGCAGGGCGGTCTCAATGCTGCCGATGCCGCGCGCTTTGTTCAGGAGGCGCTGGAAACCTTTCGCTGGCATGCGCAAACCACGGTGGACAGCGCCACCTACCGCGCGCTGAGCCAGCAGCATCGCCTGATTGCCGACGTCGTGTGCTTCCGCGGCTGCCACATCAATCACCTGACGCCACGTACGCTGGACATCGATCGCGTGCAGGCGCTAATGCCCTCGCGCGGCATCGAACCGAAAATCCTGATTGAAGGGCCGCCGCCGCGCGCGGTGCCGATTCTGCTGCGCCAGACCAGCTTCAAAGCGCTGGAAGAGGCGGTGCATTTTAATGATGGCACGCCTGGCACCCATACCGCGCGCTTTGGTGAAATCGAGCAGCGCGGCGCGGCGCTTACGCCTAAAGGCCGCGCGCTGTATGACCGGCTGCTGGCGCAGGCCGGTACCGGCAGCGATAACCAGCAGCATCAGCAGCACCTCAGCGCGGTGTTTCGTGATTTTCCTGATGATGAACAGACGCTGCGCGAGCAGGAGCTGGCGTGGTTCCGCTACCGTCTGACGCCGCAGGGCGAGCATCAGCCGCCGCGTGCCGGGGAAACCGTGGCGCAGCTGCTGGCCGCCGGCCGTTTACAGGCGGAACCGATTGTCTACGAAGATTTTCTGCCGGTGAGCGCGGCCGGGATTTTCCAGTCTAATCTGGGCAACCAGACTCAGGCACGCAGCGCCGGCAATGCCAGTCGTGCCGATTTTGAAGCCGCGCTCGGTGCCGCCGTGCAGGATGAGATGGTACTGTATCAGCAGACGCAACAGCGCAGTCTGGCGCGCTGCGGCGTGCAGGAGTAGGGCGTAAAAAAGCGGCCTGAAAAGTGACAGGATCACTTTTACAGGCCGGCTGGTTTTCTTTCTAATGATTATTGCAGGCGTGCGTCGCGCACCAGCGTATATTTTCCGGCACCCAGGAACAGGATGGCCAGCGCGCCCAGCAGGTAAAGCGCTTCCGTTTCCAGCGACCAGGCGCCGACATCGGTGCGATGCCAGAGTGCGCCCATTTTCACCAGCAGCGTTGCGACTACCATGTTAACGGCAATGATAAAGGCCGCCGGGCGCGTAAGCAGGCCAACGATGACCATGATGGGTGCCACAATTTCCCCGATGTAAGCACCGTAAGCGATGAAACCTGGCATGCCTTTGACGCTGAGCAGATGGGCGATCCAGCCGACGCCATGAATCGCCTTAAACTCGCCATGAAACAGCAACAGCCCGCCGAAGGTTAAGCGTAACAGCAATTTACCGAAATCCGGGTGATCGCTCATCCGGGTGAACAGCTGATTGATGCCAGCAAACATCGCGTCTCTCCGTCACGCCAGGTTAACTTGCAACCATAAAACAGAATGCGCCGCTGCAGTTAACCAAAAAATTTGATGAAATTGTTCAATGAATCGGTCGCTTATTCGGCTTAATCTGCAAATGCTTGCAGAACATAGACATTCCACTGAGGCCTGCAAATAATGGAATCAGGCTTTACCAGGAACCCGCAATGAAAAATGAACGACGTCTGAGGATCATGACGGCAGAAGGTGAACTCAGAGGCCTGATGGATGATGAACTGTTTACCTTTAAAGGAATACCTTATGCAGCGCCGCCGGTTGGCGCACTGCGCTGGCGTCCGCCGCAGCCGGTGGTACCGTGGCAAACGCTGCGCGATGCCACCGCGTGGGGCGATGCCAGCTGGCAAAATCGTGACTACTGCGTGGCGGCCGGCGGCGGCGATCCGGGCCGCTTCAGCGAAGATTGCCTCTATCTGAATGTCTGGACGCCGGATGTCGAACCCGCTACGCCGTTACCGGTGATGGTATGGCTGCACGGCGGTGGCTTCAGCATCGGCGCCGGCAGCCTTGATCCCTATCGCGGCAAAGCGCTGGCAGCGCAGGGCGTGGTGGTGGTGACACTCAATTACCGCCTTGGCCATTTCGGCTTTTTCGCGCATCCGGCGCTCGACGCCCAGTATCCGCCGGGCAAGGTGGTCAATAATTTTGCGCTGCTGGATCAGATTGCCGCGCTGCAGTGGATTCAGCGCAACATTCCGGCGTTTGGCGGCGATCGCCATAACGTCACGCTGTTTGGCGAATCGTCCGGCGCGCGCAGCGTACTGTCGCTGTGTTGCTCGCCGCTGGCCGAAGGACTGTTTCATAAGGGCATCGTGCAAAGTGCCTACAGCCTGCCGGACGTGCCGCATAAGCAGGCGCAGCAAACCGGCCTGCAGGTGGCAGCGCATTTCAATCTGGCCGCGGACGCCAGTGCGGAGCAGCTGCGCGCACTGCCGGCCGACAGTTTCTGGCCGCTGGAGCGACCGCTGGCGCTGGGGCCGGTGGCCATCAGCGGCGATGCGGTGCTACCCAGACCGATGCTCGACACCTTTATGGCGGGTAAACAGCATCGCGTGCCATTGATGATTGGCAGCAACAGCGATGAAGCCAGCGTGCTGGACTACTTCGGCGTGGATGCCCGCAGCGTGTTACAACAACTGCGCAGCAAAAGTCGCCTGAGTTATCGCCTGCTGAAGTGGCTGTACGATATCCATGATGACAGCCTGCTGGGGCGCGCGGTGGCGCGCGACATGGCGTTTACCGTCATGCCGCTGCTGGTGGCACAGTCGCAGCACAGCATCGGCATGCCTGCATGGCGTTACTGGTTTGATTATGTGTCAGAAAACGCGCGTCATCTCTACCCGCACGGCACCTGGCACGGCAACGAAATTCCTTATGTCTTCAATACGCTCGCGACGCTGCCGCCGCCGGGTGACTGGCATTACAGCGCCAGCGATATCGCCTTTGCCGGTCGCGTCAGCGCCTGGTGGGTGGCCTTTGCGCGGGATGCCAGTGAGTTCAGCCATCGGCTGCGGCTCGACGGGGAACCCGACTGGCCGGTGTGGCGGCCGGGTGAAGATTTGACTTTCGCCTTTGGCCACGACGGTAAAGCGGAATCGGTGCTGAAGGCGCGATTTATGCGCGGCCGTCTGCGTCTGTTTCGCCTGATGATGCGCAGCCACGTTAAACTTTAATAAGCCTGCTAATCATGTAAAAACATCAATGTTTTTTTAAGGCAAATTGGCCGCTATCTGCCTGATTTTACGACCGCTCAGCCGCCCCGCGCGGCACCCCATCCTGCAATTAATTAGCTTACAAAACATTTATCTTTTCCCGGTTCGCTGCCGATAAATACCCTAAGCCCTGTTTTATCCGGGCTGCCAGCGTTCACACCAGGGGATTATGTATGGGTATGTTAAAAAACTTCACGATTCGCGCCGTTATGCTGACCATTCTCGGGCTTTTCTGCCTGTTATGGTGTGGCGTAGGGCTGTTCAGCGTCCACTCGCTGAATGCGCTCGGCGAGGGTAACGAGATTGATCGTCAGCTGGTAAACCAGATGACGGCGCTCAGCAAAGGCAACGATCAATATTTCCGCGTGGTCACGCGTCTGTCGCGGGTAATGGAAGGCCGCACCGCCGGTAACGCGCCGACCGCAGAAGCGTTCGCGCCGGTGCAGCAGGCACTGGATAACATGAAACAGCAGTTAAGCCAGTTCAAAGCCATGGCGCCGGGTCCGATGGACAGCGAGACGGTGAACAATGTGATCAGCAGCTGGCAGAAACTGCTGGATGAGGGTATCGCACCACAGGTGGCGCTGGCGCAGCAGGCTTCACTGGATGCATGGCGCGCGCAGGCCAACAATGTCACGCCGCCGCTGAGCCGGGCGTTTGGTGCCAGCGCAGAAGCGTTTAATCAGGCCGCCAGCAGCAAGCTGGATGAGACCCGCGTGACCGTGGATACGCTTACCAGCATGACCAAAGTGATTATTGTGTCGGCGGTGGTGTTCGGCTTATTGATTCTGCTGTTCACTGACCGTTACCTGGTGACGATGCTGGTGAAACCGCTGGATCGCATCCGTAACCATTTCACGGTGATTGCGCAGGGCGATCTCAGCCAGCCGGTGGAAGAATTTGGCCGCAACTGCGTCGGCAAACTGGTGCCACTGCTGCGGGCGATGCAGGACAGCCTGCGTGAAGCCGTCAGCGCCATCCGCAGCGGCACGGAGAACATCTATCGCGGCGCGGCAGAAATTTCAGCCGGCAATAACGATCTTTCATCGCGCACCGAAGAGCAGGCGGCCGCGCTGGAACAGACCGCGGCCAGCATGGAGCAACTGACCGCCACGGTGAAATTCAACGCCGACAACGCACGTCAGGCCAGCGCGCTGGCGGAGACCGCCACCGGCACCGCGCAGCAGGGCGGCCGTCTGGTTGGCGAAGTGGTGACCACCATGCAGGGCATTTCCGGCAGTTCGAAAAAGATTGCCGAAATCACCAGCGTGATCAACGGCATCGCCTTCCAGACCAACATCCTGGCGCTCAACGCGGCAGTCGAAGCGGCGCGTGCCGGTGAGCAGGGGCGCGGCTTTGCCGTGGTGGCCAGCGAAGTGCGCAACCTGGCGCAACGCAGCGCCGGCGCCGCAAAAGAGATCGCCACGCTGATTGAAGATTCGGTGTCACGCGTTGAAAAGGGCTCGGAGCTGGTCAGCAGCGCTGGCAGCACCATGCATGACATTCTGAAGTCGGTGCAGGATGTGAACGAGATCATGAAGCACATCGCTGCCGCGTCGGAAGAGCAGAGCAAAGGGATTTCGCAGGTCGGCACCGCCGTCACTGAAATGGACAGCGTCACCCAGCAGAACGCGTCGCTGGTGGAGCAGGTGTCGGCGGCGGCCAGCGCGCTGGAGCGTCAGACCGAAGAGCTGCAGGCGTCGGTGGCGAAGTTCCGTCTGTCCGACAGCGCGCCGCGCGCGCAGGCTGTGGCATCCACTGCTGCGCCTGCGCTGCGCCGGCCGGTATTATCTGCCGCCGCAGGCGCTCAGGGTAAACCCGCCAGCAGTGAAGAGTGGGTTTCATTCTGAGGCTGACACAACCACGCCACCAGCTGCGGCAAAAACGGTGGCGCATCTTTTTCCGCCCGTTGTAACAGGCTGTAGCTCGCCCCGGTTGCCACACTCGCGGCAAACGGGGCGATTAACCGCCCATTCGCCAAATCATTCTCCACCAGCGTAATATCCGCCACCGTCACGCCAAATCCCTGAATCGCCGCGCTGATCGCCAAATCCATGGTGGCGAAATGCTGATTGCGCGCCATCGGCAGCTGCTCCGCCTGGCCGGACAGCCACAGCTGCCAGTCGCGCGTATCGCCGGTCGGATGCAGGAAGGTGAATTTGGCCAGTTCGCTGACATGGCGCGGTGCCGGCACGCTGCTGGCCAGCACCGGCGTCAGGCGCTCGGCAAACAGCGGAATGGCACCGGCAGGCGGCGTGCCGAATACAATTGCCGCATCAAAGTTTTCCAGCTGCGACGCGTGATCGAGCGTGGTGGTCAGCGCCACGTGAATGTCTGGCCGCTGCTGCTCCAGCGCCACCAGACGCGGCACCAGCCAGCGCATGGCGCAGGTCGGGGCTTTCAGCCGAATCGAGGTATTGCTGCGGCTGGCTTTCTCTGTGGCATTGATCAGCAGATTGAATCCCTGTTGCAGCTCCGGCAGCAGCGCCGCGCCCTGATCGGTGAGATGCAGACCGCGCGCGTGGCGTTCAAACAGGGCAAATCCCAGCCAGCTCTCCAGCGCCGCAATTTTGCGGCTCACCGCGCCCTGAGTGATGCACAGTTCGCTGGCGGCGCGCGTCAGGTTGAGATGACGGGCAGTGACCAGAAAGGCATGAATGGCGTTGAGCGGCAGAGCAGAGCGGGACATAACGGCCTCAAGCTATGATTTTTTATCATGGCTATTATGACAACAATTCGCTTGTCGACTCAAGCGTCGCGCCGTTGAATAGAAATCTACTTCCGATACGTGGTTATGCAACCTGTGGAGCAATGATGACCCTGAACAGCAGCGTGAAGCTCTCCTCCAAACAGCCGGACGTCGGCACCACCATTTTTAGCGTGATCGGCCAGCTGTCCGCACAGCATCAGGCCGTTAATCTGTCCCAGGGCGCGCCCAATTTCCCGTGTGACCCGCAGCTGGTTGAGCTGGTCAGCCAGGCGATGCGCGACGGCCATAATCAGTATGCCGCGATGACCGGTTTACCGGCGCTGCGCGAAGCGCTGGCGGAGAAGGTGCACCGCCTGTATGGCCAGCCGTACGATGCCGCCAGCGAAGTTCTGATCACCGGCAGTGCCAGTCAGGGCATCTACATGGCGATCTCAGCGCTGGTGCATCCGGGTGATGAAGTGATCTTCTTTGAGCCAGCCTTTGACAGCTACGCGCCGGTGGTGCGGTTACAGGGCGCGACGCCGATCGGCCTCAAGCTGCAGGTACCGGATTTTGCGATTGACTGGGACGAACTGCGTGCCGCGATCACGCCGCGTACGCGCATGATTATCATCAATACGCCACATAACCCGAGCGGACAGGTACTGAATGCCGCCGATCTCGAACAGCTGGCGGCCCTGACGCGTAACACTGACATCGTGGTGTTGTCTGATGAAGTCTACGAACACATCGTGTTTGACGGCCAGACGCACTGCGGCATGGCCACGCACGCGGAACTGGCACAGCGTAGCGTGGTGGTGTCCTCCTTCGGCAAAACCTTCCACGTCACCGGCTGGCGCGTCGGCTATGCGCTGGCGCCTGCTGCGCTGATGGCGGAGATCGTCAAGGTGCATCAGTTCATGATGTACGCCGCCGATACGCCCATGCAGGTTGGCTTCGCGCAGTATCTGCAGAACCCGCAAAACTATCTGCAGCTGTCGTCGTTTTATCAGGCGAAACGCGACCGGCTGCAGACGCTGCTGCAGGATTCACCGTTCAGGCTGTTACCGAGCGCCGGTTCGTTCTTTATGTTGGCCAGCTACGGACATTTCAGTGACGAAAGCGACAGCGAAATGGTAAAACGTCTCATCGTCGATCACGGTGTGGCCACCATTCCGCTGTCGGCGTTTTATATGGATGGCACTGACAATAAATTAATCCGCCTTTCTTTTGCTAAAGACGACGCAACGCTCGAAGCCGGCGCGCAGGCGCTGTGCCGGGTTAAAGGGTAATTAGGGGAAAATAATGAAAAAACTGAACGCACTGTTTATCGCACTGGGCATGATCACCTCCGTTCAGGCGCTGGCGCAGGAGAGCCTGCGCTACGGTCTGGAGTCGCAATATCCGCCGTTTGAAAGCCGCAACGCGCAGGGCGAGCTGGAGGGTTTTGACATCGAACTGGGCAAAGCCATCTGCCAGGTCGGCCATTTTGACTGCAAATGGGTTGAGAGCAGCTTTGATGCGCTGATCCCGGCGCTGCAGGCGAAAAAATTTGATGCGATTAACTCGGCGATGAACATCACCGAGGCGCGGGCGAAAAGTATCGACTTCACCAACCCGATCTACCGCATTCCCACCATGCTGATCGTGAAGCAGGGCGAGAAACTCGAGCCGACGGCGGCGTCGCTGAAAGGTAAAAATATTGGCGTGCTGCAGGGCTCGATCCAGGAAACCTACGCTAAAAAGCACTGGGAATCCCAGGGCGTGACGGTGACGTCGTATCAGGATCAGAACCAGGTGTATAACGACATGGTCGCTGGCCGTCTTGACGGTACGCTGGTGATGTCCGCCGCCGGTCAGTCTGGTTTCCTCGATAAGCCGCAGGGCAAAGGTTTCGCCTTTGCCGGTAAGCCGGTGGAAGACGACACCATTCTCGGTTCCGGCATTGGTTTCGGTCTGCGCAAAGGTGATAGCAAGCTGAAAGGTGAACTGGATGCGGCCATCGCCAAAGTCCAGGCCGACGGCACCGTCACTAAACTGGCGGCGAAATTCTTCCCGGGCATTGACGTCAGCGTCAGCAAATAAGTGGGTGTCAGCCTGACCGGCAGTTGCCGGTCAGGCAGTCTCAACGTTTCTCTGCAACCGCGCTTATCGGGCCGCCAGATAACACAGCGCTTCCGCCACCTGATACGACTTCACAAACGACGACAGCGGCAGGAATTCAAAGCGCGAGTGGAAGTTGTGCGCCCCGGTGAAGAAGTTCGGCGTCAGCAACCCTTTGGCCGAGAGCGCCGCGCCGTCGGTGCCGCCGCGCATTGGCGTCGGTTTCGGCGTGATGCCCAGCGATTCCATCGCCTCAAACATCAGATCGATGGCCCGCCGGTCTTCGCCAATCGCATTGCTGATATTGCTGTAGGTATCTTCAATGCGATAGTCCACTCTGGCCGTGGGATATTGGGCGGCAATCAGCGCGGCAACGTCGGCAATCTGCTGCTTAGCGCGGCAGCAAACCCCTCCTTCAATTCAAAATCGCGAATGCTGGCGCTTTCAGAAACGGCCTCGTTGGCATTGGCCTGCATTGATGCCGTTAAACCAGATATAGCCTTCACGTCCCGCGGTGCACTCCGGCGTTTGCTGGCGGTCAAAATGGCTGATGTAATCAGTCGCCATCAGCAGGGGATTCACCAGCACGCCTTTGGCGGACATCGGGTGCGCCGTTACGCCGGTAAAACGGATCTCCGCGGCGGCCGCGTTAAAGTTCTCGTAGACAATCTCGCCCAGCTCGCAGCAGTCAATGGTCCAGGCAAAATCGACGTCGAAGCGCTTAAGATCCAGCGCCTTGGCACCGCGCAGGCCGATCTCTTCATCCGGCACAAACGCCACGACGATATCGCCCCGTGCTGTTCCGCCGCGTCAGGTTTTCCAGCAGCGTCATAACCACGGTGACCGCCGCTTTGTTATCCGCGCCCAACACGCTGGTTCCGTCGCTGAAAATAATCTCCTCGATCGGGATAAGCCAGAATTTCCGGATGCTCCGCCACCCGCAGCCAGATGTCTTTCTCTTTATTCAGACAGAGATCTTCACCGGCAAAACGCTAATATTTGCGGATGAATATCCGGTGATAGTCCCACGTCGACGGTATCAATATGGGTAATAAAGCCGATGCGCGGCGCGCCGGGCACGTTGCCTTTTTTTACCGCCGTCACCGTGGCGAATTCATCAATCACAATGTCGTCTAACCCCAGCTGTGCCAGCTCCTGCGCCAGCTCGCGCGCCATGTCATGCTGGCCCGGCGTTGAGGGCAGGGTTTTGACTTTGGGATCGCTCTGGCTGGTGATCGCGAGATAGCGGAAAAAACGGTGCGTTAATTGTCTGGAAAGCGGCGAGCCCATAGTGATTTATTCCTTATTTATTTTTCAGGTGTTTGCCACATCACTTTAATGTTATTTATGAAATGGCAAAAAATTAACAATGCTAGCTCATCAGAAGTCGAATAAAAAGACAGAAGACCATGAAAAAGATGATAAGCAAACTGACAACACTTTGCGCACTGGCGCCTTAGCGGTTGCAGGTCCGTTCTGTCGGCGGCGCAAAACGCTGGTGTATTGCTCCGAAGGATCGCCGGAAAACTTTAACCCTCAGCTTTACACCTCGGGAACCAGCGTGGACGCCAGCGCCGTGCCGGTCTATAACCGGCTGGTCGATTTCAAACCCGGCACCACCGAGCTGGTGCCGAGCCTGGCGGAACGCTGGGAGGTGAGCGACGACGGCAAGGTTTATACCTTCCATCTGCGCAAAGGGGTCAAGTTCCAGAGCAATAAATCCTTCACGCCGACCCGCGACTTTAACGCCGACGACGTGATCTTCTCGTTTATGCGGCAAAAAGATGTGAATAATCCGTACCACAACGTCTCTAACGGCAGCTATTCCAACTTCGAAAGCCTGGAGTTCGGCAGCCTGATTACCGCCATTGATAAAGTCGATGACCACACCGTGCGCTTTACCCTGGCGCACCCCGAAGCGCCGTTTGTCGCCGATCTGGCCTGGTATTTTGCCTCGATTCTTTCAGCGGAATATGCCGACGCGATGCTGAAAGCGGGCACGCCGGAGAAGGTGGATATGGAGCCCATCGGCACCGGACCGTTTAAGCTGGCGCAGTATCAGAAGGATTCCCGCATCCTGTTCACCGCGTTTGCCGACTACTGGCAGGGCAAAGCGAAAATCGACCGGCTGGTGTTTAGCATCACCCCGGATGCCTCCGTGCGTTTTGCCAAAATGGAGAAAAACGAGTGTCAGGTGATGCCGTTCCCCAACCCGGCGGATCTGCCGCGCATGAAGGCCAACAAAGAGAACAAAGATATCAACCTGTTGATGAGCAAGGCCGGGCTGAATACCGGTTTCCTGGCGTTCAACACCCAGAAGCCGCCGCTGGATAACGTGAAAGTCCGTCAGGCGCTGGCGATGGCCATCAATAAACCGGCCATTATTGATGCGGTGTTCCACGGCACCGGCACCGCGGCGAAAAACCTGCTGCCGCCGGGCGTGTGGAGCGCCGACAGCGAGCTGAAGGATTACGATTACGATCCGGAAAAAGCGAAAGCGCTGCTGAAAGAGGCCGGCTTTGCCAGCGGCGTGCATCGACCTGTGGGCGATGCCGGTCCAGCGTCCCTATAACCCGAACGCGAAACGCATGGCGGAGATGATTCAGGCGGACTGGGCGAAAGTGGGCGTCACAGACCAAAATCGTCACCTACGAGTGGGGCGAATATCTGAAACGCGTGAAGGGCGGCGAACATCAGGCGGCGCTGATGGGCTGGACGACGGCCACCGGCGATCCGGATAACTTCTTCGGCCCGCTGTTCACCTGCACCTCGGCGAACGGCGGTTCCAACTCGGCGAAATGGTGCTACAAGCCCTTCGATAACCTCATTGCCGAGGCGAAAGCCGACCAACCGATCATGATAAACGCGTGGCGCTTATACAAAGAGGCGCAGCAGATGATGCATGACCAGATGCCTGCGGTGATGATTGCGCATTCAACGATTTTCGAACCGGTGCGCAAAGAGGTACAGGGCTATGAAATCGATCCGTTTGGCAAACATATTTTCTGGCAGGTGGATATCACGCCTTAATCGCAGCGGACAGCGCGCTGAGCTGCTGTTGCAGAAAGGTCAGAAACAGAGTCAGGGCGGCGCTGCGGGGTCGCCCTGACTGCGTCTGCAGCTGCAGCGTACGCTGGCTCAGCTGATCGATATTGACCGCGCGCATCACCAGACCCTGCTGCTGGGCCTCTTCCGCCAGGGTAAAACTGCTGCAAATGGTCACCGCCAGCGGCGTGCGCAGTAAAAAATGGAACAGGGTGGAGAAATTGTCGCAGGTCAGCACCGGTTCAATCAGGTGGCCACTCATGTGGCTGGCCAGCTCAAACAGCTGGCGTACCGTGGTGTTTTGCTGCGGTAGCGCCAGCGGAAAGTGGCTGAGATCGGCCAGCGCCACCTGCGGCACGCCCGCCAGCGGATGGCTGTCATGCATCACCAGCAACACCGGCGCCGGCCATGAGCCCACCACCTCAACCGCACGTTCCGCGTGCAGGCTGAATTGTAATGCCACGTCGCACTCGCCGCTGCGCAGCAGTTCAGCCACGCCCTGAGCGCTTGCCACCCGGACGTCAAACAGCACGCCGGGATGATCGCGGCGAAAGGCGGCAATCAGCCGGGGCAGCAGGGTAAACGCCAGCCCGTCGGTGCAGGCGACACGAATCAGCGTGCGCCGCACCGCCTTCAGGCCTTTAATCTCCGCCAGCGCATACTCCATATCCAGCAGATTTTTACGCACGTGATGGGCAAAAATCTCGCCGGCCTCGGTCAGCACCATCCCGCGCGCATGACGGGCAAACAGCGTCACGCCCAGCTGCTGCTCCAGCCGCTGAATTTGACGGCTGATGGCAGAGACCGCCACAAACAGCTGGGCGCTGGCCGCGCTGAGCGAACCGCAATCGGCTACCGCGAGAAAATAACGCATTTCCATGCTTAACATGCCATGGCCTCCGTCTGTGCCTGCCTCGAAATCGGGCAACGCAGCTTTGCTTTAAAGGCAAATTTTACTCGATAAATTGATAATTGTGGCAAAGCTGGCTTTCCGCAAAGATGAAAAAACAGCAGACCTATAACAGGCAGGGCAAACATGACAGCACAACAGGCGGTTCAGCAGGCCACCGCATATTTCGACAGCGGGGAATTTCAACGTATCCTGGCGCGCCGCGTGGCGTGGCGCACCGAGAGCCAGCGCGACGATCGCGATGCGGCGCTACAGGACTATTTGCAGCAGGAGATTGCGCCGCAACTGCAGGCGCTGGGCTTCACGCTACAGCTCATCGATAACCCGCACGCCGCCGGCCGGCCATTCCTCGTGGCGGTGCGCATGGAAGATCCCGCCTTGCCGACGGTGCTGAGCTACGGCCACGGCGATGTGGTGTTTGGCGATGATGCACGCTGGGCCGAAGGGCTTTCGCCATGGACGTTGACCGAGCGCGATGGCAACTGGTATGGGCGTGGTACGGCGGATAACAAAGGCCAGCACTCGGTGAACCTGGCGGCGCTGGCGCAGGTGTATCACGCGCGTAACGGGCGTCTGGGTTTTAACTGCGTCTGGCTGTGCGAGATGGGTGAAGAGATGAGCTCGCCGGGGCTGGCGGAGGTGTGCAAGCAGTTAAAAACGCGCCTTCTTAACGCCGACCTGTTTATCGCCTCTGATGGCCCGCGCCTGAGCGCCGATCGCCCGACGCTGTTTCTTGGCTCGCGCGGTTGCGCCAACTTCCGTCTGACCATTCATGCCCGCGCCAAAGATTACCACTCCGGTAACTGGGGCGGTTTGCTGAGCAACCCCGGAACGCAACTGGCGAACGCCATCGCCAGCCTGGTGGACGGTAAAGGCGAAATCCAGATTGCCGCGCTGAAACCACCCGCGCTGACAGCGGAACTGAAAGCGATCCTCGCGGATATCACGCCTGCGAGCGGTAAAAACGATCCGGCGACCGATGCAAACTGGGGTGAGCCGGGCTTAACTGCTGCCGAGAAATTGTTTGGCTGGAACACGCTGGAAGTGCTGTCGTTTCTCACCGGCAACCCGGCGCAGCCGATGAACGCTATTCCCGGCCACGCGACGGCGGTCTGCCAGCTACGTTTTGTTGTTGGCACTGACTGGCAACAACTGGAACATGTGCTGCGCGCGCATCTCGATGCGCACGGCTTTTCGATGGTCACCCTCAGTGAAGTGCGTGGTACACCAGCAACCCGCTTTGACCCGACCGATCCGCTGGTGCACTGGGTGCTGGAGGCGATGGCGGAGACCAGCGCCAACAAACCGGCGCTGCTGCCAAACCTCGGCGGCTCCTTGCCCAACGATGTGTTCGCCGGGATTTTAGGTCTGCCGACGCTGTGGGTGCCGCACTCTTATCCGGCCTGTGGCCAGCATGCGCCGGATGAGCATCTGCCGGTCGCCATCGCCCGCGAAGGGCTGGCGATCATGACGCGTTTATTCTGGGATTTAGGCGAGCAGGGCGCAGAGCTGCTGGCGCGCCACCGTTTACATCAGGCCGGAGGTGCGCAATGAGTACGTTGGCTCGAGAAATGGATCAGGGCGGTACCCGTCCGAGCCTCTATAAAACTCTTTTCGCTACCTGTATTGGCAACGCGCTGGAGTGGTTTGATATTGCGGTTTACGGCTTTTTTGCCAGCTATATCGCCCATGTCTTTTTCCCGACCGCTAACCCGACAGTGTCACTGCTACTGGCCTTTGGCAGCTTTGGCGTCGCCTTTCTGATCCGCCCGCTGGGCGCGATTGTGCTGGGGTCGTATGCCGACAAACACGGGCGCAAAGCGTCGCTGCTGCTGTCGATCAATTTGATGATGCTCGGCGGCGCGATGATCACGTTTATGCCCGGCTATGCCACGCTGGGCGTTGCCGCACCGCTGTTGATTCTGGTCGCACGGTTGATTCAGGGCTTTTCAGCGGGCGGTGAGTTTGGCAGTTCGACGGCGTTTCTGGTGGAACACTTTCCCGAACGCAAAGCTTTTATCGCCAGCTGGCAGTTTGCCACGCAGGGCGCGAGCACGTTGCTGGCCTCCGCGTTTGGTCTGGGGCTGGCGCAGTGGCTGACAACGGAGCAGTTGCAGGAGTGGGGCTGGCGAATTCCGTTTGCCTTTGGCCTGCTGATTGGCCCGGTCGGGCTGTGGATCCGCCGTCATGTTCATGAACCGGCAGCCTACGCTCAGGCAGAAAAACCTGCCCATCCGGTGAAACTGCTGCTCGGCGCGCAGAAGCGACTGGTGCTGCTGGCGATTGGCCTGATGGTGGTTTCGACGGCGATCAACTATATGCTCAACTACGTGCCGACGTGGGCGACGAAAAGCCTGGGTTTGCCGCCGTCCTCCGCGTATAGCGCCACGCTGCTGGCCGGGGTGATCCTGACAGTGGTAACGCCAATTGGCGGCCTGCTGGCTGAACGTGTTGGTCGCGTGAAGTTACTGTGGGTCGCACTGGTGCTGATGGCGTTCACGCTACTGCCCGCTTTCTGGCTGACCAGCCTGAACGTCACGCCGCTGTCACTGGCCTTGTTGGTAGGCTGGATGGCGCTGCTGAAATCGATTTACTTCTCGACCATTCCGTCGCTGATGGCCGATATCTTCCCGGTATCGACCCGCGCCAGCGGCATGTCGATCAGCTATAACGTGGCGGTAACGGTGTTTGGCGGTTTCGCACCGTTTATCTGTACGCTGTTGATCAGCGCCACCGGCACCAGTCTGGCGCCGGGCTACTACCTGATGGCGATGTCGCTCTTTAGCGGGATAGCGCTGCTGCGCAGTCAGAAACGGATACGCTAAGTGGCAACCGGTGCGCGCACTGCGCACCGGTGTTTACGCATCAGGCAAACTGCAGATAGGCGACGTGCGTTTGCAGATACTCCTCCAGCCCGTGGCGGCCATCGGCACCGCCGATGCCGGATTTGCGCCAGCCGGCATGGAACCCCTGCATCGCTTCAAAATTTTCGCGGTTAATGTAGGTTTCACCGAATTTCAGCCGGCGCAGCGCGATCATCGAGGTGTTCAGATCGCGGGTATACAGCGATGAGGTCAGGCCATAGTCGCAGTCGTTAGCCAGCGCGATGGCTTCATCCAGTGTGTTAAAGCGCATCACCGGCAGCACCGGACCAAATATCTCCTCACGCATGATCGCCATCTCCTGACGTACCCCGGTGATGATGGTCGGTTCAAAATAAAAGCCGCGTTCACCGGCGCGTTTGCCCCCCAGCACCACCTTGCCGCCCTGCGCGACGGCGCTGGCGACCTTTTGCCCGACGCGGTCGCACGCGGCTGCGCTAATCAGCGGCCCCATATCCACATCGGCCTGCTGCGTCGGATCGCCAAATTTCACCTGCTGCATCGCCACGGTCAGGGCGCTGATAAAGCGATCGTAAATGCCGTCTTGCACATACACGCGCTCGGCGCAGTTACATACCTGACCGCTGTTAATAATGCGCGAACTGACGATAGCCCTGACGGCCAGATCGAGGTCGGCGTCGTCCATGACAATTGCCGGCGCTTTACCGCCCAACTCCAGCGACACTTTGGTCACATTCGGCGCCGCGGCGGCCATGGTGGCGATGCCGGCGTTGACGCTGCCGGTCAGGCTCACTAACCCGACTTTAGGGTTGGCGGCCAGTTCCTGTCCCACCTCCGGGCCGTAGCCGTAAACGATGTTAATTACCCCGGGCGGCAGGCCGATGTCGTCGATAATGGCGGCGAACAGGGCGGCGTTATTCGGGGTGATCTCACTCGGCTTCAGCACGATGGTGTTGCCGGTGATCAGCGCCGGTGCCGCTTTGCGCGCAATCAGGAAGAAGGGAAAATTCCACGGCAGAATGCCGGTGGTCACGCCAATCGCTTTCTTAAACACAAAGATGTTTTCGTTTGGGCGATCGCTGTTGACGATTTCCCCTTCGTAGCGTCGCGCCCATTCCGCCATGTAGTCGAAGTAGTCAGCGGTAAACAGCACTTCGGTTTGCGCCAGCGCCTGGGTTTTGCCGCCCTCCGCGACGAGGGTGGTGCTCAGCTCAGGCTCGCGCTGGCGAATTGCCGTGGCGATGCGGTGCAGCCAGTCGCCGCGCGCCACCGCCGGTAACGCTTCCCAGCCGGGCTGAGCGGCTTCTGCGGCGGCAATGGCTGCCGCCGCCTGCTGTTTGCTGCCCTGGGGCACGCGTGACAGCAGGGTCTCCGTCGCCGGGTTAATCACTTCAATCCAGCTATCGTTATGCGCCTCGACAAACGCGCCATTAATGTAGTGTTGATGATGAAGGGTCATGTGCAGGGGCTCCACGCTCGGTTTTGTTAAACTGATGTGAAGGAAGAGTGAAGCAGATGAACGCTGGCGACCTTTTTATCACTGCCAGCACCGGCAGGGCGCTGGCAATAGCGGCAAGAATTACGCGACCGACGCAGCATTCTGCGTCAGTGGACCGTTTCAGGAACCGGGCATCATGGCGCCGCTGGCAATAAACCAGACCAGAAAACTGACACCAGCAACGATAATGGCGATGGGGAACAGCAGACCGATTTTCATATGCATCCTGAGCGTTAAGCGAGCTGGATTAGCGCGCGGTGGGTTTTCATCATACTGAATAGCTGAAATTGTGTCGCGTCATCGACCTGACGCAGATGTTCGCCTTTCTGATACTGAATCTGATGCACATGGCCGAGCTGACGCCACACCACAATGGCTGACGCCAGCAGCGCGCAGTTCTCTTCGCTCTGCACGCAGTCCAGCGTGGCGTAGTGGCAGCTATCTAAGCCATTAATGAACACATTCAGCGCCTCGGGCGGCACGATGGCGCGGATGTCATCCAGCATCACGCGGCTCACCGCCTGCGACAGCACCAGCGTTAACCGTTTGCTCTTCATCTCAATCCCTGGTTCCGATGATTTTTCCCACGTTATACGGATTTAACCCCGTCGGGGGAAGTGATTCGCGCAGCTTTGTGTGAGTGCCATGTTAAGCGCCGCGCTGGCAACAGAGGAAAAACTGTGCCGTTCAACACAACATAAATCAAAAATATGCCAAATAATAAGCAACTTAAAGAGTTTTCCCGGCATAACAGCGGCAAATGCGAATTTGTGATCCTTATGTTGCATACCCCCCCGATTTTGCCAGTCAGCCTGGCTTTACGGCAACCATCCAAAGGCTGAGTCCACGCAGTGCGCCATAGACTGCCACTAATCGGAAACCGCAGGTGTTTCCGTCTGGCCTCAACCTTACGAAGGAATAACAATGAACAGTGCCATTCTTGCAGGTATCTTCTGGCATCTGGTGGGTGCCGCCAGCGCCGCCTGTTTTTATGCTCCGTTTAAACAGGTTAAAAAGTGGTCATGGGAAACCATGTGGTCGGTCGGCGGCGTGATGTCGTGGCTGATTCTGCCCTGGGCAGTCAGTGCCGCGCTGTTACCGAACTTCTGGGCGTACTACAGCAGTTTCAGTTTATCGCAGCTGCTGCCGGTGTTTCTGTTTGGTGCCATGTGGGGCATCGGCAACATTAACTATGGCCTCACCATGCGCTATCTCGGGATGTCGATGGGGATTGGTATCGCCATTGGCATTACGCTGGTGGTGGGGACGCTGATGACGCCGCTGTTGCAGGGCCGATTCGTTGAACTGTTCAGCTCCGCCGGTGGCCGGATGACGCTGCTGGGCGTACTGGTTGCGCTGCTGGGTGTGGCGATTGTGTCGCGCGCCGGGCTGCTAAAGGAGCGGGCGCTGGGGATCAACGCCGAAGATTTCAACCTGAAGAAAGGCCTGGTGCTGGCGGTGCTGTGCGGCATCTTCTCTGCCGGCATGTCGTTTGCCATGGATGCGGCGAAGCCGATGCATGAAGCCGCTGCCAGTCTGGGCATCAATCCGCTGTATGTGGCGCTGCCGAGTTACGTGGTGATCATGGGCGGTGGCGCGCTGATCAACCTCGCGTACTGTTTTATCCGCCTCGCGGTGAAGCCGGAGCTTTCGCTGCGCCGCGATTTTTCCGTGGCAAAACCGCTGCTGATCGCCAACATCGCCTTTGCCGTGCTGGGGGGAACCATGTGGTATCTGCAGTTCTTCTTTTATGCCTGGGGCCACGCAAAAATTCCCCCGCAGTACGACTTCGTAAGCTGGATGCTGCACATGAGCCTGTACGTGCTGTGCGGCGGCCTGGTGGGACTGGTGCTGAAGGAGTGGAAATCGGTGGGGCGTCGACCGGTGAGCGTGTTGTCGATTGGCTGCGTGGTAATCATTATCGCGGCAAACATTGTCGGTCTCGGTATGGCCGCCTGATAACGCTTAACTCCGCACCGCCTGACGCGTCTCTGCGCGCGTCAGGCTTTTTCTTTGTCTGCCATCGGTTCGCGCGGCGACAAAAAACGCTGACGCCACGCGCTGGGTGTTAACCCGGTTTCGCGCGTAAACACCACGGAAAAGTAGTTGCTGTCATCAAACCCGCAGCGTGCCGCCACTTCGCTAATCAGACATGCCTGCGTGCGCAACAGATATTTTGCCTGACACAGCTGCAGCTGACGCAGGTAGTGACCGATGGTCATGCCGGTTTGCTGACGGAACAGCTGTTTCAGCGACCGTTCGCTGAGCTGATTTTGCTGGCAGAAATGGAGCAGATCGAAGGGGCGGCTGATATCGCCGAGGAGCGCCGACATCAGCAGATCGAGCTGTTCGCCCTCCGGCAGCACCCACGGGCGATCGGCGGCGTAGCCGTGACGGCGCAATATCAGTGTCAGCTGCAAAAACAGCGCTTCCGACAGCTGAATCGAGAGCGAATCGCTTTTGCGACTTTCGCGCTCCAGCTGGCTGATGACGCCGCGCGCCAGCGCCATGCCGCGCGTGGTCAGACGCCAGCTGGCGGGTGTCTCTTCATCCTGTGGCGGCAGCAGCTGCTGCCAGTCGAGCGCAAGGCTGAAGCGATCGCGGCAGTAGAGAATATTGTCGAGCGCCAGATCGTTGACGCTATCAAAGCTGTGGCAATCACTGTCGCGGATGTAAAACACATCGCCGCAGGTGATCAGCCACGGCCGATCGTTGAGGATATGCAGGCCATTACCGCGCCAGACAATCACAATCTCGCTGAACTCATGCCGGTGCGGTGGGAAAGAGGGCTGCGGCATGCGTTCTGCCACGGCAATAGGCAAATTGCTGGCCGGGAAGTAATCCTCGCGCGTCAGTAACAGCGGCATGTCAGCCCTCCGGTTACCCCATCTGCTGGCGCGCCATGCGCGGCGCGCAGCCAAATTCCCGCCGGAACAGGGTGGAGAAGTGATTACTGTCACCAAACCCACACTGATAGGCGATGTCCGTGATGCGCATCTCGCTGTGGCGCAACAGGTGCCGCGCCTGCAATAAACGCAGCCGATTAAGATAGCGCTGCGGCGTGCTGCCAGTCTGCTGCTTCATCTGGCGATGCAGGGTACGCAGCGACAAACAGAAGCGATCGGCCAGCGCTTCCCACGCAATCTCCTCACTGTAGTGCGCATTCAGCCAGTCCAGCAAGCGGTGCAGGCGGGCATCCTGGTCCTGCGCCTGATCGTTGTGCGCCGCCTCGCGCAGCAGCACCAGCAGCTGCAAAAAGTGCTGTTCCTGCTGCGCCTGACGTTCCAGCGACCAGCTGGCCGGCTGCTTCATCTGCGTCACCAGCTGCAGCGCCTGCGCCATCACTTTATGGTTAATTCGCCAGTGTGAAACATACTGGCCGTCCTGTTCGCGCGGCAGCAGCGCCTGCAGGCCGGACAGAAAGCGGAACGCCGCCGGACTGCGATACAACACATTCGTCAGGCACAGATTGTCGGTTTGCTCGTACAGATGGCGATCGTGATCGCGCACAAAACAGACGCAGCCGGCGCTGAGCGCCTGCGGCTGACCATTGAATACGTGGATGCCCGAGCCCTGTTCCACCAGCACAATTTCATGAAAATCATGGTGATGCTCCGGAAACGCCGACTGCGGAACCCGCGGCTCAATGGCTATCGTGAAATCGCCGGCCGGAAAGAAATCAGCACTGTGTAATACCGTCATCATGCGCCCTCAGTTAACAAAACCGTAACCGAGTCTACGCAGCCGCCTGCCACCTTACCTTGAATTTTGCACCGGGCAGCGCAGGAAAATCGCCAATTATTCAAGATCGCCTAAGTGATTGATGGAATTGCGGCAAGGCTCACAACTCTGCCGTTATGCGGTTCTGTGAGCTCACTCACGAACACCTTTGCAAACCTGCCAGCGGTGATGACCCGCTGGCACTCGCGGGAAGGTGTCTGCGGCGCAGGATTTCTACTCTGTCGCCATGTCTTCACAGGGAGTACTCGCCATGAGTCTGCGTAATATTGTTGCCATCGATTTAGGCGCATCCAGCGGCCGCGTCATGCTGGCCAGCTGGCAGGCTGACCGTCAGCAGCTCAGCCTGCGCGAAGTGCGGCGTTTCGCCAACCCGCGCGTGCAGCGCGGCGATTATGACTGCTGGGATTTGGACCGGCTGGAGCAGGAGATCCGCGCCGGACTGCAGCAGCTGGATGAGGAGGGCATTGTGCCGGACAGCATCGGCATTGATACCTGGGGCGTGGATCTGGTGCTGCTGGACGCGCACGGCGAGCGGGTGGGCGAAACGGTCAGCTACCGTGATAAACGCACCGACGGCCTGATGGCCCAGGCGATGCGTGAACTCGGGAAACCGGCGCTTTATCAGCGCAGCGGCATTCAGTTTCTGCCGTTCAACACGCTGTATCAGCTGCGCGCGCTGCATCGAGCAGCAGCCGGAGCTGGCAGGCGCAGGTGACGCACGCGCTGCTGATCCCGGATTATCTTCACTATCGCCTGACCGGCAACATGAACTGGGAATACACCAACGCCACCACCACGCAGCTGGTCAACATCAACAGCGGCGAATGGGATCGCGAGCTGCTGGCCTGGGCGGGCGCAGACGCCAGCTGGTTCGGCACGCCGCGTGCGCCGGGCAATACCGTCGGTTACTGGCGCAACGCAAGCGGCCAGCGCATTCCGGTGGTCGCCGTCGCCAGCCACGATACCGCCAGCGCGGTGATGGCCTCGCCGCTGGAGCAGGACGATGCTGCCTATCTCTGCTCCGGCACCTGGTCGCTGATGGGCTTTGAAAGCCAACAGCCCTGCGCCAGCGATGCGGCGCTGGCGGCGAATATCACCAACGAAGGCGGTGCGGAAGGGCGCCGCTACCGCGTGCTGAAAAACATCATGGGGCTGTGGCTGCTGCAGCGGGTGCTGAAGCGAACAGCACATCAGCGATCTGCCTGCGCTGATTGCCGACACCGAGCGGCGAACCGGCCTGCCGCGCTCCTGATTCACCCTAACGATGACCGTTTTATTAATCCGGCGCAGTATGAGCGCCGGAGATCCAGGCCGCCTGCGCCGAACGGGCGATGCCCGTGCCGCACAGCCCTGCCGAACTGGCGCGCTGCATCTTTGACAGCCTGGCCCTGCTCTATCGCCGACACCTGCAGCGAGCTGAGCGAGCCTGCGCGGCGCCTGCGCTGCGTCAGCTGCATATCGTCGGCGGCGGTTGCCAGAACCAGCTACTGAACCAGCTCTGCGCCGATGCCTGCGGGCTGCCGGTGGTGGCCGGTCCGGTGGAAGCCTCCACGCTCGGCAACATCGGCATTCAGCTGATGACGCTGGATGAACTTTCCAACGTTGACGACTTCCGTTCGGTGGAGTCGCCCACAATTTCCCGTTAGAAAAATTTATCCCGCTGAATCACAGCGTCTTTGCGGCCCATCAGGCTCGCTTTGCGGCGCAGTTTCAGCCTACCGACTGACTAAGGAGCTTTTGCATATGACAACTCAATTGAACAAGCCTGGGAACTGGCCAAACAGCGCTTCGCCGCCGTCGGGGTGGATGTCGAAGAGGCGCTGCGCCAGCTCGATCCCCTCTGCCCGTCTCCATGCACTGCTGGCAGGGCGATGACGTCGCCGGTTTCGAGAACCCGCAGGGCGGCGCTGACGGGCGGCATTCAGGCCACCGGCAACTATCCGGGCAAAGCGCGCAACGCGACCGAACTGCGCGCCGATCTGGAGCAGGCGCTGAGCCTGATCCCCGGGCCGAAACGCCTTAACCTGCATGCCATTTACCTCGAAGCCGACGGCCCGGTTGGTCGCGATGAGATCAAACCGGAACACTTCACGAACTGGGTGGAGTGGGCGAAAAGCAAGCAGGCTGGGGCTGGATTTTAACCCTTCCTGCTTCTCGCATCCGCTGAGCGCGGACGGTTTTACCCTCTCCCACGCCGATGCGGGCATCCGCCAGTTCTGGATCGACCACGTGCAAGGCCAGCCGCCGCGTTTCGGCCTGGTTCGGCGAGCAGCTCGGCACACCGTCGGTGATGAATATCTGGATCCCGGACGGCATGAAAGATATCACCGTCGATCGCCTGGCGCCGCGCCAGCGTCTGCTGAGCGCGCTGGATGAGGCCATCAGCGAAAAGCTGAACCCGGCGCACCACATCGACGCCGTCGAAAGCAAGCTGTTCGGCATTGGCGCCGAGAGCTACACCGTGGGCTCCAACGAGTTCTACATGGGTTACGCCACCAGCCGCCAGACCGCGCTGTGCCTGGATGCCGGCCACTTCCACCCGACCGAGGTGATCTCCGACAAAATCTCCGCCGCCATGCTCTATGTGCCGCGCCTGCTGCTGCACGTCAGCCGTCCGGTGCGCTGGGACAGCGATCACGTGGTGCTGCTGGATGACGAAACCCAGGCGATTGCCAGCGAGATCGTCCGCCACGAGTTGTTTGACCGCGTGCACATCGGTCTCGACTTCTTCGATGCCTCGATCAACCGCATCGCCGCGTGGGTTATCGGCACCCGCAATATGAAAAAAGCCCTGCTGCGCGCGCTGCTGGAGCCAGTCGAACAGCTGCGTCAGCTGGAGCCTGATGGCGATTACACCGCCCGCCTGGCGCTGCTGGAAGAGCAGAAATCCCTGCCGTGGCAGGCGGTATGGGAAGCGTGGTGCCTGCGCCACGATGTGCCAGCCGATGCCAGCTGGCTAAGCGAAGTCCGTCACTACGAACAACACGTGCTGCGTCAACGTTAAGGAATCGACTCATGCAAACAATTCTCTCCGCGTGGTTTGTGCGCGACATGGTTAAAGCCACCAGTGACATGTGGCTGAAAGGCTGGGATGAACGTAACGGCGGCAACGTCAGTCTGCGTCTGTTGCCGGAAGAGGTCAGCGCGTATGCCAGCGAATTTTATCCGGCACCGCGCTGTATTGAACTGAGCAAGCCGGCGCCCGCGCTGGCCAACGACTGGTTCCTGGTGACCGGCTCCGGGAAGTTCTTTCGCAACGTGCAGCTCGATCCGGCAGACAGTCTGGTGCTGCTGCAAGTGGATGACAAAGGGATGTCGTACAAAATTCACTGGGGGCTCAGCAACGGAGGGCTGCCAACGTCCGAGCTGGCGGCGCACTTTCAGTCACACAGCGTACGCAAGGCACTGAGCCACGGCGCGGACCGGGTGATTATGCACTGTCACGCCACCCACTTTATGGCGCTCAGCTATGTGGTGGAACTGGATGCGGCGCGCTTTACCCGCCTGCTGTGGGAGGGCAGCACCGAGTGCCTGGTGGTGTTCCCCGATGGCGTCGGCATTTTGCCCTGGATGGTACCGGGTACCGATGGCATTGGTCAGGCGACGGCAGAAGCGATGGCCAGTCATAGCCTGGTGATGTGGCCTTTCCACGGAATCTTTGGCGCCGGACCGACGCTCGACGAAACCTTTGGTCTGATTGATACCGCTGAGAAGTCATCGCAGGTGGTGGTCATGGCGCTGTCGATGGGCGGCATTCGTCAGAGCATCACCACCGAACAGCTGATTGCGCTGGGCGAACGCTTTAACGTGAAGCCGTGGCCGGCGGCGCTGCAGGCGGAGCGCAGTGATGTTGCGTAAAGCGTTCGTCATGCAGGTCTATGCGCACTGCCATGCGGAGTATCAGCGCCGTCACACGCCAATCTGGCCGGAGCTGGAACGGACGCTGAAAGCGCATGGCGCCCATAACTACGCGATCTGGCTGGATGCTGAACGCAACCTGCTGTTTGCCAGCGTCGAGGTTGAGTCCGAAGCGCGCTGGCAGGCTGTAGCGCAAACTGAGGTGTGTCAGAGCTGGTGGGCGTCAATGCGTGACCTGATGCCATCAAATCCTGACAACAGCCCGGTGAGCAAAGCATTACAGCAGATGTTTTTCCTGCCTTAGCCGTCCATGTCAGTAGCGGCGCCGCCAGGGGCGCCGCTAACTGCCAAACGCACTAGCCGTTGGAGCGCAGCTGCGGATAACGGCGGAAAATGGCGATACACCAGAACAGTCCAGCCAGGCCAATGATTGCGCCTACGTTGCCCACGTCTGCCATCTGCAGATGCAGACTGACCTGGTTACCGAGTAGCGCGCCTGCGCCGATGCCGATGTTATAAATACCGGAAAACAGCGACATGGCGACGTCGGTGGCGTCCGGTGCCAGCGATAGCACGCGCACCTGCATCGCCAGGCCGATCATCATCATTGCCATTCCCCAGATAATACTCAGCACGGTAATTGCTGCCGGGCGTACCGCAGCAAACACCAGCAGACCCATACACAGGGTAATCAGCGCAATGGCGGCGATCAGCAGCGCGGACGGGAATTTATTGCCCAGCGTACTGAACAGAATGCTGCCCAGAATGCCGGCTGAGCCGAACAGCAGCAGTAACAGGGTGGTGAAGTTCTCATCAGCGCTGGCTACCACCTGCATAAACGGCTCGATATAGCTGTAAGCGGTGTAGTGCGCGGTCACCACGACGGTGACCAGAATGTACATCGCCACCAGCGCCGGGCGGCGAAACAGCATCGGCACGCTGCTGAGTGAACCGGTGTGCTCACTCGGCAGGCGCGGCAGTATCCGCACCAGCATAATCAGCAGTACCAGCGCTGACAGGCCGATCATACCAAAGGTGGTACGCCAGCCCAGATACTGACCCACAATACGACCAATCGGCACGCCCAGCACCATCGCCAGCGCCGTGCCCGTGGCCAGCATACTCAACGCCTGGGTTTTCTTGCCGGCCGGCGCAACGCGAATCGCCAGCGAGGCGGTGATCGACCAGAACACCGCGTGCGCCAGCGCAATACCAATGCGCGACAGCACCAGCGATGTGAAATCCCACGCTACGGCCGATAACAGGTGGCTGGCAACAAACAGAATAAACAGGATGGCCAGCAGCAGGCGGCGCTCGACGTTGCGCGTCAGCAGCATTAACGGCAGCGATAACAGCGCCACGACCCAGGCATAGATGGTCAGCATGATACCGACATCAGCGGTTTTCATTGCAAAGCTGCTGGCGATGTCCGACAGCAGGCCAACCGGCACAAATTCGGTGGTATTGAAGACAAAAGCAGCGATAGCCAGCAGCACCACGCGCAGCCAGGCTGTTTTACGGGAAACGGTTGTTGATTGCATTGAATTCAAATCGGCTAAACGACGAGTGAGGGGGCAGGAATGCGCCCGGTAAAGTGATCTCGATCACAAATTTCCGCTATTGTGGAGCATTAGTCAGCCGATGAAAACCGTTAACCCGGGTTTTATCACTGAATATTTCTTATCGCGCTGAGCGTGGTAAATAGCCTATGGTTATGGGGCGTTGTTGCGCCAGCGTGCTGCCGGCCCGCGAGTCTGCCGTACCAGCACAGGCTAAGTCAGCTGTTTCTGTAATAGAAAAATCGCTTAGCCGTGCTGAAGGCGGGTACCGTGCGGGCGGGTGCGGTTCAGACCAGGATTATCAGAGTCACGCCATATGCTTTAGTGCCACGCTAAAGTTGTGGTTCGGATTTTTTTTTACGCCCACCGGGCAGCAGTGTTCGCAGCCCAACGCGGTGGCGTAAAATTTACGCGCCTGCTGGATTGCGGCACCGGGCGTGTAAAAAGTCCCGAGAAAACGGCGACCGCCGTCGGAAGGCAGGAACGGACAGCCCTTCGCATGCACCACATGATTGTCGTTATAACCGGCATGCTTATCGACATAATAGTAAAGCTCCATCTGACTACCTCATTGCTGTGTAAAAAATAAGTCTATGTATTATTGGAATAGAACGAATTATAGCGATGAATTGCTATTTTGTTTTAAGTGGTACGGCGCGAATGCCTGATTATTCGAATCCAGCGGAGCAGGCGGGACGCTGAGGTCCCGCGCTAACAATGAAGGGTATTACAGTTTGCGGCCCTGTAAACGCAGGCCAACCAGCAGTGCCAGCACCAGCAGGGCGCTGATAAACAGGGTCACGCCCGGCCAGCCGTAGCGGTGCCAGAACACACCGCCGAGGGTGCCGGCCACGCTGGAGCCCACGTAGTAGCTGAACAGGTAAAGTGATGATGCCTGGCCTTTCGCCCGGCGCGCGCGCGGTCCAATCCAGCCGCTGGCCACCGAATGGGCGGCAAAGAAGCCGGCAGTGAACAACATCATGCCCGGCAGAATCAGCCACAGCGAATTAAAGGCGGTCAGCAGCAGACCGGCCAGCATGATCGCCGTGGCGCCCGTCATCACCGGACCGCGACCAAAGCGGCTGGTCATCGCGCCGGCTTTCGGCGAACTCCACGAACCGGTGAGATACACCACTGACAGCAGCCCGACCACCGCCTGGCTCAGTGACCACGGCGCGCTCAGTAAACGGTAGCCGATGTAGTTAAACAGCGTGACAAACGCGCCCATCAGCAGAAAGCCTTCGGCAAACAGCAGCGGCAACCCTTTGTCGCGCCAGTGCAGACGGAAGTTGATCAGCAGACTGCGTGGCCGCAGCGAGGCAGGGCGAAAATGGCGCGACGCGGGCAGAATTTTCCAGAACATCAGCGCGCCAGCCAGCGCGCAGCAGCCAATGACGCCAATGGCAATACGCCACGAGAAAAAGTCGGTCAGCACACCGGAGAGTAAACGACCGCTCATGCCGCCAATCGAGTTACCGCTGATGTACAGCCCCATGGAGAAGGCGATGACCCGCGGATGCATCTCTTCGCTCAGGTAAGTCATGCCCACCGCCGCGACGCCGCTGAGCGACAGACCGGTCAGCGCGCGCATCAGCAGAATCCCCTGCCAGCTGCTCATGGTGGCGGAGATCAGCGTACAAATCGCCGCCAGCATCAGCGCGGTCACCATTACCGATTTACGTCCAATCGCATCTGACAGCGGGCCGGTGAACAGCAGGCCCAGCGCCATCAGCCCGGTGGAGAGCGATAGCGAAATACTGCTTTCGGCAGGTGTCACGCCAAACTGCTGTGACAGCACCGGCAGGATCGGTTGTACGCAATAGAGCAGGGCGAAAGTGGCAAGACCGGCAGAGAACAGCGCCAGCGTCACGCGCATAAACTGCGGCGATCCACGTTCTATCCATTCAGTAGCGGTATCGGCGGTAACAGGCTTCGTGGACAAGCTGTCCTCATCAAGCGTCACAGCCTGGGAAGAGCGACTCACAGTACATCCTCAATTCAGCAAATATCTGAATACTGTAGGAAAGGCTAAATAGGTTGTACAATATATTAATAATCTCAAATGAGACGTTTAAGATATGATGATTGAGCTACGCCATCTGCGCTACTTTATTGCCGTTGCGGAAGAGCTGCACTTTGGCCGCGCCGCGCAGCGGCTGCACATTTCTCAGCCGCCGCTCAGTCAGCAGATTCTGCAACTGGAACAGGCGCTGAACGCGCAGCTGTTCACCCGCACTAATCGCAGCGTACAGCTCACGCCGGCCGGCCAGTCGTTTTTACAGGATGCGCGCGCGGTTTTATTGCAGGTAGAACAGGCGGCCGGGCGCGCGGCGCGCATTCATCACGGTCAGCAGGGAGAGCTGCGCATCGGCTTTACCTCCTCGGCGCCGTTTACCGGACTGGTGTCGGATGCGCTGTATCACTATCGGCAGCGCTGGCCGGACGTGCATATTCAGATGCAGGAGTACAACACGCGCCAGCAGCTGGCGCCGCTGCACGAAGGGCGACTCGACCTGGGCGTCATGCGCAATACGCCGCTGCCGGAGGATCTTCAGCACCGCCTGTTGCTGCGTGAACCACTGTGCGCGGTGGTGCATCACGCGCATCCGCTGGCACAGGCCACGTCAATTAGCATCCGGGCGTTAGCCAGCGAACCTTTTGTTTTCTTTGATGCGCAGGGTGGCACAGCCCTGTACGGTGAAATTCTGGCGCTGCTGCATCGCTACCAAATCAAACCTTACATTACCCAGGAAGTGGGTGAAGCCATGACGATTCTCGGCCTGGTGGCAACCGGGCTGGGCGTGTCGATTTTACCCGCCTCGTTTGCCCGCGCGCGACTGGCGGAAGTCGCCTGGATTCCGCTACAGGAAAGTGATGCCATTTCTGAGGTGTGGCTGGTGTGGTCAGCGCTGCGCCAGCCGAGTGCGCAGATGAGCAATATGATGGCGCTGCTGCTGCACCATGCCGAGGAATGAACCCGCGGGTACAGAAAAGCGCGTCCTTTGTGTGCGATAAATCACATTTCTAATCAAATATTTGACGCTGCGCGCCAATCTGCATCACCATAGCTGCTGTTTATTTAGAAGCGCGAAAATATCCGGGAGCAGGGCGTGAATCTGGACAGTCAGCCTGGCCATATTGACCAAATAAAACAGACCAATGCCGGTGCAGTGTATCGTCTGATTGACCATTACGGTCCGATTTCGCGGATTGAGCTGTCGAAACGTGCCCAGCTGGCCCCGGCCAGCATCACCAAAATTGTGCGCGAAATGCTGGATGCGCATCTGGTGCAGGAGACCGAGTTTCAGGAGCCAGGCAGTCGCGGACGGCCGGCGATAGGGCTGATCCTCGATACCCTGGCCTGGCACTATCTGGCTGTTCGCCTCCAGCCGGGGTTCATTACCCTGACGCTGCGCGATCTCAGCAGCCGCGCGCTACAGGAAGATCGCCTGCCGCTGCCTGCCAGCGCCGACACGCCGCTACTGCAGACGCTGCAGGAGCTGGTCAACGCCTTTTTCATTCGCCATCAGCAAAAACTTGAGCGTCTCACCGCTATCGCCATTACCCTGCCGGGACTGATCAACGCCGCCTCCGGCGTGGTGCACCGTATGCCGGGCTATGAGGTACAGGATATGCCGCTGGGCGAAACCCTGGCGCAGCGCACCGGGCTGCCGGTATTCGTCCAGCACGATATCTCCGCATGGACGCTGGCAGAGGCGCTGTTTGGTGCCTCACGGGGTGCGCAGGACGTGATTCAGATTGTTATTGACGAAACGGTGGGCGCCGGGGTGATCAGCGGTGGCCAGCTGTTGCACAAAAGCGGACGCGCGCTGGTGGAGATCGGTCATACGCAGATCGATCCTTACGGCCAGCAGTGTTACTGCGGCAACCATGGCTGCCTGGAAACGGTGGCCAGCACCGGCAGCCTGCTGCAGCTGGCGGCACAGCGCTTATCGTCGCAGCCGGACAGCCAGCTGCACCAGCAGCCGCTGACGCTGGCCTCGCTGTGTGCTGCTGCGCAGCAGGGCGACCGATTGGCACGGGACGTCATTGCCGGCGTCGGTCATCATATCGGGCGCATGCTGGCGATGATGGTCAACATCTTTAATCCTCAACAAATTCTTATCGGTTCACCGCTTAACCAGGCGGCGGACGTGCTGTTCCCGGCAGTCAGCAGCACTATTCGCCAGCAGGCCCTGCCGGCGTACAGTCACGCTATTCAGCTGACGCCCGCGGCCTTTAACGATCCCGGCACGCTGGGCGGCGCGGCGCTGATCAAAGACGCGCTCTATAGCGGCCATTTACTGATAAAACTGTTGCAGGGCTAACGCCAGCCCGCCTTAAGTTTGCGCTAACGCAAGCTCTCGCCTGGGACAAATCCTTAAACTGCCTCCTTTGCAGGTTACACATCGCTTTAATGAAGGAGGAGAAAGGTGAAAACGATTTTTGTCACCGGTACCGACACCGCGGTGGGTAAGACCGTGGTTTCCCGCGCACTGTTACAGTGCTTTGCCAAAGCGAATCTGTGTGCCGCTGGCTACAAGCCGGTTGCCAAAAGCGCGCAGCACACGTCGGAAGGGCTCCGTAATAAAGATGCCGTACTGCTGCAGCAGGCATCCGGCCTCACGCTGAACTACAGCGACGTCAATCCCGTGACGCTGGAAGAGGATGAAATCAGCACCAGCCCGGCGCAACGCATCGATTATCCGTTACTCAATCGCGGGCTGGCTGGCTTACAGGATCGCGCCGCACGCGTGGTGGTGGAAGGCACAGGCGGCTGGCGCAGCCTGATGAACGACTTACGGCCGCTGTCGCAGTGGGTGCAGCAGGCGCAACTGCCGGTGGTGCTGGTGGTAGGCATTAAAGAGGGTTGCATTAGCCACGCTTTACTGACCGCCGAAGCGATTGCCGCCGATGGCCTGACGCTGGCGGGCTGGGTCGCCAATCGTATCAATCCCGGTCTGGCGCACTACGCTGAAATTATTGATGTTCTGCGCGATAAGCTGAACGCGCCGCTGTTGGGCGAATTGCCTTATCTGCCGCGCGCCGAACAGCGTGATTTGAGTGGTTATCTGGATATTACGTTACTCGGGGGTGATGCGCTGCACAGCGAGAGTGCAAAGCCCGCCGCCTGATGAAACAAAATGCGGCATATCGTACGCAGCTGAATCCGGAGTTTCAGGAGCGGCTGCTTTTTTTTATGCCGTAAACCTGTTTATATTCAATCATCTGTCCTGAATTTTCCCTGTCCGCTGTCGCCCTGGCGCGTTTCATGCATCAGGCAAACTGATAAATCGTTTGCCGGAGCCCTGCTATGTCGCACCCAGAAGAAGAGAAAGGTTTGTTGTACGGGCTGGATGCCCGCATCGGTCCTGCACCGGCGTTCTTTGCCGCCCTGCAGCACGTGCTGGCCAGCGTGGTCGGTATCATCACGCCGCCGCTGATTATCGGTTCCGTGCTGGGGTTACAGGCCTGGATCCCGTATCTCATCAGCATGTCGCTGCTGGTTTCCGGACTCGGCACCTTTCTGCAGGCGCGCCGTTTCTGCGGCATTGGCGCAGGCATGATCTGTCTGCAGGGCACCAGCTTCGCCTTTCTCGGCGTCATTCTCTCTGCGGGGATGACGGTGAAAGCGCAGGGCGGTTCACCGCAGGCGATCCTCGCCATGATTTTTGGCTGCAACCTGGTGGCGGCGCTGATCCCGATGCTGATTAGCCGCTGCATCACACCACTGCGTAAAGTGCTGACCCCGGTGGTGACCGGTACGGTGATCACCCTGATTGGTATCAGCCTGATAAAAGTCAGTATTACCGACTGGGCGGGCGGGCATAACGCCCGCGATTTTGGTGCGCCGGATAATCTGGCGCTGGGGGCGCTGACCCTGCTGGTGATTATTGTGCTTAACCGCTCCCACTCGCGCTGGGCGCGGCTGGTGGCGGTGGTCGCCGGCATCGGTGCGGGCTGCATCGCGGCGGCGCTGAGCGGTCATCTGCCGCTGAAGCCGATGGCGGAGACGCACTGGCTGGTGCTGCCTTCGCTGCTGCATTTTGGCTTTGATTTTAGCTGGACGCTGTTTGTGCCGATCGCGCTGGTCTCGGTGATCTGCGTGATTGAGGCGGTGGGCGACCTGACCGCCAACTGTCTGATTTCACGCCAGCCGCTGGAAGGCGACGGGTTTCAGCGCCGGCTGCAGGGCGGAATTCTGGCCGATGGTCTCAGTTGCCTGCTGGCGGCGCTGTTCTCGGCGTTTCCCAATACCACCTTTGCGCAGAACAACGGGGTGATTCAGATGACCGGCGTCGCCAGTCGCTACGTGGGGATGGTGATTGGCCTGATGCTGGTGCTGCTGGGCATCTTCCCGCTGGTCGGCAACCTGCTACAGCAGATTCCGCCGCCGGTGCTGGGCGGGGCAACGCTGGTGATGTTTGGCAGTGTGGTCGCCGCCGGTATTCGCGTGATGACGCAGGCCCCACTGGGGCGGCGTGAGATGCTGATTGTGGCGGTGTCGTTTGGCATCGGCCTCGGGGTGGAGGCGGTTCCGGACGTGCTGAAACAGTTCCCGCCGCTGGTCAGCAATTTGTTTGGTCATGCAGTCACCACCGGCGGGATTCTCGCTATGCTGCTGAACGTGGTGCTGCCGAATGAAGCTAAAACGGTTGCGGCGGTCGGCGCGGTTGAAGAGAGCAACTGACGCACAATTTACCTGGAGAATCGCGCCCTCCGTGGCGCGGTTCGGTCGGGATTACGGGTTGAGACGACGGCGCGTGCGCCCGGAGCTGAGGTACTCGGCAATATAGTCCTGCGAAATTTCGCCGTTGTAGCGACCGTCCTCATCGACGATCGGCATCCAGCTGGTGTTGCGCTCATACAGGCGTGACAGCACCACGCGCAGGTTGTCTTCCGCTTTGCCGGTCATGCGGAACGGATGCAGGATGTCGGCGCAGGTGCCGCTGGCGTTACGCGCTTCGCGACGCTTCACAAAGCCCAGCGGTTTGCCGTGCTCGTCAACCACGGTAATCGCGCGAATATCGTTATCATCCATGGTCGCAAAGGCTTCAGGGAGCGGAGTAGAGCCCCGCACCGTAATGGTCGGCTGCTGGTCGGTGACGTCGCCCGCCGACACCAGCAGCAGGCGCTTCAGCGTGCGGTCCTGGCCGACAAACGAGCCGACAAACTCGTTCGCCGGTTTCGCCAGCAGTTCGTCCGGGCTGGCGCACTGCACGATTTTGCCCTGGCGGAACACCGCAATACGGTCGCCGAGCTTCAGGGCTTCATCGATATCGTGGCTCACCAGCATCACGGTTTTTTTCAGCTTGCGCTGCATCTCGAGGAACTGGTTCTGGATCACCTCGCGGTTGATCGGGTCCACCGCGCCGAAGGGTTCATCCATCAGCAGCACCGGCGGATCCGCCGCCAGCGCGCGGATCACGCCGATGCGCTGCTGCTGGCCGCCGGACATCTCGCGCGGGTAGCGATGCAGGAACTTCTTCGGATCCAGCGCCACCATGCTCATCAGCTCTTCGGCGCCGCGGCAGCGCTTTTTGTCCCAGCCCAGCATGCGCGGCACGACGGTAATGTTCTCTTCGATGGTCATGTTCGGGAACAGGCCAATCTGCTGGATCACGTAGCCGATGTTGCGGCGCAGGGTGACGGTGTCCATGGCCGCTGGTGTCTTCGCCGTTGATCAGAATCGTCCCGCTGCTGGCGGGAGATCAGGCGGTTGATCATCTTCAGGGTGGTGGTTTTGCCGCAGCCGGACGGGCCGAGCAGGACGCACATTTCCCCTTCCGGCACGTTCAGGTTGACGTTGTCGACGGCCTTGAACGTCGTGCCGTTCTTCTGCGAAAAGTGTTTGGTGAGGTTTTCCAGTTTTATCATTATCGAATCCCCTTTGGAGTCAGAACCACCTGCAGACGGTGCAGCAGCCAGTCGAGCACAATCGCTAAAAGACAAATCATCAGCGCGCCGGCAATCAACATGCGGATATCGCTGCCGCCGATGCCGTTGAGCAGCAGCAGGCCCAGGCCGCCGGCGCCGATCACCGCGGCAATCGCCATCACGCCGATGTTCATCACCACGGCGGTGCGGATGCCGCCGAAAATCACCGGCAGCGCCATCGGGATTTCGACCCAGCGCAGGCGCTGCCAGAAGGTCATGCCGATGCCGCGTCCGGCTTCGCGCAGCCCAGGCGGCAGGCTGTCGAGCGCCGTATGGGTGTTACGCACAATCGGCAGCAGCGAGTAGAGAAACACCGCGGTGATCGCGGGCAGGGCGCCAATGCCCTGACCGATCAGCGAAAACAGCGGGATCATCAGGCCAAACAGGGCAATGGAGGGAATGGTCAGCACCATGGTGGCCATGCCCAGCACCGGCGTCGCCAGCCACTTGTGGCGGACAATCAGAATGCCCAGCGGTACGCCGATGAGGATGGCCAAGCCCACGGCCAGCAGCACCAGCCACAGGTGCTGCAGCGTCAGGGTTAACAGGTAGTCCCAGTTGTCCAGAATGTAGTGAATCGTCTCCATAGCGCCTCCTACAGCAGCTGTTTGCTACGCAGGAAATCGCGGGCGACCTGCTGCGGTGACTGATGGTCGATATCCACCTTCTTGTTCAGCTCGGTGATAACGTCGTTGTTGAGCTGGGCCGAGAGGGTGTTGAGCGCCTCTTCCAGGCCCGGATTGGCCTCCAGCGTGTCCTCACGCACCACCGGCGTGACCGCATAGCTCGGGAAGAAGCCTTTATCATCTTCCAGCACCTTGAGATCGAAGCCTTTCACGCGCCCGTCGGTGGTGTAAATCAGCCCGGCGTCGACGAAGCCGTCGCGCACGGCGTTATAGACCAGGCCGGGGTCCATCTGACGGATCTGCGGGCGGTCCAGCGCCATCTTGTAGGCCGCCTGCAGCGGCTTCAGGCCGTCCCTGCGCCCGGCAAACTCCAGATCCAGCCCCAGCAGCCAGTTGTGTTCCGGGTCGGTTTTACGCATCTGTTCAATCTTCGCCACCATCTGCGACATGGTGCTGATGTGTTCCGCCTCGGCGCGCTTGCGCTGCATGGCGAAGGCGTAGGTGTTGTTCATGTCGGCGGGCTTGAGCCAGACCAGACCGTGCTTCGCGTCCAGGCGTTTCACCGTGTCGTAAGACTCCTGCGGCGACATGCGCTTGTTGATGTGGTTAAAGATGATCAGCGAGGTGCCGGTGTACTCCCAGGTCATGTCAATCTGCTTGTTGATCATCGCGTTGCGGGAGATCACCGTGGCGATATTGGTTTGCGGCTGGACCTGAAAACCTTTCTTTTGCAGGTACTGCACGGTCATCGCCGACAGAATGTGCTGCTCGGTAAAGCTCTTGGTCGCCAGAATCAGCGGGGCGGCCAGCGCGCCGTGGCTGAGCGTGAAGACGGCGGCAGCCGCCAGCGCGGGCGGACCCAGCGCCGTCAGGCCAGATTATCAGTCCATCATTACATGCTCCTTTGTTATTGTTAGCCGCAGAGATGGGGGCTGAGGACGCGACCCAGCGCCGCCAGCAGGGTATCGAGGATCAGGGCGAACAGGGCGGTGGCCGCCGCGCCGAGGATCAGCGTCGGGAAGTCGTTCAGGTAAATGCCGGGGAAGATCAGCTCGCCGTAGCTGCTGGCACCAATCAGGAACGCCAGCGGCGCGGTACCGACGTTAATGGCGGTGGCGATGCGCACCCCGGAGAGGATCACCGGCCAGGCGCATTGGGCAGCTCAACCTGGCGCAGCCGCTGCCATTTGGTCATGCCAATGCCGTTGGCGGCTTCCAGCAGCGACGGCGGCACCGAAGCACAGCCCGGCATAGGTGTTACGCACGATCGGCAGCAGCGAGGCGAGGAACAGGGCGATGATGGCCGGCCGTATCGCCAATGCCGATAATCACCATCGCCAGCGCCAGCACGGCCAGCGGCGGCAGCGTGTTGCCGACGTTAAAGATTTGCATCACATATTCCGCCCAGCGGCGGGCGAAGGGACGGCTCAGCAGGATGCCGCTCGGAATGCCCACCAGCAGGGCGCAGAACATGGAACAGAACACCAGGAACAGGTGCTGCTGCCCGAGGTAAAGCAAATCTTCCCGGCGCGACTTAAGGGTTTCCAGACCGAATCCCCACACCAGCAGGGCGATGACCACCACGATGGCGAGCAGTGCCAGCCCGGCACGTCGGGCGAGCGATGCATTGTGCATAGCGTGCGTCTCCCTGATTGTACCCACCCCGGCGGGCGTGGCGGTAAAAAGCGCATCCGATCTGATTTTATGACGTTATTACATTCAGCGGTACAACGGCGTTCGCATGCGGTTAGCAATACACAGAGCGAAAAGTGTGTTCGGCATACGTCGACGCTGGCTCAAATACGTGCAGTTAATCAGCATGACTGATTCCCGGCTTTTTAACAGTGAAACAACCCAACGAAGCCCAATGACCCCGGCTAGGGAAGGTATAGCACCCTGTCGTTGGCCATGCCAAGTTTTATGAACAAAATCAGGTAGATACACGGAATTACGTGGTAAAACTAAGCGACTCAACCCGCATGAAATAAGGGTGTCGCGCGACAATGAAAAAATTCTCATCAAAACGTACGCCGTGACATTCAGTCACAAATGGTGCAGGCGCACGCAGAGGGAAACTGAGTAGGCGGAATTTAGACTTGCGCAGGCGCTTGCTAAGAAAACAGGGAGACGTCATGAAGCCTGAAAGCGCCACAACCCATTACTCAAATAACGCCCGAACCCATCGCCCACCGCCCGTTGATTCTGATCGCCTGCATGCTGGCGATGTTCATGTCGGCGATCGAAGCCACCATCGTCGCCACTGCCATGCCGACCATCATCGGCGATCTCGGCGGCTTCTCGCTGCTGGGGTGGGTGTTCGCGGTCTATTTGCTGGCGCAGGCGATCACCATCCCCATCTACGGGCGGCTGGCGGATCTCTACGGCCGCAAGCGGGTGTTCTTCTTCGGCGCTACGCTGTTCCTGCTGGGATCGGTGCTGTGCGGCTTCGCCCCCGACATGTATTGGCTGATCGGCTTCCGTCTGCTGCAAGGGTTGGGCGCCGGTGCCATCATGCCGATCGCCTCCACCATCATCGGCGACATCTACAGCGCCACCGAGCGGCCGAAGGTGATGGGCTACCTGTCGAGCGTGTGGGGCGTGTCGGCGATCATCGGCCCGCTGCTGGGCGCGTTTATCGTCCAGCATCTGCCGTGGGCGCTGGTGTTCTGGGTCAACCTGCCGATCGGCCTGCTGGCGATGTTCTTCCTCTGGCGCTATCTGCCGGCGCATCAGCAGCTGCGGCGGCACGCGCTGGATCTGGCGGGCACCGCCTGGCTGACGCTGTTCGTTTCGGCGCTGCTGCTGGCGCTGTTGCAGATGGAAAGCCTGGGATGGTGGGTGGCGCCGCTGCTGGCGCTGGCGGCGGCTTCGCTGGCGCTGCTGATACGTCAGGAGCGGCGCGCGGTCGAACCGCTGTTCCCGCTGGCGCTGTGGCAAAGCCGGGTGATCGTCGCCGGTAACATCGGCGGGCTGGTGATCGGCGCGGCGATGATGGGCATCAGCGCCTTCCTGCCGACTTTCATTCAGGGCGTGATGGGCGGCTCGCCGCTGGAGGCGGGCACCACGCTGGCGCTGATGTCGATCGGTTGGCCGCTGGCCAGCACGCTGAGCGGCCGTTTGATGCTGATGACCTCGTATCGCGCGACGGCGCTGCTGGGGGCGCTGCTGTTGGTGGCGGGCGGCCTGATCCTGCTGATGCTGCAGCCGAACGGTGGCCTGCTGTGGGGCCGGGTGGCGGCGTTTATGGTCGGCGCCGGCATGGGGCTGTGCAACACCACGTTTTTAGTGTCGGTGCAGAACGCGGCGCATTACAGCATTCGCGGCATCGCCACCGCCTGCACGGTATTTACCCGCATGGTGGGTTCTGCCATCGGCACCGCCATTCTGGGCGCCACGCTGAACCTCAACCTGCAGTGGCGTTTGCCGGAAATCGACGATCCGGTGCAACGGCTGATGGCACCGGCAGAGCCGGCAGAGCGCTGCCGCAGCGAACAGTTAGCACTGCTGGACCGGGCAGGTGGCGGCTTCGCTGCATTGGGTGTTCCTGGTGTCGGCGCTGGTGTCGTTGCTGGCGCTGGCGGCGGCGATGCTGATCCCGGCGCGTTGTCGACCGCAGGGCGAAGAGGAAGAGGCGGAGCAGGCTAGGAAGCAGGGCGGCCGACCATTGCGCGCCCGCCGAAGAGACTTACTGTGCGTGGAGCAGTCCTGCGGAGCTGCCCGCGCTGGTCCGGCAGCGCCGCTGTCACCGCGATCGTCGCCGTTGTTCAGGCGGGTATAGACGATCTTCTGGGTGTCGTTTTCGCAGTGGCCGACTACTTGGCCGCCGGCTTGATCGGCCTGATCGTTAGGCACGATCTCCAGTTTGAAGCCGGACTCCGGAACGCCGTTATTGATGATTTTTTGCGAAATGTCCGCTTTCACGCTTTCGCAGGAGGCCAGGGCCGCCAACGGCGCGCCGGCCAGCAATACAGCGGTTAATATCAGCGTTTTTTTCATCACGTCATCCTTTTAGACAATGGACTTCCTGTAACAGGATAGCAGTAACGGCGGCCGGGTTTCACGCTTGCCCGCCCGCCGCAGGCGGATTAAGGAATAATCCGACGCCCGGTCTGGCGATCCAGGCATTTACGGGTGTCCGGCTCCCAGTACGCGTTGACGTTGTTGCTGTCGTTGCAGCGGTCTTCGTCATCCGCCGCGCGATCGGCCTTGTCGAACTCTTTCTCGACGCGAGTGTTAACCTTGTGGCGCAGGGTTTTGGTATCATTCCACTGCTCTTTGCTCTGGCGCGCTTCTTCGGTGCTCATCGCGCCGCTGCCTTTGCCATCGACGGTGACGCAGGTGCTGCCCTGAGTGCAGGTGGCGGCCAGCGCCGGCGCCTGCCAGGCGCCCATGAACGCTGGCATGGCGAGCGTCAGCAGCCCTAGCAGGTGGGCGGAAAACATTTTTTTCATCGTCATTTCCTTTCGTTAACTCCAGCACAGCGCGCAGGGCGGCTGTCACAACACTGGCGTCCTGCCCGCAGGCGTGGTGACAAATATACCACTGCGTTCCTGGAATTCACCAGCCAAGCGCCGATTCGTTTAATTTACCGAGAGAAAACTGCGACCGATGTTAAAAACCACGCTGTTGTTTTTCGCCACTGCGCTCGCCGAAATTATCGGCTGTTTCCTGCCTTATCTCTGGCTCAAGAAACAGGGCAGCGCCTGGCTATTGCTGCCGGCGGCATTGAGCCTGATGCTGTTTGTCTGGCTGTTGACGCTGCATCCGGCGGCCAGCGGGCGGGTCTACGCGGCCTACGGCGGCGTGTATGTGGCGACGGCGCTGCTGTGGCTGCGGGTGGTGGACGGGGTGAAGCTGTCTGCGCTGGACTGGGTGGGCGCCGGGGTGGCGCTGGTGGGCATGCTGATCATCGTTTCCGGCTGGCGCGCGGCCTGAGGAAATAGGGCGCGCAGGCGCGACCCGCCGGGCCGCATCAGGATCGCGCCGCGGTGGTTATGCTTTAAACACTTTCAGTCCGGCGAAGGACTGGCTGACCGGCATCATTTCCAGCGTGTTGATGTTGACGTGCTTTGGCAGCGTCGCCACCCACCAGACCGTTTCGGTGACATCTTCCGGCGTCAGGGCGTTCGCGTTTTCGTAGGTTTTGTCCGCTTTCGCGTCATCACCTTTGAAACGCACGTTGGAAAACTCGGTGCCGCCCACCAGGCCCGGCTCGATATCGGTGACGCGAATGGCGGTGCCGTGCAGATCGGTCCGCAGGTTAAGGCTGAACTGGCGCACAAACGCCTTCGTCGCCCCGTAGACGTTGCCGCCGGCGTAAGGCCAGCTGCCGGCGGTGGAGCCGATATTGATAATGTGGCCGACGATTGCGCTCGACCATGCCCGGCAGCACTGCGCGGGTCATATACACCAGCCCTTTGTTGTTGGTGTCGATCATGTTTTCCCAGTCTTCCACGCTGGCTTTGTGCGCCGGCTCCATGCCCAGCGCCAGACCGGCATTGTTGACCAGCACGTCGATGGCGCGCCATTCGGCTGGCAGATTCGCAATCATCTCTTCGATGGCCGCGCGGTTACGCACGTCCAGCTGCGCGGTCAGAATGCTGTCGCCTAGTTCGTCTTTCAGCTCCTGCAGACGCTCCTGACGGCGGCCGGTCGCGATAACCTTGTGCCCGTTGGCGACGAAGCGACGCGTGATGCTTTCACCAAAACCTGCCGTTGCCCCGGTAACTAAAATAATCATCTCACTGTTCCTTATACGATTTCAGGTTCTCTGCCACACCTTAGCATTAACCCCGCAGCGGCGCTCATGAAAAGCGTGAGCGGCGTGTTGCAGAATCTTTCCTGCACGTTTGCGGTGCAGCCCTGCACCATGAGCGTGCCCGATCAGGCTCATTTTCCCGGCGTCAAACGCCAGCGCAATGCGCAAGGGCAATACCACGGACAGGCAATCGATTACGCATACGATTGCCTGCAATTTTTGCGACGATAGTCGCGCTGAAACTGTGTATTTATCTGAATTTAAAGTGATTATCGGGTTCGCTTGCCTGGCATGCGGTTTGCAATATCTTTGCTATATCTATCTGAAACCTGCATTACACCCTGAAGGAAGCGTCATGTCTGACTCTGTTGTAACCCGCCTGCGCGCCAGTTTTTTTGATTTCCCCGCGCTGGCTGACAAGCCCGATGGCCTCACCGACCAGGCACGCTACCTCGAAGACGGTCTGCTGACGCTGCGCGACGGCAAAGTGGTGAGTCTGGAGCGCTGGCAGCCGGCACATCAACACCTGGAATCAACGCAGGTGATCGATCTGCGCGGCAAGCTGATCCTGCCGGGGTTTGTGGATACCCATATTCACTATCCGCAGACCGAAATGATCGGCGCGTTCGGTGAACAGCTGCTGGAGTGGCTCAATCAGTACACTTTTCCGGTCGAGAGCCAGTACCACTGTGCGGCGCACGCGGCGCGCATGTCAGCGTTTTTCCTGCAACAGCTGCTCGCCAATGGCACCACGACTGCGCTGGTGTTTGGTACGGTGCATCCGCAATCGGTAGATGCGCTGTTCAGCGCCGCCGAACAGCTGGAGATGCGGCTGATTGCCGGCAAGGTAATGATGGACCGCCACGCACCGCCGGAACTGACCGAAACGCCGGCGCAAAGTTATCAGCAGACGCGTGAGCTGATTCAGCGCTGGCACCAGCGCGGGCGTCTCGGTTATGCGCTGACGCCGCGCTTTGCGCCGACCTCATCGCCGCAGCTGCTGGAAAAAGTGCAGCAGCTGAAAAACGAGTTTCCCGACACCTGGCTGCATACCCATCTCAGCGAAAATCAGCAGGAGATCGCCTGGGTAAAAACGCTGTTTCCCGCCCATGATGGCTATCTTGATGTGTATCACCAGCATCAGCTCACCGGCAAACGCAGCGTATTTGCTCACTGCCTGCATCTTGAGGATCGCGAATGGCAGTGCCTGCACGACACCGACTCGGCGATGGCCTTCTGTCCGACCTCCAACCTGTTCCTCGGCAGCGGACTGTTCAATCTTAAACGCCGCTGGCAGCAGCGCGTGCGCATGGGCATGGGCACCGATGTCGGCGCCGGCACCACCTTCAATATGCTGCAGACGCTGGGTGAAGCCTATAAGGTGGGGCAGCTGCAGCAGTACAAACTCAGTGCCGCAGAAGCGATTTATCACGCCACGCTGGGCGGCGCCCATGCGCTGGATCTTGATGACAAAATCGGCAACTTCAACCCCGGTAAAGAGGCAGATTTTGTGGTGATCGATCCTGCCGTATCACCGCTGCAGCAGCTGCGCATGGCCAACAGCGACGATATCCATCAGCGTTTGTTTGTCCTGATGACGCTGGGTGATGACCGTAACATCGCGCAAACCTGGGTCAACGGTAAGTGCGTGTGGCAGCGCGAAAGCCATACGCACGCGCAAGGTTGTTGCCAGGCGACGAAACTGCCAGGATAAAAGCATCCCGCCGCAGGTGGCTGCGGCGTTGCTGATTATCAGGAGCGATAATGACTTCACGTGCCAATCCGTTTTTTAACGTCAGCCCGTTGCCGTACCAGACACCGCCGTTTGATCTGATCGACGAAGCGCATTTCCTGCCGGCGCTGGAAGCCGGAATCGCCGAAAAGCGCCAGGAAGTGGCGGCCATCGCCAGCAACCCCGAGCCGGCAACCTTTGCTAATACCTATGAAGCGCTGGAGCGCAGCGGTAGCCTGCTAAATCGCGTGTACCCCGTTTTTGCCGCGATGACCTCAGCCAATACCAGCGAGCGGCTCCAGCAGGTTGACGAGCTGATCACCCCGCAGCTGACGGCGCTCAATGACGAAATCTACCTTAACCCGGCGCTGTTTGCGCGGCTCGACAGCGTGTATCAGCAGCGCGGTTCGCAGTGCCCGGATGCCGAAGCGATGCGTCTGGTGGAAGTCACCTGGCAGCGCTTTCAGCTGGCCGGCGCCAGCCTGAGTGAGAGCGATAAAGCGCAACTGCGCGCCTGTAATCAGGAGCTGGCCAGTCTGGGCACGCGTTTCGGTAACCGGCTGCTGGCGGCAACTAACGCCGCCGCTTATACCGTCAGCAGCGCGGCGGCGCTGGACGGCCTGTCGCCGGCGGCGCTAGCACAGGCGAAGGACGCCGCCGGGGCGCGCGGGCTGCACGATGCATGGCTAATCCCTCTGCAAAATACCACCCAGCAGCCGGTGCTGCAGTCGCTGACGGTGCGCGCCACGCGCGAAGCGCTGTTTCAGCAGGCGCTGACGCGCAGCGAGCAGGGTGACGACAACGACACGCGCGCCATCGTCTCGCGTATGGCGCAACTGCGTGCGCAGCAGGCCAGTCTGCTGGGCTTCGACAGCTTCGCAGCATGGAGCCTGCAGGATCAGATGGCGAAAACGCCGGAAGCCGCCCAGTCCTTTATGCGCAACATCGTGCCCGCCGCGACGGCGCGCGCCGGGCGTGAAGCGGCGGATATTCAGCAGCTGATCGCCGATCAAAACCACAGCTTCCCGCTGCGCGCCTGGGACTGGAATTACTACGCTGAGCAGGTACGCACCGCGCAATACGCGCTGGACGAAGGGCAAATCCGCCCCTATTTTGAGCTCAACACTGTACTGGAAAAGGGCGTGTTCTGGTGTGCCAGCCAGCTGTATGGCATTCGATTTGAACAGCGCCACGATCTGCCGGTCTACCATCCGGACGTCAACGTTTATGAGATTTTCGATGCCGACGGTGCACCGTTAGCGCTGTTCTACACCGATTTCTTCACGCGGGATAACAAGAGCGGTGGCGCATGGATGGGCGATTTCGTCGACCAGTCGACGCTGCTGGAAGGCCGGCCGGTGATTTACAACGTCTGCAATTACAGCAAGCCGCAGCCCGGTCAGCCGGCACTGCTCAGCTGGGATGAGGTGATCACGCTGTTCCATGAGTTTGGCCACACGCTGCACGGCCTGTTCGCCACCCAGCGCTATGCCAGCCTGTCCGGCACCGCCACACCGCGTGATTTTGTCGAGTTTCCGTCGCAAATCAACGAACACTGGGCCAGTCAGGATCAGGTGTTTTCCCACTATGCGCGTCATTATCAGACCGGTGAAGCGATGCCCGCTGCGCTGCGCGACAAAATGGTGCGCGCCGCGAAATTCAACAAAGGCTATGACATGACCGAACTGCTGGCGGCGGCACTGCTTGATTTGCAGTGGCACTCGCTGTCACCGCACGATAATCCGCAGGATGTCAGCCATTTTGAGCAGCAGGCGCTGGCGGCGGAGAATATTGCCCTGAGTGCCGTGCCGCCGCGCTATCGCTCCAGCTACTTCCGTCATATCTGGGGTGGCGGCTATGCGGCCGGGTATTACGCCTATATCTGGACGCAGATGCTGGCCGACGATGGTTATCAGGCGTTTGTCGAGCGGGGCGGTCTGACGCGGGAAAATGGTCAGCGCTTCCGTGAGCAGATTCTGTCGCGCGGTAACAGCAGCGATCTGCAGCATCTGTGGCTGGCCTGGCGCGGTAAAGCGCCGGACATCGGGCCGATGCTGAAACACCGCGGCCTCGACGAGGCGTAACGCGCCGTAACCGAAGGGCCAGCCAGCGGTGCAGCTGGCTGGCCTGCACGCTTATCCCAGCGGACCGCCTTCAATGGTGTCACACATGCCGGCCAGCACGCGCTCGCCGGTTTCCTCTTTCAGTCCGGCATACCATTCCGCGGTGACCGCCGCATCTTTGGCGTGGGTGACATCACAACGCTTGCGCGCTTTCAGCACCAAATCACGGGTGCGCTCGACGCGGCGCGCTTCATAGCGCAGCAGCCCGTCCTCAATGCCCAGCGAGTGGGCGGTCAGGGTTTGCGCCAGTACCACCGCATCTTCCATGGCCGCACAGCCGCCCTGGCCAATATCCGGCGTGGTGCTGTGTGCCGCATCCCCCAGCAGCGCCACACGTCCTCTGACAAAGCGGCTGAAGGGTTCGATATCATGAATCTCCACGCGATTGGTGGTTTGTGCGTCAATGCTGGCGATCAGCCGCTGGACCGGTTCGGCCCAGCCGGCAAAATAGCCGCGCAGATCGTCTTTTACCGTTGCGCGATCCTGCGCCAGCCCTTTTGGCAGCGGGACATCAAAGAAAAAGTAGAAGCGGTTACCGCTCACCGGCATCAGCGAGACGCGCTTGCCCTCGCCAACAAACGTGGTCCACTGATCGGCGGGCGCGATGCTCTCATCAATAGTGACCAGGCCATTCCAGTTAACGTAGCCTGCGTAGCGGCGCTCGACGTATTCGCCCAGCACGTGATGGCGAATCACCGAGTGGGTGCCGTCGGCGGCCACCATAAAATCCCCTTCAGCCTGGCTGCCGTCATCAAACCAGGCGGTCACGCCGCTGGCATGCTGCTCCACCCGTTCAACGCGTTTGCCAAAGCGGATGCGTTCGCGGCCGTAGCTGTCGATCAGCAGCGCCTGTAACTCTGCGCGTGCGACCGGATAAGGATACTCGCCGACCTGCTGCACCAGCGGTGACAAACTGAAGCGGGTCAGGCTGCTGCCGCTGTGGCCATCGTTGTAAGCCATAAACGCCATATTGCCGCCGAGCGCGCGCAGCTGTGCCTTGAGACCCAGCGCATTGAGGCACTTCACGCCGTTAGGCCAGATAGAGATGGCCGCGCCGACCGGTTTCATCTCTTTCACCGCTTCATATACCGCGGTGCTGAAACCCGCTTTTTCCAGCGCCAGCGCCGCGCTCATGCCGCCGATACCCGCTCCAATCACAATCGCTTTCATTACCGTCTCCTTTACTGTGCACCCTAAGCCCTGCAACTTTTGTACCATTTTGCAGGGTCAGGGTGACAGTGGGTTAAAGTTTTGAAAATAATGATTTATATTCTGGCTGGGTCAGGCGCTGCTTCAGTAATGGGCGCAGAGTCTGCACCTTAACAGGGCATCATCAGGCGGAAGGTGAACCAAAGGTTTCACGCTGGCAATCATCCGGCCAGCGTTCATACTCTCTACATCCATCCTGCGAGGACTGAATGATGAAGTGGATAATGATGTTATTGCTGCTGGGCAGCCTGAGCGCAGCGGCGCAAACGCCGTGGCAGCCGGAGAGAAAAGGGGATTTGCCGCAGCTCACGCCGGTAGCAGCGAAGTGTGATGTCTCTTCCTGTCAGCAGAATTGTTATGTGCAGCAATCGCAGTGCAAGAATGACAACGGCGGCGGCTGTGGCTCGCTGGCGCAGATTTGCGTACAAAACTGTGCCAGCCAGTGCCGCTAGAGCGTTTACGGATCGTCTTTGATACGGCGATCAATGGCGAAGGGAGCGGAGGTCGCTGTGGCAATCAGCGCGGCCGCGCCCGGGTGATCGGGGTTAAACAGCGCATTATCTTCGCCGGTGAGGATGCTGGGTACCGTCATTAGCAGGGGAAAGCCGTTGTGCGGATCGAGAAACGCCGCGCCGATGGCCTGCGTCTCCTCCTGCTGCTGATATTTTTCCCAGCCGGCCGGCAGTTTACTGCTGTCGAGGGCGATGATGTCGGATTCCGGTACCGCCACGGTAAACACCACAAAGCGGCTTTGCTCCAGCAGCGTTTTCCCGGCGTGCACCACCAGTTCCAGCGTCGCCAGCGCTTTAGAGCTGCTGAGGTAAACCGCTTTCATCCCGGGCGGATTCCAGCGGCCACCCCATTTTTCTGCGCCAGCACCGTTAAACGCCTGGCTGGCGTACTCCGCTTTGACAATTCGATAGAACACCCTGACGGGTGCGGCCGGATCCTTCCGTCGTGTCATCAGACAATCACTCCGTGCTCCAGGCGGCCAATCAGCGTCAGCACCGCATCGCAGCCGGCGGGCGTACTGAGCATGTTAATCGGCTGCGCGTTGTCGAGCGCCAGCGCGGGCTGATACATCCAGTGCATCGCCACTTCCGGATCGCCAGCGAACAGCTGGATCACCGCATCCAGCACTTCAAACACCTGATAGATGCGTGCGCCCTGTTCGACCGAGAGCTGCGATCCGGACTTCTCGCGGCGCCGGTAGGTATTGCGGTCAATCGAGACCATTTGTGCGATGTCGATCGGCGTCGCTTTCAGAATTGTGGCGGCGCGTTCGACAATGCCGACATCCATGCCGTCGGTGATCAACTTATGCGCCTTAAGCCGGTTACGCGGCAGCCCCATCTGATCCATAAAAGAGGGGCGGGCGTGCTGAATCAGCGACGGATCAAAGATGCGCGATCCGCTGGTGGGATTAAAAGCCGATGCGGTGGACATCACAACCTCCTGATAATGTTCATGTGAACATTTTTATGCATCAAGTGTACAGCATTTGCCCGCCGGTGTCATGGTTTGTTCACGCCGCACCGCCATTAACTGGCGGTGCGCCAGATGTCGCTCATCGCCAGCTCAAGTTTTTTAAACAGCCGGTAGCGGGTGTCATGGAACGCGAAGCGCGCCGCGCGGGGCTGCAGCGCCTCCGGCGCAAGGGTAACCGCCTGTTGCACGGCGGCAGCCAGATTCGGCCACTGACCCACGCCCACGCCCGCACACAGAGCCGCACCCAGCGACCCGGTTTCGTGGCAGGTTGCGACGCGAATCGGCATCCCCAGCACATCGGCAAACATTTGCGGCCAGACACTACTGCGCGTCGCGCCGCCGGAGAGCGTGGCCTGGTTGACCGTAATGCCTGCCGCGCGCAGCCGGTCAATGTGCGCCCGGTGGGCAAAGGTTACGCCTTCAAACAGGGCAAACAGCATGTCAGCGCGCGTATGCCAGCCGCCGAGGCCGTAAAAGCCGGCTTTGGCGGGTTCGGCTTTCCGCCCTGAATAGAGGTAAGGGTGATACAGCGGCAGCTGCGCGTCAGGCCTGACCTGTGCCACGCTGTCGCTGCTGCGCGCCGCGCCCTGGCCGGCGCGGCCATCATCAAATTCACGCAGGAACCAGTCAAGATTGGCGGCAGAAGTGGCGCTGGCCTCGATCGCCATGTAGCGGTCGCGTTCGATGATCGAATTCATAAACACCGGGCGCAGATAGTCAGGTTTGTCGACCACCACCTGATTGATGCTCCAGGTACCGGCGACAATGGAGGCCTCACCGCAATTCACTACGCCCGAGCCGACCGCGCTGGCAACCACGTCAAACATGCCGGCCACCACCGGGATGCCGGCCGGTAAACCGGTGAGCTGTGCTGCGCGGGCCGAGACCACGCCGGTGACCTCGCAGGATTCACGCAGCGGTGGCAGCAGGGTGAGCGCCTCTTCGATGCCATATAGCGCCAGCAATTCGTCACTGTAGCCGCGCAGGCGATAATCAATCAGCCCGGCACCGGCGGCATCCGAATAGTCCGCGCTGACGTTGCCGCACAGAAAATGGGCGATGACATCTTTGGCACACAGCAGATGGCCGATCTGCGCCCAGCGTTCCGGCTGATGCTGACGTATCCAGCTGATCAGCACCGGCGTGGCGGCGGGCCACGGTTTTTGCAACGACAGCGCGTAAATCTGCTGCGCCGCACCGCTGGATTCCAGCGCCTGTACCGTGGCGCTGGCGCGATGATCAATCGACTGGATGCCAAACAGAGGGCGCTGCTGACGATCCAGCGCATACAACCCGTTGCCGTGTCCGGCGGCCCCGACGGCAATCACTTCGCTGCCGCGCGTGCCGGCTTGCTGCAGGCAGCGACTTACCGCGCTGCTGACGCCGCGCCAGATATCTTCAACTGGCCGTTCAGCATAGCCTTCCTGCGGCTGATGCGTTTCGCCGGCGCACTCCGCTACTGACAGCACGCGGCCGCTCAGGTCAAACAGTACCGCTTTGATCATGGTATTTCCGGCATCGATGCCGAGAATCTGGCTCATATCCGACTCCGTTTCAGGCGAAGACGGCGCACCGCTTAAGCGCCGGTGCAGGTCACGCTTAACCCTGCTGGTAGATGTCCAGCGCATCCGCGCCGCTGACACCCTGATGAATAATCGCCATCAGCGCGCTGACCACGCGTGATGGATTATCATGTTGATAAACGTTGCGGCCATACACCATGCCGCTGGCACCCTGCGCCATCAGCGCGGCGCTTTTCGCCAGCACCGCGCCCAGCTCCCCCTTGCCGCCGCCGCGCACCAGCGTCGGGCAGCGCGCCGCCTCCACCACACGATGGAAATCCTCTACGTTATCCGTGGGGTCGGCCTTGATGATGTCGGCGCCCAGCTCGCGCGCCAGCCGCACCAGCGGCACGATCTTCTGCACGTCGCCGAGCGAGCCGTAGGCGGCGCCCTGGCCGGCCGGGGCCATCACCAGCGGCTCCACCATCAGCGGCATGGCGTAGCGATCGCAGGCGTGGCGCAGGCGGCCGATGTTCTCCACGCACTGGCGGAAAATGCCGGGTTCATCCGGGATCATATACAGATTGACCACCACCGCGGCGGCGTCCATTTGCAGCGCGGCGAGGATCGGCGCCTCCGGGTTGTGCAGCACCGCCCACATCTCGCGGTGGCGCGCGGCGTTATAGGCGTTGCCGACGTCGGTGCGCATCACCAGCGCCGGTTTGCGCCCGGCAACGCGCTGCAGCAGATCGGCCTGACCATAATTGACCTGGATCGCATCCGGCTGTGCGGCAATCAGGTTGCGCATCACGCTTTCAATATTTTCCAGCCCCAGCAGAAAGTCGGGCTCGTTGGCGATGCCGTGATCGATCGCCACATCCAGGCACTTGCCGTGGTGAAATAACCGGTTGAGGCGAACTTTAGGGGTGAGTGACATCCTGAACTTCCTCCTGTGAAAACGCGGATGCGAGCGCGTGCAGCCCATGGCGCTGCGCCAGGCTGATTGCAGTGTGCTGCAGATGTTCAGCGCGCTGGCTGTCCTGCCAGCCGAGCGAGTCGGCCAGCAGCTGCGAAATTTCCTGCATGAGCGGCGGCGTTAATTCACCGCAGATAGCCAGCGACGTGCGGCGCACCAGCACATCTTCCAGCTGGCACACCTGTTCATGCTCAATCAGATAGCGCAGTTCGGTGGCGCTGTAACCCGCATGATGCTGCAGCGGCTGTTCGCCGTGCTGCTGAATCTGCTGCAGCAGCGGCAGGGCCCGGCTGCCGTAGCGTTTCGCCAGTTGCGTCACGCGCGCCAGCGGAATGTCATATTGCTGCGCCAGCGCACTGAGCCAGGCGGGCTGGGCGGACGGCGCCGGAAAATCCCGACCGCCGCCAATCGGCAGGTCGCTGCTGGAGACGCGACGCTTTTCTCCCAGCAGGCGCAACACGCGGTCGGCGGCCTCTTCCCCGAAGCGGCGGAAGGTGGTCCATTTACCGCCGACCAGACATAGCGTGCTCCAGGCACGCGCGTGGTCAGGCGGCAGCAGCACCAGCGAATGGTTACGCGAAATCTGACCATTCACTTTAGCCTCGCTGGCCGGCAGCGGGCGCACGCCGCAGAAGGTATAAACCACCGCGGATGCTGGAACCACGATGTCAGGAAATACAAAGCGCAGCGACTCAAGAATGTAAGCCTGCTCTTCGGCTTCGCACACCACGCCCTCAGGGTCATCAACGCGGATATCGGTGGAGCCCACCAGCACTTTGCCGAACCAGGGAAACATAATGCACACCCGGCCTTCCTGATTTTCGAAATAGACCATTTCACCGTCCAGCATCTGTAACAGCTGGGGATGATCGAGGATCAGATGCGACCCTTTGGTGCCGCCTATCAGTCTGGTCGGTGGTGAATGCACGGCCAGCTGCTGATTCAGCTGGTCGATCCACGCGCCGCCGGCATTCACCAGCACGTGCGGCTGCAGGCTAAAGCGCTCACCGCTCAGCGTATCTTCCAGCAGCACCGTCTCGTCGCTGGCGCTGACCACCCGCAGATAATTGAGCGCCAGCGCCTCCGGGCAGGCGCGTTCCGCATCTTCAATCAACTCAAACCCGAGTCGCTCCGGCGCGCTGATCCACGCATCGTAGTAGCTGGCGCTGTATTTCACCCAGGGCGCGAAGCCAGGCCAGCGATCGCGCGTGGCGGCTTCGTTACGCAGCTGGTGGCGCGGCATAGCGCCATACTGTCGGGTGTAGAGGTCGTACAGGCTCAGGCCGGTTTTGATCAGCAGCGCGCCGCGCCGGGTGGGCTTATCGCTCAGGCGCAGGAAACGTCGCGTGGCGTTAACCAGTCCACCGCCGAGATTATCGATCGGTACGGTGGTACGCAGCGGAAACACATAGTGCGCGGCGTTTTTCAGCAGGCGATCGCGCTCCATCACCGACTCCTTCACCAGGCCAAACTCGCCGGTCTCCAGATAGCGCAGGCCGCCGTGAATCATGCGCGACAGCGCGCCGCTGGCCGCCTGGCACCAGTCACCTTTCTCCACCAGCACCGCAGGAATGCCCTGTAATGCCAGCTCACGAAAAGTACTGATGCCGTTGATGCCGCCGCCGACGATCAGCACCGGCAGCGAACTGCGCGCGCGCAGGCGGCTAAGCCGTTGTTCGCGGGTCAAAACCTGTTCCATTGTCAGCTCCTTGCGATGAACGCTTACTTGTCAAAGGTATAGGAGCGGGCGCAGCAAACGGCAAATCAGGTCATAAAGGATGTGATTTTGTTCACTACCAATGAGAATTGTCGGGAAGCCTGGCAGGGGTAACGATATACTGCCGGTCAGACATCATGGTTAACCTGCAGGAAAAGGAATTTTCATGTTTTCATGGGCCCGATTAAGCGCACTCGCGCTGCTGGTCAGCGGCAGTGCGCTGGCAACGACATCACCAGACAGCATCATCAAACCGCTGATGCAGCAGTATCAGATCCCCGGTATGGCGGTGGCGATTCTGCACGACGGCAAAACCGAATTTTATAACTACGGCGTGGCATCGAAAGAGAGCGGACAGCCGATCAACGAGCAGACGCTGTTTGAAATCGGTTCGCTGAGTAAAACGTTTACCGCCACCTTAGCCAGCTATGCGGCGCAGCAGAACAAACTGAATTTCAGCGACGCGGCCAGCCAGTGGCTGCCGGAACTGAAAGGCAGCGCTTTTGATCGCGTCTCGCTGCTGAATCTGGCGACGCACACCAGCGGCACGCCGCTGTTCGTACCGGATGACGTGACCAATACCCGCGAGCTGATGCGCTGGTACAAACAGTGGCAGCCAGAGGCCCAGCCGGGCACGGTGCGCGTTTATTCCAACCTCGGTATCGGTATGCTCGGCATGATTGCGGCTAAGAGTCTGCATCAGCCGTTCATCAGTGCGATGGAAAAGCAGCTGCTGCCGGCGATGGGCATGACGCACAGCTATGTGCAGGTGCCTGCATCACAGATGGGGCGCTACGCCCAGGGTTATAACAAGCAGGATCGCCCGGTGCGGGTCACGCCAGGCCCGCTGGATGCGGAATCCTATGGCCTGAAATCTACCTCTGCCGATCTGATTCGCTGGCTGGCCATTCAGCTGCAGCAGCAGCCAGTCGCGCCCGCATGGCAACAGGCGGTGGCCGCGACGCATCAGGGCTATTACCACACCGAGGCCGCTTTTACTCAGGCGATGATGTGGGAATATTACCCGCTGCCGGTAACCACGCAGCAGCTGGTGGACGGCAACAGCGGCGCGCGCATCATGAAGGGCATGAAAGCCACGCGGATTACGCCGCCGCAGGCTGCGCCGCAGCAGGCGTGGTACAACAAAACCGGCTCCACCAACGGATTCGCCACCTACGCCGTCTTTATTCCGTCGCAGCGGGTTGCGCTGATTATGCTGGCAAATAAGTGGTTCCCGAATGACGATCGGGTGGTGGCTGCGGAAAAAATCATCAGCAACATCGGGAAAGGCGAATGATCACCATCAGAGCGCTGCGCGCCGAAGATTTCATGCCGTGGCTGGCGCTGTGGCAGGGCTATCAGCGCTTTTATCAGACCACCATTGACGATAACACCACCGGCGAGAGCTTTCGCCGTTTGCTGTCCCGCGCGGAACCCATGCACTGTCTGGTGGCCGAGCAGGACGGCGCGATGGTCGGGCTGGTGCATTTTCTTACCCACCGCTCAACCTGGACTCAGGGCGACTACTGCTATTTGCAGGACCTCTACGTCAGCGAAGCCGCGCGCGGTCTGGGCGCCGGCAAGGCACTGATTCTGGCGGTCTATGAACAGGCGGAGAAGCTCGGCTGTTCGCGCGTTTACTGGCTGACGCAGGCGTCTAATAGCCACGCGCGGGCGCTGTACGATCGGCTGGCGCAACAAACCGACTTTGTGCAGTACCGTCATTTATTCGATCAGCCGTAATTTTCCCGGGCTGCCATGGAGGGCAGCCCCGCGTGCCTGATCCAGGCGCGCTTGCGTTATTCATCCCACCGTGTCGCTCCCTGGATACTTTCAAACGATAACCCCACAGATAAATAACTGTGATCATGCTCGCTATTTTCTGCCTGCGTGCTGTCTTTTTGTTCGCTCGATGTTATGAATGAATATGTAATGTGTTTCGAATGAAACTAAAGCGTAAACAGACGGAGTGCGAGATGAACACCACTTTTACCTCAGAACAACAACCCGACGATTTTAAACAGCATGTGCGCCTGATGAAGCAGGCGCTCAGAGCACAGATTGGCGATGTCGAAGGCCTGTTTGAGCAGGTCAGAAGTAAGATTGTCAGTGAAATCGCGGCCGCGCGCGCCGAAGAGAAGCAGCACGGAACGGCGTGGCCGCAGGTCAGCTTCGCGGATCTGGCCGCTGGCCGCATCAGCGAACAGACCAAAGATCATATCCGCCGCCGCGGCTGCGTGGTGGTAAAGCAAACCTTTAGCCGCGAGCAGGCGCTGGCGTGGGATGCTGACATGCTCAACTACCTCGACGACAATGATTTTGACCGCGTCTATCAGGGGCCGGGTGACAACTTCTTTGGCAACCTCGACGCCTCGCGGCCGGAGATCTATCCCATTTACTGGAGCGATGCGCAGATGTCGGCCCGCCAGAGCGAGGCCATGGCGCAAACCCAGGCGTTCCTCAATCGCCTGTGGAAATTCGAATCCGCCGGTACGCGCTGGTTTGATCCAGACGTGAGCATCATCTATCCGGATCGCATCCGGCGCCGGCTGCCGGGCACCACCTCCAAAGGGCTGGGCGCGCACACCGACTCCGGCGCGCTGGAGCGCTGGCTGTTGCCGGCCTATCAGCAGGTGTTCAGCAAGATCTTTTCTAACCAGTTCGATCAGTACGATCCGTGGGACGCGGCGCACCGCACGGCCGTGCAGGAGTACCAGTCTGGCACCACCACCAAATGTTCGGTGTTCCGCACATTCCAGGGCTGGACCGCGCTCTCCGACATGCAGCCTGGTCAGGGACTGCTGCACGTGGTGCCGGTGCCGGAAGCCATGGCTTATCTGCTGCTGCGTCCGTTACTGAAGGATGTGCCGGAAGAGGAACTGTGCGGCGTGGCGCCGGGCAAAGTGCTGCCGGTATCGGAGCGCTGGCATCCGGAGTTAATTGCCGGTCTGTGTTCGATCCCGGCGCTGCAGGCGGGCGATTCGGTGTGGTGGCACTGCGACGTGATTCACTCGGTGGCGCCGGTGGAAAATCAGCAGGGCTGGGGCAACGTGATGTACATTCCCGCCGCGCCGATGTGCGATAAAAACGCCGACTATGCGCAGCAGGTGGCGCAGGCGCTGGCGACCGGTGTCTCGCCGGGCGATTTCCCCAAAGAGGATTACGAAGCCAGCTGGCGCGGCCGTTTTACGCCGCAGGATCTGAATGAAAACGGCCGGCGCAGTCTGGGATTAGCGTGATTTCTGCTAAGCTGGGCAAAAACTTTTTTACAGCAGGCTCTATGAACGCACGTCATCAGCACATTATTCAACTGGTCAGCGAGCGCGGCAGCGTCAGCGTCAATGAACTGGCGCAAACCACCGGCGTTTCGGAGGTGACGGTGCGTCAGGATCTGAACCTGCTGGAGAAGGGTGGCTTTCTGCGCCGCGTGCACGGTTCTGCCGTGGCACCGGAAAGTGATGACGTAGGCGCGCGCATGCAAACCCGTTTTGCGGTGAAAAAACGCCTGGCGGAGTACGCCGCCGGGCTGGTTAACCCCGGCGAAACGGTGTTTATTGAAGGCGGCAGCACCAATGCGCTGCTGGCGCGAGAGCTCAGCCATCGGCAGGACATCACCATCATCACCGTCAGCCATTACATCGCCGGACTGCTGCGTGAGCAGGGCGGCGATGTGATTATTCTCGGCGGGCTGTTTCAGAAAAGCAGTGAGTCGGTAGTCGGGCCGTTAACGCGGCTGTGCATTCAGCACCTCAACTTCCATAAGGCGTTTATTGGCATTGACGGCTGGGATGAGGCGACCGGTTTCACCAGCCGCGACATGCTGCGCTGCGATGTGGTGAACGCCATCATGGAAAAACCCACCCATACCATCGCGCTCACCGACTCCTCCAAATTTGGTCAGATTCATCCCTATGCGCTGGCGCCGCTACAGCCGTTTAAGCAGGTGATCACCGACGCGGAACTCGCCGCAGGCTGGCAGCAGCAGCTGCGTGCGCAGTCGCTGCAGCTCAGTCTGGTTTAACCTTTATTGCGTTCAATCTATCCCTCAGGCTTAGCGTGTTCAGCCATTGATTGCATCGGCGCACTATTCATGTAATAAGTAAAGTTACATGATGGCAACCGATCGGGACAATGATGACGCAAAATACCAACGATATCTTCAACGAGGAGTTTGCGCGGCAGTACGACGCGTATAACGGCAAACATCAGCCAATCGCCGATAACCTGCATCTGCTGATTTCACTGGTGCTGGACAAGGCGCCGCCGCAGGCGCGGGTGCTGTGTGTGGGCGTCGGGACCGGCAGCGAAATTATCCGGCTGGCGCAGCAGCACCCGGAATGGCAGTTTACCGGTGTCGATCCTTCACCGGACATGCTGGCGGTCTGCACAGAGAAACTCAGCGCCGCCGGGATACGGGCGCGCTGCCAGCTGCATCAGGGCTACCTTAACGACGTGCCGGTTACCGCCGATTACGATGTGGTGCTTTGCCTGCTGGTGACGCATTTTATCCAGCATCCGCAGCGGGCGGGTATTTATCAGCAGATGCAGCAGCAGCTCAAACCGGGCGGACGCTTAGTGACGGCAGAAATTGCCGGCGATGTGCAGGATACCGGCTTTGATGAACAACTGCTGTTCTGGAAAACCATGCATGAGAGTGCCAGCGGCAGGGCGCAAAATCTGGATGAGATGAAGCAGATGCTGACGCAGCGGCTGCTGTTGCTGCCTGCAGCCCAGACCGAAGCGCTGATGGCGCAGGCCGGTTTCACGCCGCCGCAGCGCTTCTTTCAGTCGCTGCTGATACATGGCTGGACGGCACGCAAGCGCTAAACCGCTTAATAAGGTTGAGTGAGCTGACGATTCAATAAGATAGCAGCGCCTGCGCCGTCAGCTCGTCGGTGATCAAACCGGTGACGAGTCCGCTGGCCAGCACCGCGCGGATCGCCGCCACTTTGCTCGGTCCGCCGGTCAGCGCCACGATCTCTGCGCGCTGCGCCAGATCCAGCGGTACCGACAGCGTGCGTGCCGTCAGCGAGTTGTGAATCATCTGCCCGTCGGCGGCAAAAAAGTGCCCCAGCAGTTCGCCCACCGCGCTGGCTTCCGACAGGGCACGGATCTCGGCTGCATCGATCATCCCGGCCTCCACCAGCTGGGCGGCCGGTTCCACGGTGCCAATGCCCACCAGCTTCACTTCACTGTGCGCGGCCATGCTGAACACTTCGCTGACACCACGCTGCGCCAGCAGCACATCGCGATCCTCTTCGGTGTTGGCAAAAAACGGTACCGGCATCATGTAGGCCTGCGCACCGGTTTTTTCGGCGATGCGATGCATCACGTCATGCGGATTGAGCGCGTAGTTGCGCGTCAGGCAGCCGAGCAGGGAGACAAAGCGCAGGTGCGGCGCGTCGATACGTGCCAGCTGGTGAATCGCCGCCGACAGCGTCCGGCCGTGGCCGAGACCCAGCGTGATCGCCGGCGTGGAGGCCAGCAGATTACGCAAATAGTCGGCACCGGCCATGCCCAGCGCGCGCACCGGCAGGCCTTCTTCACCGAGATCGGGTGCCACCTGACAAAAGTTCAGGCCGTAGCGGCTGCGCAACTGCTCTTCCAGCGTCACGCAGGCGACAATCGCGCCGTCGATGGTGACTTTCACCGCGCCTTCGGCCACCATGCGCGCAATCAGCCGATGGGTTTTCACCGACGGCAGGCCGAGCCGTTTGGCCACTTCAGCCTGCGTCAGGCCGCCGACATAGTGCAGCCAGGCCGCCCGCAGGGCCAGAGAGTCATCGCGTTCAGCGGAAGTCGGTGCGGATTTCATCGGGTTGTCCCTGTCTGGTTGAGGGGTGCTGCGGGCTGACGAAAGCCCTCAGCACGGCATGCTCACGCGAGATGCAAATCCTGCACCCCGGTATCAATATGGTCGGCCCAGAACGCCACGCTTTCGGCAATCTCCGCCACCACATTGCTGTCGGTGGGTTCGCGCTCTTTGAAGCTTAGCTCGAGGCAAATCTCGTTATCCTGCGCGCCGCCGCGCGCCAGCGCCTCAAGCAGCGGCTGCGGCTGAATGCGACCGCCGGCATTGTACTGCAATGTAAAGGGCCTGTGCCCGCCTTTATCCATCATGCTCTGCTTTATGTGGATGATGGGCGAAAAGCGCGGCACCGCTTCAGCCCAGGCGTAAGGGTCGTAGTCACGCGGATCGGCAGAGGTGACATCGCCATGATCGATATCCGCCATCATCCACATCGGCAGGGCAAACTGTGCCGCGCTCAGGCGCTGCTGCAGCGTCATACAGGCGGGAATGGTTTCGCCAAATTCGCGCCCGACGCTCATCGGTTCCCAGAACAGGTAACGCAGACCGGCCGCTTTGGCGTGTTCCGCCACTTCCGCCCAGCAGTCAATGGCGATGGCAATCAGCGCTTCACGCCGCGCCGCATCGTTAAAATCCCGCTGGGTGAAGATGGCAAACTGCGAGCCCACCGCGACGCCGCCCAGTTCCGCGGTGATGTCGGCAAAGGTTTTGAACCAGTCAATGTAGTAGCGACGTACCGCCGCATCCGGATGACCAAAATGGTTGAGGCGACCATACGGGCCGGTCATGCCGGAGGTGACGCGCACGCCGGTGGCACGCAGCGCCTGTTGCATGCGGCGCGTCATGTGGGTGAGGGTGGCAGCAGGCCAGCCGGGATTGATAAACTCATGCGTCAGCTGCAGATCGCGGATGCGGATCTGCTGAGCCACGGTGTGAATTAAATCGCCGGGATCGGCGAAGCGGTTCACCAGTGGATTGGTATTCAGCGAAAGCGTTAATGGCATGCGGCACCTCTCAGCCAGCGTGGGCGCGCAGCGGCGCGGCAGGGTGGAAAGTCTGTTCGAACCACTGGCTGAACGCGGTGCGCTGTGCAGCGCTCAGGTGCAGCTGATGTTTGGTGCGACGCCAGAGAATATCTTCCGGCTGCTGCGCCCATTCGTACTGCACCAGGTAACGCACCTCGGCCTCATACAGCTGGCCGCCAAAATGCTCACCGAGATCGCTCAGCGAACCGGCGGTGCCCAGCAGCGTGCTCATACGCGCACCGTACAGTCGCGCATAGTGCTTGCGCAGTGGCTGCGGCAGCCACGGCCAGCGCGCTTTGATCTCCTCCAGGAAGCTGTCAAAATCGGCATGGGCGATCTCACCGCCCGGCAGCGTGGCGCTGCGCGTCCAGTCCGCGCCCATGTTGGGGAAAAACGGCGCCAGCTGTTGCAGCGCATGCTCGGCCAGCTTGCGGAACGTGGTAATTTTGCCGCCGAACACGTGCAGTAACGGGGCATCCTGTTGATTATCCAGGTCGAACACATAATCCCGCGTCACCGCCGAGGGGTTGCCTTTGCCGTCGTCAAACAGCGGACGTACGCCGGAGAAGCGGGTAATTACATCGCTGGCGCGTAGCTTAACCTTGAAGTAACGATTCACCACGTCAATCAGATACTGCTGCTCGCTATCATCCGCACTGACATCTTCCGCTTTGCCCTGCCAGGGAATGTCGGTGGTGCCGATTAACGCTTTATCACCCTCATAGGGATTGATAAAAATCACCCGCTTGTCGGTGTTTTGCACCAGATAGGCCTGCTGGCCCTCCCAGAATTTCGGCACGATGAGGTGCGAGCCTTTCACCAGCCGCACGCTGCGCTGGCTTTGCGTATGGCTAACCTGATTGACGATATCCAGTACCCACGGCCCGGCCGCATTCACCAGCGCGCGGGCGAACACCGTGCGCTGCGCGCCGCTGGCCTGATCCTGCAGGGTAATTTGCCATTTGCCCGGCAGACGCTGCGCTGACACGCAGCGGGTGCGCGGCAGAATGGTGGCGCCGCGCTCGGCGGCATCCAGCGCATTGAGCGTCACCAGCCGGGCATCGTCCACCCAGCAATCGGAGTACTCAAAGCCTTTCTGGTAGCTGTCCAGCAGCGGCGCGCCTTCAGGATCGCGCGTCAGATCGAGCACGCGCGTGCCCGGCAGTTTTTTGCGTCCGCCAAGATGGTCATACAGAAACAGGCCCAGCCGCACCAGCCACGCCGGACGATCGGACGGGCTGTGCGGCAGCACAAAGCGCATCGGCCAGATAATGTGCGGCGCCGCGTTCAGCAGCACCTCGCGTTCAATCAGCGCCTCGCGCACCAGGCGGAATTCGTAGTACTCCAGATAGCGCAGGCCGCCGTGCACCAGTTTACCGGAGCGCGAGGAAGTGCCTGCGGCAAGATCGTCTTTTTCACACATCATCACCGACAGCCCGCGCCCGGCGGCATCGCGCGCGATACCGGCACCGTTAATGCCACCGCCGATCACAAACAGATCCAACGTGTTGTCACTCATGCGTTACTCCTTAAAACTGTTTAATGCCTGCCAGGCGGCAGGAAGATCGCGGCGGATCTGCTGATATTGAGGGAACAGCTGCTGGTAGCGCTGCATCAGCGCAGGCGATGGCGCTTCGGCGTCGTCCAGCAGCGGGCGCACCCAGCGTTCAACGCACTGCGCCATGTCCGGATACGCGCCAATCGCCACCGCTGCCATCATGGCCGCACCCGCTGCGCCGGCTTCCTCGCGCTGGCTGATGCGCACCGGCGCGCCGATACAGGCGGCAAGGATTTGCCTGAGCGGCTGCGATCGCACCGCACCGCCGGTAAGGCGAATTTCTCCCGGCAGCGTGGCGCCCATCGCCTGATAACAGTCGCGTGCCGCCATGCCGATGCCTTCAATCACGCCGCGCACCAGGTCGCCAAAGTTGTGCTGGTAGTTGAGGCCGGTGAAACTGGCGCGCGCGTCGGCGTTGACGAACGGTCCGCGTTCACCGGCCAGCGAAATGTAAGGATGGAACAGCAGGGTGCCCGGCTGCGCGTCGTTGAGCCAGCGATCGATCTGCTGCACCAGCCGCGCATGATCGGTTTCACAGCCAAAGCTGCTCAGCAGATCGCTGGCCACGTTCAGCAGCCAGTCGAGATTGAGCGTGGAGGCCATGTTGGTTTGTACCTGAGTGACATAACCTGGCCACGGCAGCGGGATCACGTAGCCGGTTTGCGCCGGGTTGAGCCATACCTCGTCAATGGTGACGCTGCGCAGATGCACGCCGGTTGAGCCGACAATCGAACAGGCGGTATTGGCTTCACCGGTGTGCACCCCGGCACCGAGCGCGGTCATCGCCATATCGACATAGCCGAGGCATACCGGCGTGCCAGCCAGCAGGCCGGTTTGCCGGGCGGCGTCAGCGGTGAGGCCATGGGTGATTTGCGTGCCGTCGATAATCTCCGGCAGTAGGTGGCGCCGGTGGTTAATCCCCAGCGCGTCGATCACCGTGTCGTCGTAGCGCTGATGACGATAGTTGCCAAAGGTAAAGCTGGCTTCAGACGGGTCGGTGGCGCGCACGCCGGTCAGATTGAGATAGAGCCAGTCCTTGCAGTGCAGCGCCACTTCGGCGCGCGCCAGCAGTTCGGGATAATGCTGGTCCATGTGCGCCAGCTGCGCACCCTGCTGGCAGGTGTTAAGACCGGTGCCGGTGGCCTGAAAGCGTGCGGCGGCCAGCGGCTGCTGGTTAAGTTTTTCCACCGTGGCGGCGGCGCGGGCATCCAGCCAGATCCACGCATCGTCCACCGGCTGATTATCAGCACCGACCAGCCAGCTGCCATCGCCCTGGGCGGTCACCGCCACGGCCACCACGCGCGCCGCCAGATTCTCCACCCGATCGCCGAGCTTGTGAATCGCACTGACCGCATCCTGCCAGGTTTGCGTCATTGACTGCTGGGCGGCACCGCCTGCGCTGCGGTAATAGCGATTGCGCGCCGACGCGCACGCCAGCTGGTTACCTTCCAGATCAAACGCCACCGCTTTAACCACCGAGGTGCCGGAATCCAGACCCAGAATGATATCGCCACTCTCCACATACACCTCCGTTCGCTGCTCCCGGTGCGGGAACCCCTGTTTGGTTTATCCGCAGCCTTGTTAATTAGCTGTGATGATTTTGCTAAATACTGTCTTACACCACTTCTCATGGAGATAACACATCTGTTGTATTATTTTTCTCAAAAAAGAATAAATTTCACTCCGGATGGCGAGTCCGATCACAAAATCAGCGGGGATTGCGGATGTGATTAAACACTGTGAAAGGTTTTTAATGATTGTATTAAAGGCCTTTTTAAACGGATTAAGGGTGATCGTGGGCAAATAAGCGATCCAGATCGCGCTGTGCGAAAAATTGCGCGTCACCTGTTGACAATTTAGTCACAACAGCACAATTCTCATCACACAAGTTATCACATTTATAACATTGCACGGCGATGAATATCGTCGCTGTTCACCCTGAGAGGTCACGTTATGTCCGAGGTCTCAATCTTAACGCAGCAGCTGGCACGCAAACGTCGGCGGCGCTACACGCTCAGCGGCGTGGTGATCGTGGCGCTGGTGGCTGCCATGGCGCTGGATACCAAAGTGGTGCGCATCGGTTCGGCGGACGACGCGCGTCAGCAGGGCTTCTCCGCAGACAGCTACGGGCAGAAAACCTTTCCCGGCATCCAGCAGGATGTCGAAGCGCGCGCGGTGGATGCCGCCACGCTGGCGGCCGCACTGAACAGCGATCGGCAGCAGGCGGTGGCCAGATACGGTGTCGGCTCGCCGCTGCCGGTGCTGCCGGTCAAACTGCAGGGCGTGGTGCAGCCGGGGCAGATGGGTGTTTTCCCGTTACAGGTCGCCGGTCTGCCGGCGGGTACGCAGCTGCGGTTGCAAACCGGCCCGGCGATTACCGGCACCGATTTGCGTGATGCCAGCGGCAAAATTCAGTTTGGTGATTTTACTAATCAGATCGAATACCAGAACGCCGGGGCGGCGATTAACCGTGCCATGAAAGCGGCGGTGCTGGAGAAACTGGACCGCGAGGCGCTGCCGGGCAAAACCGTGCAGGTGTTCGGCGTGTTCCGTCTGCTCAGTCCGACTAACTGGCTGATTACGCCGGTGCGCGTGGAGGTGCAATGAAACCGTTCAACGTCAATCCGGCGCTGCTGAAAGGAGAAGTGATTCTGCAGGCGCGCAACGTCAGCAAAATTTATGGCTCTACCCATGCGCTAAAAGGCGTCAATTTTGAAATCCGCCGCGGCGAAGTCACCACGCTGTTCGGTGAAAACGGCGCCGGTAAATCGACGCTGATGAAAATTCTTTCTGGCGTGATTACGCCAACATCCGGGGAAATTCTGTTAAACGGCGAAGCAAAGGTGTTCCGTTCGGCCACCGAGGCGCGCGACTGTGGTATCTCGATTATTCATCAGGAGCTGAATCTCGCGCCCAATATGAACGTGCGCGACAACATTTTTATGGGGCGCGAAATCATGCGGCCCGGCGGGGTGGATTACGCCGAAGAGGCGCGGCTGACCCGCCATCTGATGGCGGCGCTGGAGGAGGATATTGATCCGCTGACGCCGGTGGAGAACCTGCGCCTCGGGCAGCAGCAGATTGTGGAGATCGCCCGTGCGCTGTCGGTGAATTCACAAATCCTGATCATGGATGAACCGACCTCGGCGCTTAGCGCAGCGGAAGTGGCGGTGCTGTTTCAGGTCATCCGCGATCTGACCAGTCAGGGCGTGGCGATTGTGTATATCTCACACCATCTGGAGGAAGCACTGGAGATCACCGATCGCGCAGTGGTGCTGCGCGACGGCGTGATGACCGCCTACGCCCGGCGCGACGAGATCGACCTCGAATGGATCGTGCGCAACATGGTGGGAGAGCACTTCGACCTCGGTTCACCGCCCGGCGGCTATGCCTTCGGCGGTGACGCGCTGACGGTGCAGGCGTTAACCGTGAAAAGCAAAACCGGCATCCGGCTGGTGGATCAGCTGTCGCTGACGGTGCAGGCCGGTGAGATTGTCTGCATTTATGGCCTGATGGGCGCGGGGCGCACCGAGCTGCTGGAGTGTCTCGCCGGACGGCTGAAGCAGAGTAGCGGGCACATCCTGCTGCAGGATACTGAGATCTCCGCGCTGTCGCTGTCGCAGCGCATCAAAATGGGGCTGGCGCTGGTGCCGGAGGATCGCCAGCGCGACGGGCTGGTGCAGACCATGACGGTGGGCGAAAACCTGTCGCTGGCCAGCATCAGCGAGTTTGTGCGCGGGCTGGTGCTGTCAACGCGACGGGAGAAACAGCTGATTAGTGACAGCATTCGTAACGTGACGGTCAAGACTGCCGGCGGTGAGGCGGCTATCGGTTCCCTGTCCGGCGGCAATCAGCAAAAGGTGGTGATCGGCAAAATGCTCGCCACCCGACCCAAAGTGATTCTGCTGGATGAACCGAGCCGCGGCATCGATATCGGTGCCAAAGCCGAAGTGTTTCGTCTGCTGGCGGAGAATGCCAGCAAAGGGCTGGCGGTGGTTTACACCACCTCAGAAGTGGGCGAGTGCCTGAGTATCGCGCACCGCATCGTGGTGATGAGCAAAGGGCGCATCTCGGCCATCTTCGACGCCAGCGTGAGCAAAGAACGCATTATGGCCGCTTCGGGCGAGTCTCTGGTGGCATGACATGAAAAACGGAGCAAACGGTATGACTGACAGAACCCAAACGCTGGATAGCGCACCGCGGGTGGCGAAACCGGCCAGCGGCAAGCGCCTCAACCTGGCGCGGCTGCTGCTGGAAGGGCGTGCCTTTATCGCGCTGCTGGTGATTATCGCCACTTTCTCCCTGCTATCGCCCAACTACTTTACCGGCGCGAACTTCCTCACCATGGCATCGCATGTGGCCATCTTCGGTTTGCCGGCGATCGGCATGCTGCTGGTGATCCTCAACGGCGGGATTGATTTGTCAGTCGGCTCGACGCTGGGACTGGCTGGGGTGATGGCCGGCTTTATGATGCAGGGCATCAACCTTGAAGCGCTGGGCGTGGTGCTCTATCTGCCGGTGTGGGCAGTGGCAATTCTGACGCTGGTGCTGGGTGCACTGGTAGGGCTGGTCAACGGCGTGCTGATTGCGATTTTTCGCGTCCCGGCGTTTGTCGCCACGCTCGGCACCATGTATGTGGCGCGCGGTATCGCGCTGCTGATCACCAACGGTCTGACCTACAACAAACTCTCCGGCAGCGAAGCGCTGGGCAATACCGGTTTCGACTGGCTCGGTTTTAACCGCCTGTTCAACATCCCGGTCGGCGTGCTGGTGCTCGGCGCAGTGGCGCTGGCCTGCGGTTTCCTGCTGAGTCGCTCGGCGTTTGGCCGCTGGCTGTATGCTTCAGGCGGTAACGAGCGCGCCGCCGATCTCTCCGGCGTGCCGGTAAAACGCATCAAAATCAGCGTCTACGTGCTGTCGGGTATCTGTGCGGCGATGGCCGGGCTGGTGCTCTCTTCGCAGCTGACCTCCGCCGGTCCGACAGCAGGCACCACCTACGAGCTGACCGCCATTGCTGCGGTGGTGATTGGCGGTGCGGCGCTGACCGGAGGACGCGGTAACGTGCGCGGCACGCTGCTGGGCGCGTTCGTGATTGGCTTTCTCTCTGATGGCTTAGTGATTATCGGCGTTTCTGCCTACTGGCAGACGGTGTTCACTGGCGCCGTGATTGTGCTGGCGGTATTGCTCAACACCCTGCAATACGGCCGGCGCGGTCGCTAACCCTGTGCGCGCTGGCAGGCTGGCGCGCGAGTAACCGTAAAACAAACCTGTACCCTAATAATAACGGAGCACCTATGTTCACTAAACGTCTGTTTATCGCCGCCGCCGCGATGGCCATCTCCACCTTTGCCTTACCCAGCTGGGCCAACAACGGCCTGATGACCATCATCGTCAACGATCCCTCCAATCCATACTGGCTGACTGAGGGCCAGGTCGGCAGAAGGCGGCGGAGAAGCTGGGCTACAGTGCCAAAGTCAGCGCGCACAAAGGGGATACCAACACCGAAAGCCAGCTGATTGATACGGCGATCACCAATAAATCCAAGGCGATCATTCTCGATCCGGCTAACGCCGACGGCTCGATTGGCTCGGTAAAGAAAGCCATCGCCGCCAATATTCCGGTGTTCGTGATCAATGCCGAACTGAACCAGAGCGGGCTGGCTAAAGCGCAGCTGGTGTCGAATAACGCGCAGGGCGCGGCAGTAGGCGCGATGGAGTGGGTGAAGCAGGTGGGTGACAGCGCCAGCTATGTCGAGCTGGTGGGACCGCCGTCGGATAACAACGCCGCCACGCGCGCCAACGGTTTCGATACCGTGTTGTCTCAGTACCCGACGCTGAAGAAAGTCGGCCAGGAAGTGGCGAACTGGGATCGCACCCAGGGCTTCAATAAAATGCAGTCGCTGCTGCAGGCTAATCCGAACATCAAAGGGGTGATCAGCGGTAACGATGAGATGGCGCTGGGTGCTATCGCCGCCCTGAAGGAAGCTGGCAAACTCAGCCAAGTGAAAGTGGGTGGGTTTGACGGTTCACCGGATGCGGTCGACGCGGTTAAAGCCGGTACGCTGGCCTATACCGTGATGCAGCCGGTAGCGCAGTTTGCGCAGAAGGCGGTAGAGCAGGCGGACACCTTCCTCAAAACCGGCAAAACCGGGGTAGCACAGGAGAAGCAGCTGTTTGACTGTATTCTGATCACCAAAGACAACGCTGGTGATTTCGTTTCGCCGTTTGTCCTGAAGCAGTAAGTCAGATCACCGATGGCGGCATTCTGGCCGTCATCGGTTGCCTGCTGCGCGCCTGATTTGCAAAAGAAACGTTTACGCGCTGTAATCAAAGCCGAAACTGCATTTCCGCTTCACTTTCCGGACGAAACATGGCGCATAACCCGCAAGAGACCTCCGCTGGTCACTTCCTGAATGAAACCTTACCGGGCGACAGCCGTCAGGCGCGTCAGCTGGCACGACGCCAGCTCATAGCCGAAGCCGTGATGGCCGAAGGCGCGGTGCGTATCGAAGATATTACTGAGCGCTTCGGGATCAGCCTGATGACCGCCCATCGCGATATTGATGAGATGGTTGAGCGCGGGCTGCTGCATAAATCACGCGGCGTGGTCTCTGCCACACCAACCAGCCTGGTGGAATCCAGCGATCTCTACCGTGCCACGCGCCAGCTGGAAGAGAAACAGGCGATTGCCGAAGTGGCCGCTGGCTACCTTGAACCCGGCCAGGCGCTGTTTCTGGATGATTCCACCACCGTGCTGCAGATGGCGCGGCTGCTGCCGGCCAAAGCGCCGCTCACGGTGATCACCAATTCGCTGACGTTAATGAATGAATTACGCAACGGTCGCGATATTACTCTGATGGGGCTCGGCGGCCAGTTTCATCACTGGTGTAACGCCTTTATGGGGCGCATGACGCGAGACGAAATCGCCAGCCTGCGCGCCGATGTGTTTTTTGTCAGCATGTCGGCGATTATTGATGATGCGGTGTTTCACCAGTCGGCCGAGACGGTGGAGACCAAGCGTGCCATGTTCGAGGCGGCGCAGAAGCGCATCCTGATGATGGATAACACCAAGTTTGAGCGGCGCGCGCTGCATCGCTTTGCTCACCTGAGCGAGTTTGATGTGGTGATCGTTAATCAGGGCACGCCGGTGCCAGTGCTGCGTCGCCTGCAGGAGCTGGGGGTGAATGTGGTGGTGGCACCGATGAAAACCGGGCAGGGACGCACTGAGGCGTAATGCCCGGTTTGCGCGTTAGCCAAGGCCGATGAAGAAGCCGGCAATGGTGGCGCTCATCAGATTGGAGAGCGTTGCGGCGATCAGCGCGCGCAGGCCCAGCCGCGCGATTTCCGGGGTGCGCTCCGGTGCGACGGCAGAAAAGGCGCCGACCACCACGCCAATCGAACCAAAGTTAGCAAAGCCGCACAGGGCGAACGAGACGATGGCGATGGTTTTGCCGTCGAGCGCGCCCGCCTGATGCAGATAAGGTGAAAAGCTGATGTAGGCGACAAACTCGTTCACCACCAGTTTCTGACCTATCAGACTGCCCGCCAGCGCCGCATCGTGCCACGCCACGCCCATCAGCCACGCCAGCGGGGCCAGCGCGAAGCCGAGTATTCCCTGCAGGCTGATGTCGCCGTGACCCAACCAGCCGCCGATACCGCCGAGTATGCCGTTGAGCATCGCGATGATACCGACAAACGCCATCACCACCGTCGCCAGACCGGCGGCTATTTTCATCCCGGTAATCGCTCCGCTGGCGGCGGCTTCAATCAGGCTGCGTGCCGGCGTGTCGCTAAACGACAGGTGGGTAAAAGTCACCTGCGACGCTTCCGTTGCCGGACTGAGCAGCCGGGCGAACAGAATGCCGCCGGGAATGGCCATCAGCGAGGCGGCCAGCAGGTATTCAATCGGTACCCCCAGCCCGGCATAGCCGAGCATAGTGGAACCGGCTATCGAAGCCATGCCGCTGCAGATGGCGGTGAACAGTTCGTTGCGATTGAGGTGGTTGACGAAGGGTTTGACGATGGCCGGGATCTCGTTCTGGCCGAGGAAAATGGTGGTGACTGCCACAAAGGATTCGATTTTACTGATATTGAGCGCGCGCTGAAAGATCCCGCCCAGCAGGCGAATGATGGCACCCATCACGCCAAGATAGTAGAGCACGCTAACCAGCGCGGTGATAAAGATGATGGCCGGCAGAACGTGAAAAGCAAACACAAAGCCGGCGCCGTTAAACACCTTGTCCATTTGCGGTCCGGCCAGCGCGCCAAACAGAAACGCGCTGCCCGCATCACTGTAAGCCAGCGCCTGATGCACGCCGCTGGCGACTTTTTCCGCCAGCCATTTGCCCGGCGGCAAATAGAGGATCGCGCCGCCGAGGGCAATCTGAATCAGTAACGCGGCGCCGGTGGTGCGCAGACTGATATGCTTTTTATTTACTGACAGCAGAAACGCGATCGCCAGTAATACCACCATACCCAGAACACTTCTCATTATATCCATCATGATATTTCCTGATGTCAGCCTGGTGAGGTTGCATAGCGGTATGGGCGACCACTTTCTGCCCATATTGTGGGGTTTAAGGATTAGCGGTACCTGCGCACGCAGTCTTCGACCAAATCCCAGAACCAGGCGGTATCCAGCGTGATGCCCACTTTGGTGTTTGCCGGTTTCCCCAGCACGCCCAGCGCATCACACACCGTGCGGCCATAGCAGGGACCGCTGTTGACATCGATTTCGACAAACATCGGCTGAACGTTGAAGGCATCCGGATTGATTAGATAGGCGACACAGGTGGCGTCATGCACCGGGCCGCCCGCCAGACCGTAATTGTCGTGCTGGGTTTTCAGCGTAAAATTCATCATATCGCTGAACAGCTTGCCGGCAGGGCCGCCAGCCTTTTCCATGCGGCTAATGATGTCCGGCGTGCACACCGTCTGGTGCGTTAAGTCGAGGCCCATCATCACCAGCGGGGCGCCGGCGGTAAATACCGCGCGCGCGGCTTCCGGGTCGGCGAAAATATTGAACTCCGCCGACGGGGTAAAATTACCGGTGCCGTAAGCGCCGCCCATCAGCACGATTTCACGGATTTTGGGAATGATTTTCGGCTGCATGCGCATCGCTACCGCAATATTAGTGAGCGGGCCGACCGGCACCAGCGTGATATCCCCGTCGCTGTTCATCAGCGTATCGATAATAAAGTTCACAGCGTGCTTTGTTTCCGCTTTACGCGTCAGCGGGCCGAACACCGGGCCGTCAAGACCGGTTTCGCCGTGAATATTATCGGCGACGATCTGCTGGCGCATAATCGGCTGTGGCATGCCGGCATAAACTGGCGTGTCAATATTCAGCGTCTGGCAAACGTTCAGGCCGTTGACCAGCGTTTTGTCCAGAATTTGATTGCCCGCCACGATACTGATACCGAGCAGTTCAATCGAAGGATGTTTCGCGGCCAGCATGATGGCGATGGCATCATCATGACCGGGATCACAGTCCAGAATAATTTTACGTGCTGTCATGGTTTACTCCTGAGCTTCTTTAGTTATCACCTTAATTTCATTGCAGAAATTTTCCGGTGCGGTAGGGTAGAGGCCTTCACCTTAGCAGCGGCGTGACACGCCAGAGTATGATAAATCTCATAGTGGACATCGAATGATGAAAGAAATAAATAATGACGCGCTAAAGCAGCAGTTAATAATGGCGTCCGGCTATTGCGATAAATTTTCAGCCGATGTGATCCCGCACACACATTTATTTCATATCCTTGCCGGGGACTATATTGTGCGCGAGGGGGCTCTGCCGTCGTATATGTTTTATCTGGCGCGCGGTCGCACCAAACTGTATGTCACGCTGGCCAATGGCCGTATTTCGCTGGTGGATTTCTTTAATGCGCCCTGTTTTATTGGCGAGATTGAAGTGCTGGATGAAACGCATGCTTCACGCGCGGTGCAGGCGATTGAAGCCTGCTGGTGCCTGGCGCTGCCGGTGAAAACCTGCCGCACGCTATTGTTAAATGATGCGCAGTTCCTGCGCCACGCCTGTCTCGGTTTAGTGAAAAAGAATTTCCGCAATATTGTCACCTCAACGCGCAATCAGGCGTTTCCGCTGGTTAACCGGCTGGCGGCCTTTATCCTGCTGACCCAGCATGATGGTGTGTATAAAGAGAAGCATACGCAGGTGGCGGAGTACCTTGGCGTGACCTATCGCCACCTGCTGTATGTGTTTGCGCAGTTCAGCGCAGAAGGGGTGCTGCGTAAGCAGCAGGGGGGTTATGCGATCGGTAACCGCGCGGCGCTGACGGCCTTAGCCGAAGAGATGGAGCCCGGCGCAGCGCTGCCGGGTCACTGAGTTTATGCGCCCTGGCGGGTGGCCGCCAGCACGATCTCCCGCACGCAGACCGACTGCGGCTGCGAATAGGCGTAATCGATGGCGCTGGCCACGTCGTCTGCACTGAGCACCTTGCCGCCCATTTCAGCTTTCCAAGCGTGATAACCGTCCTTAATTGCTTCGCTGGTGGTGTGACTCAACAGCTCGGTTTCAACTGCGCCCGGCGCGATAACGATCACGCGTACATTGTGCGGCGACAGCTCTTCGCGCAAATTCTCTGACATGCCATGTACAGCGAATTTAGTGCCAACATACACTGCGTGATTAGGAAACATCTTCCGTCCGGCCACTGAGCTGATATTAATGATCGTGCCCCTTTTGCGGTCAATCATGCCTGCGGTAACCGCCTGCACGCCATTGAGCAGGCCTTTCACGTTGACGTCGAACATCTTATCCCATTCGCCGGCATCCTGTTGTTCAATCGCGCCGAGCAGCATCACGCCTGCATTGTTAATCAGCGCATCGACCGGGCCAAACTGCTGCTCAGCATCATGCACTGCGGTGGTAAATGCGTGGCGATCGGTCACATCAACCGCGCGGCACAGGGCGTTGGGCAGATTCAGTGCCGTCATACGATCGATACGGCGAGCCAGCAGCAGCAGGGCATGTCCACGCGCCGAAAGCAGTTTCGCCGTGGCAAGACCGATACCGGAGCTGGCACCGGTGATGACGATTAAAGGTTTAACATTCTGCGTCATAATGACTTCCTCATAGATAAAATTAATGGCGAAGCTGAGGCGTGCACTTTAAATCGCGCAGCGATTGGTGAAAAATGGTTTATTTCTTTCGCCGATATAATGATTTTCTATGGATAAGCGACAGCTAAAAGCTTTTATCTGCGTGTTTGAGGAGCGCAACATCACGCGCGCCGCACAGTTACTCAGTCTGACGCAGCCCGCGCTCTCGGCCACGATCAAACTGCTGGAAGAGGAGCTGGCCACCACGCTGTTTATCCGCAGGCCGCGCGGCGTGGAGGTCACGGAGGACGCTCGCGTCCTTTATCCGCAGGCGCGCAAGATGCTCAGCGATATGCAGGCGCTGGTGACACGCTTTCGGCAGCCGTCGGATTGCCTGCCGCTGAAGATTGGCGTCGAAGGGGATGTCGCGCCCGCCCAGCTGGCGCAACTGCTGACGGCCATCCGGCAACATTTTCCCACGGTGCTGCTTAACGTCGAGCCCGGTTGCGTGGGCGATATCCGGCTGGCGTGTGAAAGCCTGCGCTGCGAAGACGAGCTGTTTATGCCGCTGTTTGAAGAGCACTACGTGCTGGCGTATCCCGCCAGTCATGCGCTAAATCAGCTGGAAACGCTGACCCATGACCAGTTGCTTCCGCTGCCGTGGGTGATGGTGCCGACTGATGAGTCGCATCAGCGGCTGCTGCCGTTTTACGGTGCGGGTGCGGCCGCGGCCAACGCCGGCAGCTACGCGCTGGCGCTGGATCTGGCGGAAGCCGGCTTTGGCGTCACAATCGCGCCGGCACCGCTGGTTGCCGCGCGGCATCGCCTGGCCTGGCGCGCTTTACCCGGTCAGCCGCTGATGCGGCGTGTCGGCATTTGCTACGCGGTTCAGGCGCAGGCCAATCCGGCGGTAGAACGGGTGCTGGCGCACTTCAGCCACGGCACGCCTTTGCGTACATCGTGACAGACCCGGTGCGCTGCCGGACGCACCGGATCAAAGCGGATTAGCGCGGGTTCATCATGTCAAAAATGGCGTCAAAATTGCCGTCGCGTTCGGCCCAGCGCCGCGCATGGTCACGCTCCAGCAGCAGTTCGCCACGCGCGACCGGGCCATTTTCCAGCATCTGCAGAATCTGTGCGATATAGTCGTCCAGCGGCATGGCGCGGGGATCGTTAAGCTGTTGATCACCGGTCAGCGCCGTCTGTAAATACGGCGGCAGCATTTCCAGCACCTCGACCGGGGTATTACGCAGCTGATGACGCAGCGAAACCAGCCAGGAATGCAGAAAGGCTTTGCTGGCGCAGTAGGTGGGAAAACTGGCCAGCGGCAGGAAGGCCAGCGCGGAACTGGTTGCCATCAGCGTGGCCTGCGGCTGACGGCGCAGCAGCGGCAAAAAAGCGGCGGTGACGCGAATCACACCGAGGATGTTGGTCATCACGATTTGCTCAGCAATATCACTGGTCCATTCGTCCGCCGTCACCGTTTCAGGCTGCGAGATACCGGCGTTGGCGATTAGCACGTTGATATGCGGAAACTGCGCGTGAATCGCCGCGGAACAGCGGGCGAGGGCGGTGGCGTCATTAACGTCCAGAGCAAAACCGGTAATGGCCGGGCGCTGGGCGGTGATCTCATCGAGCAGCGCCTGACGTCTGCCAGTGATAATGACGCGGTTTCCGCGATCGTGGAAAACCTCGGCCAGCCGGCGGCCAATACCGCTGGTTGCGCCGGTGATGAGCAGGGTGTTGTTGGTCAGTTTCATAGTGTGCCTTGTCAGTCAGAGAATGAAAGGCCACGAGCAGTGATGCACTGCTAGCGATCCCGATAAACAGGATGCGTAGAAAGCGTGAACGATGCCGTGGCGCTGTTCCGGTTTTCCTCTGCGCAGAGGCCCATTCCGGTTCAGGGCGCGTTGGATGACGGTAACGCCTACGGCAAGTCAGAAGTGAGATGCGCGCTTAATATATAGCGAGCCGGGGAGGGATGTCTATCCTGTCGTCCTGTTCCTGTAGCCTGTGGCGTTTCGTTTTCTGACCATGATCAGTTATGCTGATTTGCATTAAAAATCATAAAGGAATTATAAAGTGCGCACCCGCAATTCTGCTCGTTTGCTTATTATAAATCCTCTTAATCAGGTTTTATTATTCTGGTTTAAGCATAAAAATAATGCCCTGTCAGGCAGAGAATACTGGGCCACCCCCGGTGGAGGCGTTGAACCGGGAGAGACTTTTGAACAGGCAGCCATCAGAGAACTCAGAGAAGAAACAGGCTTTTATGTCGATGATGTGGGTCAGCCGTTAACTAAGCGCATTTTTGAAATGACGCTTCCCAGCGGTGAGGTGGTTTTGGCAAATGAGCGATTTTATTTAATTAAAGTTGGAGATGAAGATATCCGTACCAGTGGTTGGACTGAAAATGAAAAGTCAGTCATTATTACGCGACGTGTCATAGCGTTGAGCGTATGAATCTATCATTGCCGCTTTCAAATGGAATCTTATTGCAGATGATAAGAGCATGTTCAGTAGAGCAGACGCAAGCTCAGAAAAGCAAAGTTTGAAGCATGAACTCACGGCAATGCTTGCAGAATTTATACAGGTATTTCAGGATTTTCAGCAGGTAGCCTAAAGCGGCCTGGTCAGCTTAGCTCACAGCGATCAGGTCAGCTTTGCCCCTGCGATCAAATGGCGCATAATGTATATTATGTTAAATAAGATATCTGATCGCGTATTCCAATCCTTCAGTTTCGCCCTTCACGCCTCTTACCAGGCTCACAACTCATTCACCACGGCGACACTATGTGAAAACGTATCCCACCGGTCCGTTTGATGGACACCTCGGCGTTATCCTGGTGCGCATCAATGCGCACCCTACAACTGACTGCACGGTTAGCTTCGTCCTCGGTGCTTCAGCTATCTCTTTCGCCCATCCACAACGACAACGCTACGCGAAAACTTCCCGGTTATCCCTCAGCGCTTTTGTCAGATTTCACGTAGCGCGATCGGGCTGTTTGCTGAATATCGCGACGTCATCCTGGTGCGCATCAATGCGCACCCTGCAATGCCACTCCGCACTGCACAATCGCAGGGTCGCCATTCATGGCAACCGAACCCGGCGCCGTCAGCGGATTGCCACCCTCATTTATCTTTAAAATAATCTTCCGGCATTTGTCCCGGCGGCATGTTGATTACGGCATCATTATCCGGACCTTCATTCTTCATGTAGGTCACTTTGGCAAACTCAGGAATCACCACGTACGGATACGCTGGCCCTTCATCACGGAAACGATGCATATCTTCGATAAATTCATTCTGATAGCAGATGGTTTTTTCCGGATGCTGTCCTTCGCCGGCAATCCACTGCGGGAAAAAGATGGTGCCGTGAATCACCTTGCGGTTGATATCAAACAGCAGACTGACGCAGGTGCCGGTCGGCTCGTGCCAGTCGACTTTATAAATGCCCGGTGCAAACTGCACCGCATTCATGCTTTGATTGGTCACCCAACGGCCACCAACTAATCCCTGATGGATACGATAATCACAGGTCGTCGCGTTGCGCGCGTACCACTCATATTTCCAGCCATTATCATAGGTATAAACGAAATGCGTCCCGACAAACGCAGACAAATCTTTGGAAAATTCATCCGTTATCATGGTGTTATCCATTATTTTACCTCATCAGCAGTTTGTTGAAGCAGGAATAGTAAGTTATAGCGCCTGTGAGAAAACCAGACGGCAAATTAACAAAAAAATCCGCTTCCTGAGCGTGCAGCCGGCTTGACAGCGCCCGTCCCCTGCTCTTTTTCTTCTGCCGGACTCCCTGTCATCCCTTGATTTAGCCTGGCTTTATGTCAAGTGCACATGAATACCAGCAAAAATTAGTATTCATGTGCACTTACTCTATCTGCTTCAAATCGGAAAACTTTCCGTCGGTGTTACCAAAATCGCATGCCGGTTAAATGCAGGGTTCTGGCGATGCCACCGACGGCGATCAGCGCCAGCACAATGCCCAACCCCGCCATCGCTTCAAATCCAAGGTGCCTGAACAGCAGATAACCGATAACGCAGCCGGACAGAAATGAGAAGATCGTAACCAGATGAGTAAAAAGCACGGTTCGGTGGCCATCGCGATCGGCGGCCTCGCTTTGACTGAAGGATGCGCGCAGCCAGGAGCCTAACGCGATGCCGGCGTCGGTCAGTGTGCCGGTCACGTGCGTGGAGCGAACGCGACCGGAGGAAAGCTGGGTCGAGGTTGAATTATGGATGCCCATCAGCAAACTCAGCGTAACCAGAATTTCGCCGTTGTTTCGTTCGGAATACCACAGAATTTCTACCAAGGAGGTCAGCAGCAGGAAAATACCCTCTGCCAGCAGCACCAGACAGTAAATGGTGCGCAGATTCCGCTTCAGGCCGTAAGCTACCGTCAAACGCGCCAGCATGGCACCACAGACAAAAGCAAAAATCAGCACGGCCAGAAACAGCAGATCGTGCAGGTCAGAACCATTCACCTCTGCCGAAATTTGCGAGGTATTGCCGGTCATATGGGAAGGGAAAAAACCGAATGCGCCAAACGCCATGGCGTTGAGGATACCGGCCGTGGTGGCCAGCGTTAACGCCAGCAGGCGATCTTCGCTGTGAGAGCGGATTTTCTTCTTGCGCAACAGCATAATCTATTCAGCACTCCTTTGAGAGATTCTCGGGTTGGTCGGGTCTCATCCTTATCAAGCATAGCGGCTATGCTCCGACTCACGGCTAATCCTCTGCTTTTATTACTTTTAAATCCTCTGCTGCCACATCGTGTCGCTGTCATTTTTTTGTCATTTCCACATCAGCGGAATGTTGGTCCCCGGCGCTTACAGTGGTGCATGAACCCCGATTAATTATGAGGACCGATCATGACATTACGCAAAATCACGGCGCTGACGGCGCTGGTAATCTCTGCCCTGAGTGCCGGACTGGCGCGTGCCGACAGCGCTGCCGCGCCGCAGGAAGTAAAAAATATTGTGCTGGTCCATGGCCTGTACGCTGATGGATCCAGCTGGGGCAAAGTCATCCCACTGTTGCAGGCGAAAGGTCTGCACGTCACCGCGGTACAAAACCCAACGACGTCGCTGAATGATGACGTGGCGGCGGTGAAACGCGCGCTGGCACAGCAGAACGGACCGGTGATTCTGGTTGCGCACTCTTATGGCGGCATGGTTATCAGCCAGGCGGGCGATGAACCTGAAGTGAAGGGGCTGGTGTACATCGCAGCGCGCGCGCCGGAGGCCGGTGAAGATTATCCGGCGCTCACCAAAAAGTTCCCTGCAGCACCGGTTGCCGCTGGCCTGAAGTGGCGTGACGACGGTTTTGGGGCGCTCAGTGAACAGGCGTTTATCCACGACTTTGCCGGCGATCTGCCGGAAAGCGAAGCGCGGGCTTATTACGCCGTTCAGCAGCCGATGGGTAAAGCCATTACCCAGGCGAAAACCAGCGTGGCGGCCTGGCATAGCAAACCGAGCTGGTATGCGGTGTCGACAGAGGATCACACTATCAATCCGGATCTGCAGCGCTTTATGGCGAAACGCATGCATGCGCAGACCATCGAACTCAAGGCCAGCCATGTGTCGCTGATTTCCCAGCCGCAGGCGGTGGCAAATCTGATTATGAAAGCCGCGCACGTACCAGGGTATTGAGCGCACCCTTACCGGGTGCATGTTTGATAGCGGCGCAATTTATTGCGTGATAAATCGCGCCGCTAGAAAGGGTGCGCGCCCTGCCTCACGAATGCGCTGGGGCACTCTTCATATCCAGTTCATAAACCACACAGGGCTGGTCGTAATGCTGCTCGATACCGCGATAGCGCATACCCAGCCGCTGCATCACCCGGTGGGAAGCAAGATTTTCCGGATGTGCCACCGCCACCAGATAATCCACGCCAATCTGCCCGGTAGCAAACTGCACAATCGCCGTGGCGGCTTCGGTGGCATACCCTTTCCCCTGACTGCTGCGCAACAGTCGCCAGCCAATTTCCAGCGGCGCCTGTTCCTGATGGGCCAGATGCTGCAGACAAGCCGCTCCGACGATGTCATCGCTGCTCTTCTCGCGCAGCGCCCACCAGGAAAAACCATAGCGCTGCCAGCGTTGCTGCACGCGCTCAATGGTCGCCAGCGTCTCGTCCTCGCTCTTCACCTGTCCCTCATTGATATAACGCATGATTTCCGGGTCATCATCCATCGCGCGCAAGCCGGTGAGGTGGCTTAGCGCAAAGGGTTCCAGTCGTAAGCGTTCTGTTTCAATCACTGCCTGCATAACTCTCTCCCCGGGTTGTCCTGTTCGCCACCGGTAGTGGCTATGTAGTTAGCGCATCATCGCCTTTGTGCGCGTCCGTTACCGGACAATCTCCTGACATTAACGGACAACATTGCCAGCGTCATCACAATTTCTAATGACCGGTCAGCTTGTAACCTCATCAACCTCGTGACAATATCGCTACATGTATATACATGTATGTTTCGTGACATTTACCACTGACTAACAAGAAAAATCAATGACTAACCACCTTTAGCCGTTCCAGCGAGGAAACTATGTCCGCTCAGATACCTGCCGCAGATTATTCAGGCGCAGAGAAACAGCGCCTGTCAGAAACACGTTCTATTGATTACATCCCGCTCAGCGAGCGTCACGGGCATCCGTTTAGCCAGTTCACGTTGTGGTTTGGTGGCAATTTGCAGATCACTGCCATTGTTACCGGTGCGCTGGCGGTGGTGCTGGGCGGCGATGTGGTGTGGTCGATTGTCGGTTTACTGGTGGGACAGATTGTCGGCGCGGCCATCATGTCGCTGCACGCGATTCAGGGCCCGCGCCTTGGCCTGCCGCAGATGATCACCAGCCGTATGCAGTTTGGCGTGTTTGGCGCGGTGATCCCGCTGGTGCTGGTGTGCATTATGTATGTGGGCTTCTCGGCCAGCGGCACGGTACTGGCCGGCCAGGCGCTGGCGAAGCTGGTCAACGTCAGCAATGCAGCCGGCATGATCATCTTCAGCGCCATCATCATCGTGATTGCGGTGCTCGGCTATCGGGTGATTCATAAACTCGGCAAAGTGGCCAGCGTCATCGGCGTGCTGGCGTTTGTTTACCTGTTCATCACCCTGCTCTCCAGCCACGATTTAGCGGCCGTCTGGCAAAATCAGCACTTCAGCGTTGCCAGTTTTTTGCTGGCGGTATCGCTCTCCTCGTCATGGCAGATTGCGTTTTGCCCTTATGTGTCGGACTACTCGCGCTATCTGCCGGTGGATGTCTCCGCGAAAAAGCTGTTCAGTTCGGTGTTTTTTGGCACCGTGCTGGGCACGCAGGCATCCATGACGCTGGGCGTCATTGTGGCTGCAATTGCGGGTAAAGCGTTCTCCGGTAATGAAGTGGGCTACATCGTTGGGCTGGGCAGCAGCGCCACCATGGCGATGGTTATCTACTTCGCCATCTGCTTTGGCAAAATCACCTTCACCACGCTCAATGCCTACGGCAGCTTTATGTCGCTGACCACCATTGTCTCCGGTTTTCGCCAGCAAACCGCGATCAGCCGTGGCGGACGTATCCTGTTTGTGGTGCTGATGGTCACGCTCTCCTGCATCATTGCGCTACTCAGCGAACCGGCGTTTCTCAAATCATTTACCCACTTCCTGCTGTTCCTGCTGGCCTTTTTTGTGCCGTGGAGCGCTATCAGCCTGACGGATTTTTATCTGATTACCCAAGGGAAAGTCGATGTGCCCGCGCTGTCGCAACCGGATGGCCGCTACGGTCGCTGGAACTGGGCAGGCATTATCATTTACTTCCTTGGGGTGCTGGTACAGCTGCCGTTCATTGATAACCCGCTGCATCATGGTTCCCTGACGTGGATTTTTGCCGGCAACGATGTGTCATGGATCATCGGCTGGTTTGTTACCGCGCTGCTGTGGCTGGCCGCACGTCGCTTTGATCGCCGCGGGAAACTGGCCGACTCTGTTTACCCTCAGTGACGTTGTCACATAGTCGTGCTGCGGCGTGTGTTTTCGCGCCGCCCTCATCGGCAATATCCTGATAATGCCGTAAACGCTGCGGCACGCTACACTGCTGATCGCCCTTTCGAGAATGCAGGAGTCATGGATGCCAGCCTCAGCGCTTTCACTGTTCACCCCGGCCACGCAACAGTGGTTTCGCCGCACTTTCCCGGCGGCGACCCCCGTACAACAGGAAGCCTGGCGCGCCATCGCCAGCGGACAACACTGCCTGGTGATTGCGCCGACCGGCTCCGGCAAAACGCTGGCGGCATTTCTGCATGCGATCGACGCGCTGTTTCGCGAGCGCAGCCGTGACGAACCCGTAGCGCGCAGTCACAAGACGCGCATTCTGTATATTTCACCGGTTAAAGCGCTTGCGGCTGACGTGCAGCGTAACCTGGCGCTACCGCTGGCGGGCGTTGCCGCTCAGCGCGCGGAATTGGGTGAGGCGGAAATCACGCTGGAGGTCGGCATGCGCTCCGGCGACACGCTCAGCGCCGAACGGGCAAAGCTGCAGCGCCGGCCGCCGGACATCCTGATTACTACCCCGGAATCGCTTTTCCTGCTGCTGACGTCAAAAGCCCGCGAAACGCTGCGTGGCATCTCGACCGTGATTATTGACGAAGTACACGCGGTGGCCGGAAGTAAACGCGGCGCTCACCTGGCGCTCAGCCTGGAACGTCTTGATGTATTGCTGGCGCAGCCTGCTCAGCGCATTGGCCTGTCGGCCACTGTGCGACCGCCAGAAGCGGTGGCGGCTTTCCTCGGTGGCGCAGGTATTGCGCGCATCGTCAACCCGCCGGCGCGGCGGCCGCTGCAGCTGACGATTACCGTGCCGGTAGAGGACATGACGGACATCCAGCAGCGTCCCGATGCGCGCGCCGCGCAGGAGAGCAGCCTCGCCGCCGGTTCCATCTGGCCGCATATTGAAGCCGGCATTCTGGATGAGGTATTGCGCCATCGCGCGACTCTAGTGTTTACCAATTCGCGTGGGCTGGCGGAGAAACTCACCGCACGGCTCAACGAACTGTATGCGCGACGCGCCGCGCCGGAACAGGGCGTAACAGAGCCCGCCCTCGCCTATGGCTCTTTTAGCGGCGGAACCGAAAAACGCGCCACGCCTGCTGAAGCGTATATTGCCCGTTCGCATCATGGCTCGGTGTCGAAAGAGCAGCGGCTGGAGATTGAGAACGCCCTGAAAGCCGGCGAACTGCGCTGCGTGGTGGCGACATCCAGTCTTGAACTGGGAATTGACATGGGTGATATCGATCTGGTGATTCAGGTCGGGGCACCGCCTTCGGTGGCCAGCGCGCTACAGCGTATTGGCCGGGCCGGTCACCAGGTCGGCGGTACGCCGAAAGGCATTATCTGGCCGCGCACGCGCCGCGATCTGGTTGATGCGGCCGTGACGGTGGACGCAATGCTGACAGGTGAACTGGATGCTATCGCTTTGCCACACAATCCGCTCGATATTCTCGCCCAGCATACGGTGGCGGCGGCGGCCATGGACACCCTGTCAGTCGAGGCGTGGTATCAACAGGTACGCCGTGCCGATCCGTTCAAAACGTTACCGCGTAACGCCTTTGATGCGGTGCTGGATATGCTGTCTGGCCGCTACCCCTCGGACGAGTTTGCTAACCTGCGCCCGCGCATCATCTGGGATCGACAACAGCAAACCTTAAGCGGTCGCCCGGGCGCGCAGCATCTGGCCGTCACCAGCGGTGGCACCATTCCAGACCGCGGGATGTTCAGCGTGATGCTGCCGGAGGGCGAAGAACAGTCCGGTGCGCGCCGGGTCGGCGAACTGGATGAGGAGATGGTGTATGAGTCGCGGATTAACGACATCATCACGCTTGGCGCCACCTCGTGGCGCATCCAGCAAATTACGCACGATCAGGTGGTAGTGGTGCCGGCCCCCGGTCGCTCGGCGCGCCTGCCCTTCTGGCACGGCGACAGTCTCGGGCGTTCGGCGACACTCGGCGAAGCCATTGGCCGCTATTTGCGACATGCCGCCAGCGGGGTGTTGCCCGGCAGCGACAACCTTGACGCCAATGCCCGACACAACATTCGTGCGCTCATCGACGAACAGATTGCCGCCACAGGCCTGGTGCCTGACGATCGTAATTTGCTGATTGAGCGCTGTCGCGATGAAACCGGTGACTGGCGCGTGATTTTGCATTCCCCTTATGGTCAGCGCGTGCATGCGCCATGGGCGCTGGCCATCGCTGAGCGGATTGGCCGCCAGATGGGGCTCGATCCGGCCGTGGTCGCCAGCGATGATGGGATTGTCGCGCGCTTCCCTGACAGCGAAGGCCGGGTGCCAGGCGCTGAACTGTTTTTGTTTGCGCCGGACGAACTCCAGCGACAGGTGACGGCTGCGGTGGGACATTCTGCGCTGTTTGCCGCCCGCTTCCGCGAATGCGCCGCGCGCGCCCTGCTGCTGCCGCGCCGCAATCCCGGTAAACGTTCTCCGCTGTGGCAGCAGCGGCTGCGCGCCGGGCAACTGCTGGAGGTGGCGCGGCAGTTCGACGATTTCCCGATTTTGATCGAAACCGCGCGTGAATGTCTGCAGGACGTGTATGACCTGCCGGCGCTGCATCAGCTGATGGCGCGGATACAACAGGGCGAGGTTAAGCTGACTGAAGTTACTACCGATACGCCCTCGCCGTTTGCTGCACCGCTGCTGTTTGGCTATGTCGCCGAATTCATGTATGCCAGCGATGCGCCGCAGGCGGAGCGGCGCGCGTCAATGCTGGCGCTCGACAGCACGCTGCTGAGCGATCTGCTGGGCCAGATTGAGATGCACGAGCTGCTGGCACCCGAGGTGGTGGCACGCGTTGAGCAGGAGCTTCAGCGCACCGTCCCCGATTATCAGGCCAGCACTCAGGAAGCTGTGGTTGATCTGCTGCGCGAGCTGGGGCCGCTCACTGTGCCGGAAATCACAGCGCGCTACAACGGCGAGGCGGCGCTGATGCCGCTGCTAACCGCGCTGCAACAGGCGCAACGCATCATTCAGGTTACGATTGCGGCAGAGACGCGCTGGGCTGTCGCCGAAGATGGCGTGCGGCTGCGCGACGCGCTGGGCACGGCGCTGCCAGCTGATCTGCCCGCCGGGCTGCTCGCGCCGGTGGCCCGTCCACTGCATGACTTACTTAATCGCTATCTGCGCACCCACGCTGTCGCCACCAGTCTGCAAATCGCCGCCCGCTTTGGTCTGGGCCGCGCTGTGGTCGACGACACGCTGGAGGAGCTGCGTCAGCAGCAACGCGTACTGAAAGGCGATTTCCTCTCGCCTGCGGTCGATGCGTCAACGCAGTGGGTAGCGGAAAGCGTATTTCGTCGTTTGCGCGTGCGATCGCTGCAGGCGGCGCGTGAGGCCACCCGACCGGTCGAAGCGCCGGCGTACGTGGCTTTTCTGCTTGAGCGCCAGGGATTACTGAGCGACGTCGCAGCATCCGCGGCACAGGGCGCCTTTGCCGGTATCAACGGCGTGGTGCGGGTGATTGAACAACTGGCTGGCGTGGCGCTGCCGGTTTCGCTGTGGGAAAGCCAGATTTTGCCGGCGCGGGTGCGTGACTATCAGCCAGCGATGCTGGATGAGCTGCTCTCTTCCGGTGAAGTCATCTGGAGTGGCCAGCGGGCACCTGGCGCACAGGAGGGACTGGTCTCCCTGCACCTGAGCGAGTTTGTCAGTGAAACGTTACCGGTGCCTGATGAGGGTAATAATGTGACATTGTCACCTTTGCAGCACGCGATTCTGGCGCAGTTACAGGACGGCGGCGGCTGGTTCGCCCGCGAGCTGCTGCCGCGCGTGATGGCGCAGCCTGAACAATCTGTCGATCCCGGCGAAGTCTTTGCCGCGATGTGGGAGCTGGTATGGCGCGGCTATCTGACCATGGATACCTGGGCCGCGCTGCGCCAGCTCAGCACCACCAGCCACACGCCGCGTCCACGCACGGCCCGCCCTGCGCGCAGTCGCCACAGTCGGGCCAGTTTCGCAGCCAGCCGCAGTGCTGCTGCGCAGCCCTCGCTCAACAGCATGGCCGGACGCTGGTCGCTGATTATGCGGCAGCCGCTGGCCGATACCGAACTCGCCCTGGCGCTGACTGAAAATATGCTCGACCGCTTTGGCGTGATCACGCGCGGTGCCGCCGTGGCAGAGCAGATTCCCGGCGGCTTTCCGGCGCTGCAGCCGCTCTTGCGCGGTATGGAGGATGCCGGACGGCTGCTGCGCGGCCGCTTTGTTGCCGGCATGGGCGGCGCGCAGTTTGCTGAAAATCCGGCCATCGACCGGCTGCGCCAGCTCGGCAGCGCGCAGGCCACACATCCGCCGGTGGCGCTGACGGTGCTGGATCCCGCCAATCCCTTTGGCGTGCAGCTGGCGTGGCCGCTCAGCGTCGGTGGCGTGCGGCCTACCCGCCGCAGCGGCGCACTGGTGGTGATTGGCAATGGGCGCGTTATGCTGTGGCTGCCGCCGGGTGGTAAAGAGCTGTTAACTTTTGGCGACATTAGTGAGGAGCAACGCCAGGCCGCCATCGTGGCGCTGGGCCAGGCCTTACGCCGGGAGAAGACCCACAGCTTCATTCTCGAACGGGTGGACGATCAGCCGGCCAGCCAGTCATCGCTGCTACCGGCCCTGAAAGCCATCGGCTTTTCCCGCGTGCCGAAAGGTTACAGCTGGTATGGCTAAGCCTGCAGGCGGTAACGATGCTGCTGCAGGCGTTCGGCCTGACGCGGCGTGGCCACCGGCCAGCTAAGTTGCGGAAACAGGTATAGCCGGATGCTGAACAGATGAAACAGCGGCAGCAACAGCGCCTCGTCACGTTGCGCCAGCTGTTCCAGCTGCATCAGCAGCACATCGAGCTCCTCCTGCAAATCCTCATGCGGCGGCGTCTGCAGCGACTTCAGCCTGCGCTTAAGAAACAGTCCCAGCTCGTGAAACATCTGCCCGCTGTCCAGCTGATAACGGCTCAGCAGCGCCTGATGGCGCGCGTAGTAGTCAAAGCTATTAACCCCCAGCCACACCTCGGTCAGCAGCATTCCCGCCGGTGCCATATCGGACTGCGGATCAAGGTGCAGGCGTGGCAGCACCACGTTGACCTTATCCAGCATCAGGCCAATAAAACGCTGGCGTCCCAGCAGCGATGAGCCGTTGCGCTCAATCTCCTTAATAAAGCGCAGCAGTTCACGCAGGCCGTGACGCACGGCACGGCGCGCGGTCCACGATGGCCGCTTGTTGCGCATCAGCGCGGTCAGGATCACCGCAAACAGCACGCCGGCCATTGAAGCAATCGCGTTATTCACCAGCAGCACCAGATCGGGTTTCAGATGATGTCCGAGCCCGATAAAGCCGGGGATCTGAATCGCCACGCTCAGACCGATCATGTTGCTGGCCGGTCGCGCAATCATCAGCCCGAGAAGCAGCAAACCCGGAGCCAGGCAGAGGATCAGCGCCTCGAACGAGGTTGCCTGCGGCAGCAGCAGCGCGACATAAATCACGCTGATAAAGATCGCCACGATCACCCCACGGATAAACAGCTTCATTGAGGTCAGCGGCGTATCGAGGCTGGCGAAGAAGGAGCTGAGAATCGCGGCCATCACTGGCGCTGATGCCCCGTCGCGCCAGCCGGTCGCCATCCACAGCAGGCAGGAGCCAAAGGTGGCGCAAAATGCCGTCAGCGCCGACAGCCGAATCAGCCCTTTGTCGAAAAAGCGATGCGTGCGTTTGCCGCGCGCCAGCGTGGTGTCGCCTGACAGATCGCTGACCAGCCCACCCACACTCTGGTAAGCCCCGGCGATACGCACAAAATCCACCAGCCGCTCCAGCAGGCCGGTAAATAGCAGACAGTGTTCGGTAGACAATTCGCCGTTGCGCCACGCTGCATTCAGCCGGTCCTGACAATGGCTCAGTTCCAGCTGAATACCAATGACATCGCCCACCGCTTCGCCATCATTCAGCCACAGCAGGAACTGCTGCAGGGACTGCTCAACCCAGGCAGGAAAAGCAATCTGGCGCGCCGCCAGCCGCTGCAGCCGCATCTCAATCGCCGTCAGCGTGGGGATTAAGTATGAAAGATGCTGGTACTGCGTGCTGACCAGGCGAATCAGACGCCGGGCCGCGTCGCCCTCGTACACGCAATGGGTAATCAGGATCTCGACCTGCTGCGGATTAGTGGCCATGCGGGTCAGGATTTCGTCGCGTTCTGGCGATCGGTCTGCGGAAATGCCAGAGAGTAAATCGCGGCACAGCTTGCGCCCGTTGAGATACCACTGGCTGACGCTCTGCTCCAGCAGACTGCGCATCGAGACCGGAAACAACAGCGCGTGCACCAGGCTGCTACACACAATGCCTAAAGTAATTTCCTCAATGCGCGACAGCACGGTGCTGGTGATACCGAGCGGCGTCGTCACTTCCGGGAAACCCATAATCGCGGCGCTGTAGCCCGCCAGCATAAAAACATAGCTTTTCGGCGTGCGGTCGTGCAGCGACAGATAGAGACACAGGCTCACCCACAGTGAGATACACAGGCTGAACAGCAGCGGATGCGCCACGGTGAGCGGAAAGATAAAAAAGATGAAGACGCCACCGAGCAGCGTGCCAAGCAGGCGGAACAGCGATTTGGAAATGGTGGAGGCTGAATAAAGCTGCGATGCCACAAACACCGTGGTCAGCGCCCAGGCGGGACGATCAACATTCAGTTCAAGAGCCAGATACAATGCCAGAAAGGCGGCCAGACAGGTTTTTACAGCAAAAAAAACGGCGTTTTTCGAAAACCACTGCATGTCACGGAGACCAGAAGGCGCTAAGTGCGGCGTATCCTGCCAGAATCTGGCGGGCGCTCATCCCGATAACTACGACAAATTGTTTCGTAATCGAAAACGGTGTTCATACTCGCCTGACATCAGGCACAGAATGCTTTAAAGAAACTAATAGAATGCAGCGATCGGCGGGTCGCAGGCGGGATATCTGCGCTGTCACTGCCGCAGAAAGCAACAATCTGCCTTCAGCGGCAGAAATGTGTCGCAGATCACACTTTGCTGCCGGACGATGCTATCCATAAAATAATTTCGCGCAATAAGGCGCAGTTTCCTGCGCCCGATCATTTTAATAGCTGACGATGGTCACCCAGTTCGCGTCCCGGCCGGCTGGCGCTTCGCCGACCCGCTGCAACGCCCCGCTGCGCGCTTCAATGGCGTAGCTGCCAATAACCGCACTCTTCTCACCGCTCACCACCAGCCAGCGGCCATCGGCGCTGATCGCCATGCCGCGCGGCTGTTTCTCCACCGGCCAGCTGCCGATCAGCGTCAGTTTGCCATCCTGCTGGTTAACACGATAACCGCTCACGGTACTGCTGGTGCGTTCGCTGACATACAGAAAACGCCCGTCCGGCGTCAGCTGGATATCCGCTGACCAGATGCGCGGCGTGCTGTCGCTGTAACCCGGCGGCCGTTCACGCCCATGTTGCAGATGATACTGCGCCGCCACCGCGTTAGGCGTTTCCGCCACTTTGATCAGTTCGCCGCTGGTTTCGCGCCGGAACTGGGTAATGATGCCGCCCATTTCACCAATGTTGTACAGATAGCGATTATCCGGCGACAACACCGAGTGACGCGGACCGTTATCGGCGGCGGTTGCTACCCCGCCCTTACCAAGGGCGCTGAGCGTGCCGTTTGCGCCCAGCCGGAGCTGCAGCACGCGATCGGTGCCAAGATTACCCACATAAGCGTGCCGACCGCTGGCATCGACAATCACCGAATGCGCCGCATGACCGGTTTTATAGCTGCCGACCGGCGGCGTAGCGATGGTGCCGCTGGCTGTCAGGCGGTAAACCTGCACCACGTCGCCGTCATATGAGGCCCCCAGCAGAAAGCGTCCCTGACGGTCAGTGCTGATGTAGGGGTAACTGGCCGCAGCCGGCACGGTGTGCCGGTTGTTCAGCTCGCCGCTCTGCGAGTCAATCTGCCAGCTCGCCAGCTGCAGCGGTTTACTGCGAATCGCCGCGTACAGCGTTTTGTGATCCGCACTGAGCGCCATCGGCATCACTTTGCCCCCGGCCTCAGTGTGGCCAAGCAGCTGCAAAGCGCCGCTACGCGCGTCCAGCGTATAGCGCGCGATGGTGCCGTCGTCGGCGGCGGATACGTAAACAAAGGTCTGCGCCAGCAGTGGCGCGCTCACCGTCATTGCCGCCAGCAGCGTAACGGTGCGCAGGCTGTTTATCATGGTGTTCTCCTTGATGAGGGGTAATCAGACCCGGTTATACGCAGTAAAGCACGCGCCTGTTATGTGAGATTGCCCGACCTCACCTGGGCACTTCTCCAGCAAGCCAGGCTAATCAGGCAATTAGCGGGCCGGCGAACCTGATGTTTTGTCCGGGTTTGTGCGCGGGCTCACCTGGCGTGGCCGCGATGTGGTGCAGGATTTTGCGGTGATGATTCTGGCTACGGTGGGTATACCACACAACTGGCTGAACACCTGACAGCGCGTCAGGTGTTCAGCCGTGTCACAGGCTTTAGCGTACCGATCGCGCGACAGGCGCAAAGCTTACTGCAACTTCACGCCTTTGGTTTCTGGCGCTAACCAGACCACCACCATCGCGGCAAGAAAGGCGATCACCGTGGTGGCCAGCCCGGCGGTGAATCCTCCAACGCTGGCCACAAAGCCAATCAGCAGCGGCGCGATAAAGCCGCCCAGGCGCCCGCCGTTATACGCCAGCCCCATTAAAAAGCCGCGTGACTGCGTATCGCCAATGATCTCGGCGAGGAAAGGACCGGAGCCGGCAAAAATTCCGTTTACGCCAAACCCTGCCATGAAGATGGCGACCATCAGAATCAGCGGCTGAGTGGTCGCCAGATACATGCCGACCGCCACCGCACCGATAAACAGGTAGAGCAGAAACATAGGCCTGCGCCCCCACTTATCGGCCAGCAGTGAGAACACCAGGAAGCCAGCAATGGCACCGGTTTGCAGTGCCAGCACAAATTTCAGGCTGTGAAGAAAATCGAGATGCTTAACTTCACGAAGATAGGTTGGCGTCCAGGTGAATACGCCCCAGAACAGGTACTGAATGAAAAAGATAAAGGTAAATGCCAGCAGCAATCCTTTAAGGTTGATTTTGCCGGTACCTGCTGTTTTGCTCTGGCGGTGAGCGCGTTCCTGCTGGCGCGCCAGCCAGACAGGTGATTCAGGCGTGATATAAGCAATAACCATCATGATAAACACCGGCAGTGCGCCAATCATGAAAAGGTAGCGCCAGCCGCCGTTTTCCAGCCCGCCGGTCAGGGCCGTCACCAGCGCCGTCAGGCCAATCGCCAGGATCGCCCCCACCGGTAACCCCATTTGCATCAGCGCGCCACCGCGTGCACGACGTTCCGGACGCCATGTTTCGGCGATCAGTGCCGCTCCTGACGTCCACATGCCGCCCATACCCAGCGCACCGCAGAATCGCAGCGCAGCAAACGCCTGAGGATTGTGGGAGAACGCCAGCAGTCCGGAGAAGAGTGAATAGATGGCGATACAGATGAAGGCCGTTCTGACGCGTCCGATCTTATCGGCAACCAGCCCAAACAGAATGCCACCAATAATCTGCCCGCCTGCCGTGGTGCTGATAAACACGCCAAGTTCCGTTTTGCTGACATCAAATACCACGCCCAGTACCGGTAATAGCAGCGAGAGCAAAAACGAGTCATAGCTTTCAAACGTCCACCCTAACCCGCCCAGCGCCAGCGTCCTTTTTTCTGCCGATGTATACGAGATCGCTGCAGCGGACTCATCCTGCGCCAGGGGAGGCGCTTCATGCAGTCTTGATTTGATATTCATCCATATTCTCCAGGGAGGATAAGCGATAGCGTGCAGCCGCGGTGCGCCAGAACAGCTGTTCTCTTTCGGTTGGCGAAGCGTGCTCAGCCAGCCTTTTACAGGCATTCCAGAATACGCCGTAGCTGAACATCCCTTTGTCGACCGGGAAGTTGCTGGCAAACATACAGCGCCCGACGCCAAACGCGTCAACCAGGGTTTCAAACTGCGGCCGCCAGGCCTGCGAAAGCGTCTGAGAGTCCGGCGGTATGGCATGCTGGGCGAAGGAGTAGCCCATGACGGTCATGCCGAAACCGCTGATTTTGATGCTCACGTTTGGCAACGCCGCCAGCGCAATGATGGCCTTTTTCCATTCCTGGAAGGTGGCATCCCGTTTGTCGGCATACGGCCCGCTACCGATCGGCCCGCCGCAATGGTCCACAATAATGTGCAGATCGGGTAGCGCCCGTGCCAGCTCAGCGATTTCATCGAGTTGGGTGTGATAAACCCAGACATCCAGCGACAGTCCTTTGCGGGCCAGGCATGCGGCACCGCGCCGGAATGCGGCACTGGCCGCCAGACCGGCGGGCGGCGTCACGGGACTGGATACCACGCGTGGGTCATCGTGCCAGGCCAGCGGATTACGCATCCCGCGTAATCGTCCCCCTGAACGTTCCGTCATGCTTTCAATCACCGGCAGCAGGTCATCGCCAGCCAGCAGGCTGGCACCGCCGACAATCGCTTCACAGCCTGCCGCCGCGCCGTAATGGCCGCTGTCAAACATTGCCGCAACGCCGCTGGCAAACTCCACCTCACCGACGGGTTTGAAGGCCTCCGGTCCGTTACGGCGCAGCATTGAACGGCATTGAATGTAGACGGTGGAGAGTATCCGGTGGCCGGACGTTTCGATATCGTGGCTGAATTCAGGCGCCAGATAACGCCCTGACTGGCGGTCCCATAAGTGATGATGCGCATCGACCATCGGCAGGTCGGGCATCAAAGCGGGTTCATGATGCAGTGCCAGCCAGTGCTCTCTGACTGGCAGATGCGGTGCGTTAACGGTCTCCATAGTATCCCTCTTAACTGCCTGATTTAAATCAGATCTGAAACGCTGCTGGCATACCTCATCGCCAAAGCCATGAGTTGCACCAGATAAAACACAGTTTTACATAGTAAATTGACTATAGATTCACCGCATAACCGATAGCCAGCAAAAAAGGGATGTTAATGATGTAAGTAAGATGTTAATCACAAATGTCCTGCTACACCGTCAGGTTTCAATCTTTGGCAGCAGCGTCAACCTCAATGTGTGTCGCCTCGACCTGACGAACAAGACTACGCCTCTCGGGTTTTAAGCGCTTTCAGGCGCGCCGGAAGCGCCCGCTCTGTCGCTTTGCGATGGTAAGGCGAAAGCTTGCGCCAGCTTTGGGTTTCACCACGGGTGCGTCCGCATCCTTCGCACCAGCCGGTTTTCGTATCAAACACACAGAGATCGATGCACGGCGATTTTGCGGCCATATCCAGCCTCCTCTAAAATAGAGCCTCAGGCACGCAGCCGGCTTAATGATAATTATCGGGAACAACGATGCTCTGGCTAATCTCAAAATACGCGTTAACCGCCTTTATGGTGGTACTGATCTCAGAAGCCGCGAAACGCAGCGATCGTCTGGGCGGCCTGCTCGCCGCTTTACCGCTGGTCACCTTGCTGGTGCTTATCTGGATGAAAATAGAAGGACAAACGCAGGAAAAGATTGCCGCTCACGCATGGTATACGTTCTGGTATGTGGTGCCGACACTGCCGATGTTTATCCTGTTTCCGTTTTTTTACCAGCGCGCCGGCTTCTGGCTCACGTTGTTACTCTCCTCCGTGATTACCGTGGTGCTGTTCGCCCTCTGGGCGCTGTTGCTGAAGCGGTTTGGTATCATTCTTATGTAGACGCAAGCCGCATCAATCATCCATTTCCTTACCGATCATTGGCTACACTTGCTGTTTTACCCGCGCAGAAACAAGGAAATGCTATGACTCAACACGCTTCACTCAATCACGCCTGGCTGCTGGCGTCACGCCCGGACGGCGAGCCGGTGAAAGAGAACTTCCGCTTTGTCGAACAACCGCTGCCGCAGGTGCAGGCGGGACAGATGCTGCTGCGCACCCACTATCTGTCGCTCGACCCGTATATGCGTGGCCGCATGGATGACAGCAAATCCTACGCGCCGCCGGCGGAGCTCGACGCGGCCAATGGTCGGCGGCACCGTCTGCCGGGTGGCGGAATCGAACCATCCGGAGTTCAGGGCCGGCGACTGGGTGCTGGCGGCCAACGGCTGGCAGGACTACGCCCTGTCCGACGGCAGCGGCCTGGCGTGCCTGGTCGAGTCGCCCGAGCATCCGTCCTGGGCGCTGGGCCTTCTGGGTATGCCGGGCTTTACCGCCTACATGGGCCTGCTGGATATCGGCCAGCCCAAAGCCGGTGAAACGCTGGTGGTCGCCGCCGCCACCGGGCCGGTCGGCGCCACCGTCGGACAGATCGGCAAGCTGAATGGCTGCCGCGTGGTCGGCGTGGCCGGCGGCGCGGAGAAGTGCCGCCACGCCGATTGACACCCTCGGTTTTTCCGCCTGTATCGATCATCATCGTGACGATTTCGCAGAACAGCTGGCGGCCGCCTGCCCGGACGGTATCGACATCTATTATGAAAACGTCGGCGGCAAGGTATTCGATGCCGTCTTCCCGCTGCTCAACGCCGCCGCGCGCGTGCCGGTGTGTGGCCTGGTGTCGGGCTACAGCAGTCGTGAACTGCCGCCCGGCCCCGATCGCACGCCGCTGATCATGGGCGGGATTCTGAAACGCAAGCGCATCCAGGTGCAGGGCTTCATCATCTTCCACGATTATGGCGATCGCTACGATGAATTCCTGCAGGCGATGACGCCGCTGGTCGAGCAACAAAAAGTGTTGTACCGCGAACACATGGTAGAAGGGCTGGAGCATGCGCCGCAGGCGTTTATTGACATGCTGAAAGGCAAAAACTTCGGCAAAACCGTGGTGAAAGTGGCGTAGCCAGCGGTTCTCTCCCCGACTGTAAATCCGGCCTTAGTGTGCGAGCACTAAGGCTTTTTTGCGCTTTGCTTAACCGCTATTGAGATATAAGCCCTCCGCGTGCGCATGCGATGATGCCCTCCTCTATCCTCTTCTACCGGAGAAGTCATTATGTCGCTGACCTTAGCCGACTCCGCGGCGCTGCCGCGTAAAGTCAATACGCAACAGGCGGAAGCACCGGTGCCATTACCGGCTGGCGCCGCGCATATCATTCGCGACGATGCGGAAGCTATCGCCGTAGCCCATCAGTTGGCGGCCAGCTTCGCGCGCGAGGCGGCACTGCGCGATCGTGAGGGCATTCTGCCCCTCAAAGAGCTGGATGCGTTCTCGCAAAGCGGCCTGTGGGCAATGGCCATCCCCAAAGCCTGGGGCGGAGCGGGCGTGTCGTGGACCACCGTGGCCAGGGTGATCGCCATCATTTCAGCTGCCGATCCGGCGCTCGGTCAGCTGCCGCAAAACCATCTGGCCGGTGTGGCCCATCTGCTGGAAGACGGTAGCGAAGCACAAAAACAGGTACTGCTGAGCGAGGTACTGGCCGGGCTGCGCTGGGGTAACGCCTTCTCGGAGAAGCATGGCCGCACGGTCGCCGATTTTCAGACGCGCTTTCGGCGTGACGGTGATGAGGTGGTGATTAACGGGGAAAAATTTTATGCCACTGGCGCGCTGCTGGCGCATCGAATCCATGCCGTGGCGCTGGACGAGCAGGACCGGGCGCATCTGATTGTGCTCGATCGCGACACGCCAGGCATCAGCGTCATTAATAACTGGTCGGCCTTTGGTCAGCGCACGACGGCCTCCGGTACCGTACTGCTGGAGAATGTCCGCGCCCCGCTGTCGCGCGTTATTCCAACCTGGCAGGCGTTTGAGCGGCCAACCGCTGCCGGGCCGATTTCACAGATCATTCAGGCGGCGGTGGATGTGGGTATTGCGCGCGGCACCATTGAAGACACCCTGCAATTTGTTCGCGAACGCTCGCGGCCGTGGATTGACAGTGGCCAGGCGCGCGCTGCCGATGACCACTTCACGCTGGCGGCAGTCGGTGATTTGAAAATCCGCCTGCACGCTGCCGAAGCGCTGCTGTGGCAGGCCGGTGCAGCGATTGACGCCGCGCTGACGCAGCCCGATGAGACCAGCGTGGCACGCGCGACCGTGGCCACCGCCGAGGCCAAAGTGCTGACGACGGAGATCGCTCTGCTTGCCGGTAACAAACTGTTTGAGCTGGCTGGCACCCGCGCCACGCTGCAGGAGTTTAATCTGGACCGCCACTGGCGCAACGCGCGCACCCATACGCTGCACGATCCGGTGCGCTGGAAGTATTACCACGTGGGTAATTATTATCTCAACGGCACGCCGCCGCCGCGCCATGCGTGGAGCTAAGGGCGGCGGAAGCGCGTTGCCGGATGGTCAGCTGCCAGGCGCGGCTGACCCGTGAGACGTTCACGCAAGGTTAACGGCTGTGCTGGCTGAGGACGCACCCGCCCGCGCTGGCGCAGCACCGGCATGACCCAGGCAATGAAATCGTTGAAGCTGCCCGGGCTGATAGCCCAGCCCAGATTAAAGCCGTCCACGCCCGATTCTGCCGCAAACTGATCCAGCCGATCGGCAATGGTTTCGCCGCCGCCCACCAGCAACGGATGCAGACCACCGATACCGATGTAGCGGGCTGCCTCACGCAGCGTCCAGCGTTTTTGATCGTCAATTCGCGTCAGGCTGGCCAGCGCCGAACGGCAGGCGTCGGTTTCGCGAAAGGCCAGCGGCATGTCCGGATCCTCCTGCGACCAGTCGATACCGGTCCACGCCGAGAAAAGCGCCAGCGCAGCCTCTTCACTGATATATTGCTGATAATCCTCAAGTTTGGCCCGGGCGGCGGCATCATCTTCGGCCGTGATCACCGTGATGGCTGTGACGAAACGCAGCGACGCCGGATCGCGCCCTTCTGCCACGGCCAGCTGACGAATGCGCTGAATATCGCTGGCAATCGCCTGCGCGGTGACGCCACCGAGGAAAATGACTTCTGCGTTACGGGCAGCAAACTGCGCACCGCGTGCCGAAGTGCCAGCCTGAAACAGCACCGGGGTGCGCTGTGGGCTGGGCTCACTGAGATGTGCATCCGGCACCTGATACCAGCGACCATAATGCTGAATAGCGTGCACTTTTTGCGGATCGCTATACAGGCTGTTGGCTTTATCGCGGCTAACCGCATCTTCCTCCCATGAGCCTTCCCACAGCTTCGCGGTCACATCCAGAAACTCCTGTGCGCGATCGTAACGCTCATCATGCGGCAGCTGCCGGGTCAAACCCAGATTGCGCGCCGCGGAATCAAGCATGGAAGTCACCACGTTCCAGGCGATACGCCCGCGGGTGAGATGATCAAGCGTCGTGAACTTGCGCGCCAGCAAATAAGGATGTTCGTAGGTGGCAGAGACCGTAATACCGAAACCGAGGTGCTGCGTGACGGCTGCCATGGCTGAGACCAGCAGCAGCGGATCGTTCACCGGCATCTGAGCGGCCAGGCGCAACGCCGCGTCCGGCTTGCCCTGCCATACATCCAGTTGTCCCAGCGCATCAGCAATAAACAGCGCATCAAAACCTGCGGTATCAAGCTGCCGCGCGAGGGTCGTCCAGTAATCCAGCTCGGTATAGCGATGCGCCTGATCCTGGGGATGTCGCCACAATCCGGCAGAGAGATGACCAGGGACATTCATCATGAACGCAAACAGCAAAAACGGTGAAGGCATCCGTTACCCTCCTCAGACAGGGCGACGCGCACGCAGCGCACCCACGGCCAGTACCACAAAGATCAGTGCGCCGGTTGCCACCTGCTGCCAGTAAAAGTTCCAGCCGACCAGCAACAGTCCGTTGGCGATGAAACTCAGCAGCACGACCCCCAGCAGCGTACCCGGCACATTCGGGCGGCGCGAAGGCGCGAAGGTCGCGCCAATAAAGCTGGCACCGATGGCATTTAGCAGATAGGCATTGCCCGATAACGGTACCCAGGCTTTGACATTGGCGGCGAGAATTAACCCGACGATACCGGCGACCAGTGCACTGAATATGAATGCCAGCGCGGTGAGACGTTTGACCGCCACGCCAGAATGATGCGCTACGCTGAGCTGTTCACCCATCATGCGCAGTGCGCGACCGCTGGCGCTGCGGTGCAACAGTTGATACAGCACCAGCACCACGCCCAGCAACAGCCAGAGCGGTAGTGGAACGCCAAGTAGCGTGCCGTGACCAATAGCGGTAAAACCCGCCGGCAGCGTCTGGCTTAGCAGATAGACCGGCTGCCCACCGTTGGACGACAGTTGCTGTACGCTCTGACCAATAAACAGCGTGCCAAGCGTGGCGAGAAACGGCTCAACGCCGAGTTGTGTCACCAGAAAAGCGTTGAACACGCCTACCAGCAGTGCCGCCGTCAGCGCACCCAACAGCGCCAGCGGCAGCGCGACCTGATGCAGTACCAGCGTCACCAGCACCAGGCAGGCGACATCAATCGCCGTACCGACGGACAGATCGATCGCGCCGATACGCGTGACCAGCGTCATGGCCAGCGCCACAATCGCCAGCGGTGCGACATTATTCAGCAGCACGCTACGAATGTTGGCGACAGTGGCAAACGCGGGCGCGGCGATGATGAAAAACAGCAGCAGCGCAACAAAGGTCAGCACCATCAGGCTGCGCAACAGCCCCGGCACTTTTTTACCGCTCAGGCTCAGTTCAGACATGAGATGCCCTCCCCGCCTGACGGCGCCGCAGTAGCGCGGTCAGCGCCACAACCAGCAGGATGAGCACACCCTCGACGCCGTTAATCCAGTAACTTGAGACGTTAACCAACTGAAAGCCGTTGGCTATCAGACTCAGAAACAGCGCGCTGATCAGTGCACCGCCCAGGGTCGGCACCAGGCGACGCGAAAACACCACGCCGAGCAGCGCGGCGGCAATCACCATCAGCAGATTGTCGTTAGCGCCCGGCGAACTGCCGCTGAGCAGCGCCACCGAGGCAATGGCTGCCAGTGCAGCGCTGAAGCCGCACAGCACATAACTCAGACTTTGATAGCGCGCCACGCTAATGCCCGCCGCGTTGGCGGCCTGCGGATGGCTACCCACCGCCTGCAGGCGCAGGCCAAACGCGGTGAAACGACTGAGCGCGAGTGCACTCAACGCCAGCAGCAGAAATCCCCAGCCGAGCCAGGAAACGCCCAGTGGTCCGCTGGCTATCAGCAGGTTTTGCAGCGCGCTGCTGGCTGAAATCGACGCGTTTCCGCTCAGTACCATCTCCAGTCCCATGGCGATGTTCATGCTGGTCAGCGTCGCCAGCAGGGGCAAAATACCAAGCCAGACAATCGCCAGGGCATTGAATATCCCCACGGCGATGCCGGTGAGCAGCGTGAGCAGCAGCGCATAAGTGACAGAGTGTTGCTCAGCGATCTGCTCCGCGAATACCGCGGCACACAACCCCATATTAGCGGCAATGGATAAATCAATGCCGCCGCTAATCCCCTGAACACCACCACCGCTTAGCACCAGCGTCAGACCCAGCGCCAGCGTTCCCACCACCGCCGTTTGCTGCAATACGTTACCAAGGTTGATCACGCTGAGGAAAATAGGCGACAGCCAGGCAAATACCGCCAGCACCAGTACAATAATCAGCAGCGCGACGTGCTGCAGCCACGGCTGCCCCTGCGGTTTGCCTGCCGCCGTCACCACCGCCGGTTGGCTCAGTTCACTCATAGGATTTGCTCCGTCAATGCGCCCGTGCCGGAAGCCAGGGACAGAATCTCCTGATGACTGGTGTGCCGGGCGGACAGCGTGGCGACCTGCTCGCCGCGCGCCAGCACAATAATGCGGTCGGCGAGCGTTTGCAGTTCCAGCAGATCGGTAGAAAACAGGATAATCACCGCCCCGGCGGCCGCCAGCTGCTGCAGGGTTTGATAAATGGCGGCCTTGGCGGCAATGTCGACGCCAACCGTGGGCTCATCCAGCAGATAGAGCGTGGCGTGGGTGTTGAGCCATTTCGCCAGCACCGCTTTTTGCTGATTTCCGCCGGACAGCTGACGCAGCGGTGCCAACTGGCCCGGTGTGCGGATCGCCAGCTGGCGGATGTTGTCCGCCACCAGCGCGGTCTCGGCGGTTGCGGAGACGCCGCCCCAGCGCAGCAGGCGCTGCACGGTCGTCAGGGTGATGTTGTCGCGCAGGCTCACATCGAGCGCGATGCCGTTGGCGCGGCGATCTTCCGGCACCAGCGCGATGCCACGTTTCACCGCGGCATGTGGCGAAGCCGGTACGCCGTGCGTCTCACCTACGCGCAGCGTCCCGCTCACGCCACGTTCCAGACCAAACAGTGCGCTGATTAACGCCTTCCCTCCGGAGCCCAGCAGGCCGGTAATGCCAACGATCTCGCCACGTCGTGCGCTGAAACAAACATTGTGAAAGCGACCCGGCGCGCTCAGGGCGTCTACGGTCAGCACCGGCTCGCCGTCAGGTGGCAGACCGCGCGGTGCAATCGCCTGCTGCGTCTCACCGATCATGGCATTAATCAGCGCCTGCGGAGAAAGGGCGTCGCCGGTAAAATGCGCGACGTCTTTACCATCGCGCAGCACCGTAACCCGCTGGCACAGCGCCTGGATTTCATCGAGATAGTGAGAAACATAGATCAGTGCGATCCCCTGCTGACGCATACGTTCAATAACGCGAAACAGCGCCTGCACCTCGTGGCGCGCCAGCGCGGCGGTCGGTTCATCCAGTACCACCACGCGCGGCGCGCGCTGTAATACGCGACAGATCTGCACCAGTTGCTGTTCCGCCACACTTAACCCGGCGATCAGCGCATCGGGATCGATCTGCAGATCGAAGTGCTGTTGCAGTAGCTGCCGCGCCTGCTGACGCATACGCCGGCGATCGATAAACGGTGTGCTGCCAATCCGTGGCTCATTACCGAGCAGCAGCGCTTCCGCCACCGTCAGCGTGCCTGGCAATAGCCGCTCCTGATGAACAATGGCGATGCCCTGCTGTTGTGCCTGAGCCGGACTGGTCAACACCAGTGGCCGGCCTTCCAGCGTCACGCTGCCCTCATCGGCAGCGTGGATGCCGCCCAGCACTTTGATCAGCGTCGATTTTCCGGCTCCGTTATGCCCAATCAGCCCATGCACTTCGCCGGCGTGGACATCAAGCGATACCGCCTGCAGCGCGGGAATGCCGTCAAAGGCTTTACTGATCTGGCGCAGTTGCAGTCGCACTGTCTTATTTATCATCGCTCTGGCCCAGCGTTTGCTGCGCCTGCGCCGCATTCTCTTTGGTGACCAGAATGGCCGGAACATAGGTGGCAGGCGGAAGTGAACGATCGCCGGCAAGGTATTTCGCCACATTTTGTACCGCAGTCTGTCCGATCAGATAGGGTTGCTGCGCCACCACCGCCGCCGCGCTGGATTTCGGATCTTTCACCAGCGAGACCACGTCCGGGCTGCCGTCCACGGCGTAAGTTTTGATTTCACTGCGACCGGCAGCATCAACCGCCTGAGTGGCACCAATCTGCGGTACGTCCCATGCCGCCCAGATAGCCTGTACTGACCTTTGCGGATACTTGTTAAGCAGCTGACTAATCTGCGCATAGGCATCCTGCACGGTATTGGGAATTACGTCGCGCAGTTCGGGCTGAATGATTTTAATTTTCGGATACCATTTCAGCACGGCTTTTAACTGGTCATAGCGCATCGCCACCACCGGCACGCCATAAAAACCATTAAACACCAGAATATTGCCTTCGCCGCGCAGATCATTGACCAGTTTTAATGCCAGCTGCTCGCCAATATAAAAGTTATCGGAGGTTGTGACGTTAATACTGGATGGGCTGGCGGTATCTACGGTAAATAAGGGAATGCCGGCGTCGCGAATTTTTTTCAGCCAGGGTTCCAGCACTGAGGCGGTGCCCAGCGTTTCAATAATGGCATCCGGTTTTTGTGCAATCAGCGTTTGAATTTGCGCGATCTGCTGTGACTCTTTGCGTCCGCCATCCAGGGCGATAGGCGTGCCACCCAGCCGCTTTACTTCATCAATTTGTCCCTGATAGGCTTTCAGATCCCAGTAGTGATCGGTACCGGCCACGGTAATACCGATACGTTTACCGGCCAGTGAGGGAATGGATGCGTCAGCGGCGCGAGCGTGCAGCGACAAGCCGGCGAGCAGCGATGCAGAGGCCAGTAATAGTCCGGCCAGGCGGTGTTTATGCATTGTTTATATCCCTGGAAAAGGTTCAGCTAAATAAGGTGAGTGACGCCTGCTATCCGGCGTATAGCTGAAAATTATCACAGTCACTATTTATCCCTAATGCCATTTTCTCCTTTGGATATGCAGCGGATTTGCATATTGATTGCGTGAAAAAGCATGACCGGGCGCAGATATTCTGACGTCCGGTTATAAATAATAAAAACGTGGCTGGAATGAAGGCGTGCGGCGCTAAAGATACGTGATGGTCGCGGGCGCCGCGGGTGTGATTTTAACGCCCTTTTTTCTTGCGTCCCGGCTGGGTAAAGCGCTTGCGGTTAGCGCCCTGACCCGCTTTGTCACTCTGTTTCGGTGCGCTGACGGCCGGTTTTTTCGCGGCGGGCGTCGCCGCTTTCTTCTTCGCCTGTGCCTGCTGCGTTTTTTGATCTTCTGACGACGAATCCTCAATCAGCTTAAACAGGTCGATCAGTTCATCGTCCGTCAGATCGCGCCACTCACCGAGCGGGATACCTTTCAGGCTCACGTTCATGATCCGCGTGCGCTCCAGCTTCGTCACTTCATAGCCAAAGTGTTTGGCCATGCGGCGAATCTGCCGGTTCAGTCCCTGCACCAGGATAATACGAAATACAAAGGTCGACTCCCGCTTCACTTTGCATTTTTTCGTCACTGTGCCGAGCATCGGTACGCCCGCCGCCATGCCGGCAATAAACTCATCGGTGATCGGCTTATCCACCGTGACCACGTACTCTTTTTCGTGATTGTTACCGGCGCGCAGGATTTTATTCACCAGATCGCCGTGATTGGTGAGGAAAATCAGCCCCTGCGAGTCTTTATCCAGCCGGCCAATCGGGAACACGCGCTTGCTGTGGTTAACGAAGTCACCAATGTTGTCACGCTCGCCCTCTTCCATGGTGGTGACAATGCCCACCGGCTTGTTGAGGGCGATTAATACCAGATCGTCTTCGTTGCGCGGTTCAATCAGCCGCCCGTTGACTTTGACCTCATCCCCGGCGAACACCTGCGCACCGACGCTGGCGCGTTTGCCGTTAATGAAAACGTTGCCTTGTTCGATGTAACGATCGGCGTCACGGCGCGAGCAGATTCCGCTCTCGCTGATGTATTTATTCAGGCGCGTGGATGAGTTGGGCAGCATGGTTCCTCCGAAAAAAAACGGACTATACAGCATGTGCGCGCGTTGCGTAAGGCTGGGTTAAGCGTCCGGTGGCGGTTGTTCTTGGCGGTGTGATAGGGCGAAAAAGCGGTGCCGGGTGTCATAGCGATTTATGGCACATAAAAATCCCTCCTGCCGGTTAAAATAGCCCGCACGCCCCGATTAAACTCCGGATATTGTGAACATCTTACCGTTAACCAGGCATGAAAATGTACAACGTAAATCATCTTTTCGTCAGCCGGGAAATGAATGTGAAAAAGCTGCTGGCTTACGGTTTCCGCAAGGATGGGCCGGATTACGGCTACCGCTGTGATGTGATGAATAAGCAGTTCACCCTGCAGGTAAACATCACCACCCAGGGTGACATTGCCGCCACCATTATCGATAAAGTCACAGGAGAAGATTACATTCTTCACCGTATTACTTCTGCCACCGGTGACTTTGTGGGGCAGATTCGTGAAGAACATGACGCTATCTTGCTGGATATCGCAGAAAAATGTTTCCCGCAGAAGCATTTCAAAACAGCGCAGGCCGATGCGATTGTTCAGCACTTAAAACAGCAATATCAGAGTGAGCTGGAATTCTTATGGCCGCGCTTTCCTGAAAACGCCATCTTTCGCCGCAAAGATAATCAAAAGTGGTTCGGCGCGCTGTTGACGATTCACAGCAGCAAGCTGGGCCGACCGGATGATAGCCTGATTGAAATCGTCAATATTAAAGTCTCGCCGCAGGCGATCGCTTCGCTGGTCGATGGCGAGGTATATTTCCCGGGCTACCATATGAACAAAAAGCATTGGGTCACCCTTTGTCTGGATGGATCAGTCCCGACGGCCGAGGTTTTGTTGCGCATTGACAACAGTTTTAACCTGGCCGGCTAGCCATCGGCGCGGCACCGTATACCTCTTCGCGGCTGATTTCGCCGCCCCATCCCCGCAGCCGCAACGTCTCGCCCGTCAGTTCCACCACCGCAAAGGGCACGCGCGACGGGCCATCCAGCATCCCCTGCAGGGTTATAAACACGGTATCCGCGCGGCGATGATAGCCGCCACGGTGATCGTGGCCGGCAAAACAGGCGCGCACGCCATAGCGGCAGAACAGTTCTGCCAGCTGCGCACCGTTGAGCAGACTGTGGCTGTAGCCCGGTGCCAGCGGATAATGGCCGAACACCACCACCTGCTGGCCGCAGGCGCGGGCCTCGATAAGCTGCGTTTCCAGCCATGCCAGCTGCGTCGCACCGACCGCGCCATTCCACGGCTGCGCCTGCGGTTGCTGGCGCGCTTGTAAATCAGCCAGCAGTGCGGCCGCGCGCTGGCGATCGTCGCCGTTGTGTTGATTGCAGTACAGGCTGATATCGTTGCCGTCGTAGACAATAAAGCGCCAGCCCGGCAGCTGAAAGGCATAGTAACTTTTTGGCAGCGGCAGCGCGTCATCGAGGTGCTGCGCGATGGTCTGGGCGTCGTGATTCCCCAGCACCACGGCATGCGGATGGAGTAGCCGATCGTAGAGCGGCAGCAACGTGGCATAGCTGGCCCAGTGGCGATCCACCAGATCGCCGAGCGTAACGACAAAATCCAGCGGCTGCTGATTGAGCGCGGTTATCGCCTGCGGCAGCTTATGCAGCGCATGACGATAGTAGAGATTCGCCGGGACATCCGCCTCAACGTCAGCATATTGCGGATCGGCCAGCAGCCCGAAGCGCAGCGTGCCGTCGAGCGGTGCCGCGCGTAAATCCGGTAACTGATACAGCTCAGCGACATCACCCAGCCGCTGGTGTTGCGCTGCGGTTAGCGCATGGGCATATCCCATCTCTGGCTCTCCTTAGCGAATACCGGCACGCATGAATGACTGAATAAACTGCCGCTGGAACAGTAAAAACAGCAGCAGCAACGGCAAGGTGGTCATCAGCGTTGCTGCCCCAATCAGCGCCCACTGCACGCCCTGCTCCGGCGCAGAAAACAGCTGCAGCCCGACGGTTAACGGACGCACCTGAACCGAGTCGGTGATCACCAGCGGCCAGAGAAAATCGTTCCAGTGGAAGCTGATCGAGACCAGCGCGAACGCCACATAGATTGGCTTCGCCAGCGGAATGTAGATGTGGCGCAGAATGTAAAACCGGCTGGCCCCTTCAACGGTTGCCGCCTCTTCCAGCACCAGCGGAATGCTTTTGAACGTCTGCCGCAGCAGAAAGATGGCGAACGCCGAGGCAAAGTACGGCAGCGCAATGCCGGTCAGGGTATCGCGTAGCCCGAGCGCGCTGATGGTGCGGTAATTATTCAGAATCAGCACATCCGGGCTGATCATCAGCTGCAGCAGAATCAGCGCGAAGAGGAAACCGGAAAATTTCAGGCGGAATCGCACCAGGGCATAAGCGGCCAGCGTGGCCAGCACCAGCTGGACCACCACAATCATCAGCACCAGCAGCGTGGTATTGAGGAAGTAGCGGGCAAACGGTGCCGCGTGCCAGGCATTGATGAAGTTCGCCAGCGTCAGCGGCGCCAGCAGCGAAAAGTGCCCCTGGCCGGCAGCCGGATGAATGGCAATCCACAGCGCCACCAGCATCGGCAAGCTCCACAGCAGCGCGGCCAGCCAAATCAGCAGGTTGAGCGCAAAACCGCCCGGAGAGGATGCAGCTTTCATTGATAATGGGCTCGCTTATCCAGCAGATGAAATTTGATCAACGCAATCGATCCGAGGATCACCAGCAGCACCACCGTCATGGCCGACGCGGCTGGCATGTCCCAGAAACTGAACGCGGTACGATAGATATAAAACAGCAGCAAGCTACTGCTGTTGTTCGGGCCGCCGTTGGTCATGGCAATCACCTGATCGACAATGCGGAAGGCGTTCATCGAGGCGTTGATCAGCACAAACAACGTGGTTGGCAGCAGCAGCGGCCACTGCACGCGGCGGAAAAAGTAACCGCGCGATGCGCCTTCAATGGCGGCGGCTTCGCTGAGGCGCGGATCGATCTGCTGCAGCGCGGCGAGATAAAAGATCATGAAAAAGCCCGCCTCGCGCCATACCGAAACCGCCATCAGGCAGTACAGCGTGGTATCCGGCTCGCCGAGCCAGTTGATCGCCGGTAGCGAAAACCATGCCAGCAGGCTATTCAGGATGCCAAGCTGCGGCGTATAGAAAAACAGCCACAGATTGGCGATGGCGATCATCGGCAGCAGCGACGGAATGAAGAAGGCCGCACGCACCAGTGCGTTGCCGCGCAGCCGACGATTGACCGCCAGCGCCATCAGCAGCGCCAGCGTCACCGCCAGCGGAATGGTGATCAGCGCATACAGCAGGTTATTCCACAGCGACTGCATAAAAATGTCGTCATTCAGCAGCGCGCGATAGTTATCCAGCCCGACAAAATGGGCCGGATGCGAAGCGCGCGCGGCGCTAAACAGGCTCTGCCACAGCGTGGCCAGCGCCGGATAATGGGTAAACAGCAGCAGGAAGCTGAGCGCGGGCAGCAGCAGCAAATAGCCGCTGAGCTGCAGTGACCACCCGCGCGAGCGCAGCGTGGCGGCGCTGCCAGAGAATGAGCTCATCACGCGGCCGTCACTGATAGTTTTTCAGCAGGCGGTCAGCCTGTTTCTGCGCATCGGCCAGCGCCTGGGCCGGGGTTTTGCTCTGCGTCACCGCTGCTTCAATGGCGTGATTGAGCGCGTCCTGAATCTGCACGCTGTTGTAGGTCGAGAGCTCCGGCTGAGCATATTTTAGCTGCTCACGCGCCACCAGTGCCTGAGGCACCTGCTGCACATAGGCTTTCATTGCCGCTGTGTCCCACGCTGCCGGCGAGGTGGCGACATAGCCGGTAGCGATACTCCAGCGCGCGGCCTGTTCCGGTGCGGTGACCCAGCGGATGAAGCGCATCGCCGCCTGCTGCTGCGCCGGTGAGGCGCTTTTGAACACGTACAGGTTGCCGCCACCGGTCGGGCTGCCGCGCTGGGTTTTCTCCGGCAGCATGGCGACACCAAACGGGAAGGTCGCGTTATCGTGCACGTTGGTCAGGTTACCGGTGGTAGTGACCATCATGGCCGTTTTGCCGCTGATAAAGTCCTGCGGCGTGGTGCCCCAGGCAATCGCACCCTTCGGCGAGACTTCCTCTTTCTGGCCGAGGTCGGTCAGCCACTGCAGGGTTTCCACGTTGCCCGGTGTGTTGAAATACACGGCGTTGCCCTTGCCGTTATCCAGCCGTCCGCCATTGGTGGCAGCCAGCCCCTGGAAATTCCAGTAGCCATTCGGCGTGGAAGGGATCTCAATGCCCCACTGGCTGACGCCGCTGGCCTGTTTCAGCGTCAGTTTTTTGCTGAATGCCACCACCTGCTGCCAGGTGGCGGGCGGCGTATTCGGATCGAGGCCGGCTTTCTCAAATGCCTGTTTGTTCCAGTACATCACCACGGTTGAGCGCTGAAAAGGCACGCCCCACACTTTGCCCTCAATGCGACGCAGAAAGGCCGGATAAAAGCTGTCGATCCACTGTTTGCCCTCTTCACCCGTGGCTAAATCGCTGGCGGCGACGATGGCACCGGCATCCATCAGCGACCAGGCTTCAATATCGCCCATCACCGCCAGCTGCGGTGCGTTACCGCCGCGAAACGCCGTCAGCGCTTTGGTCACGGTGGTGGCGTAATCGCCGGTGTAGACCGGCTGAATGGTGATCTCAGGGTACTGTTTTTCAAAATCCGCCACCAGGGCTTCCACGGTGTGGCTGACTTTACCGCCGACCGCAATCGGATAGTACATCTGTAACTTCACCGGCTCAGCAGCAAACACCGACGCGGAGGCACACAGCATAACGACACAAGCCAGAGGCGAGAAACGGATCGCAGACATGATTTTCCCTTGAATAAACGACAACGGTTAAACAGCGTATTTTTTCTCAGCGAGCAACATCGGGTGTTCAGCAGCGACACAGCGCTGGCCGCTGGTGGTGGAAAACAGGTATTGCCGGCTGGTGGACCACTGCAGGCCGACCAGGCTGTCATCCGTGAAGCGCTGCAGGCCGGGCACTTTGACGGTCAGTGATTCCGTGATGCCGGGCAACCGACAGACCAGCAGCGTATCCGCGCCCATGTATTCGTAGCTCACTACCCGCGCACTCAGCGCGGCCTGCTGCGGGGCGACCAGCTGGATATCCTCCGCGCGCAGGCCCAGACTCAGCGCCGTTTCGCCGGCATAGCTCAGCAGCGGTGTGCTGAGATGGCTGAGGTAGTGATGCGCGCCTTTGCTGTGCAGTGGCAGGATATTCATTGGCGGTGCGCCAATAAACTGCGCGGCAAAACAGCTCGCCGGCTGGTTGTAGAGCTGGTCTGGCGTGCCGTGCTGCTCAATGCGGCCATCGTTGAGCAGAATGATGTGATCGGCCATGCTCATCGCTTCGGTCTGATCGTGGGTGACGTATAACATGGTCAGCCCGAGCTGCTTTTGCAGCGCGCGGATTTCGCGCCGCATGCTCTGACGCAGTTTGGCATCCAGGTTGGATAATGGCTCATCCATCAGGCACAGCGTATTGTTGGCGATCACCGCCCTGCCCAGCGCCACGCGCTGCTGCTGCCCGCCGGAGAGCTGTGAAGGCAGGCGCGCCAGCAGCGGTTCCAGTTCAAGCAGTGCGCTGACCTGCGCCAGCCGGGCGGCAAACTGTTGCTTATTTTCACCGCGCGCCTTCAGGCCAAACAGCAGATTCTCCCGCACGCTCAGGTGAGGAAACAGCGCGTAAGACTGAAACACCATCGACAGCTTGCGCTGCGCCGGTGGCAGAGGCGTGACGTCAGTGTGATTGAAATAAATGCGGCCGCTGTCGGCCGTTTCCAGCCCGGCGAGGGTGCGCAACAGCGTCGATTTACCGCAGCCTGAAGGCCCCAGCAGTGCGACGAAACTGCCTTGCGCCACGTCGAAGCTGATATCCTGCAGCGCGATTTTATCGCCCCAGGTTTTGGTGATGTGTTGCAGCGAGAGATGGCTCATGCATCCGCAGTCCTGAAATCAGAATGGCGGTAAGCTAGCTGAGGCGGATGAAAGATTTATGGCGCTGACGTGACGGTTGGGTGATGGACGGCGACCTGGCGCAGAATCCCCCTCACCCGGCACGCCAGCAGGCCGCGCCGGCGTTTATGCGTTACTGCGACATGCTCAGAATGGTGCGGATGTTCTGCGCCGTGGTGGCAATGATGTCGATAGCGCCGGTACGCAGCGCGCCGAGGATCGCCATGGCTTTGGTGTTTTCAGCGGCAATGGCAATCACGCAGGGAATTTTACGCAGCTCGTCGATACTCAGGCCAATTACCCGGTCGTTCATCACCGTATCCACGTGCTGGCCCTGGGCGTTGAAAAAATCATAGCCGGCCACATCACCGGTCACGCCCTGATTGACGCTGGCATCAATGATCTCATGCGGTGTGAACCAGCCGAGCTTCACCATATAGCTGTTTTCGTTCATGTCGCCGATGCCCACCAGTGCCACATCCGCTTTCCGCGCGCGGTCGAGCGTCTCTTTGATGGTGCCGTTTTGCATGAAAGCGTCACGCAGCGCCCGGTTTTCGACGTAAGCCGGGGCGTACAGGGTTTCGCTGATGCCGCCAAACTTTTTGGCCAGCCGGCGGCTGATGTGGTCCGCGTTGATGGCATCCCCCGGACGATGGGTGCCGCCGATGCCGCTGATAAACAGGCAGTTGCGCGTCGGCACCTGACCGGGATAATCGGCGACGGCCGCCACGTTGCGCCCCTGGCCCACGGCGACAATGGCGTTGTCTTTCAGCGACTGCGCGAGATGCGCCGACACCAGCGCCGCCACCTGACGCCGCTGTTCGTCGCTGTCTGGCGAATCGAGGGCAATCAGCGCGCGCTGCAGATGAGGAAAGCGCGTCTGCAACTGCTGTTCCAGCCGCGTACTGAACACCGGATGGTAGCGCACATTGATCTCGACGATGCCCTCTTCACGCGCGCGTTTCAGCAGTCGCCCCACCTTGATACGGGAAATCCCAAACTTACGCGCAATCTCCTCCTGGGTGATTTCGTCCTGATAATAGGCGACGGCAATTTCCGTCAGCAGTTCGGAGTCCTGAGAAAGCGTGTTTTTTTCCATCCGTTACCTGTCTTGTATCGTCGTGCGGAGTGCTCAGCAGGGAGTTATATCATTGATGCGACTCGCTTCGCCAGCCAGCAACGCCGCGAGTCGCCTCGGCTGTCACGCTTAACGCTGAATGGCGTCAATTTTCAGCATGCGGGCAATAACCTTATCCAGCTCTTGCTGGTCGAAGATCTGTTTCCAGTCCGGTTTGATGATCTTCTCGCGGCCATACTCCATGGCGATCATGCAGGCATCCGAGAACGGGTTGGTGGCGCGGAAAGCCACCGCCAGCGCAATCTGAATATGGCCGTACAGCATGGCCTTCGCTGCCTCTTCCGGGACGCCGCTGTGTTTTACCGTTTCATCCAGCGCCTCTTTCATGAAGGCACCGACCATGCAGGCGACGGTTTCGACCAGCGTCGGTTCCAGATACGCCAGTTGCGTCACCGTGACCCAGTGCACCTGATCAACCGGGCCGTACATCACGCTAATCACCTTACTCAGCTCTGCCTTCTGTTCAGCGCTGCCGCTTTCCCAGGCTGCCGCGACGTGCTGAACGGCAGCGACGCCACCAAACGCATCGGCGTGCTCCTCTTTGGTGTAGCGGGCAAGAAATACCGACGGATGGCACGGGTGCGCGACCGCATACTCGATGCCGTCACGCTGGGCGATCAGGTTGGCGTAGGCCGCGGCCGGATCGAGCGTCAGCAGCACCGCACCGCTTTGCATCTGTGGCACCACGCTTTGCGAGACTTTGCCCAGTACGATATCCGGCACGGCGAGGATCACCACGTCACTCAGCGGCACCACCGACGCGGCATCCGACAGCTCGCGTCCCTGTGCAGTCACCTGCTGCTGCGCCTGCGGTGAATTCTCGCAGTAAAACACCTGATAAGCGCTGTGCTGCAAATTAGCGGAAATACGCATGCCCATTTTGCCGCCTGCGCCGATCACGGTGATGGTTTTCAATGCCTTGCTCATGTTAACGACTCCTGATCTTGTTTACTGCGTAGGAATTCAACGGCGCGGCGAGTCCATTCGGCTTCCCGCGCGCAGGTCTGCGCGGCATCGTCCTGCCACGGTAACCAGTGTTCGATGATTTGGTTGATGTCGCGATCGACCGGCCGCACGCTGGCGATCAGCCGGTCATAATCCAGCTTCCCTTCGCCCATCGGACAGCCGGCCAGGGTAAAACCGACCCAGCCGGCACGGCGGGTAAAGGCGAAATCTTTGATGTGCAGATTGCCGACGCGCGCAGCGGTATTGGCGATCACCTGCTCCTGCAGTTCCAGTCCGGCGACGCAGTTGGCCGGATCGAGACAGACGCACAGCCACGGCGAGAGAAAGCGGTTGATCACCGACATCATCGCCGCGCTGCTGACCTGTTCGTAAGTTTCCAGGCACAGCCGCACCTGCTGGCGGGCAAAATCCGGCAGCACGGCAGCAATCAGATTGGCCGCTTCATCCAGCGATGGCCGGTGATCGGCGGTGTTGAACATTGAGCGCACCACGCGCGCGTCGAGAATAGCGGCGATGTGCAGATAGCGGCGCAGGTGCGCGCTGCCGAGACCACGCGTGCCCAGCTCCAGCGTGATGCCAAGTGCATCCGCCTGCTGACGCAACGCCAGCAGCTGGTCATCTGACCACTGCTCAATCGCCGGGTAGTCGCAGATCTGGAATACTGACACGTCGAGATCGGCGGTGTGCTGCAACATCTGCGCCAGCGTGAGCGGCTGTGGTACCTGAGGCGACATGCGCCAGAAAAACGCGTAGGTGCTGAGTCCGATGCGGCTCATGACGGCAGCTCCTCAGCCAGCTTACTGGCTTCCTGCACGATCTGCGCCAGCGCCTGCGGATCGTGGGCAAAGCGGCCGAGGAACAGGCCGTTGACGTCGCCGCCGAGGCGCTGAATCAGACCCGGCCCGGCGCTGCCGCCGTAAATCACCCGCAGCGTGATGCCGTCGGGCGTCGTCAGCTGCTGTAGCCCGCTGCACACCGCGCGGATGTAGCTGTCCGGCGCCGGATGCGGTGCGCCAATGGCCCACTGCGGTTCGTAAGCAAACAACACCTCACCGCTGAGCGCGTGTTGCGCGGCCTCCGCCAGCGCCTCCTGCAGCTGCTGCTGGCATAGCGCAATCGCCTGCTCAGGCGTGCCCTGCTGCGGTTCACCGATGCACAGCACCGGGGTCAGGCGATAACGCAGCGCCATCGCCACTTTGGCGGCAATCTGCGTTTTATCTTCATGAAAATGGCGACGGCGTTCGGCGTGACCGATCTCCGCCAGTGAGCACCCCAGCTCCTGCAGCATGCTGGCGCTGACCTCACCGGTCCAGGCGCCGTTTTCCGCCTGACACACGTCCTGCGCGCCGACGCGCACCGGCGTGCCGGCAAAGATCTCTGTTACCGCCGGGATGGCCGGATAAGCGGGCAGCACAAACAGCCCGACATCACCGCGCTGCACTGCCGGATGCTGCGCCAGCGTCGCAACCTCGCGACACCACGCCAGCGTTTGCTGATAGCCGAAATACATTTTCAGGCTGACGCCAAGCCAGATTTTAGGCTGAGCCATAATTACGCTCCCTGTTCAGATGCACTGTGTTCTTTTAACAGATTGCCAACGGTGTTGACGATCATCGCCAGTGAAACTGCACCGGCGTCCGGCGTGCCAACGCTTTTTTCTGCCAGCGGCCGCGCACGCCCCACTTTCGGTACCAGCTGCGCGGTGGCCTGCGCGGCCTGCTCCGCCACCGCTGCCGCACGTAACCAGGCTTCGGTGAGTGAGGCGCCCTGCGCGACCGCAGCGCTCAGCGCGTCGCTAAACGGAACCAGCACGTCAACCATGGTTTTATCACCGACGCGCGCTTTGCCGAAGTGCATAATGCCCTCTTTGGCATCCCGGACGCCGGCAGCGACGCGTGTTGCATCCGCTGCCGCGCTGTCGCCCAGTGCGGTGCCGAGCGCGGTCAGTGCCACGCCCCACAGTGCTCCGGACGTGCCGCCCGCTTTATCCGCCCAGGCATCGGCGGCGCGACACAGCAGACTGCCAGCGCCGGCGCCACGCGCGGCCACCTCACGCGCCTTTTCTACCGCGCCGAGTACGCCGCGCTCCATACCAATGCCGTGATCGCCGTCGCCCGCTACCGCATCAATGTCGCCCAGCTGGCCGGCATGACGCTGAATCATCACCGCCACCGCTTCCAGCAGTTCAAGAACGCGCCGGGCGCTGTGTTGTGATGCGGTGCTGGCCTGAGGTAACGTCTCTTCACGGATCTCTTCGCACTCGGCGGCGCTGAGCGGTTCGGCAATCAGGACGCTGCCTTTGCGGTAGGCTGGCGTATTGGCCGGCGCGCGCCACAGCGTTTCCAGTTCATCATCAAGCCACATCAGCGTCAGCGAGACGCCCGCCATGTTAAAACTGGTGACGAATTCGCCGACATCCGGCTCCACCACCTGCAACTGCGCCGCCGACAGCAGCTGGGCGATGCGGCGATACACCACAAACAGCTCTTCATACTTGACTGAACCGAGACCGTTGAGGATTACCGCCACGCGCTGTCCCGCCACCTGCGTCACATCCGCTGGCCGCTCACTCAGCAGCCGGTCGACAAAGATTTCTGCCAGCTCGTCAGCGCGCGGCACCGCTGTTTCGCTGATGCCCGGCTCACCGTGGATGCCCAGCCCGAGCGCCATGCGCCCTTTCTCTACCTCAAACAGCGGATGCGAAGCGCCCGGCAGCGTACAGCCGGAAAAGGCCACGCCGAAGGTGCGGGTGCGATCGTTGGCGTGCTGCGCTTTTTTCAGCACCGTAGCCAGATCGTCACCCGCTTCTGCCGCGGCCGCAGCCACTTTAAACACACACAGATCGCCAGCGACGCCGCGTCGCTTCAGACGCTCATCGTGGCTGGCGCTGGACACATCATCCGTTACCGCCAGCACCTCACAGGCAATACCTTCAGCGCGCAGCCGCTCGCACGCCTGACCAAAATGCAGCACGTCACCGGCATAGTTTCCAAACAGCAACAGCACACCCGCGCCGTTATGCGCCGCGCGCGCGACGTTATAGATTTGCTGCGCCGACGGCGAAGCGAACAGGTTGCCCATTGCCGCCCCGTGCGCCAGGCCCTGGCCGACCAATCCGGCAAAGGCGGGATAGTGACCGGAACCGCCACCAACAATCACCGCCACGGTATCCGGCTGGCTGCGCGTGCTGCGCACCACGCCACCGCTCACCTGGCGTACTTTATCGGCGTTGGCGGCCACAAAGCCTTCGATCAGTTCCGCGGCAAACGCGGATGGCTGGTTAAACAGGTACGTCATGTTATTGCTCCTGTACAAATGAGGCTGGCAGAGGCTGCGCGCGACGGCGATTGAGGAACAGCATCAATACAGCGGAGAGCAACATAAAACCGCCGACCACGAACATCGGTAACACATAACTGTGAGTGGCATCATGCAGTGCGCCGGTGATGTAACCGGCGGAAAAACCCGCCACGTTGCCCAGGGTGTTAATCAGCGCAATCGCCGCCGCTGCCGATGCGCCGGTCAGGAACTGCGTTGGCAGCGTCCAGAAATTGGGCAATGCGGCGAAGATGGCGCTGGCCGTTACGGCGATCACCAGAATGGTGGTAAACGGTGAATCCATGTAGAGCGCCAGCGGTACGCTGAGGCCGCCCGCGACCGCAGGAATCGCGATGTGCCAGGTTTTACAGCCGCGCCGCGCGGCATCCCGCGACCAGAAAAACATCACGACGGCGGCGATCAGGTACGGCACGCCGGTGATCAGCCCTTTCTGCATCACGTTGAAGGTGGTGCCAAACTGCTGCTGGAAGCCGGCGATAATGGTCGGCAGGAAGAACGCCAGCGCGTACAGGCCGTAAATAAAGCCGAAGTAGATCAGGCACAGCATCCACACGCGGCTGTTGCCCATCACCGAACGCACGCTGTGCGGGTGCTGGCCCTGCTTGTGCTGATGTTCCGCCTCCAGTTCGGCTATCAGCCAGTTTTTCTCGTCGTCATTCAGCCACTTCGCCTGACGCGGCGAGTCCACCAGCCAGAACAGCGCCACAATCCCGATGAGGATTGCTGGCAGCGATACGCCCATAAACATTACGCGCCAGCCCTCCAGGCCAAACAGCCCGTGCTGCTCAATCAGCGAGGCAGCCAGCGGTGCGCCAAATACCACCGTCAGCGGTTGTGCCAGGTAGAACAGCGAGAGAATTTTGCTGCGGTGGCGCGCCGGCACCCACAGGCTGAGATAAAGGATGGCGCCCGGGAAGAAACCGGCCTCGGCAATCCCCAGCAGCAGGCGCAGCGTATACAGCCCTTCGACACTACTGACCCAGGTAAACAGCAGCGAGACGATGCCCCAGCTGATCATGATGCGCGCCAGCCAGCGCCGCGCGCCGAACTTATGCAGCGCCAGGTTGCTGGGCACTTCCAGCAGGATGTAACCAATAAAGAAGATGCCGGAGGCGAGACCAAACTGCAGCGCACTGAGGCCGAGGTCCTGCGTCATGCCGTTTGGCCCGGCAAAGGAAATGGCGGTGCGATCGAGGAAATTGATAAAGAACATCAGCGCTACAAACGGTACCAGGCGCCAGGAGATTTTGCGGATTGCGGTCTGCTCAACCGCGCTGACAGCAGAGTGATTCATAACGCACCTCCGAAACGTGCGCAGTGAGACGGTGTTGGCCAGGCGCAAAACCGGCGCTGGCGACAGACAAAATGCGAGGTAAGAAGCAAATGACACATGTTCGAGTCCTCAATGGGTCTTCTTGTACATGGATAGGGTCATGCGAACAAATGAACACTACACGGATATTTGCTCACTCCTCAAGCGCAGTTGGCGAAAGTGTGACAGTGCGCATGAGATTTGATTTCAGCGACATTTTCAGGATTTTTCGCAGCAGAGCGGCGCTGCGCGATCGTTACATCAGGGGGGGCGCGAGATTTTGAGTGGGCGATCGCTAAATCATATGAACATGTATTGAACATATGTTTGATTTTGTGGCAGGCTATCAGTGAACATCTAATCACCTGACGAACATATGTGCAGGTGTCAGACCCTGTATCACTGGAGAGACGTGATGAAAACTATCGCTATTGGTGCCGATGATGCGGCTATCGATTTGAAAAACATCATTAAAAAGCTGCTGGAAGAGCAGGATTATCAGGTAACTGATTACAGTAACGACGCGCAAAATGAGCGCCCGATGTATCCGGACGTGGCGTTTGCGCTCGCTACGGCGGTGCAGCAAAAGCAGTTTGAGCGCGGCATTTTGCTGTGTGGCACCGGCATTGGCGTCGCGATTGTTGCCAATAAAGTGGAAGGCGTGCGCGCCGCGCAGTGTCATGACACCTTCTCCGCCGAGCGCGCGCGCAAAAGTAATAATGCCCAGATCATGACCATGGGCTCACGCGTAATTGGGCCGGAGCTGGCGAAAAACATCGTTAACGCCTGGCTGGCATCCGAGTTTGAAGGTGGCGGTTCGACCGCCAAAGTGGAGAAGATCGGTTACTACGAACAGGTGTCACACGCGAAATAAGAGGTTATCGGGTGCTGAGTTGCAGAGCCGGCAGCGCCTGAGTGCGTGACATCGCCAGCGGCACGCTGACACGACTGGCCACTTTGGTGCGTGCCAGCCGTGTCATAGCCGGTGTTTTAACTGCCGCTTAGCGTACCGCTCAGCACCGCAGGCGCATCCTGCTGCACCAGAAAGGCGACCAGCAGGGCGTCGCGTTCACCGTGGATAGCCGGCAAGGCAGCGCTATCGCTCACCGCATCGCCTTTTTGCAGCCGCACATCCCCGGTGCGTGCAATGCCCTCCAGCACCGTGACCCAGCTGGCATAACCCGGCAAATGCGGCACCTCGATCTGTGCGCCACGATCCAGCCTGACGTCATAGATGTAAACGGCCTGACGCAGCGTCAAAGGTGCCGCGCTGTGCTGCGGACCGGCCAGCAGCGTCCACTGGTTAAGTGCCGCCCCTTCTGCCCGGTACACACTCTGCACCTGCCCTTCACCGCCACCGGATGCCGGGCGGATGTACGCCTGCAGCATTTCGCTTTCAATCAGCGGTGCTGACTCTTCATGACGTACCCCACTGCCCGCGTTCACCAGCAGTGCGCGTTTGCCGTTGAGAGCGAGAGTCTCTCCCTCCTCGCGTCGGTACTGCACCGAGCCGCGCCAGACATAGCTGAAAATCTCATCATCCTGATGGCGGCGCATCGGTACCACCGCGCCGGGCTTCAGCGTCATCTGGTCGACAATCGCCAGCGCGCCCAGTGGTTCTCCCGGCCGCTGCCGGCGAATGGTAAAGGGACCGTATTCAAACAGCTGGTCGCGCTGCGCTTTAATCACGTTCATCAGTGGCTTCCTCAAAAATCAGGTTCTGATGACCATCATAAAGGCTGCAAAATTGCGTAACAGTAGGGCTTTTTGTTGGCTTAAATCAGTGGTTTTGAATGACCTTCGTCCGCGCCTTTAGCCTGCTGCAGTACGAAGCTGAGCGCCAGGTGCGGGCTGGTAAGTGGCCGCTGTGGCGCAGGAAAACGCGACGCGGCCCCGGCCATCGACACCTGCGCTAACGCCACCTGAACCGCGCCCTGCAGCTGTCCCTGAGCGACGGCATCGGCGATCAGCGTGTAATAGTCGTCCAGCCGGCCAGCTTTGAATGCGGCCCAGGCATCCGGGATAAGCCTGACTTGCGGACGCTGGTCAGGTGCCAGACTCTCCGGGCAAAACAGCTGGCGCGTACTGTGCAGCGTAGACTCCGCGGCACACAGCACCAGCGCGGGTGTGCCACGGCGATGCACTTCGTCCGCCAGCATACGGTCAGTGCGATAAACCGCACAGCGCTGTTGTGCATCGCGCAGGCTGTCCGCGGCGGCACCTAAGGTAGAGCAGGTAATCAGTATCGCGTCGAACCACGGCGTCAGGCTGAGTAACAGCTGCTCCAGACGCTGCTGCTGGGCCGGCGTCATGCCACCGCTGAGTTCTGCTTCTGCCAGCAGATGTGGCATCACCAGATGGCTGATTTGCTGAGGCGGAATGCCGAGCGACTGCGCGGCGTCATCAAAAATAGCAATATTACTGGCGGCGGTATGCAGGCAGGCAATGGTCACAACGATTCCTTATCGCTTCAGGTTCAGTATGTTGCACTATAGCCGCAATCGGTGACGGAATGCAGCTTTACCGCTGGCTGGCAGGCTGCGTCGGATGCGGTGCGAGGCCGTTTCAACGCCTCGCACCGTGCAACCTTCCTTCAGCCGGTCAGCGCGAAGTGCGATCTCAGAACCACACTTCTGCCTGTACGCCAAAGTTCCAGCTACCGCCAGCGGTAAAGCCCGCGCTGCCGAAATCATCGTTCAGCGCATAGTTGTCCAGCGCTTTAGACCAGTTCATCCAGGTCGCGAACAGGCGAATCTCCGGTCGCACCAGCATGTCGTTGATGTTGCCGACTTTAAACGTTGGCGCAAAGGTCAGCTTATATACATCGCCCTTCACCGCGTTGTACGTCGCGATGCTGCCGCCATCCTGATAGCTGCGGCCATTGGGTTTGAGGTCCATATACAGCCACGACGCTTCATATTGCAGCGCAAAGTTTTCCGTAATCGCCTGGGAGGCGCGCAGGTTGATGGTTGCCCAGTCATAGCGATCGCCTTTGCGGTAGCGATCCTCGCTGTGCTGCGCCAGCAGCGACGGGGCGACTGACCAGCGATCGCTCAGTGGCATCACGCCAAAGGTGGTCAGTCGCAGCGCGCTGGCGTTGCGCGTTAAGTCGCCGTCGCCACCGATCTGCCGGGTTTCTGCGCCCAGCCCTTTCCCCCACTGAATGGCGTGAGTGCTGCTGCCCGGTGCTAGTCCGTAGAAGCGGTTTTTATCGTGCCAGGCCAGCATGGTAAACACGCCGTGCTTTGCCGTATCGTCACTGCGCAGCGCATAGCTGCCGGTGGTCGATGCGCGCCCTTTCAGCTCGTCGTTGCCGTTTGCGCTCATGCCGGTCAGCATCCACTGCCAGTTACCGTAAAACTGGTTCGAGGTCAGCAGCAGGTTTTGCACGTTGTTATCGTCGTAGCGGCTGCTGCCCAGGTCGCCAAAACTGCGGCCATAAATGGAGAAATCGCTGCGCCATTGCTCGTTCCATTGCAGGTTGCTGATGCCGCCGCCGGTGCCGCCAAGAAAGACGATATCGGTATCAGTGAAGTGCAGATCAAAATTGTCGCCGTCAAAGCGTTTACCTGCCCACAGCGAGGCATGCCGGGCAGCACCGCTGAAGCTGGGGAAATCCCCCATTTCGACATACACCTGGCGGATATTCAGATTATTGTCTTTATTCTGCACCCACGGGTCCGGACTGGATGAGCCATCTGCCAGCAGCGCTTTGAAATTGGCCCACGAACCATTACTGAACCGGGTTTGATTATGAAAGCCCAGCTCGATGTAGTGATCTTTTTCATTACCTAACCGGCCAATATGCGCATCACCGCCGATCGAACTGGCAGGCGAAATAGCAGGTCCGGCACGTCCGCCGCGCCCTTTATCATTGATCAGCAGGCCGGAACGGGCGTAGCCGGAAAAACGAAACGTGTTGGTTGTTCCGGCACTCGCCTCTTTTTGCTGCTGCTCATCGCGCGCGATTTTCTCTTCCAGCTGGGCCAGACGCTGCTCCAGCGTTAATGACTGTGCCGCTGCACTGCCACCCACCATCATCCCCGCGATAGCCAGCGCCAGGCGCGCGGTTTTAGCCTTATGCATCACCATATTTATCTCTCTTATTATGTCCATTCATTAATTACAACGGGATTGCCTTTGACGCAGCGAGAGCATAAATAAGCGGATTGCGGTTCTTTTTGATCAATATCATCAAATTAAAAAGTGATATTTTACATGAAGTTATAAAGTGGTTGATTAATTCGAGGTCTGTTTTTACTTAAATGGAAAAATCCTTTGCGACCTGTCTTAAAAGACGGGTGAATTAATTTTTCTTTTCCGATCCCATTCGCAGAATGGCGCTTTTTCCGGCACGGAAAATCTGCTTAGCCAGCAGCAGAAATAAAAACAAATTTGCGAGCTGTGCCGCATCGCTTAATGCGGCAACCAGATGAGACGGCGCAATTATTCGGGCAAGCCTGCGCCTCGCTGCTACGCTTAGTGGTTGGATTATCCTTACAAAAGCTGGAGATATTATGAGCAATGACGATCGCAAGCCGACCACCACGGATGCTGGCATTCCGGTAGCCAGCGACGAACATTCTTTGTCCGTCGGTCCTGACGGCCCGCTGATGCTGCACGATCACTACCTGATTGAGCAGATGGCTAACTTCAACCGCGAACGTATTCCAGAGCGTCAGCCGCACGCCAAAGGCAGCGGTGCATTTGGCTATTTTCAGGTGACAGAAGATGTCAGCCGCTACACCAAAGCGGCGGTATTTCAGCCCAGCACCAAAACCGATGTGGTGATGCGCTTCTCCACCGTGGCCGGCGAGCGTGGCAGCCCGGACACCTGGCGCGATCCGCGCGGCTTCGCGATCAAGTTTTACACCAGCGAAGGCAACTACGACATGGTGGGCAATAACACGCCGGTGTTCTTTATTCGTGACCCGATGAAGTTCCAGCACTTTATCCGCTCGCAGAAGCGCCGTGCCGACAACAATCTGCGCGATAACGATATGCAGTGGGATTTCTGGACGCTGTCGCCAGAGTCGGCGCACCAGGTGACCTGGCTGATGGGTGACCGTGGCATTCCGAAAAGCTGGCGCCACATGAACGGTTACTCCAGCCATACCTATATGTGGGTTAACGCCGCCGGGGAAAAATTCTGGGTTAAATACCACTTCAAAACCGATCAGGGTGTGGAGTTCCTGACGCAGGATAACGCCGATCTGCTGGCCGGCCAGGACGGTGATTACCACACGCGCGATCTGTTCACCGCCATCAAAAATGGTGATTTCCCCAGCTGGACGCTGTACATGCAGATCATGCCGTTCGCCGAGGCGGAAACCTACCGCTTCAACCCGTTTGATCTGACCAAGGTCTGGCCACACAGCGATTATCCGCTGATTAAAGTCGGCAAACTGATGCTCAACCGTAACCCGACCGACAACCATGCGCAGATTGAACAGGCGGCGTTTGAACCTAATAACCTGGTGCCCGGCATCGGCCTGAGCCCGGATAAAATGCTGATTGGCCGGGTATTTGCCTATGCCGATGCCCACCGCGCCCGTCTTGGCGTTAACTACAAGCAGATTCCGGTCAACGCCCCGCAGGCACCGGTGCACAGCTACAGCAAGGATGGCGCGATGCGCATCAATCCGGTCAGCGATCCGGTTTACGCGCCGAATTCGAAAGGCGGTCCGGCGGCGGACGGCGAGCGCTACCCGACGGATTCCACCTGGGAAGCGCACGGCAACATGGTGCGCGCACCCTACACGCTGCGTCAGGATGATGATGACTTTGGCCAGGCCAATACGCTGGTCAATAAAGTGCTGGATGAGGCGGCACGTGATCGTCTGGTGAATAACGTCAGCGGTCATCTGCTCAACGGCGTGGAGGAGCCGGTGCTGTCGCGCGCGTTTGAGTACTGGCGCAACATCGATCAGACGATTGGCGATCGCATTGCCCAGCGGGTACAAACCGAGCGCGCCAAGCGTTAACGCGCTGATATCAGAGCAATAAAAAAGGCGCCCGTGGGCGCCTTTTTTGCATCGACAGGATTATTTCAGACGGAACGCCACCACGCTGTCGCCGGCTTTGGTGCCGAGCGAACCGTGACCGCCTGCGGCAATCACCACGTACTGCTTACCGTCGCTGCCCATGTAAGTGGATGGCGTCGCCTGCGCGCCGGCGCTAAGCTCCTGCTGCCACAGCAGTTCGCCGGTGGTGCTGTCATAGGCGCGAATGAAGTTATCTGCGGTCGCACCGTGGAACACCAGATCGCCGGCCGTCAGCAGTGGCCCGCCGTGCGCCACCATGCCCATCGGGAAGCCAATCGGGAAGCGGCCCGGCAGGAAGCTGGTTTTCAGGTTTTTCGTGGTGCCAACGCGACGCAGCCATTCGGTTTTGCCGGTTTTCAAATCCACGCCGACCATGCGGCCCCACGGCGGTGCAATGCACGGAATGCCGAGACCAGAGGCCAGCTGCTGGATGTGGATGGCGTAATCACCGTGGAAGTTTTCGTTCCAGTAAGGCTGGCCATCTTTGGTGAACAGGCGCTCCGTCGCCGTGGCGGGCGTACGCTTGATCAGGTTGTATTTGTAGGCGAGGCGCACCGGTGCGGCAATCAGCATCTGACGCTGCGGATCAACCGCCACCGATCCCCAGTTAAACACCCCGATATTGCCCGGGAACACCAGCGAGCCGCCTTCTGTGGCTGGCGTCCACGGATTGCCGTCATAGCGCAGGCTGCGGAAATCCATACGGCAGGCCATTTGATCAAACGGCGTGATGCCCCACATTGACTTCTCAGTCAGCGGCTGCGGAATAAAGTTCAGGCTGGATACCGGCTGGGTGGCGGCGAATTTCTCGCCCGGCACGCCGCCTTCCGTCGAAACCTTCACGTCGTTAACCGGATAAACCGGCTGGCCGGTCAGGCGATTGAGCACAAACAGGTTGCCGGTTTTGGTCGGCAGGATCACCACCGGCTGTTTCTGGCCCTGATAATCGATATCGACCAGCGACGGCTGTGACGGGTTATCGCGGTCCCACAGATCGTGATGGGAGCTCTGATAGCGCCATTTGAACGCACCGGTCTGCAGATCGAGCGCCACTAACGCATCACGGAATTTTTCAGTGTTGCTATTGGCATCACGCTCGATGCCCAGTTCATCCGGCGAGGCGTTGCCAAACGGCACGTACACCAGGCCGTTTTTCAGGTCGGCGCTCAGCGTACCCCAGGCCACCGGCGTATCCTGCGGATAGGTCTGGCCAGCAGCTATCGGCGCGGTATTCTGCGGATTAGCCGGATCAAAGTTCCACACCAGACGACCACTCTGCACATCATAGGCGCGAATTACGCCAGAGGGGTTACCGCTGTTGAAGCCGTTATCCATAACCGAGCCGCCGACAATCACCAGATTGCCCGCGACCAGCGGCGCGGCGGTCTGCATCAACGCGTGTGGACGAACCTCACCCATATTGGCATGCAGATCCACTACACCGTTGTTGCCAAAATCGGCGCATGGTTTGCCGCTGTCGGCATCCAGCGCAATCAGCCGGGCGTCAGTGGTGGCGTTAAAGATGCGCTTGCGGCACATCGCCGGCGTCGCCGCCGTGTCCTGTGCGGCAGCCGGTGCGCCCGCGTAATAGCTGACGCCACGGCAGGTCTGATGCTGCTGCAGATAAGAACGATCTTTCGCCGGCGTGTATTTCCACTTCACCGCACCACTCTGCGGATCGAGCGCGTGGACCTCATTGTGCGGCGTACAGAAATAGAGCATGCCGTTGGCTTTCAGCGGCGTGGCTTCGAAGGTGTATTCGGTGGCATCGTTATCCTGACGCAGATCGCCGGTGTGATAGGTCCAGGCCACTTCGAGATTGCGCACGTTCTCTTTGGTGATCTGATTCAGGGCGGAGAAACGCAGGCCGTCGGCGGTGCCGCCGTAGGCGGTCCAGTCAGCGCTCGCGCCCTGTTCGCTGTTTTGTTCACGCGCATTGGTGATGGTGCCGGCCTGCGGCAGCGGATCGTAAAAGCACAATCCAATTACCAGCACAATCATGATGGCCACCGTGCTGCCGAGCAGGCCGTGGAAGCGACGCTGTCCCTGATACAGCGGTTTGACCACCCACGGCATCGCCAGCCACAGGCCGATCACGCCAAACAGATCGCCGCGCGGGATCCACTGCCACTTGTCGAAGCCGACTTCCCAGATCATCCATGCCAGCGTAATCCACATCAGCACCGCATACAGGCTTAACGCGCTGCGCTGATTGCGGAACAGTAAAATGGCGGTGATCAGTAATCCCACCGCCATCAATGCGTAAAATGCGCTGCCGCCCATCATCAGCAGCTTGCCGCCCATATAGAGCAGCGCAACACCCAGAATCGCCAGCACGAGACTGGTCAGTTTGTTTATCATGCGAATCCCTCAACGCTCATCATTATTAACCACCCCAAACTAAAGACACATAAACTCAACAAAATCTTAACTTACGTAACCGTTAGTTAAAAATCTGCCTGGCGGCGTGTCGTTAGTGCCGCTTATCAATGTAGCTCTGCTCCTTAATGCTGCGCCCCGCTTCGCTCGTAGTGTGAGTGAAATCACGTTTCAATTTTGTTGGAGGAAATTAATCAATCATCAGGAAAATCCGCATTTTTTGATAACGCAGCGTGCGATATGACTAAGGGCGCGACAGGCGTGCTGCCGGGCAGCCTGCAATTTGTCGGCGCATGTATTTCTGGTGAAATTATTTAATTGATTAGTGGCGTACAAATGCGATTTGTCCTGGTCATGTCAGAACCTGATGCTAAAAAAGCAGGCAACGCTGCGCTTTGCCCTAAAAATAGCGTCTTTCCGGCACGATGACATTGATAAATGAAATAGTGTGTTTCTTATTTTGAGAGTTTCCTTAGCCTGTCTGCAAAATTAATCGGTGATATATATTATCTGACTGCTCTGCGGCGAAGCCGCTTATAAAAAGAAGGTTATTATGATCAGCGCAGACGCTTTTTATCGCAAATTACGTTTTCCATTTAAACTCACACACGCTGCCATTAAATTTCCCGTGGCCAATGCGCACGCCCGGCAATACCAGGTTCTGTCAGCAGAACAGACCATCGACCTGCTGCTCAGCAATGACCGGCTCTCAGTGTGCCGCTATGGGGATGGGGAACTGGAAATGACGCTATTTAAGAATATAGGCTTTCAGTCTTTTGATGAACGCCTCTCCATTCGCCTGAAAGAGATCATGCGCCGTGGCACGCAGAGCGATAATCGCTGTCTGCTGTGTATGCCTGATGCCTTTCGCGGCACCGGGAATATGCGTTTTGGCTCAGCGCTATTCTGGTTTTTTCATAAAGCGTTTTTCTTTCGCCACTATGAGCATTTATTAAAGAAAGGCTATCGCTATGGTAATACGTCGGTAACGCGACCTTATCATGATTATAAAGATAAACAGCCGGCGGCACGTATTTTTGCCAAATTTAAACAGCTGTTTCATGATAAAAAAATTCTGATTGTTGAGGGTAGCGGCACGCGCCTTGGTCTCGGTAACGATCTGCTGGATGGCGCACGGCAGATCCGGCGCATTACCACCCTCAACCGTAACGCCTTTTCGGTTTATAACGAGCTATACAGTAATGTGCTGGCGCACGCGCGCGATTTCGACATGGTATTGATCTCCCTTGGCCCGACGGCAACCGTGCTGGCTTACGACCTCAGTCAGCACGGCATTCGCTGCATTGATACCGGCCATATCGATATTGAGTATGAGTGGATGCGCAGCGCGGCACGCACCAAGGTGCAGGTCGCGGGGAAAAATGTGAATGAGGTCGGTCTATTACAGAGTGACGAGCAGCATGAAGCGGATGCGCATTACCGCAGCCAGATTCTGCTGCACGTTGGCTTAGGTCAGGAGCCACTGCGCAGTGCCGCGGTGGTCACGCAGCCGACAGTGTGATGCAGCGCACCGTAACCGATCGTGCCGGCGATCGGTTTGGTGCAGCACGCTCAGATAGCGGGTATTTATTAGCCAGCGCGATGGTTCCCACTGCGGCGGCGCGGGCACTATGGCATGGCGGACACTAATTAGTTAGCAGCCTTAGCAATCTGGCATTACCTTTGCTTAATGATTCCTGTGTTCATTTTCAGGAGTCGTATGATGAAAGCGTCCTCAACCCGCTACACCATTTTCTCGCTGCTGTTTCTCATCGCACTGATTAACTACATCGACCGCGGTGCGCTGTCGTTCGCCGCCAACGCCATCTCGCAGGAATTTCACTTCAGTAAAGTGCAACTCGGTGCCGTGCTGGGCTACTTTGGCTTTGGCTATCTGTTCGGGTCGCTGTGCGGCGGCTTCCTTGCCGACCGGCTGGGCACCAAAAAGGTCTGGCTGATGGCCGGCATTCTGTGGTCGCTGCTGGAGATCGCCACTGCCTGGGCCGGAGAGCTGGGCATGGCGCTGTTTGGCGGCTCGGCGATCATGGGGTTTGCTGCACTGCGCGTGCTGTTTGGCTTCAGCGAAGGGCCGGCCTACGCGTTGATGAACAAAACCATCGCCCACTGGGCACCGGATAACGAACGCGGTTTCGCGCTGGGAATTGGCCTGCTGAGCACCCAGGTGGGCTCGCTGCTGACCGCACCGATTGCCGTCGGACTGCTGCTGCTCACCAACGACTGGCGCATGATGTTTATGCTGCTCGGCGCGTTTTCACTGCTGGCGATGCTGCTGTTTGCCCGCCACTTTACTGATACGCCACAGCAGCATCCGCGTGCCAATGCCGTCGAGCGTCAGCTGATCATTGCCGGGCAACGCCAGCAGCCGCAGGACGAAGGCGCGCTGCCGTGGTGGCGCTTCTTCACCAGCCGCACGCTGGTGTGCAACGCGCTGGGCTATTTCAGTTTCCTCTACATCACCTTTACCCTGGTGACCTGGCTGCCGAAATATCTGCAGGATAATTTCCACTATGACCTGCACTCGCTGTGGTATGTGGCGATGATCCCGTGGAGCGGTGCCTGCCTGACGGTGCTGCTGGGCGGGCGCATCGCCGATCGCCTGCTGGCGCGCTTTAACAATCTGCGGCTGGCGCGCAACCTGTTTGCCGCCGTGACGCTGTGCGCCACCGCCTGCTGCTTTATGTCCATTCCCTGGGTCGGATCTGCTGCCGGCATTATCGCGCTGATGACGCTCGGCAACGCGCTCAATGCGCTGGTGAATAACGTCTACTGGTCGGTCGTGATTGACGTGACGCCGAAGGCATCGGTCGGCACCTTCAGCGGCATGACGCTGGCTATCGCCAACCTCGCGTCGATCATTTCACCGATGCTGTGCGGCTGGCTGGCGCAGTACTACGGTTATAACGCCATGTTTACCGTCACCGCCTGTATCGCCTTTGGCAGCATGCTGGCCATGACGCTGCTGCAGCCCGAGAAACGCCTGCAAGCCGATGCGCCGCCAGCCGCCGCGCAGCAGGCCGTGTAAGGGTTATCGCCCGTGCCGCTGGCAGAAGGCGGCGATATCCGGCGACTGAAAATCCGCCAGGTGCGCCATCAGCTTCTCCAGCGGCCAGTTCCACCAGGCAATCGCCTGCAGCTGCGCCGCGATGTCAGCGCTGAAACGGGCGCGAATCGGTTTCGCCGGCACACCCCCGACGATGGTGTAAGGCGGCACATCTTTACTCACCACCGCCCCGGCCGCCAGCACGGCGCCGTCACCGACCGTCACGCCGGGCAGGACAATCACGCCGTGACCGATCCACACATCGTGACCAATGATCACCCGATCGGCGCGGCGTCCGGCGAAGAAACCGGCATCACGCTGTGCGCGGCTGTCGTAATACTCCGGGCAGTAGGTGAAGCGATGCTGTGAGGCGCGATCCATCGGATGATTCGGTGCCCCGATACGCACCTGATTGGCGATGGCCGTGAAGCGGCCAATCTGTGCATCCGCCACGCAGCAGTGTTCCCCAAGGTAGGAAAAATCACCCAGTTCGCTGTATTCCAGATAACTGTGCGCCAGAATTTCACACTGCTGGCCAATCTGCGTGTCGCGCAGACGGACGCTGGGATCGATGGAGGTGTGTTGCAGTTTAGCGGGATGCTGTGTGGCAGAAATCATAAAGCAGGTGCTCCGTTGTGGTCAGATGTCTGGATAAGTGGTTGCCTCAACGCAACCGCGAGCCACAACACTAGAGCGGGAAGATGACAGGAATGCTATCGTGTTGCTCCACCGGGAGATCTTCAGGAGAAAATGGAATGAAAGCGTCCCTGCCGTTATTAGCCTTGCTATTCAGTACCGCCCCCGCCTTTGCCGCCCTGCCGCCCGACATCAAAGCCGGAGAAATTGTGCAGGTCGAACTGGCGCAGCTGCATCCCACTCAGGCCGCCATTGGTTATCGCCAGCTGGATTACAAGCAGCATCGTTATCAGGCCGATCCGGAAAAGCTGTTCGATGACTATTGCGAAAGCATGGGACAAAAAGGGGTGAAAAGTTTCACGCCGCGCTCCACCCTGCGCGATCCGGCCAGTTTCAGCTGTAAGGCGCCGGTCGGCAGCGAACCCGGCCCGATGAAAACCGCGGTGATCGGCCCGGATAATCAACTGTACCTGACTGATGGTCACCACACGTTCAGCAACTTTGCTGACATGGCCGGCCTGTCAACGCCGGTGCAGGTGCGCATTACCGATGATTTCCGCCCGCTGAAAAGCCAGGCTGCTTTCTGGCAGAAAATGGCGGCGGCACATCTGGTGTGGCTGGAGACGCCAAACGGTAAAATCGCCCCTGAAGCGCTGCCGCAGGAGCTGGGTCGCCAGCATATGCAGGATGATGAGTATCGTTCGCTGATCTATTTTGTGCGCGATATCGGCTTCGATAAGCCAGGCAACCCGCCGCCGTTCCTGGAGTTCTTCTGGGGACAGTGGCTGAGCCGGGAACTGCCGCTGAAAGCGTTCAACCTGCGCGACCGCGACGGCTACGCCGCAGCGGTGAAAAAGGTGGCGGAGAAGATGGTGAGCGTGCCGAAGGATACGGTGATTGCGCAGAGTGATAATGGTCCGCTGACGGCGCAGGCGCTCGGTGCCAGAGACGCGGTGAACCAGAAGGCGCTGAACAAGTTAAGCGCCGATAACGGTAAGCTGAGCTGGGCGTTTAAACGTTAAGCGGGCTGGGTAGTGTTGGGTTTATCCAGGTGCGCATCAATGCGCACCCTACAAAATTACACACTATTGCTGCTGGTGCGCAGCAATACGCACCCGACAAAAACCCCATAGCATTGTTGCTGGTGCGCGGGCATGCGTTTTGAGCCGTTGTGGCAGGGTCGCCATGGATGGCGACCGAAAACGGCGGTTATACCAGCTCGCTGTTTTTAACATCCGCGGACGGTGCCAGCAGGTTTTGATCGAAGGCGCGCAGCGGCTGGCCGTGGCGAACGCGCTGTGGCCAGTCCGGATTGGCCAGCGCGCTTTTGCCCAGCGACACATAATCTGCGCCCTGATACAACGCCATGCCGGCACGTTCGGCATCTGACAGCGATCCGTTGATCACCACCGGCAACTGTGGCGCAGCCTGGCGCGCCAGCTGTAGCAGCGACTCTGCCGCGTCCGCGAACGCTGGCTGCAACGCATCGTGCTCGGTCAGATGCAGATAATCGATACCTGATTCAGCCAGCAGCGCAAATACCTGGCGCGCTCCGGCAGCGCCCTCCTGCCATTTATGCGTAAAATCATTCACTTTCCCCTGGGAAATCCGCACGCCCAGCGTGACGTTGGCACCGATGCGCTGTCGCACCGCGGCAATCACCTCCCGCGTCAGCGTCAGTCTTGCGATAATATCGCCGCCCCAGCGGTCGCTGCGCTGGTTGGTGTAATCGGTAAAGAACTGATCGAGCAGATAACCGTTGGCCGCGTGAATTTCAATGCCGTCAAAACCGGCTGCCTCAATGGCGCGCGCCGCGCTGTCAGCAAAGGCGTCAATCACCTGCTCAATCTGTTCATCACTCATGGCGCGCGGCAACGGATAAGCGCCGTGGCCATGGTAAAACCGCAGCTGTTCGCCACGTGGCGGGATCGCCGAAGGCGCCAGCGTATCGCGCCGGTAAATATTGCCCTGCGATATCGCACCGGCGTGCATCAGCTGTGCAATGATTTTGCTGCCGTGCTGGTGCACGCTGTTGGTGATGGCCCGCCAGCCGGCGATCTGCTGGCGATTGACCAGCCCGGCCTGAAAAGCGTAAGTCTGTGACCAGGCTTCATCGATGTAGAGACCTTCGGTGATTACTGCGCCAAAGCCACCGCGGGCGAAACGCGTGTAGTACTGCTGCATACGCTCGCCCGGGACACCGTCTACGCTGGCGGAGATGCGCGTCATCGGTGCCACCATCAGGCGATTGGTTAAATCGAGGTGGTTAAGCGTACTGCTCTGAAACAGGTGTTTGTCGGACATTTGGCGCTCTGAAATAAATTATCATCAGGAGCCATTATAGTGAGTCGCCATTGTGGCAAAAATGACCGATTATGATACGTCTGCTTAACGGAAACCGTTACAATGAACTCCCGGGATATTGATGTTTTTCTGATGGTGTCGCAAACCCGCAGCCTGACGCAGGCGGCGCGGCGGCTCGGCACCACCACTATGACCGTGTCGCGCCGGCTGGCCTCACTGGAGGAAGATCTCGGCGTACGGCTGCTGCATCGCACCACGCGCGCCATTGCCCTTACCGATGAAGGCGAAGAGTTTCTTCCCTATGCCAGAACGCTGGCCGAGACCGAACAGAGCGCACGCAACCTGTTCGCGCCCGATAAACAGGGGGCCACCGGCCAGCTGCGCATCACCGCGCCCACGGGGTTTGGCCGCCGCACCATCATTCCGCTGCTGCCGTCACTGATGGAGCAAAACCCCGGGCTGCGCGTTGAGTTTCAGCTCAGCGACGATGTCACGGACATTGTCGGGCTGGGCTTTGATGTCGCGATTCGCATCGCCCCGCTGCGCGATTCCCGCCTGGTGGCACACCGTCTGGCCGATAACCCGCGCCGGCTGTGTGCGGCTCCGGGCTATCTGCAACGCTTCGGCACGCCGCGTCATCTGGCGGATCTGCATCAACACCACTGTCTGCGCCTGTCGAATGTGGTGCAGTGGAGTTTTATGGTGGACGGTCATCTCTCCAGCCTGAGCGTTGACGGGCGCTTCAGCGGCAGCAATGTCGAAGGGGTGCGTGCGCTGTGCGTGGCCGGCAGCGGCATCGCGCAGCTTTCTGAATGGGATGTGCGGGAAGAGCTGGCATCCGGCGAACTGGTGGCGCTGGAGCTGGAGGACGCGCAGCCGCAGATGCTGGGCGTGTGGGCGCTGTTTCCCACCACGCGCCATCTGCCGGCGCGCGTCAGCGTGTTTGTTGCGGCGCTCAGACAGGCGATGCAACAGCAAAGCCGGCCCGGCGAGTAACGCGGGCGTACGAAAAAAGGCGGAGGGGTGAGCTCCGCCTTGTTTCAAGTTCCGGTCAGTGCGCCTGACCGGTCAGTTGCAAAAGGGCAACGATGATTTGCAGGATCACCCGGACCAGGTCCAGGAGTAATCGAACAAGTTCCATCACTTTCCTTCTCCTCTGACAGGAGCGCGCTGTTCAGCTTTCGGGGCCCTGACTCTACCCGCCGACCGCCTAAGCACATCTGTGAGGAGCGCTGAGCGGCACTCATTGTGAAAGCCACAGGCCAGCACCACCTGAAACCTGCCGGGGTTTGACTATCCGCGCCCCTGGAGTCATCAGAAAACAATAAGCATCCGCCGCGCCCAACACCTGTATAACCATACAGTATTTTAGCGAAACTTGAAATCTTTCGCTGCACATTTTATCATTCCTTTTGTGAGGAGTGCTGAGCACCCCGTTCCGAGCGCGGTTACCAGCCGGGTGACGAACATAAAAAAAGGATTTGGCGACCTGGCCAAATCCTTTTTTATTGCCTGCGATTACCGCTACTGAGCGGCGCTGATACGCCAGATCGCGTTGCCGGCATCGTCGGCAATCAACACCCCGCCCTGATTATCCGTCGCCAGTCCTACCGGCAAACCGCGTACCTGCTTCTGATCGTCGGTGAGGAATCCTGACACCACCGTCTGCGGTTGCCCGACCGGTTTGCCGTTTTCAAATTTCACCCAAATCACTTTATAGCCGTTGAGCGGCGTGCGGTTCCAGCTGCCGTGTTCACTGATGAACGCGCCGCCGCGGTACTGCGGCATATTCTCCGCGCCATAGAACAGCAGGCCGAGCGGTGCCACGTGTGAGCTCAGCGCATAGTCCGGCTTGATGGCTTTCGCGACCAGATCCGGCCGCTGCGGCTGCGCGCGCTCGTCGACGTGCTGACCAAAGTAGCTGTACGGCCAGCCGTAGAAACCTTTGTCCTGCACGGAGGTCAGGTAATCCGGCACCAGATCCGACCCGATTTCGTCACGCTCGTTGGCGATGGCCCACAGCTTGCCGCTTTGCGGCTCCCACTGCAGACCGGTAGGATTGCGGATGCCGCTGGCATAGATGCGGCTGGCACCGGTTGCGGCGTCCACTTCCCACACCGCCGCGCGGCCATACTCTGCGCCGATACCGTTCTCGGTGATGTTACTGTTGGAGCCGACACCGACGTACAGTTTGCTGCCGTCCGGACTGGCGAGCAGCGCTTTGGTCCAGTGGTGATTCAGCTCACCGCCCGGCAGCGACGTCACCTCTTCCGGCGGCGTACGGATTTCGGTTTCACCGGTCTGGTAAGGGAATTTCACCAGGCTGTCGGCGTTAGCCACATACAGCGTATTGCCAATCAGCTGCATGCCAAACGGCGCATTGAGGTTTTCGATAAACCGGTGCTGTTCCCACTTGCCGTTTACGTTGCGCAGCAGCGTGATGCGGTTGCCGCCCGGGCCACCTTTGCCGGAAGATTTCTGCACCAGGCTCATGATCAATTCTTTCGGTGCCGTGACCGGGTTTTTCACCCCGTTGGCTTCTGCCACCAGCACGTCGCCATTCGGCAGCACATACAGCTGACGCGGGTGCATCAGGCTGGCCGGGATTTTCTCGATCTTCAGGCCGTCGGCCACTTTTGGTGTCTCGCCCTCTTTCCACGCGGTGCCTTCCGGCACCTGCATCGGCGGCATAAAGAAGTTTTTGGCCTGCGGCAGCTGCGGATCAGGGCCGATTTGCCGTTGCGGATCGAGGTCCGATCCGCTGTCGCAGGCGCTCAGCAGTACCGCAATTCCCAGCGCACTCATTACACGAAATTTCATGGGCGACCTCCCTGTAAACGACGCTCGCGCAGCGCCAGCTGCAGATTCGCTATCAGCAACACCACCACCACCAGGGTGGAGAGCGTCACGCCCATCGGCACCACCGCATAGGCATCGCGGCTGTGAATGAATGCGTTGACCATGGCCAGCACGATCGCCAGCAGCGACAGCCAGAAATGGGTCTTCTCTGCGGCAGGTGCGCCACGGAATAAATGAATCAGGCTGATTAGTCGCGGCACAATTGCCAGCACCAGCCCGATGGCGATCAGCCAGCTGGCGGCTTTGGTCCACATGACGATGAAGGTTTGCAGATAGATAATATCAAACAGCCAGGCAGCAAAGAAAAAGCCCAGCGGCAACGGCTCAAGCAGGGTAAACAGCGTCACGCCAACAACCGAGCGTCCCGAGGTATGGTACATCGCACTCTCCCTATCACAGTTTTTCCAGGCGAGAGCGATCCGGCCAGGCATCGCTTCGCACGCCTGAGAAATATTAGTAAAGATAAAGAGTCATGCGCACAGCCCGCACAAAAAGTTAACCGTGCCGACGGAACTGGTTCAGTTCCTGCGCGTCGTGGCTGCAGAACAGTTGCACCTCTTGCGCGTGCTGCAGTGACAGTTCACGCAGCCGCTGCTGATTGCTGTGCCAGGCGGCGCGGTCACTGCACATCAGGCGCTGATAGGCGCGCAGGCCCGGCGTACAGTGGCGCTGGCTGTGGTACATTTCACCGCGATAAAACCAGGCGTCGCCGCCATGCAGCAGCCAGCCGCCCTGATGACGAATCGCCACGCCCGCATGGCCCAGCGTATGTCCCGGCAGCGGCACCAGCAGAATCTCATCGCTGAGATCGTCGACCGCCTTCACCGCATCAAAGCCATACCAGCGCTCGCCACCGCTGGCGTAACCGCGCCAGCCATCGTGCGCAGTCCACTGCTGCGGGCGAAACCGCTGACGCGCCAGCCAGCTGCTATCGCCCGCCTGGGTTACGGTATCCAGTTCACGCTGCAGCAGATGAATGCGGGCGGCCGGAAAATCACTGATGCCGCCGGCGTGGTCAAAATCGAGGTGGGTCAGAATAATGTGGCTCACATCTTCCGGGCGAAAACCCAGCAGCTGAATCTGTGCCAGCGCGCTGAGCTGCTCGTTATAGCGAATATTATTCAGCGCGCGGAAAAAGCCCGACAGGCGGCGGTCAGGATGGCGCATGTCCTGCGTGCCCAGACCGGTATCCACAAGGATTAAACCGTGACGGTCAGTTTCCAGCAGTAAGCAGTGGCACACCAGTTCAGCAAACGGACCTTTGCTGAAACCGTCGAATAGTGCGCCACCGAGCGGGCACATGCAGCCACAGTTGAGGTGATGAATTCGCATTGTTCTCCCCCAAAATAAAATGGCGCGAGCGCGCCGTTATTAAATGAATAAATAAAAAAGTGATTTAACATATATGTGCCATGATGATGCTAATTGCAAATAAACCAGAATGATTCATTTATCAATTTATTTATTACTCATTTAATTTCAATGCATTGAAATATTGAGTGCGGATTTTTAATCAGCAAAAAAATAACCGCAGCGCAAGGTTATTCACGCTACGGTTATTTATCGCGGTCGGTTAACCGTTAATGATTAATCAGGCAGCGCGTGCCGCCCACCACAGGCGCAGCTTCAGCCCCCAGCTGCTGGTCCAGCCGCTGCTGGTGCTGACCACCTTGCCCTGATGCAGCACGATGAACGTCGGCGTGGCGCTGATTTGCCAGCGCTGTCCCAGCGCCCCGCTTTCATCATTGACGGCGAATCCACGCACTCCTTTTTTATCCAGCCAGGTGGCGACGCGCGCATCGCTGCCGGATCGCAGAGCCACACTGACCACCTGTGTGCCGTGCTGACTGAGCGCGGCCACCGTCGGTGTGGTGAGTTTGCACACGCCACACCAGCTGGCCCAGACGTAAACCAGCACCGGCCGCTGCTGGCTCAGCGTCGCCAGGTTCACCTCGCCCTGCAGCGCGCTGAGCGGCTGCCGGGCCACATCCGCGGGCAGCTGCGGTGCACGCAGCCAGTCCATGGCCAGCAGCAGCGCCGCTGCCATCAGCACCAACAGCACGCCTTCGCGCAACCAGCGCGTTACCCGGCTCATGGCTGAGCCTGCAGCGCACCTTTCACCGCGGCTTCCAGCTGTGCATAAGGCACTGCCCCGCTGATCAGCTGATTGCCCACCAGCGTGGCGGGCGTACCCTGCACACCCAGCTGCTGCGCCAGCGTCAGGTTGAGGTTGATGGTGTCGAGGCTGGCGGTGCTCGGCGCCGATAAGCTGATGCCACTTTTGTCCAGCGCGGCGGCGATGCTGGCTTCATCATGGTTGCCTTTCTTTGCCATCAGCCGTTCATGCAGCTTAAGAAAGTTATTCGGCTGCTGCTCCCACACCGTCAGCGCCAGACGCGCCGAACTGAGCGAGCTTTCAGCGCGGTAAGGCAGCGGCTTCAGTACCACGGCCACCTGCGGATAGTTGTGCAGCAGTTTTTCGATATCCGCCTCAAACTTTTTGCAAAAGACGCAGTTGTAGTCGGTGAAATAGACCAGCGTCAGTGCCGGTTTTTTGGCACCGATGCGCGGTGAGCCGGCATCGTTAAACAGCGCCGCGCGGTTTTTTTCTACCATCTGCGCGACCATGTTTTGCTGCTGGCGCGCGGCTTCTTTATCAAATGCGTCGGCAGCTTCTGCCAGAATCGCCGGATTTTGCACCAGGGTTTCGCGAATCAGCTGTTTGATGCGCGCCTCCTGCTCGGGGGTAAATGGCGCGGCGGCCAGGGCGGGTGCTGCCAGTAACATCAGCGAAAGTAACAGGGATTTTTTCATCATTTTTTTGCCTCAGAGAGTGTTGAAATCACCGCATCACGACTTAATAACGGCGATAAAATCTGGCCGTGCGGCAGTGCCGGGCCATAAATCTGGTTAAAGGGGATCGCTACGCGATCGCGGCGGCGCAGGAACTCGCCGATGGCCGGATCCGGTTGTGTCCAGTCACCGCGCAGCAGCACCACATCCTCTGCGCCGAGGGCGGCACGCACGTCAGGCTGATTCAGCACCCGCGATTTATTCACTTTGCAGGTGATGCACCAGTCAGCGGTGACATCGACAAAGACGCGCTTATCCTGCTCCAGCGCCTGATTGATGGCGGCTTCGGTCAGCGGTTGCCACACCAGCGATTCTTCTTCCGGTGAGAGACGCGTCAGCAGTAACAGCGCGCCCGCCAGCGTCACGGTAATGAACACCAGACCTGCCTGCGGCAGCGCGCGGCGTGCGATTAGCCAGCCCGTCAGCGCCAGCATAATGATGGACGCCAGCAGAATGGCGACGGTGCTGCCCCAGTGGGGAATCAGCAGCGTCACCAGCCACAGCGTTGCCAGCAGCATCAGCAGCCCCAGCAGCGTGCGCAGATGCAGCATCCAGCGGCCCGGACGTGGCAGGCAGCGCGCCATGCCCGGCAGCGCCGCAACCAGCAGCCACGGCAGACTCATGCCGACTCCGAGCGCGACAAACAGCAGCCACAGCTGCGGCAGCGGCGCGGTCAGCGCATAGGCGACGGCGGTGCCAAGAAACGGTGCGCTGCACGGCGTCGCCAGCAGCGTGGCAAAGGCCCCCTGGCCAAAATGCCCTGCCAGACCGGCACCGCCGTGCGTCGCCAGCCGAGTAGTCAGGCCGGAAGGCAGGCGAAAATGCAGCAGATCGAACAGACTGGCGCTGAACAGGAACATCACCAGCACCATCACCAGCAGAAAGCCGCTGCTCTGGAACTGAATGCCCCAGCCCAGCGCCTGACCGCTGAGCCGTAGCACAGTCATCAGCAGCGCCAGCAGCAGGAAAGAGAACAGAATGCCGGCGCTGGACGCGAGAAACTGCTGACGCGTCTGGCGTTGCGTCTGTCCCTGCTGCTGCACCAGACTGCTCAGTTTGATCGCCAGCACCGGCAGCACGCAGGGCATCAGGTTGAGAATCAGCCCGCCAAGCAGCGCCAGCAGCACTACCGACCACAGCGTGGCGTTCCCGGCGGAGGGAGAAAACAGCGGCTGATGACCAAGGGTCAGCTGGCTTTGCTGAGCGATACCGGCGTCAGCGATAACCAGCGACAGCGCTTTACCGCGCAGATCCGGCGCGGCCTCGCCCCATTCGTCTGTTACCGCCACGCGAGCGGTCAGCGTCTCGCCCTGCACGCTGATTTGCGGCGCCGCCAGCATGCTGCCCTGCGGATAATCAAAGAACAGTTCCGGCTGCTGCCAGCCCTGCTGACGCAGCGCCCGGATTTGCAGCGTGCCATCAACGAAGCTGGCATCAAGCTGATCGGTCAGCCCGCTGTCAGCCGGGATCTGCCCCATCGCCTGAGCGAATTCACGTGCAAAATCCGGACTGCCGGGCTGCGAGAGATCGAGCTGGAATGGAAAGTCCGTCAGGATGCAGACGTCGCTACAGGTGGACAGCGTCAGCGTGCCGGCCAGCGTGCCCTGCGGGGCAGATTCGAGCACGATGGGCAGCGTAACGTTGCCTTTGTAGCCCTGAGTGGTGAGGCCGCTGACGTCAAAGCGCGCTGGCACTGGCCACGACCAGCGGGCGTTGACATCCGGCGTTTGCCAGCGGATTTCCGGCGCGACGCCGCCTTCGCCCGGCGAACGCCAGTAGGTTTTCCAGCCCGGCTGCAGGCGAATATCCAGCAGCAGTTGCAGGTGATCGCCCTGCGGCGCGGCGCGCAGGCGCACTTCGGCGTGGCTGTTTTGCGCATTGCGCAGCCAGCCCGTATCGGCGGCTTGCACGGTCAGCGCGCAGCTCGCCACGAGGAGCAGCAGGCTCCTGATCAGGAATGTCATAATCGTTTCTCCGGTGAATAACAGGGTTTACGCGGTGGATCGCGTGGTGTTATTCCCGGAAGACGCAGAGCGTGAGATGGCGCCGTCGCAGCGGCACAAACAGCGGTTCACGTCGACAGACAGTGGCAGACGAGGTCTGGAAGAGCGTAGCGATCAACGCCAGCAGCAGTACGAGGAATGGCAGCGCGGTATCGAGCAGCGGCGCGCTGCCGCTGAGTGACTTAGCGCCCAGCGCACAGGGTTTATCACTGCTGGCACCGTCATCAACGGCGGCGCTGTGAGCAGTAATGCTAACGACAGGCTGGGTCGGGAGATTGAAGCTGCGCTGGACGAGACAAAATGCCAGCACCAGACAAACCAGTGCCAGAATCCATTTTGCGCGTTGGGGCGATATCGTCATGCCACAGCCTCAGAGAAAAGTGCGGCCAGTTTATGCAAAAGCAGCAGAAACACCAACCCCTGCTGTGTAAACTTTTGTCTTTATGCCAGCGGGATCGTGCTGACTGCAGAGAGGGAGAAATTATTCACTTTGATTAACCTCTCCGCCCTTGTGGTCATAGCCTAAAGGCTATAAACTCATTTATAGCAAAAAAGCTATGGGATAGCGCTATGTGGGAAATATTAACAACGGATGTTTTTGATGACTGGTTTCTTGCGCAAAATGAAGGTTTACGTGAGGACGTGTTAGCAGTGATGCAAATCCTGGCAGAGATTGGACCAAAACTCGGTCGTCCCAACGTTGATACCTTAAAGGGGTGTCAGTTTCCCAATCTAAAAGAACTGCGTGTACAGCATGCAGGCATGCCTGTCAGAGCCTTTTTCGCCTTCGATCCGGTGCGCCGTTCGATTGTACTTTGCGCAGGAAATAAGGCTGGCTGTCAGCAGAAACAATTTTACCGCACAATGATTCGCCTGGCTGAAGCGGAATACCGCAAGCATTTAGTGCATATGGAGGGATAATGGGGACCTACAAGCAACTACTGGCAAAACAATCACCTGAAAGTCAGCAGCGCATCGCTGAAAAGGTGGAAAAGCTGCGTCAGGAAATAGCCCTGAGCCAATTGCGTGAAGAGCTAAACCTTTCGCAAACTGAACTGGCGCGCACCATCGGTGTATCACAACCAACGCTGGCAAAGATGGAAAATCCGGAAAACGATCCGCGCCTGTCCACGCTAAAACGCTACGTCGCCGCGCTTGGTGGGGAACTTCGTATTGATGTTAAACTGCCAAACGGCAAACATTTTGCTTTTCAGCTGTGATTAATCAGCAAGCGCCAGCGGCGGCGTTCGCGCAGCAGGCGCTGATGCAGCCGCTGCAGCTGGGGTAACGTGAGCGCGGCGACCGCTTCTGGCGTAAGCACCGGCAGTCCCTGCTGTTTTCGCAGTGCCTCACTGGTGGCGTCGGCGTTCTGGTGTGGCTGGCACTGCGCCAGCAGTGTTGCCTGCCAGCCCTGCAGCGTTTCATCGTTGATGGCGGCGAGTTCACTCACCATGTCGCGCAAAAACGCTTTGCAGTGTTGCAGCAGCGTACGCCAGCCAATGGACGGGGATTGCAGCGCCAGCTGGAGTCCATCCACATCCGCCACGCGCTGGTAGCGCGCTGACACCACGTAGCCAATCTGTTGCTCAACCCGCAGGCGCTGAAAGAAGCGTGGTTCGAACATCAGCGCCAGCGCACGCAGCGCCGCGAGGCTGGCATCATCGGCAGCGGGCAGCGGAATAAACAGCAACAAGGCCTGATCGTTGGCCGCACAACGCAGCGCGCTGACGCCGTGCTGCAGCGCAGCCGCGCGCGCCGGCGCAGGCTGCGTCCGGACCACTTCGCTCAGCCCGTGCGCGGCGTGCTGACTGACGCTTTCGCTGTGGCCGCACCAGGCGGCCTGCCACGCAGGATGCGCAGCCGGGGCCAGCAGCTGCTGCGGTAGCGCTTCCAGCAACTGACGAATAACAATACTTTGTGCAGCGCGGTGCGGTTGCGGCAGCACCGGTGCATTCAGCGCCGCCAGCACGCCAGGCAGCTGTTGCAGCGCGGGCTTTGCATTGTCAGGCAGATCAATCACCAGTTGCCAGACGCCCTGCTGCTGTTGCCAGCGTCCGCTGCCACCGGCATGGCGCAGTGCGGCCAGCCGTGGGCGCAGCTGCTGCTGCCAGCTTAGCGCCGCCTCGTCACTCAGGGTGTGATAAAACGCCGGGCGCACCAGCAGCGTTTCCCGCGGCTGCACCGGGTTTGCGCGCAGCAACGGCGCGCAATTTGCCGGGAGTTCCGGCAAATGCAGGGCGTCAGCGCACGGATAAAATGACCAGTTAACCGGCGTGACCGGGCCAGCCGCAGTCTGTGGCCATGGCGCGCGCTGCAGACAGAATCCCTGCGTGGTATAAGGCGCGGCGGACAGCTGTCGCTGCGTCAGCAGCCGCGTGCACGAGGCCTGTGGCAGCGCGGCGATAAAACCGGTGAAATCTGCGGGAACGTCAGCTGACGGCGCCGATCCCAGCGCCCGTCCACGCAACTGCGTCAGCGGCGACAACGCAGCGAAATCCTGCTGTGCCAGTTGCAAATAGTGACCATGCTGCGCTGGCGTGGCGGCGCGCACCGCACGCAAATGCTGCCAGAAGAGCTGTTCAATGCGTCTTGCTGCCGAAGGTGACAGCGCTGGCGCACTGAAGCGCAACGTCAGCCAGCTATGATCGGCGCTCTGCCACAGCCATTCACACTGCAGCGATGCGCACAGTTGCTCGCTGCGCAATTGAGCCATCAGGCTGCCAGGGGCTTCATCCTGCCAGAAAGCCTCCAGCAATGTGACATTGTCACGCAAAGCGTTCTCTTCGCCGGTGATAAACAGGCTAAGCCAGAATGATTCTTCATCGGCAAGCTGGATGAGCGTTTCAACAGGCTCCGGCGCAGGAATGGCTGGCAATAAGGAGTGCGCCGCACCGCCTGGCTGGCGAACAGCAAACGCCTCGGCCAGCTGCTGTAATTCATCCAGCGATTGCGGTCCGCTCAGCCACAGCTGCTGGTTGGCGGCGACAAAATGCTGCTGATGAAACAGCCTCAGCGCCTGCTGGAGTTCCGTTACGTTGTCACCAAAACACGCTGCACTCCCGACGCGAAAGCGGCGCAGTGCGCCACCGGCCGCGTCGAGCAGCGCTGCTTCACTCAGCGTCTCGGCATGATGCCGCAGCAGCTGATATTCTGCCTCAATGACCGCCGCTTCCTGCGTAATCGCCGTACCGGTCAGCAGTGGCGCAACCAGCATATCTGCCAGCCTTGCCACGCCCGCCGCCAGCGCCTGCGCCGGCAGCTGGAAGAACCAGGCACTGCGGCTGAGTTGCGTGGTGGCATTCACCTGACCACCCTGTTGCTGCAGCCACGGCATCAGGCGCTCGTCACCGGTAAAGCCAGCGCTGCCGCAAAACAGGAGATGTTCCAGCAGATGCGCCAGGCCGGGCCAGCGATCGGGTTCGTGCAGGCTGCCCGCGCCGACGCGCACCAGCGCCGCGCTTTCCCGCGCGTCGGGCTGGTGCGACAGATGACAGCGCAGACCGTTAGCCAGCGTCAGGCTGCGTTCGCACATCAGGTGACCCGCTGTTTGAAAATCAGCTCAGAATTGCTGCGGTTACGGAACTGCAGCTGGGCGATTTTGATATCGCTGCAGCTGGCTTCGCGGCGAGCCTCAAGAATTTTTCCGTGATGCGGCGACTTGCCGCACACCGGGTCGGTGTTGTCGGCATCGCCGGTCAGCATGAAGGCCTGGCAGCGGCAGCCGCCGAAGTCTTTCTCCTTCTCCTCGCAGGAGCGGCACGGTTCCGGCATCCAGTCATAGCCGCGATAGCGGTTGAAGCCGAACGAGTCGTACCAGATGTGCTGCAGGCTGTGCTCGCGCACGTTGGGGAACTGCACCGGCAACTGGCGCGCGCTGTGACAGGGCAACGCCGTGCCTTCCGGCGTGACGCTGAGGAATATCGCTGCCCCAGCCGCCCATGCAGGCCTTGGGCCGCTCCTCGTAGTAGTCCGGCGTGACGAAGAGCAGCTTGGCCAGCTTGCCGTCGGCGGCCATGCGCTCGCGGTAGCGACCACCGCTTCGGCGCGGGCAATCTGCTCGCGGGTTGGCAGCAGGCCCTGCACGGTTCAGCTGGGCCCAGCCGTAGAACTGGCAGGTGGCCAGTTCGACGTCGTCCGCCTCCAGCTCGATGCACAGCTCGATGATGCGGTCGATCTGGTCGATGTTGTGCCGGTGGGTGACGAAGTTCAGCACCATCGGGTAGCCGTGCGCCTTCACCGCGCGGGCCATCGCCAGCTTCTGCGGAAACGCCTTGTGCGAGCCGGCCAGCAGGTTGTTCAGCTTCTTCGTCGCTGGCCTGGAAGCTGATCTGGATGTGGTCCAGCCCGGCGTCGGCGAAGGCGTCGAGCTTCTTCTCCGTCAGGCCGATGCCGGAGGTGATCAGGTTGGTGTAGAAGCCCAGATCGCGCGCGGCGGCGATCAGCTCCGGCGAGGTCCTTGCGCACCAGCGGCTCGCCGCCGGAGAAGCCCAGCTGCGCGCCGCCCATCGCGCGGGCCTGGCGGAACACCTCGATCCACTGTTCGGTGGTCAGCTCTTCCCGTTCCTGCGGCGAAAAATCCAGCGGGTTCGAGCAGTACGGGCACTGCAGCGGGCAGCGATAGGTCAGCTCCGCCAGCAGCCAGAGCGGCGGATTCACGCCAGGTTTATTCGGGTTCACGACACTGGATCCACTTCTGTTCAATGGCCGATTGGAGGAAGTCTTTGACGTCATCATCGACGCCGCCCGCCTCCGGAAAACGCGCATTGAGCGTGGCGATAATGGTCGCCACATCCTGCTTGCCGGTCACCAGTTCCAGAATGGCGGCGGCGCTGTCGTTGAGCTTCACCATCCCTTCCGGGTAGAGCAGCACGTGGCTGTCCTGCGCCGGCTTCGAACTGCAGGCGGTAGCCCCGGCGCAACGCCGGGATCAGAGTCTCTTTCATGTGATTACACCAGTCTTGTACTGTGCCAGGCGACCTGCTCGCGGGTCACCGTGTGGTACGGCGGGCGCTGCAGCGCGTAGGCCATGGTCATGGCGTCGAGCATGCTCCAGAGAATGTCGAGCTTGAACTGCAGGATCTCCAGCATGCGCTCCTGCTGCTCAGCGCTGGTAAAGCTTCCAGCGCCAGCGCCAGGCCGTGCTCGACGTCGCGGCGCGCCTGGCCCAGGCGGCTGCGGAAGTAGTCGTAGCCGGCCGCGTCGATCCACGGATAGTGCTGCGGCCAGCTGTCGAGGCGCGACTGGTGGATCTGCGGGGCGAACAGTTCGGTCAGCGAGCTGCTGGCCGCTTCCTGCCAGCTGGCGCGACGGGCGAAGTTGACGTAGGCGTCCACGGCGAAGCGCACGCCCGGCAGCACCAGCTTCTCTGGGACAGCACCTGCTCGCGGTCCAGCCCCACCGCTTCGGCCAGGCGCAGCCAGGCCTCGATGCCGCCTTCCTCGCCGGGGCGCGCCGTCGTGGTCGAGGATGCGCTGCACCCATTCGCGGCGGACGTTGCCGTCCGGACAGTTGGCCAGGATCGCCGCGTCCTTCAGCGGGATGTTGACCTGGTAGTAGAAACGGTTCGCCACCCAGCCCTGGATCTGCTCGCGCGTCGCGGCACCGTTGTGCATCGCGATATGGTACGGATGGTGGATATGGTAATACGCGCCTTTGGCGCGCAGCGCCTGTTCAAAGGCTTCGGGTGACAACGCCTCGGTAATGATCACGATGCGGACTCCTGCAAATGAATCGCCATGCCGTCCCAGCTCACTTCAATGCCCTGCTGCGTCAGGAACTGGCGCTGCGGCGAATGCTCGTTGAGGATCGGATTGGTGTTGTTAATGTGGATCAGAATTTTGCGCCTGGCCGGCAGCGCGGCCAGCAGCGCCATCAGCCCCTGCTCTTCCGCCAGCGCCAGATGGCCCATGGCTTTGCCGGTATTTTTGCCGACGCCCGTGGTCAGCAGCTCATCATCCTGCCACACGGTGCCGTCGATCAGCAGGCAGTCGGCTTTTTGCAGCCAAGGCATAATCACCGCATCCGGTCTCGCCGAGGCCCGGCGCATACAGCAGCGTCTGCCCGCTGGCGGTGTCTTCGATAAACAGCGCCACGTTATGGCCCGGCAGCGGACGATCGCGATACGGCGAATACGGCGGCGCGTTGCTGAGAAGCGGAATGGCGGTGAAGCGCAGGCTGGCGCAGACGCCAACGCGAAACGGCTCAAGCGGCGTGAGCGCGCGATGCTGCAGGCCGCCGTTCCAGTGGTGCAGCATGGTAAAAATCGGGAAGCCGCTGGTGAGGTCGGCATGCACTTCCGGCGTGCACCAGACCTGATGCGGGCAGCCCTCGCGCAGGCTGAGCAGACCGGTGGTGTGATCGATCTGGCTGTCGGTCAAAATAATGCTGCCAATCGCCGTTCCGCGCAGCTCGCCGTGTTTCACCAGTTCCGGTGTGCGGGCGATTTGCTGGCTGATGTCCGGCGAAGCGTTGCACAGCACCCAGTCGGTACCGTTATCGCTGACAATGATTGAGGATTGGGTGCGCGCCTGCGCCTGGAGCGTGCCGTTACGCAGCCCGCTGCAGTTGGCGCAGTTGCAGTTCCACTGCGGAAAGCCACCGCCAGCCGCCGAACCGAGGACTTTAATAAACATGTGAAGGACCGAAGCAGGAAAAGAAAATGCCCGCACGAACGGCGGGCAGGACGTCTTAACGGTTGGAGATGTACAGCGTTACTTCCAGGCCCAGACGCAGGTCAACAAACTCAGGTTTTTTCCACATAATATTCTTCCTCATAGTCTTAAAACGCAGAGCAGGCTCTGCTAAAAACATTGCGGCAGAAACAAGGCTTCCGCCAGCAATGGATAACGCGGGGCGATGTTGCGCCAATGTAGCGAGCAGATCAACCCTGATTGCGTAAGGAAATACACTTAGGCCTGCCAGATTTGGTGCAATACCCGCTGCCAGTTGCCCCAGGCAAGTTGTTCCAGCAATGCCTGATCATAGTTGAGACTGCGCATCAGCGCATACAGCCGCGGTAAACCGGTGACATCTTTAAGCTCTGCGGGCACGCTGATGCCGTCAAAATCCGACCCCAGCGCGACGTGATCGCTTCCCATAATAGTCATCAGATGCTCACAGTGTTTAACAATTTCGATCAAGCCGCCATCATCGTCGCGCTTACCGTCGGCGCGCAGAAAGGCGTTGCCGAAATTAATGCCGACCACGCCACCGCTATCGCGAATCGCCCGCAGCTGGTCGTCGGTAAGGTTGCGCGGCTGCGCGCACAGCGCGTGCGCATTCGAGTGGCTGGCGACCAGCGGCGCGGATGAGAGCCGGGCCGTGTCCCAGAACGCTTTTTCATTCATGTGCGACACGTCGATCATCATGCGCTGCTGATTCGCCAGCGTGATCAGCCGCTCGCCGTCGGCGGTCAGCCCCGGACCGCTATCCGGCGAACCGGGAAATGCGCCAGTGACGCCAGCGCCAAAGCGATTTTCCAGATTCCAGAACGGACCGATGCTGCGCACGCCCGCCTGCCAGAAGGCGGCAAGGTCGGCGCCGTCGCCGTCAAAACCGTCCGCGCCCTCAATGTGCGCCACCATCGCCAGCACGCCGTCGCGCCGGCAGGCGGCGATATCGGCGGTGCTGAGGCACAGGCGCGCCCGGCCGTCAGAACGGGCAACCAGCGTTTTCAGAATCTCCAGCTGCTGCCACAGGATCTCCAGCGGCTGCCAGGCTTCACCGGCCAGGTGCGGCGCCACTTCGCTGACGTAGCGCTGCGGCGGCACAAACAGCGCAAACAATCCGCCGGCAAAGCCGCCCTGCTGCATGCGCGGAAAATCGAGGTGTCCTTTTTCGATACCGGTAAAGAAGGCAGCGGCCGGATCGTCGCGATGATGCAACCACAGGTTGAGCAACAGGTCATTATGACCATCAAAGGTTTTGATTAACATTGGGTTATCCGCCACGGATTTGATGCCGCCATGCTACGCGCATCCCGCCTGTTCGCCAAATACCGGCGCACAAAGGGTTACTGCTGTGCCACCTGCAGACCGCGATAAAAGGTCGGCTTGACATCGAGTGGCTGAGCAATCAGGCCGTACTTTTGATAAAAGTCGGCGGTTTCCTGCTGCTGTTGTACGGTGTGGTCGTCAATGCTCTGCCAGTGTGACTGACGTCGGGCAAAAGATTTGGCGGCAGCCTCCTGAGGAAAACCGATGATTTTCGCCAGCCTGGCGGAATACGCCTCAACGTGGCGATTGGCCCAGCGGTCAGCGGCCGCCAGCCGGTTAATATAATCCTGCAGCGCCGCACGTTTACTGGCGTCACTCAGTGCCGCATCGGTGGCGGCGAGGAAGCTGTTGCCGCTGGAGAGCCCCACGCCGTTGATCAGCACGCGCCCGGTATGCGTCACTTCCGCCAGCGCAGTGTAAGGATCCCAGGTTGCCCACGCATCGACGGAGCCACTCGCCAGCGCAATGCGCGCATCGGCAGGCGTGAGAAAGCGCCAGCTGACTGCTTTATCGCTCAGCCCGGCGCTCTCCAGCGCTTTCAGCGCGATAAAATGACCGATCGACCCGCGCCCGGTGGCGATGCGTTTAGCGTGCAGATCCCGCGGCGTTTTGATGGGTGAGTCCGGCGCAACCAGCACCGCCAGCCCGGCCGGGGTGGATTTGCTGACGGCCACCGCTTTGACCTGCGAACCCGCGGCCAGCGAGAACAGCAGCGGCGCATCACCAATAATTCCGGCATCAACCGCCCCGGCATTCAGGGCTTCGGCCAGCGGAGCGGCGGCCGGAAATTCCGCCCATTCGATACGGTAGGAGAGATCGTTGAGCTGCTGCGCTGCTTCCAGCTCGGCGCGCATGTTGCCCTTTTGATCGGCAATGCGCAGGGTAACGCCGTGTGCCGCGACGCTGCCGCTGGCCAGTAACAGCATCGTTAAAGTCACTCTTTTCATTATCATTTCTCTGCTGATGAAAAGCCCAGACTACCCTGCGCGTAACAAATGACCGATGCCGATTTCGCATGAGGATTGCCGGAAGTAACATAACGATGCGCGGCTGACGAGGGCGCAAAAAAAAGCCCGCAACACGAGGTGCGGGCAACGTAATACTGGAAGCAATGTGAGCAATGTCGTGCTCTTCTTCGGTAGAGCCACCGTCGAAGCGCAGAAGAATAATAATCATTCCTATTATCATCTGTAAAGCGCTAATTGAGAATTTTTCTCATTTCCACACTAAGCTTGTGCTTACCCCCGTCGCCCGCTGGGTAAAAAAAGCGCAGATGCGCGGCGAATTTGGGGAGTGCGCGTGCTTTGCGATACACTCTCGCTATTGCCCGAGAATCGTTGAGTTCTATGCCAAAATTATTCCCCGCGCTGCTGCTTGGTCTCAGCGTCCTGAGTGCCTCTGCACTCGCCGCGCCCGCGGACTCTATTCGCCACAGCGGCTTTGTCTATTGCGTAAGCGGCCAGGTGGATACCTTCAACCCGCAAAAGGCCAGCAGCGGCCTGATTGTGGATACCCTGGCCGCGCAGCTTTACGATCGTCTGCTTGATGTCGACCCCTACACCTACCGTCTGGTGCCCGAGCTGGCGGAAAGCTGGGAAGTGCTGGATAACGGCGCAACCTACCGTTTTCACCTGCGCGATGACGTCGCGTTTCAGCACACCGTGGTTTACCCCCACGCGCAAGCTGAACGCAGATGACGTGGTCTTCACCTTCCAGCGCATCTTTAACCGCAACCATCCGTGGCATAACGTTAACGGCAGCAACTTCCCCTATTTCGACAGCCTGCAGTTTGCCGACACCGTGAAAAGCGTGCGCAAGCTGGACAACCGCACGGTTGAATTCACGCTGACGCGCCCGGATGCCTCCTTCCTCTGGCACCTGGCGACCCACTATGCGTCGGTTATGTCGGCCGAATACGCCGCCAGCTGACGAAAAAGGATCGGCAGGAACTGCTCGATCGCCAGCCGGTCGGCACCGGTCCGTTCCAGCTGGCCGAATACCGCGCCGGGCAATATATTCGTCTGCAGCGCCATGAGCACTTCTGGCGCGGCGGTACCGCTGATGCCGCAGGTGGTGGTCGATCTCGGCTCAGGCGGAACGGGCCGCCTCTCGAAACTGCTGACCGGGGAATGTGACGTGCTGGCCTGGCCCGCCGCCAGCCAGCTGACCATTCTGCGCGACGATCCGCGCCTGCGCCTGACGCTGCGCCCGGGGATGAACATCGCCTATCTGGCCTTTAACACCGACAAACCGCCGCTCGAATAACCCTCCGGAACGTGCGCCACGCGCTGGCGCTGGCGATCAACAACCAGCGCCTGATGCAGTCGATCTATTACGGCACGGCGGAAACCGCCGCCTCAATTCTGCCGCGCGCCTCGTGGGCCTACGACGGTGAAGCTAAAATTACGGAATACAATCCGGCAAAAGCGCGTGAACAGCTGAAAGCGCTGGGGGCGGAAAACCTCACGCTGCAGCTTTGGGTGCCCACCAGCTCCCAGGCGTGGAACCCCAGCCCGCTCAAAACCGCCGAGCTGCTGCAGGCGGATATGGCGCAGGTGGGCGTTAAAGTGATCATCGTACCGGTAGAGGGCCGTTTCCAGGAGGCGCGCCTGATGGACATGAATCATGATTTAACCCTCACCGGCTGGGCCACCGACAGTAACGATCCGGACAGCTTCTTCCGGCCGCTGCTGAGCTGTGCGGCGATAAACTCGCAGACCAACTACGCCCACTGGTGTAACCGGGAGTTTGACGCCGTGCTGCAAAAAGCGCTGGCTTCCCAGCAGCTGGCCTCGCGCATCGACGCCTATGATGAAGCGCAGAAGATCCTCGCTCAGGAACTGCCGGTGCTGCCGCTGGCCTCTTCCCTGCGCCTTCAGGCCTATCGCTATGATATTAAAGGCCTGGTGCTGAGTCCGTTCGGCAACGCCTCGTTCGCCGGGGTGTCGCGTGAAAAAGAACAAGAGGTGAAAAAACCATGATTATTTTTACCTTGCGTCGGCTCCTTTTGCTGCTGGTGACGCTCTTTTTCCTGAACTTTGTCGGCTTCAGCCTGAGCTATTTCACGCCCCACGCGCCGCTCCAGGGCGCCTCGCTGTGGGATGCCTGGCTGTTCTGGTTTAACGGGCTGCTGCACTGGGATTTCGGCGTATCCAGCATTAACGGGCAGCTTATTTCCGATCAGCTGAAAGAGGTTTTCCCGGCCACGATGGAACTGTGCATTCTGGCCTCGGTTTTGCCCTGATGGTCGGGATCCCCGTGGGCATGCTGGCCGGGATATATCGCAACAAATGGCAGGATAAGTTTATCAGCGCCCTCGCCCTGCTCGGCTTCTCCATCCCGGTGTTCTGGCTGGCGCTGCTGCTGACGCTGTTCTTCTCGCTGACGCTGGGCTGGCTGCCGGTTTCCGGCCGTTTTGACCTGCTCTATCCGGTTAAAACAGTCACGGGCTTTGCCCTGATTGATGCCTGGCTGTCCGATTCGCCGTGGCGCCACGAGATGATCGTCAGCGCCCTGCGCCATCTGATATTGCCGGTGCTGACGCTGGCGGTTGCGCCAACCACCGAAGTGATCCGCCTGATGCGCATCAGCACCATCGACGTGTTTGACCAAAACTATGTCAAAGCCGCCGCCACGCGCGGCTTGTCGCGCCTGACCATCATGCGCCGCCACGTGCTGCACAACGCGCTGCCGCCGGTGATCCCGCGTCTGGGGCTGCAGTTTTCCACCATGCTGACGCTGGCGATGATCACCGAAATGGTCTTCAGCTGGCCGGGCCTGGGGCGGTGGCTGATTAACGCCATCCGCCAGCAGGACTACGCGGCGATTTCCGCCGGCGTGATGGTGATTGGCTCGCTGGTGATTATTGTCAACGTGCTGTCCGATATTCTGGGTGCCATGGCCAACCCGTTGAAACATAAGGAATGGTATGCCTTACGATAGCGTATACAGCGAAAAGCGCCCGCCCGGTGCGCTGCGCCGTCAGCTGGCGTAAATTTTATGGCGATACCACGGCGATGATCGGCCTTTACGGCTGTGCCGGCCTGGTGTTGCTGTGCGTCTTTGGCTCGCTGGTTTGCGCCGTACGGCATCGACCAGCAGTTCCTCGGCTATCAGCTGCTGCCGCCGTCCTGGTCGCGCTACGGCGAAGTCTCCTTCTTCCTGGGAACGGACGACCTCGGACGTGACGTGTTGAGCCGCCTGCTGAGCGGTGCAGGCCCCGACGGTGGGCGGCGCGTTTGTGGTGACGCTCGCGGGCAACGATCTGCGGGCTGGCGCTCGGTATTTTTGCGGGATCCACCCACGGCCTGCGCTCGGCGGTGCTGAACCACATTCTGGATACGCTGCTGTCGATTCCGTCTCTGCTGCTGGCGATCATTGTGGTGGCCTTTGCCGGTCCGCACCTGTCGCATGCCATGTTCGCCGTCTGGCTGGCGATCCTGCCCCGCGTCGTGCGCTCGGTCTACAGCATGGTGCATGACGAGCTGGAAAAAGAGTATGTGGTCGCTGCCGCGCTGGACGGCGCGACCACCTTCAACATCCTGTGGTATGCCGTGCTGCCTAACATCGCCGCCGGGCTGGTCACCGAGATCACCCGCGCGCTGTCGATGGCGATTCTGGACATCGCGGCGCTCGGCTTCCTCGACCTCGGCGCGCAGCTGCCGTCGCCTGAATGGGGTGCGATGCTCGGCGACGCGCTGGAGCTGATTTACGTGGCGCCGTGGACGGTGATGCTGCCGGGTGCGGCCATTATGGTGAGCGTGCTGCTGGTTAACCTGCTGGGCGACGGTATTCGCCGTGCAATCAATGCGGGGGTGGAATAATGCCGCTTCTTGATATCCGCAATCTCACCATTGAATTCAAGACCGGTGAAGGCTGGGTTAAAGCCGTCGATCGCATCAGTCTGACGCTCGCGGAGGGTGAAATTCGCGGGCTGGTGGGCGAATCCGGCTCGGGCAAAAGCCTGATCGCCAAAGCCATCTGCGGCGTGACCAAAGATAACTGGCGCGTCACCGCCGACCGTATGCGGTTTGATGATATCGATCTGCTGCGCCTCTCGCCGCGCGAACGGCGCAAGCTGGTCGGCCATAACGTCTCGATGATTTTCCAGGAGCCGCAGTCCTGTCTCGACCCTTCCGAACGCGTGGGCAAACAGCTGATGCAGAACATTCCCGGCTGGACCTATAAAGGCCGCTGGTGGCAGCGCGTTGGCTGGCGCAAAGCGTCGCGCCATTGAGCTTCTGCACCGCGTCGGGATTAAAGATCACAAAGATGCGATGCGCAGCTTCCCCTACGAGCTGACCGACGGCGAATGTCAGAAAGTGATGATTGCCATCGCGCTGGCTAATCAGCCGCGCCTGCTGATTGCGGATGAACCGACGAACGCGATGGAGCCCACCACCCAGGCGCAGATTTTCCGCCTGCTGTCGCGCCTCAACCAGAACAACAACACCACCATTTTGCTGATCAGCCATGACCTGCAAATGCTCAGCAAATGGGCGGACCAAATTAACGTGATGTACTGCGGGCAAACGGTGGAAACCGCGCCGAGTGAAGAGCTGATGGCCACGCCGCACCATCCGTATACGCAGGCGCTGATCCGCGCGATTCCGGATTTTGGCAGCGCGATGCCGCATAAAAGCCGCCTGAATACCCTGCCCGGGGCGATTCCGCTGCTGGAACATCTGCCGATAGGCTGCCGTCTGGGGCCGCGCTGCCCGTATGCTCAGCGTAAATGTATCGAAACGCCACGCCTGACCGGGGCCAAAAATCATCTTTACGCCTGTCACTTCCCGCTGAACATGGAGAGCGAATGAAATGGTCGAAACCTTGCTGGAAGTGCGCAACCTGAGCAAAACCTTCCGCTACCGCACGGGGCTGTTCCGTCGTCAAACTGTCGAAGCGGTGAAAACCGCTCAGCTTTACCCTGCGCGAAAAACAGACGCTGGCGATCATCGGCGAGAACGGTTCCGGGAAATCCACGCTGGCGAAAATGCTGGCCGGCATGGTGGAACCCACTGCAGGCGAGCTGCTGATTGACGATCACCCGCTGACTTTCGGCGATTACTCCTTCCGCAGCCAGCGCATTCGCATGATTTTTCAGGATCCGTCGACCTCGCTCAACCCGCGCCAGCGCATTTCCCAGATCCTCGATTTTCCGCTGCGTCTGAACACCGACCTGGAGCCCGAGGCGCGCCGCAAGCGCATCTTTGAAACCCTGCGCATGGTTGGGCTGTTGCCGGATCACGACAGCTACTACCCGCACATGCTGGCCCCCGGCCAGAAACAGCGTCTGGGTCTGGCGCGTGCGCTGATTCTGCGGCCGAAAGTGATCATTGCCGATGAAGCGCTGGCCTCGCTGGATATGTCGATGCGTTCGCAGCTGATTAACCTGATGCTGGAGCTGCAGGAAAAACAGGGCATCTCCTATATCTATGTCACCCAGCATCTGGGGATGATGAAGCACATCAGCGATCAGGTGCTGGTGATGCACCAGGGCGAAGTGGTCGAGCGCGGCAGCACCGCGGATGTGATGGCCTCCCCGCTGCACGAGCTGACAAAACGGCTGATTGCCGGTCATTTCGGCGAAGCATTAACCGCCGATGCGTGGCGACGCGAGCGCTGATTGCACGGCCGTAGCGGAAAACAGCGGTCGCGATTAACCCCATTCGGTACAGACGCATGATAGAATCGGCGCGTCTTAACGACGAGCGCCCCATGTTTAAGCATCGCGACCGCCACAACAATGAATATAAGGATTAAAGCTATGGGTTTTCTTTCCGGTAAGCGCATTCTGGTTACTGGCGTCGCCAGCAAACTCTCCATCGCATACGGCATCGCACAGGCAATGCATCGCGAAGGCGCTGAGCTGGCATTCACCTACCAGAACGACAAGCTGAAAGGCCGTGTTGAAGAGTTTGCCGCCCAGCTGGGTTCCAGCATTGTTCTGGAATGTGATGTTGCTCAAGATGAGAGCATCGACGCGCTGTTTGCGGACCTGGCGAAAGCCTGGCCGAAATTTGACGGTTTCGTTCACTCCATCGGCTTCGCTCCGGGCGATCAGCTGGACGGCGACTACGTCAACGCGGTAACCCGCGAAGGTTTTAAAATCGCACACGACATCAGCTCCTACAGCTTCGTGGCAATGGCTAAAGCCTGCCGCCAGATGCTGAATCCGGGCTCCGCGCTGCTGACGCTCTCCTACCTGGGCGCTGAGCGTGCGATCCCGAACTACAACGTAATGGGTCTGGCTAAAGCCTCTCTGGAAGCGAACGTGCGTTACATGGCGAATGCCATGGGCCCGGAAGGCGTGCGTGTTAACGGTATTTCCGCAGGTCCGATCCGTACGCTGGCGGCGTCCGGTATTAAAGACTTCCGTAAAATGCTGGCGCACTGCGAAGCGGTTACCCCGATTCGCCGCACCGTGACCATTGAGGACGTGGGCAACTCTGCTGCATTCCTGTGCTCCGACCTCTCCGCCGGTATCTCCGGTGAAGTGGTTCACGTAGATGGCGGCTTTAACATCGCTGCGATGAACGAACTGGAAATCAAATGAGTTCTGCGGGCGAGCCAGGTGCTCGCCCTTTTTCTTTTCTCTCCCGCCTTATAGCCACACGCTATTAATTATTCCCCATCATTCTTTTGCCGTGGACAGCCGTTCAGCGACGATAAGCTAGCCCTTGAGTGGCGATGTGCTTTTCAGATTTGCCCGTTGTGCACTCAGTCCGTTTTTTGCGAAAGGAATGACCATGGAACACCGCCGTTCTCCCGGCCATGACCACTGGTTTTATGAAAGCCAGACTCGCCCGCATACGTCCGCTGCTGCTCCCCTGGTTCCCGAAGCCGCTCATATTGATGACCGCTTTCTGCTCGGCCTGCAGCAGGAAGCCAGCGCCCTGCTGCCGTTGCTGCAGCGCTTTCAGCCAGTGCTACAGGCGGCACGCGACCTGAGCCATACCCTGCTTCCCGATGCGGTCAGCACCTCGCTGACCCACACGCTAACGCTGTACGATCGTCTCAGCACCGCACTCACGGTGGCGCAGGTGGCTGGCGTGCAGCGGCTGTGCAATCACTACTCGGCGCGGCTTAATCCGCTGCCGGGACCGGATTCTTCGCGCGAGAGCAATAATCGCCTGACGCAAATCACGCAGTATGCGCGCCAGCTGGCGATGCAGCCTGAGCTGATTACCGCCAGCAGCATCAGCGCACTGGATGCGGTAGGCCTGACTGAACCCGATATCGTTACGCTCAACCAGCTAGTAGGCTACGTCAGCTATCAGGCGCGCGTGGTCGCCGCGCTTCAGGCGATGATGGGCCTGCCGGTGCGCTGGATCCCTGGCGTCACGCCGCCCGCCGACGCCGATGCGGCGCTGTTCAGTCAGGCTGCTGCCTGGCAGCACGCCATCAAGCCGGTTGAGCTGCGTTATGCCAGTGCTGACCAGCTGGCGGCGGTGACCTTTTGTCAGGGTATGGCCGGACTCGACGACGCCGTCTGGCTGCTGGTGCACGATGCCCAGGCGCTGTATGGCTGGGCGACGCTGCGTCAGCGGCTTGAGGCTTATGGTGGGGAAGAGGAACAGCTGGCGCAGGCAGTCAGCGCGCGCGTGCTGGGCTGCCGACGCCAGTTCGCGCAGCTGGCGAACGGCTGGCGCACGCATTTGCTGCACGGTGTGGATCAGGCCAGCGATGACAGCCTGACGCATCAGGTTATAGCGCTAAGCGCCCAGCTTACCCGGCTGCCGGAGCGCTTCAGTGCTGCCCATCTGCAGCCGCTGTTAAACGCGGGCTGGGGCAGCGAGCGCCTGTTCACGCTGATGCAGGCGGTGGCATTTGCCAGCTGGCAGGATCGACTGCTGATGGCGCTGGGCGAAGCGCGCTAATCCGCCAGGTGGCGGCGTGCTTCGTCAAAGAAGTGCTGTGACAGCGGCGACGCCCTGCCCGGCTCAGCAATCACCAGCGCCGCCTGACGTCCCATCGGCGCGATATCAATTGGCCGGCGCGCCAGATGGTGCAGCATTTCCGGTAGCAGATGGTCGCAGGGCGACACCATGACGCCCAGACCAACCTGCGCACTTTGAATCAACTGCATCACCGAGGCGCTTTCCACAATCACCCGCGGCAGCACGCCGGTTTCACGCAGCTGTCCGTCGAGGTAACGCCGGAAATAGCGCGTGGGCTCGGCCAGGCACAGTGGCTGGCTCGCCAGCGTGTGCAGCGACAGCCGCTCATGCTGCAGCAGCGTCGGGAAATGATCGGGATGGAAAATGGCTTCCACGCCGCGATCGTTGAGCAGCGCGGTCTGGAAATGCAGTTCACGCAGTGACGTCAGCTCAAAAAAGCCGATACCGCCGTCCACGGTGTGGCTGTTAAGCGCTTCCAGCAGTTGATCGGCGCTCATGGCGGAAACGCGATAGTCGAGTTGCGGATAGCGCGCTTCCACCGCTTTCAGTAATGCTGGCAGCGCCACGCTGCACTGTGGCATCACGCCAAGCCGCAGCGTGCCGTTGACGCCGTGCTTCAGCGACTCCACTTCCAGCTTCAGTCCCTGATACACCGAAACAATTTCGCGCGCCCACGTCAGCACGCGTTCCCCTTCCGGCGTGAAGCCGTCGAAGTTGTTGCTGCGATTGATCAGCGACAGCCCCAGCTCACGCTCAAGGTTTTTAAGCCGCATCGAGAGCGTGGGCTGGCTGACGAAGCTGGCCTCCGCCGCGCGGCCAAAATGGCGCTCGCGTTCCAGATTGCACAGATAGATCAATTGTTTGATGTCGATTTTCTTATCCGCCGTCGAATTTTTATCGCGTTATGGTAGCAAAACTCGTCGCGCCCCAACGCGCACTCAGCGAAGAAATTTCTGCGTTGTCAGGCGGATTGCTGATGAAGCATGCGCGGAGACGCGGCGGGTCGGCACCGGTCGCGATCCGCATAATTAACGGTACCGCCCGGCATCAGGCGACGCCGAGTGCTGTTTTGACCTCGTTAGCGATCTTCTCGACCTGCGGCCCGTAGATCACCTGCACATCGTGCTCGCTGACGCGATTAACCCCGTTAGCGCCGGTCGACAGCAGCGTTTGATCCACCACTTCTTTCATCTCTTTGACCCGCACGCGCAGGCGAGTGAAGCAGCAATCGACGTCCTCTATATTGGCCTCTCCGCCCAGCCCGCTGATGATCACGCGGGTGCGTTCATCCGCCGCCACCTGCTGCGGTTTGGCTTCCTCTTCGGATTCGCGCCCCGGCGTTTCGACCTGCATCCGGGTAATCACCAGGCGAAAGCCCCAGTAATAAACCGGCGCGTAAATGGCGCCCAGCACCAGCGTCCACCACCAGTGGGTTTTGCTGCCGCCGAGAATGCCAAACACCAGCAGATCAATCGCGCCGCCCTGCACGTTACCGATCATCAGGTGCAGCATCGACATCAGCATAAATGACAGGCCGGTCAGCAGCGCGTGCATCACGTACAGCACCGGCGAGACGAAGATGAAGCAGAACTCCAGCGGTTCAGTGATGCCGGTGGTAAACGAGGTCAGCGCACCGGCCAGCACCAGCGCTTTGACCCGCTGTTTATGTTCAGGTTTGGCGGTGTGATAGATGGCCAGCGCGGCGGCGGGCAGACCGAACATCATCACCGGGATTTTGCCCTGGGCGAGAAACTGCGTAGCGGTACGCACGGTGTCGTCCGGAATCGCGCCGGGATGGGTCAGCGAGGTGTTGAAAATATTCAGCGCGCCGACGATGGTCTGGCCGTCCACCGTCGCCATGCCGCCAATCGGCGTAAAGCGCACGGTTTCATTGAGGATGTGATGCAGGCCGGTCGGGATCAGCAGGCGCTCGCAGGCGCCGAGCAAAAAGGCACCGTACTGACCGCTTTTACCGATCATCTGGCCGACCCACGCAATGCCCTGGCCGATGGTTGGCCAGATAAGCGCCAGCAGCACGCCCGTCAGCGGCAGCACCACCACCGTCACGATGGGCACAAAGCGACGCCCGCCAAAAAAGCTGATCGCCGTGGGCAACTGCTGGGTATAGAAGCGGTTGTGCAGCATCACAGTGAGCAGGCCGGCAATCACCCCGCCCAGCACGCTCATGTTGTAGGTAAAAATGCCGAGCATGTCGATGTACTCGGCTGACGTCATCATGGCGCTGGTCTGGTCCATGCCCGCCTGCTGCAGCGCCTCGGGCGTGGTGGTGGCCGCCGTCAGCCCTTTCGCCGCCAGCGTGGCGCTGATCCCCACATTCATGGCGATATAGCCAATCACTGCCGCAAACGCGGCGGTGGGTTTCTCCGCTTTGGCCAGCCCAATTGCGCTGGCGACGGCAAAAAATACCGGCAGGTTGGCAAACAGCGCACCCGCCACTTTACGAATAAAACCGATGATCAACTGCGGCACCTGCAAACTGGCAAATGCTTCACCGGTGATCGCCGGATTCTGCAACGCGGCGGCCAGACCGAGAAAGATACCGGCGGCAGCAATGACGGAGATCGGCATCATTAAGGCTTTGCCGAATGCGTGAACCTGACTGGCAAGTTGCTTCATGGAGCGCGCCCTTTTGCTAACGGAAAGAGCAATTATTAGCCACTATTTGGCCACACACTTACCCGCCGGCACACGGCAGCCGATAATTTATGATGCCGATCACGCTTTCACCCCTGCCGCGCGATAAACGGTAACTATCGCACCATTAAGTCAATCAATTAGACAACTTTTGCCGTCAGTCGCACACTTCTCACCAACAGAAGTCATATTCTGATAACAATTCATAAACAATAAGCCTGCGACTATCATGAAATTTAAACGTAAGATTAAGCCCTACCGCGCCGCTGCCGGTGGTCTGGGGCTCGCTGGAAGCCACCACGCGCTTCGTCATTGACAGCAAAAATGCCCTCAAAAACATGCGCAACCTGTTGCGCATGAACAAAGCTCGCGGCTTCGACTGCCCTGGCTGCGCCTGGGGCGATGATAATAAAAGCACCTTCAGTTTCTGCGAAAACGGCGCGAAAGCGGTCACCTGGGAAGCGACCCGCCGCGTCGTCGACGCCACGTTTTTTGCCCGCCACAGCGTCAGCGCCCTGAACCAGCAGAGCGACTACTTCCTTGAATATCAGGGCCGCCTGACCGAACCGATGCGCTACAACCCGCAAACCGACCACTACGAACCGATTAGCTGGGACGATGCGCTGGCGCTGATCGGCGAGCATATGCGGGCGCTGGATAATCCCGACCAGCTGGAGTTGTACACCTCCGGGCGCGCCAGCAATGAAGCCTCCTACCTCTACCAGCTGTTTGGCCGCGTGCTCGGCACCAACAACTTCCCCGACTGCTCCAACATGTGCCACGAAGCCAGCGGCGCCGGGCTGAAACGTAGCATTGGCGTCGGTAAAGGCACCATTCGTCTGGATGATTTCGATCACGCGGACGCGATTTTTGTCTTCGGCCAGAACCCCGGCACCAACCATCCGCGCATGCTGCACAGCCTGCGTCACGCCGCCGATCGCGGCGCCCGAATCGTCACCTTTAACACCCTGCGCGAGCGCGGCCTGGAGCGTTTTGCCGATCCGCAGAAACCGCTGGAAGTGGTCACGCCAATGGCCGGAACCATCAGCTCTTCCTACTATCAGCCGAATCTCGGCGGCGATATGGCGGCGGTACGCGGCATCGCCAAAGCGCTGCTGGAAGAGCAGCGTAAACGGCTGGCCGCCGGTGAAAAAGGCATATTCGATCAGGCCTTTATTGACGCCAACACCCAGGGCGTTGAGCAGTATCTGGCGGAAGTCGACGCCACCCGCTGGGAGCAGATTGTGCAGCAGTCGGGCCTGAGCGAAGCGCAGATTCGCGAAGCCGCCGCCATTTACCAGAGCGCCGAACGGGTGATCTTCACCTGGGCGATGGGCATTACCCAGCACAAACATTCGGTGGATACCGTGCGGGAAATCGTTAACCTGCAACTGCTGGGCGGCCATCTGGGCAAACCGGGCGCCGGCCTGTGCCCGGTGCGTGGCCACAGCAATGTGCAGGGCAACCGCACCATGGGCATCGACGAGAAACCGCCGCAGGCGCTGCTCGACAGCCTTGCCCGCCACTTCCCTTTTGAACCGCCGCGCGAGCACGGTCACAACACAGTTGAAGCGATCAACGCGATGCTGCGCGATGAAGTCAAAGTGTTGATTGCGCTGGGCGGTAACCTCGCCGCGGCCGCGCCGGACACACCGCTGACCTACGAAGCGCTGCGGCACTGCGGGCTGACGGTGCACATCAGCACCAAGCTCAACCGCAGCCATCTGATACCGGGCCACGACAGGCGCTGATTCTGCCGACGCTGGGCCGCACCGAAGAGCGATCGTCAGGCCAGCGGCCGCCAGTTCGTCACCGTGGAAGACTCCTTCAGCATGGTGCATGCCTCCGAAGGGGTCGGCAAACCGCTGGCGGAAACGCAGCGCTCGGAAACAGCGATTGTCGCCGGGATCGCCCATGCGACCCTGGGCACAGCGCACATCGACTGGCTCGCGCTGGCCGCCGATTACAACCTGATTCGCGACCATATTGCCGCCACGATCCCTGGCTTTCAGAATTTCAATGCCCGTTGCGACGAACCCGGTGGTTTCTGGCTGGGCAATGCGGCGGCGGAGCTGCGTTTCAATACGCCATCCGCGAAAGCGGAATTCAGCGCTGCGGCGCTGCCTGACCTCGCTGTTCCCGCAGCTGGGCAATGACGTTGAAGTGCCGTTCACGTGCCTGCAGACGCTGCGCTCGCACGACCAGTACAACACCACCATTTATGGCCTGGACGATCGCTATCGCGGCGTGTACGGCCAGCGCGAAGTGGTGTTTATGCACCCGGACGATATGGCGGCGCTCGGCCTCAGCGATGGCGAGCGGGTCGACATTGAAACCCTGTGGAATGACGGTCTGACGCGTCGCGTCAGCGGCTTTAAGCTGGTGCCGTATAATATTCCGCGCGGTAACCTCGCCGCCTACTACCCGGAGACCAACCCGCTGGTGCCGCTGGCCAGCTTCGGCGACGGCACCGGCACGCCCACCTCTAAATCGGTACCGGTGAAGCTGGCGCTGACCGCCGCCGCGCCCACCCAGCGTATCGCCTGAGTTCTGTGCGTTACCAGAAAGTAAAAAGCCGCGTAAAGCGGCTTTTTCGCCTGTTTTAGCCTTGCCGCGCGGACCTGATTCGCGTAAAACTGTCAGCCGCTCTTTGGCCACGAAAATAGATACATTATGTTTCAGGACAACCCGCTGCTAGCGCAGCTTAAACAGCAACTTCACTCCCAGACCCCGCGCGCAGAAGGGGTCGTGAAAGGCACGGAAAAAGGCTTTGGCTTCCTTGAAGTTGACGCGCAGAAAAGCTACTTCATTCCGCCACCGCAGATGAAGAAAGTGATGCATGGCGATCGCGTCATGGCCGTCATTCACACCGAGAAAGACCGCGAGAGCGCCGAGCCGGAAGACCTGATCGAGCCGTTCCTGACCCGTTTTGTCGGTAAGGTGCAGAAAAAAGACGATCGTCTTTCTATCGTGCCGGATCATCCGCTGCTGAAAGATGCCATTCCCTGCCGCGCGGCCCGTGGCGTTGAGCATGATTTTAAAGAAGGTGACTGGGCCGTGGCAGAAATGCGCCGTCATCCGCTGAAAGGCGATCGCGGTTTCTATGCCGAACTGACCCAATTTGTTGTCACCGCGGACGATCACCTTGCGCCGTGGTGGGTCACGCTGGCGCGCCACAATCTGGAAAAAGAAGCGCCGGAAGTGGGCGTTGGCGAGATGCTGGACGAAGAGTCTGCAGCGTGACGATCTCACCGCGCTGGAGTTTGTCACCATCGACAGCGCCAGCACCGAAGATATGGACGATGCGCTGTATGCTGAAGAGAGCGCCGACGGCAAACTGCACCTGACCGTCGCCATTGCCGATCCGACCGCCTACGTTGCTGAAGGCAGCAAGCTCGACGAGCTGGCCACCAGACGCGCCTTCACCAACTATCTGCCGGGCTTCAACATCCCGATGCTGCCGCGCGAACTGTCAGACGATCTCTGCTCGCTGCGCCCTAACGACAGTGCGTCCGGCGCTGGTGTGCCGCATGACCTGTGCTGCCGGATGGCGCGATTGAAGACGATATCGAGTTCTTTGCCGCCACCATCGAATCGAAAGCCAAGCTGGTCTACGACGAAGTCTCCGACTGGCTGGAAAATACCGGCAGCTGGCAACCGGAAAATGACGCCATTGCCGCGCAGATCCGTCTGCTGCATCGCATCTGCCTGAACCGCGGCGAGTGGCGTCAAACCCACGCGCTGGTGTTCAAAGATCGCCCGGACTACCGCTTTGTGCTGGGTGAGAAAGGCGAAGTGCTGGATATCGTGGCCGAACCGCGACGCATTGCGAACCGCATCGTTGAAGAGGCGATGATCTCCGCCAACATCTGCGCCGCTAGCGTGCTGCGCGAGAAGCTGGGCTTCGGTATTTACAACGTGCACACCGGTTTCGACCAGGCGAACGCGGAACAGGCGGCTGGGGTACTGGCTGGTCACGGTATCACGGTTAATCCGCAGGCCATTACCACGCTGGAAGGCTTCTGCCAGCTGCGCCGCGAACTGGATGCGCAGCCAACCCAGTATCTCGACAGCCGCATTCGTCGCTTCCAGTCCTTCGCCGAAATCAGCACCGAGCCGGGCCCGCACTTTGGTCTCGGCCTCGAAGCCTACGCGACCTGGACGTCACCGATCCGTAAATACGGCGATATGGTTAACCATCGTCTGCTGAAAGCGATCATGCGCGGCGAAAGCATTGCGCGGCCACAGGATGACGTGACCCTGATCATGAGTGAGCGTCGCCGTCTGAACCGCATGGCGGAACGCGATGTCGGTGACTGGCTGTACGCGCGCTTCCTGCAGGATAAAGCCGGTACGGATACCCGTTTCGCCGCAGAGATCATCGATATCAGCCGCGGCGGCATGCGCGTGCGCCTGGTGGATAACGGTGCGGTCGCCTTTATCCCTGCGCCGTTCATTCACGCGGTGCGTGACGAAATGGTGTGCTCGTCAGGAAAACGGCACCGTGCAAATCAAAGGTGAAGTGGCCTACCGCGTGACCGATGTGATTGATGTAACCATCGCCGAAGTGCGCATGGAAACCCGCAGCGTGGTGGCCCGTCCGGCCGCCTGAGCATGAAATCGTGCGGGATAACAGCCGTTATCCCGCATTTTTCCCCGCCCGCCCCAGCAGTTGTTAAATTTGTTTCCCGCTTCACACTTCTGATCCGATTCCCTGTCGTTAACAATTCATTACATTACTTTTAACTTGTTGTATTCCGATCGCCTTTTTTCCCGGTCCCTACAAGGAGTTAACTCATGAACAACGTCAGAACCGGATTTATCTGGCTGCTGGTGGCGTTGGTCGGCGGCTGCGCCTTCGCCATGCTGGCGCTCAGCCGCGGCGAGCACGTCAACGCCGTCTGGCTGGTGGTCGCCGCCGTCGCCTGCTACAGCATCGCCTACCGCTTCTACAGCCGGTTCATCGCCAGGCGCATTGTTGCAGCTGGACGACCGGCGCCTGACGCCGGCAGAAAGCGCTACAACGACGGCCTGGACTACGTGCCGACCAACAAGTACGTGCTGTTCGGCCACCACTTCGCCGCCATCGCCGGCGCCGGCCCGCTGGTCGGGCCGGTGCTGGCCGCGCAGATGGGCTACCTGCCCGGCACGCTCTGGATGCTGGCCGGCGTGGTGCTGGCCGGCGCGGTGCAGGACTTCATGGTGCTGTTCATCTCCACGCGCCGCGACGGCCGCTCGCTGGGTGAGCTGGTGCGCGAGGAAATGGGCCAGGTGGCCGGCGTGATCGCGCTGTTCGGCGCCTTCCTGATCATGATCATCATCCTCGCGGTGCTGGCGCTGATCGTGGTGAAGGCGCTGGCCGACAGCCCGTGGGGCATGTTCACCGTCGCCGCGACCATTCCGATCGCGCTGTTCATGGGCGTCTACATGCGCTACCTCCGCCCGGGCCGCATCGGCGAAGTGTCGATCATCGGCTTCGTGCTGCTGATGGCCGCGATCATTTACGGCGGTGACGTGGCGGCCGATCCGTACTGGGGCCCGCTGGGTTCACCTTCACCGGCACCCAGCTGACCTGGATGCTGATGGGCTACGGCTTCGTCGCCTCGGTGCTGCCGGTGTGGCTGCTGCTGGCGCCGCGCGACTACCTGTCGACCTTCCTGAAAATCGGCACCATCATCGGGCTGGCGATCGGCATCCTGATCGTCACGCCGGAACTGAAGATGCCGGCGCTGACCCAGTTCATCGACGGCACCGGCCCGGTGTGGACAGGCACCCTGTTCCCGTTCCTGTTCATCACCATCGCCTGCGGCGCGGTGTCCGGCTTCCACGCGCTGATCTCCTCCGGCACCACGCCCAAGCTGCTGGACAGCGAAAGCCACACGCGCTTCATCGGCTACGGCGCCATGCTGATGGAGTCCTTCGTGGCGATCATGGCGCTGGTCGCCGCCTCGGTGATCGAGCCGGGCATCTACTTCGCGATGAACACCCCGGCGGCGCTGATCGGCACCGACGGTGGAGAACGCGTCTCAGGTAATTAACGGCAATGGGGCTTCGTGCTGACGCCGGACATGCTGACGCGGACCGCCGGCGAAGTGGGCGAAACCACCATCCTCTCGCGCGCCGGCGGCGCGCCGACGCTGGCCGTGGGCATGGCGCACATCCTGCACCGAGGTGATCAACAGCCGGGCGATGATGGCCTTCTGGTATCACTTCGCCATCCTGTTCGAGGCGCTGTTCATCCTGACCGCCGTGGACGCCGGCACCCGCGCCGGCCGCTTCATGCTGCAGGACCTGCTGGGCACCGTGGTACCGCCGCTGGCTAACAAGACCGCATCGTGGCTCGGGCCAACCTGGTCGCCACCGCGCTGTGCGTGGCCGGCTGGGGCTACTTCCTGTATCAGGGCGTGGTCGATCCGCTGGGCGGCATCAACACCCTGTGGCCGCTGTTCGGCATCCGGCAACCAGATGCTGGCCGCGGCATCGCGCTGATGCTCGGCACCGTGGTGCTGTTCAAGATGAAAAAGCGCGAGCGTTACGCCTGGGTGACGATCGTGCCGACCGCCTGGCTGTTGATCACCTCTATGACCGCCGGCTGGCAGAAAATCTTCCACGAGAAACCGAGCATCGGTTTCCTGGCGCAGGCGAAGAAATTCTCCACCGGCATTGAGCAAGGCACGATCATTGCGCCGGCCAAATCGCTGAAAGACATGGAGACCATCGTGTTCAGCAACCAAATCAACGCCGCGCTGTGCGGGTTCTTTATGCTGGTGGCGGTAACCATGCTGATCGCCGCCTTCTTCGCGATCCGCCGGGCGCTGCGCAGTTCAGTGCCGACCACCCATGAGTCGGACGTGTCACTCCGTCAGGAGGTGCGAAATGTCTGAGGCCATTTTACGCTGGAAAAAGCCGCACGCGGGCTGGCAAATTCAGCAGTGCTTACCGCTCGCTGCCCGCGCCCCTGCTGCACCACGCTCACGCTGGCAGCGTCTGTGGCAGGGATTACAGCAGAGCTTCCGGTTAATGGTGGGCGTGCACGACTATCAAACTTATCTGAAGCATATGCGCGAAAAACATCCGGAACAGGCCCCCATGGATGAGCGCGCCTTCCATCGTTACTGCCTGGAGGCGCGTTTTCCCAGCCAGGCGGGCAAACTCGGCAAGTGCCCGTGCTAACCTTTCAGCCCCGGAATCCGGGGCTTTTTCGTGCCATTCTTTAATAAAAACAAAAATATATTCAGTTTGCATCTTGTGCTGGCGCAGGAGGTTGAATACTGTTGCTAAAATAATGAGATACCCCCTGCTGCGCATTCCTCCGGAGGAAGTTTCCATGACCGATGAACAAGGGCAAACGTTGCTATATACCTTGTTTGGCACAACCAGCCCTCATTGGCGTTTAACTTCAGATAGCGATGCGCTGCATTTTGCCGAAGATGAAAATGCCAATACCAATATGGCGGTGCCCCTGACGCCGGCTCAGGCCAGTCTGCTGCGTGCCATGACGGTAATTACTTCCAGCATCAACCTGACCCTTTCACTGCACGGCTCGCCAGTGCCGATGCACTTTGTCGGCCGTAAAGTGAATCAGTCGACCTGGGCCGGCACTGCGTCCGCCTGGGGCGATACCTCGTCGGTGGCGCGCGATTTAACCCTTGGTCTCTCCTTCGCCGAACAGGTGGTGTCTGAAGCGAATTCGGTGATCGTCATCCTCGATCAGCGCGGCAACATTCAGCGTTTTAACCGCCTGAGCGAAGAGTACACCGGCCTGAAAGAGCAGGAAGTGATTGGCCGCAATGTGTTTCAGCTGTTTATGACCAAGCAGGAAGCGCAGGCATCGCGCCGCAATATCGCCGGCTTCTTTCGCGACGGCAACTCCTACGAAGTGGAGCGCTGGGTTAAAACCCGAAAAGGTCAGCGACTGTTTCTGTTTCGTAATAAGTTCGTCCACAGCGGTAGCGGAAAAAATGAAATTTTCCTCATCTGTTCCGGAACCGACATCACAGAAGAGCGTCGGGCGCAGGAGCGCTTACGCGTTATGGCCAACACCGACACGGTGACCGGCCTGCCGAATCGCAACGCTATCCATCAGCAAATTAGCCTGGCACTGGAGCTGGCTAACGGCAGCCAGACCGGCGTGGTTTACCTCGATCTCGACAATTTTAAGAAGGTAAACGATGCCTACGGCCATATGTTTGGCGACCAGCTGCTGCAGGCGGTGTCGCTGGCGATCCTCAGCTGTCTCGGCAAGGACCAGACGCTGGCGCGCCTCGGCGGTGATGAGTTTGTGGTACTGGCTGAGCACACCAGTCAGGCGGCGCTGGAGGCGATGGCCTCACGTATTCTGGAGCGGCTGCGTCAGCCGTTCCGTATCGGGCTGATCGAAGTCTACAGCGGCTGCTCGATTGGTATCGCCCTCGCCCCGCTGCATGGTGAAGATCGCGAAAGTCTGATTCGTAACGCCGATACCGCGATGTACCACGCTAAAGAGAACGGGCGCGGCAAATTCTGCGTGTTCGCCAGCGAGATGAACCAGCGCGTATTCGAATATCTGTGGCTGGATACTAATCTGCGCAAAGCACTGGAGCAGGATCATCTGGTGGTGCACTATCAGCCGAAGATCGATCGCGACGGCGAAGTGCGCAGTGCCGAGGCGCTGGTGCGCTGGAATTCACCTGAACGCGGCCTGGTGCCGCCTGGCGATTTCATCTCTTACGCGGAAGAGTCCGGACTGATTGTGCCGCTCGGGCGCTGGGTGATGCTGAACGTGCTGCAGCAAATCGTTAAATGGCGCAGCGAAGGCATCTACCTGCGTGTCGCAGTGAACGTTTCCGCCAAACAGCTGATCGACCAGAGCATCTACAGTGACCTGAAACAGGCGCTGAGCGAAGCGGGCATCAGCGAGTGTCCGATAGACATCGAGCTAACGGAAAGCTGCCTGATCGAGAACGAGGCCGGTGCGCTGAAGCTGATGAAACAGTTTCAGGAGTTAGGCGCACAGGTGCATCTGGATGATTTCGGCACGGGCTACTCTTCGCTTTCCCAGCTGGCGCGCGTGCCGATCGATGCGATTAAGCTGGATCAAAGTTTTGTGCGCAATATCAACAAGCAACCGGTATCGCAGTCGCTGGTGCGCGCGATCGTTGCCGTGGCGAAAGCCCTGGATTTACAGGTCATTGCCGAAGGCATCGAAACCAAAGCCGAAGAGAAGTTTGTGCTGACCAACGGTGTCGATGGGCGTCAGGGTTATTATTATGCGAAACCAATGCCCGCAGAGCAGCTCGGGCATTGGCTGGCTAAGCATCCTGCCCGCGTTTAACGTCTTAGCGTACTGCTAACCGGCTTTACGCAGTGATGCGCTGTGACGATTTTGCAGCTGTACCAGACGTTCCATGTAGGCAATATCTTTCGGTTCCAGCGTGAAAGCATAGTCGACCCAATCCTCAGTAATATCCATCAGTTCTGCCCGTGACAGCTGCAGCACGCGCTGTCGCGCTTTCAGCATGGCACGGACTCCATTCAGTTTTGGCCGCAGCGTATCGATGAAGGTACGCGTGGTGCGGTAGCTGTCACCAGGCTGGAACACTTTGTCGACCAGACCACGGGTTTCATACCACTCTGCACTGTGCGACTCCCCTTCACAGATCAGCTCTTCGGCCAGCTTCATCCCGGAGCGGCGTGCCACCAGTGAGTAGCCGCCCATGCCGGGGAACAGGTTGAAGGCAATTTCCGGGAAGCCCATACGCGCACTGTTCTGCGCCAGAATGAAGTGGTGCGCCAGCGCTGCTTCAAAACCGCCGCCCAAGGCACTGCCCTCAATCATCGCCAGCGTCACGGCGCCGGTGTCAAACCCGCGGGCCGCCGAATGGATGCAGTCAACACAGGCGCGGGCGTAGGCGCGCAGTGCTTCACGGCGGTTATTACGAATGCATTCGACAAAGAAACGCAAATCGCCCCCGGCGTTAAACATCTGCGGCACCAGCGATCCGGTCACCCAGAAATCAATCGGCAGACCGGAACGCTGGGCGGCGCAGCTCAGGTTCATGATCTCCTCGATTAATTCGTGGTTGAAACTGGGGCGCGGCTGCGCGCGCAGCATCATCCACATGGTGTGTCGACCTTCCTCATAATAGGCGGCTAGCTGGGTGGTTTGGCCGACTTCGGTAAACAGGCGGCAGGTTGGTTGGTTAATTACTGTCATCGTCTCATCCTCTATTTATGTGATGCGTTAAACGCCACATCAGCGTAATGCAGAGTGAGGCCAGACCAAATGAGAGTTTGATTTATAACGTAAAATCCAGAGAGATCCCCGAGCCCCTGCCTGAGGAAAGATTAGCGGGCTTACTTAATGACGGCGCAGCAGCCGGCAAGCGCATAAAAACGCTTAACGCATGGTGAATAAACGAAGCATCCACAGTCCTCGTCTCGTCCGGGCACGCAATCCCCTTAAATAAAAAAGGCACCCGCCGGTGCCTTGAGAAATTATCACGCGCTCAGCCTTGCCCGTACCAGGCGTTCTTCCCGTGCTTGCGCAGATAGTGCAGGTCAAGCAAGGTCTGGGCGATAGGCGGCAACTCGGCACGCAGCTGCTCGGTGTGCAGCGCCATGTAGGCCACCTCTTCCAGCACCACCGCACTGTGCACCGCGCTATGTGCGTCTTCACCCCAGGCAAACGGCCCGTGGGAGTTCACCAGCGCAGCAGGAATCGCGCCGGGCTCGATGCCGCGCTGCGCAAAGGTTTCAATGATGACCTGGCCGGTGTGCCATTCATATTCCTGCTCAATCTCTGCCCGTTGCATCGCGCGGGTGCAGGGAATGGTGCCATAGAAATCGTCAGCGTGCGTGGTGCCCCACGCCGGGATGTCCCTGCCCGCCTGCGCCCAGATGGTGGCGTGGCGTGAATGGGTATGCACGATGCCGCCAATCTCCGGCCACGCCTGATACAGTGCGCGGTGCGTCGCGGTATCCGAGGATGGCCGCAGCTGGCCCTCCACGACATTGCCGCTTTCCAGTTCGACCACCACCATGTCGTCGCGCTGCATCTGCTCATATTTAACGCCCGAGGGTTTGATCACCAGCAGCCCGCGCTCGCGGTCTACCGCACTGACATTGCCCCACGTAAAGGTCACCAGGTTGTAACGCGGCAGGTCGAGATTGGCCTCCAGAACCTGCTGTTTCAGCGCTTCCAGCATTGTGTTTTCTCCGCCATACAGTCATCACTGAATTGTGCGGAGCCACCGGTAAAAACGTTATGGAGAGAATGGCTGGATCAGCAGCGGAAAGTGGCTAAAGCGGGTAAAGTGTGGGGTCTGGCGCATTAGCCATATAATGTGGATCTGAATCGATAAAACGCCTCGTTGATGACAGTGCCGATGTCTGCCTTATCACGGCTAAACATCGGACCGATCAACCGTTAGTAGTTGTTAAGCTCAAAAATTATTCCCTGTTGTACAATGACTTCAGTATCGATATTGCCGCTATGCTGATAAACTTCATATTGTTCTCCAGCGATAGTGATGGTTCCGCCTGCTTTCGTCCAATCATTTAAATCAGTCCCATCCTTCAACAGGTTTGATAATTCTATTTTTTGCGTTTCATTGCCGGAAATGAGAACCTGATTTTTCCCATCGTCTATAAACTTACTCACCGTTCCCCTGGTGAGCACATCATCGATATTGACACGTAAATCAAACTGCCGAACCTCATTGTGAGAAAAATCAGCGTCGATTTTTTCTGAAATAAACTCACCAGCCAAATTAACAATAGAATCATCAAAATCCAGCATCTGGTTATTTACATGGATATCATTCGCAGGAATTGCAGCTGTCATTTTGATATTATCTAAACAAATACCACCGTTTTCTCTGATCGCCTCAACTTCAAAAAATTTGACAGGCGCACCAGAATAACGAGAAGTGTTATAGCTTGTCCCGACATTGGGCCCGGAAAAATATTCGCTATAAAGAACTTTCCCTGCGGCATCCAGATACCTTACAACCACTGCATTTGCTCCATTAACCGACAACACATCCATCGAAAACTCAGTCACTTCATTATCAAACTCAAATTTGGTTCTGGAAGCAGTCCACCCATTATCATTCGAATAACTTCTGTTTAGTGTCAATGTTTTACTGCCATATAAAGTACTAATATGAGGCGTACCAAAGCCTGAATCACTAATGAGTTTAAAACCATTGAAATGCGTACCTATTGCAACAGTACCCTCACTCTTACTTTCAAAATCTTCATTGAGTGTCTTAATAATGGTGTCTGGCGTTACGTTCACGCTCCACTTATCTGATTGTTGACTGATATTTCCCGCTTCATTAGTGGCAATAACATGAAATTGATGCTCACCATTTTTCAAATTGATTGATGGAGTAAAAGTCCATTTATTATTTATATCAGAAGTTACAGATCCTACTATATTTTGACCGTCATAAATAACCACCACACTGCCCTTCTCGGCGGTTCCGGACAGGGTTGGCCTCACATCGTCAGTCTTTCCACCGTTTGCAATATTGCCGTGATTTTGACCAGCATCATCATAAACTGAATTAATGACTGGTTTACTGATTATTGTATCCACCAGAATACTCCAGTCAGATGACGCCTCACTATTTTCTCCTTCATCATTACTGGCAACAGCGTGGATGTTATGAACGCCGTCCAGCAAAGAACTGGCTGTGGTAATAGACCATAAACCATTAGCATCAGCGCGTGTGCTACCAACGCCTTTGCCATCAATATATAAAGTAATAATATTTCCAGGTTCAGCAGTACCATTTACAGTTGGATGCTGATCATCAGTGACACCTCCATTATCTATGGCCCCCTGTAACGTGCCCACATTATCCGTTATGCCTGAAATAATTGGGGAGCTGACAGGGTTGCCTTCAATAATGAGTTCAAATGGCGTTGATATTTCACTGATACGTTCCTTTTTAGCGAAGAGCTCTTTTGCTTGCAGTGTCAGATTGTGTTTGCCGTTGCTTAAATCCTCCATAGGTTCAAGCGTCCAGACACCATTATCATCCACTTTTGTACTACCAATTATCCTGTCGCCATCTTTGAGGTAAACAATCGTGTTTTTTTGTGCAAATCCGGTCAGTGTTGGTCGTCGATCATCCGTAATATCTCCAGATTTCAACATGCCTGTTTCCTGTCCCTGATCGTCATACATTAAAATTAATTCAGGCACCAGGGGGGGCGTGGTATCTACAATCAACGTGCGCAAGGTGGGTATACTAGGATTACCCGCTTTATCCATGGTTTGAAAAGCCATATTATAATTACCATCTTCTATAGGCTCTGGAGGTTCCCAACTCCATTTCCCAGTGGCAGGGTTAATTTCTGTAGTATAGGTCTTATTGCCTATTGTAATGAACATTAAACCACCCTTGCCAATTTCCGAAGGGACCTCCCCAGAAAAAACAGGATGATTTGTATCTCGCTCCAGATATTCAACCTCTTCGAATTTTAATATTTCCATGGTTAAGCCTCTTAAGTCACATCAATGAGAAAGAGGCATTTTGACCATAGAAGAATTTTCGGCTTATCAGAATTGTCTCTAAATAAGAAAATTCCCAACTAATAAATTATCTTTCTAAATGATGTCGTCGATAGCAGGCCCGGCGAAGGGAAAATGAATATTTCAGCGTATAAAGATTATCAGTCAATCACATATATATCAATGACTTATCCAGAAATCCTGATATCAACCCCCCAGAGTTGAGTCGGGATTTCAGAGTTTTCTTTCTGCATACACATCCGCTTACGCCTAGAATTATCTCAAGCCTGCGGCGGTACCAAAATGGTCTTTGCCAGCAGCGTGAACAACGCGCGTAAAGTGTTGCGCGCCAGCGTGCAGGCTGAAGGAAAAGCATCGCCTGAGTGCATCGGGCGAACAACTTCAGGGCGTAACATCTATACTTAACGAGTTGCCTCTGAGCAAACCATCAAGGAGATGTCCATGACTAAAACAATGAAACGCGTGACGGTTGCCGTGCTGGCAACGACGTTAGTGGTGGCCCTGAGCGGCTGTTCCAACTGGTCAAAACGTGACCGCAACACGGCGATTGGCGCCGGTGCCGGTGCTATTGGTGGATCGGTGCTCACCAACGGCAGCGCGCTGGGTACCGTCGGTGGCGCTGCGGTGGGCGGCATTATTGGCCATCAGGTTGATTAATAATAATTATCAACCTCCCGATATTCGATATTTAAACGCATTGTAGCAGGCATACGCAGCGCATCTACGTCACATCGGGCCACGGCATTTGCCGTGGCCCGCTTTCATTAACCGCCCGCCAGTTTAACTTTCATGCCTTTGGCTTCCAGCAGCGATTTAAGCAAATCACGCTTATCACCCTGGATCTCAATAACGCCCTCTTTCACCGCACCGCCGCAGCCACATTTCTTCTTCAGCTCGGCCGCCAGCTTTGCCAGTGCAGCATCATCCAGATCGATGCCGGAGATCAGGCACACGCCTTTCCCTTTACGTCCGCTGGTCTGGCGCTGAATCCGAACGATGCCATCGCCTTTCGGTCGCTGCGGTTTCTCTTCGCTATGCGTAATACGGCCGGTTTCGGTGGAGTAAACCAGCGGATTGTCCTGAGCCATTAGCCCTCCTGTAAACTGTGCAGGATTTGCTGCAGCGTCTGCGCCGGGTCGGCAGATTGCGTCACCGGACGCCCAATAACCATGTAGTCCACGCCCGCCTGCTGCGCCTGCTCAGGCGTCATAATGCGGCGCTGATCGCCCACGTCGCTGCCCGCAGGGCGAATACCCGGCGTGACCAGTTTAAAATCCTGGCCCAGCGCTGATTTGAAACGTACCGCTTCCTGCGCGGAGCAGACAACACCATCCAGGCCGCATTGCTGCGTCAGACGGGCCAGACGCTCAGCATGCTCCGCCGGTGACAAGGTCATGCCCAGACCTTTGAGATCGTCTTCGTCCATGCTGGTCAGCACGGTGACCGCAATCAGCAGCGGCGCATCCTTACCGAACGGCAGGAGCGCCTCACGGGCCGCGGTCATCATCCGCGCCCCACCCGAGGCATGGACGTTGACCATCCATACACCGAGCTCTGCTGCTGCAGCGACCGCGTGGGCCGTGGTGTTCGGGATATCATGAAATTTGAGGTCGAGGAAAACGTCAAAACCGCGCTGCTGCAGATCGCGAACGATTTGCGGTCCAAACAGCGTAAACATCTCTTTGCCCACTTTCAGACGGCAGTCGCGAGGATCGATACGGTCGACAAACGCCAGTGCGCTATTGACGATCATGATAATCGAGTGCCACAACAACAGGAGAATCCGTAATTACGCGGGAAGTGGAGGATGTAACAGACGTCATGACCAGCCCTTTTCCTCAGAGGCTGGCACCCGCAGGCGCGGAATGGATAAACGGCCAGCATTCTACCCGTGCAACCCGGCCACGACAACGTTGCGACGGCGATTGCCTTGCTGATTGACGAGCTGATGCACAGTGCTGATGCGTGGATGATAATCTCTCTATTAGTATGTTGTAACTAAAATGCGTTATGAATAATCACCGAACGCGGCCAGCTTACTGGCCGTCGAGGCCGCGGATCGGTTTAACGGATGACCAGGCGCGGCACGACGGGCAATGCCAGTAGAGCGTATGCGCGGTAAAGCCGCACTTCTGGCAGCGGTAGCGCGGTTTGGTGCGAATCTGCTCGCCAACCATGTCGCGCAGCACCATCAGGCTCTCTTTGGCGCGGCCTTCTTCCGCGTCGTTCAGGTGGTAATCCATCAGCCGATGGAAGACCCGCATGGTCGGATGGCGCTGCAGCTGACGGTTGATATAGACCTGCGCCGCGTCCGGCCCCTCCTGCTGCTCGATAATGTCCGCCAGCATCAGAGTTCCGCGGTGGCACCGGTGTTCTCTTCTACGCAGCGCTGCAGGAACTGCGCCCAGTCTGTCCTGCTGCTCCAGCTGCTGATAGCAGGTTTGCAGCATCTGCAGCGTTTCGCTGACCAGCTCTTTGTCCTGGCTCGAGAACGCGCTGCAGCCTCTCAGCGGCTTTGGCGTAGTCGCCCTGCGCCATAAAGATGCGCCCCATCATGATGGAGACGCGCGCGCTTTGGTGGTCGGCCGCTTCACCCTTTTTCAGCAGGCTCATGGCTCGATCGAGGTCGTCGCTGCCCATCGCCTGCAGCGCCAGTTCACAGTAGAAATGGGCGATCTCACGCGCTGTTGCTTATCTTTACCCAGCTTCACCAGCCGTTCCGCCACATCGATGGCTTTTTGCCAGTCGCTGGTGGCCTGATGAATCAGCAGCAGTTGCTGCAGCGCGCCGATACGCGAAAATCCGTTTCATCCATCAGCTGACTGAACATGTCTTCCGCGCGATCGTACAACCCGGCGGCCATATAGTCGCGTCCCAGCTGCTGTACGGCCAGCAGACGCTGATCGTAGGTCAGCGAGGCGCTTTCCATCAGGGTCTGGTGGATGCGGATGGCGCGGTCGACTTCGCCGCGCGAACGGAACAGGTTACCCAGCGTCAGGTGGGCTTCAACGGTGCCGCTGTCCTCTTTCAACATGTCGAGGAACAGATCGACCGCTTTGTCCTGCTGGTTGGAAAGGAGAAAGTTCACCCCCGCCACGTATTCGCGGGAGAGGCGGTTGGCCTCTCCTGTTGCTTATCCTGTTGCGCACTTCTGCGGCCCATATACCAGCCGTACGCTGCGGCGACAGGCAAAAGCAGAAACAACAACTCCAGCATCGTCGATTATTCCTTCACGACCGGCACGGCAGCGGAGCTCCGGCCATTTCGACGCAGCAGCAATGTTCATTTTGCGCCTGCATGCGCTTCAGTTTGCGCTGTGCATGCGCCAGCGAAACACGAATGCGCAGCCAGAACAGACCGCAAATCATCCAGCCAAGCAAAAAACCGGCACCAAACAGACAGGCCAGCAGGGTCGATACGCGATATTCGCCCTGCGCCAGCAGATAGTTAAACGTGACCACCTGATCGTTATGCGCACCCAACGTGACGGAAATGACGAAAATCACCAAAACCAGCAAAAAAATCAGCAAATATTTCACATTACTTCCCGTCGTGAGGTTCAACCGGATAGACGTATGCCAAAAAGTGCCGCCCCCGTCTAGCTGCCTTATCCGCGCAGCAGCTTAGTGCCCTTTCTGCAAGTACAATCAATCATATGGGGGCAAATCGGGAGTAAACCCTTACACAAGGGGGGAAGGGGAAAAAAAAATAAAGGCGCCGCCCGACCCGCCTTTTCATGTCACATAACGATCATATCTCCGTCATGCGCCGTGGTCCCCGGCAATTTCCTGCTGCTCTTCCGGCGGCGGCGTCAGCGGGCCGCAAAAGCGCTGCGCCAGCCAGGGTTGCCAGCGTCACCAGCAGCCACGAGATCAGCGTGGCGACCACCAGATCGCGCGGCCAGTGCATGCCCAGCAGCAGACGGCTGCCCATCACGCCGGTCGCCCAGACCAGCAGCAGCGCGACGGTTTTATAATGGCGGCGCGGCCACAGCAGCCCAACCCCCAGCAGCGCCCAGCTGGCGGCAAACATGGTGTGGCCCGACGGAAAAGCGAAGCCGGTCTCAAACGGCCAGTGCTTTTTTAACCAGGTTCGGGCCAGCATCTGTGTCATTGGCGAGCAATTGCTCGCGGACACCATTGCGCCGCGCTGCTTCCGCTTTCAGCTGATAGAACTGCTGTTCGTCCACGCCGTGGGTGTGCTCCAGCCAGACCACAAACGGACGCGGCTCCTGCACCCGATCTTTGACCAAGGATTTGACCGCCCTGACCAACGAGAATCGCGCCGTTCATGATAATCAACAACAGAATGCGCCGCCCGCAGGCGAAAGCGCAGGCACCACAAAAACCAGCCGCAGAGGATAGCGCTGGTCAGAATGCCCCACGGCGAGGTGACGGTTTCGGTCATCCAGTACAGCACATTGAGCAACCAGCCATGGCCGCTCTCCCCCGGTTGCCACTGCCAGCCGGAAAGCCATACGGCCAGCGGCATCAGCAATAATAAAAGCGCCGCACCCGCGTGCCGTGCGTCTGCCAATTGATAACATCTCATCTCCTTCTATTGTTCCACGGCGTGAATCAGGCAGTATTGCATAACAATAGTATGAAAAAACCGAATAACAATACCCGTTAGCGGCCTATCGCATAGTCGGATTGTGCGTTTAACACGTACATATAGCACTCTGCCTGATTAGGCTGAGCACCGCCCGGCAAGAAGTTGTGGCAAAATAGCCGATAATTAACGAAATAGAGATCGGCGTAGCACGTTTTAGTCTTGGTCAATTTACGGGCCCGTGCGTTATCATGATGATAGCGCATCCTCTGAAGGTTCTGGAGAGTCACATGCAGCTTAAACGGGTGGCAGAAGCCAAACTGCCAACCCCATGGGGCGATTTCCTGATGGTGGGTTTTGAAGAACTGGCAACCGGGCAGGATCATGTCGCGCTGGTATATGGCGATATTTCAGCGGCGACAGCACGCCGGTGCTGGCGCGCGTCCATTCCGAATGTCTGACCGGCGATGCGCTGTTCAGCCTGCGCTGCGACTGCGGTTTCCAGCTGGAAGCCGCGCTGGACCAGCCATTGCCGAAGAAGGCCGCGGCGTGCTGCTTTATCATCGCCAGGAAGGCCGTAATATTGGCCTGCTGAACAAAATCCGCGCCTATGCGCTGCAGGATAAGGGCTACGACACGGTGGAAGCCAACCATCAGCTCGGCTTTGCCGCCGACGAGCGCGATTTCACCCTGTGCGCCGATATGTTCAAACTGCTGGGCGTCGACGAAGTGCGTTTGCTGACCAACAACCCGAAAAAAGTGGAGATCCTGACCGAAGCCGGGATCAACATCGTCGAGCGCGTGCCGCTGATCGTCGGCCGTAACCCGAAAGAACGCACACTACCTGGATACCAAAGCCGCCAAAATGGGCCATCTGCTGACCAGAAATCGTAACGCGGCGGTGCGCGCACGCCATAGCGCCCTCGCGTCATGTATTTTCAGCGTCAATAAATAAAGCCCGGCACGCATGCCCGGCTTTGTTTCATTAATCCAGCATCTTACGAATCACATAATGCAAGATGCCGTCGTTCTGGTAGTAGGTCAGCTCAGTTGCCGTATCGATACGGCAACGGGTATCCAGCACCTCTGTCTTCCCGTCTGCCCGCGTTAACGTCACCGGCACCGTCTGCAGCCCGGCTGCAGCTGCGCCAGATCGCCGACATCGATCTGCTCTTCCCCGGTCAGCCCCAGCGTTTTGCGCGTCACGCCCTGCGGGAACTCCAGCGGCAAAATCCCCATGCCGATCAGGTTGGAGCGGTGGATACGCTCGAACGATTCGGCGATCACCACCCGCACGCCCAGCAGGCGCGGACCTTTCGCCGCCCAGTCGCGGCTGGAGCCGGAACCGTACTCTTTACCGGCGATCACCGCCAGCGGCGTGCCCTCCTGCTGATACTGCATGGCGGCGTCGTAGATAGACAGCTGCTGCTGCGACGGAATATGGCGGGTATAACCGCCCTCCACGCCCGGCACCATTTCGTTGCGAATGCGGATGTTGGCGAAGGTGCCGCGCATCATCACTTCATGGTTGCCGCGGCGCGAGCCGTAGGAGTTGAAATCCTGACGCTCCACGCCGTGCGCGCTGCAGGTAACGCCCCGCCGGGCTGTCCGCTTTGATGCTGCCCGCCGGCGAGATGTGGTCGGTGGTCACCGAATCGCCCAGCATCGCCAGGATGCGCGCGCCGTGGATGTCCTGCACCGGCTGGGGCTGTCCCCCCATCATCGTCAAAGAACGGCGACAGACGAATATAGGTGGAGTCTTCCTGCCAGTCATAGGTGGCCGACACCGCCGCCACCTGGATCGGCTGTCCATTCCGGCGTCGCCGGCGAAGACCTCGGCGTACTCCTTGTGGAACATCTCGGTGGAAGACCTTCTGCACCGCCCGCGGCGATTTCCCTCCGGCGATCGGCCAGATATCCTTCAGGTAGACGGGTCAGTTGCCCGTCGCTGACCTCCTGGCCCATCGGCTCGGTCCTGGTCAGGTCAATCTTCATGCTGCCCGCCAGCGCGTAGGCCACCACCAGCGGCGGCGAGGCCAGCCAGTTGGTTTTCACCAGCGGGTGGATGCGCCCTTCGAAGTTGCGGTTGCCGGACAGCACCGCGCCCACGGTCAGGTCGCCCTCTTTGATCGCCTTCTCGATCGGATCCGGCAGCGGGCCGGAGTTACCGATGCAGGTGGTGCAGCCGTAGCCCACCAGGTTAAAGCCCAGCTCGTCCAGATAGGGGGTCAGCTTGGCGCCAGCGGCGAGGTAGTCGGTCACCACTTTCGATCCCGGCGCCAGCGAGGCTTTTCACCCAGGGCTTGCGCATTAGGCCTCGCTCAACGGCCTTTTTCGCCAGCAGGCCGGCCGCCATCATCACGCTGGGGTTGGAGGTGTTGGTGCAGGAGGTGATGGCGGCGATCACCACCGCGCCGTCCTTCAGGCTGGATCGCGGTCGCCGGTTTCACTGTCCAGATAGCTGACCGTTTTGTGCGGCTTCTGCGCGTGATTCACTTCCAGCTCGTTACTGGCGTCAAAGGCCGCCGGTACGTCGCCGAGGGCGACGCGGTCCTGCGGGCGTTTCGGCCCGGCGAGGCTGGCCTCGACGCTCGGCCATGTCCAGCGCCAGCGTGCTGGTGAAGACCGGCTCATCGCCCGGTTTAGCGCCACATGCCCTGCGCTTTGGCGTAGGCTTCCACCAGCGCGACCTGCTGCGCATCGCGCCCGGTGAGCGTCAGGTAGCCGAGCGTGACGTCATCCACCGGGAAGAAACCGCAGGTGGCGCCGTATTCCGGCGCCATGTTGGCGATGGTGGCGCGGTCCGCCAGCGGCAGATCGGCCAGGCCGTCGCCGTAGAATTCGACGAACTTGCCGACCACGCCATGCTTGCGCAGCATCTGGGTGACGGTCAGCACCAGGTCGGTGGCGGTGATGCCTTCACGCAGCTTGCCGGTGAGCTTGAAGCCGACCACGTCGGGAATCAGCATCGACACCGGCTGGCCCAGCATGGCGGCTTCCGCTTCGATGCCGCCGACGCCCCAGCCGAGCACGCCGAGGCCGTTGATCATGGTGGTGTGGGAATCGGTGCCCACCAGCGTGTCCGGATAAGCGCACGCACTCTTTGTCCTGCAATTCATGGTCCAGACGGCTTTACCCAGGTATTCCAGGTTGACCTGGTGACAGATGCCGGTGCCCGGCGGCACCACGCGGAAGCGGTTGAAGGCTTTCTGGCCCCAGCGCAGGAAGGCGTAGCGCTCGTGGTTGCGCTCCATCTCGAGACGCACGTTCTCTTCAAAGGCGTCGTCATCGCCAAATTGGTCGACGGTGACCGAGTGGTCAATGACCAGGTCCACCGGCGACAGCGGGTTGACTTGGTCGCCGTATCGCCGCCCAGCCGCTTAACCGGCTTCGCGCATCGCGGCCAGATCAACCACCGCCGGCACGCCGGTGAAGTCCTGCATCAGCACGCGCGCCGGGCGGTAGGCGATCTCACGGTCAGCATGGGCGGTTTGCAGCCACGCCACCAGCGCCTGAATATCTGCTGCCGTTACGGAATCTTCATCCTGCCAGCGCAGCAGGTTCTCCAACAGCACTTTCATTGATTTCGGCAACCGGTCGATATCACCCAGCTGCTTCGCCGCCAGCGGCAGGCTGTAGTAGTAATACTCGCTATTCAGCGCAACCAGCTTATCCAGACTTGTTTCACGAAGATCGGACGACATAGCTCCTCCATTTCTTATTGTGACTAAAACAGGGTAATCAGTGAGGTCTTGTTTAAAGATACCACAAAGATAAGTTAACGTTTTGATAACAACACGATTTGATACACAAAACCGCAACGGAAAAATGGCGGGAGAAAAGTCAGGGCATTCAGAAAGCGTTAACTGGCAGGATTAGCGAATTACAGGACGGCCCAGACGGTCGCAGCCCAAAAGGCCATTGAGAAGGCATAAACGCTGAGCCATGAAAAAGTTGTGGTATTCATCTGTCACTCCCCCCGTATCGCGGGCAACAAAAAGCCATCGTCTTCAGCGTTGTACTGATGACACCGTTTTTTTAGATGCTGAGTGTTAAAGGACGGGCTTTTAACGTGCCCACCGGAGAGTCCGGCAAAAATGCGCGACAGTATGTCTTAATAAGAATTGGACGCAGACTGCGTTATTTAGACTTCGGATCCATGAATGATTCAATAAAGCTGCGCTGCTGTTCACTCAGTTCCCAGGAAGCCGGGATTGCCACTTGCGGTTCAGCAGGCGCTTCTTTGGCTTTGCACACCGGTGCTTTGGGCTGACGCGCAGCGACCGGATATTTACGACTGAGTGTATTTGCCCACATGGCTTAACCCCACATACGCCAAATCATTAACGCCACCACTACCCAGAACAGTGCTGAAGCAGCGAAGACAGTCAACCAGGCTTTGCGACGGATGTTACCTGAACGCTCTACCTTGGTGCTTTTAGCCCGGAAGTCCGGTTGTACAGTTAATCTCGTAGTCATAGTTTTTGATAATCACTCTCAATAAAACGATTGATAACAACGATGAAGATTTAGGACGAATCCTAAACTTGTTAAGTCCAAAAATCCAGTTATTTTTATTGAGCACAACGATTAACGCTATTTATCAAAACCGCCAAAACTGATGAGATAAATTTAAGCACGCTGCAAACTATTAATTTAATAGTTACATTGTAAATTTGGCTTAAACCAAAATTAGATCCACTCTAAATTTGAGTTTAATTTAACGAGCCAGTTAAAAAGCCCTTTCTCATCAGCTTTTAACTGGAGTATGGGAATATTCCTGGCAGTCCGCAAAGCGGCAAAGTAAAAATTGTGTACTGATCGCAAAGAAAGAACAATGAAAAAACATGTGACGCATGTTTCATTTACAAAAAAATAATGGAATTTTTTGAGGTTCTGCTGGTGCTAAGCGGCGGGAGGTGTGCGGGAAGTCGCTGGACATCCCGCAAAAATAATGAGTTAGGTGATTACCTGATCGGCAGTTTGATGTCCTTGAACATCGCTTCAATATCTTCATTTGAGCGCAATGCCACGGCGGTGTCTACCACATCGCGCGTTAAATGCGGGGCAAAGCGCTGAATAAAATCATACATATAGCTGCGCAGGAAGGTGCTGCGGCGGAAACCAATCTTGGTGGTGCTATGGCTGAAAACATCGTGCGCATCAAGACGCACCAGGTCAGGGTCTGACACCGGATCCACCGCCATGCTGGCAATGACCCCCACCCCCAGTCCAAGACGCACATAGGTTTTAATCACGTCGGCGTCGGTGGCGGTAAAGACAATGCGCGGCGTTAACCCTGCCCGGTTAAAGGCCGTATCCAGCTCAGAACGGCCGGTAAAACCAAAGGTGTACGTCACCAGCGGATAATGCGCCAGCTCTTCAATCGTGACAGACCCTTTGCCCGCCAGCGGATGATCCGGCGTCACCACAATGGAACGGTTCCAGTGGTAGCACGGCAGCATGACCAGATCGTCATACAGGTGAAGCGCTTCGGTGGCGATGGCGAAGTCGGCATTCCCCTTGGAGACCGCTTCAGCGATTTGCGTTGGCGAGCCCTGATGCATATGCAGCGAGACGCGCGGATAACGCTCGATAAAGCCTTTGATCACGCCGGGCAGCGCATAGCGCGCCTGGGTATGCGTGGTGGCAACATACAGCGAGCCTTTATCCGGCCAGGTATGTTCCCCTGCCACCGATTTAATCGCATCCACTTTGGACAGGACTTCCCGCGCAATGCGGATGATTTCCTGCCCCGCCGGCGTCACCTGAGTAAGATGCTTGCCGCTGCGGGCAAAAATCTGGATGCCCAACTCATCTTCCAGCATGCGAACTTGTTTGCTGATGCCCGGTTGCGAGGTATACAGCCCCTCGGCCGTCGAGGAGACATTAAGGTTGTGATTCACCACCTCAACGATATAACGAAGCTGCTGTAATTTCATGCCAGACCATCCGATTTAGCGCATGCGGTCAATCGCTGCAGACAGTGTATCCGCCCTGATGGCGTAATAATGAGGGAAAGCGTAGTCAGCTAATAATGCAATAACTTTTATATAACCACTATATCACGTTATAGCGTATACGACATAGTACGGAACGAATATGCAGAATAACAAGGTAATAGGAACCCCAAAAAAAAGGCCAGCGAAAGCTGGCCCTTTCATACAGGTAAGTTACGGTAAGGGAAGATTATTTCTTGCCTTCAACCCACTTGCCATCGACATAGAAAGCTGACCATCCGGTCGCTTTGCCCTCTTTTTCTGACGCAACGTACTGCTGTTTGGTTTTACGGCTAAAACGCACCAGCGTTTTGTTGCCTTCCGGATCCTGCTGCCGGCGCATCGGCCAGATAACGCAGTTTCTCCGGCAGACGATCGCGGGAAGCGATGCAGCTCTTCCACCAGCGGCGCACGGGTTTCACGCGATTTCGGGAAGGTGTTGGCGGCCAGGAACACGCCCGCAGCGCCGTCACGCAGCACGAAATACGCGTCGGATTTCTCGCACGGCAGCTCCGGCAGCGGAACCGGATCTTCCTTCGGCGGAGCCACTTCGCCGTTACGCAGAATTTTGCGCGTGTTTTTACACTCGTCGTTGGTACAGGCCATGTACTTACCGAAACGCCCCATTTTCAGGTGCATTTCAGAGCCACACTTCTCGCACTCCACAATCGGGCCGTCATAGCCTTTAATGCGGAACTCGCCCTCTTCGATCTCATAGCCGTCACACGCCGGGTTATTACCGCAAACGTGCAGCTTGCGCTGGTTGGATCGATCAGGTAGCTGTCCATCGCCGTGCCGCATTTCTGGCAGCGACGTTTGGCACGCAGCGCGTTGGTTTCCGCATCGTCGCCTTCCAGCACGTTGAGCACTTCGTTTTCCGGCACCAGGTTGATGGTGGTTTTGCAGCGCTCTTTTGGCGGCAGCGCATAGCCGGAACAGCCGAGGAACACGCCGGTGCTGGCAGTACGGATCCCCATCTTGCGGCCGCAGGTTGGGCAGTCGATGCTGGTCAGCACCATCTGGTTAGGCCGCATGCCGCCCTCTTCCGGATCTTTCTCCGCCTTTTCCAGCTGGTCGCTGAAGTCGCTGAAGAAGCTGCGTCCAGCACCTCTTTCCATTCCGCCTGGTGGTTGGCAACCTGGTCGAGACTGTCTTCCATGTGCGCGGTGAAATCGTAGTTCATCAGCTCGCGGAAGTTCTCTTCCAGACGATCGGTGACGATCTCACCCATTTTCTCCGCATAGAAGCGGCGGTTTTCCACCCGCACGTAACCGCGATCCTGAATGGTCGAGATGATGGACGCGTAGGTCGACGGACGGCCAATACCGCGTTTTTCCAGCTCTTTTACCAGCGAGGCTTCGCTGAAGCGCGCCGGCGGCTTGGTGAAGTGCTGGCCTGGCAGCAGGGATTTCAGATCCAGCGTGTCGCCCACGTTCACCGCCGGCAGCGTCCGATCTTCATCGCCTTTACGCAGCGCCGGCATCACTTTGGTCCAGCCGTCGAAACGCAGAATACGCCCCCGCGCCTTCAGACGGAAATCACCCGCGCCGACGGTCAGCGTGGTGGAATCGTACTGCGCCGGCGTCATCTGGCAGGCCACGAACTGGCGCCAGATCAGCTGATACAGCTTCTGCGCGTCCGCTTCCATATCCTTCAGCTGCTCGGCGAGCAACGTTGACGTCCGAAGGACGAATCGCTTCGTGCGCTTCCTGCGAATTCTCTTTGCTGGCGTACTGGTTAGGCGCCTCCGGCAGGTATTTCTTGCCGAAGTTGTCGCCGATGTAGCCACGCACCATGTTGACCGCGTCCTGACTCAGGTTGGTGGAGTCGGTACGCATGTAGGTGATGTAGCCGGCTTCATACAGACGCTGGGCCATCATCATGGTTTTCTTCACGCCGAAACCCAGGCGGGTGCTCGCCGCCTGCTGCAGCGTGGAGGTGATAAACGGCGCCGACCGGCTTGCTGCTGGTCGGTTTGTCTTCGCGATCCAGTACGGGGTAACGCGCCTTTTCCAGCAGGGCCACGGCGGCCATGGTCTGGTCGCGGTTTACCGGGCGGAACGCTTTGTCGCCCTGATGCGTCACCCTGACCGCCAGCGCATCGCCTTTCGGCGTCGAAAGATCGGCATCAACTTCCCAGTACTCTTCCGGCACGAAGGCTTTGATTTCGCGCTCGCGCTCCACCACCAGACGCACGGCCACCGACTGCACGCGGCCGGCGGACAGGCCACGGGCAATTTTCTTCCACAGCAGCGGAGAGACCATGTAGCCCACCACGCGGTCCATAAAGCGGCGCGCCTGCTGGGCGTTGACGCGGTCAATATTCAGCTCGCCCGGCTTCTCGAAGGCCTGACGAATCGCATTCTTGGTGATTTCGTTAAACACCACGCGGCTGTAGCGTTTGTCATCACCGCCGATCACTTCCCGCAGGTGCCAGGCAATGGCCTCCCCTTCGCGGTCAAGGTCGGTTGCGAGATAGATGTGGTCGGCTTTTTCAGCCAGCTGCTTCAGCTCGTAGACGACCTTTTCCTTGCCGGGCAGGATTTCGTAATGCGCATCCCAGCCGTGCCATGGGTCGACGCCCATGCGATTGACAAGCGCGGCCTTCGTTCATCCTTTTTAGGCTTTTTAGCCCCTTTGGTGGAGGTAGAGTCTGCGCTCTTTTTGCTGGCTGAGCCACTGGTCGGCAAATCACGGATATGACCGACGCTGGACTTAACCACGTAGTCATTACCCAGATATTTATTGATCGTTTTGGCTTTTGCCGGGGACTCAACGATGACGAGAGCTTTACCCATATTCACCTTTACCTAATTTAATTCTTCCAGGAATACGCCGCACGATGTATTTGCCGCCCGCACGGACGACGAGCCAATTGGTCTCATTTTTATATTGCGGCTGGACTTTTTGCTTTATTGCCCAACGCCCTTTTCTTAGCGGGCGTTAAAGACGCAAGCTCTGGTCAGATCTGCAGTTCTCGGGGCTATTTGTCTCACCCCAACTCGATGAGTTAATTCGTGACGAGTTTTCCGTCATGACGGTATCACACATCCTGGTGTGATCTCCCTGAAAGCTGAATCGCGCACACTCTACCTGATAAAATTTGTTACGCAACTTTATTAGCATGCAAAAAAGAAAACAATTCTCGCCAGCTTTCAGACCCCGAACGCTGAACCCTTTGCTCAACGCACCGACAGGCAAATAATACCTAGCCCCCAAACGCCCTCGGGCGTAGAAAATTGTCGCTGTTAAAAAGAGAGGTGAAAAATGCAGCAGAATACGGAATCCAACCTATTCACGCGAGGCTCTGCTGGAGGAATCGAAGCAAATAAGCTCATTAAGCAACACGATGAATATACGCTTGCACGGCATGGAAGCCACCGACGTTGAGTCAGCGAAAGGGCGAGGTTCTGGTGTTTCAGCGGCGAATACTTCCTTGACGAACAGGGGTTGCCGACCGCCAAAACCACCGCGGTGTTTAACATGTTTAAACACCTGGCCCATACGCTTTCCGAGAAATATCACCTGGTCGATTAACGCAAAACGCGAGGCATGTGCCTCGCGTTTTTGTTTACAGCAGCGGTTTTTGTCCGCGCTGTAGCCAGCCAGCGCAGATCAGCGCGCTCGCGCTGCCGCGCTGGCACTGTGGGTAAAGCGATCAATCAGTCGTTTTCTTGCGCGGCGAAAGCGCACGCCCACCACGCTCCAACGGGCCTTCCATGCGCGGCTGAGCAGCAGTCATCGCTGGTTCCGACTTCATCCACCAGCCCTTTCTCCTGCGCCTGAAGGCCGTACCAGTGCTCACCCGTCGCGACCTTGTCAATATCCAGCGCCGGGCGCATCTGATGCACAAAATCTTTAAAGAGATGATGGGTTTCGTTCAGATCTTCGCGGAATTTCTGGCGCCCTTCTTCGGTGTTTTCCCCAAACAGCGTCAGCGTACGTTTGTACTGACCGGCCGTGTGCAGCTCCATATCAATCTCTTTATTCTTCAGGAGGCGGTTAAAGTTCGGGATCTGCGCCACCACGCCGATGGAGCCAATGATGGAGAACGGCGCGGCCACAATTTGATCCGCCACGCAGGCCATCATGTAGCCACCGCTGGCCGCCACTTTATCCACCGCCACCGTCAGCGGGATCTTCACGCAGGCGCTGCAGCTGCGAGGCGGCCAGGCCGTAACCGTGCACCACCCCGCCCGGGCTTTCAAGCCGCAGCAGAACTTCATCCTGCGCCGACGCCACCGCCAGCACCGCCGAGATCTCTTCGCGCAGCGAGGTGACTTCGTGCCGGCGTCCATACTGCCTTTGAAATCCAGCACATAGACGCGTCGGCTTCGCCGCTTCAGTTACACCGGCTTTGGCATTGCGCTTTTCGGCTTTGGCTTCCTGTTTATGCTTTTTCTTCTGCTGCTTCAGCCACAGTTTCTGTTGATGCGGACTGTCAAGCAGCGCCAGAGACATCTCTTCCTGCATCTCTTTATACTGCTCGCTCAGGCGGGTGATGCGTAACTCCCCACGCTGACGCTTGCGCTGCGTCAGGTTGACAATCAGAACGGCAACCACCGCAATGGCAATCACCACCGTCGCGATTTTGGCCAAAAACAACCCATATTGAGAAAGTAATTCCACGCGTTCCACCTTGATTTAACCAATGAATCTACCAGTCAAACCCTGCAGTGTACAACCGCCCGTGCCCATGCCGTCTCGCTCGCCTGAAATGACCGCGCGAGGCGTTTTGCCCCCTAATACAATGAATTTACAGTAATGCGCCGTTGCGGACTGATTGAACGCTTGCTGCCAAATTCAGGCATAAAGCCAAAAAAGTATTACAAAAGAAGGCGTCTTTGAGTCACCGTGCGCCGAGGAGTCACCGTGCATTATCAACCGCAAAAAAATCTGCTGCAGAACCGCATCATTCTTGTCACCGGTGCCAGCGACGGGATTGGCCGCGAAGCGGCCCTGACCTACGCGCGCTATGGCGCGAGCGTGATTCTGCTCGGCCGCAACGCCAAAAACGCTAAAGGCAAACGGCGCTGAGGCGATTAATCAGCTCAATAAACAGCCCGCCGCTACGCTGCTGCTGGATCTGGCGCACGCCACGCCGGAAGAGCATGTCAGCAGCTGGCGCAACGATCTGCCGCGCTCGTACCGCGCCTGGACGGCGTGCTGCACAACGCCGGCCTGCTTGGCGAGATCGTGCCCGATGGATGAACAGGATCCGGAGATCTGGCAGGAGGTGATGCAGGTCAACGTCAACGGCACGTTTTTCCTGACGCAGGCGCTGCTTCCTTTATTACTCAAATCCGACGCCGGTTCGCTGGTGTTCACCTCCTCCAGCGTAGGCCGCACCGGGCGCGCAAACTGGGGCGCCTATGCCGTGTCAAAATTCGCCACCGAAGGCATGATGCAGGTGCTGGCCGAGGAGTACCAAAACCGCCATCTGCGGGTAAACTGCATCAACCCGGGCGGCACGCGCACCAAAATGCGCGCCAGCGCCTTCCCGACAGGAAGATCCGCAGCAAGCTGAAAACCCCGGCCGACATTATGCCGCTCTATCTCTGGCTGATGGGCGATGACAGCCGCCGCAAAACCGGGATGAGCTTTGACGCCCAGCCGGGCCGTAAACCAGGAATATCGCAATGAGTGAAGAACGTCATCAGCAGCGCCAGCAGCGTCTGAAAGAACAGGTCGATGCGCGCGTCGCCGCCGCGCAGCGATACGCGCGGGATCCTCATCGTCTTTACCGGCAACGGCAAAGGGAAAACCACCGCCGCATTCGGCACCGCGACGCGCGCCGTCGGCCACGGGAAAAAGGTCGGCGTGATCCAGTTTATTAAAGGCGAATGGCCTAACGGCGAGCGTAATCTGCTGGAGCCCCACGGCGTTGAGTTTCAGGTGATGGCGACCGGATTTACCTGGGAGACGCAGAACCGTGAAAGCGATACCGCCGCCTGTCTGGCGGTGTGGGAGCACGCCAAACGAATGCTGGCCGACCCTTCGCTGAATATGGTTCTGCTGGATGAGATCACCTATATGGTCGCCCTACGATTATCTGCCGACTGGAAGAGCTGATCGCTGCACTGAAAGACCGTCCCGCCCACCAGACGGTTATCATCACGGGGCGCGGGTGTCATCGGGATATTCTGGAACTGGCGGATACCGTCAGCGAGCTGCGTCCGGTTAAACATGCGTTTGATGCGGGCATCAAAGCGCAAAAGGGAATCGACTGGTAAAAAAGGAAGCCGCAGGCGCGGCGTCAGGGAGCATCAGGAACCGCGTTTGTTGTTACGGCTTGCCAGACGCGGGGCTGTTACTGCTCACCGCCGCTGTGGCGCTTCACCGCACGGCGGATCTGGTTCGCCTTCATGCGGCGACGATCTTTCTCCACCGCCACTTTAGAGGTGGTTTCCGGCGTCAGTCCCACCAGCTCGCGCAGGTAGTTGGTCGGCGGCAGATCCAGCTCGGTCCAGCCGCCGCGCGGCAGGCCTTTCGGCAGCAGGATGTCGCCGTAACGCACGCGGATCAGGCGGCTAACCTGCACGCCCACCGCTTCCCACAGACGACGCACCTCGCGGTTACGGCCTTCGGTCAGGGTCACGTTGTACCACTGGTTAATGCCTTCCCCACCGGTGAATTTGATGGTTTTGAACGCCGCCGGGCCGTCTTCCAGCTGCACGCCACGCGACAGATCGCGCACTTTTTCCTCATCCACCTCGCCAAATACGCGCACGGCGTATTCACGCTCCACTTCACGGCTTGGGTGCATCAGACGGTTTGCCAGTTCACCATCGGTGGTGAACAGCAGCAGACCGCAGGTGTTCACGTCCAGACGACCAACGGCAATCCAGCGAGCACCGCGCAGTTTAGGCAGACGATCAAACACCGTCGGGCGACCTTCCGGATCGTTGCGGGTACACAGCTCGCCTTCCGGCTTGTAGTAAGCCAGCACGCGACAGATTTGTTCAGCAGACTCTTTCACGGAGATAAGATGACCGTCGATACGGATCTTCAGCCCCGGTACGATTTCAACGCGGTCGCCCAGCGTGGCGATTTTACCGTCCACGCTGACGCGGCCCGCTTCAATAATGGCTTCGATTTCACGGCGCGAACCGTGGCCGGCGCGCGCCAGCACTTTCTGTAACTTCTCGCTCATTGAGCTTCCTCAGGTGTCGCCTTCACAGGCGTCGAATCAGGTAATGAAGAGGTAAGATACCGGCGTTACCAGGTCCCGTATCAGAATCTGTGACCGCTTCGCGCCAGGTGCCAGCGCGGACGGCCGGAGATTTTACACCAGCTACAGTTTCGTTAACACCTTTTCCTTTTCTGCCGATAATAAAGCGCCAGCGATCCGGAGGCTGAAGCGGGCAGCAAGGTCATTGATTCAGATTTCTGATTGATTTGCGTAAAGAGCGTTGGGATAGCCTGCGCAACCCGCTGAAATTACGTCGTTTTGCCTGAGACCGTTTATTTATTTAATAGCGCGCCAATTAGTGCCGCAATAGATTAAAGAGGCTCACCAGTCTGTTACCCGCAGCGTTCCCGGCACAGCTGCAGTTGAGCAAACAGAAAATCGGCACAAAACACCAAAATCAGCATAAAGAACTGAATAATGTTGTTAGTAAAGCTTATTGCAGCCAGAATAGCCAGCCATACAGCGGATTGGCGCTGCAGGTTGGATTAAGTCTGTATTTTCGTTTTTATTTGATAAAGATTAAATATGATGAATTGTTCTGCCGCGAAAACTGTGTAAAATTTAATCCTGAATTCGGCTAAGCAGTATCAAAAATTATTTTAATTACTTTTTATAAGCTTTCAAACAACAAGCCATTAACAAATAATGGTACAGCTGGCCTGATAATACAATCCGGCGCGCACGGGAAATGGCGCGCTAATCGTTTCACGGATTGAATTTAATTTGTCTGTCGAAAGTCTTCACCAGGGATTTTGCTGACGGACATTAAATGAAGACCGCCATCATGAGAACCTCCCTGCTTTGGCCGGCGCTTGCAGCGCTGGCACTGAGCGGCTGTTCCGTGGGCCATACTGAGTACAGTCGTACGGCGCTGCAGCACGTGGATATGAGCGTGACCGGCATCCCGACGGTACTGGGTTTGGGCATCCTCGGTACAACCATTCCGTTAACGCCGGAATACAGTCTGACTGCCGCGCACGTGGCCAAAACCGCCGTGCAGCGCGTGAAGGCTTATCACCCCTATTGCGACGTCGCGATTATTTATCATAAAAACAGTCCGGATACGCTGGCGAAATTCCGCAGCAGCGCGGTGGGCGAGCCAATTAAAATGTATGGCTATAGTTTTATTTCCGCGATGCCGGTGGAGTCGAGCGGCGTTAATCTGGCGCGCACCGCCATTAATAATCGCTGGAATAAAAAGCCCTGTATGGCAATGGCTTCCGATGCCGGTGTCGTTCAGGGGATGTCAGGCGGCGCTGTCTATAATGCCGACCAGACAATCAGCGGAGTGATTGTGGGTTACAGCCATGAAATTGCTAACGTACGCAGCAAAAAAGTCATCTTAAAAAGATGTCTCGCTGTACATTCCGTACGGCGATTTCAAACGCTGGCTGGAAGCCAATATCGGCCAGACGCCACAAACAGCGCCCGGCCCGGCGTAATCACAGGAACGGGCGGGTATCGCCTGCCCCTTCACGCACGATGACGGGCGCATCGCTGGTGAGATCGATCACGGTGGTTGGCTGCTGGCCCAGGGTGCCGCCATCGATAATTAAATCCACCAGCTTGCCGATGCTGTGCTGGATCTCTTCCGGATCGGATTCAGTGAAATCATTGCCTGGCAGCATCAGTGAGGTCGACATCATCGGCTCATTGAGGCGTTCCAGCAGCGCCAGCGCCACCGGATTTGACGGTACGCGCAGGCCGATGGTTTTACGTTTATCGTTCATCAGACGACGCGGCACTTCTTTGGTGGCCTTCAGAATGAAGGTGTAATTGCCTGGCGTGTTGTTTTTCAGAATGCGAAACGCACTGTTATCCACCTGCGAATAGGTCGACAGCTCAGAGAGATCGCGGCACATCAGGGTAAAGTTATGGCCGTCCGGCAGCTGGCGAATACGGCAAATACGCTCCATTGCCCCTTTGTCTTCAATTTTGCAGCCCAGCGCGTATCCTGAATCGGTCGGGTAGACAATCACGCCGCCTTTGCGGACGATCTCCACGGCCTGGTTAATCAGACGTGGCTGCGGGTTGTCCGGATGGATATAGAAAAACTGACTCATACTTCCCTCTCTTCAATTTGCTGCGGCTGTTCCCAGAGCTGCCAGACCGGCTCAACGCCAGCAGGCAGCCAGAGCTTGCGCCCCAGTTCGATCCAGGCGCAGGGCTGATGGAAATCAGAACCCTGTGAGCCAAGCAGACCGTACTGTCGGGCATAGGTCGCGAGCTGCGCGCGCTCATTGGGCGCCTGCTGACACTGGGCGACTTCCATCGCCTCACCACCATTTTCGGCAAAGTGCGCCAGCAGCCTTTTCAGCCATTTAGCAGAAAGATTATACCGCCCCGGATGGGCCAGCACCGCCTTACCGCCAGAATGATGAATCACATCAATAGCTTGTTTTATTGTACACCACTGTGGCGGAACGTATCCGGTTTTCCCGCGCGCCAGATACTTTTTAAAGACATCCGCCATGTTGTCGGCTTTGCCCGCCTCTACCAGAAAACGGGCGAAATGACCGCGGGTGACCGCCCCGCCGTTCGCCAGCTTTTGGGCGCCTTCCAGCGCGCCCGGAATATGCGCCTTTTCCAGACGCTCGCCGATCATCTCTGCGCGCTGGTTGCGGCGCGTTTTTTGTTCTTGCAAAAAAGCAGTCAGTGCCGGATGGTCTATATCGATGTTCAGGCCAACGATATGAATCTCATGGTTTTCCCAGACGGTCGAGATTTCGACACCGGCCAGTACCCGCAGCGGCAGCTGAAGCTGCTGCACCGCCGCCGGCGCTCTCGGCAACGCGCCGCCACCGCGTATCGTGATCGGTTATCGCCAGCGTGCCGACGCGCATTTCAACGGCACGATGAACCAGGGCTTTCGGTGTCAGCAGGCCATCAGAGGCCTGAGTATGGCTGTGTAAATCATAAATAATAGCGTAGGTGGTATCGCTCAAAGCACTTCCCATAAGCAGACTGGAGACATTCGAAACCGGACACTGGCGCCCATGATAACGACTTCACCAGACCGCAAATTCTGAAATCAAGGGTTGACAATTCACCATCGAACTAGTTAACTAGTACGCAAGTTCACACGAGAAAGGTATCTGAAAATGACAGCACATTTCGTACGCATGTTCACGGTTGGTGGCGCACTGATCCCTTATCATCGGGCGAGTGTCACGCGTCTGCGAAATGCAAACAGATACCCGCCCGCTACCCAGCGGGCTTTTTTTTGAACAGAATAAATGAGAACACCAACATGCAAACAGCCAAACCCCATCTCGAACTTGCTGACCTGCGAGGCGGCCTATCGCCACAACCCGACCGCGCTGTTTCATCAGGTGTGCGGGGCACGTCCGGCAACGCTGCTGCTGGAATCTGCGGACATCGACAGCAAGGAGGATCTCAAAAGCCTGCTGCTGGTCGACAGCGCGCTGCGCATTACCGCTCTGGGTGATACTGTCACCATGAAGGCGCTGTCAGACAACGGCGCGCGCTGCTGCCGCTGCTGGATGCCGCCCTGCCCCCGAGGTGCGCAATCGAAAACGTGCGCCCGGATCCGGACGTGAGCATTCTGCATTTCCCGCCGGTGAGCCAGCTGCTGGACGAAGACGCGCGCCTGTGCTCCCTGTCCGTTTTCGATGCCTTCCGCCTGCTGCAGAACCTGGTTACCGTGCCGGAAGACGAGCGTGAAGCGATGTTCTTTGGCGGGCTGTTTGCCTACGACCTGGTCGCCGGATTTGAAGATTTGCCGGAAACCGAGCAGGGCAATCGCTGCCCGGACTACTGCTTCTATCTGGCCGAAACCCTGCTGGTGATCGACCACCAGAAACAAGTACACCCGTATCCAGGCCAGCCTGTTCACGCCTTCGACCGCTGAGAAACGCACCGTCTGCAGCACCGTATCGAACAGCTGCAGCGGCCAGATGACGGAGCCAGCACCTGCGCTGCCGGTGCAGCGCGTGGAGAAAATGACCTGCGATGTGAACCAGACCGATGAAGAGTACGGTGCGCCGTGGTTCGCCAGATGCAAAAGGCGATTCGCGCCGGGGAAATTTTCCAGGTGGTACCGTCGCGCCGCTTCTCTCTGCCCTGCCCGTCGCCGCTGGCCGCTTACGACGTGCTGAAAAAGAGCAACCCCAGCCCGTACATGTTCTTTATGCAGGACAACGACTTCACGCTGTTCGGCGCCTCGCCGGAAAGCTCGCTGAAATATGACGCCAGCAGCCGCCAGATTGAGATCTACCCGATCGCCGGAACCCGTCCGCGCGGACGCCGCGCGGACGGCTCGCTGGATCGCGATCTCGACAGCCGCATCGAGCTGGAAATGCGCACCGACCATAAAGAGCTGTCCGAGCACCTGATGCTGGTCGACCTGGCGCGTAACGATCTGGCGCGCATCTGCACGCCCGGCAGCCGCTACGTGGCGGACCTGACCAAAGTGGACCGCTATTCGTTCGTGATGCACCTGGTCTCCCGCGTGGTCGGCGAGCTGCGCCACGATCTCGACGTGCTGCACGCCTACCGCGCCTGCATGAACATGGGCACCCTGAGCGGCGCGCCGAAAGTGCGCGCTATGCAGCTGATTGCCGCCGCCGAAGGCACGCGGCGCGGCAGCTACGGCGGCGCGGTGGGCTACTTCACCGCCCACGGCGACCTCGATACCTGCATCGTCATCCGCTCCGCCTATGTTGAAGACGGCATTGCCACCGTCCAGGCCGGTGCCGGCGTGGTGCTGGATTCTGTTCCGCAGTCTGAAGCCGACGAAACCCGCAATAAAGCCCGCGCGGTCCTGCGCGCCATTGCTACCGCACACCACTGCACAGGAGATTTTCTGATGGCTGACATTCTGCTGCTCGATAATATCGACTCCTTTACCTACAACCTGGCAGATCAGCTGCGTGCGAATGGCCATAACGTGGTGATCTATCGCAACCACGTCCCGGCGCAGACCCTGATTGACCGTCTGGCCACCATGCAAAACCCGGTGCTGATGCTCTCTCCCGGCCCAGGCGCACCGAGCGAAGCGGGCTGTATGCCGGAGCTGCTGACCAGCGCATGCGCGGCAAGCTGCCGATTATCGGCATCTGCCTCGGTCATCAGGCGATTGTCGAAGCCTACGGCGGCTACGTCGGCCAGGCGGGCGAAATCCTGCACGGCAAAGCCTCCAGCATTGAACATGATGGCCAGGCGATGTTTGCCGGGCTGCCGAACCCGCTGCCGGTGGCGCGCTACCACTCGCTGGTCGGCAGCAATATTCCGGCCGGGCTGACCATCAACGCCTCGTTTGAACGGCATGGTGATGGCGGTGCGTCACGACGCGGATCGCGTCTGCGGCTTCCAGTTCCATCCGGAATCGATCCTGACCACCCACGGCGCCCGCCTGCTGGAGCAGACCCTCGACTGGGCGTTGCAGAAGCTGGAGCAGACCAACACCCTGCAACCGATTCTGGAAAAACTGTACCAGGCGCAAACCCTGAGCCAGCAGGAGAGCCACCAGCTCTTCTCCGCCGTGGTTCGCGGTGAGCTGAAGCCTGAACAGCTGGCGGCCGCGCTGGTCAGCATGAAGGTGCGCGGCGAGCGCCCGCAGGAGATCGCCGGTGCCGCCACGGCGCTGCTGGAAAATGCCGCCCCGTTCCCGCGCCCGGACTATCCGTTTGCCGATATCGTCGGCACCGGCGGTGACGGCAGCAACAGCATCAATATTTCCACCGCCAGCGCCTTTGTGGCCGCGGCGTGCGGCGCTGAAGGTCGCGAAACACGGTAACCGCAGCGTGTCCAGCCGGTCAGGTTCTTCCGATCTGCTCGCCGCATTCGGCATTAATCTCGATATGAACGCCGAGCATGCCCGTGAAGCGCTGGATGACCTGGGCGTCTGCTTCCTGTTTGCGCCGAAGTATCACACCGGTTTCCGCCACGCGATGCCGGTTCGTCAGCAGCTGAAAACCCGCACGCTGTTTAACGTGCTGGGCCCGCTGATCAACCCGGCGCATCCGCCGCTGGCGCTGATCGGCGTTTACAGTCCGGAGCTGGTTCTGCCGATTGCCGAGACGCTGCGCGTGCTGGGTTACCAGCGTGCCGCCGTGGTGCACAGCGGCGGAATGGATGAAGTGTCACTGCACGCGCCGACGCTGGTAGCCGAACTGCGCGACGGTGAAATCCTGAGCTACCAGCTGGAAGCCGCTGACTTTGGTTTAACCCCGTATCACCAGGAAGCGCTGGCCGGCGGTACCCCGGAAGAAAACCGTGACATTCTGACGCGCTTATTACAAGGTAAGGGAGAGGTTGCCCATGAGGCCGCCGTTGCTGCCAACGTCGCCATGCTGATGCGTTTGCACGGCGAGGAGGACCTGAAGGCCAACGTTCAAAAAGTTCTGGATGTACTGCGCTCCGGTGCAGCTTACGATCGCGTTACCGCACTTGCGGCAAGAGGGTAAAGAATGCAGACCGTTTTAGCGAAAATCGTTGCCGATAAGGCCATCTGGGTGGAAGCCCGCAAGCAACAGCAGCCGCTTGCCAGTTTCCAGAATGACGTCGTACCAAGCCAACGACGTTTCTATGATGCCCTGCAGGGTGCACGCACCGCGTTTATTCTTGAGTGCAAAAAGGCCTCCCCGTCTAAAGGCGTTATTCGTGACGATTTCGACCCGGCGCGTATTGCCGGCATTTATAAGCATCATGCGTCAGCCATCTCCGTGCTGACGGATGAGAAATATTTTCAGGGCAGCTTCGATTTTCTGCCGATCGTCAGCGGCATCGCGCCGCAGCCGATCCTGTGCAAAGACTTTATTATCGATCCGTATCAGATCTGGCTGGCGCGTTTCTACCAGGCCGATGCCTGCCTTCTGATGCTCTCGGTACTGGACGACGAACAGTATCGCCAGCTTGCTGCCGTGGCGCACAGCCTGAAAATGGGCGTGCTGACCGAAGTGAGTAACGAAGAAGAGCTGGAGCGCGCGATTGCGCTGGAAGCCAAAGTGGTCGGCATCAACAACCGCGATCTGCGCGATCTGTCCATTGACCTGAACCGCACGCGCCAGCTGGCGCCGCGTCTGGGCCCATGGCGTCACGGTGATCAGCGAGTCCGGCATTAACAGCTACGCCCAGGTGCGCGAGCTGAGCCACTTCGCCAACGGTTTCCTGATTGGCTCCGCCATGATGGAACATGACGATCTCGATGCCGCCGTGCGTCGCGTGCTGCTGGGTGAAAACAAAGTCTGCGGCTTAACCCGCGAACAGGACGCCCAGGCCGCGTATGAAGCCGGAGCGATTTATGGCGGGCTGATTTTTGTGGATTCCTCTCCTCGCGCGGTCAGCGAAGAGCAGGCGCGTAAGGTCATCGCCGCGGCACCGCTCAGCTATGTTGGCGTGTTCCGCAATCCGGCTATCGGTGACGTTGTCACGTTGAAAAAGCCGACGCGTTATCCCTGAGCGCGGTGCAGCTGCACGGCGATGAAGATCAGGCCTATATCGATGCCCTGCGCGCCACGCTGGCACCGCAGGTGCAGATCTGGAAAGCGCAAAGCGTTGACGATACGTTGCCCCCGCGTAACCTGAACCACGTGGATAAATACGTTCTCGATAACGGCCAGGGCGGCACCGGCCAGCGTTTTGACTGGTCGCTGCTGAACGGCGAAAAGCTGGACAACGTCCTGCTGGCGGGCGGATTAAGCCCGGACAACTGCGTAGAAGCCGCGAAAACCGGCTGTGCCGGCCTCGATTTCAATTCAGGCGTAGAGTCCCAACCGGGTATTAAAGATGCCAGCAAACTGGCCTCGGTTTTTAAAACTCTGCGTGCATATTAAGGAAGAGAAGATGACGACATTACTTAACCCGTATTTTGGTGAGTTTGGCGGGATGTACGTCCCGCAAATCCTGATGCCCGCGCTGCGCCAGCTGGAAGAAGCGTTTGTCGAGCGCACAGAGCGATCCGGCATTTCAGGCAGAATTTACCGACCTGCTGAAAAACTACGCCGGCCGCCCGACGGCCCTGACCAAATGCCGCAACCTGACGGAAGGCACCAAAACCACGCCTGTATCTGAAGCGTGAAGACCTGCTGCACGGCGGCGCGCACAAAACTAACCAGGTGCTGGGCCAGGCGCTGCTGGCGAAGCGTATGGGCAAAACCGAAATCATCGCCGAAACCGGCGCAGGCCAGCACGGCGTGGCCTCGGCGCTGGCCAGCGCCCTGCTCGGCCTGAAATGCCGCATCTATATGGGCGCGAAAGACGTTGAGCGTCAGTCTCCGAACGTGTTCCGTATGCGTCTGATGGGTGCGGAAGTGATCCCGGTGCACAGCGGCTCCGCCACGCTGAAAGATGCCTGTAACGAAGCGCTGCGCGACTGGTCCGGCAGCTACGAAACCGCGCACTATATGCTCGGTACCGCCGCGGGCCCGCACCCGTTCCCGACCATCGTGCGTGAATTCCAGCGCATGATCGGCGAAGAGACCAAAGCGCAGATCCTCGAAAAAGAGGGTCGCCTGCCGGATGCGGTGATCGCCTGCGTCGGCGGCGGCTCTAACGCCATCGGCATGTTCGCAGACTTTATCGACGACACCAGCGTGGGTCTGATTGGCGTCGAGCCTGCCGGTCACGGCATTGAAACCGGTGAACACGGCGCGCCGCTGAAGCATGGCCGCGTGGGGATCTACTTCGGCATGAAATCGCCGATGATGCAGACCGATGAAGGCCAGATTGAAGAGTCTTACTCCATCTCTGCCGGCCTCGACTTCCCGTCCGTCGGGCCGCAGCATGCCTATCTGAACAGCACCGGTCGCGCGGACTATGTGTCCATTACCGATGACGAAGCGCTGGAAGCGTTCAAAACGCTGTGCCGCAGCCATGAAGGGATCATCCCGGCGCTGGAGTCTTCACACGCCCTGGCCCATGCGCTGAAAATGATGCGAGAAAACCCGGAAAAAGAGCAGCTGCTGGTGGTCAACCTTTCCGGCCGCGGCGACAAAGATATCTTCACCGTTCACGATATTCTGAAAGCACGAGGGGAAATCTGATGGAACGCTACGATAACGTATTTGCAGAACTGAAATCCCGCCAGGAAGGCGCGTTCGTTCCCTTCGTCACCCTGGGCGATCCGGCGCCGGAACAGTCGCTGAAGATTATCGACACCCTGATTGAAGCCGGTGCCGATGCGCTGGAGCTGGGGATCCCCTTCTCTGATCCGCTGGCGGATGGCCCGACCATCCAGAGCGCGACGCTGCGCGCCTTTGCCGCCGGCGTCACGCCGACCCAGTGCTTCGAGATGCTGGCGGCCATCCGTCAGAAGCACCCCGATCATTCCGATTGGCCTGCTGATGTACGCCAACCTGGTGTTCAACCGCGGTATCGATGAGTTTTACGCCGAGTGCGCACGCGTGGGCGTCGACTCCGTTCTGGTCGCCGACGTGCCGGTTGAAGAGTCTGCGCCGTTCCGCCAGGCGGCGATGCGTCACAACGTCGCCCCGATCTTCATCTGCCCGCCGAACGCGGATGACGAACTGCTGCGCCAGATTGCCTCTTACGGCCGCGGCTACACCTACCTGCTCTCCCGCGCAGGCGTGACCGGTGCCGAGAATCGGGCCGCGCTGCCGCTGCATCATCTGGTGGAGAAGCTGCGCGAGTACCATGCCGCGCCGCCGCTGCAGGGCTTCGGGATCTCTGAGCCGGATCAGGTGAACGCGGCCGTTGACGCCGGAGCCGCCGGCGCCATCTCCGGCTCGGCCATCGTGAAAATCATCGAGCGTAATCAGAACGACCCAACGGCGCTGCTCAGCGAACTGCAAACGTTCGTCAGCGATCTCAAAGCGGCTACCCGCTAAGTTGGCACGGCCCTGCACTGGCTGCGGGGCCCTTCTTACTTCTTACCCCTTTTTTCTCCCCTGCGACAAACTTTTTCATCGCGCCTGAGTTGCCGAAATGCGAGGCACGGCCCACACTTAAGCGTGCCGTCACGTTACGGTGCACCACCATCTATGACAGGGAGATAACCAATGAAATTGTTCAAAGTCGTTGCGGGTTTTTTAGTGGCTGCAGTGATGGCGCTCACCTTAAGTGCCTGTGCACCAACAGCAACAAAGGAAGGGACCGGCGGTTACATCGATGACACGGTCATTACCACCAAAGTGAAGGCACAGCTGCTGAATGACGAGGCGCTGAAATCGACAGAAATTAACGTTGAGACCTTTAAAGGGAAAGTACAGCTGAGCGGCTTTGTCAGCTCGCCGCAGATGGCCAACCGTGCGGTTGCGGTAACGCGTAACGTGGCGGGGGTAAAATCCGTCGTCAACAATATGCAGATTAAGTAACTAAACGGGCGACCTGCGGGTCGCCCTTTTTCTTTCTGGTGTAAAAATCAGAAACGGTAGCCCGCGCCAAAGAAGAACACCCACGGATCGATGCGGGTATTGATATTCTGCTGTTCGCCCGCCGCTTTGAATTTCACTTCGGTATCGATGTCCATGTACCACAATGATGCGTTGAGCATCCAGTCGCGGTTGATCTGATAATCCAGCCCGACCTGACCCGCCACGCCCCAGGAGTCTTTCACGCTCAAATCGCTCAGCTGCGCATCCTGCCCGGTCTGGTTGAACTTCGCATCGTAGAAGGTGGTGTAGTTGATCCCGACGCCAACGTAAGGGCGCAGCGCGCTTTGGCTGTCGAAAAAGTAGTACTGCGCCATCAGGGTGGGCGGCAGCTGACGCACGGTAGCGAGGTTGCCGGTCGGGCCAAGTCCCACTTTGTGGCGGAACGGCGTGGCCGCCAGCAGCTCAACGCCGATATTGTCGGTCGCCATCCAGGTAAACGTCAGACCCAGCTGGGTATCATTACTGACGCTGAAGCCGCCCATACCCAGCACATTATCAGAGCCTTCGGTCGGACGAACGGTCGCGCTACCGGCGCGCACAAAAAAATCACCGGCCTGGTGAGCCAGTGCCAGTTGCGGGATCGCCAGCGCCAGCAGCAGCGCGCATTTAGCCAGTTTCATAATCACTCCTTTGCCGGAAAACAGGGTATTGAGGTTAATCGCGGCACAAGATTTACCCCTTTTTTGCGAAAAGATCATCAGCATCAATTCAAATTAATCACTTATAAAACAATGATTTGATTCAGATCAATTTTGCCTTTACAAGCGGACATAAAAATCCTGTTGCCGCCATCACGCGGCGTGATTACGTTGCTATTCCCCTTTTGTGATTTTGGTTCGAAGCCTCAGGAGTGGCGGGCGATCAGATGAGCGATTTACTTAACCCCTGTATGACCTGTGGCGCCTGCTGCGCCCATTTTCGCGTTTCATTTTACTGGGCCGAAGCCGACGACGGTGGTGGCACGGTGCCGGTTGAACTGACGGAACCCCTGAGCCTGCTGATGCGCAACATGCGCGGCACCAACGATCGTGCCCCGCGCTGCGTGGCGCTGCAGGGTGAAATTGGCGGCTGTGTTTCCTGTGGTATTTATGCGCAGCGGCCGTCACCGTGCCGGGAGTTTGCCATGTCCGGCGAAAATGGCGTGCCGAATGACGCCTGCGATCGCGCCCGGGCGCGCTATGGTTTACCCCCGCTTTTTCACCCTTCTTTACCTGAGATGACAGAAAGTTATGGGATTCCGGGTGCCAGCCTGCCTGCAGAACATGTACAATCGCCGGGTTAATTAACCCGGTTCCTTCAAGGAGTGTACATGTCTATCACGGCAAGCTCGTTATACCGTGACACAGGAAATTTTCTGCGCCATCAGCTGGTCACCATCGTGCTGATGGCGTTGCTGACCTCGTTTATTACCGTGATTGTTGGCCACGCCCTGACGCCGGGCGAGGATCAGTTATCCCTGCTCAGCCAGACCGACAGCAGCGCCTCTTCGCTGTTTGAAATCGTCCAGAACATGTCACCGGATCAGCAACGCATTCTGCTGCGCGCCTCTGCCGCCGGCACTTTCGCTGCCCTGATTGGCAACACGCTGCTATTGGGCGGCATGCTGTGCCTGCTGCCGATGGTATCCAGTGGACAGCGCGTCAGCGCGCTGCGCGCGATTGGCGCCTCTGCGCCGCTGCTGCCGAAACTGCTGGTGCAGACCTTCCTGATCACCCTGCTGGTGCAGCTGGGCTTTATGGTACTGATGGTGCCGGGTGTGATTCTGGCGATTCTGCTGTCGCTGGCGCCGGTGATGCTGGCAAGTGAAAAAATGGGCATTTTCAGTGCGATGCGCGCCAGTATGCGTCTGGCCTGGAAGAACGTTAAGGTGATCGCCCCGGCAATTATTCTGTGGCTGCTGGCGAAAATTGCGCTGATGTTCTTCTTCTCCTCGCTGACCGTGCTGCCTGCCAATATCGCTTCAGTGGTGCTCAACGCGCTGGGCAACCTGGTATCAGCCATTCTGATTATCTATTTGTACCGGCTGTATATGCTGTTACGTTAAGCGTTACGGCGCCCGCGGCGGCGCCGTAACTCAACGCTCCTGCCCCTGACTGGAAACGCTATGAAGCAGTTACTCGATTTTCTTCCCCTGGTAGTTTTCTTTATCTTCTACAAGCTGTACGACATTTTCGTCGCCTCCGGCGCGCTGGTGGTGGCGACCGGTATCGCGCTGGTGGTCAGCTGGGTGCTGTACCGCAAGCTGGAAAAGATGACCATTTTCACCTTTGTGCTGGTTGCGGTGTTCGGCACCCTGACCTATGTGTTCCACAACGATGAGTTCATCAAGTGGAAAGTCACGGTGATTTACTCGCTGTTTGCGCTGGCACTGCTGTACAGCCAGTGGTTTATGCAGCAACCGCTGATCCAGACCATGCTTGGCAAAGAGCTGCAGCTGCCGGGTGCGGTATGGCGTCGGCTGAATATCGCCTGGGCCCTGTTCTTCCTGGCCTGCGGCCTGGCGAATATTTATGTCGCGTTTTGGTTATCCCAGGCGTTTTGGGTTAACTTTAAGGTGTTCGGTCTTACCGGCCTGACCCTGCTGTTTACGCTGTTAAGCGGCCTGTACATCTGGCGACAGATGCCGCAACAAGAACAAAAATAATCGATGCAGCCCGGTCTCCGCCGGGCTTGTCTTCACCTGCAGAAGAACTGAGCAATGGACGAAAAACATAAGTTGCCGCAAGGCGAGATGGTCTCGCGTACCCTGGCGATGCCGGCAGATACCAATGCCAACGGTGATATCTTCGGCGGCTGGCTGATGTCGCAGATGGATATGGGCGGCGCCATCCTGGCAAAAGAGATTGCCGAAGGCCGCGTGGTAACGGTGCGCGTGGATGGTATGACCTTCCTCAAGCCCGGTCGCCGTCGGCGATGTGGTGAGCTGCTACGCGCGCTGCATCCGCACCGGCAATAGCTCGATGACCATTAACGTGGAAGTGTGGATTAAAAAAGTGTCGTCCGAACCGATCGGCCAGACTTACTGCGCCACCGAAGCGGTGTTTGTTTACGTAGCGGTCGATAACAGCGGGAAATCCCGTCCGCTGCCGGAAGGCCAGGCCAATCTGAGCAATTAAGCGTATAAAAAAAGCGGCCCGGAATGGCCGCTTTTTCTTTGCCTGTCTGGCTTTACTCGATGTTCGCGCCGCCGTTAATGCGGAACACGATGTTCATCGTCAGCCCCTTGCCCGGCCGCCTTGGCTGATAGCGCCACTTCTTCATCGCCTGCTTCACTTCGCGCTCAAACATGTTGCGCGGCTCGGCGGACAAAATCTCGACGTTATCGACGCGCCCATCGCTGTCCACGTCAAACTTCACCCGCACCCGCCCTTCAACGCGCAGCGCGAACGCACGCGCCGGATACGCCGGCTTGCTGACGCTCATCGCTTTCGGTCCATCCGACACCGTCTGCGTCGGGGCCGGGTTATTCTTCGGTGCCGTCGAGGGGCGCGTTTGCGTGGCTGGCGCGTCCTGTTTAAACGGATTCTCCTGCGGCTTCACCTGCTGGCGCGGCTTCGGCTCTGCCTTTTTCTCCACCTTTGGCTTCGGTTTCGGCTTTGGCTTCGGTTTAGGTTCCGGCTTAGGGATCGGCACCGGCTCGGCTTTTGGTGGCTCTGGCGCGACTTCCGGCTCGGGTTCCGGCTCGGGCGGCGGCGGCGGGGTTACGGCTGCCGGTGCCGGTTCAGGCTGCACTTCCGGTGCCACCATGCTAATGCTGATAGGCTGAGACGCTTTAGGAACCTCAATGGTCTGATGAAATGAAGCATAAAGAATGCCGGCGATTACCGAACCGTGAAGGAGCACGGATAAAATCACGGACACAGGCGTTCGGGTTGGAAAAGGCGTAGTCAACGTCGTCATATCAGTCATGTTCATTGAGTGAAGCGCTGATTTTAAATGCAAATAGCAATCAGTTTCAATAAGCACGCTACTGAAGGCCAAAAGAAAGGCGCTTTTTAACCCTGCCTGCGCTGCAGCGCGCGCCCATTATCTTTCGTTTGCACTCTGTTTAGCGATCACTTAACGTGTCTCGCAAATTCGGCAAGTCTAACGGGAGTATCCCATCGTGCTTTACGTCATTTATGCGGAAGATACCGCAGATTCACTGGAAAAACGTAACTCTGTGCGCCCGGCACACCTGGCGCGTCTGCAGCTGCTGCAGGATGAGGGGCGTCTGATTGTCGCCGGTCCTCTGCCTGCCGTCGACAGTAATGAGCCGGGCCCGGCTGGTTTCACCGGTTCTGTGATTGTTGCCGAGTTCTCATCGCTGGAAACGGCCCAGTCGTGGGCCAATGACGATCCATATATCGCCGCTGGCGTGTACGATAAAGTCACGGTTAAACCGTTTAAACGGGTGTTCTGATGCAGTGGCAGCCCCTTCTGTTGTTAGTGCTGGTGCTGCTGCTGATTGGTCGTGCGCTGTGGCTGTGGCGCCGTCAGGGCTGGCGTCAGGCGCGCCAGCACATCGTCATGCTGGTGGTACTGGCGGCGGCCCTGCAGATAGTGAATGTTTCACTGGTATTACGCGGCCACTGACGACCGCGTTCATTGCTCAGGTATTCTGCGTGATAAACAGGATGGAGCGGCGCTGCTGCTGCGCTACCTGATGACGAATCGCATGGATGCGCTTATAACGACGTGACTGCCCTTCCAGCCAGCGGGCACGACGGCGATGCGCCTGGCGTAACATTCTCCAGCGGGCCACTTCATTTCTGCTGCGTCTCATCACATCCTCTCTGACTGGCTAAACCCGCGACGCATTATAGTGATCTGGCTAAAAATGCCAAATCGAAACCTTCATCGAAACGTCATCAACGATTAAAGGTTTCGCTGGCGCAGATCAACACGTAAACTTTGCCCATCAAAGCGCGAACGGGACGTCCACTTTATGACAACATTTTATACCGTAATCAGTTGGCTCATGGTGTTCGGCTACTGGCTGCTGATTGCCGGCGTGACGCTGCGCATTTTGATGAAACGGCGGGCGGTAACCTCGGCGATGGCCTGGCTGCTGATTATCTACATTCTGCCGCTGGTGGGGATTATCGCCTATCTCTCGTTCGGCGAACTGCATCTGGGCAAACGCCGCGCCGAACGCGCCCGCGCCATGTGGCCCTCAACCGCCAAATGGCTCAACGATCTGAAAGAGTGTCGCCACATCTTCGCCACCGAACACAGCGACGTCGCGCGCTCCGCTGTTCCAGCTGTGCCACCGCCGCCAGGGCATCGCCGGCGTTAAAGGCAACCAGCTGCAGCTGCTGACCCAGCGCCGATGACGTGATGCAGGCGCTGATCCGCGATATTCAGCTGGCGCGGCACAATATCGAGATGGTGTTCTACATCTGGCAACCCGGCGGCCTGGCCGATCAGGTGGCCGAATCGCTGATGGCCGCCGCACGACGCGGCGTGCACTGCCGCCTGATGCTCGACTCCGCCGGCAGCGTGGCATTCTTCCGCAGCCCCTGGGCTGGGGATGATGCGCAACGCCGGCATCGAAGTGGTCGAGGCGCTGAAGGTCAACCTGCTGCGCGTATTTCTACGCCGCATGGATTTGCGCCAGCACCGCAAGGTGGTGCTGATCGATAACTACATTGCCTATACCGGCAGCATGAATATGGTCGATCCGCGCTTCTTCAAACAGGATGCGGGCGTCGGCCAATGGATCGATCTGATGGCGCGCATGGAAGGCCCGGTGGCCACCACCATGGGCATCGTCTACGCCTGCGACTGGGAGATTGAAACCGGCAAGCGCATTCTGCCGCCGCCGCCGGACGTCAATATCATGCCGTTTGAGCAGGAGAGCGGGCATACCATTCAGGTGATCGCCTCCGGCCCCGGCTTCCCCGAGGAGATGATCCACCAGGCGTTGCTGACCGCGGTCTATTCCGCCCGCGAGCAGCTGATCATGACCACGCCCTACTTCGTGCCCAGTGACGACTTGCTGCACGCCATTTGCACCGCCGCGCTGCGCGGCGTCGAGGTGAGCATTATTGTGCCGCGCAACAACGACTCGGTGCTGGTCGGCTGGGCCAGCCGCGCCTTCTTCACTGAGCTGCTGGAGGCCGGGGTGAAGATCTATCAGTTTGAAGGCGGCCTGTTGCACACCAAGAGCGTGCTGGTGGACGGCCAGCTCAGCCTGGTGGGCACCGTGAACCTGGATATGCGCAGCCTGTGGCTGAATTTCGAAATCACGCTGGTGATCGATGATGACGGCTTTGGCAGCGATCTGGCCGCCGTGCAGGATGATTATATCGCCCGTTCCCGGCTGCTGGACGCCAAAGCGCTTGTGGGTAAAACGTCCATTCTGGCACCGCATTGTCGAACGACTGTTTTACTTCTTTAGTCCGTTGCTGTAAAACGCGAGCGAAACAGATATTAACGCCAAATCAGGTGAAATCATGGAATTTTCATGGATTTGAATAACCGCCTTACCGAAGACGAAACGCTGGAACAGGCTTACGACATCTTCCTCGAACTGGCCGGCGGACAACCTGGATCCGGCGGACATCATTCTGTTCAACCTGCAATTTGAAGAGCGCGGCGGCGCCGAGCTGTTTGATCCATCCGAAGACTGGAGCGAGCATGTGGATTACGATCTGAACCCGGACTTCTTCGCCGAAGTGGTGATCGGGCTGGCAGACAGCGACGGCGAGCCGATCAACGACGTGTTCGCCCGCGTGCTGCTGTGCCGTGAGAAAGACCACAAGCTGTGCCATATTCTGTGGCAAGAGTGAATAAGCCGCAGCGCATAAAAAAACGCCGGGCACTGCCCGGCGTTGTTGTTTATGGCACCGCTCTTATAACGGGTCGACTTTCAGGCAGGAAACCGCATGGCGGAAACTGCCTTCCAGAACCGGTCGCGTTTTCGCGCACTCCGGCCCGGCCATCGGGCAGCGGGTGCGGAAGACGCAGCCCGACGGCGGGTTAATCGGCGAAGGCAATTCCCCTTCCAGCAGCTGGATGGGCTTATTCTTCTCCAGATCCGGATCGGGGATCGGCACCGCCGACATCAGCGCTTTGGTGTAAGGGTGCAGCGGATTGTGGTACACCTCGTCATAGGTGCCCAGCTCCACGGCGTGGCCCAGATACATCACCAGCACGCGGTCAGAGATGTGCTTCACCACGGCCAGGTCATGCGCGATGAAGATCAGCGACAGCCCCATTTCGCGCTGCAGCTTCTGCAGCAGGTTCACCACCTGCGCCTGAATCGACACGTCCAGCGCGGAAACCGGCTCATCGCAGATAATCAGCTTCGGTTCGAGGATCAGCGCGCGGGCAATACCAATACGCTGGCACTGACCGCCGGAGAACTCGTGCGGATAGCGGTTGATGAGGTTAGGCAACAGACCGACCTTCAGCATCATCGCCTTAACGCGATCGCGCACTTCCTGACGCGACATCTTCGGATGATAGGTGCGCAGCGGCTCGGCAATAATCTCACCGATGGTCATACGCGGGTTTAGCGACGCCAGCGGATCCTGGAAAATCATCTGGATATCGCTGCGCACGTCGCGCCACTCGTCCGGTTTCATGCCCAGCAGATCTTTACCCAGCCAGGCCACTTTACCGTCGGTGGCTTTCACCAGACCGATAATGGCGCGCGCAAAGGTCGATTTACCGCAGCCGGACTCGCCGACCACGCCCAGGGTTTCCCCTTCATACAGGCGCAGCGTGACGCCATCCACCGCTTTCAGGGTTTTCGGCGGCTGCCAGAACCACTGTTTGCCGTCTTTGATGTCGAAATGCACCTTCAGATCGGCGATTTCGAGCAGCACTTTGCGTTTCTCTTCTATTACGGCTGCTCATACCAGCTCCTCCACCGGCTTAAAGCAGGCGCGCAGGCGGCCTGCGGCAAACTGTTCCAGCGGCGGAGCGCTGTTGCAGATTTCCATCGCGTGCGGGCAGCGCGGCTGGAACGGACAGCCTTTCGGCAGACGCAGCAGGTTTGGCGGGTTGCCCGGAATGGTGAGCAGCGATTCCCCTTCCGCATCGAGACGCGGCACCGCGTTCAGCAGGCCGATCGAGTACGGATGGGCCGGCTGGTAGAACACATCGCGCGCTTTGCCGTATTCCATGGTGCGCCCGGCATACATCACCAGCACTTTGTCACAGATGCCCGCCACCACGCCCAGGTCGTGGGTGATCATGATAATCGCGGTGTTGAACTCACGCTTCAGCTCGTTCAGCAGGGTCATGATCTGCGCCTGAACGGTAACGTCCAGCGCGGTGGTCGGTTCGTCGGCAATCAGCAGCTTTGGCCGGCACAGCAGCGCCATCGCGATCATCACGCGCTGACGCATACCACCGGAAAACTCGTGCGGGAACATGCGCATGCGCTTGCGCGCTTCCGGCATTTTCACCGCATCGAGCATTTGGACCGACTCTTCAAAGGCTTCGGCTTTGCCCATGCCTTTGTGCAGCATCAGGACTTCCATCAGCTGCTCGCCAACGCGCATGTACGGGTTCAGCGAGGTCATCGGATCCTGGAAAATCATCGAGATCTGTTCGGCGCGCAGCTTGTTCAGCTCGTGCTTTCCGGCAGGTTGAGGATTTCGCGACCGTTGAATTTCGCGGAACCGCCAATGCGACCGTTAGCGGCCAGCAGGCCCATCAGCGCAAAGGCGGTCTGCGATTTCCCGGAGCCGGATTCACCCACGATGCCCAGCGTTTCACCCGCGCGCAGGTTGAAGTTGAGATCGTTCACGGCGGTCACATCGCCGTCCGGGGTCTTGAAGGTGACGCGCAGATCTTTTACGTCCAGCAGAAGGTCAGCGTTTCCCGCAGGTGCAGCCGGCCAGCGGTTGCCGACGTCATCAATGATGGCTCATGACGGCGACGACTCCTTAACGATCTTTCGGGTCGAGGGCATCACGCAGGCCATCGCCGATAAAGTTAAAACAGAACAGGGTGACGACCAGGAAACCCGCCGGGAACAGCAGCAGCCACGGTGACACTTCCATCGAGTTGGCGCCGTCGCTCAGCAGCGCGCCCCAGCTGCTCAGCGGCTCCTGCGTACCCAGCCCCAGGAAGCTCAGGAAGGATTCAAACAGGATCATGCTTGGCACCAGCAGCGAGGCATACACCACCACCACGCCCAGCACGTTCGGAACGATATGGCGCACCACGATATTGCCGGTAGAGACACCGCCGACCTGCGCCGCTTCGATAAACTCTTTGCGCTTGAGGCTCAGCGTCTGGCCGCGAACGATACGCGCCATATCCAGCCAGGACACCATCCCGATGGCCACGAAGATCAGCAGGATATTCTGGCCAAAGAAGGTCACCAGCAGGATGACGAAGAACATAAACGGGAAGGAGTTGAGGATTTCCAGCAGACGCATCATCACCGAGTCCACTTTGCCGCCAAGGTAGCCGGACAGCGAGCCGTAGAGCGTACCCACCATCACCGCCACCAGCGCGGCAGCAATACCGACCATCAGCGAGATACGCCCGCCGATCGCCACACGCACCAGCAGATCGCGTCCGGAGGAGTCCGTGCCAAAATAGTGGCCAGACTCCATATCCGGCGCGCTGGACATCATGCCCCAGTCGGTATCGAAATAGGTAAATTGCGACAGCATCGGCGCCAGCGCCACAAACAGCGCGATCATCACCAGAACCACCAGGCTGGCAACCGCCGCGCGGTTGTGCATAAAGCGACGACGCGCGTCCTGCCAGAGGCTACGACCTTCTACTTCCAGTTTTTCACTGAAGTTTTCCAGCGCCTCGCTGTTTTTCTTACTCAACATCATGGCGTGCTCCAGATTAGTAACGGATTTTCGGGTCGATGACGGCATACAGCACATCGACGATCGCGTTAAAGAGAATGGTCAGCGCACCCACGAGAATGGTCAGGCTCAGTACCAGCGAATAGTCGCGGTTCAGCGCGCCGTTAACGAACAGCTGACCGATGCCCGGCAGACCGTAGATTGTTTCGATAACCATCGAGCCGGTGATGATCCCGACGAATGCCGGCCCCATGTAGGAGAGCACCGGCAACAGCGCCGGTTTCAGCGCGTGGCGGAAGATGATCCGACGCATCGGCAGCCCTTTCGCGCGCGCGGTACGAATGAAGTTCGAGTGCAGCACTTCAATCATTGAACCACGGGTGATACGGGCGATACTGGCGATGTACGCCAGAGATAGCGCCACCATCGGCAAAATCATGAACTTCAAGTGCCCCGCCGTTCCAGCCGCCGCCCGGCAGCCACTTCAGCGTGATGGCAAAGATCATCACCAGTAACGGCGCGACAACGAAGCTGGGTATCACTACCCCGGTCATTGCCACCCCCATTACGGCATAATCCCATTTGGTATTTTGTCTGAGCGCGGCGATAACGCCTGCGGTGACCCCGAAAACGATCGCCAGAATGAATGCCGCAGCACCCAATTTCGCCGACACCGGGAAGCTGGACGCCACCAGGTCGTTAACGGAATAGTCTTTATATTTAAATGACGGTCCGAAATCGCCGTGCGCCAGCTGCTTCAGGTAGCTGAAGTACTGGGTGGAGATCGGATCGTTTAAATGGTATTTCGCTTCGATATTCGCCATAACTTCCGGCGGCAGCGCACGCTCACCGGTAAATGGACTGCCCGGCGCAAGGCGCATCATGAAGAAGGAAATCGTGATGAGAATAAATAGCGTTGGGATCGCTTCAAGACAGCGACGTAGGATAAATTTCAACATTGCCCGTACCTTCATAGGCGTGTGTGCGGCTTCATATATGTGAAAAAGGCCTAGGCGCCGGCAGCACCGCCCCTCCCCATAGCCTCATTGCCATTAATGCTTGATAATATACAAGTTTTTAACGTAGATATTATCCATCGGGTCTTTACCGGTGTAGCCACCTACCCACGGTTTCACCAGACGGGCGTTAACGTAGTAGTAAACCGGAACGATCGCGGAATCTTTATCCAGCTGCTGCTCAGCTTTAGAGTACAGTTCAGTACGCTGTGCTTCGTCAGTGGTTTTCAGCGTGTCGGCAATCAGCTTGTCGAACGCCGGGCTCTTATAGTGCGCGGTGTTGTTTGAGCTGTCGGACAGCATGGTGTTCAGGAAGGAGGTCGGTTCGTTATAGTCCGCACACCAGCCAGCGCGCGCCACATCAAAGGTGCCCTGATGACGGGTGTCGAGGAAGGTTTTCCACTCCTGGTTCTCCAGCTTCACGTTCGCGCCCAGGTTCTTTTTCCAGATGGAGGCGGCGGCGATCGCCAGTTTCTTTGTGCAGATCGGAGGTGTTGTACAGCAGGCTGAAGGTCAGCGGTTTATCGGCGGTATAGCCCGCTTCGGCCAGCAGTTTCTTCGCTTCTGCGTTACGCTGTTCCTGCGTCTGTTTGAACCAGTCTGGCTCGGTCAGTTTTGCGCCATCGGTGTATGGCGGGGTATAGCTGTAGGCCGGCAGATCGCCCTGGTTTTTCACTTTGTTCACGATGATGTCGCGATCCAGTGCCAGCTTCAGCGCGGTACGAACGCGTACGTCGGTGAACGGTGCTTTCTGGTTGTTGATTTCGTAGTAGTAGGTGCACAGGTACGGATCGACGTGAACTTCTTTAGGGATCTCTTTCTTCAGTTTCTGGAACAGTTCAATCGGCATGTTGTTGTAGGTCATGTCGATTTCCCCGGTGCGGTAGCGGTTAACGTCGGTCACTTCGGACGAGATTGGCAGGTAGGTAACCTGATTGATCACGGTTTTCGCGTTGTCCCAATATTGCGGGTTACGCTCAAGCACCATACGTTCGTTGACCACCCAGTCTTTCAGTTTGTAGGCACCGTTGGTGACGATGTTGGCAGGCTGGGTCCATTTTTCACCAAATTTTTCCACGGCGGATTTTGGTACCGGGGAGACGGACGGGTGAACCAGCAGCTTATAGAAGTACGGAACAGGTTCGCTCAACGTCACTTCGAAGGTATTGGCATCGATCGCCTTTACGCCCAGATCGGTGATCGGTTTTTTGCCGGCGATGATGTCATCAATATTGGCAGATATGGCCATATTGCAGGTAGCTCGCATACGGAGAGGCGGTTTTTGGATTCGCCAGACGCTGCCAGCTATAGACGAAATCTTGCGCCGTCACCGGCGTGCCGTCGGACCATTTCGCATCTTTACGCAGATGGAAGGTCCAGACTTTGAAATCTTTGTTTTCCCATCTTTCTGCGACGCCCGGCGCCGGGTGGCCGTCTACGTCCGTCACCAGCAGACCTTCGAACAGGTCGCGGTTGACGTTAGACTCAGGAACACCTTCAATTTTGTGCGGGTCGAGAGACTGAACTTCCGCACCGTTGTTACGCACCAGTTCCTGTTTCTCCGCCAGTTCGGCACCCCGCCGGAACGTCGGCAGCCATTGCAGCGTTCCCTGATACCCAGCGCGCCGATGGCCGCCAGTACGCCTGCGGCGATCAGGCTTTTTTTCGTGATGTTGTTCATTATTACGACTCCAGTTTTATTATCGTCACCGGGTCGGCTGACCGCCCGGCGTACCCCGTTTCCGGGATGATTTCCCGCCGTCGCGCGAAGACACGACCACCCTGCAGGGTTACCACGGCAACGTGACGCCCGACTGTAGCGCCGGATCGTGAGGAATACTGAATGATTGATAATGTAAAGATTTTTAACGTCAGCATAGTCCAGCGGATCTTTGCCGGTGAACCCACCCACCGTCGGCTTGATCAAACGCGCGCTGACGCGGTAATAAACCGGGACCAACGCGGAGTCCTGGTCCAGCTGCGGTTCCGCCTGCTGATAGAGCTGCGCGCGCTGCGCGTCATCAGCAGTGTTGAGCGTTTGCGCCATCAGCGCATCAAATGCGGCGCTGTGATAAAACGCGGTGTTGATGGAGGAGCCACTCAGCACCAGATTCAGGAACGCGCTGGATTCGTTGTAATCCCCGCACCAGGTGGCACGCGCCACGTCGTATTGCCCCTGATGGCGGCTCTCCAGCGAAGTTTTCCATTCCTGGTTGCGCAGCGTGACCTGCGCACCGAGATTCTTTTTCCACATCGACGCGGCCGCGATCGCCTGACGCTTGTTCTGTTCTGAGGTGTTGTACAGCAGCGAAAACTTCAGCGGATGCTGGGCATCGTGTAGCCCGCTTCCGCCAGCAGCTTCTTCGCTTCCGCGTTACGTTGCTCCTGCGTCTGCTGCGCCCACGCTGGCGTATTGAGAGAAATACCGTGAATAAAGGGCGGCGTCAGGCTGTAGGCCGGGATCTGTCCCTGCCCCATAATTTTCTTCGCGATAATGTCGCGGTCCAGCGTTATCTTCACCGCCGTACGCACGCGCGGATCGGTGAACGGCGCCCTCTTGTTATTGATCTCGTAATAGAAGGTGCACAGATAGCGGGCTGACTTTTACTTCATCTCCCAGCGCCTGCTGCAGTTTTTTGAACATATCGGGCGGCACCACGCTGTTGGTCATGTCGGTGCCGCCACTGCGATAGCGGTTTATATCGCTATTCTCAGAGGTGAGTGCCAGAAACACGCCTTCGTCCAGCGTGGTATGGGCATTGTCCCAGTAGTGCGGATTACGCTTCACCACGATCTGCTCATTCACCACCCAGTCCGCCAGCGTGTAAGCGCCATTACCCACATAGTGCTGCGGCTGTGTCCAGGCATCGCCCCACTGCTCTACCGCCGGACGATACACCGGTTTCATCGAAGTATGAGCCAGCATATCAACAAAATACGGTACCGGTTCGCACAGCGTAACCTGCAAATTCTGGTCGTCCAGCGCCTTCACGCCCAGCTGGGAAGGCGCAGCTTTACCGGCGAGAATGGCATCAATGTTGCTGATGTGCGCAGCCTGCAAATAGCTGGCATACGGCGAGGCGATTCGCGGATCGGCCAGACGCTGCCAGCTGTAGACAAAATCCTGCGCGGTGACCGGCTCACCATTGCTCCAGCGGGCATCTTTACGCAGAGTGAATGTCCAGATGCGGCCCTGCTGATTTTGCCACTGCTGCGCCACGCCGGGCACCACTTGCCCGTTGTTGTCGGTCTCAACCAGCCCTTCCAGCAGATTGCGAATCACATTGGATTCCGGCACGCCCTCAACTTTATGCGGATCAAGCGAGGACACTTCGCTGCCGTTATTAATAACGATGCGTTGCGTATCCGCTAATGACGTCCCGGCAGGGATCTCAGCGGCCTGACTTTGCGCCAGCGCACTGGAGAGGCAAAGCGCCAGAAACGTGCGCGCTGCCGTTTTCGCTACCATGCTTTTCATCAACCAAAATCAACCTTCAACATAAACCTGATAGCAGTAAGCAAGAAGCGTACACATTTGTTGCTAGCAGATAAAAAATTTTGCGGTGAGCCGAAAATTATCAGAAGCGTTGCCCGCACGCCAAAGCTAAACCACAAAAATGTTAGCTGATTCTCTTTTATCACGTTGCCGCGCACAGGAAAAGTGTTAATTCTTGAGCAGAATTATCGATTAACCCACTGATAAATAATGAATTTCAGCCTGATTTGCACGTTAATTATTCGTTAATCAACTAACTTTATAATATTTACGAATATTGCTGCTTTTAATGCTGAAGCCCGGATATTTATTCAGATTTACAGCACAAGCTATAGAATGATACTGCGGATGATTTGCAGAGCAGAGGGATATACTGTGACGATTATCACAGTATTTTGAGGCTCAGGCTGTGTGCGGGATAACACCAGTAGTAAAACTGATGCGGTCGGGCCGATATTAAGCGCGACAAATAAAATCACTATAATGGTGCAATATTTCATTTATTTGCACCATTCTGGTTCACAAAGCGCTTAGCGATAAAAAATAACCGCCGTTAATTCAGTAATCCTGGAAACAGAGCTTTCATTCCGGTCACGATAAATTCGATGCCCAGCGCCATCAGCAGCAGCCCCATGATACGGGTGATGACGTTGATGCCGGTTTGACCCAGCAAGCGCACCAACAGCGGTGCGGCGCGGAACAATAGCCAGCAGCAGAAGGCAAATATGGCAATAGCCACGGTAAAACCGAGCAGGCTTTGCCAGTTGTGATAACGGGAGCTCCACACAATGGTAGAACTGATGGCACCCGGCCCCGCCATCAGCGGCAGCGCCAGCGGCACCACGCCGATGCTTTCGCGGATCGCGGTTTCTGACTTCTCCTGTTTGTTCTGTTTGTCCTCGCCCAGCTTGCCGCTGATCATCGACATGGCGATGGTCACCACCAGAATGCCGCCGGCGATGCGGAAAGAATCAATCGAGATGCCGAACAGCTGCAGGATGCCTTCCCCGAGAAATAGCGAGGTCCAGAGGATAATGGCCACCGACAGGTTGGCGGTCAGGTTGGTTTTATTGCGCGCCGCCACCGCCTGGTAACTGGTCATGCTGATGAACACCGGAATGATGCCCACCGGGTTGACCAGCGCAAACAAACCAACAAAAAATTTAAAATAGCCAGAAAGATCGAGTAGCGCAGGGGTCACGGTGGGCTCCAGGTGATGGCGAAAAAAATCGCGCTTAATGTAGTGCAAAAGCCTGGCGAAACACCAGAGGCTAACGCAGAAATAAATGCTGCACTTAAAGCACTATCCCAGTTTATTCCGCTACTGTTAGCGCGATGTTATCGGCCTGCAGCCGGTCAGATCCGCTTCTGTAGCCGTCGACGCTAACTTTACTTGCAAAAATGACCCAACACCCGCCCCTGCTGAAAGGTGTCAGCTTACAGCTGAAACTTGATACAGCATCACAAATTACCTACCCCAGCAGTGGGTAAGTCTTGAAGCCGAGGCATCGGAACTCAACCCAGTGAGTGGGCACACCACCGTTCTCCTCAAGGGTCAGCCCCTCCGGCTGGCGGAAGGAAACCTCTTTAGTAAGCAAACGTGCAGCGGGCGATACGCCGAAATCCTTAGCTATTCTCATGGCAAGCGTATACCGTTACCCTGGTCTATACTGTCCTGCGATTCAGGCTGGTTTACTAAAAGAGTTTAACATTATCAGGAGAGCATTATGGCTGTTACTAATGTCGCTGAACTGAACGCCCTCGTCGAACGCGTTAAAAAAGCCCAGCGTGAATATGCCAATTTCACTCAAGAACAAGTTGATAAAATCTTCCGCGCGGCCGCCCTGGCTGCTGCAGATGCTCGAATCCCTCTCGCTAAAATGGCCGTTGCCGAATCCGGCATGGGTATCGTGGAAGATAAAGTGATTAAAAACCACTTCGCTTCCGAGTATATCTACAACGCCTATAAAGATGAGAAAACCTGTGGCGTGCTGTCCGAAGACGACACCTTCGGTACCATCACCATCGCTGAACCTATCGGCATCATCTGCGGTATTGTTCCGACCACTAACCCAACGTCTACCGCTATCTTCAAATCGCTGATTAGCCTGAAGACCCGTAACGCAATCATCTTCTCTCCACACCCACGTGCGAAAGACGCCACTAACAAAGCCGCAGATATCGTCCTGCAGGCGGCTATCGCCGCTGGCGCGCCAAAAGATATGATCGGCTGGATCGACCAACCATCTGTTGAGCTCTCCAACGCGCTGATGCATCACCCGGACATTAACCTGATTCTGGCCACCGGTGGTCCGGGCATGGTTAAAGCCGCATACAGCTCCGGTAAACCTGCCATCGGTGTGGGCGCCGGTAACACCCCGGTTGTTATCGACGAAACCGCTGATATCAAACGTGCGGTCGCCTCTGTCCTGATGTCCAAAACCTTCGATAACGGCGTGATCTGCGCATCTGAACAGTCTGTCGTTGTCGTCGATTCTGTGTATGACGCCGTTCGCGAACGTTTCGCCAGCCACGGCGGCTACCTGCTGCAGGGCAAAGAGCTGAAAGCGGTTCAGGACATCATCCTGAAAAATGGCGCGCTGAACGCCGCTATCGTGGGTCAGCCAGCCTACAAAATTGCTGAACTCGCAGGCTTTACCGTTCCGGCAACAACCAAAATCCTGATCGGTGAAGTGAAAGTTGTTGACGAAAGCGAGCCGTTTGCTCACGAAAAACTGTCTCCTACGCTTGCCATGTACCGTGCGAAAGATTTCGAAGACGCGGTTGAGAAAGCAGAGAAGCTGGTTGCCATGGGCGGTATCGGTCACACCTCTTGTCTGTACACTGACCAGGACAACCAGCCAGAGCGTGTTGCTCACTTCGGTCAGATGATGAAAACTGCACGTATCCTGATCAACACCCCTGCTTCTCAGGGTGGTATCGGTGACCTGTACAACTTTAAACTCGCACCTTCCCTGACTCTGGGTTGTGGTTCCTGGGGTGGTAACTCCATCTCTGAAAACGTTGGTCCAAAACACCTGATCAACAAGAAAACCGTTGCTAAGCGAGCTGAAAACATGTTGTGGCATAAACTTCCGAAATCTATCTACTTCCGCCGTGGCTCTCTGCCAATCGCGCTGGATGAAGTGATTACTGATGGTCACAAACGCGCGCTCATCGTGACCGACCGTTTCCTGTTCAACAACGGCTACGCTGACCAGATCACCTCTGTGCTGAAAGCGGCTGGCGTCGAAACTGAAGTGTTCTTCGAAGTTGAAGCTGACCCGACCCTGAGCATCGTGCGTAAAGGTGCTGAGCTGGCGAACTCCTTCAAACCGGACGTGATCATCGCGCTGGGTGGTGGTTCCCCGATGGACGCCGCGAAAATCATGTGGGTTATGTACGAGCATCCGGAAACCCACTTCGAAGAACTGGCGCTGCGCTTTATGGACATCCGTAAACGTATCTACAAGTTCCCGAAAATGGGCGTGAAAGCGAAAATGATCGCGATCACCACCACTTCCGGTACCGGTTCAGAAGTTACGCCGTTTGCGGTAGTAACCGACGATGCAACCGGTCAGAAATACCCGCTGGCTGACTATGCGCTGACCCCGGACATGGCAATTGTCGATGCCAACCTGGTCATGGAAATGCCGAAATCGCTGTGTGCCTTCGGTGGTCTGGATGCGGTGACCCACGCCCTGGAAGCTTACGTTTCTGTGCTGGCGTCTGAGTTCTCCGACGGTCAGGCGCTGCAGGCGCTGAAACTGCTGAAAGAAAACCTGCCAGCGTCTTACAACGAAGGCTCGAAAAACCCGGTAGCGCGTGAACGCGTTCACAGTGCAGCGACCATCGCCGGTATCGCGTTTGCCAACGCCTTCCTCGGCGTGTGTCACTCCATGGCGCACAAACTGGGCTCGCAGTTCCACATTCCTCACGGTCTGGCGAACGCCCTGCTGATCTGCAACGTTATCCGCTACAACGCGAACGACAACCCAACCAAGCAGACGGCTTTCAGCCAGTACGACCGTCCGCAGGCGCGTCGTCGCTATGCTGAAATCGCTGACCACCTTGGTCTGAGCGCACCGGGCGACCGCACTGCTGCGAAGATTGAAAAACTGCTGGCATGGCTGGAAAGCCTGAAAGCTGAACTGGGTATTCCTAAATCTATCCGTGAAGCGGGCGTGCAGGAAGCTGACTTCCTGGCGAACGTAGACAAGCTGTCTGAAGATGCATTCGATGACCAGTGTACCGGTGCTAACCCACGCTACCCGCTGATCTCCGAGCTGAAACAAATCCTGCTGGATACCTTCTACGGTCGTGAGTTCAAAGAAGCAGATAACAGTGTTGCCGCTGAGGGTGAAGCGGCAAAAGCCCCAGCGGTAATCAAAGCTGAGAAGAAAACCAAGAAAAGCGCCTAATTGCGCAGCTGATACAAAAAAACCCGCTAACTGGCGGGTTTTTTTATGTCTGAGGCTAATAACAACAGGCGCTGACGATTTCAGTTGTGAACCCGTACTGAATCGCCGTCAGCGAGCCTACAGACAAGCGCCTCTTTATAATGCTTACGGCAGACGGAGACATAGCGCTCATTACCGCCTATCACCACCTGCTCACCATCTGCATAAGGTTTACCGGCCTGGACTGATCCAGACGAAGCACCATGCTGGCTTTGCGACCGCAGAAACAGATGGTTTTCAGTTCGACCAGTTTATCCGACCAGGCGAGCAAATACTGGCTCCCGGCAAACAGCTCACCGCGAAAATCCGTACGCAGCCCATAACACAGCACGGGAATATCCAGCTGATCAACCACCTCAGACAGGGCATGGACCTGCTCACGCGTCAGAAACTGGCTCTCATCGACCAGTACGCAGTGAACCGTCTGCTTCGCGTGCTGTTCCGCTAATTTCACTTTCAAACAGACTTGGTCTGCGGGTTATTAAACAAACCGCCGGCAGGAGACGAGAGACCAATACGCGAGCTCACCTTCCCTGCGCCAAAGCGATCGTCAATTTCAGCGGTATAAACAACGGTACGCATCCCGCGCTCCTGGTAATTGTACGAAGATTGCAGCAGCGCGGTGGATTTCCCGGCATTCATTGCCGAATAGTAGAAATAAAGTTGTGCCATAAAATATCTCTTGTCACTGCCCGAAACTGTTGCGCGTGAGTCTATCATAAAGCTGCTGCACTGTTGCGATGCATTATTTTTATCAACTGCTCAAATTAACGCCATCGTCATAGATCAGCGGCATCGTGATCAACATTCGCACGTTATGTCAAAGCCTGCCATGGCATGCCAGCACCATTGTAATATTCAGTATTAATTAGCGCTGATGCCCCGGCGAAAGGCGCGCAGCGGTATTTATCCCTGCAAAACCTGTGCTATCAAATCTTGACTAAAGCTCGAAGAAGTAATAGTTAATAGCGCCTTAAAAAGCTTATTTGTCGGACTGATCCGATTAACGGTTTTTTTAAAGGTAAATTTGAGTATTCAAGTCAATTTGGCTATTGCAGATAATTAACGCCGCACACTATTATGAGGCGGCAGAACAACTCCATTTATTATAATTTGAGATTAGGACAATGAGCGAAGCATTAAAGATTTTGAACAACATCCGTACCCTGCGCGCCCAGGCAAGAGAATGCACTCTGGAAACGCTGGAAGAAATGCTGGAAAAACTGGAAGTTGTTGTGAACGAACGTCGCGAAGAAGACAGCCAGGCTCAAGCAGAAATCGAAGAACGCACTCGTAAGCTGCAGCAATACCGCGAAATGCTGATTGCTGACGGTATCGACCCGAATGAGCTGCTGCAAACCATGGCTGCCAACAAGGCTGCCGGTAAAGCAAAACGTGCAGCACGTCCTGCTAAATACCAATATAAAGACGAAAACGGCGAGCTGAAAACCTGGACCGGCCAGGGCCGTACTCCTGCGGTGATTAAGAAAGCGATCGAAGAGCAAGGTAAATCTCTGGACGATTTCCTGCTGTAATAGCGATTCAGTCCGTTCGCAGCATGCCAGCCCTGGCGCTGTGCTCTGTTTTACACCACCCCCCCCCCCCCCCCCAAACATATAATAAATATCCTAATCCCATCCCAATGGGTAAGAAAAAGGAAGCCGCTGGCCCCCTTTATCGCATTTATCCCGTTCAATTTACTGAACCTGATAGAAGTCGCGGTACCAGTCAACAAAGCGCTTCACGCCCTCTTCAACGCTGGTTTCCGGTTTAAAACCAATGTCACGATAAAGCTCCTCCGTATCTGCGCTGGTATCCATCACGTCGCCAGGCTGCATCGGCAGCATATTCTTACGGGCGGTCATCCCCAATGCCTGCTCCAACGCACGGATATATTCCATCAGTTTAACAGGCGTGTTATTGCCGATATTATAAACATGATACGGTGCGGAACTGGTCGCCGGCGATCCCTGTTCAACGGTCCATGACGGATCCGCCTGCGGAATAACCGCCTGCAGCCGTACAATCGCCTCAGCGATATCATCAATGTAAGTAAAGTCACGGTGCATTTCACCGTGGTTATATACATCGATGCTCTCCCCCGCCAATATGGCCTTGGTGAATTTGAACAGCGCCATATCCGGACGCCCCCAAGGGCCATATACGGTAAAGAATCGCAGCCCCGTCGTCGGGAGACCGTATAAATGGGAGTAGCTGTGTGCCATCAGCTCATTGGCCTTTTTCGTTGCCGCATACAATGACACCGGATGATCAACCGAATCTTCGGTCGCAAACGGCAGCTTGCGATTCAGGCCATATACCGAACTGGAAGAGGCGTAGAGTAAATGCTCGACTTTATTATGACGGCAGCCTTCCAGAACGTTTAAATGGCCGATCAGGTTAGCATCCGCATAAGCCAACGGATTGACCAGCGAATAACGTACGCCGGCTTGAGCCCCCAAATGAATGACTCGTTGGAACTGATGCTCGGCGAACAATGCCGCCATCCCTTCACGATCGGCCAAATCCAGCTTGATAAAGCGGAATCCCGGCTTATCCGCCAGTCTGTCCAGACGGGCCGTTTTCAGGCCCACGTCATAATAGTCGTTCAGGTTATCAATGCCGACAACCTGATGACCGGCGGTCAACAAACGCTCTGCAACGTGATAGCCAATAAATCCTGCGGCGCCTGTAACCAGGAATTTCATGCCCACTCCTTAAATAACCGGTTTAATCGAGGCGCCGCGGCCAATCGCGTAGTAGGTAAAGCCGCGATTCTCCAAACGCTCCGGATCGTACAGGTTACGTCCATCGAAGATCACCGGCTGCTTCAGTTCACTTTTGATCACGTCGAAGTCCGGTGCGCGGAAATTCTGCCATTCGGTGCAGATCACCAGAGCATCGGCGCCGTGCAGCGCAGCCTCTTTGGTACCCATCAGCTTCAAGTCGTCACGCTGGCCATAGATGCGTTGGACTTCGTTCATTGCTTCCGGGTCGTAGGCTTGAACGGTGGCGCCGGCAGCCCACAGTTGCTCCATCAGCACGCGGCTGGACGCTTCACGCATGTCATCGGTATTCGGCTTGAACGCCAGGCCCCACAGCGCGAAGGTTTTGCCCTTCAGATCGCTGCCGAAGTAGTCTTTGATAAAGCTGTTCAGCTTGTCTTTCTGTTGGTAGTTGACCTGCTCAACCGCCTGCAGCAGCTTCGGTTGGTAACCGATCTGCTCCGCCGTGCGGATCAACGCCTGGACATCTTTCGGGAAGCAAGAACCACCGTAGCCGCAGCCAGGGTAGATGAAGTGATAACCGATGCGTGAGTCGGAACCGATGCCCTGACGCACTTTCTCAATGTCCGCCCCCAGCATTTCCGCCAGGTTGGACATTTCGTTCATAAAGCTGATCTTGGTCGCCAGCATGCAGTTGGCGGCATACTTGGTCAGCTCTGCGCTACGGATATCCATCATGATCATACGATCGTGATTGCGGTTAAACGGCTCGTACAGCTCGCGAATAGGTTCGATCACATCTTTATTATCGGTACCGATAACGATGCGCTCAGGGCGCATACAGTCTGCTACCGCCGCACCTTCCTTCAGGAATTCCGGGTTAGACACCACGTCGAACGGCACGCTGCTGCCGCGTTTCGCCAGCGTTTCCGCCATCACCTGACGCACTTTGTCCGCCGTGCCGACCGGAACGGTGGACTTGTCGATCACCACTTTACGATCGGTCATGTGCTCGGCGATGGTGCGCGCAACCGCAGTGACATATTTCAGGTCAGCGGAACCGTCTTCATCCGGCGGCGTACCGACGGCGATGAACTGGATATTCCCGTGCGCCACGCCCGCTTTGGCATCGGTAGTGAAATGCAGACGGCCGGCCTCATAGTTTTGCTGCACCAGCGGCGTCAGGCCCGGTTCAAAAATCGGGATATTTCCTTTTTTCAGGTTTTCGACTTTTCGCTCATCGACGTCAATGCACATAACGTCATGGCCAACTTCAGCCAGCACGGCGGCCTGCACCAGACCCACATAACCAATACCAAAAACTGTTACTTTCATGTGAAAATCCTAGTTTTTCAAATTAAGACGAAAGATCACTCAATTATTTCTTGTCAGCGGCAACAACCTGTTGCAGCCACTGAGAAAATTCTTTACCGAGGCTGGCATGGCGCATGCCGTATTCCACAAATGCCTGCATGTAACCCAGTTTGTTGCCACAATCATGGCTCACGCCTTTCAGGTGATACGCTTCCACCGTTTCCTGCTGCATCAACATTTCGATGCTGTCAGTCAGCTGAATTTCGTCGCCGGCACCTGGAGGCGTTTTCGCCAACAGCGGCCAAATATCGGCGGACAGCACGTAACGACCGACAATCGCCAGGTTGGAAGGCGCTTTATCCGGCGACGGCTTCTCGACCACGCTGACCATCGGCGCGCTTTCGCCCGGTTGCAGATCGACGCCCTTGCAGTCGGCTACGCCGTAGTTTCCGACATCCTTATGCGGCACGGGTTCAACCATGATCTGGCTGACGCCGGTGGCTTCGAAGCGCTGCAGCATTTCGTGCCAGGTTATCTTTGGTTCGGTTCGATGCTGTATTCATCGAGGATCACGTCCGGCAACACCACGGCGACCGGCTCATCGCCCACCATCGGGTAGGCGCACATGATAGCGTGCCCCAGGCCTTTGGCATTCCCCTGGCGGACTTGCATCACGGTAACGCCTGGCGGGCAGATCGACTGTACTTCATCCAGCAACTGACGCTTGACGCGTTTTTCCAGCATCGCTTCCAGTTCGAAACTGGTATCAAAATGGTTTTCGATCGAGTTTTTGGAGGAGTGCGTGACCAGCACAATCTCATTAATCCCTGCCGCAATGCACTCATTGACGACGTACTGGATCAACGGCTTATCAACCAGCGGCAGCATTTCTTTTGGAATGGCTTTGGTGGCCGGTAACATCCGCGTACCCAAGCCTGCAACCGGGATCACGGCTTTTCTGACTTTGCGACTTATAGGCAGACATCAAATACCTCTCTTAATAGGCCGTTCAAGTTAATACTTGATATGTCGGTTTAAAAACGAAACTCGGAGTATATCAGCTTAGTGCCCGACGGATTTAGCCTGAAAAGACGTTAATCCGAAAACATTTAGGACTATTACCCGTTCTGATAATCGGGAGAATAACGAGCTAAGCTGGCCCTGTCATTAACCCGCGGAAGTGAATAGCTTAAGATCTGAGCTGGCTCCCAGCCCCCGTTCTTCGGACGATAAGCATCAGCCGCAATCGGCCCCCGCTGCCCCACACCTGACATTGCCAGGCGGTGCAACGCTGGCTGATCTGGTTAAGATAGGTCGCCCCCAGCGTCCCCAGCGGTACGCCGTTGCTCAGCTGAATTTGATTATCCCCGGTATTGACGTTGGCATGCAGCCCGGCGGAAACCAGAATCAGGTTTTTCAACTTCGGCGATGGTAATAGCCCACCAACAGCGGGAATTGACCATTCAATTTGGCCTGCCGCAATAATTGATTAACCTGCTTTAACAAAGCAGACCATTGAGTACTCCGGCAGACGATGCCCTGTTGCCCAGACAGATGCTCCTGCAGCAACCCATTAAATAATGCGCGCAACAGCAATGCCGCCAATACGCCATTATCGCCGGCGCGCGTGACGTCCAGGCAATAGAATGCCAGGTCTTTTTCTGACAACGCGGCAATATCCAGCACCAGACCGGGATTTTCGCCCGTGGTTAACTGCCGATAGTTGATCCGGCAATGTGCAATGGTCTGCTGTACCGGCGGTTGCAGTTGTTTAAGCAGTTTGGCGGCAGCGGAAGCGGATTGCGCACCAGCGCATCCCAATCCTGAAACAGCTCAACCTCTTCAATCGCCTGAGAGGTGAACATATTGGGGTATAAACACGCCAGCACCGCTTCACGCAGGCGATTGAGATCGGTCAGGGGCTTCAGCAGGACATCCTGTACGCCCAAGCGCAACACCTTGGCAATGTCGGCCATCTTGTCGGTGGCGGAGATCACCAGGATGGGCACGCTATTACCACGTGTAAACGCAGGTGCTCAACAAACTCAATACCGCCCATGCGCGGCATCGCGAGATCGCAAATAATCAGATCTGAAGTCACCGACTGCACGCAGCGACTAAATTTTTCCAGGCCGTCGAGTCCGTCGCCCGCTTCAAACGTGCTGGCTCCGAGGCCAGTTAACAATGAGACCAGCAAGGAACGGAAAACGGGCTCGTCTTCAACAATCAAGATGTTTTTGCCGATTAGCGGTTTTTCCATTCTCTCCCCCTGCGTACCAGATATTTCAATAGTGGTTCATAAAACGCCGTTGCGCCTTTCAGAATTGGCTGAAGTCACAACCCCCGTGAATGAACAACTGATTATCTGCTACGGACCAGCGGTAATAGTTCATCCATTTTTTTCTCCACGGCGGCCTTGCCTGCCGCAATGGCCTCTTCAGCCCGATGGAAATCCAGCGTCGAGATTTGCGGACAAAAAGGCTGAATCAGCACATCCGGCGGATCGCCTGCCATACGGTTACGCTTCAGGCGATTTTCCAGCACCTGAATTGACGTGGCCATAATTTCCATCGCCGTCGGCGCCTGGCTGGCGCGTCGATGGGTCAACCCCATCAGACGCTGGCGCAGTTTTTTGCCCCAGCTCAGTGCTTCTGCCGCTGCCGCCTCTTCACCGCTCTGCGGCGTGACCGACAACAGATCCTGCTGCATCAGGTGCGCGTCATGCTGCAGGTCGACGGCAATCACGATGTCCGCGCCCAGCGCCCGGGTCAGCGAAATCGGCACCGGATTGACCACCGCGCCGTCCACCAGCCAATAGCCGTCGGCCCACACCGGCGCCAGCAGGCCAGGCATACTGCAGGAAGCACGCACCGCCTGATGAATATCGCCTTCGGTCAGCCACAGTTCGCGTCCGGTGCTGAGGTTGGTCGCCACGGCGCCAAAGCGCTTGTCCGCGTCTTCGATGAGCTCGTTAGGGATCAGCTGACGGATATGGCGTTAAACACCCGCTCGCCGCGCAGCAGGCCACCACGCTGCCAGGAGAGGTCCATCAGACGCATCACGTCCCAGTAGCTGAACGACCGCACCCACTGCTCCATCGCCGGCAGACGGCCGCTGACGTAGGCCGAGCCCACCAGCGCACCGACAGAGCAGCCGGCAACGATATCGACCTCAATTCCCAGTTTCTTTAACGCATTGATCACGCCGATGTGCGCCCAGCCTTTAGCCGAGCCAGCTCCCAGCGCCAGTCCGATCTTGACTTTTCTCATAGCTCCATCCTCCGCTGGATCAGGGGGTACCTGATTCGCGTAGCTTCAACGCTGCGCCAATATTGTCAGCTAACATATGCGCTACACGAAGCGTTTCACCTTAACTTCCTAATCTCTCTCAGGAGATAATCGTGTCCGAATCATGCCCCTGCGGCAGCGGACTGGAGTATAGCCTATGTTGTCAGCCCTTTCTGAGCGGGCAATCAAACGCCACAGACGCGCTGAACAGCTAATGCGTTCACGTTACACCGCTTACGTGAATCAAAGACGCCGACTATCTGATTGAAACCTGGCATCCCACGCCAGCGCGTGCGCCGATTCAAGCCTGGAGACGCAATTCGATCCGAAAGTTTCGCCAACACAGAATGGCTGGGCCTGACGATGTAACCCGTCTGTGAATCACCAGGAAGCCACCATGAGACGGATGAAGGCTTCGTCGACTTTTTTGCCCGTTTTCCCGAAGGAAAGCGCCGTAAACCGGCAGCCGATGTATCGAGCGTTCCCGCTTCCTTCGCGAGGATCAACGGCATGGTATTATATCGACGGAACAACGCCCGCAGTTTGGGCGTAACGATCCCTGTCCCTGTGGCTCAGGTAAAAAATACAAAAAGTGTTGCGGGCGCAGTAATGCCTGGACAGATGCCCAACAGCTTCACCATTCATCGCCTTCGCAGACAGGACGTTCCCGTATTAGACGATGCAATCCCAAACCAAAATGTACAACGTAAAGTTTTGCGCACCATCTGCCCCGATGCCAAAGGGCTGATCGCCACGATCACCAACATTTGCTACAAGCACGAACTGAATATCGTGCAGAACAATGAGTTCGTTGATCACCGTACCGGGCGCTTCTTCATGCGTACCGAGCTGGAAGGTATTTTCAACGACACCACGCTGCTGGCCGATCTGGACAGCGCGCTGCCGGAAGGTTCCGTGCGCGAGCTGCACAGCGCCGGCCGACGCCGCATCGTGATCCTGGTGACCAAAGAGGCACACTGCCTGGGCGATCTGCTGATGAAGAGCAAACTATGGCGGTCTGGACGTGGAAATTGCCGCCGTTATTGGCAACCACGAGACGCTGCGTTCGCTGGTCGAGCGTTTTGATATTCCGTTCGAGCTGGTCAGCCATGAAGGCCTGACGCGTGAAGAGCACGACGACCGATGGCGGAGGAGATCGAAGCGCTATCACCCGGATTACGTGGTGCTGGCGAAATACATGCGCGTGTTGACGCCGGCCTTCGTGCCGCGTTTCCCGAACAAGATCATCAACATTCACCACTCGTTCCTGCCGGCCTTTATTGGCGCGCGTCCTTACCACCAGGCCTATGAGCGCGGCGTGAAGATCATCGGCGCGACCGCCCACTACGTGAATGACAACCTGGACGAAGGCCCGATCATCATGCAGGACGTGATTCACGTGGATCACACCTATACCGCTGAGGACATGATGCGCGCCGGGCGTGACGTTGAGAAGAATGTGCTGAGCCGCGCGCTGTATCAGGTGCTGGCGCAGCGCGTCTTCGTTTACGGCAACCGAACCATCATTCTTTAATCTTTCGGAAAATGAATTGATTAGCTTTGCGCCTTTACGGATAAAAAGCAGGCAAACGATTCATTTTACTAAAGGAATGCTTTACAGGGGCGTCTCATTTGATATGATGCGCCCCGCTTCCAGCAGGAAGCAGGCCAGTAAAAAGCATTACCCGTGGTGGGGTTCCCGAGCGGCCAAAGGGAGCAGACTGTAAATCTGCCGTCATCGACTTCGAAGGTTCGAATCCTTCCCCCACCACCATCTCTCAGCACGACCTCAAAATTTGAATTTCATACCCCTGGTGGGGTTCCCGAGCGGCCAAAGGGAGCAGACTGTAAATCTGCCGTCATCGACTTCGAAGGTTCGAATCCTTCCCCCACCACCATCTTCATGCTGCAAAACTCCTCCAGCCGACTTAGAAGCAAACCACATCCATAATGCATCCGGACGGGGAAGGATGAGAAGCTTCGACTAAGGTTCGAGTCTCACGCAGTGAGACAACGCGCTTCAGCGCGGCCCGCAGGGTGAGTCGCACAGCGACGAATCATCCTTCCCCCACCACCATCCTATGCAGAAAATCTTCTTCCAGCCAGTTAAAACAAAGCGCAGTTAATAATGCTCCGCACCTGGAGAAGGATGAGAAGCTTCGACCGAAGGTTCGGGTCTAACGCAGTGAGACAACGCGCGCTAGCGCGGCCCGCAGGGTGAGTCGCATAGCGACGAATAATCCTTCTCCCACCACCATCTCTATGCAGAACTTTTCACCAGACCGACATCTGAATTTACGCGATGCAGGTCGCCATCAATGGCGACCCTACAGTGATACGGACTCAAGTGTTACCCCCCTTATCCGTGACCGGTTTGTACCCACATGCCACCCCTACAGTGATACGGCCTTAAGTGTTACCCATGTGACCGGTTTCTATTCTCATCGTCCCAGTTGTCACCCGGATTGTAGGGTGCGCATTAATGCGCACCTTGATATTCACATCAACGCCCCAGCTGAACGGCACCGCCTGCCTGACCGCCCGCTCTGCCAATGCGTCCACCACGCACAAATCACGCTGCGTGCTGCCACGACTATCTCGGCACCCTGCACATCAGTGAATCGGCGCAAACGCTGCTGCAACAGTTTGACGATTATCAACCCAAAAATTACGACCGCTGGGCGAAATAAACCCGCTGCGCAGCCAGCGGCCCTACCGCTGTCTGCGTTACATTTCCCGCCAAACTCTGCTTACCATCGCCGCAACCTTTTGCGACGAAAAATGGCAGCGATTATGAAATTTGTCTCTTTTAATATCAACGGCCTGCGCGCGCGCCCTCATCAGCTGGCGGCGCTCGTTGAACAGCATCAGCCAGATGTGATCGGCCTGCAGGAAACCAAAGTTCACGACGACATGTTCCCGCTGGAAGAGGTCAGCAAACTCGGCTACAACGTGTTTTATCACGGGCAGAAAGGCCATTACGGCGTGGCGCTGCTAACCAAGACGCAGCCGGTAGCCGTGCGCCGCGGTTTTCCTACCGATGACGGCGAAGATTCCCAGCGACGTCTGATCATGGCAGAAATTCCCAGCCCGATTGGCGATATCACCGTGATCAACGGCTACTTCCCGCAGGGTGAAAGCCGTGACCATCCCATCAAGTTCCCGGCCAAAAGAAGCTTTTATCGGGACCTGCAAAACTACCTCGAGCAGCAACTGGCGGCCGACAAGCCGGTGCTGATCATGGGCGATATGAACATCAGCAGTACCGACCTGGACATTGGTATTGGCGAAGAGAACCGCAAACGCTGGCTGCGCACCGGCAAATGCTCCTTCCTGCCGGAAGAGCGCGAGTGGATGGACCGCCTGCTGAACTGGGGCCTGGTGGATACCTAGCGCGAGAAAAACCCGGGGACCGCAACGATCGCATTCTCGTGGTTCGACTATCGCTCCAAAGGGTTTGACGACAACCGCGGCCTGCGTATCGATCTGCTGCTGGCCAGCCCACCGCTGGCTTCGCGCTGCATCGAAACCGGCATCGACTACGAAACCCGCAGTATGGAAAAACCGTCCGACCACGCGCCAGTCTGGTCCAGTTTCAGGCTGTAACTGAACAGCGTGGCGCCTGCGCGCCACGCCCGCTTATTTAATGACTTCCCAAATCAGCGGATAGGTGCCCAGCACTTTTTCATCACGCGCACACTGCAGCAGTACGCCCTCTGCTTTCACCACGGCGCCTTCGGAGTAGCTGCGGTTTTCATAGATACAGCACTGCAGGCAGTTGTTCTGGTGACGATTCTGCCCCTGCGTCCACACTTCCGGCGGCATATCCACCACCACATCGGTATTGCCCATTCGCGCGGGCTCCGGCTGGCGATTAGCCAGCGCGGCATGGCTGCACAGCAGCAGCCCACTCAGCAACAGCGTTGCGTAACGCATTATTCCGTCTCCTTCGTTTTGCGCCGGGGCGTTTTGCCTTTACTGCGCGTCTTCGCTCCGGCCGCGGCTAATCCACGAAACGCCTGCAGCGACGGCCTCTGGCGCGCCTGATCGATCAGCCGATAAAGCGTCCCGACCAGCGGCTGCATAAAGTCCTGATAGCGGCACTGCTTTTCGCTGATCTGCGTCAGCACCGACTCCCAGTGCGCCGTCATATCCGGCCTGGCGGCCAGCTCCGGCAGGGAATGAATCAGCGCCCGGCCCGGCTCGGTCGAGTGGATATAGCGCCCCTTTTTCACCAGAAAACCGCGCTTAAAGAGCAGCTCGATGATCCCCGCGCGCGTTGCTTCCGTACCCAGACCGTCGGTGGCGCGCAGGATCTTCTTCAGATCTTTATCCTGCACGAACCGGGCGATGCCGGTCATCGCCGACAGCAGCGTCGCATCGGTGAAATGGCGCGGCGGCTGGGTCTGACGTTCCACCACTTCCCCCTTCTCACACAGCAGCTCATCGCCTTTGGCCACCACCGGCAGCGGCGTGCCGTCGTTCTCCTCATCGCGCTCTTTATTCCCCAGCAGCGTGCGCCAGCCGGCTTCCGCAAGGAAACGGGCTTTGGCAATGAACTTGCCGCTCGGCGATATCCAGTTCGATCACGCATTTGCGGAACACCGCGTCCGGGCAGAACTGCATCAGGTACTGGCGGGCGATCAGGTTATAGACCTTTGCTTCGTTGTCGGTCAGGTTGACGTTGCTGGCGCGCGCCGTCGGGATAATCGCGTGGTGGGCATCCACCTTTTTATCGTCCCAGCAGCGGTTATGGGTGATCCGGGTTGACCACCGGCTGCGGCAGCAGATCCGGCGCATGCGCGCTAATGGCGTTCATCACCGCATGACGACCGGCAAAATGCTCTTCCGGCAGATAGCGGCTGTCCGAACGCGGATAGGTGATCAGCTTGTGGGTTTCATAGAGCTTCTGGCAGATATCCAGCACGTTCTGCGCGCTGAGGCCAAAGCGCTTCGCCGCCTCAATCTGCAGGGCCGACAGCGAGAATGGCAGCGGCGCGGGTTCTGATTCCCGTTTATCGTTATAGCTGGTAACGATAGCCGGCTGTCCGGTAATGCGGTTAACCACATGATCCGCCAGCGGACGGTGCAGCAAACGCCCCTCTTCATCCTGATACGACTCGCAGGCATCGCTCGGCTGCCAGACGGCGGTAAAGCGCTCGTCTTTAGGCGTGACGATATGCGCTTTCACCTCAAAGAAATCTTTAGCCGACGAAGTTTTCGATCTCTTCGTCGCGACGCACCACCAGCCCCAGCACCGGCGTCTGCACGCGCCCCACCGAGAGCACGCCCTGATAGCCCGCGTTGCGCCCCAGGAGGGTGTAGGCGCGGGTCATGTTGATGCCGTACAGCCAGTCGGCGCGGGCACGGGCCAGCGCCGAGACGCACAGCGGAATAAACTCGCTGTTGGCGCGCAGGCGCCAAGATCGCCCGCTCCACCGCCTGCGGGTTGAGGTCGTTGATCAGACAGCGCTGCACCTGCTGGCGCTTTTCCGGCGCCAGCTCCAGATAGTCCAGCACCTCATCCACCAGCAGCTGCCCTTCCCGGTCCGGGTCACCCGCGTGCACCACTTCATCGGCTTCATGCAGGAAGCGCTTGATCACGTTGAGCTGTTTGGTGACCGAAGGCCGCGGCTGCAGGCGCCATTTTTCCGGCACGATGGGCAGATCCGTCAGATTCCAGCGGGCGTAGCGGCTGTCATAGACATCCGGCTGCGCCTGCTCCAGCAGGTGACCGATACACCAGGTGACCACCTGCCCGTTACCGCATTCGATAAAGCCGTCGCCTTTGCGATGCGGCTTGGGCAGCACATCGGCAATGGCGCGGGCCAGGCTCGGCTTTTCGGCAATAAACAACCGCATCGAATTAACGGATCTCAATCATCGGTCGGCCACCGCGCGCGGTTACCAGCTCGCCAATCGCCGTCAGGGTAATGCCGAACTCCGCGGCGGCACGCCTGAACCGCCGCCTCAGCGACCCCGGCGTCACCGCCAGCAGCAGGCCGCCGGAGGTTTGCGGATCGCACAGCAGGTTGCGCCATTCTTCTGGCATTTCGCCCATCAGGTGACCGTAGCTGGCGAAGTTGCGCTGGGTACCGCCCGGGACCGCGCCCTGAGCAATATACTCCTCCACGCCCGGCAGCTTCGGCACGTCCTGATACCAGACCTGCGCCTGCACGCCCGCGCCCTGACACACTTCGGAGAGGTGCCCCAGCAGACCAAAACCGGTGACGTCGGTCATCGCCTTCACGCCGTCGATATTGGCGAACGCCGCACCGGCGAGGTTCATCTGGCACATGACTTCCGTTGCCAGCCCTTTGTGCTCCGGTTTCAGCAGGGATTTTTTCTCGGCGGTGGTCAGCACGCCAATGCCCAGCGGCTTGGTGAGGAACAGCTTGCAGCCCGCCTGCGCGGTGCTGTTGCGCTTCACGCGTTCGGTCGGCACCACGCCGGTGACGGCCAGGCCGAAGATCGGCTCCGGCGCATCGATAGAGTGACCACCGGCCAGCGCAATTCCCGCCTGCTGGCAGGCAAAACGCCCGCCATCAATCACTTCACGGGCCACTTCCGGCGGGATGGTGTTGATCGGCCAGCCCAGAATGGCGATCGCCATGATCGGCTTACCGCCCATGGCGAAGATATCGCTGATGGCGTTGGTGGCCGCAATGCGGCCGAAATCGAACGGATTGTCGACAATCGGCATAAAGAAGTCGGTGGTGCTGATAATGCTGGTGCCGTTACCTAAGTCATAAACCGCAGCATCGTCGCGCGTTTCATTGCCGACAAGCAGGTTCGGGTCGACAAACTTCGCCTGTTCGCTGTGCAGGATGGTCTCCAGCACTTTCGGGGAAATTTTACAACCGCAACCGGCTCCGTGGCTGTACTGCGTTAAACGAATGGTTTGCTCGCTCATGGACGTCTCCTGTCATCTCAATCGCGCTATGGTAGCTGCTGCCCGTTGCAGGTAAGAGCTGTCGCGGCTAAGCGCGATCTTTCGCACAGCGGCAGTGCATCAGTGTCTGCAGGCAGTTTGCAGACCGCTGCGTTATCAGAAGCGGCTGACGAAAGGCGTGGTGTCCGGCACGCTGATGGTGCTGGAGGCTTTAAGCTGCGGGGTGCCGAGGTAGAGGAAACCGACAATTTTGTCATGCTCGCCGCAGCCAAAACCGTCACGGACCGCCGGGCTTTCGGTCAGCGCACCGGTGCGCCAGATGCCGTTGAAGCCCTGCGCGACGGCCGCCATTTGCATCGCCATCACCGCACAGCCCGCGGACATTTCCTGCTCCCAGACCGGCACCTTATGGTCCGCCTGGCATTTCGCCACGACGGCGATGATCATCGGGGCGCGGAACGGGGCATTACGCGCCTTGTCGATCCCCTTCTCATCCTGCCCTGCGGCCACCGCGCCCTGCTCCAGCAGCTGGCTGAAACGATCGCGTCCTTCGCCTTCAATTACAAAGAAGTGCCACGGCTGCAGCGTGCCATGATCGGGGGCACGCATGCCGGCACGCAGAATGTTCTCCAGCTGCTCGCCTGCCGGGGCAGGTTCGGCCAGACGGGAAGCGCTACGGCGGTTAACAAGCAGTTCGAGTGCGTCCATTGGTTAACTCCTTTCTTGAAATTTACTCATAAAATTAACACGACGGCAGATTTTGTTACAGCCTGGCAGGCGATTCCTGCTGACAAGTGGCGGTTGGGTCATTACGATAACCCAACATTACCGTCCAGTGGCGACGGAAACAGTCATTTTCTGGTTAGGGAGAATACATGCGAACCCTTTGGCGAATCATTGCCGGTTTCTTTAAATGGACGTGGCGACTGCTCAACTTCGTCCGCAACCTGGTGATGAACATCTTCTTCATCCTGCTGGTTCTGGTTTGCGCGGGTATCTGGATGCACATCAGCAACGCGAATCAGGCGCAGCATTCGACTCGCGGGGCCCTGCTACTTGATATCACCGGCGTAATCGTTGATAAACCGTCAGCCAGCAACCGTCTGGGCGTAATCAGCCGTCAGCTGTTTGGCGCCACGTCAGACCGTCTGCAGGAAAATTCCCTGTTCGATATCGTCGATGCCATCCGTCAGGCCAAAGATCGACCGCAACATCACCGGCATCGTGCTGGATCTGAAAGATTTTGCCGGCGGCGATCAGCCGTCTATGCAGTACATCGGTAAAGCGCTGCGCGAATTCCGCGACAGCGGCAAGCCGGTGATTGCCGTGGGCGACAGCTACAGCCAGGGGCAATATTATCTGGCGAGCTTCGCCAATAAGATCTGGCTGTCCCCGCAGGGCACGGTCGATCTGCACGGTTTTGCCACCAACGGCCTGTACTACAAATCGCTGCTCGATAAGCTGAAGGTCACCACCCACGTCTTCCGCGTCGGCACGTATAAATCTGCCGTGGAGCCGTTTATCCGCGACGATATGTCCCCTGCCGCCCGCGAAGCGGACAGCCGCTGGATTGGTGAGCTGTGGCAGAACTATCTGGGCACCGTTGCCGCGAACCGTCAGATTACGCCTGAACAGGTGTTCCCTGGCGCGCAGGGCGTGCTGGCAGGCCTGCGTAAGGTTGACGGCGATACCGCGAAATATGCGCTCGATAACAAACTGGTTGATGCCCTGGGCACCAGCGCCGAGATTGAAAAATCCCTGAGCAAACAGTTTGGCTGGAGCAAAGAGGACAAAAATTACAGCGCCATCAGCATGTATGATTACTCGACGAAAAAACCGGATGAGAATGGTGACAGCGTCGCGGTGGTCTTTGCCAACGGTGCGATCATGGACGGTCAGGAGACCCCGGGGAACGTGGGCGGCGATACTACCGCGTCACAAATCCGCGATGCGCGCCTGGATCCGAAAGTGAAGGCGATTGTCCTGCGGGTCAACAGCCCTGGCGGTAGCGTCAGCGCCTCCGAAGTGATCCGCGCTGAACTGGCCGCGGCGCGCGCCGCCGGTAAGCCGGTCGTCGTCTCAATGGGCGGAATGGCCGCCTCCGGAGGTTACTGGATCTCCACGCCAGCCAACTACATCGTGGCGAACCCAAGCACGCTGACCGGCTCGATTGGTATCTTCGGGGTGATCAACACCGTAGAGAACAGCCTGGATTCTCTGGGCGTGCATACCGACGGCGTAGCGACTTCTCCGCTGGCGGATGTCTCGGTGACCAAATCCCTGCCGCCGGAAGTCTCTGAGATGATGCAGCTCAGCATTGAGAACGGCTATAAACGCTTTATCACCCTGGTCGCAGACTCGCGTAAAAAGACGCCTGAGCAGATCGACCAGATTGCACAGGGCCACGTCTGGACCGGTCAGGATGCGAAGAGCAACGGACTGGTGGACAGCCTGGGTGACTTCGATGACGCGGTGAAGAAAGCCGCCGAACTGGCGAAGCTGAAGCAGTGGCATATCGAGTATTACCAGGACGAACCGTCGTTCTTCGATATGGTCATGGACAGCATGTCCGGCTCGGTACGCGCCATGCTGCCGGAGGCGCTGCAGGCTTACCTGCCTGCGCCGGTCGCCACGGCGGCAAAAGCGATGAAGGCAGAAAGCGATAAGCTTGCGGCCTTTAACGATCCACAGAGTCGTTACGCGTTTTGCCTGACCTGCGCGAACGTCCGTTAAAAACCGTCCCCTCTTCCCGCGAAGAGGGGATTTTTTTCTTTTGAAGAACAAGAACTCACTACCATGCAGAAGAAATCGATTTATGTAGCCTACACTGGCGGTACCATCGGTATGCAGCGCTCCGAAAACGGCTATATCCCCGTCTCCGGCCACCTGCAGCGTCAGCTGGCGCTGATGCCCGAATTCCACCGTCCGGAAATGCCTGACTTCACCATCCACGAATACGAGCCGCTGATGGACTCCTCCGACATGACGCCGGAAGACTGGCAGCACATCGCGGATGACATTAAAGCCCAACTACGACCAGTACGACGGCTTCGTGATCCTGCACGGCACCGACACCATGGCGTTTACCGCCTCGGCGCTCTCCTTCATGCTGGAGAACCTGAGCAAGCCGGTTATCGTCACCGGGTCGCAAATCCCGCTGGCGGAGCTGCGCTCAGACGGGCAGATCAACTTGCTGAACTCCCTCTACGTTGCGGCGAATTACCCGATCAACGAAGTGTCGCTATTCTTTAACAACCGTCTGTATCGCGGCAACCGCACCACCAAAGCTCATGCCGACGGTTTTGACGCCTTCGCCTCCCCTAACCTGCAGCCGCTGCTGGAGGCCGGGATTCATATCCGTCGTCTGGGAACCCCTCCTGCGCCGAACACCGCGGGCGAGCTGATTGTTCATCCGATTACTCCGCAACCGATTGGCGTGGTCACCATCTATCCGGGTATCTCTGCGGACGTGGTGCGTAACTTCCTGCGCCAGCCGGTGAAGGCGCTGATCCTGCGCTCCTACGGCGTGGGCAATGCGCCGCAGAACGGTGAATTCCTGAAAGAGCTTCAGGAAGCCAGCGAGCGTGGAATTGTGGTGGTGAACCTGACCCAGTGTATGTCCGGTAAAGTGAATATGGGCGGCTATGCCACCGGCAACGCGCTGGCGCATGCGGGGGTGATCAGCGGTTTCGATATGACCGTTGAGGCAACGCTGACTAAACTTCACTATTTACTGAGTCAGGATCTGGACATTCAGTCCATTCGCAGCGCGATGATGCAAAACCTGCGCGGCGAGCTGACCCCGGACGAATAAGGAGTGCTCATGAAGCAACGCGCCCTGCTACTGGTCGATTTGCAAAATGATTTCTGCGCGGGCGGTGCGCTGGCCGTCGCCGAAGGTGACAGCACCGTTGACGTGGCCAACACGCTGATTGACTGGTGCAAAGCGCGCGGTGAAGCGGTTGTGGCAAGCCAGGACTGGCACCCGGCCAATCACGGCAGCTTTGCCAGCCAGCACAACGTCGAGCCGTTCTCCCAGGGTGAACTCGACGGGCTGGCGCAAACCTTCTGGCCGGATCACTGCGTACAGCAGACGGAAGGCGCGGCGCTGCATCCGCTCCTGAATCAGCAAGGCCATCGATGCGGTGTTCCACAAAGGTGAAAATCCGGCTATCGACAGCTACAGCGCGTTTTTCGATAACGGGCACCGCCAGAAAACGGCGCTGGACGGCTGGTTGCGTCAGCACGGAATTACGGAGCTGATTGTGCTGGGCCTGGCGACCGACTACTGCGTCAAGTTCAGCGTGCTGGATGCGCTGCAACTGGGCTACGAGGTCAGCGTGATCAGCGACGGCTGCCGGGGCGTCAATATTCAGCCGCAGGACAGCACGCAGGCATTTATGGAGATGGCGCAGAGAGGCGCAGGGTCGGTCACTTCTGAAAATCAGGGCTGGAACTCTCCAGCCCTGCAGCCGGTTAATGCAGGTTGATGCGCGTCACGTCGGCCTCGATACCGCACTCTTCCTTCAGCTGTTTTTTCGACTTCATCACCATCTCGCCGCCTTGGTGTCGATGGTCATGTGCTGCGCCTGCGTGTTGTTGCGCGCCTGCCACAGCATCACCAGCTGCAGGCTGTTCTCTTTCTGCTCCGGCGTCAGCGCCACGCCGTCTGGCCATTTTCCCAATTCAACGGCCGTGGCCAGACGCTGGTAGATCTCCGGCGTCATCGCCGCTAATCAATTTGCTTCCAGATTCACACATCGCCCCTTACTCAAAGGAATAATTTGCTGAAACCTTTTTTCCGATATAGCACGATTTTCAACCACGAGTCTGGCTACCGTCTTCATCATCGGTGAAGCTCAGCGAGGCGGAGTTCACGCAATAACGCTCGCCGGTCGGCTGCGGGCCATCCGGGAAGACGTGGCCCAGATGCGCGTCGCAGTTACCGCAGCGAATTTCCATGCGCTGCATACCGTGCGAGTAGTCGTTCAGATAGCGGATAGCCTCATCGCTCACCGGCTCGTAAAAGCTCGGCCAGCCGCAGCCAGAATCATACTTGGTTTCGGAGTGAAACAGCGGGGCATCGCAGACCAGGCAGTGGTAGACGCCGTCCCGCTTGTTGTGCAGTAAACGCGCCGGTGAACGGCGGTTCCGTTCCGTGATTCTGCGTCACGTAAAACTGCATTTCAGTCAGGTGGGCTTTTTGAAATCTCGGTCAGGGTTACGGTGTCTTTAGCCATATCTGCCTTCCGGAGTGCTCATATCTCGTAGAAACAGACATCTTTTACCCCGCATTCTAACAAAACATTAACACCCTTCCGGGTACTTTTTATCGTGCGGAAGCTTAATGTGCCCCGAAAAAGCACTGCAGCAATTTTGTGATGACGTTCACAATTTTGCACCTGTCATCCGAGGACTTTAAAATCTGCATGTCGGCGCCTACCCCCACGCCCCCATGGGAGGATGCGCAAAGGAAGGGAAGCTGCGGCAAGTCAGTGCGCACACAACGTTATTCC
>JBCNOY010000027.1:0-311706 GCA_039593615.1 Enterobacterales bacterium | reverse complement strand
GAATCGCCTTGGCGTTCGGGTTCTCTTCCGGCTTGAGCGAGCCGCCGTTGGCGATGAAATCGTGGCGCTGGAAGTAAGCTTCGCGCACCATGATGTAAGGATCGGAAGAGTTGCGCAGCAGGCCATCGGAATCCAGCAGCTGGGCGCGGGTTTCGATCCCCTCGACCACCCACTTGCCCGCCGACATCCAGAAGGTCAGGTAGCTCAGCATCGGATACAGCGTATCCGCAAAGTCGCCGCCTTCGTCACGCAGCGTGAAGCTGCCGTAGCCCGGCAACATCACGTACGGGCCGTAACCCACATCGTAATGGCCCAGCGTGCTGCCGAAGCGGTTCGGTTCTTCGCGCGCCAGTTTCGGGTTGGCCATGCCGGCCACGTCGATCAGGCCGCCCATCCCGAGCAGGGTATTCAGGAAGAAACGGTTGAAGTGGATCATCCCGCGGTAAGGATCGCCCTTCAGGAAGGCGTTGACCATGCTGGCCGGCTCTTCCAGGTTAGAGGTGAAGTTGCTGATGCCGTTACGCGCCGGCATCGGCACGTAGTCGCGCCAGGCCACCGCGACCGGGCGCAGGATATAAGGATCCAGGACGTTGTAGTTGAAGTCGAACATCGTCCGGTTAAATCCTTCCAAAGGATCGGAACGCCCTTGCGGATCTTTGTCTGGCGCGCTGGCACAGCCCACCAGTAATACCGTTGCGAATGCCACCCCAGTCAGGCGAAAGTTCATATTTTTCTCCATAAAAACACGTTCGGTCTTATTTTTCATTGACCTGCTTGTTTATCTGAACGCTAACCTGCTCTTTACCGCTGAATGTCTGCAGCGAGCTTTCGCCGAACCAGTCTCCCGGCTGCGGCGTGGCCAATCCGTCCTGTGAGAGGCGCACACGCACCTGCACCTGATGCTGTGCCGAGAGTAGACGCTCGGGCATCATGGCGTTGCTGTCATCCAGAGAGAAAGACAGCGGAAAACGGCTCAGCGGCAATTGTTTTACCGCCACCGGCACCGGGCTGACGCCGTCGGTCACCGAGATGACCAGCGTCCCCTGCGTCGGCAGGGCTTTCGCCGCCTGCGGTGACAGCGAAACGGTCACATTCAGTTTAACAGTTTCTCCGCCGGCCTGGGCTTTTGCTTGTGCAATGCTGCGCTTTATCACTTCCGCGCGCGGATCGTTGGCCGGCAGCAGCTGCAGCATCACCTGCCAGGCGCCTATCGCCTGCTTGAAGTCGCCCTGTTCGAAGGCATTGAACGCCAGCAGGCTCAGCACCCGCGGATCGCCGTGATTTTCCGCGATCATGCGCCGCAACAGCTGCGTCGCCTGCTTGTTATCCTCCGGATCGTTGGATCGCGTCAAGACCTCGGCATAGCCGAGCCGCACTTCCAGACTATTCGGATCCAATTGATAAGCATGGGCAAACGCCTGCGTGGCGGTGGTGGCGTTGTTCAGCGCCATGCCGACCCGCCCCAGCATCATCCAGTCGTTGATGTTGCGATCGTCCTGCTGCAGCGCGGTGCGCAGCCCCAGCCCGAGGCGGGCGATCTCTTCCATGCTCAGCGGTTTGGCGCGTTCATTGGCGACGCGCTCGCGCAATTCCGGCATTTGCGCCTGCACCAGGCGCCAGTCCAGCACCTGCGCCAACCCGCCGGTTTTCAGATAAAAGCCAACGGTCACCGCCAGCAATAACAGCACGCCCGGCACCAGCGCCCAGCGATTGATCGGCTTCGCCTGCGCCGCCTGCTCGACGGGAATGTCGTTCAGCAGATTTTGTTGCAGCTCTTTCACCAGCTCCGGGCGCTCGGCCACCACGCCTTGCTGCTCGTCCTGCTCCAGCTCGCTGAGGCGATCCTGATAAAATGCCTTGTTCAACGCATCGCGCGTGGCGGCGCTCTGCTTGCCGTGGCGCATCGCCGGCACCACCAGCAGCGCCGCGGCACCGGCCAGCAACACGCAAATAATCAGCCAAAAAGCCATTAGGGTTTCTTCCTGTCAGTCTCTTGCAACAGCGCCGCCAGGCGCTGCCGTTCCCGTTCGGAGAATTCATCGTCCACCACCGCGCCAGGCCGGCGACGGGTGCGCAGGATCACCACCGCCCCGCCGATCAGCACGAACAGCAGCGGGCCGATCCACAAGATCAGCGTCGCCGGCGTTACCGGCGGCTCATAGGTGACAAAGTTACCGTAGCGCGCCACCATATAATCGATGATCTGCTGCTTGCTTTGCCCCTGCATCATCAGCTCGTACACCTTGGTGCGCATGTCGGCGGCGATGATGGCATTGGAATCGGCAATGCTGTTGTTTTGGCATTTCGGGCAGCGCAGCTGTTCGGTCAACTCGCGATACTGCTGCTCCTGCTCGACGGAGTTGAAGCGATAGGTATCGATCGCCGCGGCGGCGCTCCAGCTCAGCAGCGCGGCGCACAGCAGGACAATCAGCCTCATGCCTCACCCCCGTACTTTTTATACAGCGGCAGCACTTCCTGCTGCCAAACGCGCTCATTCATGTCGCCGGCGTGGCGATAGCGAATAATCCCCTGGCCGTCGATAAGGAAGGTCTCAGGCGCGCCGTAGACCCCGAGATCCAACCCCAGCATGCCGTCGCCGTCGTACAGGCTGAGGGCATAGGGATTGCCGAGGGAATTCAGCCAGGTCACCGCCTTGGCGCGATCGTCTTTATAGTTCAGGCCAACCACCCGCACGCCACGCGCCGCCAGCGTATTGAGATACTGGTGTTCCGCGCGGCAGGTCGGGCACCAGGTGGCCCAGACGTTAAGCAATATCGGCTTGCCATCGCGCAGCACCGCCTGATCGTAGGTTTTGCCGGGCTGATCCAGCGACTCCAGCCTGAAGGTCGGCACCGGTTTGCCGATCAGCGCCGATTCCAGCATGGTCGGATCTTCGCCGCCGGCGTTGCGCGTCAGTTGCACCATCAGCGCCGCCACCAGCAGCAGGAAGAGGACCAACGGGATAAACAGCAGCTTACGATTCATGGTTGCGCCTCCAGCTTGCCTTCGCGCTTGAGTTTTTTGCTCATGCGGTAACGCGGGTCGAGGATGCACAGCAGGCCGCCGATCGCCATAAAGACGCCGCCGAACCAAATCCAGCGCACGAAGGGTTTGTAATACAGGCGTACCGCCCAGGAGCCGTCCTCCAGCTCCTCGCCCAGCGCCGCGTACAGATCGCGGCTGAAACCGCCGTCGATCGCCGCTTCGGTCATCATGCTGCGCGCCACGCTGTAGTAGCGTTTCTCCGCGTGCAGCGTCGCCTCCGGCTTGCCGTTGCGCGTGACGTCGATGATGCCGACGCCGCCGCTGTAGTTCGGGCCGCGAATGTCGTGCACGTCGCGGAACACGAAGTGATAGTTGTGAATATCCACGCTGTCGCCGGCCTTCATCCGCACGTCGCGCTCCACGCTGTAGTTCTGGCTGAAGGCGATGCCGATCACCGTCACCGCCACGCCGAGGTGGCCGAGCACCATGCCCCAGTGGCTGCGGGACAGCTGGCGCAGGCCGCGCCAGAAACCGTGACGGTGGGTAGCGCGCTCATGCAGCTCCATCAGCGTCAGGATGATCACCCACAGCGCCATGATCAGGCCCACCACCGTCATGCCGGCGATGCTGTCCTGCAGCAGCCACGGCAGCAGGATTGACAGCACCAGCGTCGCCAACAGCGCCACGCCGAGGCGGCGCCACAGCTTGCTCGGCTCATCGCGGCGCCAGCGCACCAAAGGCCCGATGCCCAACAGCAGCGCCAACGGCGCCATCAGCCAGGTGAACATGGTGTTGAAGAACGGCTCGCCGATCGAGATGCTGCCCAGCCCCAGCTGTTTGTGCACCAGCGGCAGCAGCGTGCCCAGCAGCACCACCAGCATGGCGGCGATCAGCAGCACGTTGTTGCCCAGCAGGAAGGTCTCGCGCGAGAAGGTCTCGTGCTGCACCCGGCTGCGCACCTGGCCGCCCTTGACCGCGTACAGCAGCAGCGAACCGCCGATCACGATCACCAGGAAGGCGAGGATAAACATGCCGCGCGCCGGGTCGGAGGCGAAGGAGTGCACCGAGGCCAGCACGCCGGAACGCACCAGGAAGGTGCCCAGCAGGCTCAGCGAGAAGGCGGTGATCGCCAGCAGCACCGTCCAGGCCTTGAACGTGCCGCGCTTCTCGGTCACCGCCAGCGAGTGCATCAGCGCGGTGCCGGCCAGCCAGGGCATAAAGGAGGCGTTTTCCACCGGATCCCAGAACCACCAGCCGCCCCAGCCCAGCTCGTAGTAGGCCCACGCGGAGCCGAGCACGATGCCCAGAGTGAGGAAGACCCAGGCTCGCAGTGGTCCACGGGCGCGACCAGCGCGCCCAGGCGGTGTCCAGGCGGCCGCCGAGCAGCGAGGCGATGGCGAAGGCAAAGGCCACCGAGAAGCCGACGTAGCCCATATAGAGCAGCGGCGGGTGGAAGATCAGGCCGATATCCTGCAGCAGCGGGTTGAGGTCGCTGCCGTCGATCGGGAACTTCGGCAGCGTGCGGGTGAACGGGTTGGAGGTGATGATCATGAACAGCAGGAAGCCGGCGCTGATCATGCCCATCACCGCCAGCACGCGCGCCAGCGCATCCTGCGGCAGTTCGCCGCGGCTGAACATCGCCACCGCCAAGGTCCAGCCGCTGAGCAGCAGCGCCCACAGCAGCAGCGAACCTTCGTGCGCGCCCCAGGTGGCGGCGATGCGGTAATACACCGGTAGTTGGGTATTGGAGTTGGTGGCCACGTAGGCGACGGTAAAATCATTGACCACGAAGGCGTGCACCAGGCACAGGAACGCCAGCGCAATCGCGGCGAACATGCCGTAGGTCAGCGGGCGGGCGACCGCCATCATGCGGCTGTCTTGCCGCGCCGCGCCCCACTGCGGGTAAATGCTCAGCAGCAGCGCAATCGCCAGCGCCAGGCACAGCAGAAAACTGCCCAGTTCCGGCATCATGACTTGGCGCCCTCCGCCTGCGGCGCGTTATACGCTTCCGCCGGGCCTTTGTGGTTCTCTTTCATCGCGTCGGCCACTTCCGGCGGCGTGTATTTTTCATCGTGTTTGGCCAGCACTTCGCGCGCATTGACCACGTTGCCCTCACCCAGCACGCCCTGCGCCACCACGCCCTGCCCTTCGCGGAACAGGTCCGGCAGAATGCCGGTGTAGGTCACGCCGATCGCGCCGCGCGCGTCGTAAATCTTGAAGCTGACCTGCAGCGTATTGGGATCGCGTTTCACCGAGCCCGGCATCACCATGCCGCCGATGCGCAGCCGCTGGCCGACCTCGGGCTTCTCATGATTTTCACCCTTGCCCTGCAGGATTTCACCCGGGGTATAGAACAGATCGATGTTGGAGCGCAGCGCGTACAGCATCAGGGTCGCGGTCAGCGCGATGCCGATCAGCACAACGATCGCCAGATAAAGGCGGCTTTTACGACGTGGATTCACAATGATTTCTCCCGCGGTGCGGCGGATTTTTGTTTTGATTGTTGCGCATGGCGAATGCGCCGCTCGCGCGCCTGACGGCGGCCGATCTCGGCGAGCAACTGCCGCCGTTGCCAGAGGGTGTGCGCCACCAGCCCCAACAGCGAAATCAACGTGGCGGCGACCGCCAGCCAAACATAGAAGGCGTAACCGCCCATGGCGAAAAACGCCGACCAGGAATCGAATGCGGCGTTCATGACTGACGCTCCTTATTCACCAGCCCGGCGACCCACGGGCGCTGGCGCTCCTGGAACAGGATCAGATTGCGCAGGCGCATCAGCGTCAGCGTGACGAACAGCAGCAGGTAACCGAGGATCGCCCAGCGCAGCGGGGTGCGCATGCTGGGCGCGATAGATTGCTGCATATTGGTCGAGCCCTGATGCAGCGTATTCCACCATTCGACCGAAAAATGGATGATCGGGATATTCACCACGCCCACCAGCACCAGAATCCCGGCGGCGCGGCCCGCCAGGCGGCGGTCTTCAAAGGCGTTGTACAGCGCGATGACGCCCATATAAAGGAACAGCAGCACCAGCTCGGAGGTCAGACGCGCATCCCACACCCACCAGGTGCCCCACATCGGCTTGCCCCAGGCGGAGCCGGTCACCAGCGCGATAAAGGTGAACACCGCGCCGATCGGCGCCATCGCCGCCACCACGGTATCGGACATTTTCATCTGCCACACCAGGCCGATAAACGCCGCCACCGCCATCGAGGCGTAGATGCCCATCGACCACATGGCCGCCGGCACGTGAATATAAATGATGCGGAAGCTGTCGCCCTGCTGATAATCCTTCGGCGCGAAACCAAAGCCCCATGCCCAGCCAAGCAGCAGGCAAGCCGCCGCCGCCAGCCCCAGCCAGGGGACAAAGCGGCCGCAGACGTGATACAGCCGTTCAGGCCGCGCCAGTTGATGTAACCATTTCCACATTGTCGTCAGTGCTCACGGTAATTTTTATGCGTCGGCCGCCCCGAGCGATCGAAACGGCGAAAATCTTCTGCGGGGTACGCTCTTCTCGGCCTTGCCCCGTCTGTTCATTCAATACGTTAGCTAGTGCACGCTCACTCGCAGCGCCGCCGCGGTGGCAAACGGTGCCAATGTCACGCTGCCCGCCAGCATCGCGCCCAGTATCGCCAGGTAACCGTCGATCGGCATGCCCATCGAGGCGGCGTCGATCGCGCCGGTGGCGAAGATCAGCACCGGGATATACAGCGGCAGCACCAGCAGGCTGAGCAGCACGCCTCCTTTGCGCAGGCCGACGGTCAGCCCCACGCCGATAGCGCCGATCAGGCTCAGCGTCGGCGTGCCGAGCAGCAGCGTCCCCGCCACCGCCAGCCAGGTCTGCATATCGAGCGACAGCAGCAGCGCCACCAGCGGCGACAGGATCAGCAGCGGTAGCCCCGTCACGACCCAGTGAGCACACACTTTGCCCAGCACCGTCATCGGCAGCGGCGTCGGCAGCAGCAACAGCTGCTCCAGCGAGCCGTCGAGGAAGTCGTCGCGAAACAGCCGCTCCAGCGACAGCAGCGAGGCCAGCAGCGCCGCCACCCACACGATGCCCGGCGCAATGCGCGCCAGCAGCTGCGGCTCCGGGCCAATCCCCAACGGAAACAGCGTGATCACAATCAGGAAAAACCACAGCGGGTTGACGATCTCCGAACCTTTACGGCAGGCGATCTTCAGTTCGCGGCGCACCAGGGTCAAAAACATCACAGGCTCCCCGCGTCATGTTCCGCCAAACGAACTTTACCCACCGTTTGGCTGACGCCGGCCAAATCCTGATGGGTGGTCAACAATACCATGCCGCCCCGCTGTGCATGTTGTTCAAAAAGGCTAATCAACTCGGCTACGCCCTGTTTGTCGATCGCCGTCAGCGGCTCATCGAGGATCCACAGCGGCGCCGCGCTGAGCCACAGCCGCGCCAGCGCCACGCGCCGCTGCTGCCCGGCGGACAGCTGCGCCACCGGCAGATCTTCGTAGCCCACCAGCCCCACCTGCTCCAGGGCGCGCCAGATGGCCGGATGATCGGTTGTGCCGCGCACCGCTTGATAAAACTGCAAATTTTCGAAGGGCGTCAATTCGGCTTTGATGCCGGGCTGATGGCCGATAAACAGCAAATCTTGCTGTTAACCCGCACGATCGCGCAGCGTGCTGCGCCCGCGCCAGCACACCTCGCCGCCGTCCGGCCGCGCCAGACCGGCGAGAATGCGCAGCAAACTGGTTTTACCCGCGCCGTTCGGCCCTTCTACCTGAATGATATCGCCCGGCTGAACTGAAAAGCTTAGCTCGCTAAACAGGATGCGCTCATCGCGCACGCAACTCAGACTTTTGGCTTCCAGCATCGGGGAACTCATATTTTTCTTTGGGATAGCGAATCATAGCATAAGCCTCAAACCAGGGGCACGCAGCCCGCGCGCAGGCGCCCCCGTCCCGCCAAATGGGGTATTCATGCGCGAGCAGGATCAAGAATGCGTGGAAAAAATCGGCGGATTTTAACTCTTGTTACCTTTTTCTGTATTTCGCCGCATTTGGGCCAGGCAACTACGCTTAATGACGTGAACTCACCCTTAATGAGCAGGAGCGACAGCATGAGCGAGCAGCAGCGCCAAGAGCACGAGCCGGATGAGACGATGCAGGTAGAGAGCGAGGAGCAGGAACAGGGCAAGCGCGAAATCGAAGTCAGGGAAGAGAATCTGCCGTCGCGCGCGGCGGCGGTGCATGAACAGATCCGGATGGAAGGCGAAAAAGAGCTGGAGCGCGACGGGCTGGCGCTGCTGTGGTCGGCGATCGCCGCCGGGCTGTCGATGGGCGCCTCGCTGGCGGCAAAAGGCATTTTCCACGCCCGCCTGCCGGACGATCCCAGCCGCTTTTTCATCGAGAACCTCGGCTATACCTTCGGTTTCATCATTGTCATCATGGCGCGCCAGCAGTTGTTTACCGAAAACACCGTCACGGCGGTATTGCCAATCATGCATAAGCCCACGCCGCGCAACCTGCTGATCCTGCTGCGCCTGTGGGGCGTGGTGCTGCTCGGCAACCTGATCGGCACCGGGCTGGCGGCGCTGGCGTTTACCCATATGCCGCTGTTCGACGCCGAAACGCGCGGCGCCTTCGTCAGCCTGGGCGAAGAGGTGATGCGCCATACGCCGGGGGAAATGTTCGCCAACGGCATCCTGGCCGGCTGGATCATCGCCACCATGGTGTGGATGTTCCCGGCCGCCGGCGCGGCGAAAATCTGGGTGATCGTGCTGATGACCTACCTGGTGGCGATTTGCGATTTGACCCATATCGTGGTCGGTTCGGTCGAGATCCTGTATCTGGTGTTCAACGGCGCGATTGGCTGGCAAGAATTCATTTACCCGTTCGCTCTGCCGACGCTGGCGGGTAACATCATCGGCGGCACCTTTATCTTTGCGCTGATAAGCCACGCGCAGATCCGCAACGATTTGAGCGAAGCGGCCAAAGCCAAAGCGCGAGCCGAACAGAAGCGCAAAGAGAGGCAGGAAAAGCAGAAAAATCAGGAAAAAGCGTGATCGCCACCGCCTGATTGCTGACACTTTGAGCAAACAGGCGGCCCACGGTTAAAATCCCCTGCACGGTGCGCTATACTGCGCGCCGCACGTCTCCTTAGTTAAATGGATATAACGAGCCCCTCCTAAGGGCTAGTTGCAGGTTCGATTCCTGCAGGGGACACCAGTAACGCCTCTTCTGCTTTGGTTTACCGCTTCGTTTATTGCTCCTCTCCCTCTGCCACCCCAATGCTGTTTTTCATATGCCACAAGGTGTAAATCTGCGATCGCAGGTGCTGTTCGAGCTGGCGGATAAGCTGCTGCCGCTGGGGGGCACTGGCTGGTAGCGAGTGGATTTGCCGCAATTGTTCCTCAATGGGCTCAGCCTGCTGAAAACGGGTCATCATGCCAAATACCGAGGACTTCAGCTCACTCACCGTGATGTATTTGCCTTTTTGCTCATCCAGTCCATTCAGCCGCTCGCTCAACTGTGCCAGCTTCATCATCCCCTGATGCCAGGCCGCAAGGTTTTGCGCTGGCAACATGCTGGCCTCAAGCTGATGCTGCCACCGCGCAGATAACGAACCTGCCTGTTCCGGCCACAGCGCCTGCGCCTGCTCAACCAGCTGCTGGCCATACGCAATATTCCAGTCGGGCGCGAGTTGTTCCAGACGAGATAACTGCTGCTGCGTGTCGGCGATCAAGGCTGATGGTATGGACGTCCGCTGCCGCAGCATATCCCGTTGCTGTGACGTGAGTGTGGCGGGCACAGGAGCCAGCGATGCCACGAGCTGAGCCTGCAGTGGATCGGGCCGGTGCAGATATTGCCAGCCGCCCACCACGACCACGCTGATAAGCAACATGGTAAACATCCCGGCACTGAAAAATTGCCAGTGATTACCGCGGGCTGGTGCCGCTGTCTGCACCTTAATCTTTGGCTGATGTTGCTGCTGAGCGACATACACCCATCTGGCGCTATGCGGAGTTTTCGTTTCATGCGGGTGTGCGGATATCGCCCCGTTATCTATCGTGGTGCCGGGCAAGATGTTGCTGGTCGTACCGTCACGGCTTTCCAGCCTGGCGGCACTGTTGTGCATCAGAGCACGCAACGTATCAAGCTGGCTAAGATGTTTAAGCTCCAGCCGCTGTAACACGGTCCCCAGCCGGGTAAGCAGTTGTTCAGCACGATAAAGCTGACTCAGATCGTCATAATTCAGGGAAAGGGGGCGCATCTGCTGCTGCACGCGCTGGCTCAGGCTGGTGAAAATGTCCATGCGCGCGTGGATCGGTTGCGGCCACAGCGCTCCCCACTGATGGCTCACCAGCGCTTCCAGTAGCGCCAGACCTTCATTCAATCCAACCAGGCCGGCCAGCTGCATGCGGGCAAGCGTGTACCAGGCCGCAGTCTGCAACTCCACTCCGTTTTGTTCGAACAGAGAAAGGCAGTGTTGTTCAACGTAAATCCAGTCTATATCCGGCCGTGCCGGATGGGTCAATTTGCTCAGCTCTTCACGCAGAGCAGCATAATCCGGCAGCTTACGCGGGTCGCTGCCGGTTTTAATCCGACGGGCAGGCATGTCATTCATGACTTATTGTCCCTGTGAGGTATTTACAGCGTGGGAGGATAATTAATTATGCAGTCTGTTTTTTTGCCTGTTCTGAGTGATGAACGATGCAAATATTTCTTTACCGCCCCCCTTACCCGCCTTAATTAATATTGATTACCGACGCAAATAGGTAAATGCGTGTAGCCGGGTTGGCTGGCCATATAAAGCGGAGCGCAGGTTGGTTTTCGTGGTTGCAATTCGGTCTGATCCTGATGCTGAGTCACGGACTGTGGCTGTTTCTTTGATGTAACGATCTTTTTGGTCTGCGTTTTGCCGCTGTTAAGCGGTGATTTTACCTGCTGCGTGTTTTCTGACGAATCAAACCTGGAGCAAAATTTCTTCGACTGACTCAGACTTCCGTCATTACAAACAAAACGTCCATCTGAGGTACAGTGTGCAATACCACCCTTTGCACCAGAACAGGGTTTTCTGCCTCTGGCCGCTTCAGTCTGCAGAGTCACTAATAAGCTAAAAACCAACAGCGGTATCAATTTTTTCATATTCAAATCCATGTGTTATTTTATTATTCAGCCTCGTTCGTAATAATGCCGCTTAGATTTGCGCTTTACCATCAAGATATTGCTGTTGCCTGAGATGCCTTAACAGGACCCGCCCTTCGGGCATAAACTCAGTGCCGTAGCGCACCAGGCCAATCCCTTTAAGTTCAGCGTCAATGGCATAGCGCAGTTCGCCGGGGACGTTCTGTTCCAGCAGGACAACGCTTATTTTTTTCAGGCGCGGTTCATACTTGAGCAGGACGGCAGACAATGTGCCCATCAGCTCATGGGCCGTTCCCGGCATGCCCTGCAGGATTTTGGTCATATCCGGCAGGCCGTAGTCAGGCAGATGCGCCAGCGTGCCGGCGCGGCAGTTGAGGATGCGCTGCATGTTATCCAGTACCGAGAAAATGACCTGATTTTGCTCGCTGACCTGATGCAGGTCGAGGCCGCCGGTGAAGTTGCCGGTGAGCATTTCATACAGCGAAGGCGTGTTATGTCCCTGGGGCATCAGTCGTCCTTAAGCGGTTGCAGCGTCAGATGATTGTTACCGGCTTCCAGAATGCGCGGCTTATCCGGATCAAGGTCTTCACGCCCTATAACCAGCTTCCAGGTGTTGTTGACCCTATCCGGATGGCGGAACAGCCCTGCCACCGCGACAAACTGCGCCTCTTCTTCCATTGGCATATCGAGGTTTGCATCACCGCCCGGTTTCACCACTACATCCCGGGTCGCCAGCAGATCGGCTTTCAGAATGGTGTCGCCATCCCTGAGGAGCTGCTGATAGACCGTCTTGTCAAAGGTTTTACGGTCTTTCAGCTGCTAGACCCGAATCACCACCGGCTCAGACAGCGAGTTACTTTCGCGGGAGTCGGTGTTCAGCGCCTCACGCGCGGTGAAATCCAGATGCAGCACCTTAATCTTTTTGTAAAACACGGCGTTAAACGCCGATTTGGTGCCATCGGTGACGCCCTGCGTCACCCCACACCCCGCCAGGCTGAACGCCAGCAGCGCAGGTAGCCAGCATGCGGAGTCTTAATCAAACTTGTACGTAACACGTCGGTTTCCTTGTTGTGGTGTTGCAGGCTCCAGCCCGGCGTAATAACCCAGTTCCGTGGTAAAGGTCCGCGGAATATCCTCCGGGAGATCTTCGTCTTGTGCACCCAGCACGCCATTCATCCCCAGCCAGAATGGGCCTTCGCCGAGCGGCGGCGCGGCCAGCAGGCGGGTTCGGGTGGTCAGGGTGATTTTTGCTTTAAAGCGCCAGCCGAGATACACCCGCAGCATCACCAGAAAGTCCTGATACAGCAGGCCATCCGGTTTCCAGCCCTGCGCTTCCTGTTCGTTATCGGTGAACAGAGCAATCAGCAGCTGGCTGCTGGCATCCATCGCTTCTTCACCCAGCGGCGTGTTGCCATCCAGCAGAAAATCGTCATCACCGTAAAAGCCCAGCGGCTGGCTGACTGCCACCGGCCGCAGGCAATACGGGCTCACCTGCACCGTCGTGTCGGGTGCCAGCAGGCTCACCAGGGCCTGCATCCCCTCCTGGGTTTTACCCGGCTGCTGCAGCACACCCAGCAGCGCCAGAAAGCGGGATACCGGCGTGGCGATGTGCTCTGCGGTGCCCGGTATCCCCAGCCCCACCAGACCCAGCAGCGACTGCGAGATAGCTGTCGGTACCGCCGGGCTCAAACGTGGCCGGGTAGGAGTATTTACGCCAGACACGGTAAAACTGCGTCAGGATGCGGTGGCTGAAGATATCCAGAAAGCCCTGCAGCGCTTCGTGCCCTTCCCGGCGCTGGGTGATGTCATCGAGGTAGGCCGTCGGCAAAGGAGAATCGACACCGTACATCCCCATAAAGGTCGTGCGGATGAGCGGTGGCCTGCTGTCATCCTCCTCGTCATATTCGACAGCCTTTATTTCGCTGGCCGGGAACCCCATCCCCGGATGCGGCGCAAACCGCACCGGGTCATCCGCCGGGTGGCTGGTCGAGCCCATCAGCGGCCTGCCCGGATTACGCTTCTCCAGCAGCTGGCATAAACGGTAAAAGTTGATGCGGTGAAGGTCGGCCTCCAGCCGCGGGGTCAGCCGGGAATGCGGCGATTGTGCTTCTCTTCCCATTCCAGGCGCTCTCCGGTCGGTTGCAGAATGATAATCAGGCGGTTGAACAGATAGATATCGGTATACAGCGCAAAGAAGCGGCTCAGCATCTCGCCGAACAGACAGATGTCGCCGCGCCCGGCAAAGCCGTGGCTGTCCAGCGTCACCTCAATCTGCACACCGCGTACCAGATAGCCCTGTTCAAAGCGCTCGGTTTCGCGGTGCTTCACATCAATGATGGCCTCCAGACGACGGCGGTTCATCTCACTGTCGGTCCATTCGTACAGCGCCAGGGTGCCGCGCAGCACGTCGGCATTGTCCATCATCGACAGGAAACCGCTGCCGAGATGGCTCAGCACCCGCCAGTGGAAACGGTCCTGCGCCGGGGGATAACAGGGCAGCGTCGGCGCACACAGGTTACGCACGGCGATACTGGCTGAGGTGGTTTTCATCACCGTATCAAGCACCGTGCTCTGCAGCGCACGGCGTGGCAGCTGGCCGTTGGTGCCGGTGAGCGTCAGCGACAGGCTTTCGTCTTCCGGCACCGTGTGGTTATCAAACGCTTCCCCGCCGAGGATAAGCCAGGTGTTATGCAGTCCGGACGGACCGCGGCGTACGCGGGTGTGGTAGTAATATTCCGGGGCCTTGATGGCGCATCATGCCGCCCTTGTGGCGGAAGCTCGAAAACGGCACGTAGGTATGCTGGCTGGATGACATCACCGAATCCACCGCATAAATCTCGGTATGGCCATCCTGCACGCGCATCGGGCGCAGCATGTATTCGGTCTGCAGAGAGTTAAGCGTCAGCGGGTCAGATTCCAGCGGGAACAGGTTAATCACCGGCACACAGTTCAGGCGCAGATGCTTTTCGGTAAAGCTGAAGTCATGTTCCCAGCGCTCTGCCAGCACCACGTCGATTTCAAACCAGGAGAGCTCAGCCGGAAAGGCCACGGTCTCCAGCCCACGCAGGCCCTTAGGTGGACAAACATGAATTTCTCGCGGAAGGTGAAATACTCCAGCAGCAGCTGGTAGCCGCTGAAGCTGCTGCTTCGCCCTTCGGCCACAGGTCGTCGTCATCGCCAAAGCCCAGCGCGGTGAAATACCCGTCGAGCGGTCTTCTGTCCATGTCACCCGGCAAGCGCAGCCACAGGCGGGCTGACGTTCATGGTGAAGGCTTCATGCATGGCGACAGGCCAGCGGCGCATCGGCGTTGAAATACAGCGGAATACAGCTGAGGTCGATGCGCCTCCAGTCAGCCAGATCGCTGCAGTCAAAACGCATAGTGATAACCGAACGCCCGTCCGGCTCAGTGGACAAACTGGCATGTTCCAGCGACAACGGCTGAAGAGTCATCTCTTTGGTGGTGGTGTACCGGCAGCGCGTGCCCTTCTCGCCGATCGGCCGCGAGTTCACCTCAAAACCTTTGACGATGCGCATCGGCTCTTTCATCTCGCGCCAGTCAGGGGTGAACGCCACCACCGACAGGGACGGAATGGTACGCAGGTAATGTGGCCACAGCAGGCTGACCAGCCCTTCGGTCAGTTCCGGCAGGTCGTCATCGAGCTTCTCGCGAAGCCGGCCCATCAGGAAGGCAAAGCCTTCAAACAGGCGCTCCACATACGGGTCGGGCGCCCCCGCTTTATCGAGATTGAGCATTGCCGCCTGCTCGGGGTGAGCACGGGCAAACTCTTCACCGGCTTCCAGCAGGTAGCGCATTTCCGCGTCGTAATAACGCAGGGTTAAATCTTCCATAAAAACCTGAATATGTGTGTTTGAAAGGTATGCCTGATGTTTTAGCCGCAAAGCACCGCGCTGCTGGCCGGATCGAGCGCAATCAGACCGGCCAGAAGCTGGTCCATCTCCGGCTGTAAGACGTGATTTATCAGCTTCACTGCGAGCGGCTTTCAGGCGCAGGAGTTTGAGGCGACGGGATTTCACTTCAAACAACAGCGCCGGTGTCCACTGCGTGAGGGTGATTGACTGTGCGGCACTGTCGAGCTCTCCCAGCAGATGCAGCGCCAGTTCATTTTTACCCTACTGCTCAGCAATGCGGGCCATCAGCAGACGCAACAGCCACTTTTGACGATCGGTGGTCATGCCCGGGCGGGTCTGCAGCCAGTGCAGCGCGGCATCCAGACCTTCGGTGTCCGCCTTATCCAGCGCTTCCGGCTCCAGCGCCAGAATGTCATCGTTGTCATCCGTGCTGGCGGCGCTGACCGGCTCATCCCGCCAGCCGGAAATGTCGTCCAGCACGCTCTGCTTGATCCAGTTCAGCGTCACTTCATCCGCAAACGGCGTGCCGTCACTGAACGCCAGCGTTTCCAGCCCGGACAGGCGGCGACAGCAGCCCTTTCAGGTCGGCGGCAATAATGTCAGCCAGGGTGTCCTGACCTGATTTCGTCAGCGCCTGGTGGATGTACCACTGCAAATCCAGCCAGAGGTGATTGGCGCCACGCGAAAAGGTGCTGTCGGCCTGTTCCAGCATTTCCACCCAGCTCTGCTGCAGGTAGAGGCGTTTGAGTAACGCGCGCTGGTCTGCCCTTGGCGGTTCGATGCGGGTACGGCCCTGCGCATCCGGGGCCGGAATGGTCCCGCAGGGTGTCATGACGCAGGCTCTTCATCAGATGGTGTGCGGCCAGCCAGCCATCGGGCTGCTCACGCAGATATCCGGTGAGGGTGCGGGCCTGGGCCAGCAAATCCTGACCGGAGGTGATGCGGCTCAGAACCGGCGCATCTGGCTCCGTCACAGGCGTGGAGAACTGTGACGGCGCCTTATCACCTGCGTTCTGCGGTACCACGGCATCCACACCACCGGCCTTCATCAGGCGGGATTCCAGCGCGCTGTACAGGGCATTCAGCTCTGGCCGCGATGCTTCCGGCTCGGTCTCCAGACTGTCGCGCAGCAGCAGCAGCGCCCCGGCAGTACGCAGTGCATCGTCGCGGATCACTTCCGGCCAGAGTGACAGGCTGTCCAGAACGCGGGATCCTGCCAGCCATTCCAGTGCCGCCTTACGGCTTCGGTCCCGCTGCGGGTGAAGCTGCGTGCCATAACGCTGCAGCAATCCCGCCAGCAGTTCAAGCCCTTCGGCAAAACCGGCTTCGCCATCCTGGTGCAGTCGCGCCCAGCAGTAATACGTCGCAACGCGGATGTCTTTGGCCGTGGTGGTCAGCAGTTTTTCTGCAAGCGTACAAATCAGTTCGGTATCGATGCCGGAGAGCTTATTGACCTCCTCGCGGATACGCTGAAAATCATCGTCATAGCCCGGGTCTTCACCGGTCGGACGGGTATCGCTTAACGGCGCAAGCCAGGGCTGCCAGTTTTCCGTGCGCGCCTGGGCCTGCTGCCGCAGCTGAGTTTCGTCAGCCTGACAGGCGGTAACCAGATTCTGCAGTGTGCTCATTATTCGACCTCCTCCATGTCACTGTTTGCGGTGTTAGCCATCAGCGCCTGAGCGGTGGCCGCGCTGTCGACACTGAATATCTGATCCGGCAGCGTGAAACCGCGCAGATCCAGCAGCGCCAGCGGGCCTTTCCCGAGTTGTGAGCGCAGCACCCACTGCAGGGTGCGACCGTCCGGGGCGGTAAAGCTCATCATCCACTGGCTGCGGTCAAGCTGCTGGCGCTTGCCCTGGTCCAGCCAGCGAATAAAGCCCCAGGTCCCGCTGTAATCCCCGAACAGACGCGCACCGGCGTTGACCGTGGTCCAGGTCAGCATCGTCCCCGGCTTGTAAGTGTCTCCCGGCCAGCGGAAGCTCTGCCAGTCGGCCATCTGGTTGAAGTAGTGCAGCTTTTGTCCATCAATAGTCAGCTGCGTCTCCACCACCTGCGGCACAGGACGCGCCTGCAGCTCAAAGCTGATGCCCTGGCTGCCATCGGTGAACAGAATGTCTGACAGCTGGCTCAGCTGGTTAATGGCCCGCAGGAAGGCCGGGTTAAAGCTCAGCCCCTGGCTGTTGACCTTATCCGGCACCCACTGGCTGCCCTCTTTGTGCAGCACCCCGTTGAGCTCTGTGGTCAGGAAGCGCTCGATCCGTCCACTGTCCTTACGCACAAATTCAGCCAGCATCGGTAAAGAGGCATCACTTTTGCTGGCGGCAAACGGGAAACGTCCGTCAAAGGCAGTTTGCCAGTTAGCGACAACCGAGCGGCTCCATTTGTCATTCAGGCTCGCCGCCGACGGCTGAAGCACGGTCTCCCAGGCCTGAGTCAGCGGCTGCACAAACATCGTGCTGCCAAAACCACTCCACTCTTCGCCCAGGCTTGCCGAAATCAGGCTGCCGTACTGCTGGGTGTCGGTCAGATCCACGCTTTTGCCCTGGAACACGGTCTGCGCCAGGGTCTGCATCATCGCCTGCGGGTCAGAGGCGCTGGCCACCTGCTGCAGGCGCAGACGCACGCGGGTGATGCGGGTCAGATACGTCTGCAGGCTCAGGGACGTGTCCGCCGACATGACGTTACTGCCTTTGTTTTTACCCAAAAGCTGAAGCAGCGGGCCAAAGGTGTCATCCAGCGGGCCCTGCGGCCCTGATGCAGACTGGTCAATCGCAGGCTTGTCCTTTCCGCCTACCAGATCTTTAGCCGATTTGATAATGGAGTCCGAAAGACCTTCGCTTTGCTGGCCGGTCTGCCCCTGCCAGGCAAGGGTATTCATCAGGGCAATCAGTGGCGACTGGCGGACATCGCTCATCAGCGTCAGCTGGTCGGTAACGTCCGCGATATTGTTCGCCGGGTTAAGTCGCAGACTGTTAAGAAAGCTCAGCCAGCTGCCGGCAAAGTCGGTGAAGTAACGTTGCGTCAGACGTGCTTTCAGGGCCTCCGGCGACAGGTCTGAGGAGACCGCTTTCCGGCTGTCACTCAGCACCCAGTCAATTTCATCCCGGCGGGACGTTGGCGGCCTTTTCGATAGCCTGCTGAATGCCGCCCTCCCACGCCTGGCGGGTAAACATGCCCGGCACCACTTCATCGGTGGTGAACAGGCGGCGCGCATCGGTACCGCTGGTCATGTCTTCCAGCGAGACATCGGCAAAGTTACGACGCACTGATTTGAGCATGTTTTCATACAGCGTGCTTTCGGCGTTACGCCGGCCAATTTGCTGCAACAGCACCTGGCGGCTCTGGCTCACCAGCTGCGCATCCGGGGTGATTTTCCACTGTGGCTGCCCGGGCAGTTCGGTGATGTAGAAGGCCCACAAATCCGGCGCCAGGCTTTGCCACAGGCCGGTTGAAATGCCCATTCGCGTCGGCTGCACGGCTTTCATGGTCTGGGCGTAAAACGCGCCGTCGGCTTTATCCGGACGGGCCATCATCAGCCAGGCTTTCAGCTGGTCATAGCCCGGCTTCGCCAGCTGAGCACGCTGGTCGCTGTTGGGGGCAGAGTTTGCCAATGCGCATTGAGTTTTTGAGTCAGCGCAGCATTGGCCGGGTCGCGGATCAGGCGGTTGTTCGCCACGCCGTACCAGGGCAGCAATGCCTCGAGCAGCTGCGGGTTATGGTCCAGACCAAAGCGCTGATACCAGGGAGCGCCTTCCTGAATACGGTGCTGCAGGCGGCCGGCATCATTACGCAGGGTATGCAGAGCCGTCAGCTGGTAATCCGATACGGAAGGATGCTCCACCAGGGCATGGGCCTGCTCGGCAACAGAAACGATCTGCATGACGGTTGACCGCGAACGACAGCAGCGTTCCCGCCCCCAGATACCGATGATGGTCATCAGCGTCCAGGCCAGCGTCTGTTCCCAGGCCATACCGACTCGGCGGCCACGAACACGGGTACAGTCATCCACGATACCCTGCCACGTCACCGGCAGAGTCAGCGCATGGCGTTGTGATTGCGGGATATATTTCTCAGCGTCGGCTGTTTCCTCTGTCGGATGAATTGAGTGCCTGTCCGGCAGGCTGAACATCAGACCACGCAGCGGAACGCGCTGCTGGGAGGCTGCCAGCCATGGCACCAGTTGCTGAGCCCAGCGGGCGATACCGCCGTCTTTGAGGTGCTGGCCCAGGCGCAGCAGGAAGTCGTGGCCGTTGTTCTCAGCGACCTGACTCACCCCCTGCGTCCGCAGGGCCGGCAGCATCTGCTCAAGCTGGCGGGAAATATCGTCAGGCTTAGCACGCAGGGGAAAAGTAGCCCCTACCGTCTGTTCAGTGCGTTTTGCCTGCGACCAGGTGCTGTCGCACAGCTGCCACAACCAGACCGGGGCGGAATAACGCAGCAGTTCGCTGATTTTTTCCAGGCCGCGTAAATCGTTGTCGCTGATTTGCGGGGTCAGATTAAGCGACTGCGGCATGACGCGGACAATCCCGTCCAGTGGGCGCCCGCGGCGCAGTTTACGCAGCGCGGTGTATTTTTCCTTATCGGGCTCAGCAGTCAGGCTGCCGCCGTAAATCAGAACGGTACGGTTGCCTTCCAGCCACTGGCGGGCTTGCAGATTGGGCACCAACTGAGCGATGGCGTTTTCATCGCCTGTGACTAACAGCAGGCGGACTTTACTTCGCCAGAAGAGGCTATAACGACGACGGAGATGGTTGCTGATGTCCGCCCTGAGCGGCAGACGGAGCGTTCTTTTCTTTTTGACCGGTCTGGAAGAAGCCTCTCCCATTACTTTTTCCCGAATCATTAAATGAAACGCGATAAACCCCAGCACCAGTACGCAGAGCGACACTCCCCAGACAACAAAACAGGCCGTCATGATTCGACGTATCACGTCCCATTCCGTGGAGAGATCTTCCCCCCAATACCACCACAGTAACCCACCTGCCAGCACAAGTAGCGTGACAGTAGCAACAAACAACACCGCCGTGGCAAACACCGAAAATTCAGCGGGTTTATTTTCCTTCACCATAAGGTTTAATAATTCCAAGAGCGAGAGTATGTAGAGGATCTTTGGCTATCCAGCCGCAGGGTTGTTGATAATTTTTTGCGTAAAGAGCCGCCAGAATCAGCACGATAAGCATTTCCATATCACCGGGGTTCCCCCAGTTGAGGTCCTGAACGTGATGGGTCACATTCCAGCCGCTTTGCGCCAGGGCGGGCAGCGCCGGCTGTGAGAACAGCATGCAAGTGTCAAGCGGCGTTTCGAGGTCGCTTTGCTGCTCCGCTCGTTCGCAGACTGCGGTTAAAACCTCTTTCCCGGCGATATCGTAAACTTCCCCCCGGGTGAGGCTGACCAGCCCTTTCTGCGCGACCAGACACAGTGCAGCGGACTCACCGGCAGGCTGCGCAGAATTAAACGAGGCAGCTATTGAATGACACCCGGCGACCAGAATGGCCTCTGTTTCAGGGAGCGTTTGAGCCGTTGCGGCAAGTGCAGACAACGTCTCTTCGCCTTGCCATGTCTCCGGTTTTTCAGGAAGCGCCACGTCCGGAAATGAAACCTGCATTTGGCTACAGAATGCACGCCAGGCATCCAGAGAACCCTGCCAGTAGCAGCGCCATAAGTGTGGCGGAGAGGAATCTGCGTGCTGCGTCCGCCATTGCAGCACCAGCATTTTTGCCAGCAAAGCCTCGCGTTCAGCCACCGTATCGACCAGCGTTCGACCGATACGCAGCGCTTTCCCGCTCGACTCATTTTTTATCTCAGGAACCCGATGCTCACGCTTTAGCAGCCGCAGCCAGTGTGGCGTATCGGTCCCGCCCGGGCCCAGCAGCACCATTTCACTGAGCGCGAAACGGTTCTGATGCCGCTGCCACCAGGCCTGCTGCTGCTGCTCAACCAGTTGTTGGTAATACCGGGCGTTATGGGCCGACGTCCGGTAATACAGCAAACGTATTAACCAGAGCACGCCCATCAGAATCACCGCGCCAGCCATTCCTTTTATCACCAGTCCGGCAGCGCTCCCGGCAGGATGAAGCAGCGCGCCGCCTCCTCCGCACAGCAACACCATCAGCGCCCCCGCTAATAGCCATCGCTTGCCGTCAGGGGCACGTGCCACCCGGTAGGGTGGATACTCCGGTAACGGCCTCACAGCTCAATGCCGCAATCGGGAAAAGAGCTCACCAGCGTGCAGCCACAGGCACAACGATGGCCATGCAGCGCCACCGGCTGTCCGTCCACTTCCGATAACGAACTGCCTTCGCTGATGACCGTGATGCCATGTTTATTGCACTTCACTGCATCGCCTTTACAGGCGATCCCTTTCCCGAAGCAAAGATAATGCCCGCCCAGCACTTTCCCACCGTACTCCCGCAGGGTATCGCCCTCGCGTATCACTGCTTTCATCCTTCATCCTTCCCTGAATCAGGCCGTTACGGTCGCCTTAAGATTTTCCGCCCAGCTGGACTCAATCATCGTTTTTGCCAGTGCCAGCCGCTGATCGCTGATGAGCTGCGTTTGCTGTGCCACCACTGTGCCTGGCTCCATCGTTGGCGCCTGCAGCTGTGCAGCGTTGGGCAGCATTGGCAGCGGTTTGCCGGAAAGCAGATCGATGGCCTGCGTTTCGAGGTAAACGGCTCCCACGGTACCGGCAAGCCCCGCCAGTTTGCCCTTCGCGCTTTTCTGTCTGATGATAACGGCCGCGCCTGCGGCAAGAGTCGCGACGCCCACCACCGCTCCAGCAATCATCAACGGCGTCATTGGCTTACTGCTGCAGCTGCCGAAATAGATCATCCGATAAAGGAAATAGCTGCCCCAGGGTTCGCGGGAGCCGAAGGCGTTGTGCATAAACCACGCGCGGGAATCGTGGATCTGATCGTCAAACAGTGCCCGCACCAGCCCGCCTGGTTCAGTGGCGTTACTCGCTTCGCCGGCCGCCGGAAAAAGCACTTTTACACGATCGTCTCCGGCGGTTTTCATGCTAAGCCATTCGCCATACTCATTATCGTTGTTCAGCAGGAAGATGGCGTTACTCATTGAATCAACGGCTGTAAAAATCCAGTTACCAGTACCCGAGCGGGAGAGGCCGTGGTAATCCTCTCTGAACTCCTCTGCGGCCTGACGCAGCTGGGTTTGCCCCAGCGCGGCGTCGAAATCCTTTGGCCCCGGCGGGAGCATCAGGAAGCCATCTTCAGGTTTATGTTCGGCAATTATTTCCTTACGAGCATCGTCAACTTTTTTCTGTGCTTCTTTCCAGTCATCCTCAGCCTGCTTTCTGACCAGCGGATCGCTGTCTTTATCCAGCCCGTTCGCCGCCGAATCGACATAGAAGCGCTGGGTCTTGTAGGTTCCCCCGGCATAGCGGTTAATACGCCAGGCGGTGATCCAGCCCATCTGATCTTCAAGGGCTTTCTCCAGGCTGACCGGCGCGCGCGGCGGATCATATATTGCGGCTTGTTCGGGGAGAATCGGGACTGTGGACGAACTCAGACCGAGGGTAAGCTCGCGCCAGGCGTTGAAACGATTGACTAAAGCAGTATCAATATCGAATCCTAAGACTCTATCGGCATCCATTACCCTCCAGCGCTGAGTTTTAAGATCCTCAGGTAAACTATCCTCTGGAACTTTTAGAGGGGCACCTGATTCAAAAGCAGCGGCGTACATTTCATTTAAAGCAATTTGTGACAACAGCAAACTATCGCCATCACCATTGGCCTTTCCCTGATCTCCCGGTGGATATCCCCCGCCTAAATCCGAGTGCATTCCCGGATAAACCACCTCCTGGCTGTTCGCCGGATACGTACCATCCGGACGGCGGATCGAATCCAGCGGGAAACACAGCCGCTGCTCGTGGGAAGAGACCAGATGGACACACTTTTTAATCAAGCCGCCGTAGATCTTCTCTGCCGGCAGTTCCTGGGTCTCGTCTGCCCAGCCCATATGCCCTTCCGCCACCGGGGCGATATGCGCCACGCCCACCGAGGCCACCGTGTCCAGCAGGCCTAGGAACTCCACACTGAGCGGAATTTTCAGCTCGCCCACAGCCAGGCACTGCTCGGGTTTGTCTTTTCCCTCTTCAGGCTTTGGCAGCAGTTCACTAAGCCAGCGGACAAAAGCTCGTGCTGCCGCTGCCCCGCGCGAAAAGCCGTATACGTACAGCTTGATTCCCACCAGCTTTGGCTTTCCGGGCTCGACAGGTACCAGGGCCTTTTGCAGCTCTGGTGCCATATCTTTCAGCAGGCTCTGGAAGGTCTCAAAACGGTTAGCGCTGCCGCTCAGCCCAAAGGACGCCATAGAGGTGGCCATTTTATCCACCGCGCTCCAGCTCGCACTGTTCGACAGACTCTTTCTGGTTGTCGTCCGCTTCAGGGCATCGATAATCCGCAGCAGACCCCAGTTGATTCTGTCCTCTCCGTAGGTCGCTGTCGCCAGCCCCATCATGCTGAAATCCAGATCGTTCACCTCGGGAAAAGGCGTCCCGACGCCGGGGATATAATATTTGTAGTATTTGTCATCGCCGCTGCCGTCAGCATCCAGCAACTCCTCCCCTTTTGCTACCCCCCCGGCAGTCCCCTGCCCGATGGTGGCGCGAAACAGACGGGCTATATTGGTGGGATGCTTCGGGTCAGCAATATATAAGTCGTGATTGAGGTTATTGCCGGTGCCGTCAAAAAACAGGCTGATGTGTAAAGTTTTACAGCAGGGAGGCTCCACGCGCCGCCTGGCAGCCAGGCACAGCTTCTGCCGCCAGGCCAGTTCTTCGCTGTCCTGCAGCGCGCAGTTTGCACCAACCAGCGCAGCCTTGGTGGGTAGACGCCCCTGAGCCGGAAATGCTGGCGGGAACCACGCCAGATCGGTGATTATTTTGGACATACTTTTGGCTCCGGCATCTTAAGGGGCTCTTTGATCGGATGTTCCGGATGGCCATAGTTGGCGCAACTGGTCGTCACTCTCACCTCATCACAGGGCAGAAAATGCAGCGTTATCCCGCAGATTTCTTGTCCCGTATAGTCCGGAACCGGTACCACCGCGCTGTGCTGCTTATTCTGGGCCTGCATATCTTTTTTCCATTTTTTGAACTTCTCTCTATCTGCAAAGCCGGGAAAACCTTTTGAGCCGCCCACCCCCGTTTCCCAGTCGACTTTCACCGTCATACCCGGTCGCCATTTCGCCGGCACGCCATAGCAGCACCCCCCGCCGCCACCCTGATACGGACCAATAGCATCGATGCCAGACTGACCGTCGACGCTGAAATGGTTGATTGCCCATCTGGTGTGGTTAATTGCCTCTATGGTTCCGCCGCCCCCCCGGCTTTCCGCGTTCGCCGCAGGCTGACTACAGCCCGCCAGCAGCAGGGCACCCAGTACCACGAGATAATGTCGTATTTTCATTTTGCATTCCTTTGATGAAGAAACGGATGATGTCCGTCTTGCTCAGCCATGACTTTTCGGGATGGCATGGCTGAACATTACTGAAGAGGGATAAAGGCCAGATGGTGATTAAGGTTATTGCCGGTGCTGTCGAAAAACAGACTGATATGCCCAGTCCTGCCGCCAGGTAAGCTCGTAGCTGTCCTGCTGCGCGCAGTTTGCGCCAACCAGCGCAGCCCTGGTAGGTAAACGCCCCTGAGCCGGAAACGCCGGCGGGAACCATGCCAGATCGGTAATTATTTTGGACATACTTTTGGCTCCGGCATCTTAAGGGACTCTTTGATCGGATGTTCCGGATGGCCATAGTTGGCACAGCTGGTCGTCACTCTCACCTCATCACAGGGCAGAAAATGCACCGTTATCCCGCAGATTTCCTGCCCCGTATAGTTCGGAACCGGTACCACCGCTCTGTGCTGCTTATTCTGGGCTTTTATTTTTTTTGCCCAGGATAAAAATTTTTGTTCATCGGCATAACCCGGAAAATCCATTGAGTATCCAACTCCTGTTTCCCAGTCTATTTTGACCGTCATACCCGGCCGCCACTTCGCCGGCACGCCATAGCAGCAGCCGCCACCGCCGCCCTGGTACGGCCCGATAATGTCTATCCCCGACTGACCGTCGACGCTGAAATGGTTGATTGCCCATCTGGTGTGGTTAATTGCCTCTATGGTTCCGCCGCCCCCCCGGCTTTCCGCGTTCGCCGCAGGCTGACCGCAGCCCGCCAGCAGCAGGGCACCCAGTACCACGAGGTAATGTCGTATTTTCATTTTGCATTCCTTTGATGAAGAAACGGATGACGTCCGTCTTGCTCAGCCATGACTTTTCGGGATGGCATGGCTGAGCATTACTGAAGAGGAATAAAAACCAGATCGTGATTAAGGTTATTGCCGGTGCCGTCAAAAAATAGGCTGATGTGTAAAGTTTTACAGCAGGGAGGCTCCGCGCGACGTCTGGCGGCCAGGCACAGCTTCTGCCGCCAGGCCAGTTCATCGCTGTCCTGCAGCGCGCAGTTCGCGCCAACCAGCGCAGCCCTGGTGGGTAAACGCCCCTGAGCCGGAAACGCCGGCGGGAACCACGCCAGATCGGTGATTATTTTGGACATATTTTTGGCTCCGGCATCTTAAGGGGCTCTTTGATCGGATGTTCCGGGTTGCCATAGTTGGCACAACTGGTCGTTACTTTCACCTCATCACAGGGCAGAAAATGCACCGTGATCCCGCAGATTTCCTGTCCCGTGTAGTCCGGAACTGGTACCACCGCACTGTGCTGCTTATTCTGGGCCTTAATTTTATCTCGCCATTCTCTGTATTTTTTTGAATCAGCGAATCCTGGAAACCCTTTTGTTGATGCTTCGCCACTTTCCCAGTCCACCCTCACCGTCATACCCGGCCGCCACTTCGCCGGCACGCCATAGCAGCAGCCACCACCGCCGCCCTGGTACGGCCCGATAATGTCTATCCCCGACTTACCGTCGACGCTGAAATGGTTGATTGCCCATCTGGTGTGATTGATTGCCTCTATGGTTCCGCCGCCCCCCCGGCTTTCCGCGTTCGCCGCAGGCTGATTACAGCCCGCCAGCAGCAGGGCACCCAGTACCACCAGGTAATGTCGTATTTTCATTTTACATTCCTTGTATGGCAGCCTCTCCGGAAGGCGAACTGCCTCATGAACCCACTTTCAGACTTCTGCTGAGGACCGTCCGATCAGGTTCTTAATCACCCAATCCTCGCGCTCTTTATCCAGTATCATCCCTTTAGCAGTGGCTGAAAGCATGCCGACGAAACAAGCCGTAAACCGTTCAGCCTGCGAAGCAAATCCCGTATCGGGAACGTCCCGATAGCGAAGCATCAGCCTGGCATCGCAGATGCACATCAGGGCTTCAAACTGGCTATCGCTCAAAGCGATGTTTTGGCACTTCTCGTTGATGGCGGGCTGTGCTCCCTGCCCCATCAGCAACCCCGGCTTCTCGTCAGGATCCAGCCAGCTCCAGAACAGCGCCGGGCGCTGCAACTGAGCCTGCTGATCAGGTTCCAGAATATGAGAGAACAAATAAGGAAAAATACGGGCATCAAAGTATCTGAACAGTCCCGCCCGTCCTTCATGTGTCGCATCGGTGCAGGTTGTTAACCATTCCGCCAGTGTCGCGAAAGTCCAGGGAGAACAGAGCACCAGTAGTGGAGCAGTCTTTTGTACTTTCTGAGCCAGCTCAATCAACCACTGTTTCTGAAGCGGATCGTTCAAAGAGATCCTGATCAACAGCGGCGACTCTTCTGGCAGGGCATCTTCCGGCAAGCCCTGATAGAGAGACTGCCATACCAAAGGTGGTGAAAAATCGTGCAGTACCGGAATGACGGAAAAATCAATACCGCACTGGTCGAGAATAAAATCAAGGTGAGTCAGATTTATATCAGCGCAGGTTTGCTGAAGCAGATTCACCCAGTCAGTGATATGGGTCGTGTTCATTTATGCCTCCCTTGGCACAAAGCCCTGTGCCAGCCGCTGCGCCTTTTTCAGACACTCTTTGCATACTGATGAAGGCAATTCAGGTAGCGGATAATCCTCACTCGCCGGGCCCTGTAATTTATGTTGCCCCTTGAGGCTTAACAGGCCTGGACCATGCACGTTGATTTCGCCCTGTGGCGTGAGCTTGATGTAAGCGCCACCGCAGGCGAGCGTGATCCCATTCTTTGCCGTCAGCTGCAGGTGTCCCTGCGTTGACTGGACGGTGACATCCTTCAGGGAAGTCAGCGACAGCACATCACTATGTGATTCAATCTCCAGTGCACCTTTGGCAGATACCAGCCGCATTCCTTCCTGTAGGGCTAGCAGCGAAACCGCCTGACTTGCGTTCACCGAATAGCGCTGTGCTGCGGTGATATTGACTTCTCCCAGGCTCTGCAGGTACAACCCTTTCCCGCTGTGCATCAGAGTCGTTTCCGGCGTAACGGCGGCAATACCTTTAGGTGAAGACAGCAGCAGCGCAGGCTCTTTAAGCTCACTGGCAGCGGAAACAAATGCTCTTAACGGCTCAGAATCAGGCGTTATGTTGTGGTGAGTCTGCGTAATCGTTCCCCATCCAGTTACCTGATTCAACGCTCCTTTTAGCAGACTGACCGCCGGCTGCATCTCCAGCACCTGGCCCTGTGCTTTCGTCTGGCCATCAGCGCTGATAAACATCCCTTTCTGTGCCCGGATGGCGCCCCAGCTGTCGGTTCTGAGCTCGAAACCCTCTCCACGCTTCTGCTTTTCGCTGTCGACCAGGTGCCCCAGATTCAGCTGACTCTTGCCGCCGTACTCGGTGCTGACCTTGATATGCTCTTTTCCGCGCTCGTCGTCGAGGCGGATTTTGTTGTTCGCCGGGGTGCGCAGGACGTTGCGTTTGTAGTTGCGGATGGTGACGTGGTCGCCGTGCGCCGAGTCGTGCAGCACGCCGGCGATGTACGGCCGGTCCGGGTTACCGTCCTCAAAGCCAATCGCCACTTCGGTGCCCGCCAGCAGCGGCAGGTGCAGACCGTAAGTGTCGCCGGCATACGGGCGGGACTGGCGCACCCACAGGCTCTCGAACCCGGTTTCCCGGTTATCCCGGTCAAACAGCATGTTGACGCGATAGCGGCCGTCTTTATCGATATGGCCGTAGGTGTCGTTCTCGGTGGTGCTGGTGACGCGGGCCGGTAATGTGCCGGCCATCACCGGGCGTGAGCCAGGCTCAGGACGGAAACCAAAATCCGTGCTGTCCGGGATGCCGTCAAAATGCACCGCAAAGTCCCGGTCACGCCGCGCATGGCTGCGCATCGCCGTGATGACCACGCCCTGAGCAAACACCTCGGCCACTTCATACCCGCCGGTGACATTCAGCACCTGACCGGGCGAGAGGGTCGGGCAGCTGGTGATGGCCTGCGTCCGGGTCTGGCCATTCAGGTAGCGCTCATGACGAATGCGGGCATAAAACGCCCCCGACTCCGCAGCCGGATTGCGGTCATACGCATTGCCCGGGGTCAGGTAGTTATCCGCCCAGTGGTAGGCATCACCACAGGTGGTGGCATCCCCGCGGGTCACATCCACCTCGGTGTTCATGTCCTCCGTGGCCTGGCGGTAGTTGTAGTCGCGGGTGCTGACCTGCTTCTGCACCACGTTATGGTGGCTCTCCATTCCCCACACCGCGTCCACGCCGTCTGAATGCTGGCCCGACGGCGGCACCGACGGCAGCGTCAGGCCTTTTTCATACCCCTGCTGGCTGTCGTAAAACTCCACCACGTCGATGTTCAGGCGCGTGTCGGTGGTAAAGCGAAACCAGATACCCACCTCACCCAGCAGGCGGGTAATAAAGCGCAGGTCATCCTCACCGTACTGCATCACCTGCTCACGGCGCGGGTACTCTTTTGACAGCGAGAACAGAAAATCCTGACCGCGCATGCCGTGGCGCTCGCGCAGGATTTTTTCCACAATCTGCGGCACCGACATGTCCTGGTAAATGGCGTTCTGGTGCGAACGGTCGAGCAGCGCCAGGCGTGGCTGGAGCGTCAGGGCGTAATGGGTTTCATCTTTTGACGTGCCGAGGCGTTCAAAGCCGCTCACCACGCCCTGAAGGGTGCGCACCGCCTGCTGCACTTTGATGCCGTAACCCTGGTCAACCGGGGCCCGCAGCGTCAGGGAGGCTGCTTTCATCAGCATCATCTCTTTGCTGATGGCATGGTCAGAGCTGGTGAATTCAATACGGTAGCGGAACGGCCGGCTGAGCGCTTCATCGCCTTCAAACGCCAGCACATCAAGCCCGGCTTCACATCCCTTCACCGACAACTGGTGATGGCTGTGGCTGAATCTGATCGGGAGACGGGTGTTCATGCGTTATCTCCTTCAGTCCGGTCAAACTCCAGCCCGATCCCCTCTTCCTCGCTCCAGCTCAGCCATAGCGACTGTGGTTTCTGTTTCGCGGCCATGTGGGTCAACAGTTGCTGACTCAGCACCGGCAGAATTTGCTGATTGAGCAGGCTGTCGACGTTACGCGCACCGGTATCCGGCAGCAGGCAGGCTGAAGTCAGCGCGTCATAAAGGCTTTCATCAATGTGCGTGGTCAGGCCGTAGTGACGATGTAAGCGCTTGCTGACCTGTGACAGCTTCATTTCCACGATGGTACGCATCGCCGCTTCCGCCAGCGGACGGTAAATCACGGTCTGGAAGCGGGCCAGCAGCGCCGGCTGGAAGTGGTCGCGCAGTATCGGGCGCAGCAGCTCGTGCAGATCGCCTTCGCTGGCTTCCGGCTGTTCGTCCAGCAGCTGCATCAGGTGGTCGCTGCCGAGGTTGGAGGTCATCAGGATGACGGTGTTGCGGAAGTCGATTTCACGCCCTTCGCCGTCGCGCATAAAGCCGCGGTCAAAGACCTGATAGAACAGGTTCATCACGTCGCGGTGGGCTTTTTCCACTTCATCGAGCAGCACCACGCTATACGGGCGCTTGCGCACCGCTTCGGTGAGAATGCCGCCCTGACCGTAACCCACGTAACCCGGCGGGGAGCCCTTCAGCTGGGAAACCGTGTGCGGCTCCTGGTATTCGGAGAGGTTGATGGTAATGAGCGATTTTTCACCGCCGTACATCACGTCGGCCAGCGCCAGCGCGGTTTCGGTTTTCCCGACGCCGCTCGGGCCAACCAGCAGGAACACGCCCTGCGGGCCGTTCTCGGACGTGAGACCGGTCTTCGCCGCACGCAGGCGCTGGGCGATGGCCTCGAAGCGCCACATCCTGCCCGACCACACGCTTGCCCATTTCATTTTCGAGGGTCAGCAGTTCGGTCTGCTCATCTTTCATCAGCGAGGACAGCGGAACGCCGGTCCAGTCGGCAATCACGTTGGCAACGGTGCGTACGTCCACATCCAGCGAGAGCAGCGGGTTGCTGTGCTGCATGCCGTTCAGTTCCTGCTGCAGCGTGCGCGTCTCGCTTTGACGGGAGATGTCCTGGCGGCTTTCCAGCAGTTGTTCGGTGCCAGCTGGCTTTCAGTTCCTGCCCAAAACGCGCTTCCTGCTCTTTGAGCGCCGACATCCAGATCCGTACGCTGCCTGCTCAATGACGGTCAGGCGTTCACCATGGCTCTGATTGCCGACAGCAATATCTTCCAGCAGCGCCTGCTTCTCCATTTCAAGAGAGGTAATCTGCGTGCGCATGCAGGTCAGCTGTTCCGGCACCGTGTCGAGGCTCATGCGCACGCGCGCGGCGGCGGTGTCCAGCAAATCAACCGCCTTGTCCGGCAACTGGCGGCCCGTCAGGTAGCGGCGGGACAGCGTGACGGCAGCGCGGACCGCATCGTCGGTGATGTGCACGTTATGGTGTTCGGCGTAGCGGGATTTCAGACCACGGAGCATCAGGCAGGCGGTGTCGTCGTCCGGCTCATCGACCTTCACCATCTGGAAGCGACGCTCCAGGGCCGCATCGCGTTCGAAGTATTGCTTGTATTCAGACCAGGTGGTGGCCGCAATGGTACGCAGTTCGCCACGCGCCAGCGCCGGTTTCAGCAGGTTGGCCGCATCGGCGCCCCCCGCCTGGTTGCCCGCGCCGATGATGGTGTGCGCTTCATCAATAAACAGCAGGACCGGGGACGGGGACTGCTGCACCGCATCGATGACGTTTTTCAGGCGCTGTTCGAACTCGCCTTTCACGCCTGCCCCCGCCTGCAGCAGGCCCAGGTCAAGGGTGCGCAGAGTGACCGGCTTCAGGCTTTCCGGAACGTTACCCTCGGCAATACGCAATGCCAGACCTTCCACCAGCGCGGTTTTGCCGACGCCCGGCTCGCCGACCAGAATCGGGTTGTTCTTGCGGCGACGCGAGAGGATATCCACCATCTGGCGGATTTCTGTGTCACGGCCAAACACCGGGTCGATCTTGCCTTCTCTGGCTTTGGCGGTGACGTCGAGGGTGAATTTATCCAGCGCGTTCTGCAGCGCCGGGCTCAGTTCCCCCTCTTTCATTTCCGCACCCACCGGACGCCCGACAAACTCCACCTCACCACCGTGGCTCTGCGCCAGCTCGGCTTCCTGCTGCACGTTCCGGGCGTTCATCCGACTGCGCATCCAGCAACGGACGCAGGCGCTCCAGCTGGCTCTGGCCCAGCGTCAACAACGGCCACAGGCCGTCACAACGTACCAGTTTCTGTTTTTCCACCAGCGCCATCAGCAGATGGACGCTGCGGATGTGCTCTTCACCGTTGAGTGAGGCAATCAGCCAGGCTTCCTGCATCAGAGTCTGAAGAGTGTCATCAGAGAGCTGCGGACGATGGCGCACGGAGCGCGGCTGTTTATCCAGCCAGCCCAGCAAATCCTGCCAGACTGCCTATCCATATCCCACTCATAGCGGCGCGCCAGCACCGTCAGGTCACCTTCCCCCTGCTCCAGCAGCTTCAGCAGCCAGTGCTCCGGCAGAATTTCGGCATGGGCACGGGTCTGACAGAGCGAGGCTGCGCCTTCCATCGCGCGGGCACAGTAAGGGTTCAGACGACGTAACAGGATGGCTGGATTTTCCATGAGACTTTCTCCATTCTGTCGCGCACTATCGGGTACCGTCTCGCCCCCCCCCCCCCCCCCCCCCCCCCCCCCCCCCCCCCCCCCCCCCCGTTCCTTCAGGCACGCTACCGCCCCTCGCTGTTCACCAAAGCGCATAAGGTCAGGCAGGCAGATTGTTTTTTCTTTGCTGAGTGCCCGCATCTCAGGCACTCAGCAAAAAACTGCGGACAGGAAAACCTGCCCGCATCAGGATTACGCCGTGGCGCGTTCGTTCCAGGAATCGGAATGAATGATGTTGCCGTCTTTGTAGGTCCAGGTGATTTTTTCGTAACGCAGTTCAACGCGCTCAAGGTGGTTGTGCTTCTCGTAAGAAGGATCCTTGATGTCATACATTTCAGGATTCACTTTCACCACCTTCACGTTTTCCAGTTTGGTGTTGAAGTACTCCACTTCCTGGCCCGCGTCGTTGATTTTGTACCACTTGAATTCAGCGGATTTCAGGGTCTGACCGGTGGTCACCGCCTTGTACAGATACGGGCTGGAGGAGTCGATTTCCTTGGTGAACAGGAACGGCGTGTGGATACGGGTGCCGGTCAGCTTGCCGGTGTTGTTGTCGGTCGGGATGTACAGGTTATGCTCCTGTGCAACCACTTCGATGCTGCCTTCACGATCCTGAACGTCAACAGACCCTTTGATGTCCGCGCCGCCGTCGTCCTTCAGCCAAAGATAAACAGGAATTGCCATGGAATTACTCTCCATTGTGTAGTGAAGCGCCATCATCCTGCGATGGCGCCGGGTGTTTGCCGGGTATCTGACAGGCGTTGGCCTGCGGTACCAGACTGATTTCGACACGGCGGTTGAGCGCACGCCCTTCCAGGGTGTCGTTGGTTGCGACAGGACGGCTTTCGCCATAGCCCTGCACCGCAAAACAGCTTTCGGGCACGTCGCCGGTGTCCCGCATCCAGTTGCGCACCGCTTCGGCGCGTTTCAGAGACAGCGTCTGGTTCAGTTGCGGATTGCCGGTGTTATCGGTATGCCCAGACACGACAATCAGCCAGCCCGGCTTCGCTTTGATGCCAACCAGTGAATTCACCAGCATCTTGGTGGACCCGGCTTTCAGCACGGACTTGCCGGAATCGAACAGCGACATGCTGTCGAGGCGGACAATTTTCGGCACCGGTTTCGGCTGCGGTTTTGGCGGCGGTGGGCGGGGGCACATACGAGCGGATCGCATCCAGCAGGGGCATCCGCAGACGCTCCCCCTGATAAAGACCCAGGCCCATCCGCACCGGTACGCCGTTACGCGCCTAGTCATCCAGCCGCGCCGCATCGTCACGCAGGACGGCAACGGCGTCGGCTTTGGGTGCGAAATCCTGCATCGGGATGCGGTCGTAACGGGCAATATCGAAGCTCACGCGCTGCAGCAACTGGCGATTGTTCCAGCCACTGCTGAGCAGCGCGGCGATGGCCGCCAGGGTGAAAATCGCGAGCGCACAACGGAAGGCTCGCCCACGTGGCGTCAGGCCTCGCCCTTCCGGCAGCAGCGGCAGGATGAAATCCGGCAAGGGGGCAATAACCGTACTGTCCGTTCCCACCGGCTGCCAGCCCGCTACCTGCTGCAGGGCAGTATGACGGGATAACCATGCCGTCCAGGCCGAGGACGCCAGGCTTCCGGCCAGGATCGGTCCCATTCCCCACAGCACCGCTGCCGGTGCAATGACCGGAACATCCGGATTCTCATCGATGAAGACCGCCTGGACGTGCTGATGGAACCAGCTCATCAGGCTGTTCATCAGCACCTGCTGCTGCATCGCAGGCGCACCACCGGTGGTGACCCACGCGGCGATCGAACAAGGCGCATTGAAGACGCACGCCAGACCCTCACCCCTTCCCCCGGGATAGCCGCCTGCCAGAGCAGGTCATCCGTCATCGCACTGCCAACCTGACCATTCAGAACCAGCGGCACAGAATGCCCCGTTTCTTTACGCAACTGGCTGATTTGCCAGCGCAGAGCCAGCAGACGACTGGTCAGCCGCTTCGCTGTCGGCGTGTTTCTGCGGGCAGACGCTGACCATCACCGACAGCTGACGCCCCCAGTCCGGACGCTACCCCAGTATCTGACGGGCAACCTGTTCCAGATCCTGATGGTCCTCCACGCGGATCCAGCATCCCTGCGTGACAATCAGCACCGGTGACTGCTGCGGCCAGGCCAGCGGCAGATCGCCACAAACCAGCACCACGGGTTGACGGTAAGTGGCTTCCGGGAGGTCATCCAGATGCAGGGTGACGTCATGCTCCGCACGACGCCTGGCGATAAACCAGAACGCGAGGATAAGCCCCAGCACCGCCAGCAGAACGAGCACCGAAACCAGCCGGGATACCGGCAGAAAACCCAGGCAGACCACGGCACTCAGCAGGGCGGCCCACAGCGCAAGCCCGCGCTGTTGTGCAGGACTCATTTCACGGCTCCCGGCAACAGGGTCAGCAGCATCTGATCGAGCCAGTGGTTCAGTCCCCACCAGAGCGCAGCCACCACCACCACGCTCAGGCCAATACGCACGGGCCATGACGCCAGCCAGCCGCCCGCTCCTCGTCCGGTGCGGCTTTCCGCCAGAACCGGATGGGTTGGCGGATAGCTGAACGGCGTGACATGTTCACTGAGCGCGTTGACCAGCTTCTGGCGCTCCGGATCGTTCAGCGAGCGGAAACTGCCGAGGAATCCCAGCATCATTACCCGCTGAAAGCAGGTCAGGACGGCATGGTCAGGCGCAGGTTCACGCAGCACATCGCGCATCCGATCGCACAGCGTGTCACCCGCATCCATTGTGCCGAGGAAGTGTCCCTGCAGGGGAATGTCATACCACTGCACGCAGGCATCATCCTCCACACCGCGCCCTTTGACCGCCTCATCAAGCAATGCACATTGTGCGGTGAGGATATGCTGACAGCTGGCTTCATCGAGTTCGCTCGCTTTCAGCTCACGCTGAACGCGTTCCACATCAGCAATACAGCGCTCCCACAACGTGCGCCCTTCTCCATCCTGAAACTGCGGGCCATGGCGCAGGCTGATGACCTGAAGCCAGGTATCCTGCAGCAGTGCGTCAATATCAATGGACGCAGCAGTGCCGCGTTTACGCTCACTCATGTTCTCAATACCGCAAAAAGTTCAAGTTCAGGCTCGCCGAGCATGCCCGGGACGTAAAACATACAGGTGCCACTCTGGAGCATTTCAGTCGCCAGAGGATGGGAGAGATCGAGGCTGAAATACTGATTTTCCAGACGCAGCGGAATGGCTGCCGGCACATGGCGCAGTGGCGTCAGCGGCACGCCCACCCGTGAGGAATTGACGATACTCCTGACATGATCGGGGCTGCCGACCTTGCACTGGCGCGGGAACTGCTCCTGCAGTTGTGCCACCGGCATCGGTGAACGCACGGAAAGGTAGTAATCCGCCCCTTCGCGCAGACGGGGGTCATGCAGACGGGCCTGCCAGAAGTGCAGCCGGGCATCGTGCTCAAGCTCAATCGCCACCACCCGCGACGGCAGGCTGGCTTCCAGCAGATCGCCCAGCAAGTCAAACAGCGGCGGAAAGACCGCTATTCAGCTGCTCATGCTGCCAGACCGGAATGGCACTCACCTGATGTTCCAGCGAGAAGGTCAGCAGGCTGCCCGCAAGGCGCACCAGTTCCGGATACAGACGCTCCGGTGGGCTTTGCAGGTTACGCTGAAACTGCCCGAGCACCGGCTCGGCGCTGTTCAGCGCATTGAGCAGCCAGAACAGTGATACATCAGCCACGGCAAAGTCGGCCATGCGCTCATTACTTTCACGCCGCATGGCCATCAGACGGCTCAGACGGGCCCGCAGTTGCGTCATCAGTTGTTCCAGCTGGGTTACCAGCCAGCGGCTGCCCTGCAGAGCCAGCAGCGGCGGAAGAAAGGTTTCATCCAGTGCCCAGCTGCCCTGGGAGTCCTGCTGCAGGCGGGCGACCGGACAGGTCAGATAATCGCTGTTGTTCTGATGGGCAAAACGCAGCGTCAGCTCTGGCTGCATCACGGCAATCTGCCGGGTATCGTCCCCAAAGGTGTTGCGGACATCCCGCCAGCGCTGACGATAACGCACCGGGCGCTCGGCCACCTCATCGGGTTTCAGGCAGTTGCCGCCATTCGCCCGCAGCAGCGGGAGCGCCAGCACCACCACCACCTCCTGCGATTCGCCCTCAAGCGACAGCACCGGTGGCAGGGCATCGGCATTGTCTGTATCAATCAGCGTGCCATCCGGAAAACGGACGTGCAGATGACGGGCCTGCAGGCGGCCCAGCTTCAGTGCATCCGGTTCGAAGGTGGCCGCAATCATCCCCCAGGGATGGCAGAGGCCCAGCCGGGCAATGCATTCCGCAGACCAGGCCGCATAGGCGACCTGTTGCTGAAAATGCTGGGGAGAGACCATAACGCCCCTGCCCCATAACGGTTGTTCCGTTTTCATCGGCTTCCTGCCTTCGCTTACGATTTCGCTTTCGGCATCTGGGAAACCAGCGACAGGTTGACGTCCATCCCTTCCACCTGGAAGTGCGGAATCGCATACAGTTTCACGCGGAAGAAGCCCGGGTTATCCTCAATATCTTCCACCACCACTTTTGCATCACGCAGTGGGTGAGAGGCCTGCAGCTCGTCGCCCGGATCGGTCATTTCGGTCACCAGACTGCGGACCCAGGTGTTCAGCTCCAGCTCCAGCAGACGGCGATCCTTGGTGGTGCCGATGTTCTCGCGCTGAATCAGCTTCAGGTAGTGGGCGATACGCGACAGCAGGAAGATGTACGGCAGACGGGCGTTGATGCGGCTGTTGGCCGTGGCATCCGCGGTGTCATACAGCGCCGGTTTCTGGGTGGAGTTGGCTGAGAAGAAGCAGGCGTAGTCGCGGTTTTTGTAGTAGGACAACGGAATAAAGCCCAGATTCGCGAACTCGAATTCACGCGTTTCCGGGATCATCACCTCAGACGGGATTTTCACCTGATTGCCGGTACCCAGATCGTACAGATGGATAGGCAGATCCTGAACCGCACCGCCGGCCTGCGGGCCACGGATTTGTACACACCAGCCATTGTTGATAAAGCTACGCACCATGTTGGACGCGAAGGCAAACGACGCATTGGTCCACAGGTATTTGTCGTGATCCGGACCTTTGACTTCTTCAACATAGTTGAAGCTGCGCACCGGAACGGTATCCGGGCCATACGGCAAACGACCCAGCACGCGGGGCATCACCAGACCGATGTAGCGAGCGTCGTCCGTATCGCGGAACGATTTCCACTTGATGTACTCTGCGCGGTCAAAATAGTTACCAATATCTTTAATCGCCGCGACGTCTTCCATGGACTCCTTGAGGAAGAATTTCGGGCCGGCAGAGCCGATAAATGGCATATGTGCAGCCGCAGATACTTTTGAGATGTTGCGCAGCAGAGCGACATCCTGCGCTGAAGCATCGAACTCATAAGCGGAAATCAGCGCCGCAATCGGCTCGCCGCCCGGGGTATCGTATTCATCAATGTAGGTGTGTTTATACAGACCACTCTGGATAATTTCCGGGCTGTCTTCAAAGTCCTGGCGCAGGTCTTCTTTAGACATGTCCAGAAGTTCAATTTTCACGTTCTGGCGAAAATCCGTTTTATCAACCAGCGACTTCACGCCGCGCCACAGGCTCTCAACCGCCTGAAACTCTTCATGGTGCATAACGGCGTCCAGCTGGCGGCTTATCTGGTAATCGAGCTCAGCGATGTGGTGATCGATCAGGCTTTTATCCAGTTTTTCGACCTTCGAGCCTGCCTTGGTCAGGCATTCCAGAAAGACCTGCATACCTGCGGTCAGACGCTCATCAGCGGTCGCATCCGACATCGCCTGCGCATCTTGCCAGATATCCAGCGCGCTCAGCTCGGAGACCGGGTTCAGATTGATTTTTTCAAACAGGGAAGCATATACCCCACCCGCAGCAGGGCGTTCCAGCACCACGCTTTCGCCACCCGTCAGCATTCTCATTTTTTACAGACATGAGCATCTTCCTTGATTAATCCGTTAAAACAGCATGATGGTTAAGGTTTTTTTGAAGCCAGTGCGGATAGCTCATTTCGCAACTCAGCACTAAGTGACTGGTCAAGAAGAATTTTTTCCAGCTCCTTTCGGAAAGTCTGGTTATCCAGCAGGTTGGCTTTCAGATCGCGGAGCAAATTGCGCATGGCCAGCATCGCCTTCAGCTGTGGAATTTGCCGGGAGCCACCTGCTCTGGCGTGAAATCTTTCATGCTCTGGAAAGTCAGCTGAATGTTGTCCTCACCGCCATCATCAGCCAGCGTATTTTTAACGGCCAGGTTGACTTTTGGGGAATATTCGGAAAGAACGCTGTCAAAATTATTTTTGGTGATGTTAATCTTTTCTCGCTCAGATATTGTCGCAGATTCCTGCCCATTACTGAAATCACCCGCAACAAGCAATTTCAAGGGTAATTCCATTTTCTTGCTTGCTCCGCCAGTATGCAGGTCAAGCTTCAGGTTAATACGTGCCTTGGGGATTTCGGACTGAAAGGAAGAGTTAGACATGGCTGTCCCTGTTCTATTGAATGATAGAAACGGTCAATGCCAGTGAGAAATTAGTAAGAAAGGCAAACCCAGCCAGAACAACGTCCCGGTTCACGTCCTCCGACGGGAATAAAAACTCCGGAATTAAAAGCGAGTGCATTCCATTCACCAGCATATCGACACTATTTTTTAGGCATTTGTCTGAAATGAAAAATTTCGGATAAAACCCAATAGCCGCAGTGTAAGAACGTTCCCTGTCTGACCGGAAACGGAAAAATGTAAAAAAATATTACACAACCCAATTTTAACATCTCCAGATCATCTTCATGATTAATAAGAATTTTCTTGCATTACCCCTTCAGGCCTTGTGGGATAAGGACATGCAACGAGAGATCAATTTGGCTTAGGGCGTGATTCTGTTCAAAATGCCATCAATCAAGAGAAATATCTGATTTTGTACTTTGTTCAAAAATGAGAGGCCGGACGTGACTGAGCATGTGAAAAACAGACCACTTTTTCAAATTCCAACATTTCTTTTCGTTCGAATAAACGGGGTTTAATTATTTTCGTCAGATGAAATGACATAAAAAGATAAAATTTTCGGATAGCAGCAGCGTGCATTTTTATACAGGACGATAATGTGATGCTGTTAAACCTCCCTGTTAAAAAGATCGATGCAAGCCTTGTACTACATCATTCCCAGGTATTTGAGCGAATATCCATCTGCGGGACAATGTTGGTACTATCCTGAGTATTAAGTGCTGTATTTCACTCAGGCAACACCTGACTGGTTTAAGCAGGCACATAGGGATGTGCAGCCGCATTTACTCGCTGTAGCGTAATCAGTAATGCAATTCTCGCAAAATTCAATGCAACTGCCCCTTCAGCGCTGACGCCATGCCGAGGGTGCCATGCCGTGCAGCTGGCGGAAGCGGTTGCTGAAATGGCTGGAAGAGTGGAAACCGCAGCGCAGGGCAATCTCGGTGAGCGACAGCGCGCTGAATTGCAGCAGTTGCTGCGCGGCTTCCATACGGCGGCACATCACATACTGGTGTGGCGCTTCGCCGGTGCTGCTGCGGAACATACGTGCAAAATGGTATTCGCTGAGCGCCGCCTCTGCCGCCAGTTGGGCAAGCGTTAACGGCTGATCCAGCTGCGTATCGATCAGCGCCATCACGCGGCGCAATACCGCCGGCGCCAGTCCGCCGCGCACCTGCGGCAGCTGCCACTGTACCTGACTGTAGCGCTGCAGCAGATGGGTCATCAGCAGTGTTGAGGCGCTGCTCAGCATCAGCTGGTTAGCCGGCTGCTGCCAGTCGGCGCTCAGCAGAAAATGGCGATACAGCTGGGTGATGCGATCATCGTCGGCAAAAATCTTCTCATGCAGGTTAAGCTGCGCCGGGCTGCGATCCCACACCTGCTCGCCGAGATGACGCAAATGCGCATCGGTGCAGTAGAGGTGCACGAAGGATAAATCCGCGCGCAGATCCCAGGTCGACTCGGTGCCAGACGGCATCAGGCAAAAGCGATCCGGCGCGCCGCCGTTGCGCCAGCCGTGCGGCGTTTTGTGCCAGGTATCGTAACCGTCAGCCACATAAAGGCTAAGCGTATGGTGATCACTGAGGTTGGTCACGCGATCGCCACTGTTGAACCATGCCGCCAGCCGAATGCCGCCGCTCAGCTGCACGCTATCGCGCAGCTGTGCTTTGTGACGCTGAAGCATAGTAAACGTCTGATATTCCGGCATGGTCTGACATCGCTCTCTGGGTTGATGTCTGTAGTTTACGCAACTGGCCGGACAGAAAACAGGTCAATCCCGGACCAGGCGGGAAAAAGCGCAAGAATTTGCAAGTGCTGCGCAAAGTCATGCAAGCCGCGCTCCTGTCGCTCAGGCACACTGCGAGCCTGATTCCGCCGGAGAGTTTCTGATGAACCTGATGTTATACCTCGCGGTGGTGCTGATTTGGGGCACCACCTGGATTGCGATTTTTCTGCAGCAGCAGGCCGCCGATACGCCGGTACTGGTAGCGGTGTTCTGGCGCTTCCTGTTCGCCTCGTTGACCATGCTGGTGCTTCTCCGGCTGCTGAAACGTCTGCGTACGCTGGATGCGCGTGACCACCTGTTTTGTCTGTTACAGGGCGGCTGCGTATTTGGTTTTAATTTTGTCTGCTTTTACCACGCGGCAGCGATGATCAGCACCGGACTGGAGTCGGTGATTTTTTCGATGGCGGTGCTGTATAACGCGCTCAACAGCTGGATCTTTTTCCGCCAGCGCCGCCTTTCCGCCTGCTGCCCGCCGCCGCGCTGGGCCTCGGCGGGATTGTTGCGCTGTTCTGGCAGGATATTCAGTCAGCCCATGTTGCGCCGCAGCTGCTGTGGGGCGTGGGGCTGAGCGCGTTGGGCACGCTCGGTTTCTCCTTCGGCAACATGATTTCTACCCGCCATCAGCGTCGTCAGCGCGACGTGCTGACCACCAACAGCTACGCCATGCTGTACGGTGCGCTGATCATGGCCGTGCTGGCGCTGGTGAATGGCGACGCGCTGGCACCGGCACTCAATCTGCAGTGGCTGGGGGCGATGAGCTATCTTGCTTTGTTTGGCTCGGTGCTGGGCTTTGGTGCCTACTTCACGCTGGTGGGGCGCATCGGTGCCAGCCAGGCGGCTTACAGCACCCTGCTGTTTCCACTGGTGGCGCTGACGCTTTCGACGCTGTATGAAGGCTATCAGTGGCATAGCAATGCCATCGTCGGACTGGTGATGATTCTGGCAGGGAACATGGTGATGTTCGTGCGCTGGCCGGCTCATCGCCGGTTACGTCTGGCCTGAAGCAAGAGCGGGCTTGGCGCCCGCTCTGTCACTCCTCTAGCGCCAGCCCCCGACGCCGATGTTGAGCTGGTGAGGTTGGTTTATGGCTTTTCTGGCAATCCAGTAAAGCAGAACGCGTTCATCATCTCTGTCGCGGTCGGCCATCGCCAGTAATTTCAGCGACAGGGTGGACCTGGTCACAGGCTGCTGTTCATCGCTTAACTCGATAACCGCCTGACCGATGATGCAGCAAACCTCATCCCCGCTGGATACGGATTCATATGCCCGGTCTTTCATATTTCCTCCTGTTGAGTGAACTATAAGCCTGGCAAAGTTCCTGCGTTTTGCCGCGCAGATGCTGCGCTTAAAACACCCTGTTACACATGCTCACCTGTCGCAATGCCTGTTCATGTGACGACATCCGCGCTGCGCTTAAGCAAAGGCGCAATGCCATTCATACCGTTTTCACAGCATTTCATTCCGTCTCCCGCTCCGTTCACGCCCGTCCGCGCCACCCGCGCCCGCGTGAGGCTTATTATCGCTGCAGATTCCGTATTCCCGGATGGGAGAGAGAAAAATGACAACAGCCGTTACCCCTAATCATCAGCGTGTCCGTATCCTTACCCTCGCAGGCACCATCATTACCCAGTTCGCGCTCGGCTCGGTTTATACCTGGAGCCTGTTTAACGGCCAGCTGGCGCAGAAACTGGATGCGCCAGTCAGCCAGGTGGCTTTTTCCTTTGGTCTGCTCAGTCTTGGCCTGGCGATTGCTTCCTCGCTGGCCGGCAAGCTGCAGGAGCGCTTTGGCGTGCGTAATGTCACTATCGGTGCAGGCATTCTGATGGCGATTGGCTTCTGGCTGACCGCCCATGCTGACAACCTGATGATGCTGTACCTGAGCGCCGGCATTCTGGTCGGGCTGGCCGATGGCGCGGGCTATCTGATGACGCTCTCTAACTGCGTGAAGTGGTTTCCGGAGCGCAAAGGGCTGATTTCGGCCTGTTCGATCGGCGCTTACGGCCTCGGCAGTCTCGGCTTTAAATTCATCTGTGGCGCGCTGCTCAGCACTCAGGGGCTGGAAAATACCTTTGTGATTTGGGGTGTGCTGGCGATGACGATGATTATTGCCGGTGCCCTGATGATGCGCGATGCGCCGCTGCAGCAGGCCGGCTCACGTCAGCAGCAGGCCACACAGGAGTTCACGCTGGCGCAGTCGGTGCGCCTGCCGCAGTACTGGATGCTGGCGCTGATGTTCCTGACGGCCTGCATGAGCGGTCTGTATGTGATTGGCGTAGCGAAGGATATTGGTGAAGGCCTGGTGCACCTCAGTACGCAAACGGCGGCCAATGCGGTGACGATAATTGCCATTGCCAACCTGAGCGGACGACTGATTCTCGGCGTGCTGTCGGACAAAATGGCGCGCATCCGGGTCATTTCGCTGGCACAGCTGGTTTCGCTGAGCGGCATGAGCATCCTGCTGTTCACCCACATGAATGAAACCACCTTCTTCCTGTCGCTGGCCTGCGTGGCGTTCAGCTTTGGCGGCACCATCACCGTCTTTCCGTCACTGGTCAGTGATTTCTTCGGCCTTAACAACCTGACCAAAAACTACGGCCTGATCTATCTCGGCTTCGGCATCGGTAGCGTGCTTGGCTCGCTGGTGGCTTCGGTGTTCGGCGGTTTCACCGTGACCTTCAGTCTGATTATGACGCTGCTGGTGATCTCGCTGGTGCTGTCGCTCAGTATCCGTCTGCCAAATCGTCAAAACCTGGTCGCGCCGGTACTGCATAATTGATTCACCCACCCTGCCGTGTAAATGCACGGCAGGCTTTTTACTGATAACCACAGAATTGATCACGCGTTGAGAGTGACTGTTATTTAACCTTGCATTTCAGAGTAATCGGGTTATTATCAGGCGCTATTCAGCTTATTCCGATTGGTTTATTTCCCGCCCTGTCACTTTTAGCTTTTAATTGACATATCTGGTAATAATTACGGAAATAACTCTACATTTACTGCATCTTCACTCCACTTTTCCCGGTTAATCTGGCCTCATTGGAAAAGAGGAGGACTCTCCATGAAGAAGTTAATAAAAGTCGCTTCGGTGGTGGCGATGATGACCATGCTAAGCGGGTGTATTATCGAGCACGACCATGGACGCGGTCCCGGCTGGGGTCACGGGCACGGCGGCGGCTGGCATCACGGCCATGGCGGCTATCGTCACTGGTAATTGGGCAAAGCACACACAGCACATAATAAAAAATGAATAAAGAAAGGGCGGTAATCAATCCCGCCCTTATATTTTAGCTTTTCACCGCGTAATTACATTGATACCAGACTTTCTTCAGGCCAGGCAAATTGCTGTCCTGCGCCGGAAGCGATTCGACTTTATCGAAGCCGCGCTGGTTACAGTAATTCGCCAGATCAAGTTCCAGTGCATCTTTATCCAGCTTCTGTGGATCGTAACGATACTGTACGGTATTTGAACGGGCATCTTCATCCACGCGCTCAAAACCCCCGGGTTTGCTGACACTACAACCGGCCAGCATAAAAAGCGCTAACGCGCTAATAAGCATTTTATTCATTAGGATGTCCTCATCAGACGTTGCAGTGTAAAAGGCAACGCCACACGCCTCTATAGGAAAAAGACGCGAAATGTCCGATTAATGCAAAGCTTTCGCCAATCAAATCAATAAAACCAAACGGTTTTCCTTATCACATCAGCAGTGAGAAGATGACTTCAGACAAAACGAAGTCTGCACCACACCAGGTGATACCCACAAAAAGACATACTGAAAGTGACCTTTATGCCCGTGCTGAGCGGGCTTTTTTTCGCCCGTTATCCGGTAAGGCTGACCATCTTACGCAAAAGATTGGCCGCTTGTTTGTCCGGCAATGCGAGAATTCCGCTGTAAAGATCAATCGACATCGCGCACATCGTGCCGCGATCCACCGCCGTATCCGCCGGCATATTCAGCTGCTGCAGCTTATCGCCCCACTTGCCATACAGTTTTTCCACCACGCGCTGCAGATCGCGCTGCGCCTGAGGCTGATCCACCGCCAGCTCATCGCCGGTACTGTTTTGCAGCAGTGCCTCGAGCGCTTCACCATCGCGCTGATTAAGCTCCGGCGACAGCACCTGTTGCAGATTGACGCCACCGCTGACCTGCGGATAGAGGAAACGGAAGCAGCGCTGCGTATCCTGCTGCTGCAGCGCCTGCATCTCCTGCACCGAAACGCGGATATAGTTGATGATCGCCGCATCGCTGGCGCGCGCCATGCGCTGATTCACCAAATCCATCAGCCAGCCGCGCATATCGCCCAGCGCCTGCTCCGCAGGTACGCCCTCTGCCAGCTTGTGCTGCAGCTCGCGATTGAGCAGTTGCCACAGCGCCGGCTCCTGCACTTTCAGCACGCGATAACCCGGCGCGTCGCTCAGTTGGGTAGCCACCTGCGCCGCCAGCGCCTCGCGCTCCTGACGCGGATGCAGCCAGCTAAACCACAGCAGATTGGCCAGCAGCACAGGCAGCAAAAACAGCAGGACACCCTGCCAGACGCGCAGCGCGGTGGTGCGCAGCAGTATCACGATGATGATCGCCAGCACCACAAAAGCGGCCAGCGTGAGCGGGAAAAGCGAGAACATGGAGCGACATTAATCCTTGCGAACGTCAATTAAAACCGGACAGCTGGCGCGTTCAATCACTGTTGCGCTTACCGAGCCTTTCAGCAGGCGGTTGAGCGGCGACAGGTGACGACGGCCCATTATAATCATACTGGCGTGCAACGCCTCAGACTGCGCCACAATGGTTTCCGCCGCTTCACCGGCCAGAATCAGCCCGCGTGCGTCAATGCCAGCGCGCAGCAGCGGTGCCAGCGCATGGCGTACCACCATTTCAGCCGTGTTTTGTTCATCCTGCGCCACGACAAAATCGTCTGGATCTTCCCCGGCGTCGATCTCAATCGGCTGATTGCACGACGAATAAGCCGGATCGACACAGCACAGCACGGTGACCTGCGCCTGTTGCGCCAGCGCCTGTTCAATGGTCAGGGCGATCACTTTTTCCGCCACCGGTGAGTTATCGATGGCCATCAGCAAGGTTTTCATCAGTCGGTTATCCTTCCGCAGCAGTTATTTTGCCAATTTCGCGAATCAGCGCCTCTTTACACTTTATCAGCGCTGTCCGGTAATGCGCTTCCTGGCGGTGAAAACGTGCCGTCGGCACCAGCAGTGAGATTGAGAAGCGCCCGAACAGCGTATCAATCGCGACCGCCATGGTGGAAATGCCCTCCAGCGTTTCGCCGCGATCGATAGCCAGTCCGCTGGCGCGCACCTCCGCAATCAGCGTCAGCAACTGCGGCAGCGTTTTTACCGTCATTTCCGTCAGTTCCGCATAGGCTTCGCCGACCATCACCCGCACATCTTCGTCGCTCTCCAGCGCCAGCAGCGCCCGGCCACCGGACGTACTGTAGAGCGGCAGATTCAGGCCGATGTGGGGCACCACGCGCAGCTCACGCGTGGCCACCACGTAATGGACAATCGCCAGCTGCGTCCCGCTGGCCCGCGCCAGCGACACCGTTTCATTGATTTCCGCCGAGAGTTGTTCGAGGAACGGCCGGACAATTTCCACCACGTCACTGTGCACGCTGGAGATCAGCTTCAGCAACGCCGGACCGAGGCGCAGCCCGCCTGCCCCGCCGCTGCGCACCAGCTGCGCGCTATCCAGCGCCGCCACGATGCGCTGCACCGTCGAGCGCGGCAGATCGACCACCTGCGCAATTTCACCCAGACTCATGCCGCCCGGATGCTCACCGAGCGCATTTAAAATTTTTGCCGCACGCGCAATGACCTGAATGCCACCCGCTTTTTCATCCTCACGGCTTGAGGGAGGTTCTACCATGATACGTTCCTTTTTGGCCTGCCCTACTTTAGCGCGAACGATCGCACTTTTACACCCTGTATCACATTGCAATACACCATATCGAAATGTAAGATGCGAGCTGTATCACATCGCAATACACTGCATCAACTAATAACGAGACACCTGCTATGAATGCCCAGCCCGTCGCGGCACCGGCACCGCATCCTTTTACCCTGCGCCTCGCGCTGGGGCTGGTGGGGGTGCTGATCGCCGCGCTGACCTCCGGATTAAACGATCGCGTTACCGACATCGCGCTGGCCGATATCCGTGCCGCAGTCGGCATTAGCTACGATGACGGCAGCTGGATTATCTCGGCCTATCAGGCAGCGGAAGTCGCCGCGATGATGATTGCACCGTGGTTCGCCGTCACCTTTTCGCTGCGCCGCTTCGCGCTGGCGGTGTCGGCCGGTTTCATGGTGTGCGGTGTTCTGCTGCCCTTTATGCCCACGGCTCCGCTGTTTATTGCGCTGCGCGTGGTGCAGGGACTGTTTGGCGGCGCCCTGCCGCCGCTGCTGATGACGGTGGCGCTGCGCTTTCTGCCACCGCCGATCAAACTTTATGGGCTGAGTGCTTACGCCCTCACCGCCACGTTTGGCCCGAATCTGGCGGCGTCGCTGGCGGCGTTCTGGACCGATGACGTCAGCTGGATGTTTGTGTTCTGGCAGGTGGTGCCGGCCATGCTGATCGCCATGCTGCTGATCGGCTGGGGCCTGCCGCAGGATCCGCTGCGCACTGAGCGATTTAAACAGATTGACCTGTTCGGCATGCTGAGCGGCTGCTCGGGCATGGCGCTGCTGATTCTGGCGCTGACGCAGGGTGAGCGTCTCGACTGGCTCAGCTCGCCGCTGTTTGTCGCCCTATTATTCAGCGCGCTGGCGTTGCTGATTGTGTTCTTTATTAATGAATGGTTTCACCCGCTGCCGCTGTTTAAGTTGCAGATGCTGCGCCGGCGTAATTTGTCGCACGGTTTGCTGGCGCTGGCGGGTGTACTGATTCTGGCGCTGTCCGGTTCGGCGCTGCCGTCGGCCTATTTTGGTCAGGTGGAGGGGTTTCGCACGCTGCAGTTCGCGCCGCTGGCGTTGACCATCGGCCTGCCGCAGTTGCTGATTGCACCGCTGGTCGCCAGCCTGCTGAATATCCGCTGGATTGACTGCCGCTGGGTGCTGAGCGCCGGTGTGCTGCTGCTGGCGACCGCCTGCCTGCTGGGCATGCAGATCACCACCGACTGGGCGCGGCAGAACTTCTGGCTGATGCAAATCTTGCAGGCGTTTGGTCAGCCGATGGTGATTCTGCCGGTGCTGATGAGCGCCACCAGCGTGGTCGCGCCGCCGGAAGGACCGTTCGCCTCCGCCATGTTCAATACCGTTCGCGGCTTTGCCAGCATCGCCGCCAGCACGCTGGTGGAGTGGTTTATCAGCCATCGCGAGCAGTTTCACTCCAGCGTGCTGGTCGATCAGGCTGCCAGTCGCAGCTGGCTAATGACCGCAGCGGATAGCCAGCAGGCCAGCAGCAGCCTGCCACTGTTGGCCGACGGCAGCGCCAGCAGCGCGGCCAATCTCAGCGGCTTCGCCACCCTGCTGAAGCATCAGGCGATGGTACTGAGCCTGAGCGATGCGTATCTGATGCTGATCGCCTTCGCTGTCGGGCTGTTAGTGCTGACGCTGTGCCTGGCGAAACGCGTCTGGCCACCGCAAACCCTGATTCAACCTGTTACCAACACTCCGGAATAACTGTTATGCACGCTTTTGCTATGAAACGAACAATCCTGCTGAGCGCCCTGCTGCTGGTTTTGCTGGCGATGGCGTTCTGGCTGTGGTCAGCCATGACCGGTAACGACCATCGCACTGATGATGCCTGGGTGAATGCCGATTACACGCTGGTGGCTCCAAAGGTGTCCGGCTATATCGCCCATGTCAACGTGCAGGATAATCAGCGCGTGCGGGCTGGCGACGTGCTGGCGACGCTCGATGACCGCGACTATCGCGTGGCGCTGGAGACCGCGCGGGCGAATCTGCAGGTCAGCGACGCCAAGCGGCTGAGCGCGCAGGCGCAGCTCGACCAGCAGCAGTCCACCATTGCCGAGGCCCGCGCCACGCTGGCCGCCAGTCAGGCATCGGCACAGTATGCCGGACAGAGCGCGGCGCGCTACAACCAGCTGTACAAGAGCGGCACCATAGCCGCTGACGATCAGCAGAAAGCCAGCTCAACCCAGCGTTCCGCCGCCGCCACGGTGCGCCAGAGCGCAGCAGCGCTGGCGGCGGCCCAACAGCAGGTGAAGGTGCTTGAGGCCGCGCTGCGTCAGGCGGAGGCTGATGTCGCGGCGGCGCAGGCCAGCGTCGACCAGGCCGGGCTGAATCTCTCTTATACACGTATTATTGCGCCGGTGGATGGCATGGTGGGTCAGCGTTCGGTGCGCGTGGGAGCCTGGGTCAGCGCGGGTACGCGTCTGCTGGCCGTGGTGCCGCTACAGCAGACTTACATCACCGCCAATTATCTGGAGACGCAGCTGGCGGATGTGCGCCCGGGCCAGAGAGTGGTGGTGAAGATTGATGCATTGCCAGGCAAGACCTTCACCGGTCACGTTGACAGTATCGCGCCCGCTACCGGCGCCACGTTTTCCGCGATTGCCCCCGATAACGCCACCGGCAACTACACTAAAGTGGTTCAGCGTTTGCCGGTGAAAATTGTGCTGGATCCGCATCAAAGCGATCTGGCGCAATTACGTGTCGGCATGTCGGCGATTCCGCAGATTGAGACCCGATGAAAATGTGAGCAACTTCTCAGAAGTGACCTATTTATTTTCGGATCGATTCCGCGTAAATTAGCGCTCGATCCTGTTTCGGGGCAGCCCGAAGCGACCTGAGTAGAAAGCGTGTAGCGATGATGAACTCCACCTTTCTCTTATTCTGTTCGGGTTACGCTGGTTTGGGATCGCCATCATTGTAACCGCTCAGAGGAGTTGTTTTGTGAAATACGCCTTGATGGGAATCTCTTTCTTCGTCTTACTTTGGGTCGGCACCTTCGTGCTGATGCTGTAAAGACGCCAGCCGGGGCGACCGCTCAGTCGCCCCGATTTGTAGTTACTCTGCTTCTTCCACCGCTTTTACCGTTCCCGGCAACAGCCCGTCGGCGCGGAACATCGCCTTGATCCCGCGCACCGCCTGGCGCAGGCGGTCGCGGTTCTCGATCAGGGCGAAGCGCACATGGTCATCGCCGTAGTCGCCGAAGCCGATGCCCGGCGAGACGGAGACCTTGGCGTCCTGCAGCAGCTTCTTGGCGAACTCCAGCGAGCCCAGGTGCGCGTAGGGCTCGGGGATCTTCGCCCAGACGTACATCGACGCCTTCGGGTTCTCCACCATCCAGCCGGCCTCGTGCAGCCCTTTCACCAGCACGTCGCGGCGGCGCTGGGTACTGCTCGGCGATATCGCGCACGCACTGCTGGTCGCCTTCCAGCGCGGCGATGGCCGCCACCTGCAGCGGGGTGAAGGTGCCGTAGTCGTGATAGCTCTTGATGCGCGCCAGGGCCGAGGACCAGCTCGGGGTTGCCGACCATGAAGCCGATGCGCCAGCCGGCCATGTTGTAGCTCTTCGACAGGGTGAAGAACTCCACCGCGATATCCTTCGCACCCGGCACCTGCATGATCGACGGCGCTTTCCAGCCGTCGTAGACGATGTCGGCGTAGGCCAGGTCGTGCACCACCAGCACGTCGTACTGCTTGGCCAGCGCCACCACGCGCTCGAAGAAGTCCAGCTCCACGCACTGCGCGGTCGGGTTGGACGGGAAGCCGAGGATCATCATCTTCGGCTTCGGGAAGCGATTCGCGGATCGCCCGCTCCAGCTCGTTGAAGAAATCGACGCCCGCCACCAGCGGCACCGAGCGCACCTGCGCGCCGGCGATCACCGCGCCGTAGATGTGGATCGGGTAGCTGGGGTTGGGCACCAGCATGGTGTCGCCGTGGTCGAGGGTCGCCAGCATCAGGTGCGCCAGGCCTTCCTTCGAGCCGATGGTGACGATGGCTTCGGATTCCGGGTCGATCTCCACCTCGTAGCGGTCGCGGTACCAGCGCGAGATGGCGCGGCGCAGGCGCGGAATGCCACGGGAGGTGGAGTAGCCGTGGGTGTCTTCGCGCTGGGCGACCGTGCAGAGCTTCTCGACGATGTGCGGCGGCGTCGCGCCGTCGGGGTTGCCCATGCTCAGGTCGATGATGTCCTCGCCACGGCGGCGAGCGGCCATCTTCAGTTCGGCGGTGATGTTGAAAACGTAGGGGGGCAGGCGGTCGATGCGCGCGAAACGGCGCGCTGGGCTGTTATCAGCCATGCTGTCCTCTGGATTAACGTAAGCGCCCGGAACCGTCCGAGCGACGCTGGCCACTGCGGTGACCGAAACAAGAACATAACGCGCTGATAACAATATTGTCGAGGGGGGAACGGCAAATTTTCTTAGCCTGCTTCGTTTAAGCGCCCAAACACCCAATCGTTTACCCACTGGCCGTTGAGCCGGTAGTTATCGCGTAGCGTACCTTCCAGCGCGAAACCGTTCTTTTCCAGAATGCGCCGCGACGGCCAGTTGCCCTCAATCACCAGCGCTTTGAGTTTGTGGAAGTCGGCCTGCAGCAGGAATGTGCACAATGCCTGCAACGCTTCGCTGCCGTAGCCCTGACCGGTACAGGCGTGGCGCAGCATGTAACCCACTTCGGCCTGACGATACGGATGCCACTCGGCGCTGCAGCCAAACAGGCCAATCGCTTCACCGCTGTCGCGCAGGCGCGCCACCAGGCACAGCATGTGAAAACTGCTCGGTTGCCACGGTGCCAGCCGCTCGTTAAAGCGCTGGCGGATGTCGTTTTCATCGGGGATCTCGCTCACCCAGGTCATGGTCGCGGCATCTTCATGGACCGCTTTGAAAATCTGCCAGTCTTCCGGCTGTAACCGGCTGAGGGACAAACGAGGGGTGAGTAATTGCATGGCCACGCTCCGCTGTTGTGCTTACGGCAACATAGCAAACCGCATCCGTGACAACCAGTGAACGCTGCACGCTTTGAGCAATCCTCTTTTTAGCACTCAGGATTTCCTCTTTTCAGGTTTCATAGCGGATAATCTGCCTTGCTTCCCTTCAGGGACGGGTTTTATGGGCGGATCTGGTCGCCATAAATGGCGCCCCTACGGTGCATCTGCGGTCTTGCTGGGTGCGCATCTTCGTATCTGGCCGCCATAAATGGCGACCCTGCAGTGCATCCGCGGTCCTGTAGGGTGCGCATTGATGCGCACCGGCAGTGCGCACCTTCATATCTGGTCGCCATAAATGGTGACCATGCAGTGCATCCGCGGTCTTGCAGGTTGCGCATTGATGCGCACCAGCAGCACGCACCTTAAAAATTGATCCAGGCTATGAGAAACGTCTGCAGCTTGCCGGGACGCTGGCGGATCGCGATCACATTTTTTATCATGTCCGCAACCTTGCCTGCTCCGGAGAACACCGTGCCTTCCCATTTCGACATGCTGCTGGCGGTGTTTGACCGCGCGGCATTGATGCTGATCTGCCTGTTCTTCCTGACCCGCATCCGCCTGTTTCGCGAGCTGCTGCAAAAAGATGAACACTCAATCGGCGAAAAGAGCCGCCTGGCCGTTACCGCCATCTTCTCGCTGTTCGCCCTGTTCAGCACCTGGTCCGGCATCCACGTCGAGGGCTCGCTGGTCAACGTGCGCGTTATCGCCGTCATGGCCGGCGGCATTCTGTTCGGCCCGTGGGTGGGCATTGCAACCGGCGTGATTGCCGGGGTCCACCGCTACCTGATTGATATCGGCGGCATCACGGCGGTGCCCTGTCTTATCACCAGCATTATCGCCGGGATCAGCGCCGGCTACATCAACCTCAAGGTGAAAAAAGAGCAGCGCTGGCGCGCCGGCATCGTCGGCGGCATGCTGTGCGAATCCCTCACCATGCTGCTGATCGTGCTGTGGGCCCGACCGAGCTGGGGTTGGACATCGTGTCGAAAATCGCGCTGCCGATGATCCTCGGCAGCGTTGTGCATCGGTTTGATCGTGCTGCTGGTGCAGAGCGTCGAAGGGGAAAAAGAGGCGATCGCCGCGCGTCAGGCCAAGCTGGCGCTGGATATCGCCAACAAAACGCTGCCGCTTTTTCGCCACGTTAACAGCGGACTCGCTGCGCAAAGTCTGCGATATCATCCGCCAGCGACATCCACGCCGATGCGGTCGCGATCACCAACACCGACCAGGTGCTGGCCTACGTTGGCGTAGGGCGAGCAGAACTACCACAACGGCGACGACGGCATCAGTCCGACCACCGCGCAGGCGATCGCCAACGGTAAAATCATCATTAAAAACAATGATGAAGCCCACCGCACGCCGGAAATCCACTCGATGCTGGTGATCCCGCTGTGGGAAAAAGGCGTAGTGACCGGCACGCTGAAAATCTACTACTGCCACGCGCATCAGATCACCTCCTCGCTGCAGGAGATGGCGGTCGGGCTGTCGCAAATCATCTCCACGCAGCTGGAAGTCTCCCGCGCCGAGCAGCTGCGCGAGATGGCGAATAAGGCAGAACTGCGCGCGCTGCAGAGCAAAATCAACCCGCACTTCCTGTTTAACGCGCTGAACGCCATCTCCTCCTCCATTCGCCTGAATCCGGACACCGCGCGCCAGCTGATTTTTAACCTGTCGCGCTATCTGCGCTACAACATGGAGCTGAAAGACGATGAGCAGATCGACATCAAAAAAGAGCTGTATCAGATCAAAGATTACATCGCCATTGAACAGGCGCGCTTTGGCGACAAGCTGACGGTGATTTACGACATTGATGAAGAGGCTCAACTGTTCGCTGATCCCGAGCCTGCTGATCCAGCCGCTGGTGGAGAACGCCATTGTGCACGGCATTCAGCCCTGTAAAGGCAAAGGCGTGGTCACGATCAGCGTCACCGAAAGCGGCAACCGCGTGCGCATTGCGGTGCGCGATACCGGCCACGGCATCAGCGAAGAGGTGGTCAGCCGGGTGGCGCGCAACGAAATGCCGGGCAACAAAATTGGCCTGCTGAACGTGCATCACCGGGTGAAGCTGCTGTACGGCGACGGGCTTAACCATTCACCCGTCTTGAGCCGGGCACCGAAATCGCCTTTACCCTCAGCAAAAGTGGTCAGCGGCTGTCCGGTCCGCTCACCCACACCGTTAGCCCAGGTGGAGTAACCCATGAAAGTCATCATCGTAGAAGATGAATTCCTGGCGCAGCAGGAGCTAAGCTGGCTGATCAAACAGCCACAGCCAGATGGAGATCGTGGGCACCTTTGATGATGGCCTGGACGTGCTGAAATTTCTGCAGCATAACCGGGTCGACGCCATTTTCCTGGATATCAACATTCCGTCGCTGGATGGCGTATTGCTGGCGCAAAACATCAACCAGTTTGCCCATAAGCCGTTTATTGTGTTCATCACCGCCTGGAAAGAGCACGCGGTAGAGGCCTTCGAGCTGGAGGCGTTTGACTACATCCTCAAGCCTTATCAGGAGTCGCGCATCGTCAGCATGCTGCAAAAGCTGGAGGCCAGCGCACAGCAGCAGCAGGCGCAGCAGCACAATCCGGCAGCCAGCGCGCCGCAAACGACACCATGAATCTGGTCAAAGATGAGCGCATCATCGTGACGCCGGTCAACGATATCTACTACGCCGAAGCCCATGAAAAGATGACGTTTGTCTATACGCGGCGGGAAGCGTACGTGATGGCGATGAACATCACCGAGTTTTGCAGCAAGCTGCCTGAGTCGCATCTTCTTCCGCTGCCACCGCTCGTACTGCGTGAATCTGAACAAGATCCGCGAGATCGAACCGTGGTTTAACAACACCTATATGCGTGAGGCTGAGCGATCTGGATTTTCAGGTGCCGGTGAGCCGCAGCAAGGTGAAAGAGTTTCGCCAGCTGATGCACCTTTGAAGGCGAACGGCACGGGAAGCCGTTCGCCCGTCAGATTACAGCACGCGACCCAGCGCCTGACGCAGATGGGCACCCGAGCCCAGCAGGCCTGGGTTATCGTGCACAATCAGATAAACCGGAATGTCCTGCACGTAGGTTCTGAAGCGCCCTTTATCTTCAAACGCCGCCGCGGAAGCCGGAGGCTTTAAAGAAGTCGAGGAAGCGCGGCACGATGCCGCCCGCAATATAGACGCCCCCGAAGGTGCCCAGCGTCAGCGCCAGGTTGCCGCCAAAACGTCCCATAATGACGCAGAACAGCGACAGGGCACGGCGGCAGTCAATGCAGCTGTCCGCCAGCGCCCGTTCGGTGACGTCTTTCGGCTGCAGGTTTTCCGGCAGACGACCGTCCGATTTCACAATCGCCCGGTACAGGTTCACCAGCCCCGGACCCGACAGCACGCGCTCGGCGGAGACGTGGCCGATCTCCGCGCGCAGTTCTTCGAGGATAATCGCCCTCTTCTTCGCTGTTTGGCGCAAAGTCAACGTGACCGCCTTCACCCGGCAGGCTCACCCAGCGCTGAGCAACATGCACCAGATGCGAAACGCCCAGACCGGTACCAGCACCGTAAACCGCAATCGGCTTACCTTCGACCGGTTCAGCGCCGCCGAACTGGATCAGATGCTGCGCCGTCAGCATCGGGATCGCCATGGACACCGCGGTAAAATCATTGATGATTTCCAGATGCGCAAAGCCGAGGTTTTTTTTCATCTCGGCGATGGAGAATGCCCAGGTATGGTTGGTCATCGCCACCCAGTCGCCGGTTATCGGACAGGCAATGGCGATGCAGCCGTCTTCGACGCTAACCTGATGCTCGTCCAGATAGACGCGGACAACGGCCTCAAGGCTTGGATAATCCAGCCCTGAGAATAGGTTTTCGCCCGGGAAATTTCACCGCTACTTACATCGCATAATGCGAGGCGCGCGTTCGTGCCGCCCACATCACCTACCAAAGCATACTTTGTCATTCTTCTACTGCTCCGCTTGGGTCATAAACAAGTGCAGGACACTATAAAAGCCTGCCAATAAAACAACAACGCTCACCTTGCACGATGAGCGTTGGTCATTCAGTGCGACGCACAGCCTGACTGTCGCCAGCCCAACTGTACAGAGGCAACTGTCCTAAACTTTGTGGCTATTTCGCTGGTGCAGCGCCGCCGTGACGGTGCGCAGCAGCGGCGGCAAATCCTGTTTCTCCATCACCACTTCAATCAGTGACAGGTAACGCGCCTGGCTGAGCAGCGCCATCACGGCGTCGAGCTGCGCCGTTTCACTGATGCGCCAGCTCTGAGCCGCACAATTCAGGCTCATCGCCTGCGGCAGCGCGATCCAGTTCCACTGCGCGATGTCGTTGTAGCGCTGTTCCGCTCCATGGATCGCGCGTTCGACAGTGTATCCCTCATTATTCAGCAGAAAAATGATCGGGCTTAAGCCGTCGCGCTGGATCGATCCCAGTTCCTGAATGGTCAGCTGCGCCGCTCCATCGCCGATGATCAGAATGACGCGCCGGTCGGGCTGCGCCGTCTGGGCACCAAAGGTGGCGGGTAAAGTATAGCCAATGGAACCCCATAAAGGTTGTACCAGCAGCTGCGCATCATGCGGTAAACGCAGCGCGGCAGCGCCAAACGCCGCCGTGCCCTGATCGGCAAGGATAATATCACCGGGCTGCAGGAAACGCTGCATCGCCTGCCAGAAAGCCTGCTGACTGATTACGGCAGCAGCAGCGGGCGGTGCATCGTCCGGCATGTCGGCCACGCCCGTAGCCCAGTGCGCGCAGTGGCGCTGATAAACCGGCAGCAGCGCCGCCAGCGCCTGCGCCATGCTCAGCGGTGCAAAGGTTTCTCCGGCGACGCTGGCATGAAACGGCTGCAGATCAATCACCCGCTGCGCCGACAGCTGCTGGGTAAACCCGGCGGTCAGGGTGTCGGTAAAACGCACGCCGACGCACAGGGTGACATCGGTGTCTTCAATCGCCTCGCGCACGGTTTCGCCGGGCTGGCCGCTGGCGGCGTAGGTGCCAACAAAGCCCGGTTGCTGCTCATCCAGCACGCCCTTGCCCATCAGTAGCGTGGCAGCCGGAATGGCGCGCAGCGCACGCAGCTCAGCCAGCGGTGCCTGCAGCATTTTATGAACACCAAAACGGCGGGCAGCGAGAAAATCGGCCAGCAGCGCCACGCAGCTGCGCCGGTGCCAGCAGGCGTTCCGCCGCTGCGGCAAACGCCTGCAGCCACACTCGCGGTTTTCAGCCGGGGCCGGGGAAATTTTGAGTGCTGGCTGACGGCAACGTTACCGTGGCAGGCGGCGACATCCACCGCCAGCAGCAGATAGCCCGGACGGTGCTGCTGTCAGCGCGCCAGCGATGACCCGATCAATTTCAGCCACGGCGTTGTCGGCGCTCAGCACCGCGCTGGCAGCACTGACTTCCTGGGCCATGCGCAGAAAATGGCCGAAATCGCCGTCGCCGAGCGAATGATGCACGCAGTCGCCCCGCTGCTGGGCGTGGCTGGCGGGAGCGCCGACGATGTGAATCACCGGCACATATTCGGCGTAGCTGCCGGCGACGCCGTTAATCGCACTCAGTTCACCCACGCCAAAGGTGGTCAGCAGCGCGGCCGCGCCGTTGCAGCGCCCATAACCATCGGCGGCATAGGCGGCATTAAGTTCATTTGCGCAGCCCACCCAGTGTAATGCCGGGATGGTCAATCACGCTGATCGAGAAATTGCAGGTTATAGTCGCCGGGCACGCCGAACAGGTGGCGGATACCGCAGCCTGGTGCAAACGATGCAGTAAATAGTCGCCAACGTTAAGAGTGTTCATCGACCGCTCCTGTGAGTGGGAATGATCAGGAGTATTAGCGATGTGGCTGAACTGGCGAGATTTTCACCATCATCGCGCTGTCATGCATGGCAAGCATTCGTTACGACGACAGAAAATTCTGTAAGTTGCGATCTTTGCCGCGTTACGGCGCAGTGTAAACGCATACACTGCTATGCTGATGCCACTTTCTCCCACCTGAGACAGGAACGCTGCATGAGTACTTTTCCCCACGCCGAACGTTATAACCAGATGGAGTATCGCCGCTGCGGCCGCAGCGGGCTGAAGCTGCCGGCCATTTCGCTCGGGCTGTGGCACAACTTTGGCGACACCACGCGCGTACGACAACAGCCGCGCGCTGATGCGTCACGCGTTCGATCGCGGTATTACCCATTTCGATCTGGCCAACAACTACGGGCCGCCGCCCGGCTCCGCCGAGGAGAACTTTGGCCGCATACTGCACGACGATTTTCACGGCCTGGCGCGACGAGCTGATCATCTCCACCAAAGCCGGTTACACCATGTGGGACGGCCCGTACGGCGACTGGGGCTCCCGCAAAAGTATCTGATGGCCAGCCTCGATCAAAGCCTGAAGCGCATGGGGCTGGAGTATGTGGATATCTTTTATCACCACCGGCCGGATCCGGAAACGCCGCTGGAAGAGACCATGCGCGGCGCTGGATCAGCTGGTGCGCCAGGGTAAAGCGCTGTATGTCGGCCTGTCTAACTACCCGGCCGAACGCGCGCGGCAGGCGTTCGACATTCTGCAGCGGCTCGGCACGCCGTGCCTGATCCACCAGCCGAAATATTCGATGTTGGAACGCACGCCGGAAGCGGGACTGCTGGACGTTGCTGCAGGAAAATGGCGTCGGCTGGATTGCCTTCTCGCCGCTGGCGGGCGGCCTGCTGACCGACCGCTATCTGCACGGCATCCCGCAAGATTCCCGCGCCGCCAGCGGCAGCCGCTTTCTGCAACCCGAAGCCAGCTCACCGCCAGAGAAGCTGGACAAGGTGCGCCGCCTCGATGCGCTGGCGCGGCAACGCGGGCAAAAGCTGTCGCAAATGGCGCTGGCCTGGGTGCTGCGCGGCGATCGCATCACGTCGGTGCTGATTGGTGCCAGCAAGAAAGCGCAGATTGAAGATGCGGTAGGCATGCTGGCCAACCGTCATTTCACTGCGGAAGAGCTTGTTCCGCCATCGAGCAAATTCTGGTGTAACCGTTTACCCGCCCGGACTTTTCCGGGCGCTGTCCTTAGCAGAAAACGCTGCGCAACCTTTCGCTGCGCACTGTTGGTTCAGAGGCTCAAATCTCAACCCACGCGGCGTGTCCTGCCGTGCCGATAATGGCAGCACAAATAGCGCCACGGTAGCCTCGATGCTATCGATGAGGAGAAAGTCATGTTTAAACCTCTGCAATCTTGGTTGCCGTCTTTGCTGGCAACGTTATCCCCTCTGCGCCGCTGCACAGCAGGCTCACGCCAGTAGCGGCTCACCATCACTCTGTTGCCGTGGCGTTTCAATGCTGCAACTTGGCGATCGCGATCGTCGCGGCTACTACTGGGACGGCGGTCGCTGGCGTGAACCGCGCACTGGTGGCACGCCATCCCGCTATCAGTACCGGCGATCCATCGCTGGTGGCGTCACGAAGAGTGGAAACGCCATCGAGCCTGGGAGCGTGAACGTGAGCGCCGCTGGCACGAGCGTCGACCGTCGGCGAAAACACTGGCGTCACCTATGATCACCGACACGACCGCCACGACCGCCACGACCATCATCACCGCGATTAAAAAATCCCGGCCCGCAGCACGCCAAACGGCCGGGCCTTTTTTTATTCAGTCATTTGCTTACCAGCCGAGCGCTTCGCCGATCAGCAGATAGCCATTCAATGCCACCACCAGCACCACAATCAGCCCACCCGGCAGGTTTTGCACCAGCGCGCGTTGACCATCTCCCCCATCAGCGCCCGATTGCCGGTGAAAGCCAGCAGCGGCACCAGCGCCAGCGCAATGCCGAAGCTCAGCAGCACCTGGCTCATCACCAGAATGCGCGTCGGATCCCAGCCCCCAGCCATGATCACGATAAACGACGGCAGCATGGTAACGGTGCGGCGCACCCACAGCGGAATATGGAAGCGGACAAACCCCTGCATCACCACCTGCCCCGCCAGCGTGCCCACCACGGTAGAAGAGAGACCAGCCGCCACCAGGCTCAGGCCGAACACGGTGGCCGCAGCATGGCCCAGCAGCGGTTGCAGCGTCAGATAAGCCTGGTCGAGATCGGCGATGCCGGTGTGGCCGCTGAAATGAAACGCGGCCGCTGCGGTGGCCATCATCGCCAGGTTAACGAAACCGGCAATGGTCATGGCCATGGCCACGTCCACTTTGGTGGCGGAGTAGCGCTCCTGCCTTGCGTGCCCTGATGCACCGATGGACTGCGTCAGCGACGAGTGCAGGTAAATCACGTGCGGCATGATGGTGGCGCCCAGCACCCCGGCGGCCAGGAATACCGCATCCGCCGTTGGCAGGCTCGGGCAGCGCCATGCCCTTCAGCAGCGGCGCGAGCTGCGGCTGCGAGAAGACCAGCTCGACGATATAAGCGGCGGCGACAAACAGCAGCAGCCCGCCAATCACCAGCTCCAGCGGTTTTTGCCCGCGCTTTTGCAGCATCAGAATCAGGAAGGTGGCGATACCGGTCAGCACCGCGCCCTGCAACAGCGAAACGCCGAGCAGCAGCTTGAAGCCGATCGCAGCGCCGATAAATTCAGCCAGATCGGTCGCCATGGCGATGATCTCCGCCTGTACCCAGTAGAACCACACCGCCGGACGCGGAAAGCGATCGCGAATATGCTCGGCCAGGTTTTTACCGGTGGCGATACCCAGCTTGGCGGACAGCAGCTGGATCAGCATCGCCATCACGTTGGCCCAAACCACCACCCACAGCAGCTTGTAGCCGAACGCGGCCCCGGCCTGGATGTTGGTGGCAAAGTTACCGGGATCGATATAGCCAATAGCGGCGATGAAGGCGGGCCCCATCAGCGCGAGCTTGATCTTTCTGGCTCCGCGAGCGGCGCGCTCGGCGGTGCGACTTTCTGTCATATTTTGAACCCTGTACTGAAATTACGCCTTGCTCTGACCCATCCTAGCTTAAGGGGAATTATCAAGGTCAAGTGAAATTTGGTTATAGTTATCGCATTGATAGATGTTGCTATAAAGTATAGCCATTGCTATACCGCAAGGTAAAGTTAGCGCTTGCTAAAAATTACGTGCACGACAGGTTTCAGCTGCAATACTCCCGGGTCACAATAACAGACAATCTCCTATTGTGGATCATTCGTCTTGTGATCGATTTGTAAACAGGTTGTGAGCATGACACTAATCTTGAGACCTCCCCGCGACACCGAATACTTCCATAGTGTGCAATTGAGTCTCGTTTTCTAAACGTTCCGCTTGTTACATAGAATGTGCACGAGAAATTCAACCTGCCTCAAATTTGGAGCAAATATGTCCCATATTGCGCACTTTGCGTTGGCGATAGTGGTGGTGGCGGTGCTGGCCTTGCTCGTCAGCCACGATCGTAAAAGCATCCGCATTCGCTATGTTATTCAACTGCTGGTGATTGAAGTTCTGCTGGCCTGGTTCTTCCTGAACTCCGAAGCAGGCCTTGGCTTCGTAAAAGGCTTCGCCGAGCTGTTTGAAAAACTGCTCGGTTTTGCTAACAACGAAGGGACTAACTTCGTCTTCGGTAAAATGAACGACGAAGGCCTGGCGTTCTTCTTCCTGAAGGTGCTGTGCCCGATCGTCTTCATTTCCGCGCTGATCGGTATTCTGCAGCACATCCGCGTGCTGCCGTTCATCATTCGCGCCATCGGTACCGTGCTGTCGAAAGTGAACGGCATGGGCAAGCTGGAGTCCTTTAACGCCGTCAGCTCCCTGATTCTGGGTCAGTCCGAAAACTTCATCGCCTATAAAGATATCCTCGGCAAAATGTCGGACAGCAACCGCATGTACACCATGGCGGCGACCGCGATGTCTACGGTGTCCATGTCCATCGTCGGCGCCTACATGACCATGCTGGACGCCAAAGTACGTGGTGGCGGCGCTGGTACTGAACATGTTCAGCACCTTTATCGTGCTGTCGCTGATCAACCCGTACCGCGTTGAAGCGAGCGAAGAAAACCTGCAGATGGCAAAACCTGCACGAAGGTCAGAGCTTCTTCGAAATGCTGGGTGAATACATTCTGGCCGGCTTCAAAGTGGCGATTATCGTTGCGGCGATGCTGATCGGCTTTATCGCCCTGATCTCCGGCCTCAACGCGCTGTTTGCTGGCCATCTTCGGCATCTGCTTCCAGGGCATCCTCGGCTACATCTTCTACCCGTTCGCCTGGGTCATGGGGGTGCCGGCGCACGAAGCGCTGCAGGTGGGCAGCATCATGGCAACCAAGCTGGTTTCTAACGAATTCGTGGCAATGATGGATCTGCAGAAAATCGCCGGTCAGCTCTCGCCGCCGCGCGGAAGGCATCCTGTCGGTGTTCCTGGTCTCCTTCGCCAACTTCTCCTCCATCGGCATTGTCGCCGGCGCGATCAAAGGTCTGAATGAAGAGCAGGGCAACGTGGTTTCTCGCTTTGGCCTGAAGCTGGTGTACGGCTCGACGCTGGTCAGCGTGCTCTCCGCCGCCATCGCTGGTCTGGTGCTGGGCTTTTGATCTACAGGGCGGGCTGCGGCTCGCCCTTCTCTTCTTTTATATACCTAAGCGTTATATCCCACCCCAGTCAGCCTGCCGCCGCGTCACGCCCTGCTTCACCATTTCCCGCAAACCCTTTGCACAATATCGAATTTCCGTTGTTGCCGTCTGCGCCCGTAGCTTTTCCTTCTGACCTCACCTCAGGAGAATCGCATGAGCATTCAGTTCCTTGGCATGATTGGCCACCGGCTTGCCTCAGAAATCATTCCCGCATCCGGCACGTTGTTCGATAAAGATTATATTGCCCGCTTTGCCCGCGCCCATGAAGCGGCCGGTTTCGACCGCATCCTTGTCGGCTACTGGTCCGATCAACCCGATGGCTTTCTGGTCACCGCTCACGCAGCGGCGCATACCCAGAAAATTAAATTCCTGCTGGCGCACCGTCCGGGGTTTGTCGCGCCCACGCTGGCGGCCCGCAAGCTGGCTTCGCTCGACCATCTCACCGACGGCCGCCTGGCCGTGCACATTATCAGCGGCGGCAGCGACAGCGAACAGCGCCGCGACGGTGATTTTCTCAGCAAGGCTGAACGCTATGCGCGCACCGACGAATTTCTCAGCGTGCTGAAACAGAGCCTTGAATCGCCGCAGCCTTACGATCATCAGGGCCGGTTTTACCAGGCTGAGCAGGCTTTCTCTGCCATCAAACCGCTGCAACATAAGCTGCCGATCTATTTCGGCGGATCGTCACCGGAGGCGATTGACGTGGCGGCGCGGCATGCCGATGTCTTCGCGCTGTGGGGCGAACCGTTAAAAGGCGCGGCCGAGACGGTACGTAATGTGCGTGCGGCGGCGGCCGCGCAGGGGCGCCAGATTGCGTTTAACATCTCCTTCCGGCCTATTCTGGGTAACACCGAAAAAGAAGCCTGGGAGCGCGCCGAACATATCCGCGCCACCGCAGAGAAGCAGCTGGCGGAGACCGGCTATACCTTTGGTTTGCCGAAGCCGCAGAGTGTCGGTGCGCAGCGTCTGCTGGCGGCGGCGCATGAGAGCGAACGCCACGACAAAGTGTTGTGGACCGGCGTGGCAAAACTGGTGCAGGGCGGCTACAACTCCACCGCGCTGGTCGGCACGCCGGATCAGGTTTCTGAGGCGCTGCTGGATTATTATCGCCTCGGCATTCATAGCGTGCTGATCCGCGGATTTGACCCGCTGAATGATGCGGTGGAATACGGCCGTGAACTGCTGCCGCTGACGCGTGAAAAAGTGGCTGCGCTCAGCGCAACTGAAAAAAGGAGCGCCTGATGCGTCTCGCCGCTCTGTTTGCCGGTGTTGCGCTGGCCCTCGCGTCACTCCAGCCGCTACTGGCGGCCGATAAAGTCACGCTGCGCCTCGGCGATGTGAAAGGCGATCGTTTTGCCGCCCTGAAAGCTTCGGGCGAACTGAACAATCTGCCTTACGATCTTAAGCTCACCGCTTTTGACTCCGGCGCGCCGGTGCAGGAAGCGCTCAATGCCGGGGCGCTCGATGTTGGCTTTACCGGTGATTTGCCGTTTCTGTTTGTCTATGCGGCAGGCGCGCCGGTGAAAGCCGTGGGTGCCTGGCAGAATAATCCGGACAGCATTGCCCTGCTGACCCGCCCCGACGCCGGCATTCACCGGCTGCAGGATTTAAAAGGTAAGCAGATCGCGGTCAACCGCGGCGGCTGGGGACACTATCTGCTGCTTGGCTTGCTGGAGCGCGCTGGCCTGACGCCGCAGGATGTCACGCTGCGCTTCCTTGGACCGGTGGATGGCCGCGCAGCGCTGACGTCCGGTGCGGTCGCGGCCTGGGCGCCGTGGGAGCCCTATATTGCCACCTCGACCGCCATCGACGGCACGGTGCGCGTGCCGGACGGCGGGGGTAAAGGCATTATGTCTGGTTACTCTTACGCGCTGGCCCGCAATGAAGCGTTGCAGGACGCCGGCAAGCGGGCAGCGATTGCCGACCTGCTGGCGCGACTGGCGAAGGCGCAAATCTGGGCGCAACACCATCCGCAGGAATTCGCCGGCGTGCTGAGCCAAACCCTGAATATGCCCACCGCCATTACCCGCAGCTGGATTGACGATGCGCGCATCCGCCCGCTGGTGTTTGACACGCACCTGATTGCCACGCTGCAGAAATCCGCCGACTTTTTCCATCGTTATCAGGTGTTGCCAAAGCAGGTCGATGTCAGTCAGGCGTTTGACTTCAGTCTGTCCGCCGCCGCTAACCGCATCGCCCAGCACGCGCCCGGAGACAAATCATGAGTGATTATCAGCACCATCGCCTGCGCACCTTCGTCGCCCGGCTGGCCACCCTGCTCGACAGCCAGCCGGACGAAGCGACCCTTTTGCGGCAGGGCAGCGGCTGGCTGGCTGAACTGATTCGCCACGATGACTGGCTGGATGAGGCGTTTACCCAGCCCCGACCCGCAGCGTTACCAGCAGTACCTGCTGCACGCCGATTCGCGGCAACGCTTTTCGGTGGTCAGCTTCGTCTGGGGGCCGGGCCAACGCACGCCGGTGCACGACCACCGCGTCTGGGGCCTGATCGGCATGCTGCGCGGCGCCGAGTATTCGCAGCCGTTCGCCTTCACCACCGATGGCCCGCACGGTTTACAGCCCGAGGGCGAGCCGCATCGCTTGGAGCCCGGCGAAGTGGAAGCAGTGTCACCCCGCATCGGCGACATCCACCAGGTCAGCAACGCCTTCGCCGACCGGCCGTCCATCAGCATCCACGTCTACGGTGCCAACATCGGCGCGGTTCGGCGTGCTGTCTTCAGTGCCGAAGGCGAAGAGAAACCCTTCATCTCCGGCTACAACAACCGCTAGTTGCCCAATATCTGGGACCTGTCGAAAACAACCATGACCTGCATAACCGGTTCTATCCGTCGTTTCGTCCAGGATATCGGCGGAACTGCTGACCGCCCTGCGCTCGCCAGGAGTTGGCATTGCTGGATGTGCGCGAGGAGGACCCGTTCGCCCAGGAACACCCGCTGTTCGCCGCCAACGTGCCGCTGTCCAAGCTGGAGCTGGAGATCTACGCCCGCGTGCCGCGCCGCGACACGCCGGTCACCCTCTATGACGACGGCGAAGGCCTGGCGCAGATCGCCGCGCAACGCCTCGCTGGCGCTGGGCTACAGCAACGTGGCCATTCTCGACGGCGGGCTCGCCGGCTGGCGCGCGGCCGGCGGCGAGTTGTTCAAGGACGTGAACGTGCCGAGCAAGGCGTTCGGCGAACTGGTGGAGGCCGAGCGCCACACGCCATCGCTGGCCGCGGAGGAAGTACAGGCGCTGCTCGACGCCCAGGCCGACGTGGTGGTGCTCGATGCCCGCCGCTTCGACGAATACCAGACCATGAGCATCCCCGGCGGCATCAGCGTGCCGGGCGCCGAACTGGTGCTGCGCGTCGCCGAACTGGCGCCGGACCCGCGCACCCGGCGTCATCGTCAACTGCGCCGGGCGCACCCGCAGCATCATCGGCACCCAGTCGCTGGTCAACGCCGGCATTCCCAACCCGGTGTCGGCGCTGCGCAACGGCACCATCGGCTGGACGCTGGCCGGCCAGCAGACTGGAACACGGGCAGGCACGGCGCTTCGCCGAGGTTTCCGCCCAGTGAAACCGCGCATCCGCCGCGCCAGCGCGCCCGCGCCGTGGCCGACCGCGCAAACGTCGCGCGTATCGACCTGGCCGGCCTGCGCCAATGGCAGGGCGAAACCGAGCGCCCACCACCTACCTGTTCGACGTGCGCACGCCGGAAGAATACGAAGCCGGCCACCTGCCGGGTTCCCGCTCCACGCCCGGCGGCCAGCTGGTGCAGGAAACCGACCATGTCGCCAGCGTGCGCGGTGCGCGTCTGGTGCTGGTGGACGACGACGGCGTACGCGCCAACATGAGCGCCTCCTGGCTGGCCCAGATGGGCTGGCAGGTGGCGGTACTGGACGGGTTGACTGCCGCCGACTTCAGCGAACAGGGCGCGTGGAGTGCACCGCTGCCGCCCAAGCCGCAGGCCGAGACCATCAGCCCGCAGACCCTGGCCGACTGGCTGCGCGAACCGGGCAACCGGGTGCTCGACTTCACCGCCAGCGCCAACTACGCGAAGCGCCACATCCCCGGCGCCGCCTGGGTGCCTGCGCAGCCAGCTGAAGCAGGCAGTGGCACGGCAACTGGGCAATGCCGAGCGTTATGTGCTCACCTGCGGCAGCAGCCTGCTGGCGCGCTTCGCCGTGGCGGAAGTCCACGCACTGAGCGACAAGCCGGTGTTCCTGCTCGATGGCGGCACCGGTGCCTGGGTCGCCGCCGGCCTGCCCACCGAGGAAGGCGAAAGCCATCTGGCGGCGTCGCCGCGCATCGACCGCTACCGCCGCCCGTACGAAGGCACCGACATCCGCGAGAAGCGATGCAGGGCTATCTGGACTGGGAGTTCGGCCTGGTGGAGCAACTGGGTCGCGACGGCACCCACGGTTTTCGCGTGCTGCAGCTGCAGCCACAGGCCGTGACGGTTTAACACGTAAAGGCGCTGCAGGTCAGCGCCATTGCGCGCAGCCAGTCGGCGAATACAACGTCACACTGCGCAAACGGGCAGTATTATTATCGGGTTTTGAATACGTTTGTTCTGAACGAACAGAGAATTGGTGGAGGTAAGCGGGATCGAACCGCTGACCTCTTGCATGCCATGCAAGCGCTCTCCCAGCTGAGCTATACCCCCACATCTGGAATTCGTTTTTTCAGTGCAAACCGTTGGGAGCGGTTTGGTGGAGCTAAGCGGGATCGAACCGCTGACCTCTTGCATGCCATGCAAGCGCTCTCCCAGCTGAGCTATAGCCCCGTACCGAAAAAACCGCCGAGTTACCTCGACGGACGGCATAATATGAGACCGCTGTTTGAGTGTCAACGGCAAATTCTCGTTCTGCGTGCGATCGCTGAAAAAGGCGGCAACCCTGTGTCGCCGTGGCTTTTTTTTCAGCGCAGCGCGTACTCGTCATCCCTGCCCTCAGCCGTTATCTCAACGCCGCCTCAACGGTGCGCCACGCCGAGGTTAACTTTAGGTTAAAGATGTTAGCGTCAGGCTTGTTTTCGTTAATGGTGCGTGTAAAACTTAGCGCGCTAATTAACCGGTTAGCCGTCCAGGGTATTCACTCGCTAACCGGCCAGCACGTCCTCCTTGTTTAATAAAAGAAAAGTGAACTATGTCGCTGCATACACCTAAAGAGATCGCGCAACTGGCGATTCAGGCCGGCGTGGCTAAAAGCCGTCTGCCGGTTTCCACCTTATTGATTCTTGGCTTTATGGCTGGCGCGTTTATCGCGACCGGCTTCCTGCTCGATCTGCACGTTATTAACCAGCTGCCTGCTGAATGGGGCTCGTTTGCCGGCTTCCTCGGTGCGGCGGTATTCCCGGTCGGACTGATTCTGACCGTTCTGGCGGGTGGCGAACTGCTGACTGGCAACATGATGACGCTGCCCATTGCCTGGTTCGCCCGCCGCATTCGCGGCTTCAGCGTGCTGCGTAACTGGTTTTGGGTCACCCTGGCCAACCTGGCCGGCAGCGTTGCGGTCGCATAGTTCTTCGGCCATCTGCTGGGCATGACCGAAGGCGCCTATCTTGAAGAAAACCGTGGCGATCGCGCAGGCCAAAGTGGATGCCGACTTCCTGCACGCCTTCATTTCCGGCGTCGGCTGCAACTGGCTGGTGTGCCTGGCGGTGTGGTTAGCCTTCGCCAGTAAAGATATGGCCGGCAAAATCTTCGGCATGTGGTTCCCGGTCATGGCTTTTGTCGCCATCGGCTTCCAGCACGTGGTGGCGAATATGTTCATCATCCCTGCCGCCATTTTTGCCGGCAGCATGAGCTGGGAGCAGAATTTGCACCTAACGTCGTCGCGGTATTTCTAGGCAATGGTGTGGGCGGTGCGAGCTTTGTCGGGCTGACCTATTTCCTCGCCTTCCGTCCGGCACAGGCGGCGGTCAGCGAAGCGCAGTAAACCGATTTTGCCTTTTGTCGCACAGCAAAAGGCATTTTCTGCCTTGATTACTTTTCCCCGTAACGTTTTGTTGTAATATGTAGAGCTAATGTATTTAACAGGGACAGCATCGTGAAAAAGGAATGGCTCACTCCCGAAGAGCTCGCGCTGGAAACGGGCTACAGTCGGCAGACGGTGAATAAATGGATCAAGCGTGAAAACTGGACGACCACGCCCAAGCCCGGTGTACAGGGCGGTAAGGCGCGATTAATCCACATTGATGAGCGTGTCAAAAGCTTCATTCAGTCCACCCGCCATGCAAACGAACCGGCGGCGAATTACGGCGTTCAGCAAAATACGTTACCTGCGTTATTAATAAATTCTGTCCAGCAAATGACGGCCACCGAACAGGAACAACTGGCGGCGCTGTTATTGCGGGAAGGGATCAGGGGCGTATTACAGCGGTTAGGAATCCAGGAAGAATAGAAAAGCCGGAAGCAGTGAGATGCTTCCGGCTTTTTTGTTGCCTGCCTTATCACAGCAGCCTGACAGGCCGCTGTTCAGCTCAATCAGGCCTGTGCTTCACGCTCAGCGATGAAGGCCAGCGCCTTGTTGATGCGCGCCACGCTGCGGCTGCTGTTGCCGATGGCATGAACCGTCACGTCCAGCGCCGGAGACTGACCCGCACCGGTCACCGCAACGCGCAGCGGCATACCGACTTTACCCATGCCGACTTCCAGCTCGTCCGCCGTCGCCTGAATGGCGTGATGCACATTTTCCGCGGTCCAGTCGGTGATGGCAGCCAGCTTGTCGCGCACCACTTCCAGCGGCTGACGCGCCACCGGACGCAGGTGTTTCTTCGCGGCGTCCGCATCGAACGCGTCAAACTCTTCATAGAAGTAGCGGCAGCTTTCGGCCATCTCTTTCAGCGTTTTGCAACGCTCGCCCAGCAGTTTCACCAGCTCCGCCAGCTCAGGGCCCGTGCGGGTATCAATATTTGCCTGCTCAATGTGCCACTGCAGATACGTCGCCACATATTCTGGCGGCATGGTATTGATGTAGTGGTGGTTCAGCCACAGCAGCTTGTCGGTGTTGAACGCGCTGGCGGATTTGCTGACCGCAGCTCCAGGGTGAAGAGTTCGATCATCTCTTCGCGGCTGAAGATCTCCTGATCGCCGTGGGACCAGCCCAGACGCACCAGATAGTTCAGCAGCGCTTCCGGCAGATAGCCGTCGTCGCGATACTGCATGACGCTCACCGCGCCGTGACGTTTGGACAGTTTTTTACCGTCATCGCCGTTGATCATGGAGACGTGCGCATAGACCGGCACCGGCGCGCCCAGCGCTTTCAGGATGTTGATCTGACGCGGCGTGTTGTTGATGTGGTCTTCACCACGGATAACGTGGGTGATTTCCATATCCCAGTCGTCAACCACCACGCAGAAGTTGTAGGTTGGGGAACCATCGGTACGGCGGATGATCAGATCGTCCAGCTCCTGGTTGCTGAATTCGATCGGGCCACGGATCTGGTCGTCAAAGATCACCGAGCCCTCCTGCGGGTTAGCGGAAGCGCACCACGCAAGGCTCATCAGCAGCATGCTCGCTGTCACTGGCTGTCGCGGCAGCGGCCGTCATAACGCGGCTTCTCACCGTTCGCCATCTGCTCTTCGCGCAGCGCATCCAGACGCTCTTTCGAGCAATAGCATTTATACGCCGTGCCCGCTACCAGCATCTCATCAATGACGGCGTTATAGCGGTCAAAACGTTTGGTCTGGAAATACGGGCCTTCATCCCATTCCAGGTTCAGCCAGTTCATCCCATCCATAATGGCTTCGATTGCTTCCGGCGTGGAGCGCTCCAGATCGGTGTCTTCAATACGCAGCACGAACTCACCTCCGTGGTTATGGCGTGCAAAAAGCCAGGAGTAGAGAGCGGTACGCGCACCACCGACGTGCAGATAGCCTGTCGGGCTCGGCGCGAAGCGAGTTTTGATTTTCATGAAATTGCCTTACGTTATAAAGATGCCGGCAATCGGCAAATCCTGGGGAAAAAACGATGGGCAATATTCTATCACTGTGCGGCGATTCCTCAATGTCTGATCCCGCTGGCGGCGCGGGCCGAAGTTTGCGATTTTCTGTTTAGAAAACCAGCGCCAGTTGGCGATAATTAGCGCTGCGTGATCGTGCTAAATTTACGGACGAACGAATAAAAACTTTAGAAAATGCGTTGACTCATTTTCAACTCTCCCTATAATGCGACTCCACACAGCGGGGGTGATTAGCTCAGTTGGTAGAGCATCTCCTTTACACGGAGGGGGTCGGCGGTTCGAGCCCGTCATCACCCACCACTCTACTGCGGTGGCCCGCAGTGTAGATAAGAATTGAGATTGGGTGATTAGCTCAGTTGGTAGAGCATCTCCTTTACACGGAGGGGGTCGGCGGTTCGAGCCCGTCATCGCCCACCATTCTCACCTTATCGCAGCAGTTCCGAAGTGGGTGATTAGCTCAGTTGGTAGAGCATCTCCTTTACACGGAGGGGGTCGGCGGTTCGAGCCCGTCATCACCCACCACTTCGGGTCGTTAGCTCAGTTGGTAGAGCAGTTGACTTTTAATCAATTGGTCGCAGGTTCGAATCCTGCACGACCCACCAATTTCAGGAAAAAGCGCCCTAAAGGCGCTTTTTTCGTTTCTGTGCACCGATGCTGAACGTGCAGGATGAGAACCTGCTGCAGGTTCGACTGAATCGCCGGGAGCGATTCAGGCTGATACGCCAGCATCACCCGCAGGGCGAGGCCCCGGATGGGCCGAGGCATATCCTGCACGACCCACCAGATTCAGGAAAGAGCGCCCAATGGGCGCTTTTCCGCTTCAGCTGTGAAGGAAGAACCCGCTCTGCCTGAGGCCGTGCCCGCTCTATCCCCTTCCGCCCTCGTTCCTGACGAAACCTTTTCGCAAATTTGACACTTTCTACTCTCAAGCCGCAGCGGCTGCGTTCCGATAACGAAAGGGCACATTTGCAAGGAGAACGTTATGACCACCATTTCGACCAATACCAATATTGGCAGCAGCAGTACTTCCGGCTCCGGAAGCGCATCCGGCAGTAGCGATAGCGCCTCGAAAATCGCCAGCCTGACCAAACAAATCGCCAGTCTGAACGATGAACTGAAAGACATCGCGAAGGACAAAAGCCTGACCGAGAAGCAAAGAAAGGATAAGCAGGAGACGATTAACGCGCAGATTCAGCTGCTGCAGGCGCAAATCCAGCAGTTGCAGAAGCAGGAAAAGGAGAAAGCGGAGCAGAAGCAGGAGAAACAGGAGGTTACTACAGTGAAAGCGGATGGTATCAACCGCCCAACCGACAGCAACCAACTTGATGTTTATGTTTAAAACGCCGGATTAAGCGCGCGATCCTGCGTCAGCAGCGCCGCCTGCTGACGCGCCACCTGCCAGATGGCCTCCGCCGCTGGCGTCAGCGAGCGGTTCTTGCGCCGCACCAGCATCAACGCGCGATTGATCTCCGGCACCAGCCGCCGTACCCGGAGCCGCCCCCCTTCCGGCAGCGGCAGCGCCAGCGCCGGGAAGATACTGATGCCAATCCCCGCTTCCACCATCGGAAACAGCGTCGCCGGATGACCAATCTCCTGCACCACCTGCGCCTTCAGCGCCCTGCTGCATCAGCGCGCAGTCGATCAGCGGCCGGCTGCCCGACGCGTAATCCTGCAACACCAGGCGCGACCAGCCAGCATTGACCACTGGGCCTCCGGCACCTGCTGGCCAGCGGATCATCGGGGTGACGGCAGAGCAGCAAAAACGGTTCATGCAGCACCGCTTCGCACTCCAAATCCACCGCCTGCACCGGGATCGATCACGATGCCAAAATCCACTTCCCCATGGCGGATGCTCTCCAGCACCCACTGCTGCGGCCTGTCATGCAGCACAAAATCAATGTCCGGGTAGCGATGGCTGCCCTCGGCGATACACTGCGGGATAAGGTGCGCGGAGATCGTCTGGCTGGCCGCCACCCGCACGGTGCCGCTGAGCTGCTCGCCCAGTCTGCCCACGTCTCTGAGCGTGCTGTTCAGTTCATCCAGCAGCCGTTCGAGCCGCAGTGGCCAGCTGCTGCCCGGCTTCGGTCAACACCACTTCGCGCGTGGTGCGATCCAGCAGCCGCACGCCCGTCTCCGCTTCTCCAGCTCTTTCACGCTGTGGCTGACCGCCGACTGGCTCAGGCCAATCATCTCCCCTGCCCGGCTAAAGCTGCGGGCATGGGCGACGGTGACGAAAATGCGAAGCTGACGTAAGGAGTAATTCATCTGTTTAATTCATGAATGGATGCAATAAATCAATTTTATTTCTCAAATGGAAAAAAGCACAATAGCGACATCGATTTTTTACATTTAACCGGATTGTAACAATGAAACTTTTTACCCGTATTGTTGATCCGTTTACGCTCACCCTGGTGGTTACCGTTTTGCTGGCCTCGTTCTTTCCGGCCCGCGGCGGGTTCGTCCCGTTCTTTGAAGGCCTGACCACCGCCGCCATCGCCCTGCTGTTCTTTATGCACGGCGCCAAACTGTCGCGCGAGGAGCCATCATCGCGGGCGGCAGCCACTGGCGGCTGCATCTGTGGGTGATGTGCAGCACCTTCATTCTTTTCCCGATCCTCGGGGTGCTGTTTGCCTGGTGGGCGCCGGTCAACGTCGGCCCGGCGCTGTACACCGGCTTCCTCTATCTGTGCATTCTGCCCGCCACCGTGCAGTCCGCCATTGCCTTTACCTCGCTGGCGGGCGGTAACGTGGCGGCCGCGGTGTGCTCGGCATCCGCCTCCAGCCTGCTGGGGATCTTCGTCTCGCCGCTGCTGGTGGGCCTGCTGATGAACGTGCACGGTGCGGAAGGTAACCTGGAGCAGGTGGGCAAAATCTGTCTGCAGCTGCTGCTGCCGTTTGTCCTGGGCCATCTCTCCCGTCCGTGGACCGGCGCATTTGTGGCGAAGCATAAAAAATGGATTGGCAAAACCGACCAGACCTCGATTCTGCTGGTGGTTTACTCCGCCTTCAGCGAAGCGGTCGTGAACGGCATCTGGCATAAGGTGGGGGTCGGTTCGCTGCTGTTTATCGTGGTGGTCAGCATCGTCCTGCTGGTCGATCGTACTGGCGGTAAACGCCTCATGGCGCGCCCGGCTGTGCGGCTTCAACAAAGCGGATGAAATTACGATTGTGTTCTGCGGTTCGAAGAAGAGCCTGGCGAACGGCATCCCGATGGCCAACATTCTGTTCCCGACCTCGGTGATTGGGATGATGGTGCTGCCGCTGATGATTTTCCATCAGATCCAGCTGATGGTCTGCGCGTGCCTGGCGCGTCGCTACAAGCGCCAGACCGAAAAGCTGGCAAGCAGCAGGAAGCGCAGAAGTCAAAAACGTCAGGCCCGCAACGCGAAGGCCCGTCACTTATGGACTGCGCTTCAGGGGCTGCACCAAGCCGGGGGTCCAGCCCCCTCGGTTTTGATCAGTAACGTTATCGCCATCAGCTCGCCCAGTCGCCCTGCCGGAAATTCATCCTTACGGGCAAACCACAGCAGATACTCTTCCGGCAAATCAATCAGCCTGCGGCCCTTGTATTTACCGAACGGCATCTCGGTATTGGCGATCTCAACGAGCTGCTCTTTCTCCACCTTACTCTCCTAACAGACGCATCATTTCCGCTTCGTCGATCACCGCAATGCCCAGCTCCTGCGCTTTCGCCAGCTTGGAACCCGCCGCTTCCCCGGCGATCACCAGATCGGTTTTCTTCGACACGCTGCCCGCCGACTTTGGCCCCCAGCGCCATCAGACGCGCTTTGGCCTCGTCGCGCGACAGCTGGCTCAGCGAGCCGGTCAGCACCACCGTTTTACCGGCGAACGGGCTGTCGATCTCTTCAGCATTGACCACCACCGGCGCCGGCCAGTGAATGCCCACCTCCAGCAACTCGCGAATGACTTCACGGTTGCTCTCTTCGGCGAAGAAGTTAAAGACGTGCGTGGCGACGACGATGCCGACGTCCGGGACCTCTTTCAGCGCCTCGATGATCGGCGTTTCAACGCCTTTTTCCAGCCCGCGCCAAAATGCGCCGCCAGGCCCGCGGCCGTCGCCTCACCCACTTCACGAATGCCCAGCGCATACAGGAAGCGGGCAGGTGGTCTCTTTGGCGTTTTCCAGCGCGTTGACCACGTTCTGCGCCGATTTTGGCCCCATGCGATCCAGGCCGGTCAGTTTGCCGGCGGTCAGACGGAAGAGATCCGCTGGCGTGTGGACATACTCTTTCTCAACCAGCTGATCGATGATCTTGTCGCCCATGCCGTCCACGTCCATCGCGCGGCGGGAGACAAAGTGCTTCAGCGCCTCTTTACGCTGCGCGCCGCAGATTAAGCCCGCCGGTACAGCGCGCCACCGCTTCGCCTTCCACACGCTCAACGTCGGAGCCGCACACCGGGCAATGGGTTCGGGAAGACAACCTCGCGCGTATCGGCAGGACGTTCTGACTCCACAACGTTAACCACCTGCGGGATCACGTCGCCGGCGCGGCGAATCACCACTTTGTCACCAATACGCAGGCCCAGGCGGTCGATTTCATCGGCGTTGTGCAGCGTGGCGTTACTCACCAGCACGCCCGCCACCTGCACCGGCTCCAGACGCGCCACCGGCGTAATCGCCCCGGTACGGCCAACCTGAAACTCCACGTCGCGCACGAAGGTCATCTGCTCCTGCGCCGGGAACTTGAACGCCACCGCCCAGCGCGGCGCGCGCGCCACAAAGCCCAGCTGCTCCTGCAGCGCCAGCGAATCCACCTTGATGACCACGCCATCAATATCAAAGCCGAGCGTCGGACGGTCCTCTTCCACCTGGCGATAGAACGCCAGCACCGCTTCCGGCGAGTCGCAGAGCTGAACGCGGTTGCTCACCGGCAGGCCCCAGGCCTTAAACTGCAGCAGACGCCCGAGATGGCTGCGCCGGCAGCTCGCCGCCCTCCAGAATGCCGACACCGTAGCAGAAGAAAGTCAGCGGGCGTTTCGCGGTGATGCGCGGGTCAAGCTGGCGCAGCGAGCCCGCCGCCGCGTTACGCGGGTTGGCAAACACTTTGCCGCCGGTGCGACGCGCCTCTTCGTTAATCTTCTCAAAACCCGCCTGCGGCAGGAACACTTCGCCGCGCACTTCCAGCCGCGCAGGAATGTTGTCGCCCTGCAGGCTCAGCGGGATCGCGCGGATGGTGCGCACGTTGGTGGTGATGTCTTCGCCGGTGGTGCCGTCGCCACGCGTCGCGGCACGCACCAGCACGCCGTTTTCATAGAGAAGGCTGACCGCCAGGCCATCCAGCTTCAGCTCGCAGCACCAGGTGAGGGCGCGTCGCTGCTTTTCAGGCGATCCTGCACGCGCTTGTTAAACGCCAGGAAGCTCTCTTCATCGAAGACGTTATCCAGCGACAGCATCGGCACTTCGTGGCGCACCTGGCCGAAGGCCGCCAGCGGCGCCGCGCCCACGCGCTGGGTGGGGGAATCCGGCGTGATGAGCTCCGGATGCTGCGCCTCCAGTTCGCGCAGCTCGCGCATCAGGCGGTCATACTCCGCATCCGGGACTTCCGGCGCGTCCATAACATGATAGAGATATTCATGATGGCGAAGCGTGGTTCGCAGTTCAGTGAGTTGTTGTTCGATTGAGTCCATATCGCACACCATCAATGATAAAAAACCCCCGACATGCGGGGGTTGAGGAGGAGTTGAAGTCAACGCGGCGATTACGCGTTAGCTTCCTTAACTTCGCGGATGCGGTCCTGATACTCGCGCAGCTTCTGCGGCGTCATCATGCGACGCTGATCGTCGAGCACCACACCACCCACTTCGTCGGCGATGTGCTGCGCGGACTGCAGCATCAGCTTGAAGTTCTGCAGTTCGTCGCCGTAAGACGGCACCTGCATAAAGATAGTGACGCCCGGCGTAACGAAATCACCGGTCATGTCCGGATCAAAGGTACCTGGGTTAACCATGTTGGCCAGGCTGAACAGCGCCGGGCCGCTGCCGTCCGGGCTCAGGTGGCGATGGAAAATGTTCATATCGCCAAACTTGAAGCCTGCCTGTTGAATACTGTTCAGCAGCACGTCACCGTTGAGATGGCTACCGTGATGCGCGGCCACGTTCATGATGATCACCGCTTCTTTTTGCTGCCCGGTTTCGCAGCCGCGGCTGCGGTGCAGCTTCCTGCACAGGCGCAGGTTCAGGTTGCTGAACCTCCGGCTCGGCGGCGGTAAACTCCGGAGCCGGCTGGGTGGCGGACAGCGGTTCATTATCCAGCAGCGGATCGGCCTGAATCGGTTGTGGCTGCGGCACAGGCTGCGCCACTGGCGCCTGCGGTTGTGGCGCAGGTGCAGGCTGACGTACCGGCTCATCGTCCAGCAGCGGATCGCCGCTTAACGGCGTTTCCTGGCGTGGGAACGGTTGACGCACCGGTTCCGGCGCACGCGGAGCAGCAGGTTTGGTGACCGGCGCATCGAACGGCGGCTCGTCTTCGGCATCACGCGCAGTATTGACCCGATGAACACGAACTTCACCCACGCCGTCGTCGTCGCTGTCCAGCCGATGTCATCTTCACTGTCATCGTCGTCACGACTGGACTTCATGCGCTTCAGTGGGCGATCGCGAAACATCGAGGAACGCTCTTTACGGCTGGTCCAGAAACCGTGTACCAGTAAAGCGATTATGGCGATCGCGCCAACAATGATTAATATCAGACGCAAATCCTGCATCATTATATTCTCTGTTGTTCTAACACCTTGCCACCACGGCAAACATTTACTCACTAAGAGTATTTGCCGTTTACGTCAAGTGCAAGTGTGTGCAGAGCATTCACAGCATAAAGATGAAGGAAATCGTGCTTTTTGCTGGTTTTTCGAACACGAACCTCCGCACTGGTCATTGGTCCGGATAAAATAGCCCGGTATATGCATGATGGCGCCGCTACATAAAGGAGAACAGGCTGGCTATGCCCGTTTAAACATCTCGGTCTCATCCACGCCGCCATGGCCCATTCATGTATTTTTCTCAGGGCTGGAAACTGGTCTCCCTGCCGGGGATTCGACGCTTCGTCATCCTGCCGCTGTTGATCAACATTATTCTGATGGGCGGCGCGTTCTGGTGGCTGTTCACAAAGCTGGAGAGCTGGATCCCGTCGCTGATGAGCGCACGTGCCGGACTGGCTGCAGTGGCTGAACTACCTGCTCTGGCCGGTGGCGGTGATCTCCGTGCTGCTGGTGTTTGGCTACTTCTTCTCGACGATTGCCAACTGGATAGCCGCGCCGTTTAACGGTCTGCTGGCGGAACAGCTGGAAGCGCGCCTTACCGGCGCAACACCGCCGGACACGGGCATATGGGGGATCATGAAAGACCTCCCGCGCATTATGAAGCGCGAATGGCAGAAGTTCGCCTGGTACCTGCCGCGCGCGCTTGTGCTGCTGATCCCTCTACTTTGTGCCCGGCATTGGCCAGACGGTGGCGCCGGTGCTGTGGTTCCTGTTCAGCGCCTGGATGCTGGCCATTCAGTACTGCGATTATCCGTTCGATAACCACAAGGTGCCGTTTAAAGCGATGCGCACCGCCCTGCGCAGCCAGAAGGTCGCCAATATGCAGTTTGGCGCGCTGACCAGCCTGTTCACCATGATTCCCTTCCTGAATCTGTTCATCATGCCCGTCGCCGTCTGCGGCGCGACGGCGATGTGGGTCGACTGCTACCGTGCTAAGCACGCGTTATGGAAATAATGCAAAAATGTGTAAAGCAGGGGTGGCTTATGCCGCCCCTTATTCCATACTGATCCCCATTATTTCCTTGCAGTATATAGATATGCGAATTCCTTACTTCCCCCTACCTGCTTAGCAGGTATGCTGGGTCGGTATCCCAATTTCATACAGTTAAGGACAGGCCATGAGTAAGATTTATGAAGACAACTCGCTGACTATCGGTCATACGCCCCTGGTTCGACTGAACCGTATCGGTAATGGACGCATTCTGGCGAAGGTCGAATCACGTAACCCGAGCTTCAGCGTAAAATGCCGTATCGGTGCCAACATGATTTGGGATGCTGAAAAACGTGGCGTACTGAAGCCGGGCGTTGAGCTGGTGGAACCGACCAGCGGCAACACCGGCATCGCTCTGGCCTATGTTGCTGCCGCGCGCGGCTACAAGCTGACGCTGACCATGCCTGAAACCATGAGCATCGAGCGTCGTAAGCTGCTGAAAGCGCTGGGCGCGAACCTGGTGCTGACCGAAGGGGCGAAAGGCATGAAAGGCGCCATTCAGAAAGCCGAAGAGATTGTGGCCAGCGATCCGGCGAAATACCTGCTGCTGCAGCAGTTCAGCAACCCGGCAAACCCGGAAATTCACGAAAAGACCACCGGCCCGGAAATCTGGGAAGATACCGACGGCCAGGTTGACGTCTTTATCTCCGGCGTGGGTACCGGCGGTACGCTGACCGGCGTGACACGCTATATTAAAAACACCAAAGGCAAAAAAGATCTGATTACCGTGGCCGTTGAGCCGACCGACTCACCGGTTATCACCCAGGCGCTGGCGGGTGAAGAGCTCAAACCCGGCCCGCACAAAATTCAGGGTATTGGCGCCGGCTTCATTCCGGGCAACCTGGATCTGAAGCTGATCGATAAAGTGGTCACCATCACTAACGAAGAAGCCATCTCTACCGCGCGTCGCCTGATGGATGAAGAAGGCATTCTGGCGGGTATCTCTTCCGGTGCAGCCGTTGCGGCAGCGCTCAAGCTGCAGGAAGATGAAGCCTTTACCAATAAGAATATTGTGGTTATCCTTCCTTCTTCGGGCGAGCGTTATCTGAGCACCGCGCTGTTTGCCGATCTGTTCACCGAAAAAGAGCTGCAACAGTAGTGCCAGCATGTTAATAACGCGTAAAAAAGCACCTTTTCAGGTGCTTTTTTGTGGCCTGCTTCAAACTTTTACCCCTCCTGGCATTGCTTCACCCCGTAGGGTCTGGTATTTAAACCAGCAATTATTTTGATGCGTGAAATTAATCAGCGAATGAAATAGCCTTGCTGAATCGATTTTATGATTTGGTGCAACGGCTTGAATCGCGGCATAATGGTGCAAATGACGATCGCAACAGTTTTGATCCGCATCGAAAAAGTGCCTTTCAAGCGCGTTTTTTGGTCAGCGTGTGCCGTCCAGCGCATAACAATACAGGCTAAAGTTAAGTCGCCAGGCTAGACTTTAGTTCCACAACACTAAACCTATAAGTTGGGGAAATACAATGTTCCAGCAAGAAGTTACCATTACCGCTCCGAACGGTCTGCACACCCGCCCTGCTGCTCAGTTTGTTAAAGAAGCGAAAAGGCTTCACTTCTGAAATCACTGTGACTTCCAACGGCAAAAGCGCCAGCGCAAAAAGCCTGTTCAAACTGCAGACTCTGGGCCTGACTCAGGGCACCGTTGTGACCATCTCTGCTGAAGGTGAAGACGAGCAGAAAGCAGTTGAGCATCTGGTAAAACTGATGGCTGAGCTCGAGTAAGTTTCCGGGTTCTTTTAAATATCAGTCACAAGTAAGGTAGGGTTATGATTTCAGGCATTTTAGCATCCCCGGGTATCGCTTTCGGCAAAGCACTGCTGCTGAAAGAAGACGAGATCGTCATCGACCGGAAAAAAATTTCTGCCGACAAGGTTGATCAGGAAGTTGAACGTTTTCTGAGCGGTCGTGCCAAGGCATCTGCGCAACTGGAAGCAATCAAAACGAAAGCTGGCGAAACTTTCGGTGAAGAAAAAGAAGCCATCTTCGAAGGGCACATCATGCTGCTCGAAGATGAGGAGCTGGAGCAGGAAATCATAGCCCTGATTAAAGATAAAGATCACGGCCGACGCGGCTGCGCATGAAGTTATCGAAGGTCAGGCAACTGCCCTGGAAGAGCTGGATGATGAATACCTGAAAGAGCGTGCGGCTGACGTACGTGACATCGGTAAGCGCCTGCTGCGCAACATCCTGGGCCTGGCCCGTATCGTCGACCTGAGCGCCATTCAGGACGAAGTGATCCTGGTGGCCGCCGATCTGACCCCGTCAGAAACCGCACAGCTGAACCTGAAAAAGGTGCTCGGTTTCATCACCGATGTGGGTGGCCGTACCTCCCACACCTCTATCATGGCGCGCTCTCTGGAACTGCCTGCCATCGTGGGTACCGGTAGCGTCACCTCTCAGGTGAAAAACGGCGACTATCTGATTCTGGATGCCGTAAACAACAAGGTTTACGTCAACCCGACCAATGAAGAGATCGATAAACTGCGCGCGGTTCAGGAGCAGGTTGCGACTGAAAAAGCGGAACTGGCTAAGCTGAAAGACCTGCCAGCCATCACCCTGGACGGCCATCAGGTTGAAGTGTGCGCCAACATCGGTACCGTGCGCGACGTCGCTGGCGCTGAGCGCAACGGCGCGGAAGGCGTCGGTCTCTATCGTACCGAATTCCTGTTCATGGACCGCGACGCGCTGCCAACCGAAGAAGAGCAGTTTCCAGGCTTATAAAGCCGTGGCTGAAGCCATGTGGCTCTCAGGCCGTTATCGTCCGTACCATGGACATCGGCGGCGACAAAGAGCTGCCGTACATGAACTTCCCGAAAGAAGAGAACCCGTTCCTCGGCTGGCGTGCCATCCGTATCGCGATGGATCGCAAAGAGATCCTGCGTGACCAGGTGCGCGCGATCCTGCGTGCCTCTGCGTTCGGCAAACTGCGCATCATGTTCCCGATGATCATCTCTGTTGAAGAAGTGCGTGCACTGAAGAAAGAGATCGAAATCTACAAACAGGAACTGCGCGACGAAGGTAAAGCGTTTGACGAGTCCATCGAGATGGGCGTGATGGTGGAAACACCGGCGGCGGCGACCATTGCGCGTCATCTGGCCAAAGAAGTTGATTTCTTTAGTATCGGTACCAATGATTTAACGCAGTACACCCTGGCAGTTGACCGTGGTAATGATATGATTTCACATCTCTACCAGCCAATGTCACCGTCCGTACTGAACCTGATCAAGCAAGTTATTGATGCTTCTCATGCAGAAGGCAAATGGACTGGCATGTGTGGTGAGCTTGCTGGCGATGAACGTGCTACACTTCTGTTGCTGGGTATGGGTCTGGACGAATTCTGTATGAGTGCCATTTCCATCCCGCGCATTAAGAAGATTATCCGTAACACGAACTTCGAAGATGCGAAGGTGTTAGCAGAGCAGGCTCTTGCTCAACCGACAACGGACGAGTTAATGACGCTGGTTAACAAGTTCATTGAAGAAAAAACAATCTGCTAATCCACGAGATGCGGCCCAAATTACTGCTTAGGAGAAGATCATGGGTTTGTTCGATAAACTGAAATCTCTGGTTTCTGATGATAAGAAAGACTCCGGAACTATTGAGATTGTTGCTCCCCTCTCCGGCGAAATCGTCAACATCGAAGACGTGCCGGATGTAGTGTTCGCTGAGAAAATCGTTGGTGATGGCATCGCTATCAAACCGACTGGCAACAAAATGGTTGCTCCAGTTGACGGCACCATCGGTAAAATTTTTGAAACCAACCATGCGTTCTCTATCGAATCTGATAGCGGCATCGAACTGTTCGTTCACTTCGGTATCGACACCGTTGAACTGAAAGGCGAAGGCTTCAAACGCATCGCGGAAGAAGGCCAGCGCGTGAAAAATGGCGACCCGGTGATCGAATTCGATCTGCCACTGCTGGAAGAGAAAGCCAAGTCTACCCTGACTCCGGTTGTTATCTCCAACATGGACGAAATCAAAGAACTGATCAAACTGTCTGGCAGCGTCACCGTGGGTGAAACCCCGGTTATCCGCATCAAGAAGTAATCGCGAATGAGCAAGAAAAACGGCGCCCTCGGGCGCCGTTTTTGTTTATGCCACGGGAGAAAGATGCGGGCGAGCGCTCGGCGGGGGGCGGGCGGGCGCGGGGGGGGGGCGCCGCGCGGGGGGGGCGGTTATGCCGGCGCGATCTGTCCGGTCGTCGTGATCCCGCCTGCGCCTGGCGTGATGATTACGCCGCCCAGCGCGGGAGACGCAGGGTAACGACCAGCCCGCCTTCACGGACGGTGGCGCGCCTCAACCTGGCCGCCGTGCGCCAGCACCACCTTGCGGGTGATCGCCAGCCCCAGGCCGTACCCCTTGCCCGACAGCGCCGACTTCACGCGCACGAACGGATCGAAAATGCTCGACAGCGTCGCAGCAGCGACGCCCGGCCCCCGATCGCAGGACCGCGAATGGGGAGCAACGGGTTCTCCGCCTGCAACAGGCACGGTGACCCGCTGGCCCTGGCTGGAGAAACGCAGCGCGTTGCGCAGGACGTTATCCACGGCGCGGCGGATCAGCTCCGCATTGCCGCGGACGGTGTAATCCACGTCCGACTCGGCCTGCAGCACGATATCCACGCCGGGCACCTGCGCCTCGTAGCGCGCATCGCTCACCACCGCATCCACCAGGCCGTACAGATCGAAATACTCCTCGCCCGGCAGGCTGCTGTGTTCGGCGCGCGACAGCGCCAGCAGCTCGCCGATCATCTTATCCAGCCGCCCCGACTCGTGTTCGATGCGCTTGAGCGAGGTACCGACGTTGCCGGCGTCTGGCGCGCCAGGCCGATGGCCAGCTGCAGGCGCGCCAGCGGCGAGCGCAGCTCGTGGGAGACGTCGTGCAGCAGCTGCTCGCGGGCGCTGACCAGCAGCTCCAGCCGCTCAGCCATGGTGTCGAAATCGCGCGCCACGTCGGACAGCTCGTCATGACGGCGGCGCATTTTCGGGAACAGCCGCACCGACAGATCGCCCTGCGCCACCCGATCCAGGCCCCCGCGCAGCTGACGCATCGGCCGGGTCAGGTTCCAGGCCAGCAGGCGCTGAACAGCAAACCGCCCAGCCCGCCGACCCACAGCATCGGCGCAGGAATGTTGAAGAAATGGGAACGCCGCTCCGGCCGATACTCTTCCCGCAGCCCGCGCACGTTATAGCGCAGCCAGTATCCCTGCCCTTCCCCGCCCTTCACCCAGCGCACAATCACCTGCGGCAACGCGCCCTTCAAACGGCTGTTACCGGTTCTCCGGCGGCGCATTGTCCGGCGTAGTGGCCGGTCTGGCGTGCTGATCACCGAGAAAAACTGACGATCGTTCGGCTCCCAGTCGGCCATCATATCGTCGAGCGAGCTGGGGCCGCCGCGCTCCAGTACCGACACCGCCGAGGCCAGCTGCAGACCAACGACCCGCCGCACCGCCATGGCGTTCTCCGGCGGCACATAGCGGTCGCCATACAAAGAAAACGCCACCCACAGGGCCTGCGTCATGATGAGGAAGGTCAGCCAAAAGCCGAGCAAAATTTTCCAGAACAGTCTTCCGCGCATGTCAGGTTACCGAATGCGATAGCCGATGCTGCGCACCGTCTCGATGCTCAGCGTATTACCGGCCAGCGCGCTCAGCTTCTGGCGGATATTGCTGATATGCACGTCCACGCTGCGATCATAGGCCTCGCGCGGGCGCCCCAGCCCCTTCTCGGACAATTCATCCTTCGACACCACGCGATCCGGCGCGCGCAGCAACAGCTCCAGCAGATTGAATTCCGAAGCCGTCAGATCAAACGCCTTACCGCGCCATTCGCTGCTGCGGGTTGAAGGGTTCAGCGTCAGCTCGCCGAAAGCTGATGGCGGCTTCGTCGTCCGCCTCCTGCGGGCCGCTCTTCGAAACGGCGCAGCACCGCGCGCAGACGCGCCACCAATTCGCGCGGGTAGCAAGGTTTGGGCATGTAATCGTCGGCGCCCATCTCCAGGCCAATCACCCGATCGATGTTGTCGCCTTTGGCGGTCAGCATGATGATCGGCAGCCGGCTCTTTTTACGCACATCGCGCAGCACGTCGATGCCGCTCATGTCCGGCAGCATGATGTCGAGGATCATCGCGGTATAGTCGCCCGACAGCGCGCCCTCAACCCCCGCCTTGCCGGTCAGCACCAGCGTGGCGTCGAAGCCTTCGCCGGTCAGGTATTCGCTCAGCATGGTGCCAAGCTCCAGGTCATCGTCGACCAGTAAAATTTTCATGCCTTGCTCCTTCACCGATTTTCGTTATTTTCCCGCCAATTCCGCCGGCCCGCAGCCGGTTTTCTCAATCTTTGACTATCTGCTATAGAAATCTACGCCGTCGTCCAGGCCAGTAGAACTTCAAAAACGCCGGTAGACAGATAGCGATCGCCGCGATCGCAAATAATCGCCACCACCACCGCGCCCGGGTTTGCCTGCGCCACCCGCAATCGCGCCCGCTACCGCGCCGCCCGAGCTGACGCCGCAGAAGATGCCTTCGCGCTGCGCCAGCTCGCGCATGGTCTTTTCCGCCTCGCGCTGCTCGAGATCCAGCACCTGATCCACCAGCTGCGGACGAAAAATGCCCGGCATATACTCCGCCGGCCAGCGGCGAATGCCGGGAATGCTGCTGCCCTCTTCCGGCTGCAGGCCGATCAATTGTGACCGCCGGATCATGCTCTTTCAGATAACCGCCCACGCCGGTAATGGTGCCGGTGGTGCCCATGCTGGAGACAAAATGGGTGATGCGCCCGTCGGTTTGCTGCCAGATTTCCGGGCCGGTGGTGGTGTAGTGGGCGTAGGGGTTGTCCGGGTTGTTGAACTGATCGAGCAGTTTGCCTTCGCCGCGCTCGGCCATTTCCAGCGCCAGGTCGCGCGCGCCTTCCATCCCCTGCTCTTTGGTGACCAGAATCAGCTCGGCGCCGTAGGCACGCATCGCGGCGCGGCGCTCCTGGCTCATGTTGTCCGGCATCAGCAGCTTCATGCGGTAGCCTTTCAGCGCGGCAATCATCGCCAGGGCGATACCGGTGTTGCCGCTGGTGGCTTCAATCAGCACGTCGCCCGGCTTAATCTCGCCGCGCTTTTCGGCCTGGACGATCATCGACAGCGCCGCGCGATCTTTCACCGACCCCGCCGGGTTATTGCCTTCCAGTTTGACCCAGATTTCGCTGCCGTTGTCCGGCCCCATGCGCTGAAGCTTGACCAGAGGCGTGTTGCCGATGGTGTGTTCGAGTGTATTCACGATGTCACTTACCCAGCCGAAAGGAGCCTACAAAGTAATATCGTGGCCGGGAAAGCATCGCCGCCCGAAAGGAACGCTGACCACTAATAACCTATCAGGCTGCTTTCGCCAAAGGCAATATCCGGTCGCGCGTCTCGATGCGTTCCTTGCCGTGATAAATACGGGCATGCTGCAGACCGACAAACAGGCGTTCGCCCCGGATGCGGCGGGACGTCGTCGCGCATGACCACGGTCAGCGGCTCGGTATACCAGCCCAGCGGCTGTACCACCAGTTGGGTGTAGTGACCTTTCGGGCTGGCTTCCAGCACCTGCACCGGCAGCGGTGAATCCAGGCTGGTTCGGCGGCTCACGTCCACTTCCCACGGACGCAGGAACAGATCGACCGGCCCTGATGCGCGGAGGTATAGCCCAGCGGCCAGCGGTGCGCGCCGACGTGGAACTGCCCGCCGCGAATAGTGCCCTGCAAAGCGGTTCACCTCGCCCATAAACTCCAGCACGAAGCGGGTCGCCGGTTCACGCCAGAGCTGTTCCGGCGCGTCAACCTGCTCAATGTTGCCCTGGCTCATGACCACCACGCGATCCGCCACTTCCATCGCCTCTTCCTGGTCGTGGGTCACGAACACGCTGGTGAATTTCAGCTCTTCATGCAGCTGACGCAGCCAGCGGCGCAGCTCTTTACGCACCTGCGCATCCAGCGCGCCAAAGGGTTCATCCAGCAGCAGAATTTGCGGCTCAACCGCCAGCGCGCGCGCCAGCGCCACGCGCTGTTTCTGCCCGCCGGACAGCTGGGCCGGGTAACGGTCGGCCAGGTGAGCCAGCTGCACCATCTCCAGCAGTTGGGTCACTTTCGCCTTGATAGTGCGGCGCCGCTTCGGGCGCTCGCGACGCGGCAGCACCGTCAGGCCAAAGGCGATGTTGTCGAACACCGTCATGTGGCGGAACAGCGCGTAGTGCTGGAACACAAAGCCCACCTGACGATCGCGGGCGTGCAGGCGGCTCACGTCGGTGCCGTGGAAGCGGATGTGCCCGCTGGTCTGATGCTCCAGCCCGGCGATAATACGCAGCAGCGTGGTTTTGCCGGAGCCGGACGGCCCCAGCAGCGCCACCATTTGTCCGGAAGGGATATCCAGCGAGATATCATTCAGCACCTGGGTGCGACCAAAAGACTTCTTAATATTGGCAATCTCAATGCTCATGATTTCCCTCCTGATGCTAGACGTTTTTCCTGATTTTCTAAACGCCACTGCACCACACTCTTCAAAAACAGGGTCAAAATAGCCATCAGGGTCAGCAGCGCGGCGGCGGTAAACGCGCCGATGGTGTTGTAGTCCTGCTGCAGCAGTTCAATCTGTAGCGGCAGCGTGACAGGGTTTCACCGCGAATGGAACCGGAGACCACCGAAACCGCACCGAACTCGCCAATCGCGCGGGCGTTGGTCAGCACCACGCCGTACAGCAGCGCCCAGCGGATGTTCGGCAGCGTCACGCGGCGGAACATTTGCCAGCCTGACGCCCCCAGCAGCACCGCCGCTTCGTCTTCGTGGCTGCCCTGGCTTAACATCACCGGCACCAGCTCGCGCACCACAAACGGACAGGTCACGAAGATGGTCACCAGCACCATGCCCGGCCAGGCGAACATGATCTGCAGGTTATGCGCATCCAGCCAGCCGCCCAGCGGGCCGTTGGAGCCGTAAAACAGCAGGTACATCAGACCCGCCACCACCGGCGACACGGCAAACGGAATATCCAGCAGGGTCAGCAGCAGCTGGCGTCCCGGGAAGGTGAAGCGCGTCACCAGCCACGCCAGCAGCGTGCCGAACACCAGGTTCACCGGCACGGTGATCAGCGCAATCAGCACGGTCAGCCAGATGGCATGCAGCATGTCCGGATCCGCCAGGTTTTCCAGCGCGGGCATCAGGCCCTTGCTGAACGCCTGAACGAAGATATAAATCGTCGGCACGACGAGAATGAGGGCGGAAACCAGCACGCCCGCCCCAATCAGAAACCATTTACCCCAGTTGATGCGGGGCGCATCGTATCGCTTCAATTGCGTAACTTCCGCCATCAGTGACCTACCACACGTCGACCAAAGCGACTTTGCAGAGTGTTAATCGAGTAACAGCAGCAGCAGCGAGGCCGCGAGGATCACCGAAGCAATCGCGCTCGCCGCCGGATAATCAAACTCCTGCAAACGAATGAAAATCATCAGCGAGGTCACTTCCGTTTTCCAGGCGATGTTCCCGGCGATAAAAATCACCGCGCCGAACTCGCCGAGGCTGCGGGTAAACGACAGCGCGACGCCCGCCATCAGCGCCGGAGACCACTTCCGGCAGCACCACGCGGCGGAAGCTCTGCCAGCGCGTGGCGCCCAGCGTTTCCGCCGCTTCTTCGTATTCCGGCCCCAACTCTTCCAGCACCGGCTGCACGGTACGCACCACAAACGGGATGCTGGTAAAGGCCATCGCCACCGCGATACCGAGCCAGGTATAGGTCACCTTGATGTCAAATTTCGCCAGCCACTCGCCGTACCAGCCCGTTCACGGAGAACAGCGACGCCAGCGTTAAGCCGGCCACCGCCGTCGGCAGCGCAAACGGCAGATCCATCAGGGCGTCCAGCAGCGTACGGCCCGGAAAGCGATAGCGGGTTAGGATCCACGCCATCAGCAGGCCAAACACGCCGTTAAAAATGGAGGCGACAAACGCCGACAGCAGCGTCACCTTATAGGCCGCCACCACCTGCGGGTTGGTGACCACGTCCCAGTACTGCGCCCAGCTCATCTGCGCCAGCTGCATCACCAGCGCGCTGAGCGGCAACAGCAGGATCAGGCAGACGAACAGCAGGCTGGTCCCGAGGCTTAAGGTAAAGCCCGGCAGCACGCGTTTTGTCGAAACTGCAAACATTACTTACGCCCCGCCGCCAGCAATTTGTCCAACTCACCGCCGCTGGCAAAGTGCGTTTTCATCACATCAGGCCAGGAGCCAAATTGGTCTTCCACGCGGAACAGCGCGGTCTGCGGGAATTTATCTTTCAGCTTGTCCATCACGTCCGGGTTGTTCACGCGGTAGTAGTAATCGGTAATGATGGTCTGCGCCTGCGGGCTGTAGAGGTAGTTGAGATAGGCTTTTGCCGCTTTCTCGGTACCGTTTGCCTGCACGTTTTTATCCACCCACGCCACCGGGAATTCGGCCAGAATGTTGGTTTTCGGCACAACCACCTCGAAGCCCTGCGCTTCACCGTACTGTTTGCGGATGTTGTTCACTTCCGACTCAAAGCTGATCAGCACATCGCCCAGACCGCGCTCTGCGAAGGTCGTGGTCGCCCCGCGGCCGCCGGTATCAAACACTTCGACGTTTTTCAGGAACTGGGTCATGAACTGCTCGGTTTTGGCTTTATCGTTGCCGTCAGCCTTGTCCGCCGCGCCCCACGCGGCCAAATAGGTGTAACGGGCGTTACCGGAGGTTTTCGGGTTCGGGAAAATCAGTTTCACGTCGGAACGCACCAGGTCGCTCCAGTCGTGGATATTCTTCGGATTGCCCTTGCGCACCAGGAACGCCATGGTGGAATAGAACGGCGAGCTGTTGTTCGGCAGACGGCTCTGCCAGTCCGCCGGGATCAGCTTGCCTTTGTCGTGCAGGATCTGCACGTCAGTCACCTGGTTGTAGGTCACCACATCCGCTTTCAGCCCCTGCAGAATCGCCAGCGCCTGTTTGGACGAACCGGCGTGGGACTGTTTGATGGTCAGCTTGTCGCCGTTATTGTCTTTCGCGTCCCACTGCTGTTCAAACGGGGGATTAAGGGCGGCAAACAGCTCGCGGGAGACGTCATACGAGCTGTTCAGCAGTTCAGTCGCCTGCGCCTGTGCCACCAGCAGTAAACCTGCCAGCGCCAGAGCGCCAAGCCATTTTTTCGGAACAGTAACGTGTCATTGCTGCACCCCTTATAAATGTGATTCGAGCCTATCGCCATTATTGACGACGTCAGAATATTTATAACGGGGGTGAAAGCAGTAACGGTTTTATATACCGTTTGGTGATTTAGAAGCAGAAAAGGGAATAAGGCAGCGGCAGAGTTTATGCGCAGGGCGGGATTAACTGAGCCGCGTCAAGCGGGGATGTGGTGCGCACGGCGGCGCACCGGTAAAACGCGATGGATTAACGTTACAGCGCCAGCAGACGCCGTCAACGGACGGCGCAAAGTAGTAGCCGCCGGTCACCGGTTTGGTGAAGCGCAGCATGGCGTCGCGCTTGCCGTCGGTATCGCCGAACATGCTCAGCAGCTGCTGCTCAATGTTATACAGGCGCGCGCAGTAGGCGCAGAAGTAGAGGCCGTGCGTGCCGCTGGCGGTGCCGTACGGCAGGCTCTGGCGCACAATCTTCAGCCCTTTGCCGTCTTCTTTCAGATCAACGCGGGTCAGGTGCGAGGTAACCGGACGCTCATCGCCGTCGATCTCTTCGTTGGCCTCTTTGGTGCGGCCAATCATCATCTCCTGGTCGTGCACGCTCATGCGGTTAAGCTGCTTCAGGTTGTGCTCCCAGCGCTGCACGAACACGTAGCTGCCGCCCGCGTCCACGCCGTCTTTAATCACCGCCACTTCGCGGCGCGTCTCTTCGCCCGCCGGGTTTTCGGTACCGTCGACGAAGCCGCTCAGATCGCGCTCTTCCACCCAGCGGAAACCGTGAGTCTCTTCCTGCACCTCAATGCTGTCGCCAAACGCCGCCACCGCCGCCTGCGCCAGCGAGAAGTTCACGTCGTGACGCAGCGACAGAATGTGGATCAGCACATCGTGCTGGGTCGCCGGTGCCAGCCCTTTGCCGAGCGGCGTGAACGCTTTCAGCTCTTTCGGGCCCTGAGTCGGTGCCCTGCAGATCGCGCCACAGCGCATCACCAAAGGCGATGACCGCACCAAGACCTGCGTCCGGGAATTGCTGCTGTAGCGCAGCCAGCTGTTGCAGAAAGGCGTGGCAACCCTGACGCAGCGCAGCGAGGTCGCCGGTGGCGCGGGCTTCCATACAAATGGCGAAACGGCAGTGCTCCAGCAGAATGCCGCTCTGAACCTGAGACATGACAATGCTCTCCGGCATAAAAGTTAACGGCGTTTTTTCGCCGGTATCATACCGGAAAGCCCTGCGCAGAAGATGCGTTAACGCAATTTTTTCGCCAGTTAACGCTGCCAGACGATCTTACTGATTTTCCAGCTTTTTAACGTATCATCCGACGGCATCAGCCCGGTCGGACCGTGCCACTCGCCGCTGTAGATATAGGCGATATGCTGACTACCCGGCGCGCGGCACTCAACATCGCGCACATCCAGCCCGGCAACCATTTTGCAGTTATCAAACGCTTTGCTGAATTTATCGCTGAACGCATCACCGATTTTACTGCCGTCGGCGCTGCGCGCGTCGCTATCGAGCACTTCAATGCGCTCGACGCTGCGCTGGCCATTGATCACCAGCTTAACCTTACCGTCATCCAGCGCCTGCCAGAAATCCACCACCTGCCCGTTCTGCGTGCGCATGCCCTGACGCAGTTGATAATCATTGTTCAGCGCGGCGCTAATGGCGGACTCCGACATTGCCGTGTTGCTGTTCAGCCCGGCGACGCCCTGCTCGGTGACGGTGAGCGAACTGCCAAACCAGCTGAACGGATTGAGCGCCGACCAGTGATAGCTGAGCGGATTGTACCAGTGACTTTCGCTGGTGCTGGCAGGGGAAGAGGAACCGGAACTGGCGCAACCGGCCAGCACCAGGGCGCTGACCAGCAGGGCGGGACGAACAACTTTCATGCAAACTCCTTTCTTTTGTGCCGACTGGCGTGCCTGTTGGAGTCGCAAACCGGCAAAAAGTTTATTCGCTGTGCTGCATGGCGGGCAGAAACCCGGCCGCGCGCCGCGTGGAATCAGTATTCACGGTCTTCAATCAGGCGTTTGCCCAGCAGCAGCGAGTCGACCGGCTCGTAATCCAGCTTCTCGTAGAAAGCCACCACCTGATCGTTATCTTCCCGCACCATGATCTGGATTTTCGGGCAGCCGCGGGCGATCAGCTTCTTCTCGAGCCGGTTCAGCAGCGCATTGGCAATGCCGCGGCCACGGTATTCCGGATGCACCCCCAGATAATAGGCCGAGCCGCGATGGCCGTCGTAACCGCCCATGACCGTCCCCACGACCTCGCCGTTGACTTCCGCGACCAGAAACAGACTGACGTCGTGATTCACCTTACGTTCGATATCCATTTCCGGATCGTTCCACGGACGCAGCAGATCGCAGCGCTCCCAAAGGGTAATCACCTCTTCGAAATCTTCCTGGCGAAAAACGCGTATCTCCATGGTATTAACCTGCAATCGAGGCTTTAAAAATCGCTGATTATGGCGCGAACCACGCATTCTTTGCCAGGCGCAACCCTCGCAGGGCGAAAATCTCGGCTGAAAAAATTGGCAAAATGGCAATTCGTCACGGACTGAAATGAAAAGTAAACAATTGAATCCTGAAATGGTTCGGCTGTCGTCGCCGGACGCGATACGATATAACACCAGGACCCCATTTTTTAGTATTCAGGCCGCATGTTAATGAACAAGATTTCAAACCATTAAAAGCACTCACATCGCGTCGTCAGGTGATCCTCTCAAAGCCTGGCGCTGGCGGTGCTTAACGTCGCCGCGCAAAGCAGTCCAGGCGCAGGCGAAAGACGCGCGCGCGCAAAACCCGTAACGGACACAGCAAACCGAAAACGAAAAAGCCGGGCACCAGCGGCAAGCGCATCGTGATGCTCGATCCCGGTCACGGCGGCATTGATACCGGCGCGATCGGCAAAAACGGCTCAAAAGAAAAACACGTCGTGCTGGCGATCGCCAAAAATGTGCGGGCGCTGCTACGCAGCAACGGCGCAGGGTTGACGCGCGGCTGACGCGCTCCGGCGATACCTTTATTCCGCTGTACGACCGCGTAGAGATCGCCCACCAGCACGGCGCGGATCTGTTTATGTCGATTCACGCCGACGGCTTTACCAACCCGTCTGCCGCCGGCGCCTCGGTGTTTGCGCTCTCCAACCGCGGCGCCAGTAGCGCCATGGCGAAATACCTGTCGGATCGCGAAAACGGCGCGGATGAAGTCGCCGGGAAGAAAAAAACACCGATAAAGACCATCTGCTACAGCAGGTGCTGTTCGACCTGGTGCAGACGGATACCATCAAAAACAGCCTGACGCTCGGCTCGCATATTCTGAAGCAGATTAAGCCGGTGCATCGTCTGCACAGCAAAGACACCGAGCAGGCGGCGTTCGTGGTGCTGAAATCCCCGTCCATCCCGTCCGTGCTGGTGGAAACCTCGTTCATCACCAACCCGGAAGAGGAGCGACTCCTCGGCACCACGGCGTTTCGCCAGAAGATCGCCAACGCCATCGCCTCCGGCATTATCAGTTACTTCAACTGGTTCGATAACCGCCAAGCCCGAAAGCGCGTGCAGAATCGCGGCAAATTTTTGCAATGAGTGAGCCATGAGCAATCCCGATATTTCGCGCGTCAAAGCCTTTCTGCTGGCGCTGCAGGATGAGATTTGCCCGGAACTGGCGGCCGAAGACGGCGGCGAATTTCAGGAAGATACCTGGCAGCGCGAGGCCGGCGGCGGCGGGCGCAGCCGCGTGCTGCGTAACGGCGGCATCTTCGAACAGGCCGGGGTGAATTTTTCCCACGTTCACGGCGACGCCGATGCCCGCGTCTGCGACGGCGCATCGTCCTGAGCTGGCGGGCCGCAGCTTCGAAGCGATGGGCGTCTCGCTGGTGGTGCACCCGCACAACCCGTTTGTGCCCACCAGCCACGCCAACGTGCGCTTTTTCATTGCCGAAAAGCCGGGCGCCGATCCGGTCTGGTGGTTTGGCGGCGGTTTCGATATGACGCCCTACTACGGCTTCGAAGAGGATGCCGTGCACTGGCACACCACCGCGCGGGATCTTTGTCTGCCGTTTGGCGAAGAGGTCTATCCGCGATACAAAAAGTGGTGCGACGACTACTTCTACCTGAAGCACCGCGACGAGCAGCGCGGCATCGGCGGGCTGTTCTTTGACGATCTCAACACGCCTGATTTTGATACCGCGTTCAGCTTTATGCGCGCGGTGGGTGAAGGCTATACCGACGCCTATCTGCCCATCGTCGAGCGCCGTAAAAACACCGACTACGGCGTGCGCGAGCGTGAGTTCCAGCTCTACCGCCGCGGGCGCTACGTGGAGTTCAACCTGGTGTGGGATCGCGGGACGCTGTTCGGCCTGCAGACCGGCGGGCGCACGGAGTCGATTCTGATGTCGATGCCGCCGCTGGTGCGCTGGGAATACTGATTATCAACCCGCCGAAGGCAGCCCGGAAGCGGCCCTCAGCGAGTTTATTCAGGTGCAGGACTGGCTGGGGCTGGAAAAATAAGCCAGGTGCGCATTCATGCGCACCCTGCGGAATAACCCGATAAAACGCGCCCCCGTAGGGTCGCCCTTCAGGGCGACCGGGTATCAGGCCAGCTTGCCGCTTACAGCGGCTGGGTCTGCGCCTCCACCACCGCCAGCGCCACCATGTTGACGATACGGCGCACGGAGGCAATCGGCGTTAGCACGTGCACCGGTTTGCCCACGCCCATCAGCACCGGCCCGACGGTCACCCCTTCCGAGCTGGAGACGCGCAGCAGGTTGTAGCTGATGCGCGCCGCTTCCACGTTCGGCATAATCAGCAGGTTGGCCGATCCTTTCAGCGGGCTGTCCGGCATCCGTTCGTGACGGATGCTCTCCACCAGCGCCGCATCGCCGTGCATTTCGCCGTCAATCTCCAGCTCCGGCGCGCGCTCGCTGCACCAGCGCCAGCGTCTCGCGCATTTTGCGCGCCGCCGCGGAGTTCGAAGAGCCGAAGCTGGAGTGCGACAGCAGCGCCACCTTCGGTTCGATACCAAAGCGACGCACGGTTTCCGCCGCCATCAGGGTGATCTCCGCCAGCTGGTCCGGGCTGGGATCGTCGTTGACGTAGGTATCGGCAATAAAGGTGTTGCCGCTCGGCAGCAGCAGCGCGTTCATCGCCCCGGCGGCGTGGACGCCGTCGCGATAGCCGAACATCTCCTGCACCACGTCATAATGCTCATGGTAATCGCCGATGGTGCCGCAGATCATCGCGTCCGCCTCGCCGCGATGCACCATGATCGCGCCGATCAGCGTGGGGTTGCCGATCACCGCGCGCTGCGCCTGCTCCTGCGTGATGCCGCGACGCTTCATGAGCTGGTAGTATTCGCTCCAGTACTCTTTGAAGCGCGGATCGGACTCGTTGTTGACGATCTCGAAGTCGACGCCCGGCCTAGATCTGCAGGCCCAGCTTCTGCATGCGCATCTCGATCACGCTCGGACGGCCAATCAGGATCGGCTTCGCCAGCCCCAGCGACACCAGCTCCTGCGTGGCGTGCAGCACGCGCGCCTCTTCGCCTTCCGCCAGCACCACGCGCTGCGGCGGCTTTGCGCGCCTGCGAGAAGATCGGCTTCATGAACAGGTTGGTTTTATAGACGAACTCGGTGAGCTTCTCGACGTAGGCGTCGAAGTCCTCAATCGGACGCGTCGCCACGCCGGAATCCATCGCCGCTTTGGCCACCGCCGGGGCGATCTTGACAATCAGGCGCGGGTCGAACGGTTTCGGAATCAGGTAGTCCGGGCCAAAGCTCAGATCCTGATCGCCATAGGCGGAAGCCACCACGTCGCTCTGCTCGGCCTGCGCCAGCTCGGCGATGGCGTGCACCGCCGCCAGCTTCATCTCTTCGTTGATGGCCGTCGCGCCCACGTCCAGCGCGCCGCGGAAGATGAACGGGAAGCACAGCACGTTGTTGACCTGGTTCGGGTAGTCCGAACGGCCGGTACAGATGATCGCGTCCGGGCGCACCGCTTTCGCCAGCGGCGGCAGGATTTCCGGCTCCGGGTTGGCCAGCGCCAGGATCAGCGGCTCGCGCGCCATCTTCTTCACCATCTCCTGGCGTCAGCACGCCTTCGGACCGGAGCAGCCGAGGAAGATATCCGCGCCGTCGATCACGTCGTCCAGCGTGCGCTTACCGTCGTCTTCCACCGCATAGGCCGCTTTGGTTTCCGCCATGTTCGGCTCGCGGTCTTTGTAGATCACGCCTTTGGAGTCGCAGACCACGATGTTGTGTTTCTGCATACCCAGCGCCACCAGCAGGTTCAGACAGGCGATGGCCGCCGCGCCTGCGCCCGACACCACCAGGCGCACGTCGGAGGATTTTCTTCTTCACCACGCGCAGGCCGTTGAGAATGGCCGCGGTGCTGATGATCGCGGTGCCGTGCTGGTCGTCGTGGAACACGGGAATCTTCATGCGCTCGCGCAGCTTCTGCTCGATGTAGAAACACTCCGGCGCCTTGATGTCTTCCAGGTTGATGCCGCCGAAGGTCGGCTCCAGCGCGGCGATCACGTCGATCAGCTTGTCCGGGTCGTGCTCGTCCACTTCGATGTCGAACACGTCGATGCCGGCGAACTTCTTGAACAGCACGCCCTTGCCTTCCATCACCGGCTTGCCGGCCAGCGCGCCGATGTTGCCCAGGCCCAGCACCGCCGTGCCGTTGGAGATCACCGCCACCAGGTTGCCGCGCGCGGTGTATTTGTAGGCCGCCAGCGGATCTTTGGCGATTTCCAGACAGGGGGCCGCGACGCCCGGCGAATAGGCCAGCGCCAGATCGCGCTGGGTCGCCAGCGGCTTGGTCGGGGAGACCTGAATTTTGCCGGGGAAAGGGAACTCGTGAAAATCGAGGGCACTCTGTTTCAACTGCTCATCCATCTTATTTATTCCTTTTGCACGGCTGAAAAGCCCTCAGTATAAGAACGCGCGGCGCAAAAGAGGGTGAAGGCGCTCAAAGAACGCACAGTCGCCAGGGCACGGATTGCCACGGCTTCGCCTGCGGCTTTGGGACAGCCTCCTAAACTTTGAAGGCTGCCAAAACTCTCAGCTGAACCAGTCAGGCAAACATGTTAAAAATTGTTATCAATTTATAACAGCCATGTTACCCGTCACAATCACAGAAAACGCATTTCCTTCATCCGGCGCTCTGCTATGCATTTTGTGTAACCTCCATCATGAATTCCCCGAGAAGTGTGAACCTAAGACGATGACTGCCCGGGTGCCTGTTTTGCCCACATTATTGCTAATCAAGGAGTTAAGTCATTTATGAACCAGCTAGACGGCATCAAAACAATTCACCACCGTGGTCGCCGACAGCGGCGATATCGAGTCGATTCGCCACTACCAGCCGGAGGATGCGACCACTAACCCTTCGCTGCTGCTCAAAGCAGCCGGGCTTGCCCATTTTAGTCATCTGATTGATGACGCCATTGCCTACGGTAAACAGCGCGGGAAAACGCAGGAGCAGCAGGTCGCCGAAGCCAGCGACAAGCTGGCGGTTAATTTTGGTGCGGAAATTCTGAAAAGCATTCCGGGCCGCGTCTCGACCGAAGTGGACGCCCGCCTCTCGTTCGATAAAGAAAAGAGCATTAATAAAGCGCGTCGCTGGTGGAACTGTACGAGGAGCAGGGGATCGATAAATCACGCATTCTGATCAAACTGGCCTCCACCTGGGAAGGCATCCGCGCGGCAGAGGAGCTGGAAAAAGAAGGGCATCCACTGCAACCTGACGCTGCTGTTCTCCTTCGCCCAGGCGCGCGCCTGTGCCGAAGCCGGCGTGTTCCTGATCTCGCCGTTTGTCGGCCGCATCTACGACTGGTACAACAGGCGAAACAGCCGATGGATCCGTACGTGGTGGATGAGGATCCGGGCGTGAAATCGGTGCGCAATATTTACGACTACTACAAACAGCACCGCTACGAAACCATCGTGATGGGGGCCAGCTTCCGCCGTACCGAGCAGATCCTCGCCCTGGCCGGCTGCGACCGCCTGACCATCTCCCCTAACCTGCTCAAAGAACTACAGGACAAAGAAGAGACGGTGATCCGCAAGCTGGTGCCACCTCCACCGTTCTGCCAAAACCGAAAGCCATGACCGAAGCGGAGTTCCGCTGGGAGCATAACCAGGACGCGATGGCCGTGGAAAAACTGGCGGACGGTATCCGCCAGTTCGCCGTCGACCAGCGCAAACTGGAAGATCTTCTGGCCGCCAAACTGTAAACCTTAACCACCTTCGCCGACGGAGTCCCCCTTTGCCACAAGGAGAGAACCCTATGTCCCGTAAAGAGCTCGCCAACGCCATCCGCGCCCTCAGCATGGATGCCGTGCAAAAAGCCAATTCCGGCCACCCCGGCGCGCCGATGGGCATGGCCGATATCGCCGAAGTGCTGTGGAACGACTTCCTGAAGCACAACCCGAACGACCCCACCTGGTACGACCGCGACCGCTTTATTCTGTCCAACGGCCACGCCTCGATGCTGCTCTACAGCCTGCTGCACCTGACCGGCTACGATCTGCCGCTCGAGGAGCTGAAAAACTTCCGCCAGCTGCACTCCAAAACGCCGGGCCACCCGGAGATTGGCTATACGCCGGGCGTGGAGACCACCACCGGCCCGCTCGGCCAGGGGCTGGCGAACGCGGTCGGGCTGGCGATTGCCGAACGCACGCTGGCGGCGCAGTTCAACCAGCCGGGCCACGAGATCGTCGATCACTACACCTACGTGTTTATGGGCGACGGCTGCCTGATGGAAGGCATCTCCCACGAGGTCTGCTCGCTGGCGGGCACGCTGGGGCTCGGCAAGCTGATCGGCTTCTACGATCACAACGGCATCTCCATCGACGGCGAAACCGAAGGCTGGTTTACCGACGACACGGCAAAACGCTTCGAGGCCTACCACTGGCACGTGGTGCATGGGATCGACGGCCACGATCCTGAGGCGGTGAAAAAAGCGATTCAGGAAGCGCAAAGCGTGAAGGACAAACCGTCGCTGATTATCTGCCGCACGGTGATCGGCTTCGGCTCGCCGAACAAGGCCGGCAAAGAGGAGGCGCACGGCGCGGCGCTGGGTGAAGAAGAAGTGGCGCTGACCCGCCAAAAGCTGGGCTGGAAATACCCGCCGTTTGAAATCCCGAAAGAGATCTATCAGAGCCTGGGATGCCCGTGAAGCCGGGGCAAAAGCGCAGCAGCAATCCTGGAACGAGAAGTTTGCCGCCTACAAAAAAGCGCACCCGGAGCTGGCGGCCGAGTTTTCCCGCCGCATGAGCGGCGGTCTGCCGGAAGACTGGGACGATAAAACCAGGCGCTGATTGAAAATCTGCAGTCCAACCCGGCCGAAAATCGCCACCCGTAAGGCGTCGCAAAACACGCTGAATGCGATCGGCCCTCTTCTGCCTGAACTGCTCGGCGGCTCGGCGGATCTGGCGCCCAGCAACCTGACCATCTGGTCGGGCTCGAAATCGCTGAAAGAGGATCATTGCCGGGAACTACATTCACTACGGCGTGCGCGAGTTCGGCATGACCGCGATTGCCAACGGCATCGCCCACCACGGCGGCTTTGTGCCCTACACCGCCACCTTCCTGATGTTCGTCGAGTACGCCCGTAACGCGGCGCGCATGGCCGCGCTGATGAAGGCGCGGCAGATTATGGTCTACACCCACGACTCCATCGGTCTGGGAGAAGACGGCCCCACGCACCAGGCGGTTGAACAGCTGGCGAGCCTGCGCCTGACGCCAAACTTCAGCACCTGGCGTCCGTGCGATCAGGTCGAAGCGGCGGTGGGCTGGAAGCTGGCGGTAGAACGCCATAACGGCCCGACGGCACTGATTCTGTCACGCCAGAACCTGGCGCAGATAGAGCGCACCGCCGGAGCAGGTGAAAAACATCGCCCGCGGCGGCTACATCCTGAAAGACAGCGGCGGCAAGCCGGACGTGATCCTGATTGCCACCGGTTCCGAGGTGGAAATCACGGTGAAAGCGGCGGAGAAACTGACCGCCGAAGGCCACGCGGTGCGCGTGGTGTCCCTGCCTTCCACGGATATCTTTGACGCCCAGGACGAGGCGTACCGGGAATCGGTCCTGCCGTCCAGCGTCGCGGCGCGCGTGGCGGTGGAAGCCGGTATTGCCGACTACTGGTACAAATATGTCGGCCTCAAAGGAGCGATTGTCGGCATGACCGGCTACGGTGAGTCCGCGCCTGCCGACAAGCTGTTCCCGTACTTCGGCTTTACCGTTGAGAACGTGGTGAGCCACGCCGAATCGCTGCTTAAACCTGCCTGAGTGTCTGGCCCTTTCCCGCTGCCGGGAGAGGGCCGTTTTATTTCACAGCCTGATACAGAAAAAAATCCGCCCCGCCCCCTTCCCGCTTTGCGCAAACTGATTACTATAGGTTTTCCTCCGATTCCTATAGCGGACGCTTTCCCGTTGAAAAAACGTACTCCTTTTTTACTGGCCTTAATGGTTGCTGTGCTGCCCTTTACCAGCGCGGCGCAGGTATCGCCCGATCCGCTGCTGGCCTCGCAAATTGTCGATCGCTATGCCGAACATATTTTCTACGGCAGCGGCGCCACCGGCATGGCGCTGGTGGTGATCGACGGCAATCAGGTGGTTAACCGCAGCTTTGGCGAAACCCGTCCCGGCAACAACCTGCGCCCGCGCCCGGATTCGCTGATCCGTATCGCCTCGATCAGCAAACTGATGACCAGCGAAGTGATGGTGAAGATGGCCGAGCGCGGCCAGATTCGCCTTGACGATCCGCTGAGCAAATACGCGCCGCCGGGCGCCCGGGTACCGACTTACAACGGCGGGCAGCCGATTCGCCTGATCAACCTCGCGACCCACACCAGCAGCCTGCCGCGCGAGCAGCCGGGCGGCAAACCGCATCGTCCGGTGTTTGTCTGGCCAACCAAAGCGGATCGCTGGCAGTGGCTGCGCGGTGCGCAGCTAAAAGCCGCACCGGGCACGCAGGCGGCTTACTCCAACCTCGCCTTCGATCTGCTGGGCGACGCGCTGGCTAAAGCCGCCGGTATGCCTTATCCGGCCCTGCTGCAGCAGCTGGTAACGCGTCCGCTCGGCATGAAGGACACCACCTTCACGCCATCACCGGACCAGTGTCAGCGCCTGATGATCGCCGAAAAAGGGGCCAGCCCGTGCAATAACACCGCTGGCCGCCATCGGCAGCGGCGGCGTGTACTCCACGCCGGACGATATGGGGCGCTGGATGCAGCAGTTCCTCAACTCGGCGGTGAATCACCGCACGCCACAAATCGATCGGCTGCAAACGCTGATTTATCGCCGCGACCAGCTGACTAAAGTGGAAGGCTATGGACGTGCCGGGACGCGCCGACGCGCTGGGGATGGGCTGGGTTTATATGGCACCGAAGGACGGGCTGCCGGGCATCATTCAGAAAACCGGCGGCGGCGGCGGGTTCATCACCTACATGGCGATGGTGCCACAGCACAACGTCGGCGTATTTGTGGTCGTAACGCGCTCGCCGCTGACCCGCTTCACCCCGATGAGCGATGGCGTCAACAACATGCTGGCTGAGTTGGTGGGCAACCAGACGGGCTCACCGATGATGATCGGCAATATTCGCTAAGCCTTTGACAGCTGATGTCATGTCACCGTAGCCAAAGCGTGAGTTATGACGAGCAGTTACTGCGAACCCTCCCCTAAATCATTCGTGCTGCAGGAAGGCGGCAAGGATGGGCATCCCCGGGAGCTTACTCAGGTAAGTGACCGGGGTGAACAGCCGCAGCCAACGCCCCTGCAGTGCGAAGGATGACGGGGATTACTGAGTGACCCAGAGGGTGGGCCAGTCATCACTACTATGCCAGGCGTCGCAGGTCTTCTCCTCCGCATACTCCGCCAGCACGAAAGCATTACCATCAAACTGCCAGCGTGTGGCCACACCGCAGTCGCCCAGACCGCGCCCTTTGCTGAAGGTATACAGCTGGCCGTTACTGGCATCGAACTCGGCGTTCACCAGCTCCAGCTGATTATCAGTGCGCGACGGCGGGGTAAACGGCAGGTTGAGCGTGATGCCGCGCGATACATACGGCTGGCTGCGCGTGACTTCAAACGCCAGATCGATCACGTTGTAGGCCCCGGTTTCGCAGCTTATCAGCAGCAGCGCTTTGCTGTCGGTGAGTGGCGCAACGCTGACTTCCCGCCGCAGCGGATCAAGCGAGCAGTTGTCGGTATTGACGCGCCAGGTTCCGTAATCGATCAGGCCGGTGGTTTCCTGCTGCGTCAGCGGCGCGGGTGCGGGCATTGGTGCCGGCAACTGCGGGATGGCGGGCGGCGGTGGCACATCCCACTGGACGCGATCACCGCGCTTTACCCAGGCGCTGGCCCCGTTAACCCGCCCCTGCACGTCATCCATCAGCAGCAGCGCCGCTTTCATACCGCGCAGCGGAATACTGGCGCTGGCTTTATAGGTGAGCTGTAAATTGCTGGCATCCAGCGTCTGGGCGAGAAATTCGTCGATGGCGATGGCGTTGCTGGTGGCCAGATGATGCGGCTCCACCGTCCAGTGTTTGAGGTCCGGATTGAGGCGGCGCTGGTCGAGCAGCAGGTTGTCTTTAAGCGCCGCGCCCGGCAATGCACCGCTGTAGGCGCTGCCGTAATCAATGCGCAGCAGCGGCCGATCGTTGACCCCGGCGTGACGCGAAATCGTCATCACCAGGCCATTATCGCCAGGAAAACTGCGTGCCACGCAGAACGCCGCGTTGTTGCAGGTGATCTGCCAGTCGGAAAACGACTTTTGCAGCGGCTCGGCCTGTACGCTGGCGATCAGCAGAAAGGGCAATAAAAGCAGCGACTTCATCCAATACGACATGAAAAAAAACGATCCCCGATTCCTGGAAAGAAAATGATAGCGCAATGCATGCGCGGTCATCAGGCCGAAACTGTGAAGTGGCCTGAAAAGCGAAGTTAACTGCTGAAAAAGCCGTCGCCTTATGGGCGATCTGGGTGGAATAGCGCAACAGCTCCATCATCCGGTGCGGCTGATTTCTGCTCAATCGGATTCGTCGGACAATTTTTACCCCCTTCACAAAACGGTCAAATACACACAAACGGTCATAAGCAGTCATGCTATGGTGCTGGCAGAGCGTTAACGCTGTGCACGGCCTCTCTCATTCCCTCGCGTAATAACGCGCATTTATGTGAATGCGATCACTCAAATTTGAAATAAAGAGATCTCATTTACATAAAAAATTCAATGAAAATCACCTTAATGTCGCCGGGCCAGTTGGTCGCTGCGGACTCGTGCCCAGCCCACATTTTCACATTCCGGCATCCAGTAATTTATAGCCATCGGAGGGAAGTCATGTTGCCGATTGAAAGACAGCAGCGAATTATTGACGAGCTTAATTTAAATGGTCGGGTCATTGTCGCTGAATTAGTCACGCTGTGTCAGGTTTCGCAGGAAACCATTCGCCGTGATTTAACGCAGCTGGAGAAACGTGGCGTATTACAGCGCAGTCACGGTGGTGCAGTACCAGCCAAACGACAGGCCGCCAACATTCAGGGAAATACACGCGGTATTAACGAGTATGAATTATCTTTTCGCCAGCGCATGAATGAAAACGTCGAGGCCAAGATGGCGATAGCCAAACGGGCACTCGATTTTATCAGCCCCGGTGATTGTTTATTACTCGACAGTAGTACCACCTGCTGGTATCTGGCACGACAGCTACCGGATATTGAATTAACGGTGTTAACCAATTCTATCAGAATCGTCCAGACCCTTGCAGCGCGCGGCAGTATCCGCACCATCTGCCTGGGTGGAGAATATTCTGACCGTTATGAAGATTTCCACGGCGTCGTCGCAGAGCAGCCGCTACGGGAATTTCAGATCAATAAGATCTTTTTTTCCTGCAGCAGTTTGGGCAATGACGGTTATTTACGCGAAGGTAACGAAAACAACGCACATTTAAAACAGCAAATGTTGTTAGCGGCAGAAAGAAAACATCTGCTGCTGGACGGCAGTAAATTTCTGCGCCCCTCATTCGCGCGTATTTGTCATTACCGCGATGTGGATTTTCTCATCACTGACCAATTAAAAGACAAAGAGCTGGAACAAGAACTGGCGTGGAACGGCGTCAATATTATTGATTGCTCGCAACGCAGCCATTCGATGCAGCTAATAAAAAATTAATCCGGAGTCTTTATGAAAAAACATCTTATCGCCTGTTCTCTGCTTGCCCTGTTTGCCGCCGCTGGCGCGCAGGCCGCTGACAAAATCCGCATGGGCGTGGTGGTGAAAATCGGCGGCATTCCCTGGTTCAACGCCATGGAGGCCGGCATCAAAAGCGAGGGCGCCAAACGCGGCATCGACGCCTGGATGGTCGGGCCGACGGCGGCGGACCCGGCGCTGCAGGTGCGCGCCATCGAAGATCTGATCGCGCAGAAGGTGGACATCATCGGCGTGGTGCCGAACGACGCCCGGGTGCTGGAGCCGGTGCTCAAGCGCGCGCAGGAAGCGGGCATCAAGGTGATCGTGCACGAATCCCCCGGCCAAAAGTACGCCGACTGGGACTTTGAGCTGGTGGACGCCTCGCAGCACGGCGTCAACCACATGAAAGCGCTGGCCGCCTGCATGAAAGAGCAGGGCAAGTACGCGGTGTATGTCGGCAGCCTGACGGTGCCGCTGCACATCACCTGGTCAGACTCGGCGATCAACTACCAGAAGCAGCACTACCCGAACATGCAGCTGGTGGGCGACAAGTTCGGCGTGGGCGAATCGCTGGATGACAGCGTGCGCACCACCAACGATCTGATGGCCAAATATCCCGATCTGAAAGGCGTGCTGGCCTTTGGTTCACAGGGGCCGATCGGCGCCGGGCGCGCGGTGCTCAACCGCGGCAAAAGCAACGATATCTGCGTCATCGGGCCGTTCAGCCCGGGCCAGGGCGCTTCGCTGGTCAACCGTGGCGCCATCAAGGGTGGCTATATCTGGAATCCGCTGGTGGCGGGCGAAGTGTTCGTGCGCATCGCCGACATGATGCATAAGGGAGAAAAAATCACCGACGGCATGACCATCGAAGGCATGGGCAAGGTGCAGGTGGATGCGCAGCAGCACACCATTCTCGGCAACGCCACCGAAAGCCTGGATAAGCAAAACCTGCCGAAGCTGGTGAAGATGGGGCTGTAATCATGGCGATTTCCGGTAATACGGCAACGCAGGGCGCGCCGCTGATCGCGCTGCAGCAGCTGTCGATGACCTTTGGCGGCCAGCGTGCGCTGAACGCTATCTCGCTGGCGCTGATGCCGGGGGAAGTGCACTGCCTGGCGGGTACCAACGGCTGCGGCAAGAGTACGTTGATCAAGGCGATCGCCGGCGTGTATCAACCGGACGACGGCAGCCGCATCACCATCGACGGGCAAACCTTCGGTCGGCTGTCGCCGGATCAGGCGCGCGCCTTCGGCATTCAGGTGATCTACCAGGATCTGTCGCTGTTTCCCAACCTGACGGTGGCGGAAAACATCGCCTTCGAGCACAACCTGCATGGGCTGCTGGGATGGTACCGCCCGGAACGGCTGCGGCGCACCGCCGAGCGGCTGCTGCAGGAGCTGAGTTTCCATCTGGATCTCGACAAACGGGTGGCGGAGCTGCCGATCGCCCAGCGCCAGCAGGTGGCGATCTGCCGCGCGCTGGTGGCGGAGGCGCGGCTGGTGATCATGGATGAACCGACCGCCTCGCTGACCCGCACCGAGGTCAATCAGCTGCTGCGCACGGTGGATTACCTGAAAGCGAAAGGCATCTGCGTGGTGTTCGTCAGCCACCGGCTGGACGAGGTGCTGGAAATTTCGGATCGCGTCACGGTGATCCGCGACGGCAACAAGATCGGCACCTGGCCGGCGGCGGAGATCACCGGCGATCGTCTGACCGAGTTGATGACCGGTCTGAAGCTGGACTATCGCCTGAAGTCACCGAGCATGAATAAGGATCGGGTGATGTTGGAGGCGGATCGCCTCAGCCGCACCGGGCAGTATCAGGACGTGAGCTTCCGGCTGCATCAGGGGGAGGTGCTCGGTCTATGCGGCCTGCTCGGCTCCGGGCGCACCGAGCTGGCGCTGAGCCTGTTCGGCATGACCCGGCCGGACAGCGGCAAGCTCTACCTCGACAGCAAACCGGTGCGCTTTCGCGGCCATGAGGACGCGATCAAAGCCGGCATCGGCTACGTCTCGGAGGATCGCCTGACGCTCGGCCTGGTGCAGCAACAGTCGGTGGCGGACAACGCGGTGCTGACCATTCTCGATAAGCTGCGCGGGCGTTTTCGCCTGATTGACGACTACCGCAAGAATCGCATCGTCGCGGAGTGGATCGCCAAACTTGGCGTGCGGGTGGCGGATCCGGAGCAGGCGGTTTCGACGCTGTCCGGCGGCAATCAGCAAAAGATCGTGTTGGCCAAGTGGGTGCTGACCCAGCCGCGGATCCTGATCCTCGACTCGCCGACCGTCGGCGTCGACGTTGGCGCCAAGGCCAGCATCTATCAACTGATCCATCTGCTGGCGCAGGAGGGGATCGCCATTTTACTGATCTCCGACGAGGTGCCGGAGGTGTATTACAACTGCGATCGGGTGCTGCACTTCAGCGGCGGCAGCGTGATCGGCGAATACCTGCCGGGGCAGGTGAGCCAGCAACAGCTGGCGGAGGCGGTCAATGCGTAGATTCAGCCTGAAACCGCGCGGCAACGAAGGCTACCTGGCCTGGGTACTGCTGCTGACGGTCATCGTTTTTTCGCTGCTCAGCGATCGGTTTTTGACGGTGCAAAACCTGCTCGATCTCAGCGAAAGCTATGCGGTGAGCGGCATTTTCGCCCTTGGCCTGTTCGTAGTGCTGGTGACCGGCGGTATCGATATCTCCTTCGCGGCGGTGGCCTCGGTGGTGCAGTACCTGATCGCCACGCTGGCGACCCACTACGGGCTGGCCAGCCCGGCGGGCAGCATTCTGCTGGCGTTGGCGATCGGCGCCGCGCTGGGCATGGTCAACGCGCTGTTGATCTACTGCCTGCGCATCGTCTCGATCATCGTCACCATCAGTATGCAGGCGTTGTTGTTCGGCATGCTGATGTGGCTGACCAACGGCCGCAGCCTGTACGCGCTGCCGGACTGGTGGACGCTGCCGCGCAGCGTGCTGCCGTTTCAGCTGGGTGAACAGAGCTATCAGCTCGGTTTGCCGACGCTGGTGATGCTGGCGGTGGCGCTGCTGACCTGGCTGCTGCTGAACAAGACGCACCTCGGGCGCCAGCTGTTTGCCGTCGGCGGCGATGCGGAGTCGGCGCGGCGCATCGGCATCCGCGTCGGCCTGCTGCACCTGTTCGCCTATGGCTATCTGGGCGTGATGGCGGCGATCGGCGGCCTGGTGCAGGTGTACCGCATGGGGGAGGTGGTGCCCAATGCGCTGGTGGGCGGTGAGCTCGATGTACTGGCGGCGGCGGTGCTGGGCGGCGCCAGCCTGAACGGCGGCAAGGGCAGCGTGATCGGCACGCTGATGGGCGTATTCCTGATCGGTGTGCTGAAAAACGGTCTCAACCTGATCGGCGTGTCCAGCTACTTCATGAACGTGGTGATCGGCCTGGTGATCGTCGCGGCGATTACCGTCACCCACTACAAGAAACGCAAAGAAACCGACGTCGGTTTCGCCTGAGGAGCGCCTGATGGGCAACTACCTGAAATTTCGTCCGGACGGCACCGCCGTCGGCCTGTTGGCGCTGCTGGTGGCGGTAGTGCTGGCCTTCAGCCTGCTGATGCCGGGGCGCTTCTTCAGCGGCGCCACCTTCACCAGCGTGGCGTTTCAGCTGCCGGAGCTGGGCCTGCTGACCCTGGCGATGTTCATCCCGATCCTCAGCGGCGGCCTGAACCTGTGCATTATCGCCAGCGCCAACCTGACCAGCCTGCTGATGGCCTGGCTGTTCATCAGCTATCTGCCGCCGGACGCTGGGCTGGGGCTGCAGGCGCTGTGGCTGGTGTTGGCGCTGGCGGCGGCGATGCTGCTGGCCGTGATGATCGGCGCGGCGACCGGCGCGTTGGTGGCCTACGTCGGCGCGCATCCGATTCTGGTGACGCTGGCCACCATGACCACGGTCAACGGCATCGGTATCTATCTGACGCGCGGTGCGGCCCTGAGCGGCATGCCGGAGATCGTGCGGTTTATCGGCGCCGAGCGCGTGCTGGGCGTACCGGTACCGCTGTGGATCTTCCTGGCGGTTGCCGTGCTGCTGGCGCTGTTCTTGCAGAAAACCCGGCTCGGCAAATGCATCTACATGAGTGGCAGCAACATCAACGCCACCCACTTCAGCGGCGTGAATACCCATCGGGTGTTGATCGCCATTTACACCCTCTCCAGCCTGCTGTGCGTGATCGCCGGGCTGGTGATGATGGCGCGCTTCAACTCGGCGCGCATGGGCTACGGCGACTCTTATCTGCTGCTGACGGTGCTGGCGATCATTTTGGGCGGCACCGATCCGTTCGGCGGTTTTGGTCGGGTCAGCGGCGTGGTCCTGGCGCTGGTGGTGCTGCAAGTGATCGCCACCGGTTTGAACCTGATGAACGTCAGCCCGCATTTCAGCCTGGCGATGTGGGGCGCGGTGCTGATCGCAGTGCTGGCGCTGAAGTTTTTCCGCCATCGCTATCGGCAGCGGCGGGCGATGCGCCGCAGCGCGGCCCAGGCCAGAGCCGCAGCGGGCCACTGATCATTTTCCCTTTTGCGCAGGATAACGCTAATGAAATACCAGATTTCACCTTCACTGATGTGCATGAACCTGATGGATATCCGGCAGCAATTGGCGGTGCTGAACCGCCGCGCCGATATGCTGCATATCGACATCATGGACGGGCACTACGTTAAAAACATCACGCTGTCGCCGTTCTTTATCGAACAGATCCGCCCGCACACCTCGTTGCTGCTGGACGTGCATCTGATGGTGGAGAACCCGACCGATTTTATCGACCCGATCGCCCGTGCCGGCGCGGACTTTATCTGCCCGCACGCCGAAACCATCAACCGCGATGCGTTCCGGGTGATCAACCAGATCCGCGTGCTGGGTAAAAAAGTGGGGGTAGTGCTGAACCCGGCTACGCCGGTGGAGTTTATCCGCCACTACCTTCATCTGCTGGACAAGATCACCGTGATGACCGTCGATCCGGGCTATGCCGGGCAGCCGTTCATTCCCGAAATGCTGGAAAAGATCCGCCAGTTGCGCGATCTGAAACGCCAACAAAACCTGAGCTATCTGATCGAGATCGACGGATCCTGCAATCAGCGCACCTACCGCGATCTGATGGGCGCCGGCGCGGAAGTCTTGATCGTCGGCAGCTCCGGGCTGTTCAACCTCGATCCGGATCTGGAGACGGCATGGGAAAATGATGCTGAGATCATTGATGAAGCGCAGGCGGCCTGGGGCGGGTGTCGGCATGATGCGGCACGCTGGCTCGGTATCGACGTCGGCGGCACCAATACCCGCCTGCTGTTGATGGATGATGACGGTGAGTTCAGCGGGTACCTCAAGATAGCAACCGCCGATTGGGCACGGCAGGCCGATCCGCTGGTGGCGTTGGGCCGCCTGATCGCCGGGTATTGCAAAGATCGTCAGGTGGCGCAGGTGATGCTCGGGCTGCCGGGGATCCTCAGCCGGGATCGCTCGCGGGTGCTGTCGCTGCCGTTTATCCCAGCGCTGGACGCCCAGCCGGTGGCGGCGCTGTTGGCCGATGCGCTGGCGCTGCCGGTGCGGATGGATAAAGACGTCAATCACCTGCTGTGGTGGGACTTGCAGCAGCTGCCGGCGCTGCCGCAGGTGGCGGTGGGGCTGTATCTGGGCACCGGCATGGGCAACAGCCTGTGGCTGAACGGCGACTTTTATCACGGGGCGCACGGCGCTGCCGGTGAGCTGGGGCACATTCCCTGGCCGGGCCATCAGGGTGAGTGTCCGTGCGGTAAACGAGGCTGCGTCGAGAGCCTGACCTCCGGTCACTGGCTGACCGGCTGGGCGCGCGCCAACGCGGCGCAAACGCCGTTCGAACGGCTGTTCGAACGCCACGGCGAACATCCGGATCTGCGGCGCTTCGTCGAACGATTGGCGCAGACCATCGCCATCGAAATGAACGTGCTCGATCCCCAGCAGCTGATCTTGGGCGGCGGCGTGATCGCCATGAGCGGTTTCCCGTTGGCGCTGCTGCAGCCAGAGATCCGCCGCCATTTGCGCGGGCCGCCGGCCACGCGGGATGGTTTGAAAATCATCTTCAGTCAATCCCTGACCGATGAAACCGGCAGCAGAGGCGCCTGCCTGGCCGCCCGGCGCCACCTCCAATTGAGCAGGGAGTACCCGCAATGAAAGGCAAAGTCTGCGTGTTCGGTTCGTTCAACCTGGATATCGTCGCCGGCATGGCGCGCTTTCCGCAGCCCGGCGAATCGCTGATCGCCCGCAACAGCATGATGGGCGCGGGCGGTAAGGGGGCCAACCAGGCCACCGCCGCGCTGCGCGCCGGGGCGCGGGTGCATTATATCGGCAAGGTGGGGCGCGATGACTTCGGCACCTTCGCCCGGCGCCACCTCGCCGCCGCCGGTTTCGATGCGGTGACGCTGTTCTCGACCGGCGATTGCCCGACCGGCAATGCGCTTATTTACGTTGCGGGTGAGGATGCGGAGAACATGATAGCGGTCGATCCCGGCGCAAATACCACCGTGACCGCGGCCGAAGTGGCGCGCTGTCAGCCCACCGTGGCTGCCGCCGATATTCTGCTGGTGCAGCTGGAGAACAACCTCAGCGCCATTCAGCGCATGATCGACAACGCGCGTGCCGGCGGCACGTTTGTCATTCTGAATCCGGCACCGTGGCAGAAAGTCAGCGATGCGCTGCTGGCTAAGGTGGATCTGTTAACGCCCAACAGCACCGAAGCGATGCAGCTGAGCGGGATAAAAGTGACCGATTTTGCCAGCGCGCAGCGCGCCGCCGAAGTGCTGCACCGTAAGGGCTCGCGTCAGGTGATTATTACGCTTGGCACCGCGGGCGCACTGCTTTCCAGCGCGGAGCAGCAGCTGCGTATTCCGCTGTTTCCTGCCCAGCCGCTCGACACCACCGGTGCCGGCGATGCCTTCAACGGTGCGCTGGCGGCGCGCCTGGCGTCCGGCGATGCGTTACCGCAGGCGGCGCTGTTTGCAGCGGCGTTTGCCTCGCTGTGCGTCGAGCGTTCCGGCGCGGCCAATTCCATGCCCTCCTACGCCGAAGCGCTGGCGCGCATGCAGGCTCATCCGGAGTGTGAAGTAACGCCGTTAAATGCCCCGGAAATAACGCACATGGCGTAGTGGCGCAATGCATTGCGCCCCGGCATCGGCAGGGCCGGCATTCATGCCGGCCCTGCGAATCACCGCCGCGGTTATGCCTGCAACCAGCCCATCAGCTGCGCATAGTGCAGTAACATAATGGTTTTGCCGTCGCGAATGCGCCCCTCTTTCACCATCGCCAGCGCCTGGGGAAACGGCAGCTCGAGTACGGTGATCTCTTCATCTTCCACGCCACCGCCGTCGTTAGCGCGCTGCGCGTCGCTGTATTCAGCGGCGAAAAAGTGCAGCAATTCGGTCACGCCGCCTGGTGACATATAGGCCTCAAACAGCTTTTCGACCTTACCAACCTGATAGCCGGTCTCTTCCACCGCTTCTTTACGGATGCAATCTTCCGGCGTGTCGTTATCCAGCAGTCCGGCGCAGGTTTCAATCAGCTCACCGCTGGCGTTGTCATTAACATAGGTCGCGATGCGGAACTGACGAATCAGCACCACGCTGTTTTTTTCACGGTTGTAGAGCAGGATGGTGGCGCCGTTGCCGCGATCGTAGACTTCACGTTTGTGACGTACCACGTCGCCGTTGCTGCGGGTGAGTTCGTAGGTGTAGTTGCGCAGAATGAAATAATTATCAGACAGCAACTTATCTTTGATGATGTTGATCTTTAACGACATAGCCGCTCCACTGCGTAGCTGAGGGAGCCTGAGATAATAGGCCGAAGCCGCAGGGAAAACTATCTGAATTGTGGAGCAGATTGCCCGCGATGGCGTGAGGCTGTCAGTTAAGCATTACGCCTTTTCAACGCTCATGGCACGTGTCGTAGCGGCGCCATTCATCGCGCATCCGGGCAGCTGTGCAGTGATTAACTTAGCGCGATAAATCGCGCCGCTACAATGTGTGCAGGATGAGGGTGCAGAAATAAAATGCCGCTACGATGTGTGCAGGATGAAGGTGCAGAAATAAAATGCCGCACGAATCGTAGCGGCGCAATTTATTGCTCATCCGGGCAGCTGTGCAGTGATTAACTGAGCGCGATAAATCGCGCCGCTACAATGTGTGCAGGATGAAGGTGCAGAAATAAAATGCCGCACGAATCGTAGCGGCGCAATTTATTGCGCATCCGGGCAGCTGTGCAGTGATTAACTTAGCGCGATAAATCGCGCCGCTACGATGTTGTGTGGTTTGCGGCTGCCTCAACCGGTCGGCACGAAAACCCTGATACCGCACCGGCAGGCGCGGCCAGGGTCGCGATCAAAAACCGTTTGGCTGGTCTTTCATATCCGGCAGATGGTGGGCAATGCCTTTGTGACAGTCGATACAGGTCTGTCCGTCCTGCACCGCTTTACTGTGCATTTTGGCGGCGACCGTTTTCTGCGCGGTGAAGTCCATATAATCGAAGTTGTGGCAGTTACGACACTCCTGCGAATTGTTGTTCTTCATCCGGCGCCACTCGTTCTGCGCCAGCTCGATACGCGTCTCTTCAAACTTCTGCGGCGTATCAATCAGGCCAAAGATCTTGGCGTAAACCTCTTTACTCGCCTGGATCTTACGAATCATCTTCGGCCCCCACTCGTGCGGCACGTGACAATCCGGACAGGTGGCGCGCACGCCGCTGCGGTTGTTGTAGTGCACCGTCTGCATATATTCCTGATAGACGTTGTTGCGCATTTCGTGACAGCCAATACAGAACTGCTCGCGGTTAGTCATCTCCATCGCGGTGTTAAAACCACCCCAGAAGATGATGCCGCCAGCAAAGCCAAGAATCAGCAGCGTGCCGAGCGCCAGACGGCTGGGGCGTCGCCACCAGCGCCAGATACGTATAAGTTTCTGTTTCATCGCCACCTCACTGCCCAAAGCCGTCAGCCGGCTTAAAGGTGTTTTCCACCACCGGTTTGGCATCGGTCTGCGGCACGTGACACTGCAGGCAGAAGTAGCGACGCGGCGATACCGTGCTGCTCACCACGCCGTCGCGGTCGGTAAAGTGCGTCGGACTGACGCGCGGCGCGCCGGTGGTCAGATAGCTCTGGGTGCCGTGACACTGCAGGCAGCGGTTCACGTTCTTCGTCACCTGGTAGCCCTCCACGCTGTGCGGGATCACCGGCGGCTGATTAACATAGTTCAGCGGCTTGCGGCTCTGCTCTTTGGGCTGATGAATGGTGCCCTGCTGCGTTGCCGTCACTTCCGGTGACTGATTGAGATCGACGCCGTTATTAGCGTACACCACGCCGCCCAGCATCAGGGCGGCAACGGTTACAAGAGTGATAAAAGGTTTCATTGCATCCTGCCTCAGATTTTCACCAGCTTAACGGCGCATTTCTTGTAGTCGGTCTGCTTGGAAATCGGGTCGGTGGCGTCCAGCGTGACCTTGTTGATCAGCTTGTTGGCATCGAAGAACGGCACGAACACCAGCCCCTGCGGCGGCTTGTTGCGCCCGCGGGTCTCGACGCGCGCGCGGATCTCGCCGCGCCGGCGATCCACCCGCACCTTCCTCACCGCGGCGGACCGCGATCTTCAGGTGGCGCGCATCCTCCGGGTGCATGTAGACCAGCGCGTCGGGCACCGCCTTGTACAGCTCCGGCACGCGCGCGGTCATGCTCCCGGTGTGCCAGTGTTCGAGCACGCGGCCGGTGGAGAGCCAGAACGGGTATTCCTGGTCCGGCGCCTCGGCCGGCGGCTCGTAGGGCAGGGCGAAGGCAATCGCCTTCTTGTCCGGGTAGCCGTAGAACTGTACGCCGCTGCCCTTGCTCACGTAGGGGTCGTAGCCCTCGCGGTAGCGCCAGCGGGTCTCCTTGCCGTCCACCACCGGCCAGCGCAGGCCGCGCGCCTCGTGGTAGGCGTCGAAGGGGGCGAGGTCGTGGCCGTGGCCGCGACCAAAGGCGGCGTATTCCTCGAACAGACCCTTCTGGATATAGAAGCCGAATGCGTCGACCTCGTCGTTGGCGTAGCCCTTGGCCAGGTCGCTGGCCGGGAAGCGGTCGACCTGGCCGTTGCGGAACAGCACGTCATAGAGGGTCTTGCCCTTCAGCTCGGGGGCCTTCGCCAGCAGTTCCGCGGGCCAGACCTCGTCGGTGGTGAAGCGCTTGGAGAACTCCACCAACTGCCAGAGGTCGGACTTCGCCTCGCCCGGTGCCTTCACCAACTGGTGCCAGAACTGCGTGCGGCGCTCGGCATTGCCGTAGGCGCCTTCCTTCTCCACCCACATGGCGCTGGGCAGGATCAGGTCGGCGGCCTGGGCCGAGACGGTGGGGTAGACGTCGGAGACGATCACGAAGTTGTCCGGGTTGCGCCAGCCGGGCAGCACTTCCTGCATCACGTTGGGACCGGCCTGCATGTTGTTGCTGACCTGGGTCCAGTAGACGTTGAGCACGCCGTCCTTGAGCATCCGGCTCTGCTGCACGGCGTGGAAGCCGACCTTCTCCTGGATGGTGCCGGCGGGCACCTTCCAGATTTTCTCGGCGGTTTCGCGGTGCTTCGGGTTGGTCACCACCAGGTCGGCCGGGAGGCGGTGGGAGAAGGTGCCGACCTCGCGCGCGGTGCCGCAGGCCGAGGGCTGGCCGGTGAGCGAGAAGGGGCTGTTGCCCGGCTCGCTGATCTTCCCGGTGAGCAGGTGGATGTTGTAGATCAGGTTGTTCGCCCAGACCCCGCGGGTGTGCTGGTTGAAGCCCATGGTCCAGAACGACACCACCTTGCGCTTTGGGTCGGCGTACAGCTCGGCGAGGGCCTTCAGCCGCTCGGCCGGCACGCCGCTTTCGCGCGCGGTGCGCTCCAGGGTATAGGGCTTGACGAACTCGGCGAAGGCCTCGAAGCCGATAGCGCTCCAGGTGTTGGCCTTGTCGGCGTTCTTCGCCTTCTTCTCCAGCGGGTTGTCCGGGCGCAGGCCGTAGCCGATGTCCTCGGCGCCATGGGCGAAGCGCACGTGGCGCTCGACGAAGTCGCGGTTCACCGCGCCGCTCTCGATGATGTGGTTGGCGATGTAGTTGAGGATGATCAGGTCGGTCTGCGGCTTGAACACCATGGGGAAGTCGGCCAGCTCGAAGCTGCGGTGCTCGAAGGTCGACAGCACCGCGACCTTGACCTGCGGCGCGCTGAGCCGGCGGTCGGTGACCCGCGACCAGAGCACCGGGTGCATCTCGGCCATGTTCGAGCCCCAGAGCACGAAGGCGGTCGGTGGCCTCGATGTCGTCGTAGCAGCCCATCGGCTCGTCCATGCCGAAGCTGCGCATGAAGCCCATCACCGCCGAGGCCATGCAGTGGCGGGCGTTGGGGTCGATGTTGTTGCTGCGCAGGCCGGCCTTGAACAGCTTGTTCGCCGCATAGCCTTCCCAGACCGTCCACTGGCCGGAGCCGAACATGCCGACCGACTCCGGTCCCTTGGCCTTGAGCGCGGCCTTGAACTTCTCGGCCATGATGTCGAAGGCCTGTTCCCAACTGATCGGCTGGAACTCGCCCTGCTTGTCGAACTTGCCGTCCTTCATGCGCAGCAGCGGGCGGGTCAGGCGGTCGCTGCCGTACATGATCTTCGACAGGAAGTAGCCCTTCACGCAGTTGATCCCGCGGTTGACCTCCGCCTTGATGTCGCCATGGGTGGCCACCACCTGGCCGTCGCGGGTGGCGACCATCACGCTGCAGCCGGTGCCGCAGAAGCGGCAGGGCGCCTTGTTCCCAGCGAATCGGCTCCGCCAGGCTGGTGGCCGCTTTGGTCACGGTCGGGATGGTGAGACCGGCAGCCGTTGCAGCAGCCGCCGCCGCATTGGCCTTCATAAAATCACGACGACTCAGGTTCATGATGCTTCCTTACAGGGTTCTTCAATTTCGTCTTGCTGGTGATAAACCAGCGATACCGCCAGCACATCCGGGATGTTGCGGGTGGCTTCAATGTTGCTCAGCAGCGTGGCGCTGTCGGCCGCGCCCAGCGTTAGCGCCAGCGTGCCGCGTGCGGCATCTTCCGCCGCGATGTCGCTGTCGGCAAAGTTCAGTAGCGCCTGCCGCACCGCCGCGATCGCGGTCGGACGTGCCTGAATCACCAGGCCACATACGTGCCAGCTGTCGTTATTCGTCATGATGCAGTCCTGTGGCTGAGACCGGACACGGCGCGATACAGGCGCCACAGCCGGTGCAGTGTTGCGGAAGGATTTCCGGCTGGCCGATGCCGTTGGGCATCAGGCGAAAACGGATCGCCTGCTGCTCACAACTCTCCTGGCAGCTGCGACAGTTAACGCCGAGAAAAGCGATACAGCGGCTGTCGATGCGGATGCGCCGGCTAAAAGGTTCAGTGTCGCGCGGCTGAAACAGCGGCTGCGGGCAGACGTCGGCACAGGCAGCGCAAAAGGTGCATTCCCCCTGCAGAAAGTCGAGCTGCGGCGCTTCGCCAGCGGCGATGCGGATAATGCCGCTCTCGCAGGCTTCTACGCAGCGTCCACAGCCGTCACAGCCGCTCTCTCCCCGCCACCACGGCAACGCGATACCGCCGGCAGGCATGACGCGCTGCCCGGTAAAGAGTTCACGTCGCGACAGCGCCATCGGCTCACCTCAATGCGGGGATGTAGAGATGGTGCGTAAAATAACCTGAGGTTATGAAGGGCTATATCACCCGAAAGGTGTAATTCCCGATGCGGGATCAAGAGAAGGAGAATTGAAATAAAAACGGGGGCCGACTGGCCCCCGCAGGTGAGCATCGCTGCGATTAACGCGCGTTGTCTTCCGCCAGTTTAGGCGCCGCATCATCCTGATCGTCATGATGATGCTCGTGCTCTTTCATCGCTTCCGCCTGCACGCGCTTACGCACGCCGAACCAGCCCAGCAACAGCAGCACGGCCAGCAGCGGAATGGTCGCGATGGTGTAGGTGCCGTTCGGGTAGTCGAACGCCATCAGCACCAGCACGCTGAGCAGGAACAGCAGCGTCAGCCAGGAGGTGACCGGCGCGCCCGGCATCTTGAAGCTGACATCAGCCGCTTTGCCTTCTTTGATCGCTTTGCGCAGACGCATCTGGCAGACCACGATAAAGGCCCAGGAGGCGATAATCCCCAGTGAAGCCACGTTCAGCACGATCTCGAACACCTGCGACGGCACCAGATAGTTGAGGAACACGCCGAACACGTAGACGCCGAGGGTCACCAGAATACCGGCGTACGGCACCTGCTGCTTGCTCATCTTCGACATGAACTTCGGCGCGGAGCCGCCCATCGACATCGAGCGCAGGATACGGCCGGTCGAGTAGAGGCCGGAGTTCAGGCTGGACAGCGCCGCGGTCAGCACCACGATGTTCATGATGCTGCCGATGTAAGGCACGCCCAGCTTGGAGAAGAAGGTCACGAACGGGCTTTGGCCCGCCTGATAGGCGTTCCACGGCAGCAGCAGCACCAGCAGCACCACGGAGCCGACGTAGAACAGACCGATACGCCAGATCACGCTGTTGATGGCTTTTGGCACCATCGTCTGCGGATCTTTACACTCGCCGGCGGCGGTGCCCACCAGCTCGATGGAGGCGAAGGCGAACACCACGCCCTGAACCAGCACCAGCGCCGGCAGCAGACCGTGCGGGAAGAATCCGCCGTTGTCGGTGATCAGGTGGAAGCCGGTGGTGTTGCCGTCCAGCGGCTTACCGCTGCCGAGGAAGACGACACCGACAATCAGGAACACCACGATGGCCAGCACTTTGACCAGCGCAAACCAGAACTCCATCTCGGCGAACCACTTCACGCCGATCATGTTCATGGTGCCGACGATCGCCAGCGCGCCGAGCGCAAAGACCCACTGCGGCACATCGCCAAACGCGCCCCAGTAGTGCATGTACAGCGCCACGGCGGTGATATCGACGATACCGGTCATCGCCCAGTTGACGAAGTACATCCAGCCCGCGACGTAAGAGGCTTTTTCACCGAGGAATTCACGGGCGTAAGAAACGAAGCTGCCGCTGGAAGGGCGATGCAGCACCAGTTCGCCCAGCGCGCGCAGAATGAAGAAAGAGAAGATCCCGCACACCAGATAGACCAGGGCCAGCGCCGGCCCGGCCATCTGCAGACGCGCGCCGGCACCGAGGAACAGACCCGTTCCGATAGCGCCGCCGATGGCGATCATTTGAACCTGACGGTTGCCCATCGCTTTGTGGTAGCCCTCTTCGTGGGAGTTCAACCAGCGACGTTTAGCAGCATGATGATCGGCTGCGCTTTTATTGCTTGTTTTCATTGAGTTACCTGTTTGCCTGTCCATCAATCACCGCGTAACCAATCGATTGCGCCGGGCAGTGCGAAATGGGGTAAAACCGGCCCCTGAGCGGCGGAACGATGCCGTGCGGCAAGCCGGGAAATTACGGCGATGAATCCTACCCGTTCTGCATGAACGAAGCAAAATTTACTGGCTGACTGCACGGGTTGATTTGTAATAATCCGTCGCGACGCACAAAAAAACCGGCCAACGGGGTGGCCGGTAATCGGTGGCTACAGGAAAAAACTACCAGAGGGGAATAATGAAGGGCATTAACGGTAAATCTCGGCGCTGCCGCTCCACATGCTGGAATCGCCCGGATTCTGCATGCCAATGACGCGATAATGACTGGCGCCCATCTCTTCCGCTTTTTGCGACAGCTGACGGGTGGCATCATCCAGCGAACCGCGCACGCCGCTCACCGAAACGGTGCCGCTGCTTTGCAGGTCCTGGGTTTGTGCCTCGCTCAACGGCGAGGCGGCAAAGGTAGTAAACGATGCGCTGGCAAGCAGTGCAGCAGTCATTACGGCATAACGTGTCTTCATGAGGTGCTCCTGTTGTCGTGCGGGAAAGGGTTACGCGTCAAAGTATCGGCGAGCCAGTGCAAATCAGGCTGCGCGAGCGGTAAAGGCGTTCAATATTTCGCCAGCCAAACACCGGTAATCCAGGGAAACGTAAACCGCGGTGAGTTTCTCTGGTAAAAGTAACCAGATGTGTCAATTTCGCGCTCGCACCCGCGCTGCGGCTGACTTATAATCCCCCGCTCTTGTAAGGGTTATTATTGTGATAGTGAAACGTCCCGTTACCCGCACCATTGCCCGCGCGCTCAGCGCGATTGTGCTGCTGTCGCTGTTAACCACCGGCCTGGCGCTGATGACGCTCTCCAGCAGTTTGCGCGATGCCGAAGCGGTGAATGTCGCCGGCTCGCTGCGCATGCAAATCTACCGGCTGGCGTGGGACAGCACGCGCGATCCGCAGCAGCTGGCGCACCATATGCAGCAATATCAGCAGACGCTGGAGTCACCGGCGCTGCAGCATCTGGAGCGTCCGTGGGTGCCGATTGAGGTCAGCAGCCGCTATCGCTATCTGCGCGACAGCTGGCCGGTACTGCAAGAGACGCTGCAGCCGGCGCGGGCGCAGGTGTACCAGCAGCGCGTGGCGGGCTACGTCAGTGAGATTGACCGCTTCGTGCTGGCGGTGCAGCACTATGCCGAGCTGAAAATGCATCTGGTGGCCGCCAGCAGCCTGTTCGGCTTTCTGGCGATTGTCGCGCTGGCGCTGTGGAGCATTGGCTTTATTCGCCGCAACGTGGTGCGTCCGCTCGATTCGCTGGTCACCGCCAGTCAATACGTCGAACAGGCCAACTTCAGTTTTCCGCCGCTTTCCGTGCATCAGCCCAACGAGCTGGGCGTGCTGGCGCAGGCGTTTACCACCATGGCGGAGCGACTGCATTCACACTATCGCCTGCTGGAGTGCGCGGTACGCAATAAAACCGAAGATTTAACCCAGGCCAACCGCACGCTGTCGCTGCTGTATGAAAGCTCGCAGATTCTCACCGGCAGCCCGCTCAATCCCGAGCTGTTTCAGGGCCTGCTGCGGCTGGTACAGCGGCGGGAAGCGCTGGAGGTGCTGCAAATCGCCAGCGAAGATATCGCTTTCCAGGCCGGCGTGCCCGCCGACGATCTCAGCTGGCAGCGGCTGCCGCTGCAGCAGGAAGAGCAGCGCCTCGGCGAACTGTGCTGGCAAACCCGCCGCGCGCCGCCGGCCGATGAGCTGATGCACAGCCTGGCCAACATGCTGGCGCGTGCACTGTGGATCTGGCAGACGCAGAAGCAGTATCAGCAAATGTTGCTGATTGAAGAGCGCGCCACCATTGCGCGCGAGCTGCACGATTCGCTGGCGCAGTCGCTCTCTTTTCTGCGTATCCAGCTGACGCTGCTGCGGCGTAATGTCGATAGCAGCCAGCCGCAGGCACAGGCGATCATCGCCGATTTTGATCGCGCGCTGGCCGAGGCGTATCAGCAGCTGCGCGAGCTGCTCACCACCTTCCGCCTGAGCATTGAACAGGCCGATTTAGTGCAGGCGATGCAGGCGATGATCGCCCCGCTGCAGGAGCAGTCGCAGGCGGCGATTACCTTTGACTATCAGCCTGGCCTGCAAACGCTGGATGCCCAGCAGCAGGTGCACGTGCTGCAGATTGCACGCGAGGCGCTGCTCAATGCAATTCGTCACGCGCAGGCGCAGCAGATTCAGATTCGCTATCAGCGTGTCGCTGATGATGAGCACCTGCTGACCATCGAAGATGACGGCTGCGGTATCAATAGCGTAGAAGAGCCGCCGGGCCACTACGGGCTAACCATCATGGCCGAGCGCGCGGCGCGTCTCGCCGGCAGCTTACTGATTACCCCGCAGGCGCAGGGCACCTGCGTCACGCTGCGTTTTCCCGCCCGCCCCGCGCACCGGCTGGCTTAACGCATTACACTTAGCAAATGGATTGAAACTCTGGAGAACCTATGGCTCACCCTTCCCTGTCTATTATGATCGTTGACGATCATCCGCTGATGCGTCGCGGTATCCGCCAGTTGCTGGCGCTGGAACCGCGTCTGGAAGTGGTGGCTGAGGCGAATAACGGTACCGAAGCACTGGCCGAAGCGCGCCGTCTGGCACCGGATGTGATTCTGCTCGACCTGAATATGAAGGGCATGTCCGGGCTGGATACGCTGAAGGCGCTGCGCCACGAGGGCGTCGCGGCACGCATTCTGGTGCTAACGGTCTCCGACGCGCGCAGCGATATTTACGCCATGGTGGATGCCGGTGCCGATGGTTATCTGCTCAAAGACAGCGAACCGGAACTGCTGCTGGCGCAGGTAATGCGCGGCGCACAGGGCGAGAACGTGTTCAGCGAGGTGGTGGCAGAATATCTGGAGACCCGCCAGCCCAGCGCCAATCCGTTCAGACAGCTGACCGAGCGCGAGCTGGATGTGTTGCAGGAAGTAGCACGCGGCTTATCCAACAAAGAGATTGCCGCCACGCTGCACATTTCCGAAGAAACGGTAAAGGTGCACATCCGCAACCTGCTACGTAAGCTCGACGTCCGTTCCCGCGTTGCGGCAACGGTGCTGTGGCTGGAGAGCCGCAATGTGTGATTGCGCACATAAAGCTGCTGCGACTTTTACACTTTCTCCATAATTTATCCACGATTCCCTAATTTGCCCCGCGTACAGTAAGCAGCAACCGGAGTTTTCAGGATCGCCCTTGCACTCCGCCAGCGTGAAGCGCAGCGTGCGGCACGCTTTTACTAATAACAAGTACAAAGTACGCAGCTGAGGAGTGTCGGTTTCATGGCGAATTTTTTTATCGATCGCCCCATTTTTGCCTGGGTGCTGGCCATCCTGTTGTGTCTGACAGGGGCGTCCTGGCGATTACTTCACTTCCCGTTGAGCAATACCCCGATCTGGCACCGCCGAACGTGCGCATCACCGCAAACTATCCCGGCGCTTCCGCGCAAACGCTGGAAAACACCGTGACCCAGGTTATCGAGCAGAATATGACGGGCCTCGATAACCTGATGTACATGTCCTCGCAAAGCAGCAATACCGGCCAGGCGACCGGTCACCCTGACCTTTAAGGCCGGCACCGACCCGGACGAAGCGGTGCAGCAGGTGCAAAACCAGCTGCAGTCGGCGATGCGCAAGCTGCCGCAGGCGGTGCAGAATCAGGGCGTCACGGTGCGTAAAACCGGCGATACCAACATTCTGACCATCGCCTTTGTCTCCACCGACGGCTAGCATGGATAAACAGGACATCGCCGACTACGTCGCCAGTAACATTCAGGATCCGCTCAGCCGCATCAACGGCGTCGGCAGGATGTCGACGCCTACGGCTCGCAATACGCCATGCGCATCTGGCTCGATCCCAACAAGCTGAACAGCTACCAGCTGACCACCGAGGATGTGGTCAACGCCATCGAATCGCAGAACGCCCAGGTGGCCGTCGGCCAGCTCGGCGGGACGCCGTCGGTCGACAAGCAGGCGCTGAACGCCACCATCAACGCCCAGTCGCTGCTCCAGACGCCGGAACAGTTCCGCCAGATCACGCTGCGGGTCAATCAGGACGGCTCGCTGGTGCCGCTGGGCGACGTCGCCACCGTGGAAATGGGCGCCGAAAAATACGACTACCTGAGCCGCTATAACGGCAAGCAGGCCTCCGGTCTGGGGATCAAGCTGGCCTCCGGCGCCAACGAAATGGAGACCGCCAAGCTGGTGATGGACCGTATGGCCGAGCTGTCGCAGTACTTCCCGCACGGGCTGGAGGCCAAAGTGGCCTATGAAACCACCCCGTTCGTCAAAGCCTCCATTGAGGACGTGGTGAAGACCCTGCTGGAAGCCATCGTGCTGGTGTTCCTGGTGATGTACCTGTTCCTGCAGAACTTCCGCGCCACGCTGATCCCCACCATCGCCGTGCCGGTGGTGCTGCTGGGCACCTTCGCGGTGCTGTCCGCCTGCGGCTTCAGGATCAACACCCTGACCATGTTCGCCATGGTGCTGGCGATCGGCCTGCTGGTGGACGATGCCATCGTGGTGGTGGAAAACGTCGAGCGCATCATGAGCGAGGAGGGCCTGTCGCCGCGCGAGGCCACGCGCAAATCGATGGGGCAGATTCAGCGGCGCGCTGGTCGGCATCGCGCTGGTGCTGTCGGCGGTGTTCGTGCCGATGGCCTTCTTTGGCGGCCCACCGCGGGCGCCATCTACCGCCAGTTCTCGATCACCATCGTCTCGGCGATGGTGCTGTCGGTGCTGGTGGCGATGATCCTGACGCCGGCGCTGTGCGCCACGCTGCTCAAACCGCTGGCCAAGGGGCACCATCACGGCAAGCGCGGCTTCTTCGGCTGGTTCAACCGCATGTTCAACCGCAACGCCGAACGCTACGAGCGCGGCGTGGCGCGCATCCTGCTGAAGAGCGGCCGCTGGCTGCTGCTCTACCTGGTGCTGCTCGGCGGGATGGCGTTGCTGTTCATGCGCCTGCCCACCTCGTTCCTGCCGCTGGAAGACCGGGGCGTATGTTCTTCACCCTCAGGTGCAGCTGCCGCCGGGCGCCACGCTGCAGCAAACCTCGAAGGTGGTGGCAAAGGTCGAGCGAGTATTTCCTGACCGAAGAGAAGGACAATGTACTGTCGGTCTTCTCCACCATCGGCTGCTGGCTCCGGGCGGCAACGGGCAGAACGTGGCACGCCTGTTCGTGCGCCTGAAGGACTGGGAGCAGCGCGCCAGGTCGCGATCGCACCTCGTTTGCCATCATCGATCGCGCCACCGCAGCCTTCAAAAAGATTAAAGAGGCACGCGTCTTCGCCAGCAGCCCGCCGGCGATCACCGGCCTGGGCAGCTCCGCCGGCTTCGATATGGAGCTGCAGGATCACGCCGGCCTCGGGCACACCGAGCTGATGGCGGCGCGCGATCAGCTGCTGGCGCTGGCCGGGCAAAATCCGGCGCTGTCGCGCGTGCGCCACAACGGCCTGGACGACAGCCCGCAGCTGCAGGTCGATATCGATCAGCGCAAGGCGCAGGCGCTGGGCGTGTCGATCGATGACATCAACGACACCCTGTCCACCGCCTGGGGCTCGACCTACGTGAACGACTTCATCGACCGCGGCCGCGTGAAGAAAGTCTACGTGCAGGCCGCAGCGGAATTCCGCATGCTGCCGGACGACATCAACAAATGGTATGTGCGCAACAACACCGGCGGCATGGTGCCGTTCTCCGCCTTCGCCACCTCACACTGGGAGAACGGTTCGCCGCGCCTGGAGCGCTATAACGGCTATTCGGCGCTGGAGATCGTCGGCGAGGCGGCGCCCGGCGTCAGCACCGGCACCGCCATGGAGGAGATGGAGAAACTGGTGGCGCAGCTGCCGCCCGGCTTTGGCTTCGAGTGGACCGGTGCCGTCCTATCAGGAGCGGCTGTCCGGCGCGCAGGCGCCGGCGCTGTACGCGCTCTCGCTGCTGGTGGTGTTCCTGTGCCTGGCGGCGCTGTATGAGAGCTGGTCGATCCCGTTCTCGGTGATGCTGGTGGTGCCGCTGGGCGTGATCGGCGCGCTGGTCGCCACCTGGCTGCGCGGGCTGGAGAACGACGTGTACTTCCAGGTCGGCCTGCTGACCGTCATCGGCCTGTCGGCGAAGAACGCCATTCTGATCGTCGAGTTCGCCAATGAGATGAACAGCAAAGGGCATGAACTGCTGGAAGCGACGCTGGAGGCATCGCGGCAGCGCCTGCGGCCGATCCTGATGACCTCGCTGGCGTTTATCTTCGGCGTGCTGCCGATGGCGACCAGCAGCGGCGCCGGTTCCGGCAGCCAGCATGCGGTCGGCACCGGCGTGATGGGCGGCATGATCTCCGCCACCGTGCTGGCCATCTTCTTCGTGCCGCTGTTCTTTGTGCTGGTGCGTCGCCGCTTCCCGCTGCGGGCAAAGCCGCACGACTGAGGCTAACTCCGGGAAAATAAAAAGCCGCCATGATGAATGGCGGCTTTATTGATGTGTGCGGTAAGAATAACAGCAAGTTGGGAAGTGCCCTGCTTTTAGTGCTCTTGCAACTGAATTATTTACGAAGCATGCCTTCGATAAAATCTTTCCAGTTCCCCAGTTCATGTTCAATCATAACAACCTCTCTTATTGTAGTGGCGATTTTACGCCGTTTTTTTCTACAGGTGAATACGTTTCCACCTCTCATCACTATCGGCAACTACCGCAGAAAGCTTGAATTTGCCGAAACTGCGGACTGACGCACATTTCAGCAACCTGTTAATGCGACTCATAAAAGCGCGGACTTAATCCGCCAGGCCCGTTTTTGCCGCCTAAGATAATTCTTAGATCGCTAATGATGCCGCAGGCGACAATTTCGCAGGTAAGTGAAAGCGTTTACTGGCCCTGATTAGCGGCGTTTATTGGCGTCGCGGCGAGATGAAAAACAGCGCTGCTGCGCGTCTGAGCTCACAGCCCACAGCGCGCTATGGTAAACTCGCGCTTTATTTAACACAGGACGGGAATACGCGATGACAGCGCAGTGGTTGTGATGTACGGCATTAAAAATTGCGACACCATCAAAAAAGCCCGCCGCTGGCTGGAAGCACCCGGCGTGGACTATCGCTTTCACGATTACCGCGCTGACGGGCTGGATGCGGAACTGCTGCAAACCTTTATCGACGAACTGGGGTGGGAAGCCCTGCTGAACACCCGCGGCACCACCTGGCGTAAGCTGGCGGAAGCGGAACGCGATGCCATTCGCCGATGCCGCCAGCGCGGCAAAGCGCTGATGCTGGAGATGCCGGCAATTATCAAACGCCCATTGCTCTGCGCGCCCGGGCAGCCTATGCTGCTGGGTTTCAGTGAAACCCTTTATTCCGACTTTTTTCGTTGAGGTGTAGTTTATGTCATGCCCGGTCATTGAGCTGACTCAGCAGCTTATTCGCCGCCCTTCCCTTAGCCCGGACGACGCAGGTTGTCAGGCTCTTATGATTGAACGCCTGCGTGCCATCGGTTTTACCGTCGAGCCCATGGATTTTGGCGATACCCAGAACTTCTGGGCGTGGCGCGGCCAGGGCGAAACGCTGGCCTTTGCCGGGCATACTGACGTGGTGCCCGCCGGGCGATGCCGATCGCTGGATCAACCCGCCGTTTGAACCGACCATTCGCGATGGCATGCTGTTTGGCCGCGGCGCGGCAGACATGAAAGGCTCGCTGGCGGCGATGGTCGTGGCGGCAGAGCGCTTTGTGGCTGCAGCATCCCAACCACAAAGGCCGCCTGGCGTTTCTGATCACCTCCGATGAAGAAGCCAGCGCCCACAACGGTACGGTAAAGGTGGTTGAAGCGCTGATGGCGCGCAACGAGCGTCTGGATTACTGCCTGGTCGGCGAACCGTCCAGCACCGAAGTGGTGGGCGACGTGGTGAAAAACGGCCGTCGCGGCTCCCTGACCTGCAACCTGACCATTCACGGCGTGCAGGGCCACGTGGCTTATCCGCATCTGGCCGATAACCCGGTGCACCGCGCTGCGCCGATGCTCAACGAGCTGGTGGCGATCGAGTGGGATCAGGGCAACGAGTTCTTCCCGCCGACCAGCATGCAGATTGCCAACGTCCAGGCCGGGACCGGCAGCAACAACGTGATCCCAGGCGATTTCTTCGTGCAGTTTAACTTCCGCTTCAGCACCGAACTGACCGATGAGATGATCAAAGCGCGCGTTGTGGCGCTGCTGGAAAAACATCAGCTGCGCTACACCGTGGAGTGGTGGCTTTCCGGCCAGCCGTTCCTGACGCAGCGCGGCAAGCTGGTGGATGCGGTGGTGAACGCTATCGAGCACTATAATGAGATCAAGCCGCAGCTGTTAACCACGGGCGGCACCTCAGACGGACGCTTTATCGCCCGTATGGGCGCGCAGGTGGTGGAACTGGGGCCAGTGAACGCAACCATTCATAAAATCAATGAGTGTGTGAATGCGGCGGATTTGCAGCTGCTGGGCCGTATGTATCAACGCATTATGGAACAACTCATCGCCTGACGGACGCTCTGAGAGGAGAAAGCGGCATGGATTGGCTTAAAAGAGTACTGGTGGGTGATTGTGATTCTGCTGATGGTGCGGCGTACTGCTGAACGTGATTAAAGACCTTAAGCGCGTCGACCATAAAAAATTTCTCGCCAACAAACCGGATCTTCCCCCGCATCGTGATTTCAACGATAAGTGGGACGATGACGACGACTGGCCGAAGAAGAAGTAGTCGCGCTGATCGTTTAAAGTACAAGGTCGCCCCGCACGGCGACCTTTGTTTTATGGCGCGCCGGTCTCACACCATCATCACCACATCGTCGTCGTCCGGCTTACCGCCGCTGAGCGCTTCATCAAAGTAGTGCTTCGGCACGGTATAGCGCAGATGATCGAGCGCAAACTGCATGCTGCGGTCGTCAATGGCGTGGCCCAGATCGTCAACGATATCCAGCGTCACATCCCCGCCCAACGCGGTTAAGCGCTGCCTGGCCGCTTCCGCATGCTGCATCGGCACCTGCTCGTCATAATCGCCGTGAATCAGGTGGATAGTGTTGCGCGTGCTGGCCTGCTCCGGCAGCGTGGCGTAACGGCCGTTAAACGCGATCACGCGTGACGCCAGATCCGGCTGCGCCTTTACGCCTTCCAGCGCCATGATTGCCGCCCTGCGAGAAACCGATCAGCGCGGTGGCTTCCGGTCCCACGCCGCTCTGCTGCTGCCAGTAACGCACCGACTCGATAAAGGACGGCATTACCGCATCCACGCCCTGCTGCTGCGAGCGGTCATGTTCCGGTATCTCGGCATACCACTGGCGGCCCTGCGGCGCGCTGGCCGGATAAGGTGCGCCCACCGATACCACCAGCGCCTGCGGAAACGCCTGCGCAAACCAGCTGCCAATCTGCGCCATCTTGACGGGATTATCGCCAACGCCATGAAACAGACAGAAACAGCTGCGCGGCGTTATCCGGTTGCTGAACAATTACATATCGTAGTGCCATAACGTCCTCCTCGAATCACTATACGCTGCTGACGGCAAAGTGATATTGGGAAAATTTGAACGAGATAATGGATTTATTGCAATGTGCCGAGGCGCTGCTGCCAGTGCTGCGCGGTGGCGGCATCCAGCGTGGTGAGTGCGTCAGCCGCCTCCGCGCGCAGCCTGAGCATCAGCTCTTTACGCCCGCTCACACCGGCCAGCCGTGCCGCTTCACTCAGCGTTTGTTTTTGTTGCAGTATGGCACACAGCAACGGTGGCGATGCGACGCCAGCCAGCCGCTGCAGCACCGGATAGCTGGCTTCAAACGGCCGCTGCGCCCAGGCAAACGCGGCCAGCAGCGGCCAGTCGTCGGCGCTGAGAGATTGATGGTCGGTGGACGACAGGGTCAGCGGCACCGCGATCAGCTTTTGCAGCCACGGCCAGTCGCGCGCCAGACGCTGCGCGGCGCGCTGCTGCAGGGCTTCACCGGCTGGCGTCAGCGCACAAATCGCCATCGCCGTATAGCAGCCGCTGCTGGCTTCGCGCAGTGAACCCATACGCACCAGCACAAACCCGCAACGCTGCCAGAAATGCCACAGCGCAGCGGTGTAGCCAAAGCTCACCGACAGATAATCCGCGCCCTGCGCCTGCTGCCGTGCCGTCGCCACCAGCGCACGACCAATACCGCGCTGGCGCTGCGCGGCCTGCACGGCGATGCGGCTGATGCGCAGCGAACGTAACGTCGCCGCTTCAGTAGGAACCGCCATGCGCCGCCAGCGACTGCGCCACCAGGTTGCCGCGCGGACGACGTAAGCCGGCCCACACCGCCTGCGCCAGCTCGGCATCCAGCCCGCCCTCTTCCACCAGCCACAGCGCGCCGGTGACCTGCTGCGGCTGCCCGGCCAGCCAGAAATGCATGCCGGGCGCATCCATCATGCGGCGCAAATCGAGCGGCGAGGTGCGGTAGTGGGCGCTCGCCAGCAGACGTATAACGCCGGCCTGCAAGGCGGTCGGCGTGCTGCGTGGGCGTAGCGGCAAAAATCGCTGTCTGCGCGGGTGCGTCGCAGGCTTCGGCCTCAGCAAACAGCAGCGCCGCGCTCAGCCACTGCTCCAGCGGATCCTGCGCCGACCAGCGCAGCGGCTCATCCAGCTGGAAGTAGCGCACCTGCAGGCAGCGCGGCGCAGAACTTCAGCAGGAAACCCCGGCCGGTCCCTTCATAGCCCTGCACCGTGGTGGTCAGCAGCACGCGCGGAAAATAACCGCTCAGCTGCTGCAACAGCGGCGCGGGGATCGCCGCCGCTTCATCCACAATCAGCCATTCCGCCAGCGGCGCTGACGCCTCCTGCGGCCTGAGCCAGCACGCATCCGGGGCCATAAAGCTAAACTGCTCAGCGGCGAACTGCGCCAGCACCTCCGTCGCGGCTTTGGCCGGCGCCGTCACCAGCGCGCTTTGCGTCTGGCGCGCCAGCATCCCCGCCAGCGCCGATTTGCCGCGCCCGCGCGGGGCGATGATCACCGCGACACCGGGCGGCATGGCGCACAGCTGGCGGACAATCTGCGCCTGCTCGCTCGGGGGCGCTGGCAGGCTGCCACGGCGCGAAGGGCTGCGCCGCCGGCAGGCGCGGCGTCTGGTGCTGACGCAGCAGCATCACCTGCGCATCCTGCAGGATATGCTGTTGCAGATGGTGGATGAAATGCGGCGTGGCGATGGGCTGGTCGACATCGCTCCAGCGCAGGCTGTCGCCATCCGGCTGCGCCGGCCAGGCGTTCCAGTCTGGCGTCAGTAACAGCAGCCAGGCTTCCGGCGCGCAGCGTCCCGCCCAGCGCGGCGAACGCGGCGACATGAAACCCGTGGCGCGCGTCAAAAACGGCATGCCGGAATTCCCGGCCCAGCAGGGTACGTAGCGCTGCAGGCGCGACGCGCTGCGGGAAGTCATCGCTGTCGCTAACCGTTAACCAGTCACCGGGCAGTGCGGCCTGCCATGTGGCCGCCTCCTGGCGACGACCCACGCCAGCCTCACCGGCTGAGCACCACCAGACGGCGGATGCCGGCTTGCCGCATCAAGCTGCCGTCAGCTGTCAAAGCGTGCATTACATCAGTTACTGGCGAAGGTGTTGCACTGCGCCGGGATCGCCGCTGTCGAAACCGCGTTTAAACCAGGTGTAGCGCTGCTGTGAGGTGCCGTGGGTGAAGCTGTCCGGCACGACGCGCCCCTGGCTCTGCTGCTGCAGACGATCGTCGCCAATCGCCTGAGCGGCATTCAGCGCCTCCTGCAAGATCGCCCGCTTCCAGCATGCCCTGCTGCTGCATGTTGTGGCCCCAGACGCCCGCGAAGCAGTCCGCCTGCAGCTCCATTTTCACCGACAGGCGGTTCACTTCCGCCTGCGTCGCGCCCTGCTGCAGCTGGCGCACTTTGGGCTCGATCCCCAGCAGCTTCTGCACGTGATGGCCGACTTCATGCGCGATCACATAGCCCTGGGCAAAATCACCGCTCGGCGCCAAGCTTGGTTTTCATGTCATCATAGAAGGAGAGATCGATATAGACCGTGCTGTCCGGCCGGGCAGTAGAACGGCCCCATCACCGACTGGCCGGTGCCGCAGCTGGTGCGGGTTGCGCCGCGATACATCACCAGCTTCGGCGGTGCTGGTAGGTACGCCCCATCTTCTGGAACAGCTGCCCCAGGTATCTTCCGTTGTGGCGAGGATCACCGAGGTAAATTTGGCCGCTTCATCTTCATTCGGGCTGATGGAGCGCTGACAATGCTGCTGCTGTTGCACACCGGCGCGCCGCCTTCCAGCAACCCGGTGAGGTCGACGCCGTAATAGCCCGCGACCAGCGACCACAATCAGCAGGATAATGCCGCCCTTGCCGCGCGGCAGACCGGAATCTGGCGTCCGCCAGAACTGAAGGACCCCGGCGAATCACCGCGACGGTCTTCTACATTGTCACTTTCACGACGCCCTTGCCAGCGCATAACCATCCTCAACTGTTCCATCCAATGACTTTTGCTATGATTTTAGTTGGCGGCAGAGGTTAGTACCAGCAATGCGATGCCAGCGGAACGAGATTGCATGCAGGGCGCAGCGTGAAGACCGTAAACAGACAATAAAAAAGGCCGCCAGCAAGGGCGACCTTCATGCGCTGAAAGGTTTGCGTCTGTTATACCGTGACGCACACCGGCAGAAGCTTAGTCGAGCTTAACGCCCAGACGGTGAGCAACTGCTTCGTAGGCTTCGATCAGGCCGCCCAGGCTCTGACGGAAACGGTCTTTGTCCATCTTATCCAGGGTTTCTTTGTCCCACAGGCGGCTACCGTCCGGCGAGAACTCATCGCCCAGCACCACTTCACCTTTGAACAGACCGAACTCCAGCTTGAAGTCGACCAGGATCAGGCCCGCGTCATCAAACAGTTTGTTCAGCACGTCGTTGGCTTTGTAGGTCAGCTCCTTCATGCGCGCCAGGTTCTCTTTGCTCACCCAGCCGAAGGTTTCGCAGTAGGATTCGTTGACCATCGGGTCGTGCATGGCGTCGTTTTTCAGGAACAGATCGAACAGCGGCGGATTCAGCTCCATGCCTTCTTCAATGCCCAGACGCTTCACCAGCGAGCCCGCCGCGCGGTTGCGGATCACGCACTCAACCGGCACCATATCCAGCTTTTTCACCAGAACTTCGTTATCGGACAGCAGCGCTTCCATCTGGGTCGGGATGCCCGCTTCTTCCAGTTTGGTCATGATGAAGTGGTTGAACTTGTTGTTCACCATGCCTTTACGATCGAACTGCTCAATGCGTGCGCCATCCCCTGCTGACGTATCGTTGCGGAACTCGAGCACCAACAGATCCGGGTTTTCGGTGCTGTATACGGTCTTCGCTTTGCCACGATACAACTCAGCTTGCTTTTGCATCTTCATTACTCCAGACATGAAAGAACCCGTGTTCAGCGGTGTTTCACCGCGCGATGACTGCCTGACGCAATCGTTTACCTCGCCGGGCGCTATTATGCCAAAACCAAAACAAAAAGGGCCGGAGAATCTCCGGCCTTTATTGCATTTATTTGTTGAACGCTGCCTGGAAGACCGCGACCAGCGCATCGTTCTGCGACTGGGTCAGCGTGTGACCTTTCGGATCGATAAACTGCAGGCTGCTGCGGTTATCGAGATCGCCGACCTGCAGCTTGTAGTCACCGGAGGCAAGCTGAGGATCTTTCGCGCCCATGGCGTCAAACGCGCTGCTGCCCGGCTGCTTGTAGGTCACTTTCAGACTGCCCTGCGAACGGGTGCTGTCGGTCACTTTCATGCCCACTTTTTCCAGCGTCGCCGGCAGACGCTGCCAGGTCTGGTTAAACGGTGCGCGCACCACCAGCATTGGCAGGCCGGTATCATCCGCGCCGCTCTGGACATCGAAGCGGGTCCCGCTGGCACGTCCGGCAGCCGCATCCTGGCTGGCGGTATCGATCTTATCCAGACCGCCGGAGATAACGTTCAGCATTTCGGTGCTGTAGCGCTGCAACCATGGACCGGCATCCCGCCACCCCGTTTTGCCCGCCTGCTCCAGGTTCAACAGCTTAACGTTGACCGCCTGCTGGTAACCCTGTGGTTTTACGGAGACTTGATAACGACCGCGGTACTGCTGATCTTCATCCAGACGGTTCCATTCGATCCAGTCGGTGGTTAACGTCTGGCTGGCGTCATCGCGTTTATCGATGGTGTAGTTCTTCGACTGAATGACGCTGACAACCTGCGGCCACAGGGTGCTACCGCGCGCGCTCTCAACCATCAGAGACGCCGGTATCACCGGTGAACTGGGTACGCGCCCCGTTAACCAGCGCCAGAGGCTGTGCTGGCGGACGAATATCAAGCGCTTTACCGACCAGGCCGCTGCCGTTGGTCACGGGAATATTATAATCGCCGTTCTGAATCGGCAGGATCATACCAGCCGGTGCGTGAAGTTCAGCAAGCGGGGTCGCATCCAGATAGGATTCATCACCGCTCACCTGGCGCTTGTAGCGCGAATCTGAACTACAGGCAGCGAGCAGCATAACAAGCGAAACACTCGCAACCTTCGCCAGGCGCGACTTCTGTACTGAATAAGCCATCAAATCTCCCTAAACTTTACAGCAAACCGGCATGCTTCAGCGCCTGCCCTGACGATATCACGACCGGCTTCGGTAATCGGCGTCATTGGCAGACGCAGCGTGTCATCGGTTGCTACAAGTCCCAACTCCTTACATGCCCATTTCACCGGGATCGGATTGGGTTCGACAAATAATTTATTGTGCAGCGGCATCAGACGCTGATTGATGCGACGCGCTTCGGCAAATTTGCCCTCCGGCTAGCCAGTTTGCACATTTCTCAGCCATATCGCGCGCCGCAACGTTTGCCGTCACGGAAATCACGCCATGGCCGCCGAGCTGCATAAAGTCCAGCGCGGTCGCATCATCACCGCTCAACAGGATAAAGTCATCTGAAACCAGCTCTTTGATCTGATGAACGCGGCTTAAGTTCCCGGTCGCCTCTTTAATACCGATAATATTTTTTATTTCCGCCAGACGACCAACGGTTTCCGGCAGCATATCGCAGCCGGTACGCGACGGCACATTATACAGAATTTGCGGCAGGTCAGTATGTTCGGCGATGGCTTTGAAGTGCTGGAACAGACCTTCCTGAGTAGGACGGTTGTAGTACGGGGTCACCGTCAGACAGCCGACAATGCCGCTGTCGTTAAAGCGTTTGGTCAGGCTGATCGCTTCTGCGGTGGCATTCGCGCCCGTCCCGGCGATGACCGGAATGCGTCCGTCGGCCAGTTCCAGGGTCAGCATCACCACATCGCCGTGCTCGTCGTGGCTCAGCGTTGCGGATTCACCGGTAGTCCCTACCGAAACGATCGCCGAGGTTCCGTTGGCGACATGATAATCAATCAGTTTCTTCAGGCTTGAGCGGCAGACATTACCTTTTTCATCCATCGGCGTAACAAGCGCGACAATACTTCCCGTGAACATGGGCCATCCTCTGTGCGAACAAGAGCCTCAATGGTACGTTTGGAGCTGTAATAAAAGCAAGCGACCTGAGGCCCTCAGGCGGTTGTATGCATGTTTTTTTTATGCTTTCCTTATGGTAACCCCTTAGCCAACGTACAGGAAGCGCCAGGTTTGACAACCTCATCACAACATTACCTGGTTATCACTGCGCTGGGCGCCGACCGGCCGGGTATCGTGAACACCATCACCCGCCACGTCAGCAGCTGCGGCTGTAATATCGAAGACAGCCGTCTGGCCATGCTGGGCGAAGAGTTCACATTTATTATGCTGCTTTCCGGGAGCTGGAACGCCATTACGTTGATTGAATCGACCCTGCCGCTGAAAGGCGCCGAGCTGGATTTGCTGATCGTCATGAAGCGCACCAACGCGCGCGTGCACGCCGCCGATGCCCGCCACCGTCTGGGTGCAGGTTGAAGTGCCTGATTCTCCGCATCTGATTGAGCGCTTCACCGCGCTGTTTGACAGACACCAGATGAATATCGCCGAGCTGGTTTCGCGCAACGCACCGCCCAGAGACGACGCCGCCGCCGGTGCTCTTTATTCAAATGACCGCGCACAGCCCGGCCAATCATGCCAGCGCAACAAATATTGAGCAGGCGTTCAAACGCCTATGCGAAGAACTGCACGCGCAAGGTTCAATTCGCCTCTATAGTGTCACCGACGACGCGCACAGCGCCGTCTGAATCAGGTCCCGCCCCCCCCCGCGCCGCGATGGTCTATTATCCACAGCATGAAGAGAAAGATGGAGAGTTGTGATGAATCCACTGAAAGCCGGTGACATCGCACCGAAATTTAGCTTGCCCGATCAAGACGGCGAGCAAGTAAATTTGACCGACTTCCAGGGACAGCGTGTTCTGGTCTATTTCTACCCGAAAGCCATGACCCCGGGCTGCACCGTGCAGGCCTGCGGCCTACGCGACAACATGGACGAGTTGAAGAAGGCCGGCGTGGAAGTGCTGGGTATCAGCACCGATAAACCGGAAAAACTGTCACGCTTTGCCGAAAAAGAGCTGCTCAACTTCACGCTGCTGTCTGATGAAGATCATCAGGTATGCGAGCAGTTTGGCGTCTGGGGCGAGAAAACCTTTATGGGTAAAACCTACGACGGCATTCACCGCATCAGCTTCCTGATTGACGCCGACGGCAAAGTTGAACATGTGTTTGACGATTTCAAAACCAGCAACCACCACGACATCGTGCTCGATTACCTGAAATCAGCCTGATTACCAACGGGTGCCAGCCAGGCACCCGTTTTTTTATCCTGCTGTGACGCTGCGCGGTTAATAGCGCGAAACCGTGCTGGCCAGCGCTTCCTGCCCGGCGATCACCACGCAGTTACGTCCGGCGTTTTTCGCCTGATACAGCGCATCATCGGCCTGCTTCAGAATCTGTTCCTGACTGCCGTGCGTCGGCTGCCAGCTGGCGATACCAATCGAAATCGTGATCTGCCCGACCGGATCAATCCAGCCGCCGGCAATGCTGGTGCGCACGCGCTCCGCAATCACCCGCGCTTCATCAGGGGCGGTGGCGGGTAGCAGCATCAGAAACTCCTCGCCGCCGCTCCGGCACACCACGTCGGTCTGACGCGCGCTCTGGCGCAGCGTGCGCGCCACCTGTTTGATCACCTCGTCGCCAACATCATGCCCGAAGTTATCATTCACCCGTTTGAAGTGGTCAATATCCAGCGCCAGCACAGCAAACGGCTGCTGCATGGTATCGAAATAGTCGAGCACCGCGCTCAGGCCACGGCGATTGAGCAGGCTGGTCATGGGATCGCTCTGCACCTCTGACTTGAGCCGGCCGATTTTATCCTGCACCAGACCAATGCCGGTGAGCAGCGCGCGCTTCACCTGCGCCGCTTCAAAGTACCAGGCGCGGATCACGCCAATTTCCCCGGAAACGCCCTGGGTATCCATCTGGCTGGCTTTACGCGCCAGCTGCCACAGCGGCAAGGCGATCAGCCGGGCCAGAATCACCGCCACCAGCAGCGTCAGCAGCGCAAACGGCACCGAATTCTTCAGCACCTGGAGCAGCAGCCCGGAGAGCGGCGCCAGCGTGACGTTTGTCGGTTTGAGCGCCACCACCATCCAGCCGGTGGTGGGCACCACAGCGTAGCCCGCCAGCTTCGCCGTACCCTCTTCCGTCAGCTGAACTTCGCCATTGCTGTGCTCCTGGCGCTGACGATCGCTGACGATGCCCGGCACGTTTTTGCCAATCAGCTGATTGTTCTGGTGATACAGCACGCGGTTTTCGCGATCCAGTACGTAAACATGGGTGCCGTCACGATAGTACTGCTCGCCGAGCAGCACGTTGAGAATGCTCTTTTTCTTCAGATAAATAGTGCCGCCGACGTAGCCAAGATAGCGCCCATCGGTGCTCCACACCGGCCAGGAAACAAACACCAGCAGGTTATTGGTGGCAGAAATGGTGGGCCGGCTGACCATCGGCTGGCGCTGCGCCAGCGCTTCGCGCGAAGACTGGCTGGTGAGCTGCATGCCTTTCAGCATCAGCGATTCCGGCGAAATGGCTTTAATCACGCCGTTGCTGTCGACAATCGCCACCGAGTTAAAGCTGCTGGTCTGCTCGCGCAGTCGGTTCACTTCCTGCTGCTGCAGTTCGGGATTGTCGAAATCTTTACCCAGTTGATTGGCGCTGTAGTGCAGCTGCGACTGCGCCAGCTGGAAAAACACTTCGGTGGTGGCCGCCAGCTTGGTGGCGTAAGCGCGATTGGCTTCGAGGGTGCTTTCGATCAGCACCATACGCTGTACGCGCCAGGTGGCGTACAGCGTATTAGCCAGTGTGATGACGATACTGGTGATCGCCAGCAGCGCAATCAGCGTGCGCAGATCAGTTTTTGGCCGGATGCGCGTTAACATGGCGCAACCGCCCTGGTGAGTAGCTTCATAAGTTAGCGTGCCTGACTATCTTGTTATAATTGGAGGTGTTTACCCTGGTGAGGTAACAGACAATTGTACACCTCTGAGCCAAATTGACTACGACGCAGACCCTCAGGAACGCTTTTTTATTGTGCTATTACTGGTGCTAATCAATTAAACCCTGCGCATCGTAAAACGGCCACGGTCCTGGATAATCGCCGATCGCGCACAGATGCGTAGTCATCCCCTGCTGCGGCTGCCAGCGATGCAGCAGAAAACCGGGCGGTTCCAGCACAAAGTTCGCCGGACCGTGGTCACGCAAATCCAGTGCCACCTGATGCGACACACCGGGCGCCACGCAGGCCAGCGTGCCGGCAAAACGCGCCTGCACCGAGCGGTGCAGGTGGCCGCTCAGCACCCGTTCCACCTGAGGATGCTGACCAATAATGGCAGCCAGCGCCGCCGGATTGCACAGCGGTTGCCGATCCATATGGCCAATGCCGCTCAGGAACGGCGGATGATGCAATAGCACCAGCGTCGGCAAATCCGGTTCACGCGCCAGCTGCTCTGCCAGCCATTGCAGCTGTGCGTCATCGACATAGCCCCACGGCTGATGCGGTACGCTGGAGTCGAGCGCCAGCAGCTGCAGATGATTCACACGCATCTGCCAGTTGAGCGTTTCGCCGTGCTGCAGGTAGTGATGCTCCGGAAACGCGGCGCGCAGCTGCTGGCGATCGTCGTGATTGCCCGGCATCAGCAGGAACGGCAGCTGCAGATGGCGCAGCGCCTCGCGCAGCGTCTGGTACTCTTCCGCAGTGCCAAAATCCACCAGGTCGCCGGTAATCACCACCGTATCCGGTCGCGGCACCAGCTGATTCAGCGTGTCGATCACCCGCAGCAGCGCAGCGTGCGTATCCACTTTTTTATAGGAGAGACGGCCATGGGCCTTGATGTGTAAATCGCTGATTTGCGCAATCAGCGTCATCGCGTCAGTCACAACAGCTCCTTATCAGGCAGAAAAGTGCAGCGCGGCATCCTGCGCCAGCGTCCAGCTTACCGGCTGGCCGGCGTGCCAGGCTTCGCGCGCGTGGCGATCCACCTGGATCGGCGCCGCCAGCCCGATATCAATACTCAGCCGCTGCGCAGCGCCGAGAAAGGTGGTGCCGAGGATAAAACCAGGGCGTGCGTAGCGCTGGTCCGCCGCCAGCAGCACATCCTCAGGGCGGCAAAAATGCTGCGGATTGCCACGCGCATCGACCCCGACACAGTTAATCGCGCCGACAAAATCCGCGACAAACTGTGACGCCGGGCGCTGGTAAATATTTTGCGGCGTATCGATCTGCACCAGACGTCCCTGCTCCATCACCGCAATGCGATCGCCCAGCGCCATCGCTTCCTGCTGATCGTGCGTGACGTACACGGCGGTGATCGCCAGCTGTTTCAGCAGCGCGCCAATCTCCAGCCGCAGCCGGTCGCGCAGGCGCGCATCCAGCGCCGCCAGCGGCTCATCAAACAGCAGCACCTTCGGACGCGCCGCCAGCGCACGCGCCAGCGCTACGCGCTGCTTTTGACCGCCCGACAGCTTGTCGATGCTGCGCTGCGCCAGCGCGCTGAGATCCACCAGGGCCAGCATCTCCTGCACGCGCGCGTCGCGTTCGGCGCGCGCCACGCCCTGCACTTTCAGGCCGTAAGCGACGTTCTGCGCCACGTTGAGATGGGGAAACAGCGCGTAGTTCTGGAACACCATGCCCACGTTGCGTTTCTCGATCGGCAGCGCTGTCACGTTACGATCGTCAAACCACACTTCGCCGCCGTCGTCACAGCGCTCCAGGCCACTGATGATGCGCAGCGTGGTGGTTTTGCCACAGCCGGACGGACCGAGCAGCACCAGGGTTTCGCCAGGCTGCACCGTCAGATCAAGCGGCTGCAGTGCCAGCTGGTGATTAAAGTGCCGCGCACAGTGGCGCAGCGTAACGGTTACGGCCGCAGGGTTCATGCCGCCTCCTTGTTAGCACGCGTGAGCGTACGGTTGAGCCAGTGATTGACCGCGTTGAGCATCAGCAGCAGCGGCAGAATCAGCAGAATAAAGATCAGCGTATAGGCCGATCCCACTTCCAGTCGCATTGAGGCATAGCTGTCTGCCAGCCCCACCGGCAGCGTTTTTGTCAGCGGCGTATGCAGCATCCAGGTGATGTTGAACTCACCCACCGACAGGGTGATCACCATAAACGCCCCGGCGAGAATGCCGTTGCGACAGTTGGGCACCACCACGGTAAAAAAGCGCTGCCACAGGCTGGCACCGAGACTGGCCGCCGCCTCTTCCAGCCGCGGCATCTCCACCGCCTGCATCACTGCCAGCACCGGGCGCAGCATAAACGGCAAGGTAAACAGCACGTGACCGATGAGAATGAACAGCCAGCTATCGCGCAGGCCGGAGAACTGACCGTACAGCAGGATGATGCCCAGCGCGGTGGCGAGGCCCGGCAGCGCGACCGGCAGCATCAGGCACTCTTCGATGCGCGCCGCCCAGCGCCGCGGCGCTTTTAACAGCCCCCACGCTGCCGGCACGCCGATCAGCAGCGTGATCAGCAGGCAGGCCAGCGCAATCAGCAGCGACAGCCAGAAGGTGTCGGCGTAAAGCTGCCATACCTGGGTCACCCACTTCAGCGTCAGGCCGCTGCGCAGGCCGGTAAAATAGTTGTTGGTCACGCCGGCCAGCATCGACAGCACCACCGGCACGATCATGAACAGCGCGGTGAGCACGGTGACCAGCAGTTGCAGGCTGAACAGGCCGCGACGTCTCATGTCACCTCCTGGTGAGCCAGTCGGCGCGCCAGCATCAGTGCCAGCCAGGCGACGCCGCCCATCACCACCGACAGTGCGGCGGCGGTGGCGAAATTGGCGTAGTTGGTGAATTCGCCGTAAATGGTCAGCGGCAGCACCGCCAGATCGGTGCCCAGGGTAAAGGCGGTACCGAACGCACCCATGCTGGTGGCAAAACAGAGCGCGCCGGTGGAGAGCAGCGCCGGCTGCAGCCCCGGCACAATCACATCCCAGGTGATGCGCCACTGACTGGCGCCCAGCGAACGCGCCGCCTCTTCGAGAGAACGGTCGAGTTTTTCACTCGCCGCCACCAGCGTGATGATGGCGCGCGGCAGTGAAAAATAGAGATAGCCAATAAACAGGCCGGTAAACGAATAGGCCAGCATCCAGCGCTCGTGAAACAGCGCTAGGCTGATTTGCGCCAGCAGTCCCTGACGGCCCGCCAGCATCACCACCAGAAATCCCACCACCACGCCCGGAAAGGCCAGCGGAAACGTCAGCAGCGCCAGCAGCGTGCTGCGTCCGCTGAAGCGCTGGCGTGCCAGAAAGCAGCCGACTGTCGCGGCGATGGCCAGCGTCACCAGCGTGACGGCGAGCGACAGCAGCACGGTGTTCAGCAGGCTGAGCAGGTAGTGTGGCTGCGTCAGTACCGTCCAGTAGCCGCTGTGCCGGGTGCTGCGGTCGTCCTGCATCGCCATCTGCAGCAGCCGGACAAACGGCAGCAGCCAGAAGGCGCAGAAGAACAGCAGCGCCGGCAGCGTCAGCCATAGCCAGCGGCTGCCGGCCAGGCGCGGTGTCCGGCGGCACGAAGCCGCCAGGGTGTCGGTCATCGCCATCAGCGAATCTCACTCAGATAGCGCGCCGAGAAAGCTTTCTGCGCTGCCGCCATCTGCTGATAGTCAACGGTGTGCGCACGCGCATAGTCGCTGTCCGGCAGGAAATATTTCTTCGCTTCTGCGCTCATGGCGCCGGTGCGCACCGGGCGCAGGAACGCGCTGGCCCAGATGGCCTGCCCCTTGTCAGACAGCACATAGTCGATCACTTTTTTGCCGTTCGCCGCGTGCGGTGCATTCTTCACCAGGCTAATGACGTACGGCACCGTTACCGTGCCCTCTTTGGGAATAACAAAGGCGACGTTAGCGTGATCTTTGTAGCGGGCACGGTAAGCATTGAAGTCATAGTCGAGCAGAATCGGGATCTCGCCGGAAATCAGGCGCGCATACGCGGTCTGCTTAGGCACGATAGGCTGATTCGCCTGCAGCTTTTTGAACCAGTTCAGCGCCGGCGTGAAGTCCTGCATGTTGCCGCCCTTCGCCTGGTTGACTGCCACCGCCGCCACGTAACCGACAAAGGCGCTGGCCGGATCGAGATAACCAATCATGCCTTTGTATTCCGGCTTCAGCAGGTCGTCCCAGGATTGCGGCACCGGCGCGCCGCCCAGCGCATCGACATTGACCATAAAGCCCATGGTGCCCGAGTGCAGCGCCACCCATTTGCCGTTGCTGTCTTTCATGCCGGCAGGAATGTCATCCCAGTGCGCCGGTTTGTAACTGGCGACCACGCCGGCGCTGTCGGCCTGAATGCCGAAGCTGACGCCGTAATAGACCACGTCGGCTACCGGATTGCCCTGCTCCGCCACCAACTGCGCCAGCGCCTGGCCGGAGTTTTTGTTGTCCTGCGGCACCTGAATGCCGGTGTCTCTGGCAATCGCTTTGAGCTGAGTGCCCCAGTCGGCCCACTCGGGCGGGCAGTTGTAACAGATGGCAGTTTCCGCCGCCTGCGTCAGGCTGGTAAACAACGCGCTGGCGCTGAGCGCGATGGCGCCGGCGTAAATTTTTACTTTTTTATGCAGCATCATGAGGTTCCCTGGTGGTGGCAATAAACGCGGGGGCAGCAACACTCTCACCGCTCCGCAACTGATGTGGCAGCACGCGGGTGCCGCGGCTGACATTATGCAACAACATATCGATGGCGCAGGCGCCGAGCCGTTCGGCGGGCTGCGCTACGCTGGCCAGCGACGGGGCCATTTGTGCCCCCATCGCAATCCCGTCAAAGCCCATCACCGCCAGCTGCTGTGGCACAGGCACGCCCGCGCGCGCCGCCGCGCCAATCAGGCTGATGGCCAGCAGGTCGTTGGTGCAGATCACGGCGCTGAGCGGGGTGGCACCGCCGAGCATCGGGGCCAGCAGCGTAAAGTCTGATTGGGTGTGGCTGGCCATCTCAATCACCGGCAGCGCCGTCAGGCCCGCGTGCTGCATGGCGTCGCAATAGCCCTGATAGCGCAGGCGCGCACGATCTGACTGCAGCATCGGTCCGGCGACCATGGCAATGCGGCGATGACCAAGCGCCAGCAGCTGTGCGGTGGCTTCGCGCATCGCCTGGCGGTTATCCACGCACACCGCCGGCCAGTGGCTGTGCTGCGGCACGTTATGCGCCAGCACAAACGGCAGGCCAGCCGCCTGCAGCGTGCTGAGCACCGCGCTGTTATCCGCGTCGGCCACCGTCAGGACCAGGCCCGCCACGCGCTGGCGCAGCATATGTTCAACGATGGCGGCTTCGCGCTCGGGCTGGTAATCGCTGGTGGCCACCAGCAGGCCATAGCCGGCGTCGCGCGCCTGGCGCTCCATCGCCTGCAGCTGGCAGGAGAAGATCGGGTTAAGCAGCGAGGGCAGCAGCACGCCGAAGGTGGTGGAGTGCTGCGTGCGCAGCTGGCGCGCGATGTGGTTAGGACGAAAGCCGAGCTGCTCCGACGCCGCCAGCACTCTCTCCAGCGTGTCGCGCCGCAGCAGATGGGGATTGGAAAAGGCGCGCGCGGCCGTGGCGCGTGAAACGCCTGCCAGCTTTGCCACTGTGAGTAAGTCGGACATGTTCGCCTCGTAAAGTGCCGATGAGATCGATCTCATTGGCGCCTAAACTAACGGCGAACTGTGACAGTGACATCGCGAAGGGATGACGAAAAGATGACAGCAGCCTGCACTGCTGTCGGCAGGATTACAGCATCAGGAAGGCGTACCCTTCGTTTTGCAGCGACGCGACGGTGGTGCCGCTGGAGAGCGTATGGGTGACGCGGGTGTCAATCCAGTCGCGCTCCAGCTGATGGAAGGCCACCGACTGGTCGCAAATGGTCACTTTCACCCCGGCTTTCTTCAGCTCATCAATCAGCTTCAGGTTAGGGTTATCGCTGCCGTATGCTTTACGGAACTGATCGTTATTGAGCGCGGCCGGCACCGCATCGCTGTTGATCGACACCACAAAGTTGAGCTGATTAAGCGGCACGCCGGCCGCGTAATAGAGGTTAGTGACGCGTGCCACGCGCTCAAGGCCGAGGTTCGGCTGATGGATATCCCCTTCGCTGCGGTTGATCTGAAACACAATCTTATTGCTCAGCCCGGGCGTGTTGGCCGGGTTGTAATCCGGCGTGTTAACAAAGTGAATTTTACCGTAACCGGCAATCGCCGGCGTGCTCCAGAAATCCGCCGGTTCGGTTTTCTGGTCAGCGAATTTGCCGCTGACTTTATCCACCAGTTCCGGCAGCTGCAGCACATTTCCGCCGACAAAGCCCGCCAGCGCGGCGATAACAATATAGGATGCTGGACGCATGACACTTCTCCTTAACCAAAGACGCGATTACATCTGTAAAAAGGCATAGCCCTGATTTTCCAGCGTCGACACCGTGGTCGGGCTGGATAATGCATGAATCACCGACCGATCGATCCAGTCGCGCGGATAGTGATGGAACGCCACCGACTGATCGCACACCGAGACTTTGACGCCCAGCTTGTTCAGCGCGCCAATCAGCGCGAGGTTGGGATTATCGACGCCGTAAAACTGCTTAAAATGCGCGTTATCCAGCGTGGCGGGCGTGGCATCGCCGGTCATCGACACCACAAACTGCAGCTGTTCGGCCGGTACGCCAGCGGCGATGTACAGATTGACCACGCGCGCCACACGCTCCAGCCCGAGGTTAGGTCGTTTGATATCGCCTTCATTGCGGGTCAGCTGAAATACCACTTTGTTGCTCAGCCCCACCGCCGGTTTAAACGCGGCGTCGGCTTCATAATGAATTTTGCCGTAGCCCGCGACCGCCGGCGTGCTCCAGAACCCGTCCGGATCGGCAGGTTCAGCGGAAAAATGGCCCGCGATACGCTGATACAGGTCATCGCTTTTGATTACGGCGGCACCGACCATCCCACCCACGATGGCAATCAGGGCATAGGAAACAACAGAACGCATAGAAACTCTCCGGCATGCACTGCGCGTTAATTCACAGTCCGTTTGAAAAAGTGCTTTATCTATACCACAGCGCGCGGCGGGCAAAACGCCTGTACTGGCGGGCTGTCCGGCGTTTGGCTGCCAGCAGAAATCATCGCGCTTGCTGATTGAATAAGGCTGTTAATTGAGCGGTGCGGGCGAGTTGAAAAATAGCTGGCCGGAAAAACCGGCAGTCACCAGGCAGAGGGATGCATGGCAGATGACAGCGCCTCATCGTGCGGGTTAATACTGTCATCGCGCGCCGCCAGTTGACCAGTGAGCAAAACCTGACCATTCATTTCTGGGCTGGTGATGCACGGCCAGAGCAGCACGATAAAAATCACTGATGGATAAAGCGGGCCAACCGGGGGATTTCAGGCGTGTTTTTCAGAGTAAACCTGGAAAAAACCATGCCAGATTCAATTATTTTGAGCAACTTTACGTAACTTTAAATTCATCAGTGCGTTGCGCCTTTTTCTTTTGCCTTTTCGCTATTCAATTTTTTGCTACAAATTTCGCGTCAGTCAGCCATTCTTTGCCATCACGTCAATGTGACGGCGGCATTTGCTTGTATCCTCACTGTGGTTAAGATAGAGCCGCGGCTGAAAAGGAAACGCCGTCACAGAACATTGGCATGACTTTCCTGTCCAATGGCAGGAGACTTTTACAGGATCAAGGCATGTTTAACCGGTTGAAAAAATCAGTGCTGGCGGCCCTTATTCCTGCGCTGCTGCTCACGCCTGCGGTCGGTGTCCGCGCCGATCTGAGCGACAATTTGCCGGACATGGGCACCACGGCAGGCAGCACGCTCTCCATTGGGCAGGAGATGCAGATGGGCGACTACTATGTGCGCCAGCTGCGCGGCAGCGCGCCGCTGATTAACGATCCTCTGCTGGTGCAGTACATAAACGGACTGGGCATGCGTCTGGTGGCGCACGCCGATTCGGTCAGAACCCCCTTTCACTTCTATTTATTCAATAACGACGAAATCAACGCCTTCGCCTTCTTTGGCGGCAACGTGGTGCTGCATTCGGCGCTATTCCGTTACACCGACAACGAAAGCCAGCTGGCCTCGGTGATGGCGCACGAAATTTCGCACGTCACGCAGCGTCACCTGGCGCGCGCGATGGAAGACCAGAAACGCAACGCCCCCCTCACCTGGGTGGGCGCACTGGGTTCGATCCTGCTGGCGATGGCCAGCCCGCAGGCCGGGATGGCGGCGCTGACCGGTACGCTGGCGGGAACGCAGCAGGGGATGATCAGCTTTACCCAGCAGAACGAGCAGGAAGCGGACCGCATCGGCATTCAGGTGCTACAGCGTTCCGGTTTCGACCCGCAGGCCATGCCGAGCTTCCTCGAAAAACTGCTCGATCAGGCGCGTCTTCTCGTCCCGTCCACCGGAAATTCTGCTGACGCACCCGCTGCCGGAAAGCCGCCTGTCCGACGCGCGTAACCGCGCCAACCAGATGCGCCCGGTGGTGGTCCAGTCTTCGCAGGATTTCTACATGGCGAAAGTGAGAACGCTGGGGATGTACAATTCCGGGCGTAACCAGCTCACCAGCGACCTGCTGGATACCCTGGCGAAAGGCAACGTGCGCGAGAAGAACGCCGCGCAGTATGGCCACGCGCTGCAGGCCCTGCAGGCGAAAGAATTCGCCAGTAAAACGACGAAAAAGATCATGCGCCAGCCGTTGCTGGCGCAGCAGCCCGAACAACCCGTGGTACCTCGATCTGTCGACGGATATCGATCTGGGGCAGAACAAAAGCCGCCGATGCGATTAAGCGCCTGAACGCCGCCAGCGGCAGCCGAAGACCAACCCGGTGCTGCAGCTTAACCTGGCGAACGCCTACTTGGAAGGGCGGCCAGCCGGCGGAAACGGCAGCCGACCATCCTGAACCGCTACACCTTTACCAATAAAGACGATCAAAACGGCTGGGATCTGCTGGCGCAGGCGGAAGCCGCGCAGGGGCAGCGCGATCAGGAGCTGGCGGCACGCGCAGAAAGCCTGGCGCTGGTGGGCCAGCTCGATCAGGCCATCACCCCGCTGAGTAGCGCCAGCTCGCAGGTGAAACTCGGCAGCCTGCAGCAGGCCCGATACGATGCGCGTATCGATCAGCTGCGCGACCTGCAGCAGCGCTTCAAGCCGTATGAGAAGATGTAACACCAGATCAGGGCGCATTCAGCGTCACCTGGCAACAAGGATTACGCCGAGATAAAAAACACGGTCCGTATTTACCACAACCCGCGCTGCTCCAAGAGCCGCGAAACCCTGAGCCTGCTGAAGTCTAACGGCGTGGAGCCGGAGGTGGTGCTGTACCTCGACACCCCACCGGACGCGCAGACCCTCCGCCAGCTGCTGCATATGCTGGGCATGGGCAGTGCGCGGGATCTGATGCGCAAGAAAGAAGATCTGTAAAACGCTGGAGCTTGGCCAGGATGACGAGCCGTCTCAGCGAACAACAGCTGATACAGGCGATGGTGGAAAATCCAAAGCTGATTGAGCGCCCGATTGTGGTGGCGAACGGCCAGGCGCGCATTGGACGTCCGCCGGAAGCGGTGCTGGAGATTCTCGTAAATAAAAAGGCGCACCCCACCCGACAACTATATTTGATTGTTCCCCAGCGCCAACCCCCCCCCCCCCACAAAACGTAAAGACCGGATAAAAAGTAACCCCCACCCCCCCAACATTTATAACTTCAGAATATCTTTCACAAACGGAATGGTCAGCTTGCGCTGGGCGGTAATGGAGGCGCGATCGAGCTGATCGAGCGTGTCAAACAGCGTACGCATTTCGCGATCCAGCCGTTTCAGCAGGAAACGGCCCACGTCTTCCGGCAGCTCAAAGCCGCGCTGCTTTGCGCGCAGCTGTAGCGCCTGAAGCTTATCTTCATCCGACAGCGGCTGCAAGCTTGTAGATTTGCCCCCAGTCCAGCCGAGACGCCAGATCCGGCAGCCCCAGATTCAGCTGGCGCGGCGGACGATCGCCGGTGATCAGCAGCCGGGTTTTGCCCGATTCCAGAATGCGGTTGTAGAGGTTGAAGATCGCCATTTCCCACGGCTCATCCCCGGCCACGCATTCGATATTATCGATGCAGACCAGCGAGAGATGTTCCATTCCCTCCAGCACTTCCGGCACGAACCAGGTGCGTTTATCCAGCGGCACATAGCCTACCGCATCGCCGCGCGCGGAGAGCTCCGCGCAGGCGGCATGCAGCAGATGGCTGCGCCCCGCGCCTTCGCGCGACCAGATATAGATGTATCCGCTGTGTTCCTGAGCGCAGCACGTTTTGCAGCGCCGCCAGTAAAGAGGGGTTATCACCCGGCCAGAAACTCGCGAAAGTTTCGTCGTCAGGGAGATAGAGTGGCAGAGAGAGCTGTGCCGGTGCGTTCAGAAGTACCTCAACCAGATCTGACATAAAATCGGACATGGAGTTTAACACGGAACCTGCAAGGAGAGAACCGGGCTTCCCTGCCCGCAGGATCCTTTAAAGCTCGCGTTTTTCTTCCGCGTCCAGCACCACTTCTTCCGGGCGGAGTACGACTGATCAGCTTGAAAATCAGGCTCAGGCCCACGCCGACGATGGTCGCCAGCGCCATGCCTTTCAGCTCGGCCGCGCCGATGTGCACCTTCGCGCCGCTCACGCCGATGATCAGGATCACCGAGGTCAGGATCAGGTTCTGCGCCTTGCTGTAATCCACTTTGGATTCAATCAGCACGCGAATACCGGAGGCGCCAATCACGCCGTACAGCAGCAGCGACACGCCGCCCATCACCGGAACCGGGATGATCTGAATCGCCGCCGCCAGCTTGCCGACGCAGGAGAGCAGAATGGCGATGATCGCCGCGCCGCCGATAACCCAGGTGCTGTAAACGCGGGTGATCGCCATCACGCCGATGTTTTCACCGTAGGTGGTGTTCGGCGTGGAGCCAAAGAAGCCGGAGATGATGGTCGAGAAACCGTTGGCAAACATGGAGCGGTGCAGGCCCGGATCGCGGATCAGATCTCTTTTCACGATGTTCGCCGTCACCACCAGGTGGCCGACGTGCTCGGCAATCACCACCAGCGCCGCAGGCAGAATGGTGAAGATCGCAAACCACTCAAAGCGCGGCGTGTAGAAGGTTGGCAGCGCGAACCAGTGCGCCTCGGCAATCGGGGTAGTATCCACCACGCCCATCGCGAAGGAGAGCGCATAGCCCGCCAGCACGCCGATCAGGATCGGGATAATCGCCATAAAGCCGCGGAACAGCACGGAGCCAAACACCGTTACGCCCAGCGTCACCAGCGAGATGATGATGGTTTTGGAATCCGGTGACTGGCCGTCAGCAGGCAGCAGACCGGCCATATTCGCCGCCACGCCCGCCAGTTCGAGACCGATGACGGCCACGATGGCGCCCATCGCCGCAGGCGGGAACATCACGTCCAGCCAGCCGGTACCGGCTTTCTTCACGATGAAGGAGACCAGGCAGAACAGCACGCCGCACATGATAAAACCGCCCAGCGCCACTTCATAACCGAGCGGCAGCAGCAGCAACACCGGCGAGATAAAGGCAAAGCTGGAACCGAGATACGCCGGGATTTTGCCTTTACAGATGAAGAGATACAGCAGCGTACCGATGCCGTTGAACAGCAGCACGGTAGCCGGGTTAATGTGGAACAGGATTGGCACCAGCACGGTTGCGCCAAACATGGCGAACAGGTGCTGCAAACTAAGCGGGATAGTCTGTAAAAGCGGCGGTCTTTCACTCACCCCGATAGCACGGCGCGTCATAGTGTTTTCCTCTGAGTACGGTGTTATTGGGTTTATGCTCGTTCGTCAACGCCGCACCTTATCGTAGTGGCGCAATTGATGCGCCCCGCGCCCGCGCGTGCGACGGTGTTTTATTCAAAAAAAAGCCGACTATCAAAGTCGGCTTATTTATCGTTATTCGATTATTTCGTACCAAAGATCTTGTCGCCGGCATCGCCGAGGCCCGGGATGATGTAGCCGTGCTCGTTCAGGCCCTGGTCGATAGAGGCGGTATACAGCTCAACGTCCGGGTGCGCTTTCTCCAGCGCCGCGATGCCTTCCGGCGCGGCAACCAGCACCAGCACTTTAATGCTGTTGCAGCCGGCTTTTTTCAGCAGATCGATGGTGGCAATCATTGAACCGCCGGTTGCCAGCATCGGGTCAACCACCAGCGCCATACGCTCGTCGATGTTGGACACCAGCTTCTGGAAGTAAGGAACCGGCTCCAGGGTTTCTTCGTTACGGTAGATGCCCACCACGCTGATGCGCGCGCTCGGCACGTGCTCCAGCACGCCTTCCATCATGCCCAGACCGGCACGCAGGATCGGCACCACGGTAATTTTTTTACCTTTGATCTGCTCAACCTCCACCGGGCCGTTCCAGCCTTCGATGGTGACTTTTTCCGTTTCCAGATCGGCGGTCGCTTCATAGGTCAGCAGGCTGCCCACTTCAGAGGCCAGTTCGCGAAAGCGCTTGGTGCTGATGTCATGCTCACGCATCAGGCCCAGCTTGTGTTTAACGAGTGGGTGTTTCACTTCCACGATCTTCATCATTTTTCTCCCATTAAGGTGGTTGCCGGCCAAAAAAATCGCGGGATTATACCGCCTTTTTTCCGCCGCGCCACCGGTGATTGGTCAGGTAACGTGCACAAAACGCCTGAGAATAAGGATTAGCGAAAAATCAGCACGCTGCAAAGGTACGCCCGGCAATAATAGGCTCGCAAACGTTTGCCTGCGCTGCTAGAATTGCCGCGCCTTAATCCCCCTTTATGCCACCAACCGCAAACCGTCGTGGGGAATCGCGCAGTGACCGACAAAACCTCTCTCAGCTACAAAGACGCCGGTGTTGATATCGATGCAGGCAACGCATCTGGTTGACCGCATCAAAGGCGTGGTGAAGAAGACCCGCCGCCCGGAAGTGATGGGCGGTCTGGGCGGCTTTGGCGCCCTGTGCGCGCTGCCGCAGAAATACCGCGAGCCGGTGCTGGTTTCCGGCACCGATGGCGTGGGCACCAAGCTGCGTCTGGCGATGGATCTGAAACGCCACGACACCATCGGCATCGACCTGGTCGCGATGTGCGTCAACGACCTGGTGGTTCAGGGCGCCGAGCCGCTGTTCTTCCTCGACTACTACGCCACCGGCAAGCTGGATGTGGATACCGCCGCCAGCGTGATCAACGGCATCGCCGAAGGCTGCCAGCAGTCCGGCTGTGCGCTGGTCGGCGGCGAAACCGCCGAAATGCCGGGCATGTACCACGGCGAAGATTACGACGTGGCCGGTTTCTGCGTCGGCGTGGTGGAAAAGTCCGAGATCATCGACGGCTCCAAAGTGCAGGACGGCGACGTGCTGATCGCCCTGGCCTCCAGCGGTCCGCACTCCAACGGCTACTCGCTGGTGCGCAAAATCATCGAAGTCAGCAACACCGATCCCGACCACCAACCAGCTGGAAGGCAAACCGCTGGCCGACCACCTGCTGGCGCCGACCCGCATCTACGTGAAGACCGTGCTGGAGCTGATCGAGAAGGCGGACGTGCACGCCATCGCTCACCTGACCGGCGGCGGCTTCTGGGAAAACATCCCGCGCGTGCTGCCGGACAACACCCAGGCGGTGATCGACGAGGCCAGCTGGCAGTGGCCGGCGGTCTTCAACTGGCTGCAGCAGGCCGGTAACGTCAGCCGTCACGAAATGTACCGCACCTTCAACTGCGGCGTCGGCATGGTCATCCGCGCTGGCCCGGCGCGGAAGCCGATAAAGCGGTAGCCCAGCTCAATGACCGCGGCTGGTGAAAAGGCGTGGAAAATCGGCGTGATTAACGCCTCCGATGCCGAAGAGCGTGTGGTCATTAACCCATGAAAAAACATGGTGGTGCTGATCTCCGGCAACGGAAGCAATTTGCAGGCGATCATCGACGCCTGCAAGCGGACGAAAATCAACGGCAGCATGGCGGCCGTTTTCAGTAACAAGGCCGACGCGTTCGGCCTATGGTCTGACGCGGGCGCAGCAGGCCAGCGTGCCTGCTCACGCGCTGTCCGCGCAGGATTTCGCCGATCGCGACGCCTTCGACCGCGAGCTGATGCAGGAGATCGACGCCTACGCGCCGGATCTGGTGGTGCTGGCCGGTTACATGCGCATCCTCAGCCCGGCGTTTGTCGCGCATTATCGCCGGACCGTCTGCTGAATATTCACCCTTCCCTGCTGCCGAAATACCCCGGCCTGCATACGCACCGCCAGGCGCTGGAAAACGGCGACGAGGAACACGGCACCGTCGGTGCATTTTGTGACGGAAGAGCTGGACGGCGGCCCGGTCATTTTGCAGGCCAAAGTCCCGGTGTTTGCTGACGACGACGGAAGATGAGATCACCGCCCGCGTGCAAGCCCCAGGAACACGCGATTTATCCGCTGGTGGTGAGCTGGTTCGTCGACGGCCGCCTGCAGATGCGCGCGGGCAAAGCGTGGTTGGATGGCGAACCGCTGCCGCCGGAAGGTTATGCGCACGATTGATTGACCTTAACGCCGTGCGCTTGCAGGAATTGCGCAATAAATTGCGCCGCTACGGGGCTGTGCCGGGTTTTATTACTGCATGATTTCTTTGCACATTTCGTAGCGGCGCGATTCTTCGCGCTAACCTAACAATACTTATCCAAACCGGCCGGTAATATAATCCTCTGTACGCCGCGCCTGCGGTGCGGTGAAAATCCGGTCGGTTTCATCAAACTCCACCAGCTGCCCGTTATGCATAAACGCGGTGTAATCGGATACGCGCGCGGCCTGCTGCATGTTGTGCGTCACCAGCACCAGCGTGAAATGCTGCTTCAGCGTGGTCATCAACTCTTCAATCACCAGCGTCGAAATCGGATCCAGCGCCGAGGTAGGTTCATCCAGCAGCAGCACTTCCGGCTCGATGGCGATGGCGCGCGCAATCACCAGCCGCTGCTGCTGACCGCTCGACAGCGTCAGCGCATTCTGCCCCAGCTGATCTTTCACTTCCCCCCACAGCGCCGCCGCCCGCAGCGCGCGCTCGCAGGCCTCATTCAGCACGCGACGATCGCGCACGCCCTGCAAGCGCAGACCGTAAACCACATTCTCATAGATCGACTTGGGGAACGGATTCGGGCGCTGGAACACCATGCCGACGCGCCGCCGCAGCGCCGGCAGATCCTGGTTCGCCTGCATCACCGCGTGGCTATCGAGCAGAATCTCTCCTTCGATGCGGCAGCCATCAATGACGTCGTTCATGCGATTGAAGCAGCGCAGCAGCGTCGATTTACCGCAGCCGGAGGGCCCAATCAGCGCCGTGATGCGATGCTTCGGGATCTGCAAATCAATGTTATTCAGCGCCTGTTTATCGCAAAAACAGGTTCAGCCGTGACCACAGCGACAGCTGGTTAACGGTGAGCTGCACATCCAGCCGGGGTAATCGCCGGCGTCATGTGTAAACCTTATTAGTGCGTCATAAGCCGGTAGCGCTCGCGCAGCCGATGGCGCAGCACCATCGCCAGCAGGTTAAGCGACAGAATGATCGCCACCAGCAGCAGTGCCGTGGCATACACCAGCGGTCGATCGGCGTCGATGTTCGGGCTCTGGAAGGCCAGATCGTAAATCTGAAAACCGAGATGCATAAATTTACGGTCAAGATGCAGGTAAGGAAACACCGCATCGACCGGCAGCTCTGGCACCATTTTGACCACGCCCACCAGCATCAGCGGTGCGGTTTCGCCGGCGGCGCGCGCCACCGCCAGAATCAGGCCGGTCATCATCGCCGGTACCGCCAGCGGCAGCACCACGCGCCACAGCGTTTCCGCCTGGGTTGCGCCCAGCGCCAGCGAGCCCTGACGCAGATTGTCCGGAATACGCGACAGCCCCTCCTCGGTGGCGACGATCACCACCGGCAGCGTCAGCAGCGCCAGCGTCAGCGCCGCCCACAGCAGGCCGGGCGTGCCGAAGGTAGGATTGGGCAGCGAGCGGGAGAAGAACAGCTGATCGAGAGTGCCGCCAATCAGCCAGACAAAAAAGCCGAGGCCAAACACGCCATACACAATCGACGGCACGCCAGCCAGATTCACCACCGCAATGCGCACCAGCCGGGTGAGCGCGTTACGCCCGGCGTATTCATGCAGCCAGACGGCGGCCACCACGCCCAGCGGCATGACAATCACCGACATCAGCAGCACCATCAAAACGGTGCCGAAAATCGCCGGCAGCGCGCCATTTTCACTGCCGCCCGAGGTGGGCGAGTCACTGACAAACTGCCAGATCTGACTGAGGAAATGCCCGATTTTCTGCCCGAGGCTCAGGCTGTTTGGATACCAGGCGGCCACCACCTGCGCCAGCGGAATCAGATGATCGTCGCCCTGCACGTCGCGCAGTACCAGCGTATCGCGCTGGCTTTCATGCTGCAGATGCGCCAGCTGCTGCGCCAGCGCGCCGAAGCGTTTATGCAGCGCTGCGCTGTTGGCATCCAGTTCTGACTGATCCTGCAGGCTGAAGTGACCACCGCGCCGCTGCTCGTCAGCCTGCTGTTGCAGACTCTCCAGCTGGGCGTTAAGGCGCGCCATTTCGATACGCCGGATGTTGCTCGCCTGGCGCAGCTGCTCATGCACCTGCTTCAGCCGCTGCTGCAGCAGTGCATCGCGGTCGCGCGCGGTCAGCACCTCGTTGTCTTCACGCAGCTCCACCAGCCAGCCGTAGGCATTGCCGCCACTGCGTCGCTGTAGCACCAGCACTTCTGCCGGGCGTCGGGTTTGCGCTTCGCCCTGACTGACGATGACGCGGAAATCCGGCGCGGCAAAATCGCGGTTGCCGGTTTTCACTACGTAGCGCCAGCGATCGCCCTGCTGCTGGCGATCCAGCGTTTCACCCAGCACCATCAGCGGTGCCCCCTGCGGCGGCTGGAACTGATACTGATCGACCGGCTGCGGCCAGAACGCCCTGACGCCCTGCCAGCCCAGCAGGCCGATTAATAAGGTAAATGCCAGCAGGCAGACGGCGACCGCACCGGCAGTCAGCCAGCGCCAGCGATCGTTTTGACGCAGCGCGCTCATGCCTGCCCCTCATGCTGACTGTAGCGCTGGCGCAGCCGCTGACGAATCAGTTCCGCCACGGTGTTGATCGCCAGCGTGAATATCAGCAGCAGCAACGCACTGAGAAACAGGATGCGATAATGGGCGCTGCCCGCCGCGGCTTCCGGCATTTCAATGGCGATATTGGCTGACAGCGCGCGCAGCCCGGCAAACAGTCCGCCTTCGCTCACCGGCGTGTTGCCGGTGGCCATCAGCACAATCATGGTTTCGCCCACCGCACGGCCAAAGCCGATCATCAGCGCAGCAAAAACGCCTGCCGACGCGCCCGGCAGCACCACGCGCGTCAGGGTTTGCCACGGTGTCGCGCCCAGCGCCAGCGAGCCCTGCCCCAGCGCCACCGGCACGCTAAACAACGCATCTTCCGCCAGGGTAAAGATCAGCGGCACCAGCGCGAAGCCCATCGCCAGCGCCGCCACCAGCAGGTTACGCTGCTCATAGTGCGCCAGCTGTTCGCCCATCTGCGGCCACCACAGTGTCGGCAGCCACAGCGTCAGTAACGTCACCAGTAACAGCAGCGGCATCAGCAGCAGCACTTCAAAACCGGGCCGCCGCCAGCGCGCCGGCAAACGCGGACTGAGCACGCCGCACACCAGCAGCGTGGCGGCCAGCACCAGCGGCAGCAGCATCACGCCAGGCAGCGCGCGGCTGATGTGCGGCGCCAGCCACACGCCAGCGATCAGGCCAATCACCACGCTCGGCAGCGCGCCCATCATTTCAATGCCCGGCTTGACCCAGCGGCGCAGGCCCGGCGACATAAACCATGCGGTATACATTGCCGCCGCCAGCGCCAGCGGCGTGGCAAACAGCAGCGCCAGCGACGCTGCTTTCAGCGTGCCGATCACCAGCGGCATCAGGCTGAATTTGGCCTGATAGCTGTCGCCGGCGGCGGTGGACTGCCATACCCAGTCCGGCTGCGGATAGTTTTCATACCAGATTTTCTGCCACAGATTGCGCCAGCTGAAATCGGGCCACGGATTATCCAGCGCGAATTGCTGCCACTGTCCGGCACGTTCGACGATCAGGCTATCGCCGCGCGGAGACAACGCCAGTGCGCTGATGCCCGCGGCCAGCTGGCGCGTGACAATCGGGCCCGCCTGCTTGCTGGCGAACAGGCGCACCACGCCCTGCGCGTCAAAGCTGGCAAAAACGCGCCGCTGCGCCTCAGGCACGATGCCGAGCACACCCGCGCTGTGCGTGAAGGTGTGAATCTGCTGCAGCCGTGGCCCGTGGTCGCCAGTGATGGCAAACCATTGCTGAATGCCACGCGCATCCTGAATCAGTAAGCTGCGCCCGCCCGCCAGCAGTTGCAGGCTGCGCGGTTGCTGAGTCAGCGTCTGGGTTTCCCGCAGCTGCGCGCCCTGCGACGTAATCTGCCACACCCGCAACAGCCGTCCGGCACTGGTGTACAGCAGCGTACCGTCCGGCGACAACCGCATCAGGTCGGCCTGCTCACCGGGCAATACAATCTGGTCGACGCGTTTCTGGCCGGCAAAGGTCAGCAGGCTGATACCGGCCGGCGTCTGTGCGGCGATGCGCCACTGGTGATCGCCCGGCACCGCCAGCGCCATCTGGCTGACCGCGCCCTGCGGCAGATGCAGCGGCCGATCGCCCAGCGGGAAATACCATTCACCGTGCTGGCCGTGGATGAGCGGTTGCATCAGCAACAGATCGCCCTGCATATTGAGCAATACGCTGCCGCCGTCGCTGCTGGTCACCGCCGCCTGCGGCTGACCGTTCAGCGCCAGCGCGTCGCCCGCTGGCTGACCGTCGAGCGGAATAAAGCGCGCTTCGTTGCGGCTGATGCGCCAGCCGAGCTGGCCTTCGCTGCCCAGCGCCAGCGCCGGGGCTTTGTCCCACAGCTGCTGACTGAGCGTCGGCTGCATGCCCGGCGCGCTGAACAGCGGCATCACCACCCAGATTAGCCAGAAGAACAGCAGCAGCATCAGCAGTAAAATTCCCACACCGCAGGCCGTGACGATGCGGCGCACGAACTGATCGATGGCGCGTCGACGACGGTCACTAAAGTGGACAGGAATACGATTTATGCTCATGCAGGCCAGAGTTACCCTTGAAGTTATGCCGCTATGTTGCCCGTAGCTGATTGATAAGACAACTGTTGAGGTTGGACAAGGCTGCCATACTCTCGCCATAATGGTGGAGGACACTGAGCGGAACCGCAATTTTGCGTTTATTCCGCCGGACATTCCGTCCAGCAACAGCATCACGGAGTCAGAATGGGTCAGGAAAAGTTATATATCGAAAAAGAACTAAGCTGGTTAGCCTTTAACGAACGTGTGCTCCAGGAAGCGGCAGACAAAAGTAACCCGCTGATCGAACGCATGCGTTTTTTGGGCATCTATTCCAACAACCTGGATGAGTTCTACAAGGTTCGCTTTGCCGAGCTGAAAAGACGCATCATCATCAGCGAAGAACAGGGCTACTCGCAACTCGCACTCGCGGCACCTGCTGGGCAAAATCCAGTCCCGCGTGTGCTGAAAGCCGATCAGGAATTTGACGGCCTGTATAACGAACTGCTGCTGGAGATGGCGCGCAACCAAATCTTCCTGATTAACGAACGCCAGCTGTCCGTTAACCAACAAAACTGGCTGCGCCACTACTTTAAACAGCACCTGCGCCAGCACATTACCCCGATTCTGATCAACCGCGAAACCGATCTGGTGCAGTTCCTGAAAGATGATTACACCTATCTGGCGGTGGAAATTATCCGCGGTGAATCCATCCGTTACGCGCTGCTGGAGATCCCGTCCGACAAAGTGCCGCGCTTTGTGAACCTGCCGCCGGAAACCCCGCGCCGACGCAAGCCGATGATCCTGCTGGATAACATCCTGCGCTACTGTCTGGACGACATCTTCAAAGGCTTCTTCGATTACGATGCGCTAAACGCCTACTCGATGAAGATGACCCGTGACGCCGAATATGACCTGGTGCACGAGATGGAAGCCAGCCTGATGGAGCTGATGTCCTCCAGCCTGAAACAGCGCCTGACCGCCGAGCCGGTGCGCTTTGTTTATCAGCGCGATATGCCGGACGCCATGGTGGAGATGCTGCGCGAGAAGCTGACCATTTCCCGCTATGACTCCATCGTGCCGGGCGGCCGTTACCACAACTTTAAAGATTTTATCGGCTTCCCGAACGTCGGCAAAGCCAATCTGGTGAACAAGCCGCTGCCGCGCCTGCGCCATCTCTGGTTCGATAAATTCCGCAACGGCTTCGACGCCATCCGCGAACGCGATGTGCTGCTCTACTATCCGTACCACACCTTTGAGCACGTGCTGGAGCTGCTGCGTCAGGCCTCGTTCGACCCGAGCGTGCTGGCGATCAAAATCAACATCTACCGCGTGGCAAAAGATTCGCGCATCATCGATGCGATGATCCACGCCGCGCACAACGGCAAAAAAGTCACCGTGGTGGTGGAGCTGCAGGCGCGCTTCGACGAAGAGGCCAACATTCACTGGGCGCGGCGTCTGACGGAAGCCGGCGTGCACGTGATCTTCTCCGCGCCGGGGCTGAAAATTCACGCCAAGCTGTTCCTGATCTCCCGCAAAGAGGGCGACGAGGTGGTGCGCTACGCCCACATCGGTACCGGGAACTTTAACGAGAAAACCGCGCGAATCTACACCGACTACTCGCTGCTGACCGCCGATGCCCGCATCACCAACGAAGTGCGCCGGGTCTTTAACTTTATCGAGAACCCGTACCGCCCGGTGAGCTTCGACTATCTGCTGGTCTCGCCGCAGAACTCGCGCCGCCTGCTGTACGATATGATCGATAAAGAGATCGCCAACGCCCAGAAAGGGCAGTCGTCCGGCATCACGCTGAAGCTCAACAACCTGGTGGACAAAGGGCTGGTGGATCGGCTGTATGCCGCGTCCAGCTCCGGCGTGCCGGTTAACCTGCTGGTCCGCGGCATGTGCTCGCTGATCCCGGAACTGGAAGGCATCAGCGACAATATTCGCGTGATCAGCATTGTTGACCGCTACCTGGAACACGATCGGGTCTATATTTTCGATAATGCGGGTGATAAACAGGTCTATCTCTCTTCGGCAGACTGGATGACGCGCAATATTGACTACCGAATTGAAGTCGCGGCACCGCTGCTGGATCCGCGCCTGAAGCAGCAGATCCTCGACATCATCGAGATTCTGTTCAGCGATACGGTGAAAGCCCGCTATATCGACAAAGAACTCAGTAACCGCTATGTGCCGCGCGGCAACCGCCGCAAAGTGCGGTCGCAGCTGGCGATTTACGACTATATCAAATCACTCGAGCAACCCGATTAACCTATGCCGATAAATGATAAGACCCCACGCCCGCAGGAATTCGCCGCGGTCGATCTTGGCTCTAACAGTTTCCACATGGTCATCGCCCGTGAGGTGGATGGCGCGCTGCAGATCATCGGTCGTCTGAAGCAGCGCGTGCACCTGGCGGATGGCCTTGATGAACGCAGCATGCTCAGCGAAGAGGCGATGGAGCGCGGGCTAAACTGCCTGTCGCTGTTTGCTGAACGCCTGCAGGGCTTCTCGCCCTCCAGCGTCTGCATCGTGGGCACCCACACCCTGCGCCAGGCGCTGAACGCGCCAGAGTTTCTCAAGCGGGCCGAAAAGGTGATCCCCTACCCGATTGAGATCATCTCCGGTAACGAGGAAGCGCGTCTGATTTTCATGGGCGTGGAGCACACCCAGCCGGAGAAAGGGCGCAAGCTGGTGATCGACATCGGCGGCGGTTCCACGGAGCTGGTGATCGGCGAAGACTTTGAGCCGCGCCTGGTGGAAAGCCGCCGCATGGGCTGCGTCAGCTTCGCGCAGCTGTACTTCCCGGGCGGCGAGATCAGTCACCCGCGAGAACTTCCGCCGCGCGCGGATGGCGGCCGCGCAGAAGCTGGAAACGCTGGCCTGGCAGTACCGTATTCAGGGCTGGAACGTGGCGCTGGGCGCGTCCGGCACCATCAAAGCGGCCCATGAAGTGCTGCTGGCGATGGGTGAAAAAGACGCGCATCACGCCCGAACGCCTGACATGCTGCTGACCGAAGAAGTGCTGAAGCATAAAAGCTTTGACGCCCTGAGCCTGCCGGGGCTGTCCGACGAGCGCAAGGCGGTCTTCGTGCCGGGGCTGGCCATCCTGTGCGGCGTGTTTGATGCGCTGGCCATTAGAGAGCTGCGCCTGTCCGACGGCGCGCTGCGCGAAGGCGTGCTGTATGAGATGGAAGGCCGCTTCCGCCATCAGGATATCCGCAGCCGCACCGCGCAAAGCCTGGCCAACCAGTACAACATCGACCGCGAGCAGGCGAAGCCGCGTGCTGGAAACCACCGTGCAGATGTACGAGCAGTGGGAGGAGCAGAATCCGAAGCTCGCGCACCCGCAGCTGGCCGCGCTGTTGAAATGGGCCGCGATGCTGCATGAGGTGGGGCTGAACATCAACCACAGCGGGATGCACCGCCATTCGGCCTACATTCTGCAAAACAGCGATCTGCCTGGCTTCAACCAGGAGCAGCAAATGCTGATGGCGACCCTGGTGCGCTTTCACCGCAAAGCCATCAAGCTCGACGAGCTGCCGCGCTTCACGCTGTTCAAGAAGAAACAGTTCCTGCCGCTCATTCAGCTGCTGCGTCTGGGCGTGCTGCTCAATAACCAGCGTCAGGCCCACCACGCCGCCCACGCTGAAGCTGAAAACCGACGACCATCACTGGACGCTGAGCTTCCCGCACGACTGGTTCAGCCAGAACGCGCTGGTCCTGCTGGATCTGGAACGGGAGCAGGCCTACTGGAACGACGTCACCGGCTGGAAGCTGATGCTGGAAGAGGAGTAACGCGGGCTTCAGGCCCGCAATCGCACTATGACAACACGCCCCGATAACTATTTTGCGGAGAAATACGGCCTGACGCCGCCCCACTCCGAAGTGCTGGCCGCGCTGCCAAAACTGGCAGTGGGTAACGCGCTGGACCTCGGTTGTGGCCAGGGCCGCAACAGCCTGCTGCTTAATCAGCACGGTTTTGCGGTGACCGCATGGGATAATAATCCGCAGAGTCTGGAACGCCTTAACAGCATCATCGCGGAAGAGCAGCTGCAGCAGATACATACCGAACAGTGCGACCTGAATCAGGTGCGTTTCAACGGTGATTATCAGTTTGTGTTTTCCACCGTGGTGATGATGTTCCTGCAGCCGGCGACCATTCCGCAGCTGATCGCCGATATGCAGGCCAGCACGCGCAAGTACGGTTACAACCTGATTGTGGCGGCGATGAGCACCGACGATTATCCCAACACGCAAAACTTCCCGTTTACCTTTAAATCGGGCGAGCTGAGCCATTATTACCGTAACTGGCACATCGTGAAGTACAACGAAGAGGTCGGTGAACTGCATCGCCGCGATGAACACGGTCAGCGCATTAAGTATCGCTTCGCTACCCTGCTGGCGCAGAAAGCCAGCTACTGATGTCTGGCAACAAGATGGTCCGGTCGCCATCAATGGCGACCCTACAACGGATTAGTGCGGTTGGTGAAAGTATGCGGCTTTCGGTCGCCATCAATGGCGTGATGCCGTTCGGTGACGAAAACGCAAGCCGCACCCTATCGTAGCGGCGCGATTCATCGCGCAATAAATTGCGCCGCAACGCAAAGTGCCTCTTTTTTGAATAAATTCAAAGGTTAACTGGCATGAGTCACATCATGCGGGTTTTGGTCGTCATAAATGTCGCCCCTGCAGAGTCGATGACGCACGCTTCGCCCGGCGGCTGATATCGATCAAGGCAATCTTAACCTTTTCTGCTCATTTTTCACGCAGCGGTTGACCTCCCGGTCGGGTTGTGACTAAATGTTGCCACCGCCCAGCCGGGCTTTTACAGGAACCACCCCGCGTGAATAGCGCCATCTCTGCACGAAGACGTCCCAAAACCGGTACCATGACCCGCATCGTTTTGCTGATCAGTTTCTTTATTTTGGTTGGCCGTCTGATTTTCATTATTCCCGGTGCCATCGAGCATCATCAGCAAAAGAAAGCCGCTCCTGAACCGGTCACACTGAGCACCAGCGAGACGCGCTAAGGAATTTGCGGGTCATCGTCGCTCTGCCATCACATTGTCCGCCGCGGCAATGCTGCTTGTTACGCCCACTTTACCCGCAACGCGCTACACTTTGACCTGACTTTACAGACACAAAGGACGCGTTATGTCTGCTTCGCACGCACAACAACTATCAGAAACCCGCCAGCGAATTCTGCACCTTCTGCTCAGCGAGCACGATTTAGTCGATGTGCTGCTGGATAAATCCGTCGACCTCAACGCCGCCGAACTGCGCAAAATCACCGGCTGGCGTCAGCAGCTGGAGCATGAACTGCCGCAGCTGCACGCCGCCGACCTGGCGGACATTCTCGAAGCGCTGCCGGAAGAGGAGCGTCTGGCGCTGTGGCGGCTGGTGCCCTACGAGCAGCGCGGTCGCGTGCTGGTGGAGGCCTCCGAAACCGTGTGGGCCAGCCTGACGGAAGAGATGACCGACCGCGAAATCCTGCGCGCCATCGAGCCGCTGGATATTGACGATCAGGTCTATCTGGCGCGTTATCTGCCGCGCGATCTCACCGGCCGCCTGCTCACCACGCTCGATCCCAGCCTGCGCGCCCGGCTGCTGGACGTGATTGAGCTGGATCGCGATCGCGTCGGCCAGGTGATGGACTTCAATATCCTGACCGTGCGCTCAGACGTGACGCTGGCGACGGTGCAACGCTTTCTGCGCAAGCGCAAAAGCATGCCGGACGGCACCGATAAAATCTTCATCACCGACGAACACAATCAGCTGCTGGGTGAACTGGCGCTGACCGATATCCTGCTCAACAAGCCTAAAACGCTGGTGGCTGAGGTGATGAACGCGCGCCCCACCACTTTCCAGCTGGATGACAAAGCGGAAGAGGCCGCCAGCGCCTTTGAACGCTATAACCTGATCTCTGCTGCGGTAACCGATGCTAAAGGCAAGCTGATTGGCCGTATCACCGTGGAAGATGTCATTGACCTGGTGAACGAAGAGAACGAAAGCAACATCCGTAAGATGGGCGGCATCAGCCAGGGTGAAGACGTGTTTGCACCGGTGCGCAAAGCGGTGAGAAAGCGCTGGACCTGGCTGGCCGTCAACCTGTGTACGGCGTTTATCGCCTCGCGCGTCATTGGCCTATTTGAGGACACCATTTCGCAGCTGGTGGCGCTGGCCACGCTGATGCCGATTGTCGCCGGCATTGGCGGTAACACCGGTAATCAGACCATCACCATGATCGTGCGCGCGCTGGCGCTGCATCAGGTTGAACCCGGCAACTTTTCGTTTCTGATTGCGCGCGAACTGGGCGTGGCGCTGCTTAACGGCCTGTTCTGGGGCGGCATCATGGGTGGCGTGACCTGGCTGATGTACGACAACCTGCAACTGGGCGGCGTGATGATGCTGGCGATGGTGCTGAATCTGCTGCTGGCGGCGCTGATGGGCGTGCTGATTCCGCTCATCATGACCAAACTCAAACGCGACCCGGCGGTCGGCTCCAGCGTGCTGATCACCGCCATCACCGATACCGGCGGCTTCTTTATCTTCCTCGGTCTGGCCACGCTGTTTCTGCTGCACGGCCACTAAAGCGCAGCTACAATCAGCGTTGATCCCTAATCAGCTGGAGAGCAGTGATGTTTAACGTGGATGATTTTGTGCAGGCGAAAACCGGTGGTCCAAAAATGCAGGTGCTGCGCGTTGCGGGCGATACGCTGTGGTGCGCCCGCGTTGACGATCCGATCAAAAAAGAGATCGAGGTGAAGGCCGACAGCGTCAATCTCTATCATGAAGACGGGGATTTCGGCGTCTGTTAACGGCTGCGAGCCCGCGCCGCCCGCGAACCGATGCTGTCGCGGCGCGGCGCTGTCTCAGGGCTTATCCTTCTGTAAATTATCCTGCCCCACCCCGCCGATAAACGGCAGCCGCAGACGCAGCGGGGTGAAATCCAGCCCCAGATTCAGTCCCAGCAGATTCACCTCCACGCCCTCTTCCGCACCCAGCGTGACGCCCAGCACGCCGAGCAGCGACAGCTGCACGCCGCGCCCGGATGGCGGCAGGCCAAGCGGATGCAGCAGCGAACGGAAATCCTTACCGATGGCATTGGCGGGCAAATCGAGCTTTAGCGCCGGCACTTCACGGCCAATGTGAGCGAGGAAGGTGTTGCTGTTGGGGCCCGGCCACGCATGATAGGTGTTGGGCCACGGATAGGATTGAATCGCCGCTTCAATCTGCGGGATCATCGCCTGCGCAGCCGCACCGCGATGTGACACCAGCAAACGCGGACGCGCACCGTACCAGTAGCCGTCCGGCAGATTGCTGTTGCGCCGCACTTTATCGCCGCTGCCCCAGCTGATCACCTCATAACGGTTGTAGCGGGTTTCTCCGGCGCGCTTAAAGATAATCCACGGATGCACGGCCACCGCACCTTTCCAGCCGTAGGTCGGCGCAGCATACACCTGCACAATTGCCTCACTGGCGAAGCGCTGCGGATCCGGTGCCAGCCCGGCCGAATCACGGCGCGCCGTCGCCCAGCCGCCGCGTTCGGTGGTGAACTCACCGCTACGCGTCGCCTGCGCCAGGCTGGCCGCCAGCGACAGTAACACCACACAGAGAAAAGAGAGTAAAACAGCTTTAACAGGCAACATGCATGAACATCCCGGTGGTGAAAAAACGCTCCCGCCATGATGCGCCGAAACGGCAGCGTCTGTATTCACCAACTATGCGGTGGACAAAAAATGCGTTGCGGTGCCCGGTCAGCTGATTTTTCCTTAGTCAGGCAGGGCGATACCGCTGATATCGGCGCATATCGCCAGCAACTGCTGCTGCAGCCGTGGATTGCGCGCCTGCGGATTAGCCGCCAGCGCCTGACGGTGATAAAAGTACTCTCCGCTGACCCGCGCCTCATCGGCGGTGGCTAACCACACCTGGGTACGATGCGCCTGATCAAGATCGTCGGGTGCCCCGGCACCGCCCATTTTGGTCGGCACCCAGCCTGGCTCCAGCGCGTTGCTGTATACCTGCGGCCAGCGCCGGGCGATGGCAAACGCCAGTATGGCATCATGCAGTTTACTCTCAGCATAAGCCTGCGAAGCGTGCCAGCGCCGCCGCTGCCACAAAATATCATCCAGGTTAGCTTCGGCATGATGATGCATGCCGGAGCTGAGGTAAATCAGCCGCTGCGGCCGTTCAATCAGCGCCGTAAGAATATAGGGTGCCAGCGTGTTGATGGCGAACAGATGCGGCAGGCCATCTGCGGTTAACTGATAAGGCTCGCGATAGCCAACCGCCACGTTGTGGATCACCGCATCAAATCTGCCGAGCGCATTAACCTGCTGCGCCACACTGCGGGCGCCGGCGATGGTTATCACGTCGCCGCTGACCACGGCTTCAGCCTGCGGTAGCGCCTCCTGCGCGGCGCGGGCTCGCGCGGCGTTGCGTCCGTGCAGCACCACCTGATGGCCCTGCTCAACCAGCAGTTCAGCCGCCATCAGTCCGAGGCCGGTGGATGAACCGGAAATAAAAATACGTGACATGGAAAACTCCTTAAGCGTGAAGTGAAGCGGCGCGCGATGTCAGCGCCAGCAGCGCACCGAGCAGCGCACAGGCCGCACCAAACAGATAGACGGCGGCATAGCTGAAGTGGCTGGCGATGGCACCGGCAATCGGTCCGGAAATACCATAAGCGATGTCGAGAAAAGCAACGAAGGCACCCATGGCGCTGCCGCGACTGGCTGGCGGCACGCGCTTCAGCGCTTCCACGCCGAGGGCGGGAAAGATCAGCGCACAGCCAAGACCGGTAATCAGCGCGCCGGTGAGCGCCAGGGTTTCGTCAGGCGCAAACCACAGCAGCATCTGCCCCAGCGCCTCCACCAGCAGTGAATAAGCCGCCACGCGGTAGCCACCAATGCGATCCGGCAGATGTCCCAGCACCAGGCGCACGGCGATAAAACCAACGCCAAACGCGGTCATCACCCAGCCGGCCAGCTGCCAGTGACGCGCGGCGAAGTAGAGCGAGGCGAAGGCCGTCAGGCCGGCCAGTCCGACGCCCTGCAGCATCAGGCCACAGCCTTCCCGCCAGATGCGGCCAATCACCCGATAGAACGGCAAACGTGTTCCCCCGACCACGCGATAACCGCTGGCAGCCGTGGCGATGAGCGCCGCCAGCAGCGGAGCCGCGATGCAGGCCAGCATCGCCGCCGCTAAGCCGACATGCTGATACAGCATCATGCCGGCAGGGGCACCGAGCGACAGCGCGGCAAACATGGCGATACCGGTCCAGGACATGGACAGACCGGCACGCTGTGGCCCGACCGAGGCGATTGACCAGGCTACGCAGCCGGTGACGAACTGGCTTTCGCCCATACCCGCCGCCAGCCGTCCGGCAATCACCAGCGCCAGACTGACCGCCGGTGAAAAGCCCGGCAGTGCGGCCAGCCAGTACAGCACGCCAGCCAGCGCACACACCGCCGCGCCCTGCAGCGCCGAGCGCTTACCGCCAACGCGATCGGTCAGTTGACCGGCGTAACCGCGCGTCAGCACGGTGGCAACAAACTGTATCCCGATCACCAGCCCGACCCACAGGTTGCTGAAACCGAGATGCTGATGGATAAACAGCGGGATTACCGGCAGCGGCAAGCCGACCGCCAGATAACCGCAAAACAGCGCGGCAATCACGCCGGTCGCTGGTCGCGACAAATGCGCAGCTTCAGCCTGCGCGCTTAATGCAGACATAACAGCCTCCATAAATGAACAGACAGCGCGGCAGGCCGCCGCGCTGCGGAAAATCAGGCAAACAAAGGATGGTGATAGCCGCTGGCATTCAGCAGATAGTCGCGCGAGGCGGTAATTTCCGCGTTCAGCTGTGCCACATCGACGTTGAGCAACTGACCATGACGTTTACGCAGTTCACCCGCCACCATCACGGTATCAACATCGGCGCGTTGCACCGCCTGCACCACCGTTGCCGTCACGCTGGTCAGCGGGAAAACGCCGATACCATCGGTGCGCAGCATAATAACGTCGGCCTGTTTACCTGGCGTGAGCGTGCCCGTTTGCTGCTCCAGCCCGGCCGCACGCGCGCCGTTAATCGTGGCCGACTGCAGTACGGCTTCCACGCTAATCGGTGCCGGTACGTCGCTTTCGCCCCGGAAGCGGCGATAGCGCATCGCTGAGCGCTGCTGGTTAAACAGCGCCTGCATTTCACCGAACAGATCGCTGCCGAAGGCGGTATCGAGATCGATACCAAGCGCCGGCGTCATTCCGCGATCGACCGCCTGCTGCCAGGCAAAGCTGTCGTCGTCGAAACCAAACAGCGCATCCGAACGCGGATTCACGGTAATGTTGACGCCCGCGTCCGCCAGCTGCTGCCAGGTGTGCGCCGGTACGCGCGTACAGTGGTTGAAAATGTTGTGCGGACCCAGCAAGCCGGCTTCGGCAAACTCCGCCGGCAGCTGCGCCAGGTCACCAATAAACTCGGTGAGAATGCGCATATCCAGCTCGCGCGCCACGCGCCACCATGCCAGGTTGAGCTGGCCAAACAGGCCAACCTGCACACGGCTGCCGGCGTGATTCCAGCGGCTGGCGAGACGGGCCAGATCGCCCGGCAGATGATCGCTGGAAGCCTGCTTATCCATTGCTGCGCCAACCATGTGCAGCGCACGAATCCCGCTCTCCTGCAGCGCATCGAGCGCCGCATCGGTATGCGCCGGACTGCGTGAACTGTGGCAGGCATCAATCACCGTGGTGATGCCTGCATCGAGGCAAGCCAGCGCCGTCAGCCGGGTGCTGAGGTACATATCCAGCGGACGGTAATGCGCGCCGAGCGTTTCTGCCACCACATCGATATAGACAAACAGGTCGTCAACGTTGGGCATCAGGCGGCGCATCGCACCCAGCCACATATGGTGATGCGCATCCACCAGGCCTGGCATCACGATATGGCCGCGGGCATCAATCACCTGCGCATCGTCGGCGGAAAGGTTTTCCCCCACGGCGGCGATACGATCGTCCTCAATCAGCACATCGCCACAGACGAGGTCGGGCACGCTGGCGTCCAGCGTCAGGATAGTGCCGCCTTTAAAAAGGGTGCGCCGTACAGTCATAACATTCTCCTCAAAAGGGATCAGGAATCCGGCGGTCAGTGCCGGTCGCGTTTCGGGGCACACAATAAGTTGCAGCGCATTTTTGATAAAGGTAGGCTCAGGCAAATGATCTTTGCTAAAAATCAAAGATGGAGAACAGGATGAGTTTTGATGGCCGACTATTATCCGGCATGAGCGTGCTGGCAGCCGTGGTTGAAGCCGGCAGCTTCAGCCGCGCCGGTGAGGTGCTGGGGTTATCCGCCTCGGGCGTCAGCCGGGCGATTTCACGACTGGAACAGCGTCTTGGCGTGCGCCTGCTGGATCGCACCACCCGCACCCTGCATCTCACCAGCGAAGGTGCCAGCCTGTATGAGCGGGCAGCGCCGCATCTGGAAGGGATTGAAGAAGCAGCAAACTACGTCTCCGGCGCCGCCGTGACGGTGCGCGGTACGCTGCGCGTGAGCCTCAATCCACTGTTTTCCCGCTATGTGCTGGCGGCAAAGCTGCCGCTGCTGCGTGCCCGTTATCCGCATCTGGAACTGACGATTTTGCAGCAGCCCGATGTGGGCGATTTGGTAGCAGAAGGTATTGATGTGGCGGTGCGTTTCGGGCCACAGCCGCCGTCCACCATGACCTCACGCCTGCTGTTACAAACGCGCGTCCTGACGGTGGCCGCCCCGGACTATCTGGTACGCTGTGGTCGCCCGACGCAGCCGCAGCAGCTGACTGAGCACAATTGTCTGCAATACATCGATCCGCGCAGCAATAAGCCCTTTAGCTGGGAGTTTCATCGTGGCACGCAGCGGCTGACGGTCGCCACCCACGGCCATCTGACCACCACCGATCCGGATTTAATGGTACAGGCGTGCGTCGGCGGTGCCGGCGTAGCCCAGGTGCTGGCGCTGAGCGTGCAACATCTGATCGCCAGCGGTGAACTGGTCGAACTTTTCCCCGACTGGCCTGACGAAACCTATCCGCTGTTTATCACCCGACCTTCGCGCCGTCTGGCCCCGGCGGCGGTGGAGGCATTTCTCGGGTTTTGCCTGGAGATTTGTGCGGAACAGAGCTGACGCAAATTACCGATTACCCTCAGCGCGTGTTTGCCGGTAATAGCCCACCAGCTGAACGATGAAGGTGAGCGTCGCGAGTAAAAACAGTATCCCACCCAGGGGAATGGTGCCGAGCAGGAACCAGCCCATGACGCCTGATTCATACAGCAACTGGCCGCGATCTTCTCCCAGGATGTAACAGGGATGCACGTTGCCTTCGTCCAGCTGGCAGCCCGCCAGACTAGCGACATATCCCGCGCCCATCGCGCAGATCAGCGGCAGAAACGCGAGAAAAGCCGTACCGCACAGCATCGCAAGATAGAGAATGATGATGGATGTCAGCGAGCGTTTGCCAGGTGGTGCGCGCTTGCCCGCGGCTCTGAAATTAAACAGCACGTTTCCTCCTGAAGCCTCTGCCGTTAACGCCAGATTATTAACACATCCTTATCCCCTGCGACAGACCGGTAAACAAACGCCCGCGGGGTAGCGGGCGCGTTTTTACTGCGACATGACGCCGGGCGTTAAGGGTTGGCGCGGATAATCACTTTGCCGCGCGCATGGCCGGTCGCCACCTTTTCCAGCGCGGAGCGCGCATCATCCAGCGAAAAGATAGCGTCGGTGATGACCTGTAACTGTCCGGCCTGGAACAGGCTGCTCGCCCGGGCAAGATACGGCGTCGCGCTGGCGAAGAAGACAAACTCGCCGTGCTGACCGCTGGCAGGCGTGATGCCGAACTCCACCAGCGTGGCAATGCGCCCGCCGGCGCGCAGCACGGACCAGGAGCGGCTCAGCGTTTCGCCGCCGACGCTGTCTATCACCAGGTCGATATCGCGCGTTGCTGCAAAGTCCTGCGTGCGGTAGTCAATCACCTCATCGGCACCAAGACTGGTCACCAGCGCGTGGTTTTTCGCCGACGCCGTGGCGATGACATAAGCGCCCGCCTGATGCGCCAGCTGAACCGCCATGCTGCCGACGCCACCCGTTGCGGCGTGAATCAGCACGCGCTCGCCACGCTGCAGCTGGCCCACATCGAACAGCGCCTGCTGCGCGGAGCCAAACGCGGTAGGCAGCGCCGCGGCCTGTTCGGCGCTCATCGCTGCCGGGACAAGGCATACGTCATCGGCGGCGATTACCAGGCTTTGGGCAAAAGCCCCGCCTGCACCCGGTGGCGTGCGCCCGAATACGCGATCGCCCACGTTTAAATGGCTCACGCGCTCGCCAGCTGCCGTAATCACGCCGCAGAAATCCATGCCCGGCACGTAAGGCAGATCCACCGGGAAAACCTGCTGCATGTGCCCTGAGATGATTTTCACATCCAGCGGATTAACGCTCGCCGCTTCAACCTGCACCGTCACCTCATCCGGACTGGCGGCGCGAAGTTGACGTTCGCCAATCGTCAGCACATCGGCGGTGCCAAACGTATCAATCAATGCTGCTTTCATTATCAACTCTCCGGTCTGATTCAGGCTTGTGGCGGAAACTGGCCAAGCTGGAGGAACAGGCCAAACCAATCCTCCATGTGCCAGGTGGTGATCAGACGGCCGTCCTCCAGCGCATGGAACTCATGCAGACGGAAGCTCACTTTCTTACCAGTCGGCGCGATACCGAAAATTTCGCCGAGATGGGTGCCGCTGATTTCCGCCCGCGCCGCGATGCGGCCAGGCTCCTGAATCATGTCATGCACCACGATCTGCACGTCCGGAAAAGCCTGCGCCAGCATGCGAATGATCGGCTTGATGCCTTCCGGCCCGGGCGCCTGTCCCGGTGCCAGCGGAATGTCTTCCCATGACGGTGCCAGCACGCTATCGACCAGATCGGGGTTGTTGTCGCTGAAGGCCTGATAGAGCGTCTCTACCGCCTGTCGTTCAATTTTGAGCCGTTGTACGTATTTTGCTGCTGGATTCATCGTTATTCACTTTCAGGTGGGGGTCGGTTGTGGAATTTTGCGCAGCGCCCTAAAATTCGTCCAACAAATATTCAATATGAGTGATTATTTGCCGTATGGATTTTCATGGCATCGATCTTAATCTGTTAGTGGCTTTTGACGCGCTGATGAACGAGCGCAACGTCACGCGGGCGGCGACCCAGGTGGGCGTCAGCCAGCCGGCGATGAGTGCGGCTTTGTCACGGTTACGCACCCTGTTCGGTGACCCGCTGTTCATGCGCAGCGCGGAGGGTTTACTGCCGACCGCGCGTGCGCGCGATCTGTCCGGCCCCATCGCCGGGGCGTTGCGCCAGCTCGAAGCGACGCTGGTGGCAAAGCCCGCGTTTGCAGCGGAAAAAGCGCAAATAAACTTCAAACTGGGCGTGTCGGAGTATCCGGCTTTCGTGTTGCTACCTTCGTTAATGCAGGCGCTACAGGACGCCGCCCCCGGCGTGTCATTGAATGTGCAGGCGTTTACTAACCGCGATCACGCGGTCGATTTGTTAGATGCCGGCGCGATTGATGTCGCCATCGGCGTCATGCCTACCCACAGCGATAGCCGCATCATCTCCCGGCCGGTATTGCGCGACGAATTCGTCACCATCGTCGCCAGCAACCATCCGGCGGCCAGACGCGGCATGGACATGGAGAGCTACCTGGCGCTGCCGCATATTCTGGTCTCGCCGGAAGGTGAACTGTACGGCCTGGTTGATCAGGTACTGGCGCAGCAGGGTAAAAAGCGCCGGCTGGGGCTGACGGTCCAGCAGATGTTTACGGTGCCGTCTATCGTGGCGCAAACCCACATGACCGCGACCGTGATGAAGCGCGTGGCGCTGCATGCGCAGGCCAGTCGCCAGCTGGTACTGTTCCCTCCACCGCTGTCGTTGCCTGAAATGGTGTTCAACCTGATCTGGCATCGGCGCAGCGACGCGCATCCCGCCCAGCAGTGGTTCAGGGAATTTATTGAACAACAGGCGGCGCGGCTGTAGGCGCTGTATCTGAATTCTGCGCTGATCGGGCGATGCGAAAGATGGCAGGATAAAAAAGCCCGCAGTTACGCGGGCTTTGAGGCTTCAGGTGCTGGCGGTTGCCAGTGCGGGCGTTACTCCCACTCGATTATAAACAAAACAAAAATATCAATATAAGTCAAAAACATAAATATAAAAAAATTGCAAAAACCATGAACAATACCATACTCAAAATGGCTCAAGGGGATTGCACCACTCGATTTTAACTAATTATCCTTTTTTCTTAACAACGTAACGTAAGGGCCTACTCTGCTTCTCCAAAACTCCCTCATCAATCAGACGTTGTAACCATGCCTTGGCCTGTACGTTCGACACATTCAACGCAACCGCTACTTCGGCGTCATTCATCGGAGTGCTCAAAAGTTGCTGGATCGCTGCGCGTACAGCTGTGAAGAGCACCTCGGCCGGCGTTGCTGCAGCATGCTCATATTTTTTAATGTCCTTTGTGGATGCTAAAGACTCTTTTGTTAATGGGGATAATTCTTCCGATGCCTCAGCTGTTGGCTGTTCTTCAAGAAGAATGTCAGCAGGTTCTGACAGCTCAATCTCGGTCTGCGAATCCGATCTGCATGAGACTTGCGCTGCTGTTTTGACATCAGCCAACAATGTGCCCTCTTTCGACGACAGAGAAAGATCTAACTGTGGAGAGGCTGCAGGCATTGGCATCGCTATATTGAATACGTCTTTGAAGGATTCAACGCTTTGCGGGTTGGGCCAAGGAAGCGCGCCTTTCTTTTGTAATCCGGTTAAACCTTCGGAAGCTTCGCCCGTCGATCGAATAAAAACAGGGACGAACCTTAGTGTTTCCAGTTGTTCAATGGCACCAGCCCATGTCCCCCCTTTATTAAGGTCGGAATTCACCACCAACGATGTATCCGCCAATGCATAAATCAACTTATTGCGCTGCATGGCATGCCCAATGTTGAAACCAGCATTTGGATCGTAGGCAGAAACTAGTGTGAGGTTACCGTCACGTAAACGATTTCTTTCTTCACGATTCATTACGGCCTTTTCAAGGTGTTCAGCAAGCACACCAATACTCTTTCCGCCTGATTCCAATGCACCACGCATGGCAGCTTGATCAATGCCTCTTGCCCCCCCAGACACAATGGCCCGTCCAGCACAGGCGGCTAACCGTCCAATGGACATGGTATAGTCAATTAATGGCTCACTCACATTGCGCGATCCAACAACTGCTAGCCCACCTGCGTCAAGTAGCCTAATATCGCCACAGCCATAAAGTATTGCTGGAGCGTCTTCACGCAGCCGAGCTTTAAGGCGGCGTGGATATCCAGGATCTGCACGACTTACAACCCAAATAGCTCTCGCTTGCCAGCGTTCCAGCACCTGACTTAATAGAAAACCACGAGCCAATAGACGTTGCATACGACTCTGATCAATAACTGTTTGACAAGCGCGTAAAATCTCATCAGCGTCTGGGGTTAAAAGGTCTGCTGGTTGATGGTGAATCTCACGCAAATGACGAGCAAGACGCTTGTATTCTCCCGGAGTTAAAAGCTCAGCTGACGGCATCCCACGTCCTGCAATCAGTGGTGCCGTCAGTAGCAGAATCGCTTGAGTATTAGGTGAAATCTTTTGCATCAGTCATCGTGCCCAGTTTGTGAAAGAGCTATTGGCCAAACCTCACCGCTCCCGGCCTTTTGGAGGAGCCATGCTGCCACTGTTAGCGTCCATCGAGAATTAACAATGTCATCAACAAGTAACACTGGTCCACTAGGAATAGGCTCATTGGCTAATGCAAGAGAGCCATCAAGGTTACGTGCCTGCTGAGAGGAGTTCGCCATAGTCTTTTGCTCTGGCCTATCTTCAGTTTTTACAAGCACTTGATGAAAAGGTAGCCCTACGGCAGCGGCCAGTCTTTTAGCAAAATTCGGAACAATATCTGGATGCTTCAAAGATGGGATAGCTGTGACCCATTCAGGGGCTGGTGTGGGCCCCCATTGATGAAACATCTCAGCACATGCCTGAACCAATTGTTCAGAAAAATATCCATCTTTATAGCGATTTTCTCTTACAATACGTCCCCAACCAGCATCCCCCCATACACAAAGTGCTTTACCCGAATTAGCTCGATATGCAGGAGCGATGACTCCTTTAACGTCATACTTAGGCATTCCGCCATCAGGCCACTTCTTGCGGGGTTCAATAGGCAAGCTAGTGCGACAAAGAAATTCTATGGCTGCTTTGACCAGTGCTTCATTAACGGTTGAGGGCAGTGGGGGTAAGGTAGGTGCTGTAACACTAGATGGATCGCCATCTAGAGCTCTAATTAGGAACCCCATATGATCACCGTACTGTAGGCTCGCGTAATGCTGCATCTGTTGATGCTCTTCCTGGCGGAGCGCTGTGAGGCGTTCAGCCCGCTCCCAGAACGATTCGCTCAGCGTTGCAACGGTGAGCTGCCATTTACTGCCATGTTTTGCAATGGGGGCCGGTGACTCAAGAGAAAGAAGTGCAATCGTCTTATCTACACGCCCTTTACTGAGATTGATACGGTTCAACAACTCGGGAACTGATAACCCCTCGGGCTCGTCTTCAAGCGCTTCCAATACGTCTCTAACCTCATGGCGTGTCGGGAAGGCGCTACGGATAAACCAGTCAGTGATATCTGACTCTTCCTGACCACTTAGGAGGATACCATAGGCGGACTCCATTGCTCGTCCTGCACGCCCCACTTGCTGATAGTAGGCGACAACCGAGCCCGGCATCTGGAAGTGAATAACAAACGCCAAATCTGGTTTGTCATAACCCATACCTAATGCAGTTGTTGCAACCAGAGCTTTGACTTCATTGTTAAGCAACGCCTCTTCCAACTGCTCGCGCTGAGCACCGGTTTCACCTGTATAGGCTTCAACATTGTAGCCTTGAGCTTTCAACCATTGCGCCACTTGATTAGCATCACGTACAGTCAACGTATAAATGATGCCATTACCTTTTAGCGTACCCAGTCGTTCTGCCAGCCAAGCTAGACGCTCGGCCTGACTTGGTAAGCGGATAGTTTGCAGGGAGAGGGAGGTCCTGTTTAAGTCTCCACGTGAAACGTGGAGATTCGGACCTAGGACAGAAGCAAGATCTTCCATCACTCGGTTGTTCGCCGTCGCAGTGGTGGCGAGCAATCGCAGGTTTGGCGGGAGAGTTTTGACGATTCTCTCAAGCAAGCGATAGTGTGGCCGAAAGTCGTGGCCCCAGTCTGAAATGCAATGTGCTTCATCAATGACCAGCATCGAAATTTGTGCTGCGATACTGGACAGAACTTGTGTTCTGAAGCGCTCATTCGCCAAACGCTCAGGTGAGATCAGTAGTATATCGATTTTACCCTTGGCCAGTTCACCTTCAATTACAGCCCATTCATCCATATTATCAGAGTTTATTGTAGCGGCACGAACACCCATCCGCTGTGCAGCAGCTATCTGGTTTCGCATGAGAGCCAACAGCGGAGAAATCAATAACGCTGGGCCATTTCCATTTTCTCGCAATATTTTAGTCGCGATAAAGTAGACAAAGCTCTTACCCCAACCAGTCTTTTGCACGACCAGCAAACGACCCTTGCCTTCGACAATATGACGTATGGCATCTTCTTGGCCATCACGAAAACTTGCATCCCCGCGTCCGGAGCCGATTTGAAGAAGTTGTAACGCGCGTTTTGGATCAAAGACCATTAAAACCCCCCCGCCTACCACTGGCATCAATATATTTTTTACTGCGCAACTTCTGTTGCTAGTGTGTTTGGTACATTTTTGGCGTATAGGGAGAAACTATAACTCAAGTCTCAGGCTCTAATTCTGCCAAAAATTTATTCGTCCTTAATTACCAAGCCCTCATTTTGAAGATTCGACCTTTCTCTCCCTCATCGTGTAACGTAATCACAATCTCATCAGACGAGAATACTGGCTGATCAGCAGCACGCACAGGCAAGTCCGAATCTATAAGAGTAATGATTGGCTGTAGCCCCAACTCCGCATAACGACGAATGATAGCCAAAAGGTTTTTTTTCTTACGATCATCCAAAGACTCAAACACACCATCATGATAAACAAAACGAGGATATTTTTCGTCCAAGTGAGCACGCAATACAGCCAAGTCGAAGGCAATACAAAGCAGTTTGCGGTATGTATGCCCAAGATCGGCACTAGTAGCATTACCTGACTCGTCAAGTATTTCTGCCTTAAACTCTAGATGTCCTAGTTGATTGGGCGATACGCTTAGCAGAGCTTTGCGATCAATGACCTCTTCAACTATTTCGTTAAAGAACACTCTTATTGCAGAAAATAAGCTGTCCTGATCAGAGTTTTGCTTCTCGACATTAGCTTCAATCTGGGCCTGTAGATTTCCACGCTCTTCTGTCAAAGCCCTAATTTCTTTTCGAAGTTCCTGCAAACGATGTAAGAAACCTCGCTGACGCTCTAACGACGTAATATCAGCACGCAATATCACCATCTCGTCCGAGACTTGTTTATATTTACCAAATATGTCAGTTTCACTTAGAAATGAAAGCATCTCCGAGCGTTTTTTTCCTAGGAAATTCAATTCTGCATTGATGCGTTTTAGCTCAGCTTCGACTTCTTCCCGCTCTTCCTGCAGATAGCCACGACGCTCATCTGTAATAGCCCGATTGAAGTCGATTAGCTGTTGGAAATCCTTTTTAATCTGTCCTTTAAACAGGACTCCAGCTTCCTCAAATAGACGCTGCGCCTCATCGGGATTAAAGAGAATCTGATCTTCTTCCAACGAGGATATTATTTTCTTTTTGGTCTGATTGTATGAGTAACGTTCAGCATTTAAAGACGCAATTTTTACGTCGATGTCATCGACCAACTGCTTAGTACTATCCTTATCCTGAGTACGGAAATCAAAGGCATCGAGCAATGTCTGTTTTTTCTCAGCCTCTTTCTGCTTAAGTAACAGAATGCCCTCGATCTTGCTAATATCCTCAATAGAGCCACCCAATTCATTTTTGATAGTCTGTGCAATGGCTTGTTTCTTGGAGAGTTGCTCTTCTTTTTCATAATGTTCAACGATGAGTTGAGCGTTAAAACCAAGGACGTGAGCCAAGAAAGGCTTCCAATCTGAATGTGCTGCCGCAAATTTGCGTAGATGGAATACATCTCGGAAATCGTCCTGCGAGCGTAGTAGATATCCTAAGCCTTTGCGATATGCCCAAGGTTTGATTGCTCGCCAATCCAATACCCCATCCAACAACTCACGTGCACGCTCGAAAGGCATGTTCACATGATCCCACTCAGTCAGTGCTAACCCCGACAAGTCTTGATGGCCTGCTTGATGACGCTTAAAACTAATTTTAGTGGCTTCTTTAACACTACGCCGAATCGTTACGAACGATGCATCTTCCAACTCAATCTCAAGGAAGAATATAAATTCTTTGAACAAATCGGAGTGCTTGAAAAGAAAGAACTTAGGGTCACGTTTGGCTAAGAAACCAAAGTCGAGCAAGCGCCCTAGCGTAGTCTTGCCGAGATTATGCGTGTCCTTACTTCTGTTCTCCGGCAAGCGGATTTCAGCCATAACGACATTCAGGCCCTGGACAAACTCCACGGGATCGAACAAGTCAGGCTTGTTAGAATAGAGTCTAGATAACTTCATTTGGCCCCACATATTCTAGAGCATCGGTTTTGGGGCGATATTCAATCAATCCCATGAGATAAAGAAAATTAAGAGCAGGTAAGAACAGCACTTCTCCACCGATAACGCTTTTTTTCGCAAATTTACGTAGAGCGTCATAATCATCAATACGCCGAGTTTTCAAGCGAGCCAATAGTAACAGTGAGACATTGATGACTGTTCGATCAGGATGAGAGTGCTTCGTTGGCCGTAGCATCGTCTACCTCCCCAATATCACAATTCCAGTACATGTAAAACAGTACAGCACGCGTCAAGCGCTTGTGAGCGTGCTGCCGCAAGATAGGATCACGACTGAACAACATGTCAACCAGATATTCCATTACCTCATCAAAAGTTTGATAGTCCTTACGCTTTGCAATGATCTTGAGTTGGAACTCATCGACTACCGACTCGTACATACGTAATAATTCGAGGTTTTCCGGAGCAGCCAAGAAAGCCCGAATTTGAGCCGTTTCCTTCAAGTATCTCTTCCGCTGTGCCTTGGCATACTCAACACTCATATTGTTGAGTGTATTTTTTTGCTCGTATGTCACTCGCGCAGTCGGCGGATCATCAAGCATTTCGACCAAGCTCTCTTTATTTTGAGCCAGAGCCTGTACAACATCAGACAAGTCATCGGGACTAACAATCAGCGGCGAATCAACTGGATCAAGGTCTGCTTCCCTCGCTACATCGGGGAAACGCTTAAGCCAGATCTCCAGTTGTTCTAGCCCACAAAGATAAAGTGATGAACTGGAAATGTTACACTGAGACGAGAGGTAATCACGTATCTCCGTTTCAGCATTACCAGATAGGCGACGATTAGCGAATAGCATGTAATGATCTAGCTGCTTGGCATCACGAAGTTTTTTTATACGAGGAATTTCTTTACCTAGCACGGTGTTCGCAGACGTAACACTGAAGAAGTCAGATTCGGAGAAATTACGGTTATACCCATTGGTGTGCTTTGCCTGAACTATGGTTGTACCTACCCATGGCGCGTTCTTACTTGGGTGCAGTTCAGCTGTTCCCATAAACTTGGCATCACGCCCACCATCAGGGCCCTTTGCAAATCCCTGTACGGCGGCTCCAAGCAACCGCTGGCACAGAAGAACGATCAAGGTCTCGAACTGACCATCGCTTAGATCTTCGTATGCATATTTCATTTAATCCCCATCAATAACAACGACTTATTGTACATCATTGCTAAATTGTCGTTTGCGAAACCCCTAGTTGCGTATCAAGCTTGTGGATTCATTTATCCAATCAAAACAATGAAAACTTGACGCAAATATTAACATCCACAGCTAGCATAGACGAGCAAAAAGCGCAGTATCTAGGAGTATCTGGTAACTCACCGTTTTGTTAATAGATTTTGGAGAACCAAGCTGAGGGGAAGAATTTGCGAGCTGGTCGAATATCATGGTACTTGAGGGACTGCTGGTATGATAAATTATGAGATAGCAATGTTTTTAATTACTTATGCTGTTGCTCTCGGTGAACTTGCATCTCCTGCAGGTTACTCCAAAAGTCTTCATCAGTCCCAAATATGGCAGCAAGAATGCGAGCATCGTCATTTGTAAGACGACGCAAGCCGCAGAGAATATCGTCAATATACTGCTTGCAGCTACCCATAGCTTCCGCCAGTTCATCATTAGACATGTTCAGCGGTTTCAAAAATTCTTCTGTCAGAATTTCTCCCACTGTCACAGGCCCGGCGGTATCTGCTTTTGTGTAGTATGCAAGAATCTCTGAACGCCCCTGCTCATACGTAAGCTCGCCTGAAATAATACGCGCCTTAACGGACTCGTACAGTGGCGTTCCACTGGGGTCTATTCCTTCAAGTCTCAGTGTAGCCTCTGCTTTGCGGAAGCCCTCAATACGTAAGCGTGTATCGGGAGTCATGGACATGTTTTTCCTTTGAGTTGCAGGTTTTAGGTTCGCTCAGTGAAAGCGTCAGCTCACACTACCTCGTTAACTGACGCGCGTGATTCAAGATTTATTATTACCCGATAAGCTATCACCGGCAAAATCATCATGTTCGCGGTTATCCCGACGAGTAGCTGTTTGTTTACGTATCTGAGTCGCCAACTCCCCACCAATAGTCTGTTGAGCCCGAGAAGAATTGCTATTTTGCTTCATTGTCTGGTACATAGCAGCTCCGTTAACCATACTGCTTCCCATATGTCTTGCCATGCGTCCAGCACGCGAGAACGATGCAGCAAAACCTTCGCTTCCCCCACTGGAACTACCTTTACCAGATGGTTGTTCTCCCGACGTGTTTACAGAACCAGTATCTTCACCACCGCCAAATCCGCCACCTGAACCACCACCGGCAGATCCGGATTCTTCGGCCATTGCCGTTTGTGCAGACTCGAAAGCGGCTTTTAATGCAGAAACCCCACCACTGACTTGAGCTGTAGTGCTCATTGCCATCGTTCCAGCACCACTAATCGCAGTAGCAGCAGCGCCAGTAATCATACCGGCCCCAAACCCACCAATCCCTTGTAAGGATGCCCCTCCTACAACGCCAGATAACAATAACGGTAATTTATTTGTCAATACTAAAAGAATGATTGACGCCAGAAGTAAAACAATAAGGCTATTAAGATCAGGAATATCATTTCCAATAATAGAAAAGTACTGATCTATAAATGATTGTCCAACACCAATGATTAATGTCATTGTGAATAACTGAACACCAATCGATAAAACAGTCCGTAAGTAATTTATTGCTATATCAGAGGTCCACTTCGAGCCACCAAACCCGAGCAATATAACCCCCGCATAACACAACACCCATGCAGAAACTAAAATGATTAGCATGTTTATCGCTATGAGGGCCATCACTATCAAAACGATTATCGCGACTGTTATCATAATGGTGGATATCATTGGCGACCAAATTGATGCGGCTGAAGTGACCTTGGACAGTATCACAAACGCCATATCAACTATGGTTGAGGGTGATATACCAGTGCCTATTCCCAAAGCGTTTGCTGCAAGTTGTCTCATTGAATTAATTATTGATTGAGATATAGCTGGGCCGTTGATTAAAATATAATAGAAAAAACCAATAACAGCAAAAAAACGAACCATTTCTGCAAGTACCCCAGTCAGCCCCTCCCCTTGCAGCGCCATCATGCTAAATGTCCAAACCATACTTATTAATACCAGCCCCCAAAAGAGCCAATTCGCATAATCGCCAATTACTGTTGTCCATGTGCTAGCTACTTGTTGAAACTTATCTAACAATGTATCAAGCAACCCGCTACTATCTAACTGACCAGCATAGGCATTAACAGAAAATAAAGCCATGATACCTACAAAAGTGAGCTTGTTTACTATTTTCAAGATTACCATCCTCGTTTAGGGCTTGGGTTATTATTACTACGCAATGCACACTTATCGTATTTATGCGCATCTAATTTATTATCTGGCATCGTTGAGCAATCTTTATCGTTTTTTTCGCAAGAACAAAGAATCATTGAAGTGATTAGAATAAAAACCATTGCAATCTTATTTTTCATTTAATTGGCCCTCACCACATTCGCTTTGGGCTTGGTGTGTTCTGTCCAGCTAATACATTCTCATCAGCGGCTATTTGTTGGGCTTCTTTATCGGCTTGAGCTTGCGCTAGGGTTGTAGCTGCATTTTGTTGTGCCACTAGTAATGATCGGATTTGCAGCAACTGGTTTATTTGTGCACTGGCAAGCTGGTTAGCCGTTTGAATAGCTTCCATTTGCCCTTTTGCACCGGTTGCCTGAGTTTGCAAGTCTGCCAGGTTTTTAGCATCGTTTTGCAGCGTTTCTTGCTGTTCATCAATTACCTTAAATACTGCGTCATTGGCCTTTTTACGCGCCCCTGAGCTGTTCTGTTCAGCTTCACGCAGTGCACTAATTTCAGACGCGGTACATTCAACATTGCTGTTAAAGCAAGATGATGTCCTGTAGTAGTTAACATCCTGATATCGTTTCAGGTACGCATCGAGACTCCCGGCCTGATTCTTGTAGTAATTAAGGGTATCCTGCACCTGCAACAATTTATTAATTGTTGAATTTGCCTGGTCCCAGATATAGGCCGCAGGAGCTACGGTGTTCTGCAGCATGTTTTCATACTGCTGCAGCTGCGTCTGGTACTGCTGGATTTGTTTAGTTACCGCCTGAACGTTGTTAACTGCGCTGATTGTGGTCTGAACCACATTAGTGCCATCAATAACGGGAATTCCGGCCTTCACCGGTAATGCCATGACGGACGCCATGAAAGGAACTATTAAAGCTTTTTTAGCGGCTAAAATCCCTCTTTGTAATGAAACCACTCGGAACATTAAATTCATTTGCTCACCTCTTTTTCATCAGTTCAGTAATATTTAACACACTGTCTGTTAACAGACGCAGGTATGTAGGAAAACACACATTTATTTATCTAAGATTTTATCCATAATGTTCCTTAGTTCTTGCCGAGTTGATTCTATTTTCGCAAGCAAGGTTCTTATCAGTGTGGGTGAAAAATCAACTGTTCGAGGATCATTTGCGAGCCATAATTTAAGTAATCCGCCAAGTCTTCCAAGATCAGCGTTTACTCGGCTAAGTTCATTAACCTGTTTTATATCTACGATAGAATCAACCTGATAACCCATTGCAACTCTACGAACAAAACAGGCAACACTTAATCCAGATGCTTCTGCATTTTCTTGGATTAGAATTTTTTCTTCGGGTAAACAATAAACTTTTATTGGCGTACTATTTTTTCTAGTCTGAGTAACTTTCATATAGCTCTCCATACAGGCGGTAGCCTGGCAGCCTCGCAGAGCAGGACGCCCTTGAGCCGCGATGCGGCGAATAGGGAGTGGTAAAGTTGGAACACCGTAGCGGTGGGCCTACTTTACATGTCCTGCCCTGCAGTTGCCGTTGTATATCTGTGCACGACAATGTGTATTTCAGTGTACATGATGTGTTTTCTTAGCGTATTAATATAGGATTACTCGAGTAAAGATCTGTATCAAATGTGTTTTTTGCAAGGAAACTATATTCCTTCCTTTTGAAAATGACCTTTAGAAGTTATAAATCGGCGCCCACCAACTGAATTTATCTTTCGATATATTGTAAGAAGTATTTTATTTTCTCATGCACTTTTTTACTTACCTTATCAGAGCATGTGCATTGCAGATTTTAGCGGCTAAAATTTGCCTCCCTATGCCTAAAGCTAGGGGCGTACCTCATATGTCATAAAATCTACCTCAAGTGTCAATATACCAAGCGTGTAAGTAATCTTTTCTTCTGGCGTACAACCATCGGCCTTTGGCCGATTCTAGATTTGAAAGCGCCTGCTCAGGCAGGTGATTTCAAAGACTTTAGATCCTGAACGATCCTGTAAATACTGCTGAATAGTAAAAAATCGGGCCGCTGTAGCACGCTACCGGGCCGCTATAACACGCTATCGGGCCGTTGTGACACAATATCGGGCCGTTGTGACACGTTTTATCCTAGAACCGTTCAAATCAATTCCAATTTCCAGCAATTGCACGGAATCTTCTTTCAATCTCCGACGATAGTTACGTAAAGTCATATTACTCGTTCCTTCACCGCACACTGCTAATATCAACGTATCCATATACCACCCTCCTAAAGGATTATTCCTATGGGTTAAGACATGACGAGCGACTGCCTGGCTAATACCATGTTGTAACCGAGCTATGGGGCCAGGATGATAATAAAATGGCAAATCTTTTTTGAGTAACATTGCTAATGCAACACCCAGACGGACACGCCATAAACGGCGTACTCCCCCAGTCAAAGGATCTGGACGCGTCATAGGTGATGGCACTACATGATCGATCAGTCCCCCTATTATAAAGTCGCCGCTTTTCTCCAGCTCTGGCGTTATAATTTCAACTGTTGCGACGCGCAGATCTAAAAGCAATTTCTGTATACGACCATAACTGTATTGTGCATCGGATAGCGTTCGGCGTACTTTCGCTGGATCTACTAATAATTCGATTCCACCATCAGAAATTTCACGACGTTGCTCGGCAACATATAATATTGTCTCTACGATATCGGCATGACGCTGTCCGAGCCGTCCAGTAACACGACAACGTCCGAAACTTGTCTCCATCCATTGTCCCTTTACCTCCTTAGGACGCTGGCTTGGTTGGTACAGAATTACTCGGGCTTGCCAAGCTGTACTTGTGGGTGCCACTTTATTACCAGTTGTCATTGTCAGCGCCACTCCAGGTAGATGTTCTTTCTTTAGTAAGCTTTTTATTATTCTTCGAGCTGAGCGCCGTTATTTTTAATACTCCCCCCTCATGTCTCTGTAACCAACGTTCTGGCGCACGTTCCCCATAATTTGCTTTATTTATTCCAAATCTAACAAATTGATCTCGAACATCATCAGAAATACCATACGTCTTCGCTTCTAAGGCGGTCATGCCCGCCAGATAAGATTGCCACCGTATATTATCAACCAAGACGCTACTACCCCTGCTTGCCTGCTGTATATCACCAACGCCCATCGTGGCAGCGCCTTTGTTTGAATGGTGTAGAAATATAATCGAACATCCAGTATCAGCAGCAATACCTTCTAGCTTTCCAATGACTTTGGACATTGCTGCGCTATTATTCTCATCCTCCTGGTGGAAACGGCGAAGAGTATCCAAAATTATTAAACGTCTACCTTTTGAAACTTCATTGATCAAGTTCCTCCAATCTGGCAAGAAAATATTTGGACACTTCCCTACCAAAGGTTCGACCAGTAGCTTATCAGCTACAATCTGCTGCTGATGTGCTGTTAGATATTTTCCCAAAGCATATAGACGATGGTGAATAATGTTTGCAGAGTCCTCCACAGGTAAATATGCCACTAACCCCGTTGGATATTCACCAAAGTTTAAAAGATCTACACCACAAGTAATCTGCACAGCAAGTTGTAATGCCATCATTGACTTTCCAACGCCTCCCGGAGAAACAATCGCTCCGACAGTACCAATAGCTAAATTAGGCAAAACGTAATCAATTGGCTGTGGCGGAGCTTCAAACGCTTCCATTATGTTCAATGACATTGCTATTACCTACCTAAAACAATACCGGGTCTGGCCGCTTTAAACATTGCTGATTTACGATCCGCAATCCACTGTTCCACTTCAGATAACTGCCATGCAACATTTCGGCTAGTAAGTGCTATACGGCGAGGAAACTCACCTCGCTGCTCAAGGTTATAAATAGTCCGGGCTGACAATGGGATCATTTCCAGAAGCGTTTTTCTGTTAATGAGCGTGCTATGTGCCTTTGGTTGCATCTGCCTTCCTCCTGTTTCCAATCAGGCCTATACAATGCCAAGCATTACCACTTGCTAAAACCTATTCATTGGCTAAAATGGTTGACATGAAAATCATCCCCTGGGAAGGCTGTGACCTCACAGTTGCAGCAGCATTTAATGTATTTGTAGAGCGTAGCTCTCCGTATTCCACATTTTCACGGCGGTATCCTATACTGCGCCTGATACAGGAAGTGATTGACCCTGCAGTAGCTGCTTATAAAAATTCTTTGCCACTAAGCCATAAGGACTACATTTCTGGCGGAGGAGTGGAATTTAGTGAAATACTCAAAAATGTGGGTTTTAATGTGGTAGCACGCGCACAAAGACTTCTTTTGCGTCAATTTATTCTGACTTCAGATAGTCAAAATCCTCTCGATAAATGCTTTATTGCTACAATTGAGTCTCTTATTGAATTAGTCAGTGAGTGCGCATCCAAACGGCCAAAGAAATCATCACCGGCAAAAGGTGTAACTATAAATTCTCAACGTAAACTCGGTTTTTGCGAGTTCTGCGGTAACCAGACTGAATTCTCTAAATTTATTACTGAAATTTCAGAATATGCTGCTAAAGACAATGAATTCCCTTATCATGAAAAGTTGGTTTTTAGCGATCGATATTGCTCTAACCATAGACCCAGATTTACCAATGGCCAGTGGAACCCCCTTTACAGACAAGGAAAACGTTCACTTGAACAATTCAACAAAGAACTATTAAGACTAAGGCGGCAATGTGCTAAACCAAGCAAAGCTAACGCTAACTCCGGTAATGAATTGGTTGATTATTATTTTTTAGAGTGGACACTAGGCCAAAACTTAACCCCAGTAGATACAGGGGAACTTAGAAATATTGCACGGCTTATGACGGATTCTAAGCTTTCCGACACGAAGAAAATAATACTTTCATTGAAAAAGCAAGGATTTAACCAATCTGATATCGGAAAAATTTTAGCATTAAATTATCACTTGCCAATGACACGTCAGGCTGTGTCAAAGGCCTTGAATTCTGTGAGGAAAGAATTTTATATTTAGTTAAGCATCAAGAGAACTAATTTATAAGGAGACAATATATGTGGACTGACCGTTTTGAAAAAGCAATTGATAGTGGTTTTGAGCGAGATCAGTACGGTAGAGATCGCGCAAGAATTATTCACTCAGCATTTTTCCGCAGATTACAAGGAAAAACTCAGGTACTGGGGTTGGGCGAAAGCGATTTTTACAGGACTCGTTTAACGCATTCTTTAGAAGTCGCACAAATAGCCGGTGGGATTTCAGAATTTTTAAAATCTCAATATAAAGATAACGAAACAATTATTGGTCTAATACCTGATCAAAATTTAATTGAATCCATAGGTTTAGTACATGATATTGGCCACCCGCCATTTGGACACGGTGGTGAGGTTGCATTGAATTATGCAATGAGAAACAATGCGGGCTTTGAAGGTAATGCACAGACGTTAAGAATATGTACGAAATTAGGTGAATATTCTGATGGAAATGGTTTGAATCTTACAAGAAGAACTTTACTTGGTATAATAAAATATCCATGTTTTTATAGTGATGTGGTTAATGCAAAAATATACAATGATTCGAAGGGTTTAAACTTAGATTCATATAAACCTCCAAAATGTATATTTGATTGTGATAAGGAGCACGTTGATTGGATTCTTCAACCATTCACTAATGACAGAAAAACTTTCATGTCACCTTCAAATCCTATTGAAGGAAAACACAAAAAACCATTATATAAATCTTTTGATGCAAGCATAATGGAAATTGCTGATGATATTGCATATGGGGTTCATGATTTAGAAGATGCTATCGCTCTTGGGTTAGTTAGCGAAAGAAAATGGCTTACTGAGGTTGTTGCCAGACTTAAGGACTCATTAAGAAAAGCGCCGATATCAGACAAAATAGATGAATACACCAAATTACTTTTTTCTGGTGAAAATAAAACCAGAAAAAAAGCAATAAGCCAGCTAGTAAACTACTTTGTGACTAATGTTGAAGTAAATAAACAAGACATTTTAAGTCATAATTTATTAGATTATCAGGCTGAATTTCCAAAGATTGTTGGAGAAGAACTTGATATCCTTAAAGAGTTTGTTGTAAATAACGTTATCAAAACGCCGGAGGTACAAACTCTAGAATACAAAGGGCAACAAATGGTCTTAAAATTGTTTGATACAATAGCAAACAATCCATCGCGACTCTTACCTAAAAAATATTTCGAAAAATATAATAATGAAGGGTGTAACTTAAGAGTTATTTGTGATTATCTTGCAGGCACTACAGATGATTACGCAACGAGACTTTATCATAAGATATTCACGCCATCCTCTGGCTCCATCTTTGATAAGCTTTAGCTTTGTCAAAATAAAGTGGGGCAGATTATCGCCTCACATTATAATTATTTTCTAAAATAATCGGGAAGAAACATACTTTAGAAAGCGAGCGAACTTAGCTTGGATTTTCATATATATAACATTCATATCTTTCTTAATTCATACACTTTATGACGACATAATCGTCATATCAATGAATATGAAATAATCCATAAATTTTAGCAGCTAAAATTTCTTTTGATGCAGAGCGAGGATGGTATCTAGCTAAGAATATGATTATTAACTACTTTCTCGCCCATTCATCAATCATATTTGCCCAATCTTGCAGCATCTCTGATCTCTGCTCGCGGTACTCGGCCTTGTTATAAACAGCTCGTACCCCCTTTTGTTCATGGGCAAGGCACTTCTCAATCCAGTCAGTATTGTACCCAGCCTCATGTAGTAGGGTGCTGGCTGTACGCCGTAAGTCATGAGGACCGAACTTTGGCAATGACTGCCCTTCTTTCTGTGCCTGGCGATACGTCAGTGTCAAAACCCGGTTTAAAGTAGCGCTACTCATTGGCGCATCGGAATCGTACCGCGAAGGAAGGATAAAATCAGAGCCACCGGCAAAGGTTTTGAGAGCAATCATAATATCCATTGCCTGTCTGGAAAGAAAAACCAAATGTGGATTACGTCGTTTCATCCTCTCCTTTGGTATCGTCCATAATGCCTCACTAAAATCAATCTCGTTCCAGGTTGCGTTAGTAAGCTCACTTTTACGTACCATCGTTAACAGCAAAAGTTTAACCGCTGCTCTGATTGATGGCGTCGTTCCTACCCGTTCCATGTACCGATACATCAAACCAATTTCAATTGGCGTCAATGCCCTGTCACGAGGCTCAAATTTCGCTATGCTTGCAGGCCGTACCAGATCAGCGGGATTCTCAACCTTCTGACCGCGCTCAATAGCCCAGCGATAGACTTGCAATACAATCTCTCTGGCGTGCACAGCTGTCGCCGGTGCCCCTCTCTCGACAATGTTATCGGTTAATGCGCGTAAATCTTCATGTGTAATCTCGGTCAATTTCTGCTGCGCAAATTTTGACTTCAACTCCCTTTGATAAACCGAACGCCGCATATCACGCGTCGATTCAGCCATTTGATAGCCGCGTAACCATTTCTCAGCCCATGCACCAAAAGTCTCAGCATCTTTGATACGCGCTTTATCTCTAGCTTTTTCCCTCGCTGGCGATCTTCCACCGGCAACCATTTTTTTAGCTTCATTGAGCCGTTCACGCGCTTCTACAAGCGTGATCCCTCCCACACCATAGCGGCCAAAAGTAACGGTCTCCTGTCTTCCGTTTATTGAATAGTTATAACGAAATGAGATCGTTCCAGCCGGAGTGACCGCAACATACAGACCATCACGGTCATTAACTTTATAGAGTTTCTCCTTCGGCTTAAGGTGACGCAGCTTGGTGTCAGTCAACATGGTTTATTGTTTTCCTTTATCAAAAAATACCATGTTGTAAAAAATTCAGAAAAGTTATTTAACTATCTGTTTTTAATCGAGTTATAAAAAACAAATACCATAACTCAACCGAAATTTGTCACATGGTACTTTTTCAAACCTGAATTCAAAACCAGAGAGTACCATCAAAAATTCCATTGAAAAAACCGTGCTTTCCGTTGCTAACAGCTGCCAGAAAGTGCCAGACATAAAAACAAAAAAGCCCGCAGTTACGCAGGCTTAGAGGTACTTTACTGCTTTTACGTGCAGGCTGTTGCCAGACGCGAAATCATTCCCACTCAATCGTCGCCGGCGGCTTACCGCTGATGTCATACACCACGCGGGAAATGCCGTTCACTTCGTTGATGATGCGGTTGGAGACGCGGCCGAGGAAGTCATACGGCAGGTGCGCCCAGTGCGCGGTCATGAAGTCGATGGTTTCCACCGCACGCAGGGAAACCACCCAGTCGTACTTACGGCCATCGCCCATCACGCCGACGGAGCGCACCGGCAGGAACACGGTGAACGCCTGGCTGACCTTGTTGTACAGGTCGGCTTTGTGCAGCTCTTCGATGAAGATGGCGTCGGCACGACGCAGCAGGTCGCAGTACTCTTTCTTCACTTCGCCCAGCACGCGCACGCCCAGACCCGGGCCCGGGAACGGGTGACGGTAGAGCATGTCGTACGGCAGGCCCAGTTCCAGGCCGATCTTACGCACTTCGTCTTTGAACAGCTCGCGCAGCGGCTCAACCAGGCCCATCTTCATCTCTTTCGGCAGGCCGCCCACGTTGTGGTGCGATTTGATCACGTGCGCTTTACCGGTGGCGGAAGCCGCAGACTCGATCACGTCCGGGTAGATGGTGCCCTGCGCCAGCCACTTCACGTCGTCCAGCTTCAGCGCTTCTTCGTCGAACACTTCCACGAACACGCGGCCGATGATCTTGCGCTTGGCTTCCGGATCGTTCTCGCCTGCCAGCGCGGTCGAGGAAGCGCCCTTCTCGCCTTCCACGTGCACGATGTTCAGACCGAAGTGGTCGCCGAACATGTCCATCACCTGCTGGGCTTCGTTCAGGCGCAGCAGGCCGTTGTCCACGAAGACGCAGGTCAGGTGTTTGCCGATGGCGCGGTGCAGCAGCATCGCGGTCACGGAGGAGTCCACGCCGCCGGACAGGCCGAGGATCACTTGGTCATCGCCAACCTGCTGGCGGATGCGCTCAACGGCGTCGTCGATGATTTTGGCCGGGGTCCACAGGGCTTCACACTGGCAGATGTCGCGCACGAAGCGCTCCAGCATGCGCAGGCCCTGACGGGTGTGGGTCACTTCCGGGTGGAACTGCACGCCGTAGAAGCGCTTTTCTTCGTTGGCCATGATGGCGAACGGGCAGCTTTCGGTGCTGGCAACGGTCACGAAGTCGGACGGGATCGCGGTGACTTTGTCGCCGTGGCTCATCCACACGTCCAGCAGCGGTTTGCCGTCCGCGGTCATGGCATCTTCGATGCCGCGCACCAGCGCGCTCGCCGTTGACCACTTCAACCTGCGCATAGCCGAACTCGCGCTCGTTGGAGCCTTCTACGTGGCCGCCCAGCTGCATCGCCATGGTCTGCATGCCGTAGCACACGCCGAACACCGGCACGCCGGCGTCGAACACGTACTGCGGCGCGCGCGGGCTGTTGTCTTCGGTGGTGCTTTCCGGGCCGCCGGACAGGATGATGCCGCTTGGGTTGAATTCGCGGATCTGCGCTTCGGTGACATCCCACGCCCACAGTTCGCAGTAAACGCCCAGTTCACGCACGCGGCGCGCGACCAGCTGGGTGTACTGAGAACCGAAGTCGAGGATGAGAATGCGATGTTTATGAATGTTTTCCGTCATTGAGGCGTAATTCCGATTGGGAAGGACTTAACAATAAAGAGCGCCCGGCTGAAGCCGGGCGCGGAAACTTATCAGGAACCCAGGCGGTAGTTCGGGGACTCTTTGGTGATGGTCACGTCGTGAACGTGGCTTTCCTGGATACCGGCACCGCTGATGCGTACGAATTCCGCTTTGGTACGCAGCTCGTCGATGGTAGCACAGCCGGTCAGACCCATACAGGAGCGCAGGCCGCCCATCTGCTGGTGAATGATCTCTTTCAGACGGCCTTTATAGGCAACGCGACCTTCGATACCTTCCGGCACCAGTTTGTCGGCGGCGTTATCGGTCTGGAAGTAACGGTCGGAGGAACCTTTGGACATCGCGCCCAGGGAGCCCATGCCGCGGTAAGATTTGTAAGAACGGCCCTGGTAGAGTTCGATTTCGCCCGGGGATTCTTCGGTACCGGCCAGCATGGAGCCGACCATCACGGCAGGAGGCGCCCGCGGCGATGGCTTTGGCGATGTCGCCAGAGAAGCGGATACCGCCGTCGGCGATAACCGGAATACCGGTGCCTTCCAGCGCTTCAACCGCGTCGGACACCGCGGTGATCTGCGGAACGCCCACGCCGGTCACGATACGGGTGGTACAGATGGAGCCAGGGCCGATACCCACTTTCACCGCGCTGCACGCCAGCGTCAGCCAGCGCGCGAGCGCCTGCGCCGGTGGCCACGTTGCCGCCGATGATCTGCAGGTCCGGGTATTTGGCACGGGTTTCGCGGATACGCTGCAGCACGCCTTCGGAGTGGCCGTGAGAGGAGTCGATCAGCAGGACGTCAACGCCCGCAGCAACCAGCGCGTCAACGCGCTCTTCGTTACCGGCACCGGCGCCTACCGCCGCGCCAACGCGCAGACGGCCATGCTCGTCTTTACAGGCGTTAGGCTTACGTTCTGCTTTCTGGAAATCTTTAACGGTGATCATGCCGCGCAGGTGGAAGCTGTCGTCAACAACCAGCGCTTTTTCAACGCGTTTTTCGTGCATTTTCTGCCAGCACCACGTCGCGGGCTTCACCTTCGCGCACGGTGACCAGACGCTCTTTCGGCGTCATGACCGCGGTGACCGGCTGGGTCAGATCGGTCACGAAACGCACGTCACGACCGGTGATGATGCCGACCAGCTCGTTGTCTTCGGTGACCACCGGGTAACCGGCGAAGCCGTTACGTTCGGTCAGGTCTTTCACTTCGTGCAGCGTGGTGGTTGGCAGAACGGTCTGTGGGTCGGTCACGACGCCGGATTCATGTTTCTTCACGCGGCGAACTTCTTCCGCCTGGCGCTCGATAGACATGTTTTTGTGAATAAAGCCAATGCCGCCTTCCTGTGCCAGCGCAATAGCCAGGCGCGCTTCAGTCACGGTGTCCATTGCCGCAGAGAGCATAGGAATGTTCAGGCGAATGGTTTTGGTCAGCTGCGTGCTGAGATCGGCAGTATTCGGCAGAACGGTGGAGTGAGCGGGAACGAGGAGGACGTCGTCAAACGTCAGTGCTTCTTTAGCGATACGTAGCATGGGCAATATCTCTGACCTGGGTGGTTAAATATTGCCGTGGCATTATACAGAGCGTAACCGATTGCATCCACACTTTTTTATAAAAAAGCTTGCGATTGCCTCTCAGCAGGTTACTATCGACTGAATAACCTGCTGATTTAGAATTTGATCCGGCTCACATGTTATCCTCTCAATCCCCCTCAATTTATACCGTCAGCCGCCTTAATCAGACGGTGCGTTTACTGCTGGAACAGGAAATGGGGCAGGTCTGGATCAGCGGCGAGATCTCCAACTTCACCCAGCCCGCCTCCGGCCACTGGTACTTCACCCTAAAAGACGATACCGCCCAGGTGCGCTGCGCGATGTTCCGCAACAGCAACCGCCGCGTGACCTTCCGCCCGCAGCACGGCCAGCAGGTGCTGGTGCGCGCCAACATCACCCTGTATGAGCCGCGCGGCGACTATCAGATGATCGTCGAGAGCATGCAGCCTGCCGGCGAAGGCCTGCTGCAGCAAAAGTATGAGCAGCTGAAAGCCAGGCTCTCGGCGGAGGGGCTGTTCGACCAGCAGTTCAAACAGCCGCTGCCCTCGCCTGCCCACCGTGGGTGTGATCACCTCCGAAACCGGCGCGGCACTGCACGATATTCTGCACGTGCTGAAGCGCCGCGATCCGTCGCTGCCGGTCGTCATCTACCCGACCGCGGTGCAGGGCGAAGATGCGCCGGCCGCCAAATCGTGCGCGCCATTGAGCTGGCGAACGCGCGTCAGGAGTGCGACGTGCTGATCGTCGGGCGCGGCGGCGGCTCGCTGGAAGATCTGTGGAGCTTTAACGACGAGCGCGTGGCGCGGGCGATCTTTGCCAGTCGCATTCCGGTGGTCAGCGCCGTCGGCCATGAAACCGACGTCACGATCGCCGATTTTGTCGCCGATCTGCGCGCGCCGACGCCTTCCGCCGCGGCCGAAGTGGTCAGCCGCAACCAGCTGGAGCTGCTGCGCCAGATGCAGTCGCAGCAGCAGCGGCTGGAGATGGCGATGGACTACTACCTGGCGCAGCCGCAGCCGCCGCTTTACCCAGCTTCACCACCGTCTACAGCAGCAGCATCCGCAGCTGCGCCTGGCGCGCCAGCAAACCGTGCTGGTTCAGCTGCAGCGTCGTCTGCAGGAAGCGGCCGATGACAGCAGCTAAAGCGCCTGGCGCATCGCCAGCAGCGCGTGACGCAGCGTCTGAACCAGCAGAACCCGCAGGGACGAATTCAGCGCGCACCAACCGCGGATCCAGCAGCTGGCAGTACCGCCTGCAGCAGGGCATGCGAAAAACAGCTCAACTGAGCACCACCCGCGAACGTTTTGGCAATGCGGTGACCCATCTGGAAGCCGTCAGCCCGCTGGCGACGCTGGCGCGCGGCTATAGCGTGACGACGGCGACGGACGGCAAGGTGCTGAAGCAAACCAAACAGGTGAATACCGGCGATGTGCTGACGACGCGTCTGTCAGACGGCTGGGTAGAAAGCGAAGTGAAATCAATTAAACCGGTGAAAAAGACGCGTCAGCCGTAAGGCGTGAAAATCTTTTCAGCCGCATAAATGGTTGATAACCCCCGATAAATCGCGCGTGCTGCAGACGCAGCGGCGCGCGATTGATAAGCGGGCCCTATACCCTTTCTGATATTCCCTTCTTTCAGGAGAGTCCGACATGCCTCCCCCCTTTAGCAGCGTTATTCCCCCGTATATTCTTCGTCGTATTATCGAAAGCGGTTCCGAACCGCAGCAGCGCTGTGCCCGCCAGACCTTAACCCACGTCCAGACGCTGATGGCCCAACATGCCTCCACAACACCAGCCGCGCCCGCACCGCGCATAAAGCCGGACAGCTGGAGCGCGATATTTACGACGCGAAGCAAACCCAGGAGCTGCCGGGTACGCAGGTGCGTTACGAAGGTCAGCCGTCGAACGGCGATGTGGCGGTGGATGAAGCCTACAAGTATTTGGGTATTACCCATGATTTCTTCTGGAAAGAATATCAGCGCGATTCGCTCGATAACAAAGGGCTTATTTTAACCGGCACCGTGCATTATGGCCGGGAATATCAGAACGCCTTCTGGAACGGTCAGCAGATGGTATTTGGCGACGGCGACGGGGAAATCTTTAACCGCTTTACCATCGCCATAGACGTGGTGGCGCATGAGCTGAGCCACGGCGTGACCGAGACCGAAGCCGGGCTGATCTATTTTGAGCAATCGGGCGCGCTGAACGAGTCGCTGTCGGACGTGTTTGGCTCGCTGGTGAAGCAGTACCATCTGAAGCAAACCGCCGATAAAGCCGACTGGCTCATTGGTGAAGGGTTGCTGGCAAAAGGCATCAACGGCAAAGGGCTGCGCTCGATGTCTGAACCCGGCACCGCCTATGACGATCCGCTGCTCGGCAAAGATCCGCAGCCTGCGCATATGAAAGATTTTATCAAAACGCGTGAGGATAACGGCGGCGTGCATCTGAACTCCGGCATTCCCAACCGGGCATTTTATCTGGCGGCGACGGCGATCGGCGGCTACGCCTGGGAAAAAGCGGGTTATGCCTGGTACGACACGGTTTGCGATCGCAATCTGGCGCAGGATGCAGATTTCGAGGTGCCTTTGCGCGCAAAACCGTACAGCATGGCGCAGGAGAGAAACGCTTCGACAACCGACGGTGGCGACATGGGGCGATCCAGTAAACAAGCCTGGGAACAGGTGGGAGTGTTGTAAATGCAGGTTCCGGAACTGACGGATGACGCCGTGGTTGAGCTGGCCCGGGAAGGCGGCGTCGCCTTTATCCCCGGCCTGCGCAGCCAGCGGCGATTTGCGCTCCCCGCTCAGTTAGGCCGGAACCGCAGAAGCAGCGCGTGTGCAACGTCCTGGAGCAGGCCCTTCCGCGCGGCCAGCCGCCGGGACAGGCCTCGTCACCCGGCAGCGGCGACCAGCGCTATTTCCGCATCCAGATTAGCTACGCGACCCACCGCGAAGCCGGAACGATTGTGATTCTGATTCCGGAAAACGTTGCGCCTCCTGAACTGCAGGCGCTGTGGCGCGATGGCGAAGAATAACTTAGACAGTTCCCACAGCATCGCCGTAACTAACTGACTATACTGGATAACGTGGCTAGCTAGTCCACATCAAAGAAAATACCCTTAGATGAGGTCTCTGCTATGACACAAACCAAGCAACGAGGCGGTGCCGGGAACTTTGCAGAGGACCCGGAGCGCGCCAGGGAAGCCGGTAGCGCGGGCGGCAAAGTCAGTGGGGGCAATTTCAGGAACGATCCTGAGAGAGCCAGGGAAGCTGGAAGAAAAGGAGGTCAAAAAAGCCGTCGCCCCTCTAAGCAGAAGTAAGTAAGGATCCTTACAGGAAGGAGTACGCCACGGACGGTTAATAAAAAAGGCCGACATCATGATGTCGGCCTTTCTTTTACTGCGGCTTACTTGCTGTCGGGCAGCGCGTAAGCAATCACGTAATCACCGCGATCCGGCGACTGACGCGCACCGCCTGCGGAGATCAGGATGTACTGTTTGCCGGTTTTCGGCGAAACATAGCTGATCGGTCCGCCCTGGCTGCCCACCGGCAGACGTGCTTTCCACACTTCTTTACCGGTTGAGCTGTCGAAGGCGCGCAGGTAGTAATCCTGGGTGCCGGCAATAAATACCAGACCGCCCTGCGTTGCCAGCGTACCGCCCAGCGTCGGCATACCGATCGGCATCTGCGCATGCATTTTGATACCAAACGGACCAGTATCCTGCACCGTACCCACCGGCACCTGCCACACAATCTGACGGGTCTTCATGTCGATGGCCGACAGCGTACCGAACGGCGGTGCCTGACACGGAATGCCCAGCGGCGACATGAAGCGGTTTTTGTTTACTGCGTACGGCGTGCCTTTCAGCGGCACCGCGCCCATGCCGGTGTTGATGGCTTCACCGCCGTTGCTGGCAGCCGATTTGGTGGTGTCCTGCGGAATCATCTGCACCCACAGGCCGAGACGCATATCGTTAACGAACATGTACTGGTTGTTCGGATCGAACGAGATGCTGCCCCAGTTCATGCCGCCGAGCGAGCCCGGGAAGCTGAGCGAAACATCGGTGTCCGGCACCGTGAACAGGCCGTCATAACGCATGCCTTTAAAGGCAATACGGCAAGCCAGCTGGTCAAACGGCGTGGCGCCCCACATGTCTGACTCGGTCAGTTTCTGATTGCCAATGTTTGGCATTTCTACCGAGTGCGGCTGAGTTTTGGTGTACTGCTCGTTCGGGATATGGCCCTGCGGCATCGGCAGCTCTTCAACTTTGGTCAAAGGCTTGCCAGTCAGGCGATCCAGCACCCAGATCATGCCGGTTTTCCCGCCGATCACCACCGCAGGTTTGGTGGTGCCGTCCTTCATCGGGAAGTCCACCAGGCTCGGCTGCATTGGCAGGTCGAAGTCCCACAGGTCATTGTGGACCGTCTGATACACCCACTTCTCTTTACCGGTGGTGGCATCCAGCGCCAGCACCGACGCACCATATTTGTGGTCCAGCGCGGTACGGTTGGCACCCCACAGGTCCACCGACGAACTGCCCATCGGCAGGAACACGGTGTTCATCGCCGGATCGTAAGAGATTGGCGCCCATGAGTTTGGCGTGCTGCGGGTATAATCCTGACCCGGCATCAGCACGGCATTCGGATCTTCATTGCCCGGGTCAAACGCCCAGCGCATCTGGCCGGTGATGACGTCGAAGCCACGCAGAACGCCGCCAGGCATGTCTGTCTGTACGTTATCCGCGACGCGACCGCCCACCACGACCGTGGTGCCCGCCACCTGCGGCGGCGAGGTCAGCTGATACTGCGGGTCCGGCGCGCTGCCAAGACCTTGCTTCAGATCGACCACGCCGTGGTTGCCGAAGTTTTCACACAGCTCGCCGTTATCGGCATTGATGGCAATCAGACGCGCATCGATGGTGTTCATCAGGATGCGACGCTGGCAGCTATCGCCCGCCGCCAGCGTTACCGCTGGCACCGGCGTGGAGCCCGGTTGCGTTGGCTGCTGTACCGGTTTGGTGGCATCAAAGTACGCCAGACCACGGCAGCGGTTCCACACCTGCGCCTGCGCATTGATTTCGCGCTTCCAGATCTGCTTACCGCTGTCGGCTTCCACCGCAATCACGTTGTTGTGCGGCGTACACAGATACAGGGTATTACCCACCTGCAGTGGCGTTTCCTGATCTTCTGCACCGTTACCGGTCGGGCTGATCGGCGTGTCGCCGGTATGGAACGTCCAGGCAACCTGCAAGTCTTTCACGTTGTCGCGGGTAATCTGGTCGATAGCAGCAAAACGGTCGCCCTGCGGCGTACGGCCGTAGCTGCTCCAGTCCTGCTGCGGTTTGCTTTTATCTACCGGGATCAGCGGCAGCTGCTTGCCGGTGAAGGCCACGGTCGGATGCGGCTGGAACATCTGGACAAAGGTGACCACCATACCAACGGCAATCACTGCTGACAGCGCATATGAAAGCTTCGCCAGCGAGGCCTTGCCTTCACGCTTACGCAGCGCCGGCCAGGTAATAAACGCCAGCACCATCAGGCCGGCCGGCACCATCAGGCGCGACACCAGCGGCCAGAACTGCCAGCCAGCATCGTACAGCGCCCAAATCAGCGTGCCGGCGAAGACCAGAATAAACAGCGTAACCGCTGAGGATTTACGGCGAAAGAACTGAATCGCCGACAGTAACATGACGATACCGGCAATGAGGAAGTACCAGCTGCCGCCCAGGGCCACCAGTTTACCGCCACCGATCGCGAAGAACAGGCCGATCGCCAGCAGGACCAGCCCGAATAACACGGACCAGAGACTCAACCCTTTACCGGGACGAGCGGAATTTTCTGCCATAACACAAACTCTCCTGAAAAAATAACGCGTGGCGGCCGGAATGCGGGAGCAGCCGGTCAATGTCCTCCTGGCTGAGCAGGGACAGGAAGTTATCCGTTACGCTTTATTTCATATCTGTTGGTACGGGAGCTACGCCCGTTATGCAGCGCTTGTGAGCGAGGCCGCAGGATCAATATCCGCTGGCATTCGCGACAAGGCGGGCAGGATTGTACCATCCGGTACAATTAAAAGTGAACATCCATAACGCGGTAGTTACTGGGCAATAGCATTTTTGCTACAAACGCAGCGCGAAGCGAGCAGCCAGCACCACTTCGCGCTATCGCAAACCCTCATTCGATGACGTCTTCCGGGCGATAATGCACGCGCCTGCTGGAGATCAGGCCGTGACCGTGGGTACAGAAATAATCTATGGCACCGCACGCTTTTAGCACCTGCAGCGGCTGCTGGCAGTCGGGACAGCAGGCCAGCGCGGTGAAATGACGCTGGCAGTGCGGGCAATCGAAGCGTTGTTCGCTGTAAGTGAGCGGTTGCTGACAGTGAGGGCACGGGGTGAGCATGATGACTCCGGAATCGTGGCTGAGGATAGTGATAAACCGGATGTTACGCCAAAAAAAGAGGGCCCATCCGGGCCCTCATCATGTTTAGCGTTTGCTTTTCTTAATGTGCTTAATCAGGCGCTTACGCTTACGCATCTGGTTTGGCGTCAGGGTGTTGCGCTTGTCGGCAAACGGGTTTTCCCCTTCCTTGAACTGGATGCGGATAGGCGTGCCCATCACGTCCAGCGATTTGCGGAAGTAGTTCATCAGGTAGCGCTTGTAGGAATCCGGCAGGTCTTTCACCTGGTTGCCGTGAATCACCACGATTGGCGGGTTATAACCACCGGCGTGGGCATATTTCAGCTTCACGCGACGGCCGCGCACCAGCGGCGGCTGATGGTCTTCCGCAGCCATATTCATGATACGGGTCAGCATGGCGGTGCTCTGACGACGGGTGGAGCTGTCGTAAGCTTCGCGCACGGATTCGAACAGGTTGCCCACGCCGCTGCCGTGCAGCGCAGAGATGAAGTGCACGCGCGCAAAGTCGATAAAGCCCAGACGGAAGTCGAGCGTCTCTTTCACCTGCTCACGAACCTCCTTGCTCAGGCCATCCCACTTGTTGACCACGATAACCAGTGAGCGCCCACTATTGAGGATAAAGCCGAGCAGAGAGAGGTCCTGATCGGAGATGCCTTCGCGCGCGTCGATCACCAGCAGCACGACGTTGGCATCTTCGATCGCCTGCAGGGTTTTGATAACGGAGAATTTTTCCACCACATCGGTGATTTTGCCGCGCTTACGCACCCCGGCGGTGTCGATGAGGACATACTCACGCTCATCGCGCTGCATCGGAATGTAGATGCTGTCGCGGGTGGTGCCCGGCATGTCGTAAACGACCACGCGCTCTTCACCCAGAATACGGTTAGTAAGCGTAGACTTACCTACGTTTGGACGACCGACGATCGCCAGCTTGATCGGCAGATCCTGCGGGTTGAAGTCGTCTTCAGGCTCTTCTTCTTCCCTCTTCTCCGTCTTCGAACTGCGCCCAGTATTCAGCGTCTTCGTCCACTTCTTCCGGCGGGTTCACTTCGTCAACCCACGGCAGCAGAACGGTTTCCAGCAGGCTGGTGACGCCACGGCCATGCGATGCCGCGATAGGGTAGATTTCACCCAGGCCCAGAGACCAGAAATCCGCGACGGCCTGATCGGCATCGATGCCGTCGGTTTTGTTCGCCACCAGGAAGGTTGGCTTTTCGCGTGAACGCAGGTGTTTGGCGATAGCGGAGTCCGCCGGCATCAGGCCAGCGCGTGCATCCACCATGAACAGCACCACGTCCGCTTCTTCAATCGCCAGCAGCGACTGTTCCGCCATGCGGGTTTCCACGCCGTCTTCTGTGCCGTCAATACCACCGGTATCAATACAGATGAACTCGCGTCCTTCCACCTCTGCACGACCGTACTTACGGTCACGCGTCAGCCCCGGGAAATCCGCAACCAGCGCATCACGGGTGCGTGTTAAACGGTTAAAAAGAGTGGATTTTCCAACGTTAGGGCGCCCGACAAGCGCGACCACAGGTACCATGTTTGAAGCCTCATAAATTAAAAATAAATCGCCCGAATAGCGTCGCTTATAACGGCAATTTGCCGTCAGGTTAGGCCGCAGGCGCGGCCGATAAAAATGTCAAAACGGCTCCTGAGTGAACAGGAGCCGTTTAGTATACTACAACCGCCGGGTAATTAACGCGTGATCGCGTACAGCGTGCCGTCTTTTGCCTGAATCAGCAGTTTGCCGTCGGCCACAACCGGGTCGGTCAGGAAACCGGAGCTGTCGACTTTTTGCTGCGCAACAAAGCGGCCGTTATCCGGATCGATCCAGTGCATATACCCTTCGCTGTCGCCCACCACCAGGCTACCGTTGTACAGCGCCGGCGCAGTCAGCAGACGGTGCAGCAGATCGCTTTGCGTCCACAGCGTCACGCCGCCTTCGGTGCTCAGCGCCAGCAGGCGGTCGTTCTGGTCGACCATATAGATGCGGTTACCCGCATCAACGATGAAATCGTTCACCGAGCCCAGCTCACGTTTCCACATGATCTGGCCGCTGCGCAGATCCAGCGCCGTCAGGTTGCCGTTGTAGGCCAGCGCGTAAACCACGCCGTTAACGATCACCGGCGTGGTGTCCACGTCGCTCAGACGGTCAATTTCCGTCGCGCCGCTGTGGCCTGAGAGATACGCTGCTGCCAGATCATCTGGCCCTGCTGCATCAGCACGGCGCTCACGCGACCGTTGTCACCGCCGACAATGGCAGCACCAAATGCGGTAGCCGGCGCAGATTCGCCGCGCAGAGAGAGCGCAGGCATATCCAGGTTAACGGTCCATTTCACCGGCCGTCCGCTTCGTTCAGCGCCTGCAGCTGGCCGTTGCTGGTATGAATCAGCACCAGGCCGTCGCTCACCACCGGACGCGACAGGGATTCACCCGCCACGGTTGTTTGCCAGGCAATGGAGCCGTCGCTGCTGTTCAGGGCATAAACCTGCGCTTTTTCGCTGCCCACGTAGACGTGATGGCCACCGGCAACGGTCAGGCCGCCAGACAGCAGTGCCGGTTTACGGGAGAACCAGCCGTCTTTTTCCGCCAGGTTAACGGACCACTTCTCTTTTCCGTCATCGGCGTTCACCGCTTTCACGGTACCTTTGCGGTCAGCGGCATAGACAACGCTGTCTGCATACGCTGGATGAAGGTTGGAATAGAAATCACCAATCCCATTGCCCACGGAGACATCCCACGCGGTGGATGGGGTAAACTGGTTTTCAACCGTCGGCAGTGGGGACATTTTCACAACGTCTTCTTCGCCACTGAACAGTGAACAACCACTCAATAACGTAACAGAAAGCAGTCCTGGCAGAAGTAATTTACGCAATTGCATCGGGTCCCTCTCAGACGGACAAATTATTTATTTTCATCTGCATCATTTCGCTCAGCGCAGGTGAAGCATTGCTCTCTACGCCAGCTTGCCACGCTTTACGCGCGCCCGCTTTGTCACCTTTGCTCAGCAGTGCTTCACCGCGCAGATCGGCAACGATGGCAGCAAAGCCTTCGCCTTTGATGGTATCGAGCGTTTTCAGCGCATCGTCAGCTTTCTTCTGCTGAACCTGAATACGTGCCAGGCGCAGATTGATCACCGCTTTCAGGTTTTCATCACTGGCGGCAGCAAGGCCCTGAGACAGCTGTGCATACGCGCTTTATCCAGTTCGTTCTTATCAACGTACTGCTGAGCCACTTCCAGCGCAGCCAGTGCACCGTAGGTGTTTTTGTTGTCAGCCGCAAATTTTTCTGCCGCCGCCAGCGTTTGCGGCTGATCGGCACGAATTGCGCTCACGGCTCAGCTGCTAAGATAGGCCTGCGCCGACGCGGCCATATGTCCGCGAATCCTTCCTGATGATTGTTCCAGTAACGCCAGCCCACCAGCGCACCGACACCTAAAATAACCCCAACAACCAGCGCTTTGCCGTTTTCGGCAAAGAAGCGTTTAATCGCGTCGACCTGATCGTGTTCGTTCTCGTAAATTTCCACGCAGTCCTTCTCCTTAGCCCAATAGAGTGCGCGCTTACCGCAGCAGCGTGTGCAGCGCGCAGCGGCGTCGCTCTGCGTTACCGTTGTCTGCTCACCAGAGCGCAGGTCTTTCACCACCACTTCGCCGTTGGCCACTTCGGACTCACCCAGCACCAGTGCGATACTTGCGCCCCACTTATCGGCACGAGCAAACTGCTTCTTGAAGTTGCCGCCGCCGTGGTTGGTCATCAGCTTAACGCCCGGCAGCGCATCGCGCACGCGTTCGGCAAGCTGCATCGCCGCAGACTGCGTTTCCGCGCCTGAGGCCACCAGGTATATATCGACAACGGAATCTGCTTTAAATTCCGGATTAACTGCCTGAACCAGCAAAACAAGTCGCTCAAGGCCCATCGCGAAGCCTACAGCCGGGGTCGCGCGACCGCCAAGTTGCTCAACCAGACCGTCATAACGACCGCCCGCGCACACGGTGCCCTGCGAGCCGAGGCTGGTGGTCACCCACTCAAACACGGTACGGTTGTAGTAGTCCAGACCGCGCACCAGGCGCTGGTTAACGGTATAGGCGATGCCTGCCGCTTCAAGCAGCTTGCACAGGCCCGCGAAGTGTTCGCGAGATTCTTCATCCAGGTAATCACCCAGCGCAGGCGCATCGTTCAGCAGTGCCTGAACATCCGCGTTTTTGGAATCCAGCACGCGCAGCGGGTTGCTGTACATGCGACGTTTGCAGTCTTCGTCCAGCTTCTCTTTATGCTGTTCCAGGAACGCCACCAGCGCATCGCGGTAGTTGGCGCGCGCTTCCAGAGAACCGATAGAGTTCAGCTCCAGGGAAACGTGATCGGCAATACCCAGCGCACGCCACCAGCGGGCGGTCAGCATAATCAGTTCGGCGTCGATGTCCGGGCCCTGCAGGCCAAACACTTCCACACCCAGCTGATGGAACTGGCGATAACGCCCCTTCTGCGGACGTTCGTGGCGGAACATCGGGCCGATATACCACAGGCGCTGCTCCTGATTGTACAGAAGACCATGTTCGATGCCGGCGCGTACGCAGCCCGCCGTCCCTTCCGGACGCAGGGTCAGGCTGTCGCCGTTGCGGTCCTCAAAGGTGTACATCTCTTTTTCAACCACGTCGGTCACTTCACCGATCGCGCGTTTGAATAACGGGGTCTGCTCTACAATCGGCAAACGGATTTCGCTGTAACCGTAGCTGCCCAGCACCTGCTTCAGGGTGCCTTCAATGCGCTGCCAGATGGCGGTTTCGCCAGGCAGATAATCGTTCATGCCGCGGATGGCTTGAATGTTTTTTGCCACGTTTATTCTCTTTCTATATACAAAAAAACCTGTCCGGCATCATACCTTATGAGGATGAAACCGCACAGGTTCAATCACAACTGGCGAGCGCCGGGCGCACACCGTCACGTTATTTTTCAACCTGCTGAACGTTGATACGCTGTGTCTCGTCCATCATGGCGGCTTTGGCACGGATGCGGGCTTCAAGCTGGTCGATCATGTCGCTATTATCCAGACGATCTTTACGAACGCCATCTTCATAGAGGCCGCTTTTCTTGTTACCGCCGGTCACGCCCAGGGTGGACACCAGTGGCTTCACCCGGGCCGTTCACCACGCAGCCGATGATGGAGACGTCCATCGGGGTGATGATGTCTTCCAGACGCTGCTCCAGCGCATTCACCGTCCCGATCACGTCAAACTCCTGACGCGAACAGGTTGGGCAGGCGATGAAGTTGATGCCACGCGCGCGAATACGCAGCGACTTCAGGATATCGAAACCGACCTTGATCTCTTCGACCGGATCGGCCGCCAGCGAGATGCGCAGGGTGTCGCCGATCCCTTCAGAGAGCAGCAGCCCCAGACCGATCGCGGATTTTACCGCTCCCGCAGCGCGGCCGCCCGCTTCGGTGATGCCCAGGTGCAGCGGCTGATCGATCTGCTTTGCCAGCAGGCGATAAGATTCCACGGCCAGGAACACGTCGGAGGCTTTGACGCTGACTTTGAACTGATCGAAGTTGAGACGATCGAGGTGATCGACGTGACGCATGGCGGATTCGAGCAGCGCCTGCGGCGTCGGCTCACCGTATTTTTCCTGCAGATCTTTTTCCAGCGAACCGGCGTTAACGCCGATACGGATCGGGATATTTTTATCGCGGGCGCAGTCCACCACCATGCGGATACGCTCTTCGTTACCGATGTTGCCCGGGTTGATGCGCAGGCAATCGACGCCGTATTCGGCCACTTTCAGTGCGATGCGGTAGTCGAAGTGGATATCCGCCACCAGCGGAACGCTGACCTGCTGTTTGATCAGTTTGAACGCCTCAGCGGCATCCATGGTCGGGACGGAGACGCGGACAATGTCCGCGCCGACGCGCTCTAATGCTTTGATTTGATTGACCGTCGCTTCCACATCGGTGGTGCGCGTGTTGGTCATCGACTGAACGGCGATAGGTGCCCCATCGCCGATTGGCACATTCCCAACGTAAATCCGTTTCGATTTTCTACGTTGAATCGGAGCCTGGTTATGCATGAAAAATCTCCCGCGTTGCCCGTCTGTTACTGTGCTGCTGATTGTTCGGCATTAACGGTAAGACGCGCAACCTGGTTAGTTCTGATAAAACGGCTCAGGTCGACAGGTTTTCCTTGATACTGGATCTGTACCGCTGCCGGAGCGCCGATTTTAAGTTTATACGGAGCCTGGCCGGTTAGGTTTAACGTGCCATCTTTACGCTGCAGGCCGCTGAACAGTTTTTTACCTGTCGCGTCAGTCACTTCCAGCCAGCAGTCGGCGCTGAAGTTCATCACCAGCGCGTTAGGATCGGCCGCAGCGCTGCGCCGTACGCCGCCGCCGGACCGGTTGGCATTGAGCCTGCCGGCACGCTGTTAGCCGGTGCAGGCTGAGGTGGCCGCAGGCGCGTGCGCCGCCGTATCAACAGGCGCCTGAGAAGGGGAAACCACCGCGTTGTCGCTGCTGGTTGCCGTGTTGCTGCTGGTCGCTGCTGGCGCACTGCTGGTACTGCCAGCGTTGTCTGGCGTGCTGACCGCACCGGCACCGGTGTCAATCGGGGTACCGGCCGCGTTAGTGTCGCTGTCGGTAGTGCTGTCCGTGCTGTTGTCACCCAGCGGAATCGACTGGCTGTTGTCGCTGCTGCTGCGCTAAGTTCGTGATCGGCCGGATCGTGGGCCAGTGTGATCTCTTCCTGCTGCGCCTTGTGGTTTTGCCACCACCAGGCACCGGTCAGACCGACCACCACAAACAGCACCAGCCAGGTAAAGCTCATCAGCCAGCCATCACGTTTTTTACGACGTTTCCCCAGGGAGAAGGTCTGCATCGGCGCAACTTTTGCCGCACGGACCGGCGCCTGCTTCTCCATCATTGGCAGTAATTCGTCTTCGGGGATGTGCACCAGTTTTGCGTAAGAGCGGATATAACCGCGCAAGAACGTTGAAGCCAGATCGGCAGGCGCCTTATCTTCTTCAATATCGCGAACCGTGGAAACCTTCAGGCACAAGCGTTCCGCAACGGCTTGCTGGCTGAGTCCGAGTTGTTCACGGGCGTTGCGAAGACGAACGCCAGTGGAGAGTGCTTCATGTTGGTCGTGAGTGGCTTCAGTATTCATTCGCTACAACTACTGGTACGTGAAAAATAAGGGTTCAGGCGCCGGTGAGTCACAATGCCACCCGCACCGCGAAACTTCTGGTCAGTTAACCTTGAACAGAGAGTATAAGACTGTCAGCCCGGAGATGACAGTACAGCCCTGCCCGTACGGCTAAACTGTTGTTACGTCGTTACATACTGCCCGAAAGTCGGATGAAACGCACCGTAATTATTGATCAGTCTTCACGAATCTGACTGATTATTCAGTAAGGTTATGTCTCACGGCGCAGATAATGCGCCGCGAGTGCATAATAATCAAACAGCTTTAACCGCGATCGTCTCGCCCTGCATGCGTTTACGCAGGGTACGTTTGGTACGGTCAATAACATCACCCGCCAGCTGTCCGCATGCGGCATCAATGTCATCACCACGGGTTTTACGCACGATGGTGGTGAAACCATACTCCATCAGCACCTTGGAGAAACGGTCGATACGGCTGTTCGAGCTACGGCCATACGGCGCGCCCGGGAACGGGTTCCACGGGATCAGGTTGATTTTGCACGGCGTATCTTTCAGCAGTTCAGCCAGCTGATGCGCATGTTCGGTGCCGTCGTTGACGTGGTCCAGCATCACGTACTCGATGGTCACGCGGCCCTGGTTGGCGTTGGATTTCTCCAGGTAGCGACGTACGGCAGCGAGGAAGGTTTCGATATTGTACTTTTTGTTGATCGGCACAATTTCGTCACGAATTTCGTCGTTTGGTGCATGCAGAGAGATCGCCAGCGCTACGTCAATCATATCGCCCAGCTTGTCCAGCGCAGGCACAACGCCAGAGGTAGACAACGTGACGCGACGCTTGGACAGACCAAAACCGAAGTCATCCAGCATGATTTCCATCGCCGGAACGACGTTGGTCAGGTTCAGCAGCGGCTCACCCATCCCCATCATCACCACGTTGGTGATAGGGCGCGTGCCGGTTACTTTTGCCGCGCCCACGATTTTCGCGGCACGCCAGACCTGGCCGATAATTTCTGAAACACGCAGGTTACGGTTAAAGCCTTGCTGCGCGGTTGAGCAGAATTTGCACTCCAGCGCACAGCCTACCTGAGAGGAGACGCACAGCGTGGCGCGGTCTTCTTCCGGGATGTAGACGGTTTCAACACGCTGATCGCCGACCGCAATCGCCCATTTGATGGTGCCATCCGCAGAGCGCTGCTCTTCCACCACTTCCGGGGCGCGGATTTCAGCCACTTCTTTGAGCTTGTTGCGCAGGACCTTGTTGATGTCAGTCATGTCATCAAAATTGTCGCTGCAGTAATGGTACATCCACTTCATGACCTGATCGGCACGAAACGGCTTTTCGCCCATCTCTTTAAAGAACTCGCGCATCTGCTGACGGTTCAGATCCAGCAGGTTGATTTTTCCATTTTTATTGGGAACCGCAGGAATGGCGACTTCGGAGGTATTCACTAATTCAGACATAATTTTATCCGGCCTCGTTGTTACACGTTATGGCCCATGGAGGGTTGAAAAGAAACGCCCCGGAAAGCAGTCTGCTCATCCGGGGCGTTGCATTGTACAAAGTCTGACGCAGGGATGCCACGTTTGCACGCGGCATTTACGAAAATATTAACGAGTGCGAGCGCACACTTCGCCTTCTGCGAAGAAGAATGCGATTTCACGCGCGGCAGATTCAACGGAATCTGAACCGTGGGTGCCGTTCTCGGTGAAGCTGTCTGCGTAATCAGCGCGCAGCGTACCCGCCAGCGCGTTGTCCGGGTTGGTTGCACCCAGCAGATCGCGGTGACGCTGAACGGCGTTTTCGCCTTCCAGTACGGATACCACGATTGGGCCGGAGGTCATGAACTCAACCAGGCCGTCAAAGAATGGGCGACCTTCGTGCTCAGCGTAGAAGCCGCGAGCCTGCTCAACGGTCAGGTGCAGCATTTTGGTGCCAACAATTTTGAACCCTGCCGATTCGAAGCGAGCGAAGATGCTGCCAATAACGTTTTTTGCCACCGCGTTTGGTTTGATGATGGAAAAAGTACGTTCAATAGCCATGATAACCTCTGTCAATGTTCTGTTGTTTTGCATACCTGAGTATGGTGTGGCGCGGATTATAATGAGCAATAGGCGCCATTGCCTATGGATTCAGGTAACATTTTTTTAAAATAAGACGAGTTTTATGCAACAGCTCACATCAGAAAGCTGTTTTCAGGTCACTGAAGCGTAAAATTCACCGTCGCGACCTGCCCGGTCTCATCCATAACGAGTAACTGATAATCGCCCGGGCTTTTTCGCAGCACCAGCGTAAACGCTGCTTTTTCCCGCAGCAAGCTCCAGCGGTTCACCGTTCAAAAACCACCAGCGCTCACCGCTGCTGCCGCGCCTGCACCGCCAGCGGCAGCAGAAACGCGGGATTCCCCCGGCAGACGTTTGATAACGGCCCCTTCACGCACGCCGGTCAGAATGAGTGGCGCAGGTGCGTCCTGCAACAGCGGAGGACAAACTTGATGAAGGCGGCAGGCGCAGCGCACGACGCTCGGTTGCAGGCAGCCACGGCTCCAGCGGCAGCGGCCAGACATCCAGGACTTTTTCAGTAGCATCCGGGCAATCTGCCGCCACGCGCGCCCTTTGCTGGTCTTAGCCAGACAGCGCGGGAAACGAAAGCCATTGACGCACCTCCTGTTCGGGCAATAGCAGCGTGGGCGGTTCACTGTCTCTTCCAGCAGCCAGGTCGACAGGCGACGCCGACAGTTTTCGCTGCCTTCCGGCAGCGACTGGCCGCCCGGCCAGCAGATCACGCCCCGCCCGACGCTCGCCGGACGCGGATCGCGCGGCAGGCGGGCTTCGTCTACCGTTGAGCGCGACTGAAGCAGGTTATTGACCTGGTTTAACAGCGGAACCGCGCTGGCGAAACCAAACTGTCCCGCCACGGGCGTGCCGTCCGGTCGTCCCGTCCAGATGCCTATCACATAACGGGCATTCAGACCGATGGCCCAGGCATCACGGTAGCCGTAGCTGGTACCGGTTTTCCACGCCAGCGGCACGATCTGCGGCAGCGCATTATCCGGCAGCGGCTGCGCTTCATTGGCCAGAATACGGCGAATAATCCACGCCGCGCCCGGCGATAACAGCGGACGTTCAATCAGCGGATCGCCCTGGCTGCAGGCGCAGCCTTCCCGCCTTACCGTGTCGGGCAAAGGCACTGTAGGCAGCGGCGATATCTGCCAGCCGCGCGCCTGCCCCGCCGAGGATCAGAGACAGATTCGGCTGCGCCCCCGCAGGCAGGATCAGCGGCAGGCCTGCGTTGCTCAGCATCCCGGCAAATCGTTTTGGTCCGTAGGCTTCCAGCACCTGAACCGCAGGCAGGTTGAGGGAGCGCACCAGCGCTTCACTCATGCTGACCGGTCCATGAAACCCGCTGTCAAAATTCCCGGGGCGATAATCACCGGTTTTTCTGGGAACGTCCTGAAGCAGCGAGGCGGGATGGATCAGGCCATCATCCAGCGCCATGCCGTAGATAAAGGGTTTTAACACCGATCCCGGCGATCGGATCGCATTGACCATATCCACATGGCTAAAACGCCTGTCATCGTTGATATCCACCGATCCGACCCAGCCGCGCACTTTCATATCGGTGTGATCGACCACGATCATCGCCAGCGAGCTGCGCGCCGGCAGGCGGGATTTCCAGTTCATCGCCAGCTCTTCCAGCTGCCGCTGCAGTCCGGCATCCAGCGTGGTGACAATTTTGGTGTCGCGACTTTTGCCGAGCATCATGCGCGCAAAGAGCGGCGCCAGCTGCGGCATCTGCCGGGGCGCCAGCCATACTGATTCTTCACGGGACTCTTTGACCTGCTTTGCGGACCAGACGCCCTGCGTCGCCATGCGGTCGAGCACTTTATTGCGCGCCGCTTCGGCCCGTTCAGGCCAGCGGTCCGGGCGTAAACGACTGGGTGCCTGCGGCAGCACCGCCAGCAGCGCCGCGTCGGAATAGCTGAGCTGCGACGGCGGTTTGCCCAGATACGTCCAGCTTGCCGCTCCCACGCCCTGCAGCGTGCCGCCAAACGGGGCGCGGTTGAGATAGAGCGTGAGGATCTCGCGTTTGGAAAGATGCCACTCCAGCTGCATCGCACGCCAGAGCTGGCGAATTTTGCCGCCAAAGGTGCGCGGATGCGGGTCCAGCAGTCGCGCGACCTGCATGGTGAGCGTGCTGCCGCCAGAGACGACTTTGCCGGAACTGAGATCCTGCCAGGCGGCGCGCAGGACAGAAAGCGGGTTTACGCCGGGGTGATCCCAGAACCAGCGATCTTCGTACTGGATCAGCGCCTCAAGATAACGGGGAGAGACCTCTTCGATCGTCACCGGATAGCGCCAGATCCCGTCGCTATCGGCAAAACGCCAGAGCGGCGTGCCCTTCTCATCCACCACCACCCGGGCAGGGTTAACCTCTTTCAGCGGCAACGGCCACAGGCGGTCGGCAGCGACAATCAGCCCCCATAAAACGAGAAGCGCTCCCGCCAGCCCGCCACAGCCAGCGGGAGCGTGTCAAACGTGCCATTCGCATATTACGGAACAACAATCAGCGGGCCACTGGCCGCCCCCGTTGCCCGCCACTGCGGCACATACATAGACTCCACCATCGGAACCGGCACCTGGTAGGTTCCCGGCGTCACGGCGCGCGCCAGATAAACCAGCGTGACCGGCTGACCTTCATTTACCGGCACGGCAGCCACAAAGCGGTCGTCGCGGAACTCCATATGCTGAATGTCCGCCTGCTGCATCTGGCTGAGCAGGTTCTGCACTTCGCTACCGCCACTGTCCTGCAGGCTGGCGCTGCTGCTCGCCAGGTTCTGGTTTTCCAGCTCCAGACCGGCAGGGAGGAGATCCACCACCAGCGCATCCGGCACGTTCTGGCTGGCTTTAACCTCCAGCCACACCAGCACCAGCTCGCCGCTCTTCAGGGAATTGAGATCGGCCGGTTTCGCCGTCCATTGCGTGAAGTATTGCGACTCAACCTGCAGCACGTTCGAGCTGACCGGCTGACGGCGCAGTGCCCGGATAGCCGGCCACATCGAGGCGTACCCTACAGCGGCGACGGCCGGTGTCGCTGGTCACCTGCAGCCCTGCTGCAACTGCTGGTCGCCGCTCACGTTTTGTACCAGCGCCTTATCGCCGCGCTGCGGCTGGTCCTGACAGCGTGCGTTCGCCTGCCACGTCTCACCGGACGGATAAGGTGCTGCAGCGAACGTCCGGCCAGGAACAGCGCATTGCTCTCCTGCGTGGACAACCAGCGCTGGCTGAAGGCCTGTTCAGACAGGGCATTCAGCAGCGTATTCTGCGCATCCGGCAGCAGCTTGTACTCCTCCAGAAGGGAGAGCATCAGCGCGTTATCGCGAAGCTGGCTGCCGTAATCGGCCATCCAGGTTTTGCTGTCGTTGCGCGGCGTTTTGAGCGCCAGATCCAGCGCCTGCTGGCTGCGCGGCGCATCGCCCATCAGCTTGAGCGCCATGCCCAGCTGCATCAGCGGCAGGCCGGACGCCGCCTGAGCGTGACGGTTCCAGATTTCACGCAGCGCGCCCAGCGGCGCTTTTTGCTGACGCGCCAGCACCAGCGCGGCATAGGCCTGCACGGCGAACTTGCTGCGCATCGGCATCGCTGCAGCGAATAGACATCATGCCCGGATCCTGCAGGTAGCGCAGCAGGCGGCTATTGGCATTATTCACTGCATCGGCAGGCACGCTGTAGCCCTGCTCGCCCGCGCGCACCAGGAAGTCGGTCACGTAGGCCGTCAGCCAGTACTCTTCCGGACCGTTTTTATCCCACAGCGCGAACCCGCCGTCTTCACGCTGCATCTGCAGCAGACGGGAAATACCGATATCAATGGCGGCACGGCGTTTATCGTCCGTATCACCTTTGATGCCAAGCGCCGTAAGCTGCGCCGCGTTGGTGTAGAGCGACGGGAACAGAGCCGCTGGTGGTCTGCTCCAGACAGCCATACGGATAGGCCTGCAGCTCGCGAATATAGCGCGCCAGGTTGAGCGGTGGTTTACCGCTCAGCAGCAGTTGCCCCTGCAGGGTGGCAGGAGAGAAACCGTTAAAAGCGCTGTGCTGCGCCGGTGCGGTCCAGCGATTCGCCAGGGTTCAGCATGGCACCGGTATTCACCGTCTGCGCCGGGAACGCCGGACGCACGCCGATTTTCCAGCTCTTCTGCTGCGGTGCGAAGGTCTCGCCCGGCAGCTGCAGCCCGGTCACCTGCACGGTCACTTCACCTTCACCATAACCGTCCAGCGCGCGTACCGGAATAAACAGCGTGGTTCGCGCCCCCTTCGCCAGTTGCACCCTGGCTGCGGCTTTGCGCCGCCTTGAGCGCAATCTAGCCGCTGGCGTTAAGGGCGACGTTCAGCGTTTGCGGCTGGTCGGTCAGGTTGGTGATATCCAGCGTCAGCCGCGAGGTATCTCCGCTTGCCAGGAAGCGCGGCGTATTCAGCTCGGTAATGACCGGCGCGGCCACCACAATCTTGCTTTCAGCTGCTGCCGAAATCGTCTTCCGTCCAGGCCTGCGCCATCAGACGCAGCTCGCCGTTGAAGTCTCCAATCGGCAATGTAATCGTGCCTTCCCCGTTGGCATCCAGCGTCACCGGCTGTGCCTGCTGGGCAATAATGGTGACGTGGTTCACCGGCGGTTTGCCGCCGCGCTTCAGCTCATCCCCGTCACCACCAAAGCGCAGCGCGGCCAGACGGCCCTGCCCTTCAATGACCTGGCCGTAAATATCGTAGATATCCGCGCCGTAGCGCTTCTGGCCAAAGAAAGCCTGCCACGGATCGGGCGTGACGTAATCGGTAATGTTCAGCACGCCGCTGTCCACCGCCGATACCAGGACGTTCACCTTCTGCGGCACGGCCCCCTCTTTCACGCTGGCTTTCACCTTCACCGGCACGGTTTGTTCCGGCCGAATCCTGTCCGGTGCCTCAAGCGCCAGCGTCAGGCGGCGCGCGTCGGTTGCCCATCGGCAGATGCAGCAGGCCGACCGCGCGTTTCGGCGTGGTGCCGTTCGATTTATCGCCGGCGCGCACCACCAGCGTGCTGAGATAGAGATCGTGACGTTTCCACTCCGCACTGACTGGCACATCAATGGTTGCGCCGCCCGCCGGTACGTCGATCTCTTTCCACCACAGCGGCCCTTCGCTGGACTCGATCATCGCATAGCCCTTGCCTGCGGCCGGGGATTCCACCGTGCACGTTGCTGGTGTCGCCGGGCTGATAGGCTGGCTTTGTCCAGCTTCAGTGTGACGCGATCCGGGCGCAGCGCGCCGGTGCCGTCGCTGTTATCCTGCCAGCTGTACCCCGCCCAGAAGCGCACGCTGCTGACCATCTCATCAGGCGCTTTCACCTCCAGACGATAAGAGCCCCACTCCACCGGGAAGGTGACTTTCTGGCTGCCGCCCGCCGCAACGCTGATGCGCTGCTGCTCTTCCTGCAGATCTTTCTGATCGAACTGAGACTGCCAGCCTTCGCTCTCGGACCAGTTCCAGAAGTAGTCGCGACGCTCGCGGATCAGACGAACCTCAAGATCCTGCGCCGCCAGCTTTTCGCCCTGCGCATTGGCGTATACGATGTCAAAGCCGGCGTGGCCGTTCTCATCGGCAATCGGTTGGCTCGTCGTTATAACGTATCGGTGCGGTAGTCGTAAACGGCTTTGCTGGCAAACTGCGGACGAATACCCGGCAGCGCCGCCGCAGGCCAGATAGCCTGCTCAGCGCGACGCGTTACCGGACGACCGCCGGACTCCAGCAGGCTGGCCTGCAAAATCAGCTGCAGCGGAGAGTGGCTCTCCGCCCAGCTGCTTTCGACCTTAAGCTGCAGCCTCGCCCCTGCTCGTCCAGCGTAAGCTGCACTTCATCCAGGCTGCGGCTCAGGTTCTCTTCGGCGATATCGCCAAACTGGAAGCCCGGCAGCGCAGCCACCGCGTCACGCAGCGGACGCAGGAAGAGCTGGCCCTGCAGTTCGTTGCCTGCCGCTGGTGCGCCATACAAATAGCGACCTTCAACATCAAAGGTGACGTCGGCATCTGGCGACAGGGGCTGAGTGTTGCTTTTAAGCGACAGCGCCATCCGTTCGGGCAGGAAATCTTCTACATTGAACGGCCAGCTGCGCGGCTGGTTGTCGCCGCTGTTAATACGCAGCGTCCATTTACCGGTCATCGCCGAGGCCGGTAAGGCAAAACGTTGTTGATAAACGCCGTTCTCTGGCTGCCAGACGAAGGTTTGTGCCACTTCACCATTCGGCTGCACCACTTCAGCTTTCACCGGCTGCGGCGGCAGTGGTTTGCCATCGGCATCGCGCAGCAGCGCATTAACGATGACCGTTTCGCCAGGGCGATAGAGATCGCGCGGGCCAAAAATGAAGAACTGTTTGTCGTAGCCTTGCGGGCCATCAATCGGGAATTCGGCCAGATCCAGCGCCGGGCGATTAAGGTCGATGAGCGAAGTCTGGCCTTTACTGGTCGCCAGCAGCAGCTTGCCTTTGGCGTTAGCCGCTAAACGCAGATGACCCTCGCTGTCGCTGCTGCCGCTCGCCAGCTGTTGGCCTTTTTCATCCAGTAGCTGCACGCTGACATCCGCCAGCGGATCGCCACTGGCGAGGCTTTGTGTAAACAGTTCCAACTGGGTGGGAAAACGGTGCAGCGACAGACCAATGTCGCTCAGGGTGAACAGTGTCGCCGGTTGCGTGTAGTTGTAGGTGCCGGCCTGTTTCATCACCGCCAGATAGACACCCGGCTGTTTCAGCGCCGCGACGTCGCCGAGCGGCAGCTGCATTTTTTCCCGCGTATTGCGTGCCGGGTTGAGATCGAAGCGGCCGCTGTAAACCAGATCGGCGTTTTTCAGCAGATCGCGCGATTCCCAGTACGACAAATTGTTGCCGTAATTCCACTGGGCGAGAAAATCCGCCAGCGAGGCATTTTTCACCCGGAAGAAATCAACATCGATTTGGTTAACGTTGAGCGCCAGCACCGGCAGTCCCTGCGTCAGGCGCAGCGGCAGCAGCGAGCCACGACTGGCGAAACCGACCATCGGCTGGATGTCGCGCGTGGTGAGTGTCTGGCTGAATGGGCTGGCTAAGACACTGCCATCGGCGGCCTTCAGGCCAGCATTGACGGTGACGGTGAGCTTGCGCGCCGGCTGCGGATGGCGGAAGCGCAGCACTTTGCCGTTCTGCGCCAGCTCCCAGCCTCCGTCGACCTTGCCGCTGCTGTCGTCGGTGAGGCTGATCCAATGGTTGAAATCCTGCTGACCGTCGAGCGCGCGGTTGAAGGTCAGTACCAGCGCCGCCGCGCCGTCCAGCTGCAGCTCGGACAGGTCGATCACCGCAAGATCGCGTGTCGCGGCCTGCGGCGCAGGCGTATCAGCCGCCTGCAGCGACGGCTGCGCGCCGCCCAGTAATGCGCCGCCGAGCAGCACGCTGAACAGCAGTCGTTTTACACATCTTGCCATGGTAATTCCCTCACCAGCCCCAAAAGGTTAAACGTGTTGTGCTGCGCAATTTCACATCAAGCCGCCAACTTTAGCAATGTTACCCTTGAGATAGCCTTCACATTCCCGGACACTGGGCCTTTGCCGCTGATGGAGAAGAGGTTGCTATGACAGCCATGTTTGTGTCCGCTGATTGGTTGAATGAACATTACCACGAAGAGCGTTTGCAGGTGCTGGATGCCCGCATGCTGCCGCCAGGTCAGGAAGCGGTGCGCGATATCACGGCGGAGTATCTGGCCGGGCATCTGCCGGATGCGCCTTTTTTCAACATCGAAGCGCTGTCCGATCACACCAGCCCGTATCCACATATGATGCCGCGCGCAGAGACCTTTGCCGTGGCGATGCGCGAGCTGGGCATCAGCCAGGATAAGCATCTGGTGGTGTACGACGAAGGTAATCTGTTCTCCGCGCCGCGTGCCTGGTGGATGCTGCGCGCCTTTGGCTGTGAACAGGTGTCGATTCTGGCGGGCGGCCTGCAGGGCTGGAAAGCCGCTGGCTTCAGCCTGGCTACCGGTCCGGTTGATTTGCCTGAGGGCGAGTTCGACGCACAGTACGACAGCAGCCAGGTAAAGCGCCTGACCGATGTGCTGCTGATCAGCCACGAGGGCGGCGCGCAGATTGTCGATGCGCGCGCGGCCAACCGTTTCAATGCCGAAGTGGATGAGCCGCGTCCCGGCCTGCTGCGCGGCCATATCCCGCACAGTCTGAATATGCCGTGGAACAATCTGGTGGCCAACGGTGAGCTGAAACCGGCCGCCGAGCTGCGCGATCTGTTTGCAAAGGCAGGGATTAAGCTGGATCAGCCGATTGTCGCCAGCTGCGGCTCCGGCGTGACGGCGGTGGTGGTGATTCTGGCGCTGACCGCGCTGGGCGTGCGTGACGTGACGCTGTACGACGGTTCGTGGGGAGAATGGGGCAGCCGCGACGATTTACCGATTGAGAAATAAGTGTATCCGGTCGCCGTAAGGTGCGCGTTGTCGGATGTTGTGCACATTTATCCGGTCGCCGTAAGGTGCGCGTTGTCGGATGTTACACACATTTATCCGGTCGCCGTGAACGGCGACCCTACACGTAGGGTGCGCATTTATGCGCACCTGGGTGAAATCGGTGCGATTTACCGGCGCACTGATGCGCACCGGCACTAAATAATCCGCTGGCTGCCTTTGAAATCGCGCAGGAAACTGCCCCAGCGGCGCTCATAGAACGGCGTGATGTGCGCGGTAAGAAAGTGGCTGATACCCTTCTCCCGTTGCTGACCACCTCACAGATATCAATTGGCTCATCGCCCGGCAGCGTATCGGTCGCCACGCTGCCCGCCGCCTGAATAATCTCATCAATATCGCCGTCGGCTTCAATACCAATCAACAGATTCGCCTGTTCATCGGCACGCTCACGAATGCTGGCAACGTAGGCGCGACGCACCTGTTTGTATTTCGCAAACAGCTGGGTCAGCGAATCGATCATCTGCGCCGGCGGCTCGGCCACTTCGGACAGCAGCAATGCATGACCGCCCTCCAGCACCGTTTGCTGGCTGAGCGGACTGCCCTCTTCGCCCAGCAGATGCGCGATCTCGCCGGGTGAAAACTCTTTGCCGGTCGGCAGTTTCGCGTTGAGGAACAGCGTCTCGCCCAGCGTCATTTCAAACAGCGTACGCGCCGGTAAACGCAGGTACGGCTGCTCACCCTGGATGGCTTCGCTCATCGCTGCTTCCGAGGTAAAGAACGGGATCACCGCTGCCGCCGCCCTCTTTCTCCCAGTGCTGTAATTCTACCGGCGAGGTGGCATCAAACTGCTCCGCGGGACTTTCGCCCGGCACCCAGACGGTGGACTCCAGCAACGTGCGGAAAAAATGCCGGACGGTGCGCAGGCTCGGTGGCCGCCAGTTCCAGCAGCTCTTCAAGACGGTTACTCATAAGAGATAGGCTTCCAAAAAAGACGGCAGGTTGCAGCCTGCCGTTGTCGGAAAGATTATTACTCAGCCGTCAGCAGGTTCGCAACGGTACGCACGCCCAGACCGGTCGCACCGGCGGACCACTGCTCCACCGCCGCTTTTGCGGTAGGTTGCGGAGCAGTCAATGTGCAGCCAGCCCTGCTGATAGTTCTCAACGAAGTGCGACAGGAAGCCTGCCGCGGTGCTTGCGCCCGCCGGGTACGCCGCGCTGGCGGTGTTGTTCAGCTCGGCAAAGTTGGACGGCAGCTGGCTGCGGTGGAACTCGGCCAGCGGCAGACGCCAGAACGGTTCGTTTTCCGCCGCGGCGCTGGCCAGCAGGCGACTCCGCCAGCTCGTCGTCGAAGCTGAACAGCGCATGGTAATCGTTGCCCAGCGCGGTTTTCGCCGCACCGGTCAGGGTCGCCATGTCGATGATCAGCTCCGGCTTCTGGTCGCAGAAGCGTCGATCAGGCCATCGGCCAGCACCAGACGGCCTTCGGCGTCGGTGTTCATCACTTCAACGGTTTTGCCGTTGCGATAGCGAATGATGTCGCCCAGCTTAAAGGCGTTACCGCTGACCATGTTGTCGGCGCAGCACAGGTACAGCTTCACGCGCTTTTTCAGACCGCGGGTGATGGCAAACGCCAGCGCACCGGTGATGGTTGCCGCGCCGCCCATGTCGGACTTCATGGAGTCCATGAACGCGCTCTGCTTCAGGCTGTAGCCGCCGGTATCAAAGGTGATGCCTTTGCCCACCAGGCAGGCAAAGACCGGTGCTGCTTTATCGCCGGTTGGGTTGTAGTCCAGCGCCAGCAGCACCGGTGGGCGCTCAGAACCACGGCCCACGGTGTGGATACCGGCATGTAGTTCTGCTCGCGCAGATCTTCACCTTTGGTGATGCGGTAGGACATCTTGTCGCCCGCCACGCCGCACAGCAGGTCAACGGCGCGCTGCGCCAGCTGCTCCGGGCCCAACTCTTCCGCCGGCAGCGTTGATGGTGTCGCGCACCCAGTCGATGATTTTCAGGCGCCGATCGAATTCGGCCTGATCGGCCTCACTCAGCGTCGGCCATTCGACCTGACGCTGGCCTTTCGGGCTGCGGAAACCCTGCCAGAACGCCCAGCATTTCTCCAGATCCCAGCCTTCGCCGCTCAGCGCGACGTGGCGGATGCCCTGACCGTCCAGCTTGCGTCCGGCACGTTGAATGCTCATCAGCGCATCGGCACCGGTCAGGTGAACGGTCATGCCACTTTCATTGCTGCTCAGCAAGGCTTTCTCGCCCCAGCGCGCGTCGGCGGCCTGGGAGCTGAGCGTAATCGTCATGGGTTGTGTTGTCATCGCGTGGCTCCGTTTGCGTTTGTTATCCCTGCGCACTGACCGGCGCAGGGCGAAAATTTAGCGGGAAGTGGCCGGCGTCAGCGCCCGTAAGCGCGTTACCGCCTTATGTACCACCCCGATGGCATAATCGATCTCTTCCTCCGTGGTAAAACGACCCAGCGAGAAACGGATCGAGCTGTGCGCCAGCTCATCGCTCATGCCCAGCGCGCGCAGCACGTAGGATGGCTCAAGGCTTGCAGAAGTACAGGCAGAACCGGAAGAAACCGCCAGGTCTTTCAGCGCCATGATCAGCGACTCGCCTTCAACGTAGTTGAAGCTGACGTTGAGGATGTTCGGTGCGCCCTGCTCGAGATCGCCGTTCAGATACACTTCTTCCATATCCTTCACGCCGTCCCACAGACGGTTGCGCAGCGTGCGCAGGCGCGCCATCTCGTCTGCCATCTCTTCTTTTGCAATGCGGTAGGCTTCGCCCATGCCGACGATCTGGTGAACAGGCAGGGTACCGGAACGCATGCCGCGCTCGTGACCGCCGCCGTGCATCTGCGCTTCGATGCGGATGCGTGGTTTACGACGAACGTACAGCGCGCCGATGCCTTTCGGGCCATAGATTTTGTGGCCGGAGAAGGACATCAGGTCCACTTTCAGCTGGCTCAGGTCGATAGGCAGTTTGCCCACGCTCTGGGTGGCGTCCACGTGGTAGATGATGCCGCGCGCGCGGCACATTTCGCCGATGGTCGCGATGTCCTGCACCACGCCGATTTCGTTGTTGACGTGCATGATGGAGACCAGAATGGTGTCATCACGCATCGCCGCTTCGAGCTCCTTTCAGGCTCGATGATGCCGTTGCTCTGTGGCGCCAGGTAGGTGACTTCAAACCCTTCACGCTCCAGCTGACGGCAGGTGTCCAGCACGGCTTTGTGTTCGGTTTTGCTGGTGATGATGTGCTTGCCTTTTTTCTGATAAAAGTTGGCAGCACCTTTGATCGCCAGGTTGTCGGATTCGGTCGCACCGGAGGTGAAGACGATTTCGCGCGGGTCGGCACCCACCAGTTCAGCAATCTGGTTACGGGCGATATCAACCGCCTCTTCAGCATGCCAGCCAAAACGGTGGGAACGGGAAGCTGGGTTACCAAAGGTTCCGTCCAGGGTCAGAAACTGCATCATTTTCTCGGCAACACGCGGGTCCACCGGCGTGGTTGCGGAGTAATCGAGATAAATCGGTAATTTCATTGCTCTATAAACTCCGTACAACAAGGAATCATACGCTTTAAAGCAAGGATTCAGGCACCCGGCTGGGTGTACGACCAGGCACGAGGCTGAACTGAGAGAGGCCCCCATCTAAATATTATCTTTTTATTACGCGCGCAGTTTGACGTCGATAGCGTCCTGCGCGCGGGTGCTGCGATGGGAATCATGGCTGTGCTGACGATCGGACACGTCCAGAACTTCCTGGTTATTGACCAGTTCACCCAGGGTGATGTTGTTCAGGAAGCCGGTGAGGCGGTCGCTCAGATCGCGCCACAGCGCGTGGGTCAGGCACTTATCGCCGCCCTGGCAGCCGCCTTTACCCTGGCAACGGGTCGCGTCAACGGATTCGTCAACTGCGCTGATCACTTCGCCAACTGCAATACTGCCCGCGTCTTTACCCAGCAGATAACCGCCGCCTGGACCACGCACGCTGGACACCAGTCCATTTTTACGCAGACGGGAGAACAGCTGTTCCAGATAAGAGAGGGAAATCCCCTGTCGTTCAGAAATATCAGCCAACGGAACCGGGCCCGCTTCGGAGTTGAGCGCAACGTCCAGCATCGCGGTCACGGCATAACGCCCTTTGGATGTCAGTCTCATGTCTTACTTAACCTCGTAAACTCCGCCCGCCAGTCGGCGGGTTATCTGAAGAATGGGGTAGGCAAAGTCTGACATTCCTGACTAAAATGGTCAACTATTTACTTGACTGTTTTAGTCAGGTATTTAACCTTCCGTGTTTTACATCAACTAAGATTACCCTTGTCGCTTTTTCCTGTTTCTGCTCAATCGACGCCAGAATGCCGCGCAGGATGTTCAGCTCCTGGCTTTCCGGGCGCGCACGGGTAAACAGACGGCGCAGCTTGTTCATCACCTGGCCCGGATGTGGCCTTCGCGGATAAAGCCGGTCGACAGCAGCGTCTGCTCCAGGTGCTGATAGAAGCGCTCAAGGTCGTCCACCAGCGGATACGGCGTCTCTTCTTACTGCGGCTGCGGACTGGCTTTCTCCTGCGTCGCCAGCCACGCCATACGCACTTCATAGGCGATAACCTGCACCGCCATCGCCAGGTTCAGCGAGCTGTACTCCGGGTTGGCCGCAATCGCGACGTGATAGTGGCACTTCTGCAGTTCTTCGTTGGTCAGGCCAACGCGCTCGCGGCCAAACACCAGCGCCACCGGCGCCTGCTCTGCTTCCGAGACGCTTTTCAGGCCGCATTCACGCGGATCGAGCATCGGCCACGGCAGCGTGCGCGAACGCGCGCTGGTGCCCACCACCAGGCTACAGCCGGCAATCGCTTCATCAAGGGTATCGACGATCTGGGCGTTGCCGATCACGTCGCTGGCACCGGCCGCCAGCGCAATAGCCTGCGAGTCCGGTTTCACCAGCGGGTTAACCAGCCACAGGTTCGTTAAGCCCATGGTTTTCATGGCGCGGGCAACGGAGCCCATGTTGCCGGTGTGCGAGGTTTCGACCAGCACGATTCGAATATTTTGCAGCATAATTTTAATGTCTCAAGCGAACTGAAGAATATTCGGGCATATTATCATAAACGGGAGACATAATCCGATCCCGCTGCTATACTCTGCGCCGATTTTCCTGTTCTTTAACATCCAGTGAGAGAGACCGATGCATCCGATGCTGACCATCGCCGTGCGCGCAGCGCGCAAGGCGGGTAATGTAATTGCCAAAAACTACGAAACGCCGGACGCCGTAGAAACCAGCCAGAAAGGCAGCAATGATTTCGTGACCAACGTCGATAAAGCCGCAGAAGCGATTATTATCGAAACGATCCGCAAATCTTACCCGCAACACACCATCATCACCGAAGAAAGCGGTGAGCAGGAAGGCGACGATCAGGATGTTCAATGGGTTATCGATCCACTGGATGGCACCACCAACTTCATCAAACGTCTGCCACACTTCTCTGTTTCTATCGCCGTACGCATTAAAGGCCGTACTGAAGTGGCCGTGGTTTACGATCCAATGCGTAACGAACTGTTCACCGCGACACCGCGGTCAGGGCGCACAGCTGAACGGCTACCGTCTGCGCGGCAGCAACGCCCGCGATCTGGACGGCACCATCCTGGCGACCGGTTTCCCGTTCAAGGCGAAACAGCACGCGACGCCCTACATGAACATCGTCGGCAAACTGTTCACCGAATGCGCGGACTTCCGTCGCACCGGTTCTGCTGCGCTGGATCTGGCCTATGTGGCCGCCGGCCGCGTTGACGGTTTCTTCGAAATTGGCACTGAAGCCATGGGATTTCGCTGCGGGCGAGCTGCTGGTGCGTGAAGCGGGCGGTCTGGTGACCGATTTCACCGGCGGCCACAACTATATGCTGTCTACCGGCAACATCGTTGCGGGTAACCCGCGCGTTGTGAAAGCCATGCTGGCCAACATGCGTGAAGAACTGAGCGAAGCGCTGAAGCGTTAAGCAAAAAAAGGCGGCTAAATCAGCCGCCTTTTTTATTACCGACTTTGTTAGCGACGCTCGTGGGTTAACACGGTGCGCGGCTGGGTACGCCGACCGACACCGCCGAGGACCGCCGCCAGCACCGCCTCGATCAGCATCATGAAGAAGGCAAACCAACTGGCTTTCGCCGTTGCCGCCGCGGCTTTCTCTGCGGCTTCCCGCGCTTTCTGCTCCGCTTCCTGCTTCAGCTGCTGATATTTCTGCATCGCCTGTTGATAGCTCTGCTCAGTCTGATTAACGATCTGCTCCGCTTCCTGATCGCTTTTTCCGGTCCGCGCTTTAATAATGTTTTTCAGCGCATCACGGTCTGCAGCCTGCAGCGTATCGGCATGACGACTCAGTACACCACGGATCCAATTGGCAATATCATTGTCGGCATTCTGTGGATTCTGTGCCGTCTGTTTCGCCTGGTTTTGCGCATTATTCGCTTCGCTATTTACATCCTGCTGTAAATTTTCCGGCTGCAGTTCCGGTTTGCCGGTCTGACGCAGCGTGGTTTGCAATTCATTTTGCAAATCATCCAGGTTGATATTATTTTCCTGCAGTTTCTCTTTCGCCATATTGGTCACCGATGGCGCTACGGCAGAAATACCGTTCCCCAGGGCATTAAAACCGGAGCCTAAAATATTAAAGGCGCCGCCGATAATACCGCTGGCAAGTGAAATCGCCAGCCAAAGCGTAATCAGGGTACTGACACCAAACATCAGCAGACCGTGCAGCGCACCTTCGCGCTGAGCCAGCCGTCCGGCAACGTAGCTACCGACCGCTAGCGCAATCAGCATGCTGGCCCCGGTCCAAATCAGCGCCCCGGTCCCCAGATGTTCCAGCGGATTTTGTTCCTGCTGGGGATCGATGGTCGTGGCGCCGATCGCGGTTCCCAGCAGCCCCAGTAAAATATGAATGATTAATGCCGCAATCACCCCTGCAAATACGGCACTCCAGGAAATGCGTTTCAACGGTAAACCGCCATGCGTTTCCACCACCGTTTCCGTGCTGCCATTATTAGTCCAGGTTTCAGGCATATTTATTTCCTCACAAACATTGACGATAAAGAGTAACGCATATAAGAGCACACCCTGTCCTTTTTGATATTATCTAGCGTAGACAGAGAAAACTCTTTTCACCAGATCGTCGGGCAAGAGAAATTAAAGTCTGCGTCGCGGGCAAAAAAAAACGCAGCATATTCAGGGAATATGCTGCGCTTATTTTTTAAAGCGTATTAATTAAAAAGGACGCAGACCGCCACCGAAGCCGGGCGTAGCACTGTGCCATAAAATAAAGCCGGCCAGCAGCAGCAGCAGGCTGCCAGCCAGCATCACGGCCGGCAATAACCACTGCGCAGTCCCTCTGCTGCTGACCCTGCCGAGACGCACCGCCAGCACGCGCGAGCGCTGCACCAGCAAACCCAGCAGCGACACGGTGAGCGCGGTGCCCAGCGCCATGGTCAGCGCCGAGGCCACGCCCCAGCCATATACGCCAATCACTTTGGCAAACAACAGCATCATAATGGCACCGGAACAGGGCCGCAGCCCCATGGACAGCACCACCAGCGCCTGGGTTTTGCCGCTCACCGCACCGGCCAGCTGTTGCGCGCTCGGCAGGTGGGCATGACCGCAGCCGCAGTCAGCATGGTGCTGATGATGCGGCCGTACCGCGCGAATCTGGAGCCCGGTTGCCGGACGGAACGCGCGGCGTAACCCCTGTAGCGCGCGCCAGCCCACCCAGACGCCGAGCGCCATCACCAGCAAATAGCTACCTTTCTCCAGCCAGTAACTGGTGAGATGCAGCTGGCGCGACGAGGTTTGCAGCACCACCAGCATCAGCGTCACCAGAGCAATTGCCACCGCGCCCTGCAACAGCGCCGCCAACAGCGTCAGCTTCATGCTGGTTTTCAGCTGCGCCGGATGGGTGGCGAGAAAGGTGCTGATCACCACTTTGCCGTGGCCCGGCCCCAGCGCATGCAGCACGCCATAGGCAAGGCTAAACAGCATCAGCGTGACACCGGCCTGCTGCGGCTGCTGCGCCACCTGTTGCAGGAGCTGCGTCATCTCACGGTGCAGAACCTTCTGCCACAGTACGCTTTGCAGCAGAATCTGCGGCCAGTGCAGCCACACCATCCCGCCCGCAGAAATCAGCAGCGCAGCCAGCAGCCACAGCGGCCACCAGCGACGGGAAGCGCCAGGCAGTGAAATCAACGACATGTCAGGGTTACCGTCTGGGCAAACTGCTGGCCGAGATCCATATCCTCGGGCGGTGCGTCAGCTTTATCCAGCGACAGCGCGTACTGTTTTAGCGAGTCATCCGGTTTGGGCGTGTGTAAGTCAAACTGGCAATGGGCTTTCACGGTCTCATCCATGGTGATGGCTTGCGGATTGTCATAATACATATCAACAAAGTAACTGGGATCGAAGGTCTGGATGCGATACTGCCTGGCGCTTAACGACTGCGGTTCGCCGAACGGCACAATGAACTCCAGCACTGCTTTGTTGCCCTTGCGCGACAGCTGATACTCCTGCGGCAGGTTGAGAAATTTCACCCGATTTTTATCCTGCCACACTTCGGTAAAATAGTGCTGGCCCAGCACATTGGCCATTACCTGTGCCGCCAGCTTTTTCCACACCACCTCGCCGGGTTTGGCGTTGCCGGCATCGTACAGCAGATCGGCGGAGGTGATCTCGTCCATGGTCCATACCATCTTCATCGCGTTGAGATGATCGTCCTTACCGAGCAGTTCGGTCTGCATATCAATAAAGCTGTGTGGATGCGCCCACACGGCGCCGCTGAACAACAGCGTAAAGCTAACGAACGCAATTTTCATATGTTATAAAGTAACAAATTTTAAAGTCAGAAGGATACCGGGCCAGAAAAAACTGTGACCCGCCCTGAAGCTCTGAACAAAAGTCATGACAAAGGCCAGGGTCAGCGCGTGGAGTTGGCTATTCTTAGCTGAAAAATGACCTGCGGATAACACGATTGATGAGTTCAGCGCATTCTACTGCTCCCCTCTTCAGCCGCGCCCAGCGTCGTTGCCATCTGCTGTTGCTGCTGTTTCTGCCTGCTCCCGCGTTAACGCTTGAAAAGCTCTGCCAGTTGAATGGCGTGGACCCTGTTGTCGCCCGACAGGATATCGCGGATGTCGGAGATGAGATACAGCGCTTTCACCAGCTGGAATTACACCAGATGGTGGATGGCAGCTTTCGCATTCATGGCACGGAACTGGACCGGCGTCTGTGCCTGCTGCACTGGCTGCGCCGCGCGCTGCGCCTGTCGCAGGATTTCGTCTGCACGCATTTTGCGCCGGCACTGCGCCAGCGGCTGAAGGTGCTGAAAATTGAGAAAGCGCTGTGGGATGAAACCAATCTGCAGGCGCTGATCCAGCATTGCAGCCTGCGGCTGGCGCGCGATTTCACGCCGCGCGACCGGCTGTTTCTGCAAATCTTCATGAAATATGCGCTGTGTCAGCGTCAGACGGCGCTGTTCAGCGAGCGCCAGCGCGCCTGGCTGGCGGCGAAGATTGAACGTAGCGCAGCGGATGACGTGATCCATCACTGGCAGAAACGTTGCCATCTGGCACCGGACGTCAGCGAAACCGATTTCTGGACGCTGCTGTTCAGCCTCATTCACGCGCCAGACGGCAGCCAGCTGGCGGACAGTCAGGCACACAAGCTGATGGCCGCGGTGGAAGCGCTGATTGCCCGCTTTGAGCAACTGGCGCAGACGCGCATCAAAAATCAGCAGCAGCTTAAGCTGCAGCTCTATACTCACCTGGCGCAGGCGCTGGATCGTAGCCACTTTGCCATCGGCATTGATAACAGCGTGGCGCTGGACGTGGCGCGTCTCTATCCGCGCCTGCTGCGCACCACGGCGCGCGCGCTGCAGCACTTCAGCAGCGATTTCGGCACGCAGTTTAGCGCAGAAGAAGTGAGCCTGGTGGCGGTGCAGTTTGGTGGCTGGCTGATGCAGGAGAGCGCGCTACAGGAGAAACAGGTGCTGTTACTGACCGGCGCTGACGCGGCGCTGGAACAGCTGCTGGAGCAGCAGCTGCGGGAAATGATGCTGTTGCCGATCAATATTACCTATCAGGATATGCTGCACTTTCAGCGTGAAGGCGCACCGCGCGATGTGGCGCTGGTGGTGACGCCCTACGCCACCGCCCTGCCGCTCTATTCGCCGCCGCTGATCCACGCTGAGCTGCCGCTGAGCGATCACCAGCAGCAGCGCATTCGTCAGCTGCTGGAGTCTTAAGCCGCGCGTGGCCGCAGGAACAGCGCCGGCAGCGCCACCAGCGCCATTACCCAGAACAGCTGGCCGTGCAGGTGGGTAAACAGCACGCCGCACACCATCGTCATCACCGCGATGCCGCCGCCCATCGCCAGCGCCGAATAGACCGCCTGCAGACGAATCACCTCTTGCGCCTTGCGCGCGGCGATAAAGCGCATCGCCGCCAGATGGCAGACGGTAAAGGTGCCGCAGTGCAGGATCTGCGCCACAATCAACAGCGGTAGCGCTGTGCTGGCACCCAGCAGCGTCCAGCGCACCAGCGCGCACACGCCGGAGAGCAGCAGCAGGTCGCGCGCGCTCCAGCGGCGGAACAGCCGGTTGCTGCAGGCGCAAATAATCACCATTTCGGCCACCACGCCCAGCGACCACAGATAGCCCACGGCCGAGGCCGAATACCCCGCCTCCTGCCAGTAAATGGCGCTGAAGCTGTAGTACGCGGCGTGCGCCCCCTGCAGCAGCGTGACGCACAACAGGAAACGCCAGACACTGTTCTCGCGCAGCAGGTCGCGCCACGCCGCCCAGCCACCGCTCGCGCCCTGGCGTAGCTCACCCTGCGGTCGGGTTTGTGGCGGCAGCAGCATGCCCAGCAGCATCGCCAGCGCGCCGACGCTCAACAGCAGCAGAATCACCTGCGATGACCAGGCGCTGACCAGCATACCGGTCAGCGCCGAGCCGATGACAAACGCCAGCGAGCCCCACAGCCTTACCGGACCATAGGCCAGACCGATCTGCTTTTGCCAGGTGGCCGCCAGCGCATCAGTCAGCGGCACCAGCGGCGAGAAGAACAGGTTAAACCCAATCATCACCAGCATCAGCCATAGCCACTGACCGCCGAGCCAGAAACCGAGCGCGAACAGACAGGTCACCAGCGCCAGCAGGCGCAGCGCAACAATCAGCTGCGCTGGATTTTTCACCTGCGAAGCAATCAGCAAGCTGCCGGGAAAGCGCGCCACCATGCCAGCAGCCGAGCAACATGCCGATGGTTTCCGGCGCGATGCCCTCGCCTTTCAGCCACACGCCCCAGAACGGTAAGAAAATGCCATAGCAGAAAAAGTAGGTGAAATAACTCAGTCCCAGCCACCTGGCCGATCCGATGGTCATGTTTCCTCCGGAGTGAGGGCAATACTTTGACAGAGCTCACGCCGTGCGCGGAATGGCCGTTACTTTCTCAAAGCCGCCTGCGAAAGGGAATAAAAAAAGGATGGCTTGCGCCATCCTTCTTCACACTGCGGGTTTTCGGGCAAAAGCGCGATTATGCATAAACCGGGAGGCGGGCGCAGATATCCAGCACTTTCTGTTTGGTGCGCTCGATAACGGCTTCGTCATTGATGTTGTCCAGAACGTCACACATCCAGCCAGCCAGCTCTTTCACTTCCGCTTCTTTGAAGCCGCGACGGGTCACGGCCGGGGTACCGATACGGATACCGGAGGTCACGAACGGGCTCTTCGGATCGTTTGGCACGCTGTTTTTGTTCACGGTGATGTTGGCGCGGCCCAGGGCAGCGTCCGCTTCTTTACCGGTCAGGTTCTTTGCTCGAACCAGATCCAGCAGGAACAGGTGGTTTTCAGTACCGCCGGAGACCACTTTGTAGCCGCGCTTCAGGAACACTTCCACCATCGCTTTGGCGTTCTTCGCAACCTGCTGCTGGTAAACCTTGAACTCTGGCTCCATCGCTTCTTTCAGCGCGACCGCTTTTCCGGCGATAACGTGCATCAGCGGGCCGCCCTGGCCGCCAGGGAACACGGCGGAGTTCAGTTTCTTGTACAGCTCTTCGTCGCCGCCTTTCGCCAGGATCAGGCCACCGCGCGGGCCCGCCAGGGTTTTGTGGGTGGTGGTGGTCACAACGTGCGCGTGCGGAACCGGGTTCGGGTAAACGCCTGCGGCGATCAGGCCCGCAACGTGCGCCATGTCAACGAACAGGTAAGCGCCGATGCTGTCGGCGATTTCACGCATTTTTGCCCAGTCAACCACGATACCGGAGTAAGCAGAGAAGCCGCCGATGATCATTTTCGGCTTGTGCGTCTGCGCCTGCTTCGGCCAGGTCTTCGTAGTCGATTTTACCGGTCTCATCGATGCCGTAAGGGATGATGTTGTACAGTTTGCCGGAGAGGTTGACCGGGGAGCCGTGGGTCAGGTGGCCGCCGTGCGCCAGGTTCATACCCAGAACGGTGTCGCCCGGCTGCAGCAGCGCGGTGTAGACCGCGAAGTTAGCCTGGGAGCCGGAGTGCGGCTGCACGTTGGCGTAATCGGCGCCAAACAGTTCTTTGGCACGATCGATAGCCAGCTGCTCAACGATATCCACGTATTCGCAACCGCCGTAGTAGCGTTTGCCCGGATAGCCTTCAGCGTATTTGTTGGTCAGCTGAGAACCCTGCGCCTGCATCACGCGCGGGCTGGTGTAGTTTTCGGAGGCGATCAGTTCGATGTGCTCTTCCTGACGTACTTTTTCCTGCTCCATAGCCTGCCACAGTTCGGCATCATAATCGGCAATGTTCATTTCACGCTTTAACATCCGCATCTCCTGACTCAGCTAACAATAAAATTTGCCTGAAAAGGCAGTCCTGTTGGACGACGGGCAACAGTATAACTGATTAGTTCTGTGATAACAGGTCTTGACAAACGATTTTACGCAAACGTTTTGCATAACGCGCTGGCACGGGATTTTTACGCTTTTTAGCCGGGGAAGAAAACCGGATATTTGTTCATCAGCAGCGGGAAAATCTTTTCAGGTTTGTGCGCGCCGCCATGCAGATTTTCACTCATCACCCCAGACAAAACCGGGGATTTACAAGCGCGCGGCAACCTTCATAAGATGCATTTAAAATACATCATTAAAATTACCTCAGAAGGATGCGCTCCATGCTCGACGCTCAAACCATCGCTACCGTAAAAGCCACCCTTCCCTGCGCTTGCTGCGAACCGGCCCGAAACTGACCGCCCATTTTTACGATCGCATGTTCACGCACAACCCGGAGCTGAAAGACATTTTCAACATGAGCAACCAGCGCAACGGCGATCAGCGTGAAGCGCTGTTCAACGCCATCTGCGGCCTACGCCAGCAATATTGAAAACCTGGCGGCGCTGCTGCCTGCGGTGGAGAAAATCGCGCAGAAACATACCAGCTTCCAGATCCAGCCGGAGCAGTACAACATCGTCGGCGGCCACCTGCTGGCGACGCTGGACGAGATGTTCAGCCCGGGCCAGGAAGTGCTGGACGCGTGGGGCAAAGCCTACGGCGTGCTGGCAAACGTGTTTATCAACCGTGAAGCAGCAGATTTACAGCGAAAACGCCAGCAAGAACGGCGGCTGGGAAGGCACGCGCGCGTTCCGCATCGTTGAGAAAACGCCGCGCAGAGCGCGTTGATCACCAGCTTCGAGTTTGAGCCGGTGGACGGACAGCCGGTGGCCGATTACCAGCCAGGGCAGTATCTGGGCGTGTGGCTGAAGCCTGAAGGCTTCCCATCAGGAGATCCGCCAGTATTCTCTTACCCGCAAGCCAAACGGCAAAGGCTACCGCATTGCGGTGAAGCGTGAGGACGGCGGTCAGGTTTCCAGCTGGCTGCACAACGAAGCGAACGTGGGCGATATCGTGCATCTGGCCGCGCCGGCCGGGGATTTCTTCATGCCGGCTAGCCGGCGCATACGCCGGTGACGCTGATCTCTGCGGGCGTCGGCCAAACGCCGATGCTGGCGATGCTTGATACGCTGGCAAAATCACACCACGGTGCGCAGGTTAACTGGTTCCACGCCGCCGAAAACGGCGACGCAGGTCACGCCTTTGCTGATGAGGTCAGCAACGCTGGGGGCGCCACTGCCGCGCTTCACCGCGCACACCTGGTATCGCCTGCCGACGGAAGCAGACCGCGCAGCTGCCCGCTTTGACAGCGAAGGTCTGATGAATTTAAGCCAGATGGAAGGGGCGTTTAGCGCGCCGGACATGCAGTTCTACATCTGCGGGCCGGTGGCGTTTATGCAGTATGCCGCGACAGCAGCTGGTGGGGCTGGGCGTGAACAAAGACAGCATTCACTACGAATGCTTCGGCCCGCATAAGGTGCTGTAATGAAAAAGCCCTCGCACGCGGCCAAGGCTTTGTAGGTCGGGTGAGCGCAGCGCCCCCCAAGGGCAAAATCAAATCGCGGCGTCGTCTTCTTCGCCGGTACGGATACGCACGACGCGCGCCACGTCAAAGACGAAGATTTTACCGTCGCCGATTTTGCCGGTTTGCGCCGTGCGGATAATGGTATCCACACAGGTATCGACGATATCGTCGCTGACCACGATTTCAATTTTCACTTTCGGCAGAAAGTCGACCATGTACTCTGCGCCGCGGTAAAGCTCGGTGTGGCCTTTCTGACGACCAAAACCTTTCACTTCGGTCACGGTCATCCCGGTGATGCCGACTTCCGCCAGCGCTTCACGCACATCATCCAGTTTGAAAGGTTTAATAATCGCATCAATCTTTTTCATGGTGGGTCCTTAAACTCTTGCCTGTAAGCTGCCTCCAGTCTGATGGACGGGTAACTATGAGTATAAGTGTTCCTGACGCTGCCGCAGCAAGCTACTCTTTAAAATCGTTGGCGTCCAGCTCGTGGCGCGAGAGCAGCTTGTAAAACTCGGTGCGGTTGCGTCCGGCCATGCGCGCCGCGTGGGTCACATTGCCTTTGGTGATCTGCAGCAGCTTGCGCAGATAGTTCAGCTCAAACTGGTTGCGCGCTTCGACAAAGGTCGGCAGCGCCGTGTTTTCCCCTTCCAGCGCCTGCTCCACCAGCGCGTCGCTGATCACCGGCGAGGAGGTCAGCGCCACGCACTGCTCAATCACGTTGACCAGCTGGCGCACGTTACCCGGCCAGCTGGCGGTCATCAGCCGCTTCATCGCATCGGTGGAAAACGCGCGCACAAACGGTTTATGGCGATCGGCCGCCTGGCGCAACAGATGGTTCGCCAGCAGCGGGATGTCTTCCGCACGTTCGGCCAGCGCCGGGATCTTCAGGTTCACCACGTTCAGACGGTAGTAGAGATCTTCGCGGAACTCTTCTGCGGGCCCATCGCTTTCGGCAGATCGCGGTGGGTGGCGGAGATAATGCGCACGTTAATATCGATATCGCGGTTGCTGCCCAGCGGGCGCACTTTGCGCTCCTGCAGCACGCGCAGCAGCTTGACCTGCAGCGGCGCGGGCATGTCGCCAATCTCGTCCAGAAACAGCGTGCCGCCTTCCGCCGCCTGGAACAGCCCTTCACGGCTGCTTACCGCGCCGGTGAAGGCGCCGCGGGCGTGGCCAAACAGTTCGGACTCCAGCAGCTGTTCCGGCAGCGCGCCGCAGTTAATGGCAATAAAAGCGCCTTTTGCCGGCGCGCGGGCTGGCGTTATGGATCGCCTGCGCCAGGATCTCTTTCCCGGTTCCGCTCTGGCCGTTGATCAGCACGCTGACGTCAGATTGCGCCACCATCCGCGCCTGCTCCAGCAGACGCAGCATCAGCGGGCTGCGGGTGACGATGGCTTCGCGCCAGGCCTCATCGCCGGCCGGCGCGCGCATGTTCCAGCGCTTCGTCGATGGCCTTATACAGCGCATCTTTATCCACCGGCTTGGTCAGGAAGCTGAACACGCCCTGCTGCGTGGCGGCAACCGCATCCGGGATCGACCCGTGCGCGGTCAGGATAATCACCGGCATTCCCCGGCCTGCACGCTTCTGGATCTCCGCAAACAGCTGCAGGCCATCCATTTCATCCATGCGCAGATCGCTGATCACCAGATCGATTTTCTCGCGGCTGAGAATTTTCAGCCCCTCCAGCCCGCTTTCCGCGGTCACGACGCTGTAGCCTTCACTCACCAGACGCATCCCCAGCAGCTTTAACAGCCCGGGATCGTCATCCACCAGCAGTAAGCGTGCGGCCTGTTTCATGGTTACTGCTCCTCGCTTTGGGCATCGCTGGCACCGTGTGTGCTGTCGCCGCTGTCCGGTGCTTTACGTGATGACAGTTGACGCTCGATGTCAGTCAGTCGCTGCAGTTTACGCTGGGTATCGTCCAGCGTTTGCCGCAGTTGCGTTTGCTGCTGACGCAGGCGATCCAGTTCGGCGTCATTGCTTTGCTGCAGCGCGGCGTAGCGGCCGCGCGCCTCGCTCAGCTCCAGCTGCGCGGCCTGGTTACTGCGCCACAGCTGCAGCAGCGGACGCACCGCCGCCGGATAATCCGCGCTATAGCTGTCGAGCGTATCAACGTACTGACGGCGCTCCACCGGCGTCACGTTGCCGTTCGCCAGCAGGATGCCCTGCTTAAAGGCGCGCGCCCAGTTCTGTACCGGCCAGCGCCGCGCTTCCGCCCGCGCTTCGGCCGCCGACAGCCGCTCACCGCAGTCGATAGCGCGCTGCCAGTAAAGTGGATTGCTCATGGCCGCCGGTGCTTCAATCTGCCAGACATTCTGGCAATCGGTGGCCAGATAATCCGCCAGGCGCACGTCCGGCTCCGGCAGGTTCACCGCACCGCGCGGCGTACTGCTCTGGGGCGGCGCCTGACAGGCGCTCAGGCCGATGGCAATCAGTGCGCCGATGAGAAATCGGCTGGATGTGAGTTTCATTAATCAGGCATTCCCGGCGCTGGTAGTCAAAATGATACGAAAACAGACGTCCGCGTCCGTGCGCGTGACCAACTGCAAATCACCCTGCATCCTGCGCAGGCAATCTTTGGCGATGCTTAATCCCAGCCCGCTGCCTTTCACCGGCCCTTTGCGCTGCTGGCTCCCCTGATAAAAGGGCTCAAAGATCATCGCCTGCTCTTCAGCCGGAATCGGCGTGCCGGTGTTCGCCACCTCAATCCACACCTGGTTGCCCTTCTGCTGGCTCTGAAGCCAGATGTTACCGGATTCGCTACCGTAGTTCACGGCGTTCGAGTAGAGGTTATCAATCACTCGCTGCAACAGCGTCGGTTCCGCCAGACAATAACGGGCCTGCAGATCGACATGCGTGTGCATCTGGCGCGCGCTGGCGGGCAGTGAGTGCACCCTGACGACGCTATCAATGATAGCGTCGATAGCCACCGGTTCCAGCCGCATTGGGCTGTCCGCCAGCTTGCGGTTGTAGTCGAGCAGCTGTTCAATCAGCCGCTGCAGATGACGGCTGCTGGTGTCGAGAATCGCGACAACTTCCTTCTGTTCCGCAGTCAGCGGCCCGGCCACCTCGTCGGCCAGCAGTTCGGTGCCTTCGCGCATGCTGGCCAGCGGCGTTTTCAGCTCGTGCGAAATATGGCGCAGAAACTCATGGCGCTGTGATTCCAGCCACGCCAGCCGTTCGCTAAGCCAGATGATGCGCTGCCCCAGCGAGCGCAGTTCGCGCGGCCCTCGAAAACTGACGCTATTGCCCAGCGTTTTGCCCTTCCCCCAGCCGGTTGATCATGCGTTCGACGCCCTTCACCGGGCCGATGATCATGCGGGTGAACAGCAGTACCAGCACCAGGCTGACCAGGAACAGCACCAGCGCCTGCCAGCCGAAAAACTGGCCGCGCTCGGCAATCTCCTGCTGCAGCTGCTGGCCGCGCGAGAACACCACTGCGCGCGTAGCCTGCACCATGCGGGTGTTGGCGGCGGAGAATGCCTCCAGCGCGCTCGCCGCCGGTGCCAGCAGATTGCCGTTATCACACTGCAGCTTTTCCAGCTGCGGCAGCGCGCTCTGCAATATTTTGAATGTTGGCAAATCGGGCAGGCTGGCGGCATGGCTGCTGAGCATCTGGCCATAGCGGCTCCACTGCGTTTGATACAGGCGTGCCAGACTGGCATCGTCCAGCACGCAATACTGGCGATAGCTACGCTCCATCTCCAGCGCCGTACGCGTCATCGCCTCGCTGCGACGCGCGTCGATGAAGGTGGTGCGGTTAGTGTCCGCCGCCTGCGTGCTCAGCGCTGACAGGCTTTGCCACGCCTGCCAGGCCAGCACCAGCAGCGGCAGCAGCACCAGCAGGAAGGCCATCAAAACCAGTTGCCGCAGGGAACGGGGGAAACAGACGCCATCTCTTCACAACCGCGCTTCCTTTGAGGTGAGTTGCAGGCATGCTAGCGAAGTCCGGCAAGGTTAGAAAGGCTGAAAACGAAAACGGCAGGCCTTTTGGCCTGCCGTGAGAGCGACGCCGCAGCATCGCCTGCAAAATGAGGCGGAGCCTAACTCGACGTTTCGCCCGGTGTTTGATAACGTTGCAAAGCAAGCGATTATCGGTTGGGTGGACGGCAGGCACCTTTTGGTGCGTCATTCGAAGTTTATGTAGCGCGTCAACCGCAGTGCGGGGCAATCATAGACAGGAGAATGAGCAACGTAATGAGTATAGCAACTATCGTGCCAGAAAATAAATAGCCTTGTTAATCAGCATACTGCCAGCTTAGAGAGGGGAATTAACGACGCTTTCGGACCAGCTGGTCTGGAAAAGTGTCGCCGATTAGCAACGGCTTTAACGCGCTAACTTCGCTCCCATAAAAAACAACGGTTTAAATGTCACCTTTTAGCGACAGTTCAGTCATGGGATTGTCGTCATTTTCCGACATGTCACAGATGTCAGGGAATCACACCGGATCGACAGCAGTGCCCACGCAACAAAAAATAAAAAAGGCCGCGTTGAGCGGCCTTTGCACGGTGCCCGTGAATGGGCACCGGTAAGAGACAGGATTCAGGTTTAACCCAGCTGCTTACGGGCGTTGCGGAAGATGCGCATCCACGGGCTGTCCTCGCCCCAGTTTTCCGGGTGCCAGGAGTTGCTGACGGTGCGGAACACGCGCTCCGGGTGCGGCATCATGATGGTGACACGACCGCTTTCGCTGGTCACCGCGGTAATACCGTTCGGCGAACCGTTCGGGTTGGCCGGGTAGGTTTCGGTGACCTTGCCGAAGTTATCGACAAAGCGCAGCGCCACCAGCCCTTTGCTCTCCAGCTGAGCCAGATGCGCCGCGTCACGCACTTCGACATGACCTTCACCGTGGGAGACGGCGATCGGCATCCGCGAACCGACCATGCCCTGCAGCAGCAGCGACGGGCTGGCGGCCACTTCCACCAGGCTGAAGCGCGCTTCGAAGCGATCAGACTGGTTGCGCACAAAGCGCGGCCAGAGCTTCGCTGCCCGGGATCAGCTCGCGCAGGTTGGACATCATCTGGCAGCCGTTGCACACGCCCAGCGCCAGCGTCCTGCGGACGATGGAAGAAGGTTTCGAACTCGTCGCGCACGCGGCTGTTGAACAGGATCGACTTCGCCCAGCCTTCGCCCGCGCCCAGCACGTCGCCGTAGGAGAAGCCGCCGCAGGCCACCAGCGCCTGGAAGTCCTCCAGACCGCGACGCGCCCGCCAGCAGGTCGCTCATGTGCACGTCGATCGCGTCGAAGCCGGCGCGGTGGAAGGCCGCGGCCATCTCAACGTGGGAGTTAACGCCCTGCTCGCGCAGCACCGCCACTTTCGGACGCGCGCCCGTCGCGATGTACGGCGCGGCGATGTCGTCGTTGATGTCGAAGGAGAGCTTCACGTTCAGGCCTGGATCCTGTTCGTCATGCTTCGCGTTATGCTCCTGATCGGCACATTCCGGGTTGTCGCGCAGGCGCTGCATCTGCCAGGTGGTTTCCGCCCACCAGATGCGCAGCGTGGTGCGGCTTTCGCTGAACACGGCGCTGTCGCCGGAGCGGATAACAAAACGGTCACCCGGCAGCGCTTTACCGATGATATGAACATTGCTGCTCAGACCGTGATCGGCAAACACTTTTTCCACGGCCGCGCGATCGGCAGCGCGGACCTGAATCACGGCGCCCAGCTCTTCGTTAAACAGCGCCGCCAGACGCATCGCTGCCCAGCGCCGCGATGTCCGCATCCACGCCGCAGTGGCCGGCGAAGGCCATCTCCAGCCAGCGTGACCAGCAGGCCGCCGTCGGAACGGTCGTGGTAGGCCAGCAGCTTACGCTGCGCCACCAGCGCCTGGATCGCGTCGTAGAAGCCTTTCAGCTGCGCCACGTCGCGCACGTCGGCCGGCTTGTCGCCCAGCTGGCGGTAAACCTGCGCCAGCGCGGTGGCGCCCAGCGCGTTGTGGCCGTTGCCCAGGTCGATCAGCAGCAGGGCGTTGTCGCCCTTATCGCTGCAAGCTGCGGCGTCACGGTGTGGCGCACGTCTTCCACGCGGGCAAACGCGGTGATGACCAGCGACAGCGGCGAGGTCATCTCGCGCTGCTCGTTGCCTTCCTGCCAGCGGGTTTTCATCGACATGGAGTCTTTGCCCACCGGGATGGTGATGCCCAGCGCCGGGCACAGCTCCTCGCCCACCGCCTTCACCGCGTCATACAGGCCCGCGTCTTCGCCCGGGTGGCCGGCGGCGGCCATCCAGTTGGCGGAGAGCTTGATGCGCTTCAGATCGCGCCGATCTGCGGTCGCGGCCAGGTTGGTCAGCGCTTCACCGACCGCCAGGCGGCCGGAGGCCGCGAAGTCCAGCAGCGCCACCGGGGTACGTTCGCCCAGCGCCATCGCTTCGCCGTAGTAGCTGTCGAGGCTGGCGGTGGTGACGGCGCAGTTGGCCACCGGGATCTGCCACGGGCCGACCATCTGGTCGCGCGCCACCATACCGGTGACGGTGCGGTCGCCGATGGTGACCAGGAAGGTTTTTTCCGCCACGGCCGGCAGGTGCAGCACGCGGTTAACCGCATCGGCAACGGTAATGCCCTCCCGCACCAGCGCATCGCCTTTCGCCTGCTGGCTGGCCACGTCGCGGGTCATCTTCGGCGTTTTGCCGAGCAGCACGTCCAGCGGCATGTCGATCGGCTGGTTGTCGAAATGGCTGTCGCCCAGCGTCAGGTGCTGCTCTTCGGTCGCTTCACCGATCACCGCATACGGCGCGCGCTCGCGGCGGCAGAGCTCGTCGAACAGCGCCAGTTGGTCCGGCGTCAACCGCCAGCACGTAGCGCTCCTGCGATTCGTTGCACCAGATTTCCAGCGGGCTCATGCCCGGCTCATCGCTGAGGATATCGCGCAGGTCGAAGCGACCGCCGCGGCCGCCGTCGCTCACCAGCTCCGGCATGGCGTTGGACAGGCCGCCCGCGCCCACGTCGTGGATAAACAGGATCGGGTTGGCTTCGCCCAGCTGCCAGCAGCGGTCGATCACTTCCTGGCAGCGACGCTCCATTTCCGGGTTGTCACGCTGCACCGAGGCGAAGTCGAGATCCGCATCAGACTGGCCGGAGGCCATCGAAGAGGCCGCGCCGCCGCCCAGGCCGATGTTCATCGCCGGGCCGCCGAGCACGATCAGCTTCGCGCCGACGACGATCTCGCCCTTCTGCACGTGATCGGCGCGGATGTTGCCGATGCCGCCCGCCAGCATGATCGGTTTGTGGTAGCCGCGCAGTTCTTCGCCGTTGTGGCTGTTGACTTGCTCTTCATAGGTACGGAAGTAACCGTTCAGCGCCGGACGACCAAATTCGTTGTTGAACGCGGCGCCGCCCAGCGGGCCTTCGGTCATGATATCCAGCGCGGTGACGATGCGCTCCGGCTTGCCGAAATCCTCTTCCCACGGCTGTTCAAAGCCGGGGATACGCAGGTTGGAGACGGAGAAGCCGACCAGACCGGCTTTCGGCTTGGCGCCGCGACCGGTCGCGCCTTCGTCGCGGATTTCGCCGCCGGAGCCGGTGGCGGCACCCGGCCACGGCGAGATCGCCGTCGGGTGGTTGTGGGTTTCCACCTTCATCAGGATATGCGCCGGCTTCCTGATGGAAGTCGTATCGCCCTGCTTCGCGATCGGCGAAGAAGCGCCCGACCTCAGAGCCTTCCATCACCGCGGCGTTGTCTTTATAGGCCGACAGCACGTGGTCCGGGGTCTGCTCAAAGGTGTTTTTGATCATTTTGAACAGCGATTTCGGCTGCTGTTCGCCGTCGATAATCCCAGTCGGCGTTGAAAATCTTGTGGCGGCAGTGCTCGGAGTTCGCCTGCGCGAACATATAGAGTTCGATGTCGTTCGGGTTGCGGCCCAGACTGGTGAAGGCATCCAGCAGGTAGTCGATTTCGTCTTCTGCCAGCGCCAGGCCGAGACGTCAGGTTGGCCTGCTCCAGCGCCTGACGCGCCCTGCGCCCAGCAGGTCTACGCTCTGCACCGGCGCAGGCTGATGGTGCGCGAACAGCTGTTCTGCCGCGCTGAGCTCCGTGAACACGCTCTCCATCATGCGGTCGTGCAGTTCAGCCCGGCGAGCTGCTGCCACTGCGCGTCGGTCAGGGTAGAGGCTTCCACGTAGTACGCCACGCCGCGCTCCAGGCGCTTAATACCTGGTGCAGGCCGCAGTTGTGGGCGATGTCGGTGGCTTTGGAAGACCAGGGAGAGATGGTGCCCGGACGCGGCGTCACCAGCAACAGCCGGCCTTGTGGCGCATGTTCGGCGAGAGAAGGACCGTACTTGAGCAGCCGCTGCAGGCGGGCGTGTTCTTCGGCACTGAGCGGTGCGCTCACATCGGCAAAATGGACATACTCGGCGTAAATATTACTTACCGGAAGGTGGGCGGCCTGAAAACGGGCCAGCAGTTTGGTGATACGGAAGGCCGACAGTGCAGGCGAACCACGCAGAATTTCCATCATAAGTCTCTCGTCTTCGAAGCGCCGGGGAAGACGCTTACAGTGGGCGCAACAGGGGAAAACGGGCGTCATTATAGAGAATCCTGAGCGCGGCGACGAAACCGTTTGCGTCGAAATAAAATGAGCCGCAGAGATTTAACGTCGAATTGATGCGCAAACCTCTGTCTATAATAAGTTGCCAACTGGCGCTTTGTTGCGCAAAATGCCGCTCATTCTGGGAGTGCAAAACAACATAAATACTGCCTTTAAAAGACAGAGGCAACTGTGAGCGCATCACGAGAATTAACTAATTGAAAAAATTAAAGATTAATTATCTGCTCATCGGCATTGTCACCCTGCTGCTGGCAGTGGCCCTGTGGCCTTCCATCCCCTGGTTCGGCAAAGCCGAAAACCGTATCGCCGCCATTCAGGAGCGGGGGGAATTGCGCGTCAGTACCCTCAACTCTCCGCTGATTTACAGCGACATCAACAGCAACAGCCTGGGCTGGATTACGAACTGGCACAACAGTTCGCCGATTATCTTGGCGTGAAGCTTAAAATCACCGTCCGCCAGAATATCAACGAGCTGTTTGACGACCTCGATAACGACGATGCCGATATGCTTGCCGCCGGGCTGGTGTATAACAGCGAGCGCAGCAAAAACTACCAGCCAGGCCCGACCTACTACTCCGTTTCGCAGCAGCTGGTTTATCGCGTCGGCAAGCCTGCGGCCCGAAAACGCTTGGCTCGATCTCGATTAAGGCCGGCAGCTGACGATTGTCGCCGTCCGGTTCGGCCCATCTGTCACACGTTACGCTTCGCGCGAACAAAGAAGGAAAAATATCCGGATCTCGAGCTGGGCCAGGGCTGCACCGAAAAACTCGGCACGACAGAGCTGCTGGAGCGAGTCGCCGACGGCAAGCTGGACTACACCATCGCCGATTCGGTGGCGATCAGCCTGTTCCAGCGCGTTCATCCGGAACTGGCCGTGGCGCTGGACGTCACCGACGAAGAGCCGGTGACCTGGTTTCTGCACAGCGTACGATGACGATCAGCCCTGTACGCGGCGATGCTGGATTTCTACAGCCAGATGGTGGAAGACGGCACCCTGGCGCGGCTGGAAGAGAAGTACCTCGGCCACGGCGGCAACTTTGACTATGTGGACACCCGCAGCTTCCTGCGCGCGGTAGACAGCGTCCTGCCGGACCTGCAGCCGCTGTTCGAAAAATACGCCCAGGAGATCGACTGGAAGCTGCTGGCGGCCATTTCCTATCAGGAATCGCACTGGGATCCGCAGGCCACCTCGCCCACCGGCGTGCGCGGCCTGATGATGCTGACCCAAAATACCGCGCTGAGCCTGGGCGTCAACGACCGTACCGATGCGGAACAGAGCATCAGCGGCGGCGCGCGCTACCTGCAGGATATGATGGCCAAAGTCCCGGAAACGGTGCCGGAAGAGGAGCGGATCTGGTTTGCGCTGGCGGCCTACAATATGGGCTACGCGCATATGCTGGATGCGCGCGCGCTGACCCAGAAAACAGAAAGGCAACCCGGACAGCTGGGCCGACGTCAAGCAGCGCCTGCCGCTGCTGAGCCAGAAGCCATGCTATTACAAGCAGACGACTTACGGCTACGCGCGCGGGCATGAAGCCTACGCCTACGTGGAAAATATCCGTAAATATCAGATTAGCCTGGTCGGGTATCTGCTGGAGAAAGAGAAACGGCTGGCGCAGCAGTCGGCGCTGGAAGCGGAACTCGGTGCCGGTTATCCGGCTGTCGAACCGAAGATTGCGATGAACTTAATCGGCCGCGCAGCGCCTGTCGCTGCGCACGTTTCTGTTCGCGCCGCATGCGGAAAAAGTCGCTCAGCAGCGTGGCGCACTCCTCGGCGAGCACGCCATGCGCAAGTCTCCACCTGGTGGTTCATGCCCGGATGGCCCAGCACATCCAGCAGCGAACCGGCCGCGCCGGTTTTCTCATCCCGCGCGCCAAAGACCAGAGTCCCGATCCGGCTGTGCACCATCGCACCGGCGCACATCACGCACGGCTCCAGCGTCACATACAACGTGGTATCGAGCAGACGATAGTTTTGCAGCACCAGACCGCCCTGACGAAGCGCCATGATTTCGGCATGCGCGGTAGGATCGTGGCGGCCAATCGGGCGGTTCCAGCCCTCGCCAATCACCTGGTTGTTATGGACCAGCACCGCGCCCACGGGCACTTCGCCCTCGTCCCAGGCACGCTGAGCCAGCGTCAGCGCATGGCGCATCCAGTATTCATTCGAGTTCAGGGTTGGACAACGGTTGATACTCCAGTCGGATTAACAAGGCGGGGCGGCATTATACACGCCGAACTCCAGCTGCGACTCACTCCAGTTGTTGCAGTTCACCGCGCGGCGTAACGCGCCAGCGATGCTGGCAAAAATAGAGCAGCGGGTTGTCCTGCTTGCTGTCGCTGTAGCCGCTGTACAGGCGCAGCGGCGTACCGATGTTTTTCTCCAGCTGCGCCACTTTTTCATGGCCCAGGCAGCGCATGGTTAACACCCAGCCGCCGTTACGGCCGCGGCTTCATTTGGCTGGCAATCAGATTCACGCGCGGCAGCCAGGGGGTATCAAAATAGACCTGCTCCACCAGCGTCTGCGGCGAGCCGGTAATCAGCCAGATGTCGGCATCATTCGCGTCGAGGTAGCCGGTCAGGCGCGCCTGCACCACCGGAAAGGCGGCAACGTGGCCGCGAAACCAGTGCGCAAATTCCGCCTCACGCTGGGCGCCAGCAAATGGCGCTCGCTGTGCCCAAACGTGCATCCCCACAGCAGCAGGCTCATCGGCCAGCGCGCCGCACGGCCTTTCACCAGCAGCGCGATACCGATAACCGGTAAGAGCGGCAGCACCAGCACCGCATTCAGCGGCTGACGCCGCAGCAGGTAACGCATAAACGTACCAAACATATCCTGCTGATGCAGCGTGCCATCCAGGTCAAAAAAGACAACGCGGCGCCCGGTGGTAGCCAAATGTTATCCCTCTGCCTGGTTTATCCCTGACCGCCAGCCTCCGGTTATGCGAACCCTTTGTCAAACCCACAGAACTCCTTTTTCGGTAAACGCCACAATGGCGATACCTGCTCTACAGTGTAGCCAGCATCGCGCGCCGGGGCGAAAGCTGTCATTTTTAATTCCAGTGGCTACAATGCCATTTGAATAGTTTATTCTCTGCGTCGGCGCGATGTCATCTGACATTCCTGGCCAGACATTTCCTTCCGCGAGCGGCTAAGCTGTGTGCGGGACTATGGATTAAGGATCGGACATGAGTTCATTGCTGCGAATTCGCCAGCTCTACCCACGCCTGGCGCTGAACGAGCGTCGGCTGGCGGATTTTTTGCTGTCGCAGCCTGATCGGGCACGGCATCTGAGTTCACAAAAACTGGCGGAAGAGTCGGGCGTCAGCCAGTCGAGCGTGGTGAAGTTCGCCCAGAAACTGGGTTACAAAGGCTTTCCGGCGCTGAAGCTGGCGCTGAGTGAGACGCTGGCCGACCGCGATGCCATCACCGTGCACAACCACATTCTGAGTGACGATCCGCTTAAAGTTGTCGGCGAAAAGCTGCTGACGGAAAAAATTTCGGCGATTCGCGCCACGCTGGATATCAACAGCGAAGAGAAACTCACGGAAACGCTGCAGCTGCTGAAAAACGCCAACCGCATTCTGCTGGTCGGCATTGGCGCTTCCGGGCTGGTGGCCGAAAGATTTTTCGGCTGGAAGCTGATGAAGATTGGCATCAACGCCGTCGCCGAGCAGGATATGCACGCCCTGCTGGCGACCGTACAGGCGATGGATCCTGGCGATCTGCTGCTGGCAATCTCCTACACCGGCGAACGGCGGGAGATCAACCTGGCGGCGCAGGAAGCGGCGGCGATTGGCGCCGATGTGCTGGCGTTTACCGGCTTTACCCCGAATTCGCTGCAGCAGTGCGCCACGGTCTGCCTGTACACCGTCGCCGAGGAGCAGGCGACGCGCAGCGCGGCCATCTCCTCCACCAGCGCGCAGCTGGCGCTGACCGATCTGCTGTTTATGGCGCTGGTGCAGAACGATCTGGAACGCGCCTCCAGCCATATTCGTCACAGCGAGGAGCTGGTGAAAAAGCTGGTCTGATTGCCCCATGCTCAGGATATTCCCCACCCTGCCTTAGCCCGAAATTGATCATCGGGCGAGGCAATGGTTTTGTTGCCTGTCGCTATCCTTGTTTTGGCCCGATTAAACGCATTTTCAGCATCGGGCTTGCAGGATAATTTCCGATGTATATGATCAGGGCAAATTTACTCATCTCTCTCGTCATGCTGAAACTTATTTCCCGTTATGCAGGAATTGGCGTTATCAACACCGCGATTCACTGGACGGTGTTTGCGCTTATTCTCAAGCTGTTCGAGTCAGGTCAGGCTATGGCTAACTTTGGAGCATTCTGCGTTGCGGTGACGTTTTCCTTTTTTGCTAATGCCCGCTGGACCTTCTCTTCTGCAGCCACGCCCTTGCGTTACCTGCTTTATGTCAGCTTTATGGGAGGCATGGCGGCGCTGGTTGGCTGGATGGCCGACGCCTGCACGCTTTCCCCGGTGATTACCCTGATACTCTTTTCCTTTATTAGCCTGGGTTGCGGCTTCATCTACTCTAATTACATCGTTTTCAGGGAAGTAAAATGAAATTGTCTCTCGTCGTGCCCGTCTTCAATGAAGAGGAAACCATTCCACTCTTTTATCAGGCGGTTCGTCATGAATTAGCCGGCTATCAGGTGGAAATTGTTTTTATCAATGACGGCAGTAGCGATGGCAGCGAAAACATCATCAATGCCCTGGCCATCTCGGATCCGCTGGTCATTGCGCTGTCATTCACCCGCAATTTCGGCAAAGAGCCCGCGTTGTTTGCCGGACTGGAGCATGCCACCGGTGACGCGGTTATCCCGATTGATGTTGATCTGCAGGATCCCATCGCCGTTATCCATCAACTGGTTGAACGCTGGCAAGCGGGTGCCGATGTGGTTCTGGCTAAACGGAAAGATCGCAGCGCCGATGGGCATGTCAAACGTAAAACAGCCGAGTGGTTTTATCACTTCCACAACCAAATCAGCTCGCCGAAAATAGAGGAAAACGTTGGCGATTTTCGTCTGCTGTCGCGCGAGACGGTAGAACATATAAAAAGCCTGCCGGAAAGGAATCTGTTCATGAAGGGCATTTTATCCTGGGTTGGCGGTAAAACAGCGATTGTGGAATATGATCGGGCTGAACGCGTCACAGGGGTGTCGAAATTTAATGGCTGGAAATTGTGGAATCTGGCATTAGAAGGATTAACCAGTTTTTCAACCTTCCCCTTACGCATCTGGAGTTACATCGGCGGTAGCGTCGCGTTACTCTCCTTTCTTTATGGATTCTGGATGATCATCGATAAACTGCTCTGGGGCAATCCGGTGGCGGGTTACCCTTCGTTGCTGGTTTCCATTCTGTTTTTGGGTGGAGTGCAACTTATCGGCATCGGTGTTCTGGGCGAATATATTGGCCGAATCTACATTGAGTCCAAACAAAGACCACGCTACGTAATTAAGAGCAGGAAATGAAAAAAACAGTTTTTGAGCGTCATCCCTCCGCCATGTATCTGATACTGGCCGTCGCTTTACTCATCGGTTATAGCCCGGTTTATTTATCAACATACGGATTTTCCGACGACTGGTTCTATTTGTACGCATCCACTACCGATGCATTCAGTATTTTCAAATGGGATATCTTATCGGGCCGACCTTTTTATGGTGCTATCCGCTACTTCTTCGCTTTCCTGATCGATGACGTGCAGGATTTGACCTGGCTCCGTGTACTCTCATTATTAAGCCTGATTTTACTGGGCGGGTACATTATCCGTTTCCTTGAGCGTCGCAGCATTTTCGCCAGCGCGGTCCAGCGTCTGACGTTTGCCACGTTGATTTGTTTGCTGCCCTCATTTCAGGTTTTTGTCGGCTGGACAGTCTGCTTTCCTTATGTCCTGTCCGTGCTGCTGGCGGGCATCAGTTATTCAACGCTGGCGGAAAACAAAGGCCTGGGCCGGGTGCTACTGTCGGCTATTTGCCTGACGCTTTCCTTTGCGATTTACCAACCCGCAGCCATGAGCTTTTTATTCTTTGCCCTGCTCGATCTGGGCATGACCCGGAATAATTATCAGCGCAGCGCGGTGATCAAGCTGATGTTGATGCTGGGATTTGGCATGGTGATGGCGCTGGTGCTGGCGAAAGTTCTGCCGCTCGTGCTGTTCAATGAAGTACTGGCCAGAACCAATATCACCTTAGCGCCGCTGAAAAAAATCACCTGGTTTATCGCTGAACCGCTCAGAAATGCGCTGTGCAACTTTGATACCGGGCGCTCGATTGTCAGTATTATCATCTCCTGCTCACTGATCATCGTGGGCATTGTGAAGGCACCCGATTTCAAACCGCGTAAAGCTTTTCTGTTCCTGTTTTTCCTGCTGGCGGCGGGCATTCCTAATCTTTTGGTGAGTGAGGACTGGGCAGCCTATCGCACGGTTATCGCGCTCTCTTTAATCACCACCTCAGCCTTCATTGCTGGCTTATTCGTGATCTTTAATAAGCTGAAGATAACCACGTCTGCCAGTATCGTTTGCCTCGTTATTGCAGTGCTCTCATGCATGCTGAATATTCAGAAAGGCTTCTCTACGCCTCAGCAGCGCGAGTATCAGTTGTTAAGCAGCGCAATCACCGGGAACGTGCCTGCAGAATACTCTGGCCAGCTTTATTATCGTATCGATAGCGACAACTTACCTGCTGTCGCAAAATCCAAAAAATACGATGAGTTCGGTTCGCTTTCGCTGGGTATGCCATGGACCTTTGCCGGTATGGCCGACGCGATTAAAAAAGAGCACGCGATGAAGTTTTCCTTGCCAAAGGCGCCCGTTATCTACGGCAGCGATCAATGTCCAGGTGATTGTCTGACGCTGGATGCCACCCACGTGCTGGCACCGGTAAAATAAAGGCCAGCGCCGCCACTATTTCGCTAACCGCGCAACGGCTCTGCTTACCGTTGCGTGGTTTTCTGGCTATGGCGCGACATCAGATCGGCTGGTAGCAGCCACGTTCTGCTGGCGGCTGAATACTACGCTAAGTCATTTTTTGAACGCCACTCGTCGTGATAATATGCGTGCCGCTCAGGGGCTCGCCCCGCTGGTTTACGCCTGCATCGATTGAAAAAAAAATCACACTGCAAAGCGCTATTTCAGCAGGCGTTTTACCCCGGAGAGCGGAACTAACCATGAAACATGCAATGAAAACAAGCAACTGATGAGCTTATGCAATGGCACTGATAATTACTGAGCGCTGCATTAATTGCGATATGTGCGAGCCCGAATGCCCGAACCAGGCGATTTCGATGGGCGACAGCATTTATGAGATTAACAGCGACCGCTGCACCGAATGCGTCGGCCACTATGAAACGCCGACCTGCCAGAAAGTGTGCCCGATCCCCAATACCATCCTGAAAGATCCGGCACACGTCGAGAGCGAAGAACAGCTGTGGGATAAGTTTGTCCTGATGCACCACGCGGACAAACTTTAACTTTCGATGATCACCGTCGCGCTGGCATAGTGGCGCTCATCGGCGATCGTCACGTGCACGTGATTCACGCCCAGCTTCTCGGCCAGCTTTTGCGCCTCGCCCCATAAGCGCAGGCTTGGCTTGCCCAGCTCATCGTTGAACACTTCAAACTGGTTGAACGCCAGGCCGTTGCGAATGCCGGTGCCGAAGGCTTTGGCCGCCGCCTCTTTCACCGCAAAGCGCTTGGCCAGGAAGCGCACCGGCTGCTGATGCGCCTCCCAGATGGCCCACTCGTTATCGCTCAGCACGCGTCTCGCCAGGCGATCGCCGCTGCGGGCGATCACCGCTTCGATGCGGGCTATCTCAACGATATCGGTACCCAGCCCCAGAATGGCCATTACCGGCGCGCTTCCTGCATCAGGCGTTTCATCTCGGAGACCGCCTCTTTCAGACCGCTCATCACCGCACGGCCAATAATCGCGTGGCCGATGTTCAGCTCGTGCATTTCCGGCAGGGCGGCAATCGGCTTCACGTTGTGGTAGGTCAGGCCGTGACCGGCATTGACCTTCAGGCCCAGGCTCGCCGCATAGGTAGCCGCTTTGGCAATACGCTCCAGCTCTTTCGCCTGCACTTCAGCATTTTTGGCATCGGCATAGCAGCCGGTGTGGATTTCGATATACGGCGCGCCCACGTCGGCCGCCGCTTTAATCTGGGGCTGAAATCGGCATCGATAAACAGCGAAACCAGGATGCCCGCCTCCGCCAGGCGCTTGCAGGCATCGCGCATTTTGTCGAGCTGACCGGCCACGTCCAGACCGCCTTCGGTGGTCACTTCCTGGCGCTTTTCCGGCACCAGGCAGCAGAAGTGCGGCTTGAGTCTCGCAGGCAATGCCCAGCATCTCTTCGGTGACCGCCATCTCCAGATTCATGCGGGTATGCAGGGTCTGGCGCAGAATGCGCACGTCGCGGTCGGTGATGTGGCGGCGGTCTTCACGCAGATGCACGGTAATGCCGTCGGCGCCCGCCTGTTCAGCGATAAACGCCGCCTGAACCGGATCGGGATACGCCGTGCCGCGCGCATTACGCAGCGTGGCGATGTGATCGATGTTGACGCCTAACAGTAATTCAGCCATGACAATCCTCTAAATACGATTTTCAGTATGATCCTGCAGTCTACACGCGCGGAGCCTGTCAGGTGCATCACCCGCGCTCGTCGTTTGCCACGTTCGGTCGTTTGTTTCGGCACAAACTGCCGGAATAGTTCGCGGCTCTTCAACGGCTTGCCGCCAAGATACGGCTTGAGGGCAATCCGGGTAAAGCGTTTTGCGGCGCGCAGGGTATCCGCATCGGGAAACTCGCGCTCCTACAGCGCCCGCAGCTGGCGCCCGGTGAAAGTGTGCTGATCGACCACCAGGCTGGCAATAAAGCCTTTCTCTTCGCGGTAGCGGTAGGTCATGGTGTCTTCCACCGCCTCGCCGCTGCCCGCGCAGTGCAGAAAATCGACGCCGTACCCAAGGTGGCCCAGCAGCGCCAGTTCAAAACGCCGCAGCGCAGGTTCGGGCGTGCCGGTTGCGCCAGCCAGCGCCTGGATACAGTGCAGATAATCGAAGAAAAGTTCAGAGAAGCGCGTCTCCTGCTCCAGCACGCGCGAGATGAGTTCGTTGACATACAGGCCGCTGTAGAGCGTGATGCCGCTGAGAGGAAGCGCCAGGGAGACCGCTTCGGCGCTGCGCAGGGTTTTAACTTCCCCTCGCCCGCCAAAGCGAACCAGCAGCGGCGTGAAAGGCTGCAGGGCACCTTTCAGATTGGAACGTTTGGAACGTGCGCCTTTCGCAACAAGGCGCACGCGGCCCGACTCTTCCGTGAAGACGTCCAGCATCAGGCTGGTTTCGCTCCAGGGGCGACTATGCAGGACAAAGGCGCGCTGCCATCCATCCATATGCTCGTCGTCTTAAGAGTTACTGGTCTTCGCCGTAACCGAGGCTGCGCAGAGCACGCTCATCATCGGCCCAGCCAGATTTCACTTTCACCCACAGTTCGAGGTGAACTTGCGCTTCGAACATCTCTTCCATGTCCTTACGGGCTTCGATGCCGATGGTTTTGATCTTGGCGCCTTTGTTGCCGATCACCATCTTCTTCTGCCCTTCGCGCTCAACCAGGATCAGGCCGTTGATGTCGTAGCCGCCGCGCTCGTTGCCGTGACGAACTGCTCGATCTCCACCGTCACCGAGTACGGCAGCTCAGCGCCCAGGAAACGCATCAGCTTTTCACGGATGATTTCAGACGCCATAAAGCGCTGCGAGCGATCGGTGATGTAGTCTTCCGGGAAGTGGTGAATCGCTTCCGGCAGATGCTTACGCACGATGCCCGCGATGGTATCCACGTTCAGCCCCGTCTCCGCAGAGAGCGGCACGATGTCGAGGAAGTTCATCTGGCTACCGAGGAACTGCAGGTGCGGCAGCAGGATCGGCTTTTTCCTGCACGTTGTCAACTTTGTTGACCGCGAGGATGACCGGCGTCTTTGCCGTCACGCAGCTTGTTCAGCACCATCTCGTCGTCCGGCGTCCAGCGGGTGCCTTCCACAACGAAAATCACCAGCTCCACGTCGCCGATCGAGCTGCTGGCCGCCTTGTTCATCAGGCGGTTGATGGCGCGCTTCTCTTCCATGTGCAGGCCTGGGGTATCGACGTAGATCGCCTGATACGCGCCTTCGGTATGGATGCCGACGATGCGGTGACGCGTGGTCTGCGCCTTACGCGAGGTGATAGAAATCTTCTGCCCCAGCAGATTGTTCAGCAGGGTGGATTTGCCAACGTTCGGACGTCCGACGATGGCAATAAATCCGCAATAGGTTTTATCTTCGCTCATTCCAGCTCCAGCATTTTTAACGCCTGTTCGGCGGCAGCCTGTTCAGCCTTACGACGGCTTGAACCTGTGCCCACCACCGGTTCACTCAGGCCACTGACCTGGCAATGGATGGTAAATTCCTGATCGTGCGCTTCGCCACGTACCTGCACCACCAGATAAGATGGCAGCGGCAGATGACGACCCTGCAAATATTCCTGCAGACGCGTTTTCGGATCTTTTTGTTTATCGCCCGGGCTGATTTCGTCCAGACGGGTCTGATACCAGTTCAGGATCAGCTTTTCTACGGTCTGGATATCGCTGTCCAGGAACACACCACCAATTAATGCTTCGACCGTATCGGCAAGAATAGATTCACGACGGAAGCCGCCGCTTTTCAGTTCACCCGGCCCAAGACGCAGACATTCGCCCAGTTCAAATTCGCGCGCGATTTCCGCCAGCGTATTACCGCGCACCAGCGTGGCACGCATGCGGCTCATATCCCCTTCATCCACGCGCGGGAAACGGTGATAAAGCGCATTCGCAATCACAAAACTTAAAATAGAGTCGCCTAGAAACTCGAGACGCTCATTATGTTTGCTGCTGGCGCTGCGGTGGGTTAATGCCTGCTGCAACAACTCCTGATGATGAAAAGTGTAGCCCAGCTTCCGCTGAAGCCGATTAATTACGATGGGGTTCATGCGATACCAATAAATCAAATGCGTCAAAAATGCAGCACACGAAACCGACCTGAGAAAACCAACGCGGTTTCGTGTGCCGTGGCTCCCTGACTCGCAGGAAAGCCAACCCCCCCCCGTTCATTTAAGGGGAAAATAACACGGGAGAATTAACGATTAATGAATTCCGCCAATACGATTCAGGCGTACGCCGGTCGGCCATTCGCCTTCCTGCTTCTCAAAGCTCATCCAGATGGCGGTGGCTTTACCCACCAGATTCTTCTCCGGCACAAAGCCCCAGTAACGGCTGTCCGCGCTGTTATCGCGGTTGTCACCCATCATGAAGTAATGCCCCGGCGGCACAATCCACCTCGCCAGCGGCTGGCCCGGCTGACGATAGTACATACCCAGCTGATCCTGCGCGATAGGCACGGTCAGGATGCGGTGCGTCACGTCGCCCAGCGTCTCTTTGCGCTCGACCAGACGGATGCCGTCCTCGCTGCACGTTTCGCCCTTCGGCACCTGGTAGAATCCGCTGCTGGCTTCCGCCGCTACCATGCCGGCCGCCGGCTGAAGGTCTGCACAAAATCACTTGGCTCAACGTTTGAGTAGGTGATTGGCAGCGCGTTTTCACACTTGCCCGCTACCGCCAGCCTGGGTTGCACGGTGACCTTTTTGCTGCAACCGGATCGTAAGTGACTTTGTCGCCCGGCAGACCTACCACGCGCTTGATGTAGTCCAGGCGCGGATCTTCCGGATATTTGAACACCACGATATCGCCGCGTTTCGGATGACCGGTTTCGATCAGCGTTTTCTGGTAGATCGGATCTTTAATGCCGTAGGCAAATTTCTCCACCAGAATAAAATCGCCAATCAGCAGCGTCGGCATCATTGAACCTGACGGGATCTGGAACGGTTCGTAAATAAACGAACGCACCACCAGCACAATCGCCAGCACCGGGAATACCGAGGCGCCCGTTTCCAGCCAGCCCGGTTTCGGGCCGACTTTCTTCAGCGTTTTCGCCGTCCACGCGCATCACCAATGCGCTGAGCCCTGTGCGGCAGCCTGACGTTCCCGGCGTTTTGGGGCGAAGATAAACTTATCCAGACACCAGAGGATACCTGTCACCAGGGTGGCAATCACCAGGATCAGGGCAAACATGTTCGCCATGCCAACTCCTTAGGGTTATTTGCCGTCTTTACCAACATGCAGGATGGCAAGGAATGCTTCCTGCGGCAGCTCGACGTTACCGACCTGCTTCATACGCTTCTTACCTTCTTTCTGCTTCTGCAGCAGCTTTTTCTTACGGCTGACGTCACCGCCATAGCACTTCGCCAGAACGTTTTTACGCAGCTGTTTCACGGTTGAACGCGCGATAATGTGGTTGCCAATCGCCGCCTGAATCGCGATATCGAACTGCTGACGCGGGATCAGATCTTTCATCTTCTCCACCAGCTCGCGGCCACGGTACGGCGCGTTGTCGCGGTGGGTGATCAGCGCCAGCGCATCCACGCGCTCGCCGTTGATCAGCACGTCCACACGCACCATGTTGGAGGCCTGGAAGCGTTTGAAGTTGTAATCCAGCGACGCATAGCCGCGCGAGGTGGACTTCAGACGGTCGAAGAAGTCGAGCACCACTTCCGCCATCGGGATTTCATAGGTCAGCGCCACCTGGTTGCCGTGGTAAACCATGTTGGTCTGCACGCCGCGCTTCTCAATACACAGCGTAATGACGTTGCCCAGGAATTCCTGCGGCAGCAGCATGTGACATTCGGCGATCGGCTCGCGCAGTTCGTGAATATTGTTCAGCGGCGGCAGCTTGGACGGGCTGTCGACGTAGATCACTTCTTTGTCGAGGTGGTTTCCACTTCGTAGACTACCGTCGGCGCGGTGGTGATCAGGTCCAGATCGTATTCACGCTCCAGACGCTCCTGAATGATCTCCATGTGCAGCAGGCCGAGGAAGCCGCAGCGGAAGCCGAAGCCCAGCGCCGTGGAGCTTTCCGGCTCGTAGAACAGGGAGGCATCGTTCAGGCTCAGCTTGCCCAGCGCATCACGGAAGGTTTCATAGTCGTCAGAGCTGACCGGGAACAGACCCGCGTAAACCTGCGGCTTCACTTTCTTGAAGCCCGGCAGCGCTTTGTCCGCCGGGTTACGCTGCAGCGGTCAGGGTATCGCCCACCGGCGCGCCGAGGATGTCTTTGATGGCGCAGACCAGCCAGCCTACCTCGCCGCACGTCAGCTCGGTACGGTCAACCTGTTTTGGCGTGAAGATGCCCAGGCGGTCGGCGTTGTAGACCTGGCCGGTACTCATCACCTTGATTTTGTCGCCTTTGCGCAGGGTGCCGTTTTTAATACGCACCAGCGAGACCACGCCCAGGTAGTTATCGAACCAGGAGTCGATGATCAGCGCCTGCAGCGGGGCATCCGGATCGCCTTCCGGCGGCGGAATGTCGCGCACCAGGCGTTCCAGCACGTCCGGTCACGCCGACGCCGGTTTTCGCCGAGCAGCGCACCGCATCGGTAGCGTCGATGCCGACGATGTCTTCAATCTCTTCCGCGACGCGCTCCGGATCGGCGGCCGGCAGGTCGATCTTGTTCAGAACCGGCACCACTTCGAGATCCATTTCCATCGCGGTGTAGCAGTTCGCCAGGGTCTGGGCTTCTACGCCCTGCCCGGCATCCACCACCAGCAGCGCGCCTTCACAGGCCGCCAGCGAGCGGGAAACCTCATAGGAGAAGTCAACGTGGCCTGGGGTGTCGATAAAGTTGAGCTGATAGGTTTCGCCATCAGGCGCCTTGTAATCCAGCGTCACGCTCTGCGCTTTGATGGTGATGCCGCGCTCGCGCTCCAGATCCATGGAGTCCAGAACCTGGGCTTCCATTTCACGATCGGACAGGCCACCGCAAATCTGGATAATACGGTCAGACAGCGTCGACTTACCGTGGTCAATGTGAGCAATGATCGAGAAATTACGTATGTTCTTCATTTATATGAATATGCCTTCACGTAGAAATTCCGTTGCGTGAGCCGACCTTCAGGCGTGAGCTTTACCCGGAACCCTGTCAGCCTCATTAATGACGACGCATATTACACTGTTAACGCCGCGCGTTAAAGAATGGAACTGCGGGGAATCGCAACAGAATTCAGCGATTAAGACGAAATGAAAAGGCCGCGCAATACGCGGCCTGAACGGGGATCAACGATGGTTTTCCACCCGAAGCTCATCTGGCGCCAGCCCAACGCTGAGAATCACCGGCTGCCACTCCTCGCGCTCGCCAAGCGCGGCTGGACAACCCCTTTGGCAAGCAATAAAGCCGCCAGACGCCACCCAGCATGCGGCACCGCACATGGCCGCCGCGACGGTCGGCTACGGAACAGCATCTGGAAAACGCCGCCCATAATAAACAGCCCGACCAGCGGAGAGAGATAGACCAGCATGGCGGAGCTGAGCAGACTGCCTTCCGCGATGCCCAGTTCAACCTTCTGCCCGGCCATCAGCGGCTGTTCGCTTGGCACAGAAATCGTGTGCGATGTTTGCGGCCCGAGCTTATTCAGCACGCGGCTGCCGCAACCGGCGCGGGATGCGCAGCTATTGCAGGAGGCTTTGGCATCCGACATGCAGACCAGCGCAATGCCGTTTTGCCACGAGACTACCGTCGCCCACTCTTTGATCATTGTGCGGCCCTGAATTTAATGCTGTCGGAGATGCGCTTCGCCGTTTGCGGAGGAAGTTCACCCACAATGGTGATCTCTGCGTTATCGCGTACCGTTGTGCTCACCGTACGGCGCCCGGTACGCAGCATTTGTTCGGCGCTGTTTGCCGTTGCGCGATTGATATTCACCGAGAAGCTGAACAAACCATCGGAATAGAGGCGCGATTCCACCGGCGTTTCAATCGTTGGCAATGTCGCGACGGCTCTCTGCGACACTTCAGCTTCAAACCGTTGCCGGCAGCCAGGCAGGTTGCCAGTTGAAATGAACGTTATCGCCCGCCGGTAACGACAGCAGCGGCGGCAGGCTGGCTTTAGCCAGATTCTGCATGCTGTTGCCAACCTGATTGTTCACGCTGAAGGAGATAACGCGGAACTGCTCCAGCGTTTCACCGTCGCGATCGAGCAGATCTACACGCAGCGGCAGTTTGGTTTCCGCGTCCATCCAGACGATATAGCTGTAGCGCGTTCCATCCCGGGCGACAACGCGGATCACTTCGCACAGTCTGTCCGCAATGCGCGTACGCCCTACCGAAGATAAAATCGTAGTAAGGGGCCAGCCGTTTGAAGTCGGTGTAAATGAGTGACGGCAGAGAATCAACGATATAGTCGCCATTCAGCGTGAAAGGCTCCAGGCCGGGCTCGAAATAGCTGATTTCGTTACCACGCTGGACAACTTCCCGACGCGGGCCATCCATCTGTAAAAGCTGGGCGAGCGGCTGGTTATCAAGACGGGCATGGCGATAGCGTAACGACTCGACGCCCTGCTTATTGATGCTGATAAATGCCAACTCGTAATTGAGTGACTGGCTGGCCAGATTCATTTGCTGCAACAACGCCCCGGATGATACATCAGCCGAGGCGTTGGCAGAGAAGAACAGGCTACCCGCCATCAGAGACATGGCGAACCAAAGTTGCTTCATTACTGCGATTGCGTTCCTAAAGTTTGATTTCCGGGCACCTGCACAGCAGCCTGCTGCGTCTGCGCCTGCTTTCAAACTGAAGCTGTTCAGAGTGCAGACGACGTTGCAGTTCGTAATCCTGCAACATCGCATTAATGCGACGGCGCTGCTCCTGCACCTGCTGTTGCTGACCGCCGCTGGCGGAAGCATCAGCCGGTACGCCCAGGCTTACCGGGCTGGCTTTGCCCATCATCGGCAGTGTGTTAAACACTGGCGCTTCTGGCTGCTGATTAGTTTCAGACTGAGTATTATAGTGCTGGACGCCAACGATAACTGCAAGCGATACGCATGCCGCCACACCCATTTGGGTAAGCTGGCTGGCCCACGGACGCACCTTGTGCCAGAACGGCATTTTCTGCCACTGGTGAGGCGCGGGTTGAGCTTCAGGAATCAGCGGAGTGGTCTGATGAACAGGCTCATTCTCAATCGCCGCCATGACGCGGGCTGAGATATCGAAATGGAGAACCTCGCCGGTGTCACCGCGAAGGGTGTCACGGATGAGATGGTAACTCTCCCAGGTCTCTTGCATTTCGGGAGAATGAGACAGCTCGTTGAGCAGCTCGCTATCCACCGTTTCACCATCCATTAAAGCGGAAAGTTTTTCTTTCTGCATGCCTAATACCTTTTCCAGTATCCCGCTATCGTCAACGCCTGATAAGCGGTTGAACTTTATTATCAATAGCTTCTCGCGCACGGAAAATACGTGAACGTACCGTGCCGACCGGACAATCCATGATGGCGGCTATCTCTTCGTAGCTCAGACCATCCAGCTCCCGCAACGTAATTGCCATGCGTAAATCTTCCGGGAGCGACTCAATCGTGCGAAAAACGATTTGTCTCAGTTCTTCTGACAACATTAAGTTCTCAGGGTTCGAAATTTCTTTCAGTGCGCCGCCACTTTCGAAGTTTTCGGCGTCGATTGCGTCCACATCACTGGATGGCGGACGACGCCCCTGAGCGACCAGATAATTCTTTGCCGTGTTGACCGCAATACGGTACAGCCAGGTATAAAAAGCACTATCTCCCCGGAACGAATCCAGCGCGCGATAGGCCTTAATAAAAGACTCTTGCACCACATCAGGCACATCGCCTGACGGTACATAGCGGGAAACCAGGCTCGCCACCTTATGCTGGTAGCGCACCACCAGTAAGTTAAAGGCTTTCTGATCTCCCTTCTGGACCCGTTCAACCAGAACCTGATCCGTTAACTGCTCGCTCATCCGAGGTAATGTCTCCCCAAACCTAAATTCCACGCGTTATCGAAACGCCACTCTAAAAATACCGCACTTTGAGCAAGCACCGAATTAGAGTCCCGTTCTGATCTTCAATAAGTTCCGTAACGCCTTTGTTTTTGTTCATCGCGCCGCAGACTGTTCATTTTCTCTCATTATAAGTCTGTTCAGTCTAGCGACCTTACCGCACCGCTGGTGTCGTTGACAAGCAACGACTAAGATTTTCCCGCCAGCAGAGTACCGCAATGACGCAACCCATTTTTCACCTTTATTCCCTGAATTTTCAGCGTGTTTGGTATAAAAAACACTAATCGCTTATTTTCAGACATAACTTACTGAAATCGCATTACCAGTTCTGTTTATTGCCTCGAATTTACCCGCGTTTAGTGCCATTGCTCAAAATACATGATGCGATTAACCAGCGTGCGCCATCCGGTGCTATGCTCAGCGGACCTGACACTGTTTAGTAAATTAAACAACAATCATGAACACAACACCTGAACTCCATTGTGATGTACTGATCGTCGGCAGCGGCGCTGCCGGTCTCTCTCTGGCGCTGCGCCTGGCCGAGCATCAAAACGTTATCGTTCTGAGTAAAGGGCCGATCAGCGAGGGTTCCACGTTTTATGCCCAGGGCGGGATTGCCGCCGTGTTTGATGAGACAGACAGCATTGCCTCCCACGTCGACGATACGCTGATTGCCGGCGCCGGCCTGTGCGATCGTGAGGCCGCAGAATTTGGTCGCCAGCAATGCCCGCCACTGCGTGCAGTGGCTCATCGATCAGGGCGTGCCGTTTGATCGCGAGCCACAGGATAACGGCAATGCGAGCTACCACCTGACGCGCGAAGGCGGCCACAGCCATCGCCGCATCCTGCACGCAGCGGATGCCACCGGTAAAGAAGTGGAAACCACGCTGGTCAGCAAGGCGCTGAGCCATCCTAATATTCGGGTGCTTGAACGAAGCAACGCCGTTGACCTGATTATCTCCGACAAGATTGGCCTGCCGGGCACGCGTCGCGTGGTGGGCGCCTGGGTCTGGAACCGCAATAAAGAGAAGGTGGAAACCTGCCAGGCGAAGAAAGCTGTGGTGCTGGCCACCGGCGGTGCCGCTAAGGTGTATCAGTACACCACCAACCCGGACATCGCCTCCGGCGACGGTATCGCGATGGCCTGGCGCGCCGGCTGCCGGGTGGCGAACCTGGAGTTCAATCAGTTTCACCCGACCTGCCTGTTCCATCCGCAGGCGCGCAACTTCCTGCTGACCGAAGCGCTGCGCGGCGAAGGCGCCTATCTAAAGAAACGCCCGGACGGCACCCGCTTTATGCCGGACTTTGACGCGCGCGGCGAACTGGCACCGCGCGATATCGTCGCCCGCGCCATCGACCATGAAATGAAGCGTCTTGGCGTGGACTGCATGTATCTCGATATCAGCCATAAGCCTGCCGAGTTTATTCGTCCCAGCACTTCCCGATGATTTACGAAAAGCTGCTGACGCTTGGCATCGATTTGACGCGCGAGCCGGTGCCGATTGTGCCAGCCGCCCACTACACCTGCGGCGGCGTGATGGTTGATCAGCATGGGCGTACCGATGTCGACGGGCTGTATGCTATCGGTGAGGTCAGCTATACCGGCCTGCACGGCGCGAACCGCATGGCATCGAATTCGCTGCTTGAGTGTCTGGTGTACGGCTGGTCGGCGGCGGAAGACATTGCGCGCCGCATGCCGCACATGCCCTACGCCGGCGAGACAGAGCGCCTGCCCGCCTGGGATGAAAGCCGCGTGGACGATGCCGACGAGCGGGTGGTGATCCAGCACAACTGGCACGAGCTGCGGCTGTTTATGTGGGATTACGTCGGCATCGTGCGCACCACGAAACGTCTGGAACGCGCCCTGCGCCGCATCACGATGCTGCAGCAGGAAATTGATGAGTACTATGCCCATTTCCGCGTCTCCAACAATCTGCTGGAGCTGCGCAATCTGGTGCAGGTGGCCGAGCTGATCGTGCGCTGCGCGATGGTGCGCAAAGAGAGCCGCGGGCTGCACTACACGCTGGACTATCCGGATCAGCTGCCGGAGGCGCGGCCCACGATACTCGCCCCGCCGGTTTAGCATAGCGCCCTTTTTATGAACAGATAGAAATCGGCACCTGGGTCAGGGCAGTGTAATCTTCGGAATAACGCTGGTCTGGCCCACGAATCGCCAGTCCGCTCCTGCAAACGCCGTTCGCCCCCTTGCGCGCGGCGAAAAGCGCCAGCAGCACCCGGTGCGGCAGTCGGCCTGCCCGTAACGTGCGACATCATCGCGGTAACGCAGATGCGTCCAGCCTATCTGCTGCGCGATACCAGTGCGAATCAGGTGTTCGCCGGCATCCGCGGGCAGCACCACGCAGGAAAAGCCCCTCTTCTTCGGAGATCAGCTGTGCCGCACAGCGCAGCAGGGTGGGATGATCAAGCGTTGCCGTGCTGCGCGCGGTATCGCGTTCGACGCTGGCTGAGGCCATCACGCCGGGCGTCGAAAAAAGGAGGGTTGCTGACGATCAGATCGTAACGCGCGGTGTTGTTCTGCCTGCTCACTCCAGCTGACGATATCCTGCGCATGCACCGCGATGCGATGCGCCCACGGCGATTCGGCCACGTTCTCCTGCGCCTGCTCGGCGGCCTGCGCATCCAGTTCGACGGCATCGATGGTGACATGTTCTTCCGTGCGCTGCGCCAGCATCAGCGCCACCAGCCCGCTGCCGGTGCCGATATCCAGAATACGCTTAACCCCTGCGACAGGCGCCCACGCGCCCAGTAAAATACCGTCCGTACCGACCTTCATGGCACAGCGATCGTGAGCGACAAAAAATTGTTTAAACGTAAAACCATCGTTGCTTAACATCGCCCGCGCTGGCGGTTGCGGCTGAGACATGCTTAACGACCATCATGAAAATGCAACTGGCGGCAAAGCGTAACGTGGTCGCGAAGTGAATTCACCTTCACCTGTGCAACACAAACAGATGAAGATTACAGCCGTAACGTCTATAATCAGCGCCCCACACAGAGGTAGAACATGACTGTAACGACTTTTTCCGAACTCGAACTCGATGAAAGCCTGCTCGACGCGCTGCAGGACAAAGGCTTTACGCGCCCGACCGCCATTCAGGCAGCGGCCATTCCGCCTGCGCTTGAGGGCCGCGACGTGCTCGGTTCTGCGCCAACCGGCACGGGGAAAACCGCAGCCTATCTGCTGCCCGTGTTGCAGCACCTGCTCGATTTTCCACGTAAAAAATCTGGCCCGCCGCGTATTCTGATCCTGACGCCGACGCGCGAACTGGCGATGCAGGTTGCCGATCAGGCGCGTGAACTGGCGGCAAACATACCCATCTGGATATCGCCACCATCACCGGCGGCGTCGCGTATATGAACCACGCGGAAGTGTTCAGCGAAAACCAGGACATCGTGGTTGCGACCACCGGCCGCCTGCTGCAATACATTAAAGAAGAGAACTTCGACTGCCGCGCGGTTGAAACGCTGATCCTCGACGAAGCCGACCGCATGCTGGATATGGGCTTCGCGCAGGATATCGAGACCATTGCCGGTGAAACGCGCTGGCGCAACCAGACGATGCTGTTCTCCGCCACGCTCGAAGGCGAAGCGATCAAAGACTTCGCCGAGCGTCTGCTGGAAGATCCGGTAGAAGTGTCGGCGACGCCGTCCACCCCGCCCCCGCGAGCGTAAGAAGATCCACCAGTGGTACTACCGCGCCGACAACCTTGAGCACAAAACCGAACTGCTGATACACCTGCTGAAGCAGCCGGAAGATGCAGCGCGCCATCGTGTTCGTGCGTAAACGCGAGCGCGTGCACGAGCTGGCAGACCTGGCTGCGCGAAGCCGGGATCAACAACTGCTATCTCGAAGGCGAGATGGTGCAGGTCAAGCGTAACGAAGCGATCAAACGCCTGACCGATGGTCGCGTTAACGTGCTGGTCGCCACCGACGTTGCCGCTCGCGGGATCGACATCCTCCGGATAACGTCAGCCACGTCATCAACTTCGATATGCCGCGCAGCGCCGATACCTACCTGCACCGTATTGGCCGTACCGGCCGCGCCGGCCGCAAAGGGACCGCGATTTCGCTGGTCGAAGCGCATGACCATCTGCTGCTGGGGAAAATTGGCCGCTACGTTGACGAGCCGCTGAAAGCGCGCGTTATCGATGAGCTGCGCCCGAAACCACGCGTGCGCCGAGTGAAAAAATGACGGGTAAACCGTCCAAGAAAGCGCTCGCGAAACGCGAAGAGAAGAAAGAGAAAGAAAAAGAGAAACCGCGCGTGAAGCAACGCCACCGCGATACCAAAAATATTGGTAAGCGCCGCAAGCCAAGCGGCAGCAGCACTCCGGAGAGCGGTGAGGAATAAAACAGCATCGGGGCAATAAATCGCCTCCCGAGGCGTTTTTTGCTTTCTGGCCTGCTGAAGCTTCCTGCCTGGCTTCGCCGATTACAGGCTTTCGGTAAAGGTACGGGCGATAACGTCGCGCTGCTGTTCTGGCGTCAGGGAGTTAAAGCGCACCGCATAGCCGGACACGCGAATGGTCAGCTGCGGGTATTTTTCCGGGTGCTTAACCGCGTCTACCAGCGTTTCGCGACGCAGCACGTTTACGTTCAGGTGCTGACCGCCTTCCACGCGCACTTCCGGTTTCTGCTCCAGTGGAATTTCACGGTATTCGATCTCGCCCAGGTTGCTCACCGCAACAACCTCATCTTCCGCGAAACCACCTTTTGCGCACACGCAGCGCGCTTCGTCTTTCTCGCTGTCCAGCAGCCAGAAAGAGTTCAGCAGATCGTCATTTGCAGCTTTAGTAATCTGAATACCGGTAATCATTATGTTGCCTCCGTACAAGGGCGTAACGCTGCCGGCAGGAGCACAGCGCGGTTCTGGTTTCGGCCATTTGGTAAAACCATTGTTGTCTTGATGCTCTGGTATATCACCGCGCTGACCGACCCAGTTCCTTGACCTGTATCAATTTCGTCCGGCCATGATTTTTACTTCTAATCTAATGAATTGATTTATAACAACTTTTTTATTAACTTTTTCTGCAATTGTTCAACTTATTTTTACCCGGGGGAGAAATGAAAAGCGGGTTTCGCTGCGCGTGCCGGAACGCTAAGCTAAAGGCCATCAATTGCTAAAGAAAACAAAGGAGTGCAATGATGGCTGAGAAGCTGACCTGGCACGATGTGCTGGCTGAAGAGAAAGAAAAACCTTACTTCGTGGAAACGCTGAAAGCGGTAGCCGAAGAGCGTGCGGCGGGCGTGACGATTTATCCACCGCAGAAGGACGTGTTCAACGCTTTCCGCTATACCGAGCTGGCGGACGTCAAGGTCGTCATCCTCGGCCAGGATCCGTATCACGGCCCCAATCAGGCGCACGGCCTCTCTTTCTCGGTGCGCCCCGGCGTGCCGGCGCCGCCGTCGCTGGTGAACATGTATAAAGAACTGGCGACCGACATTCCCGGCTTCGAACGCCCAGATCACGGCTACCTGCAAAGCTGGGCCGAACAGGGGGTGCTGCTGCTCAACACCGTGCTGACGGTGGAAGGCGGCCGCGCGCACTCGCACGCCAACCTGGGCTGGGAAACCTTTACCGACAAAGTGATCGCCGCCCTGAACGAGAACCGTGAAGGCGTGGTGTTCCTGCTGTGGGGCTCGCACGCGCAGAAGAAAGGCAACTTTATCGACCGCAACCGCCACCATGTGCTGAAGGCGCCGCACCCGTCGCCGCTCTCCGCGCACCGCGGTTTCCTCGGCTGCCGTCACTTCTCGCAGGCCAATCAGCTGCTGGAGCAGCAAGGGCTCACGCCGATCGACTGGATGCCGCGCCTGCCGCAGGCGCTGCACAGAGACAAAAAAGGCACCCTCGGGTGCCTTTCTTTATGCGTTGCCGGGGCGATTACGCCTTGGCTTTGGAGACTGCAACCATCGCCGGACGCAGCAGGCGGCCGTTCAGCGTATAGCCTTTCTGCATCACCATCATCACGTGGTTCGGCTGATGATCGGCAGATTCCATCATGCTCATCGCCTGATGCACTTCCGGGTTAAACGGCACGTTGACGTCGCCGACCACTTCCACGCCGAACTTGCGCACCACGTCCAGCAGCGATTTCAGCGTCAGCTCGATGCCTTCGATCATCGCGGCCAGTTCCGGGTTGTCTTTATCCGCCACTTCCAGCGCGCGCTCCAGGCTATCGATCACCGGCAGCAGTTCGTTGGAGAATTTCTCCAGCGCGAACTTGTGCGCTTTTTCGACGTCCAGTTCGGCGCGGCGACGGATGTTTTCCATTTCCGCCTTGGCGCGCAGCAGGCTGTCGCGCTCGCCATCCTGCTGAGCCTCCGCCAATTGGGCTTCCAGCTGGGCGATACGCTCATCGCGCGGATCCACCTCAGTTGCTGTCTCCGCTTCCGGCCCTGCGTATCATCGTGTTGTTCCGTGTTGTTCCATTTCTTCCGAGACTTGCTCGTTTGGCGTCTTCTGTTCTTTACTACTCATGAATTTCTCCGCGTTTTTCAGCATTCATCTCGCTAACTTGGCTTATTATGGGGATCAGTTTCACGGTTTCAAGTGAACCAGTCACATTGTCATGGCATAAACGTTTATCCGGCACATGAGGAACACCACGACAAATGAATAAACAATTCACCTGTATTGGGATTGTCGGGCATCCGCGTCACCCTACCGCACTAACGACACATGAAATGCTGTATCGCTGGCTGTGTGGCAAAGGCTATGAAGTGATGGTCGAACAGCAGATCGCCCACGAGCTTAATTTGCAGGATGAAGAGCCGTCAAAACCGGCAGCCTGGCGGAAATCGGCCAGCAGGCCGATCTGGCGGTGGTGGTCGGCGGCGACGGCAACATGCTCGGCGCCGCGCGCGTGCTGGCGCGTTACGACATCAAGGTGATCGGCATCAACCGCGGCAATCTCGGCTTCCTCACCGATCTCGATCCGGACAACGCCCAACAGCAGCTGGCGGACGTGCTGGAAGGCGAATACATCGAGGAAAACCGTTTCCTGCTGGAAGCCAGCGTGCAAAAAGAGTGCCAGCAGCCGCATCAGCACCGCCATCAACGAAGTGGTGCTGCACCCCGGCAAAGTGGCGCACATGATCGAATTCGAAGTCTATATCGACGAAATCTTCGCCTTCTCCCAGCGCTCCGACGGGCTGATTATCTCCACGCCGACCGGCTCAACCGCCTACTCGCTCTCCGCCGGCGGGCCGATCCTCACCCCGTCGCTGGATGCGATTGCGCTGGTGCCGATGTTCCCGCACACGCTCTCCGCCCGCCCGCTGGTGATCAACGGTGACAGCACCATCCGCCTGCGCTTTTCCTCGCTCCGCAGCGACCTGGAGATCAGCTGCGACAGCCAGATCGCGCTGCCGATCCAGGAAGGCGAAGATGTGCTGATTCGCCGCAGCGCCAATTCCACCTGAATCTGATTCATCCGAAAGATTACAGCTATTTCAACACATTAAGCTCCAAGCTGGGCTGGTCAAAAAAATTGTTCTGAAAATGCCTGCGCCGGCCACTTTACTGTATAAAAAACCAGTTTATACTGTATGAAAACACAGTTATGTGTTTTTACATACAGGAAGATCATCTATGCTGGCACAACTGACCATCAGCAACTTTGCTATCGTTCGTGAGCTGGAGATCGATTTTCACCGCGGCATGACGGCGATCACCGGGGAAACCGGCGCCGGTAAATCCATCGCCATTGATGCGCTGGGCCTGTGCCTTGGCGGCCGCGCCGAGGGCAGACATGGTGCGCCAGGGGCGCCAACCGCGCCGACATCTGCGCCCGCTTCTCGCTGAAAGCGGACACCCCTCTGCCCAGCGCATGGCTGGAACAGAACCAGCTGGACGACGGCAACGAATGTCTGCTGCGCCGCGTGATCAGCGCCGACGGCCGTTCACGCGGCTTTATCAACGGCACGGCCGTGCCGCTGTCGCAGCTGCGCGAACTGGGCCAGCTGCTGATCCAAATCCACGGTCAGCACGCGCATCAGCTGCTGCTCAAACCCGAACACCAGAAAGCGCTGCTGGATGGCTACGCCGACGAACCCGCCCTGCTGGCGGCGATGAGCCAGGCCTACCAACTCTGGCACCAGAGCTGCCGCGAGCTGGCTCAGCATCAGCAGCAGTCCATCGAGCGCGAAGCGCGCAAGCAGCTGCTGCAATACCAGCTGAAAGAGCTGAACGAATTCGCGCCGCAGGCGGGCGAGTTTGAGCAGATCGACGAAGAGTACAAGCGCCTGGCGAACAGCGGCCAGCTGCTGTCCACCAGCCAGCAGGCGCTGCAACTGCTGGCCGACAGCGACGAGAACAACCTGCAAAGCCAACTCTACAGCGCCAAGCACCTGCTGCTCGAGCTGGCCGGGCTGGACGACAAGCTCAGCGGCGTGCTGGACATGCTGGAAGAGGCCGCTATTCAGATCAGTGAAGCCAGCGACGAGCTGCGCCACTACTGCGATCGTCTGGATCTCGATCCCAATCGCCTGTACGAGCTGGAACAGCGCCTGTCCCGCCAGATCACGCTGGCGCGCAAGCACCACGTTACGCCGGAAGAGCTGCCGGAGCTGCTATCAGCAGCTGCTGGATGAAGCGGAACAGCTGTCGCAGCAGGAGAGCGATCAGGAAAGCCTGCAGAGCGACGTCGTGGCTCATCATCAGGCCGCGCTGGCCTGTGCCGAAGCCCTGCATCAGCAACGCGTCGCATCGGCGCAGGAGCTGAGCCAGCTCATTACCGACAGCATGCGGCACTCTCCATGCCGCACGGCAAGTTCAACATCGATGTGCGTTTCGAGCCGCATCAGCTGACGGCCGAAGGGGCCAGCCGCATCGAGTTCCGCGTCACCACCAACCCGGGGCAGCCGCTGCAGCCGCTGGCGAAAGTGGCCTCCGGCGGTGAACTGTCGCGCATTGCGCTGGCGATTCAGGTGATCACCGCCCGTAAAATGGAAACCCCGGCGCTGATTTTCGATGAGGTGGATGTCGGCATCAGCGGCCCGACGGCCGCCGTCGTCGGCCAACTGCTGCGCCAGCTCGGCGAATCCACCCAGGTGATGTGCGTCACCCACCTGCCGCAGGTGGCCGGCTGTGGGCATCAGCACTTTTTCGTCAGCAAAGAAACCGACGGTGCGATGACCGAAACCCACATGGAGCCGCTGGATAAACGTGCCCGTCTGCAGGAGCTGGCGCGCCTGCTCGGCGGCAGCGAAGTCACCCGCAATACGCTGGCGAACGCCAAAGAACTGCTGGCGGCATAAAAAAGCTCAACTTTTTCACTTTCCTGCGGTCTGACAGTGGTCATACAGAACTTTGAAAAACGCCGCCAGACCGGTTTCAAAGTAGCGGCGCAAAGGTCCTAAGTTACTCATCGGCCTAAAGTCATATCGCCGAGGTGCTGAAATAAAGCCAGCGCGTCTGCAGACTTCAGAAGATGAAGGCAACAAAGTTTCCACTGCCGTGAAAGGCCTATTTCGGCATCCCAGACCAAAGGAATCTGAATCACTATGCGCTGTAAAACGCTGACTGCCGCCGCAGTGGTTCTTCTGATGTTGACCGCAGGCTGTTCCACTCTTGAAAAAGTGGTTTACCGTCCTGACATCAATCAGGGGAACTACCTGACGTCGCCAACGATGTGTCGAAAATTCGCATGGGGATGACACAGCAGCAGGTCGCTTACACACTGGGAACCCCGATGATGCACGACCCGTTCGGCACCAGACGCCTGGTTCTATGTGTTCCGCCAGCAGCCGGGCCATGAAGACGTGACCCAGCAGACGCTGACGCTGACCTTCGACAGCGCCGGTGTGTTGACCAACATCGACAACAAGCCTGCGCGCTGACCAGCACGCTGAAGACTGAGTGAGCCGCAACAAAAAAGGCGCCTGAGCGCCTTTTTTAGTGCCTGTACACTTACTTTTTCGTTGCCGCCCGCTCTGCCCGCTGCCGGCGCAGCTCTTTCGGATCGGCAATCAGCGGACGATAAATCTCCACCCGGTCGCCCTCTTTCAGCGCATCGCCCAGCTTGACCGGACGGCTGTAAATGCCGACCTTGTTGCTTCGCTCAGATCGATATCCCTGCGCAGCTCCAGCAGGCCGGAAGCCTGGATCGCCTGCTCAACGGTCGCGCCCTCTTCCAGCGTCACGCGCTGCAGATACTGCTTCTCCGGCAGCGCATACACCACTTCTACAGCAATGGTATCAGACACTGTAAACCTCTTTGGCGCGCTGGGTAAACGCCTGCACCATACTGCCGGCCAGCTCTTTAAAGATGCGGCCAAACGCCAGCTCAATCAGCTTATTGGTGAACTCGAAGTCCAGGTGCAGCTCAACCTTGCAGGCCTCTGCGCTCAGCGGCGTAAACTTCCAGCCCCCCATCAGGCTTGCGGAACGGACCATCGACCAGATGCATAAAAATGCTCTGGTTATCGGTCAGCGTATTGCGCGTGGTGAAGGTCTTGCTGATCCCGGCTTTGGAGACATCCACCGCCGCGGTCATCTGCGTTGGCGCCGCGGTATCCAGCACCCGGCTGCCGGTGCAGCCCGGAAGAAATTCTGGATAAGAATGAACATCGTTCACTAACTGATACATCTGTTCCGCGCTGTACGGCACAAGCGCAGAACGGCTAATCTGGGGCATAGCATTTCCTGTGAGACATAAAACGTACAGATAATACCATTTATCACTGGCTGCTAAACAAAAAATCACGCCTATGCCAGGGCTCGTGCTAAAATAGCGCGTTATTACCGCCCTCGCAGGGACAGGAAAGAATGAGGTCACAGACTGATTGATCATCAGATTACCGACGGCTTTACGACACTTATGACGAAGAAAAAAGCACACAAACCCGGTTCGGCCACCATTGCGCTCAACAAGCGCGCTCGCCACGAATACTTCATTGAAGAAGAGTTCGAGGCGGGCCTGGCGTTGCAAGGCTGGGAAGTAAAATCGCTGCGCGCCGGGAAAGCCAACATCGGCGACAGCTACGTGATCCTGAAAGATGGCGAAGCCTTTCTGTTCGGCGCGAACTTTACGCCGCTGACCGTCGCCTCTTCCCACGTGGTGTGCGATCCAACGCGCACCCGCAAACTGCTGCTGAACCAGCGCGAGCTGGATTCCCTCTACGGCCGCATCAACCGCGAAGGTTACACCGTGGTCGCCCTGTCGCTGTACTGGAAAAACGCCTGGTGCAAAGTGAAAATTGGCGTCGCGAAGGGTAAAAAACAGCACGACAAACGCGCTGACCTGAAAGAGCGCGAGTGGCAGATGGACAAAGCCCGCATCATGAAAAACGCCGGACGTTGATGCCACACATGGACTCTTTTCGAGGTAAATTTGCGTTCCGGGCTAGCCAGTGCAAGAAGTTACAACACTATTGGGGCTGATTCTGGATTCGACGGGATTTGCGAAACCCAAGGTGCATGCCGAGGGGCGGTTGGCCTCGTTAAAAAGCCGCAAAAAAATAGTCGCAAACGACGAAAACTACGCTTTAGCAGCTTAATAACCTGCTTAGAGCCCTCTCTCCCTAGCCTCCGCTCTTAGGACGGGGATCAAAGAGAGGTCAAACCCAAAAGAGATCGCGTGGAAGCCCTGCCTGGGGTTGAAGCGTTAAAACTAATCAGGCTAGTTTGTTAGTGGCGTGTCCGTCCGCAGCTGGCGTGCGAATGTAAAGACAAGACTAAGCATGTAGTACCGAGGATGTAGAAATTTCGGACGCGGGTTCAACTCCCGCCAGCTCCACCAAATAAAACAAGGGGTTACGTGAAAACGTAGCCCCTTTTTTTTGTCCATGTCCAATTTGCGTCCACGCAGTTAAAGCCACAGCACCTGCTACAAATGCTGGACCGTCGCGAGCTGCTGAATTAATTGAAGTGCGTGGTAACCGATCGCTGGTATAAACCTCTGATGAGCTTTGACGGTCTGGCGCGCACACTCCGGGCCGCCGTGCATCACAGCTCGCCGCACAATGTGAAGCGCAACATCCTAACCAGTTCGCAGCCGGCTGCGTCTTTCACCTGATGGAACCGGAACTCAATCAGGAAATCTACGGACTGCCGGAATACCTTTCTGCTATTCCATCCACGCTGCTGAAAGAGTCGGCGACGCTGTTTCACCGAAAGTATTACCTCAATGGCAGTCATGCCGGTTTTATCATGTATATGACTGACGCGGCGCAGAATCAGGAGGACGTGGACAATATCCACAAGGCAATGAAAAGCGCGAAGGGGCCCGGCAACTTCCGCAGCTTGTTCATGTATTCGCCGAACGGGAAGAAAGACGGAATTCAGATCATTCCGCTTTCAGAGGTGGCGGCCAAAGATGAATTTCTTAATATCAAAAATTTCAGCCGAGACGATATGATGGCCGCGCACCGCGTACTGCCGCAGATGACGGGGATTAAGCCGAACAATGTTCGGGGAGTGGAAATATTGAGTAAGCCAGCAAAGTTTTGTGCGTAATGTATTGATGCCTCTACAAAAACGTTTTAAGGAATTAAATAACTCGCTAGAAGATGAGTTTGTAAAATTCTTCAATTACAACCTTGATACAAACGAATAGTTCTCTAACCAGCCTCTAACGAACCAATAAAGACTGATATAAATAGCGCCTCTCTAGAGGCGCCACCTCAGATTACCCTTCGTACAGAAGCTTCTTCTTTCTTATTTCCTCACTAAAGTTTTTAGAGTTCAGATCAATGAGCTCTAAACCATGTACTTTTCTAGAGGCTGTATATTCACTAGTGTCCAGCATAAAAGCTTGAAAAACTAACCCTTCAGCTCCTTTTTTCAAGGTAACTCTTGATTGAACCAAGTGTATCAATCTTAAATCAATTAATTGGTCAATCGCATCTCTAATTGGGCCAACCATTCTTTGATTAATAAGAAATATATTACACTTTGCATCATTGAGACAGAATGCGACTAAATGGGCAAAAGCATCTTCTAAAGCTTTCCTGTCCTCATCAGCATCAAGTTTAAACTCCTCTCTTTTGATTTCACCATATTCTCCCGTTGCCAGATTGACATCTTCCGCACCAATTCTCGGCCCTCTATGATGATCCGAACCACGGTTTCTAGCTTGATTTATAGACTTTGTAAATATCCCTATAAAATCACGAGTGACACCACCAGAAGCAATTATCAGTCGATCTATAGCTGTCGGATTTAAAATGCTATTAACTGTAATAGGTGGTGTCTCCTCCATTAAGTTAGATAGTATTTTTTTTCATAAACTCTTTGAGAGAGGTGAATTTCTCTAGTGAAATGTCGATATTTATTTCTTTGGCATCATCACCTAGTTTAACCCCTGTAGGTGGATCAGTATGAATATACCATTCACTACGGTGCTTTATAGTACCAATTTTCAACCACAGGCCATTTCCTTTTGCAACCCTATGGAAATAGTCAATGACCTTAGCTTGATCACTTCTTCTAATGTGATATAAGTCATCCAATATTAAATAGGCAGGACCCTCAGATAGATTTGACAAGTCATTAAAGAAACGCTGAAACTTTAGAATATTCTGATGCAAGTACTCGGTTTTGGCAGACTTATAACCTTCACTTTTTTCTTTTGAAACTCCGCCACTTATTTTTGCTGCTCCCCCCACATCAACCCCTGGAGCCTTCACGCCTATGTTTGCTGAGCCCTCTCGGGAATTAGTGACTGTCTCTTTTATTTGCACATCCACACTTTCAGGCTGAGAAAGTTTATGCTCCAGACCTGCAATGATGTCTTTTAACTCTTCGATTAGGTTCTTTGTATCTACTTTGTTAAAAGGCTTTCTTTCAGGTGCTCTTCCGAAAATTCTATTCCAGAAAGAGGTTTTTGTTGCCGGTGTTAACGCCGCTGTCTCTAGCCAACGCTGGAACTCTTGCAGACTTTTAATCAAAACACTGATGAGAACATCTGGGTAAGAGTGTCCCTTAAAAGTTTCCATATCAACGAATGAAATAGGTCTTCGATCAATGGTCAGATCAGCTACTACTTTACGTAACAGGGATGACTTACCAGACCCCCTCCTACCAAAAATTATACTATGCTGCTTGGCCTTAGATTGAGCTAAAACCCCCGGAGCTGGCTCTATGAAGCGTTTTACGTTTTCAGGGGTGGCGCGCATTGCCTCATCGCAAAGAATCAACAATTCATCGACCTGGCCTAACCCAAGATGAGATTCATCATTTTTTGACATATCTACTCCTTGATAAGAAAAATTTTAAATTAGCAGTATTAATTTGTAGCAGCAATACTATTTAATGTTGGTAGCTAGCACGCTCGCACTCCCGCCACGCCTGCCCGTTTTAAGTAGTGGTTTCATGAACCTACATGACATATGAAAAAGCCCGCCAGAACTGGCGGGCCGGGGTAGATTTGATTCTTTTGGGATCATGCGAATTCATGCGGCATAGACATGCACCAAGCATTATTGCCGAAGAACCATCAAGGCAGACTGCCTAACGTCTCGCCCGGCTCGTTGTTCAACCCCATCAGCGACCAGAAAACAAGTTTTGGCCCTGCCGAGGTTATCAATGTTGCCAGCTGTCGTCTTCCCAAACTGACTGAAGTATTATCATAACATTCTGTTTATCCGCATCAAGTTTCACTCCGCTCAACTACACACCGTTAGCGCTGCCCTTTCGAATGCGTATATTGGTTTTAGGGTATACAGGTAACAGGTTCTTAAATAGTTTGGCATCAAGGGCGGTAAGGATACCCTGGCTAATTTTCTGCTCTTTATCGATCATAATTTCAACGCGCATGTAGCACCAGATGCGCATGGCAGGCGATGGAGGCGAAGACGCTGCGCCGGGAAATCGCCGCGCTGTTTCAAAAGGTGCGCGCCCCGTTATCTGCCGCCGGTATCGGCAGTGTACTCGACACGCTCAAGCTGATGGTGCCGCAGATGGGCGAACAGTCCCGCCACCTGATTGGCTTCCGTAAGGGCGTGTATGACATTACGACAGGCACCTTCAGCCCGCACCGCCGTGAGCACTGACTGCACACCGTCAACAGCGTGGACTACACCGCGCCGCGTCCGGATGTGAACCTTACAGACCACGCCCCGGCATTTTGGCGCTGGTTAACGCGTGCCGCCGGACACAATTAGGACAGGCAGGAGCGCATCCTCGCGGCGTTATTTATGGTGTTGCAAACCGCTACGACTTACAGTTGTTTCTTGAGGTGACCGGCCCCGGCGGCAGCGGTAAAAGCGTCATGGCCTCGATTGCCACTCTGCGGGCTGGAAAATCGACCCCAAATACCATGACGCCTACTTCACACTCATTTCGGTGGTAATTCTGGCGGTGAATAACAACCCGATGCGCTTCAGCGATCGTAGCGGCGACGTGTCACGTCGCCGGATAATACTGACCTTCCCGGAGGTGATACCGGCGAAAAAGCGCCGTAGCAGTTTGATAAAATCAGCACCGAGCGGGCCGTCATTGTTCGTCATCTGATGCACCGCTTTACGTTATCCGATGAAGCGCGCGAGGTGTTGCAGGCGCAGCAATCATCCGGCGAAGCGCTTGATACAATGCGACGGTCAGATCCGCTGTTCGATTTCTGTGGCGACCTGATGCCGTTGAGCACGCCGAATGGACTGTCCATCGGTAACGCCAATATTCGCCCGATTAACTCGAAGCGCTATCTCTATCACGCGTATTTGTCGTTTATGGTATCGCGCGGCCATCAGCATTCGCTCAGCCTGACGGCTTTCGGCCAGGCTGTGCCGCAAACACTGAAAGAGTATGAACGCGTGTTGCTTAAGCGCAGGACGAATAACGGTATACAGACCAATCTCACATTACATGAGGACAGCGAGGCGGATTGGCTGCCAGCATGCAGCGTTTGATAATATCACTCCACTCATACCGGCTTAGGCCGGTATATTTTTTTTTAATGACAAATAAAAATGATGCAATTACTAATTATCTTTAAAGTCAACCAAGAAATAGGAAAGGTAATTCATCCCTTTTAGTCAAATCAATCAATCCTTAATTTCAACCTAGACCAGTTAATTGATGAAAAATATAGCACAATATTTTTTGGAGGCGCAGATTAATATTGCATCATACTCAGTAGTAGGAGATCCCGGATATAGAACAAAACCGGGATCCCATATCAATATTTAAAATCAGTTAAAACCATAGTTAATAATATCACCTGTCTCCGCGTTAAACTGGCAGTAATAGCTGATATTCTGGGTTGCACCAAAGCCATTTTGAGCTGTAGCATGAGCACCAGACGTTTCAACGATATGCTTTGATTTGTCAATCCAGCGCGCCATGTCGAATTTCTGCTCTAGAGTTCCATCAGTCCATTCAAATTTGTATTTAGCGAGTTTTGGAATCAAACTAGCGCAGCTAAATGATGCATTCTCATTATTTTTAATATAGCACCAAACGTCTTCATTACATTTAGCTTCTTCTGCAGCTTTATTTCTAGCAGCAATAGCCTCATCCAGTGCTTTTTGATCTGCCAAACGTTTTTTTTCAAGTTCTCGTTGCGCCAAAAGCTTCTGATATTCATCAGGTGAAAAAATATTGTTATTTTTTGCATCATTCATATCATGAATTGTCGAGAAACCTAATTCTTTGGTCTGGAGACGATCTTTTATAGCGTCAAGAGAATTTCCAATTATTATTAATAATATAAAAACTGGTATAATCGTATGAACCCTTACAAATCGCTTCCAGCCAACATTCATAGGGGGGCATTTTTCAGCGATCGTGGGAATGGCTAATAATGACCAAGTAATAAATATAAATGATGCTAAAAGCACAAATAATCCAGATGCTATTGAAATGAAGCCAGACCAGACACCAATTCCGGGTTCGCTGAGATTACTCACCAATCGGGTGAATGCAACCATTAGTGAAATCACGCCGATAATGCCATAACCAAAAAAACGTTTTTTATTCACTTGTTATCTCCTTGTATAAACTAGAAAGAATATCGGCTAAATGAGATGGAAATTTAATGGTTTATAGTTAAAAAAATCTAATGTTTGAAGGTGACTTTAGATGCATGTCAAGTGTTCCTGTCAATTCGTAATTTTCTAGGTCATCACATAGGGAATAGTGTTAGGAATGTTCGCTATTGGCAGAGTGCTAAAAAAGCTCCGGAAAAATTGCAATGAAAACGGCTCATAGGATAGGCCAAAATGCATCACGTGATGACGCCACCATCAACCGGCTTAAGCCAGTTTTATAATTCTTAGGTGAAAGTGATCACCCTTAGTGCACATCAGTGTACATCCCGCTTAAAACTCTTCATCTCCTAAGATAATGAATTTAATACATAAAAAACGAAATTGAACACTGTGAACACTTTTCCCTAAAGTCAATTTATTTTGGATTTAGCACCAAACGTTCGCTATCCTAGCCATGCCGTTCCTAGGTGTGAAATCCAATAATCGGTACACGTTTAGGTATACGCTCCAAAGTTGAATTGGCAAAATATACTTACTTTCATAAGCTTATGAAGCTTGTTCAGACTCTGCCAGCAAATATGAGAGACGGGATTCAGATCAACCCGCTGTCAGAGGTGGCGACCAAAGATGAGTTTCTGAACATCGATAACGTCAGCCGCGACGACATGATGGCCGCGCACCGCGTACCACCGGCAGATGCTGGGGATTATCCCGAACAACACCGGCGGATTCGGTGACGTTGAAAAGATCAGTCACGTGTTTGTGCGCAACGAACTGATGCCGCCGCAAAGACGCTTTGAGGGGTTAAACGACTTGCTTGGTGATGAGGTTATAAGGTTTGCGCCTTACAACCTCGATCTGAAAGATGGCAGCTAACTCACAGCGGCAGGATTGAGCGCCTGCGGGCGCTTTTTATTTATCAGTCCAGTGACCGGCGCGCGCAGAATCAATTAGCAGCTGAATGGTCAGAGGTTTTTCCGCCTTACCATTATCTGCCGGAAAATAACGCCCGAAATTTATTTCTTTCGGGTTGAGAGAAAATCGCTCCGCGAATGTTTCCAGCAGCTCAGCGGCGTCTTCCGGCGCCATCCTGAAATCTTTATTCAAATCCGTTGTATGTGTCAGTGGAAAACGCTTACGCAGCCAGAAACAGTAACCGTTATATTCTTCAACCAGTGCGAATATCGCCTTTTCAGTATCATCCATCACCAGATTTTATCCTCCGCCTGGACAATCGTGTTGTAACGGTTCATCAACTCCCAGCCTATAACCCCTACGTCTGACGCCATTACAGCCCAGCCAATAACTGGCACGGTCCTGCCAACAAAGGTGCCTGTCTCATGAGTCATTATAATTTTCATGTTAAACGGATTTCCAACTATAGTTGGCAGCGGGGGAGGCAGTCTGTATTTTTGCAGCAACCTATCCCTTCTCCAGCCCGCTGCAATCTCATAGGGTGCTCGAAAATTCAGCGTGGAGTTCAAACGACACTCACTCTAACCTTCACGCCACTCCTTTCTGCTTTTCCCGGCCCCCCCAATCAAAAACATTTCCTTCAAATCGCCGCAGCGTTTTCATCGCTGGCGCGAAGCGCTGCCAGATCGGCCTGCTGACCAAATATGCCCCAGTTGGCTTCTTCAATTTCCTGTATCACCACATAGACAGGCGCGACAGAAGTGCCTGACGGACGACGATCCAGAATGGCGGTTGCTCCCTTAATCAGCTTCTTCTTTGCATCCTCATCCAGGCCACCTTTGATGACATATATCTGAAGGGACACAACCGGCAACCATGCGGGTTTTTCTCCCATAAAGACGGCATCAGAAGAGTATTCGGCAAAGTAGGTCCATACCGTACTACGAACCAGAGGGGAGTCTGGCAGCGCCTCGCAATCAAGTCCTAACTGCGTCAAAGCTCTGGCAACCTGTTGACGCTCAGCCGCATCGAAAGTGCCTGCTGGCGCATGAATGATCATTTTAGGCATCAAATACCTCTTATTGCATCAGGGGAACAGGATGGATTCCGCACCGGGCGGAATCCATCATCGGGCAACTAAATGGACTGCCCACCGGAAACTTCAATACGCTGACCGGTGACCCAGCGGTTGTCCGGTCCCAGCAGGCTGGCAATCATCGGACCGATGTCATCAGGCAGGCCCACGCGACCCAGCGCGGTCATGCCAGCAAACGCCTGGTTGTAATCAGGGATGTCACGCACCGCACCACCCAGGAAGTCGGTCTCAATCGCTCCCGGGGCCACGGTATTCACGGTGATGCCGCGGCTGCCCAGTTCTTTCGCCATATACACGGAGAGTATTTCAACGGCGCCCTTGGCAGCCGAGTAGGCCGAGAAACCCGGGAACGACACGCGGGTCAGTCCCGAGGAGAAGTTGACGATGCGTCCGCCATCGACCAGCAGCGGCAGCAGCGACTGCGTCAGAAAAAACACCCCTTTGACGTGTACGTTAAATAACGCGTCAAACTGCTCTTCCGTGGTTGCGCTAAAGTCGGCCATTTCCCCATGCCCGGCGTTGTTGATCAGATGGTCGAACGTGTCGCGTCCCCAGTCACCTTTCAGGATATTGCGCACGGCGGCGACGAAACCAGGGAAGGACGATACGTTGCTGGTGTCCAGTTGCAGCGCAACTGCCTTGCGGCCAAGCGCCTGAATTTCATTCACCACGGCGTCCGCCGCCTCTTTACCAGTACGATAAGTCACGATGACATCACCACCATGGCGGGCAATGCTCAGTGCGGTATTACGGCCAAGACCCCGGCTGGCGCCAGTTACAAGAGAAAGGGTTGTCATGAAATATCTCCTCAATAGTGGGGGAGTGATTCTAACAATCGACAAACTTCCAGGGTTGCCCAATAATTTTTAATTATTGCCTGATTATTTTTATATTTTTATTCGTTGCCGTATTTACTAGAATGACTGCAATTTAAATTTTTAATTGATTGCCTGATAATATGAAAAAGCGTGATCACTCGTATGAGGAACGCCCTGCAGGAGACAATGAATTTGACTCTGTCGGGAGGATGGCGTCTTTGCTGCAGGCGGCAAGGCATTATGCTGATGAACACCACAACGGAGCGGGGGTTGCCGCAACGCCAGTTGATGGGGTGTTCATTCTGCGCGAGACCGCGCCTACCGCGTTGCAATTCGCGATCACTAAACCGTTGATCGCAATGGTGCTGCAAGGCAGTAAACGCGTGACCATGGGCAGCGATCGTTTTGATTTCGGCGCGGGGGAATCCTTGCTGATCACCATGGACGTGCCAACCGTGAGTCAGGTTATCAGCGCCAGTGCCGACACCCCTTATTATTCTCTGGTCGTGGAACTGGATGCGGCGGTGATTAGTGAACTGATGGCAAATATGGTAGGGCTGGAGGCTGCCACGGATTTGCCCGTCAGCATTGATCAGATCGAAGAAGATGTGGCAGAAGCCGCTTTGCGCTTGCTGAACATGCTCAGCAGACCGCGCGCGCTCGCCGTGCTGGGCAGCCAGTTGGTGCGGGAGTTACATTACTGGCTATTGTCAGGACGACACGGCAGCGCGCTGCGCGCCCTCGGCAGTACTGACAGCCATGCCCGGCGGATTGCGCGGGCAGTCGCAATCATTCGGGCCAATTATGCGCAACCGCTGCGCATGAAAACCCTCGCTGACGCCGCCGGTATGAGCCTCTCGGTATTTCATACGCATTTCCGCCATGTCACCACGCTCACCCCGCTGCAATTCCAGAAACAGCTGCGCCTGCTTGAAGCGCGGAGACTGATGCTGACGGAAGGGACAGCGATCGGTATTGCTGCTAATGCGGTGGGATATGAGAGCGTGACGCAGTTTACCCGTGAATATTCACGGCTGTTTGGTTCACCGCCAGCCCGGAATATTCGGGAAACCCGCGCACTCGAGCGTTCAGTCCTGTCCGGTGAGCCGATAAGGCAATAAATTATTCGAGTCTGTCGCTGCCGGGACGTACATCCTGGCGGGCGACGAACCCAGCCGGTAGCATCTGATCACCCGAACGACGCCGATGTTTACTGCTTTACCCTCAATCAACCGTTACGAACGACAGCTCGCGAAAGCGCCTCTTCCTGCTGCGCATTTATGCCAGAAACCCTCACAGAAACGGTACGATTCACTTACAGTTTATTCCTAATGCCCTGCGTTGCGCTCTGTGCCACTCTTAACTACGCTCATAACACTTATGATGCTTAATGAGGGAATATATTATGAAAAAGACGATTATTGCGTTATCCGCCATTCTTCTGACTTCTACGGCGTTTGCCGCCACACACGCAACCGATGAAACCGTCGCTGACGCCAAAGCGGGCGCCAATACAGCGAAAGAGAAACTGCATCAGGCACAGCATCAGGGTGAAGAGCAGCAGCTCAAAGCCAAACATGCTGCCGAAGGCAAAAGCGATAGCCTGACCAACAAAGCGAGCGAAAACTCGCAGAAAGCCTGGAACAGCACCAAAGAAGGTACTGAAAAAGGTTGGGACGCCACCAAAGAAGGCGCGCAGAAAGGCTGGAACAAAACCAAAGAAGGTGCCAGCGATCTGAAGAAGAAAGTCTCTGAGTAATAGCGCTAACTATTTTTCCCAAAAGGCCGCGATGCGGCCTTTTTTGTGCCTGCCAGCAACCGGATTGATACAAAACGCTGCGATCCCGCTCCTGGATTCGGGCAAATTCCTAATCAGTGATTGATTAATGAGCAGGCTGCGCGAATAGTAAGCGAACCGGCCATCGGGTGCCGGCACAAGGAGAAAGCACATGGGATATTACGTACTGAGAAAAAGTGATACAGCATTGTCGCAGAAATACTGGTTTGTGCTTAAAGCCAGCAACGGCGAAACCATTGCCACCAGCGAGATGTACAGCTCAAAACAGGCGGCGGAAAACGGCATCCGTTCGGTGCAGCAGAACGGTGCGTCAACCACTATTCACGACGAGACCTGACCTCGCGCAGCCTGCGCAGTGATGCGCGAAGGTGGGTCATTGACCCTGCAAGCGGCGCAATGTATTAAGCGATCAATCGCGCCGCTAAGCATCCCCGGCGAGCGGGTACCACGCAGTACCACAGGCCCCTTCCCTGAAACGCCACCGACGCTTTGCATCGGCCGGCCTTTGCCCCTACACTTGCCGCATCGCCCTTAACCATTAATTAACTTTATGTCCGATACATTTCAACGCCAGCCGCTGCCCTTGCCCAATGGCCATAATAAAGTGCTGCTGCACTCCTGCTGCGCTCCCTGCTCGGGAGAAGTGATGGAAGCGATGCTGGCTTCCGGCATCGATTACACCATCTTCTTCTACAACCCGAACATCCATCCGCTGAAAGAGTACGAGCTGCGCAAAGAGGAGAACATCCGCTTTGCCGAGCAGTTTGGCGTGCCTTTTGTTGATGCCGATTACGACAAAGACAACTGGTTTGAGCGCGCGCGTGGCATGGAGTGGGAGCCGGAGCGCGGCGTGCGCTGCACCATGTGTTTCGACATGCGCTTCGAGCGCACCGCGCTGTACGCGCATGAACACGGCTTCCCGGTGATCACCAGTTCACTCGGCATTTCGCGCTGGAAGAATATGCAGCAAATCAACGACTGCGGCGTACGCGCGGCGGCGCGCTATCCGGATATGCTGTACTGGGAGTTTAACTGGCGTAAAGGTGGCGGTTCGTCGCGCATGATCGAGATAAGCAAGCGCGAGCGCTTCTATCAGCAGGAGTATTGCGGCTGCATCTATTCGCTGCGCGATACCAACCGCCACCGCGTGGCGAGCGGTCGCGAACGTATCGAAATCGGCGTGCAGTACTATTCGCCGGACGAGTAAGAAAAAAAACTGCTGGCGCTAACCAGCAGGCTAAGCATTACCAGTTCAGCAGCTGGCCGCGGTAATCCACGTAATGATGGCCGCCACGCCCGCTAAACTGCTGCAGTTGCGTGACCATGCCCTGCGCACTCTCGGTGACGGTGATATCCGCCCCCTCACCGCCCATATCCGTTTTTACCCAGCCCGGATGCAGTGACAGCAGCGTGCTGCCCTGCTGGTGCATCTGCGTCGCCAGCGCGCGGCTCAGCATATTCAGCGCCGCTTTGCTGGCTGAGTAGAACGGCATCGCCGCGTCACGGTTCTCGTTGAGGCTGGCGAGACGCGACGTTGTCAGGCCCAGCACGCTCTGTTTATCGCGCAGCAGCGGCAGCAGGTTCTCCGCCAGACGCACCGGCGCCACCGCATTGGTAAAGAACAGCTCGCTAAGCTGCGCATCGTCCACGTCGCGCAGCTGCGATGCGTGCGGACCGAGAATCCCGGCGTTAATCAGGATGCAATCAAAGGGTGCGTCGCCGAGCTGCCGGACCAGCGCGTCACGCTGCGCGCCATCGGTGATATCCAGCGCCAGCCACTGCAATTGCGGATGCTGAAACGAAACCGCCGTGGAACGGTAGGTGGCGGTCACCTGCCAGCCCGCCTGCAGTAGTTGCTGCACCACGGCCAGGCCAATGCCTTTTGACGCCCCAATAATCAATGCTCGCTGTTGTTGGCTCATCTGTCTCTCGCTGGTTGGTGTGCCACGAAAAAGGGCAGGATACCCTGCCCTGTTGTCCTTACCGGAACACTAACGTTAGCACGACGATGACCACCATAATTATCAGCAGGTGGCACACCGTTTTATCCAGGTTGCGTTGCTTCATCGCGCCTCCTGCACTCAGAACCACTGGCCAAAGCGCTTGATGTACAGCGTTTTCATGCCCTGCGCCACCAGGCAGTAGCCGAGCAGCGTGGCCAGCAGCCACGGGAAATAGCTCCATGGCAGCGGCACCAGGCCGACCATCGCGCCGAGCGGCGAGAACGGCAGCAGAATGCCGGCAATCATTACGCAGGCGGTGGTCAGCAGCACCGGCAGCGCCGCGCGGCTCTGGATAAACGGAATCTTACGCGTGCGCAGCATGTGCACCACCAGCGTCTGCGACAGCAGCCCTTCCACAAACCAGCCGGACTGGAACAGCGACTGCATCGCTGGGGTATTCGCCGCGAACACGTACCACATTAGCGCAAAGGTGGTGATGTCAAAAATTGACGACGTTGGCCCAATCCACAGCATAAAGCGTTTGATGTTGCGCGCGTCCCATTTGCGTGGTTTGCGCAGGAACTCGCGATCCATTTTGTCCCACGGCAGCGCCAGCTGTGACAGATCGTACATCAGGTTCTGAATCAGCAGGTGAATCGCCAGCATCGGCAGGAACGGAATGAACGCGCTCGCCACCAGCACCGAGAACACATTGCCGAAGTTGGAACTGGCGGTCATGTTCAGGTACTTGATGATGTTGCCGAACGTCTCGCGCCCCTTCATCACGCCCTCTTCCAGCACCATTAAATCCTTTTCCAGCAGGATGATGTCAGAAGACTCTTTGGCGATATCCGCCGCGCTGTCGACCGAGATCCCCACATCGGCGTCACGCAGCGCTGGCGCATCATTGATGCCGTCACCGAGAAAACCCACCGTGTGGCCCTGCTGCTGCAGCGCACGCAGAATGCGTGACTTCTGCAGCGGCGTCAGTTTGGCAAACACCGAGCTGCGCGCCGCGGCCTGCGCCAGCTGCTCATCGCTCATCGCCGCAATCGCCTCGCCGGTGAGGATCTCGCCACAGTCGATGCCCACCTGCTGACAGATGCGCGCCGTCACCACTGGATTATCGCCGGTCAGCACTTTGACCGTTACGCCGTTCTCGTTCAGCGCGGTAATCGCCTTCGCCGCACTCTCCTTCGGCGGATCGAGGAAGGTCAGCAACCCTTCGATGGTCAGCCCCTGTTCATCCGCGACGCTCAGCGCCTGTTGCAGGCCCGGCTCCGCCAGCGCGCGGCTGGCCACCAGCAGCACGCGGAAGCCCTGCTGATTGTACTGATGCGCCAGCGCCAGCAGCTCCGCGCGACGGGTCTCATTGAGCGGCTGAATCAGTTTGCCTTCGCGTTCGGCGCTGGCAATGCTCAGCATCTCCTCGACCGCGCCCTTACAGATCAGCATCTGCTGGTTGAGGCGGCGGTCACGCACCACCACTGAAACGCGCCGACGCACAAAATCAAACGGCAGCTCATCCACTTTGCTGTAGTAGTCGCTCATGTCCGCGCTGATGCGTCCTTTGCCGTAGCGCAGGATGGCGCGATCCATCAGGTTAGGCGTGCCGCTCTGGTAATGGCTGTTGAGCCAGCTCAGCATCAGGACGCGCGAATTCTCTACCCCGGCACAATCGAGATGGTGCTCGAGGATAATGTTGTCCTGTGTCAGCGTGCCGGTTTTGTCGGTACACAGAATGTCCATGGCGCCGAGGTTCTGGATCGCGTTCAGGCGTTTGACGATCACTTTTCGGCGCGACATGGCAATCGCCCCTTTGGCCAGATTCGAGCTGACAATCATCGGCAGCATTTCCGGTGTCAGTCCCACCGCCACCGCCAGCGCGAACAGCGAAGCATCCAGCCAGTCGCCTTTGGTCAGGCCGTTAATCAGCAGCACCACCGGCACCATCACCAGCATGAAGCGAATCAGCAGCCAGCTGACGCTGTTCACGCCGCGATCGAAAGCGGTTTGTGTGCGGTTACCAACAATCGATTTCGCCAGGCTGCCGAAGTAAGTTTCCCCGCCGGTCGCCACCACCACCGCTTTGGCGCTGCCGCTGGAGACATTAGTGCCCATAAGGCATACGCTGCCCAGTTCCAGCAACGATGCATCTTTGTCGCTGGCGCTGGCCTGCTTGCTGGCCACGTGGCCGGTGACATCATATTTCTCCACCGGCAGCGATTCGCCGGTCAGAATTGCCTGGCTGATAAACAGATCGCGTGAGTCGAGCAGCCGCACATCGGCTGGCACCAAATCGCCCGCAGAGAGATAAATGATGTCGCCGGGCACCAGGCTGGTGATGTCCACTTCCTGTTTCTGCGGCGCCTGCTGTACCGATTCCCGGCGCAGCACGGTGGCGGTGGTGCGCACCATCGATTTCAGCGCCTGTGCCGCTTTGTTGGTGCGAAACTCCTGCCAGAAGCGCAGCAAACCGCTGAGCGTTACCATCGTCACAATGATGATGACACCGGTCAGATCGGTCTCCTCGCCATGGCGCAGCGGCATCCAGTAGTCGGTGAAAAAGCTCACCAGCGCCAGCGCCAGCAGCACATAGATGAACGGATTATTGAAAGCCTGAATCAGCTGCACCAGCGCCGGTGGCGCTTTATCATGCTCCACCTGATTGCGACCATAAATCTGCAGCCGCGCTTCCGCTTCGCGTTCGACCAGCCCCAGCGCATCGCTGCGCAGGCGCAGCAGCGTTTCGTCGGCGGTAAAAGCGGCTTCGTCTTCAATCAGATAGCGTGCGGTTTTCTGACGTGCCGGACGCACGGTGTTCCAGGCTTTTTTTTTCCTGGTTGAGTTTCATGTCAGTCATGATGACACTCCTCGTTTATTTTTTTACGGCAATAACGATCCCTGCGCGCCAGGCGCACAAGTCGAAAACATTAATTGTCACGGCGTGACCGGATTAAATTAAAAATAACCTGTCGGGAATTTCCATATTACCTCCCGGAAATAATGGGCGAAGAAAGTCGCTCGCTGAATAACGAGTGAAATAACATAATCCTGGATAACGCTGCGCGCAGCAGCAGCCTGAAGCGGCTTAACGCGCAGGGAAGCTTAGCACGCTGAAGATCAGCGCGCGCATCGAGGCGGAGGAAAAAGTGCGTTTAAAATCATGTGCATGATGCTATTCCCACGGGCATCAGCCCGCTATGGTGTCATTATCAGGGAACAATCATCAGAAACAGGTGAGGATTGCTGCCCGCCATGTTGGCAAGCAGCGACAAAAGAATTCGCGCGTCAGCTTGCCTTGTATTGCCATCGATAAGGGTGACTGTCCAACTGAATTCTCCTGTGTGAAGTTGCGGCTATTATAGGAGGGCGAAAAGCGAAGTAAAGTTAATTATTCTGGGGTTCAGGTTGATTTAATTTTCGTTGCGATTTGGTTGATAATGCGTGCGGATATAAGGTGCATTAGATTAATCCGATCGCGTTACGCCCTCTTGCTTATAACTGAAGCGCACCGCTTAGAACCTTACGGCATATGCATAGCCATAAATTGACTATTCTTCACTGTAGCGCTCTCGTAAACTCGCGTTACTTTTTTAAGGCAAGGAAACAACATGAAAAAAATCATTCCCTCACTGCTGGCGCTGTCGCTGGTAGCCGCCTTCTCCGCGCAGGCCGCCACGCCAAAAGATACGCTGGTGATCGCGCAGTCTATCGATGACGTGGTCAGCTTTGACCCGGCCCAGGGATTTGAGTTGACCACGGTGCAGTCGTTCAACAGCCTGTATCAGCGTCTGATCCAGTCCGATCCGCACAACCCTATCGATCTGAAACCGACATTGGCCAGCAGCTGGCAGGCCGGCGCCGACAATCGCAGCCTGACTTTCAGCCTGCGCCCGGACGCCAGGTTCGCCAGTGGCAATCCGCTGCGGCCGGAAGACGTGATCTTTTCGCTTTCGCGGGTGGTGAAACTGAATCTGGAGCCGTCGTTTATCCTGACGCAGCTGGGCTGGAACGCGAAGAACGTGGAGCAACACCTGAGCAAGGTGGATGACCACCAGGTAAAAATCAGCTGGAGTGAAAACGTCAGCCCGGCCTTCGTGCTCAGCCTGCTGTCGGCGCCGGTATCGTCGATCGTCGACGCCAAAGAGGCGCTGGCGCACCAGCAGGGCGACGATCTGGGGCACCAATGGTTGAACAGCCACTCCGCCGGCAGCGGCCCTTATAAAATCCGCACCTATGTGCCGCACGAAGTGGTGGTGCTGGACGCCAACCCAGGCTCGCCGGAAGGGGCGCCGACGCTGAAAACCATCCTGATCAAAAACGTGCCCGATCCGGCCGCGCGCCGCTTGCTGATCGAGCAGGGCGATGCCGATATCGCGCGCAACCTGGGGGCAGACCAGATGGCGGCCTTAAAGGGCAAGCCGGGCGTCAAACCCCTGGCGATTCCTTACGCTTCGCTTTATTTCCTGCAGTTCAACGCCAAGGCGTCACCGGCGCTCGGCAATCCGGCGTTCTGGGAGGCGGCGCGCTGGCTGTTCGATTACAAAGGCATCGCCGACGATCTGCTGAAAGGGCAGTTCCAGAGCCATCAGGCATTCCTGCCGGACGGTTATCTGGGGGCGCTCAAGGATCAGCCGTACAGCTTCAATCCGCAAAAAGCCAAAGAGATACTGGCCAAAGCGGGGCTCAGCAACGTCAGTTTCCGTCTGGACGTCAACAACCAGCCGCCGTACCTGGATATCGCCCAGGCGCTGCAGGCCAGCTTTGCCCAGGGCGGCGTGAAGGTGGAACTGGTGCCGGGCATCAGTTCGCAGGTCTCTACCAAGGTGAAAGCGCTTAACTACGATGCGACGCTGACCTCCTGGGGGCCGGATTATTTCGACCCTAACACCAATGCCGCAGCCTTCGCCTACAACCCGGAAGACGGCAGCAAGACGCTGGCCTGGCGCGCCAACTGGCAGATCCCGGCGCTGAGCAAGCTGACGCTGGCCGCCATCGCGGAAAACGACACCGCCAAACGGATGGCCGACTACCAGCAACTGCAAAAACAGGTGCAGCAAAGCTCGCCGTTCGTCATCGGCCTGCAGGCGCGCAGCCTGATCGCGGTGCGTGACAACCTCAAGGGCTATGTGCAGGGCATCAACCCTGACATGGTGTTCTACAGCAAGGTCAGCAAGTAATGGCCGCTGAACTGTCCGCCAGCGCCGGGGCGGCCCGGCGGTATTGGCGCTGGGGCGGGCGGCTGCTCGGCGGCGCGCTGTCGCTGGCGCTGACGTTGCTTGGCCTGCTGCTGTTCACCTTCATGCTGTCGCACCTGGCGCCGATCGATCCGGCGCTGCAGGTGGCGGGCGATCACGCCAGTGAAGCCACCTATGCGCAGGTGCGGCACGAGCTGGGATTGGATCAGCCGTTGCCGGTGCAGTTTTGGCGTTATCTGGTGCACCTGGCACACGGCGATTTGGGCATTTCGCGCATCACCGCCCAGCCGGTGTTGAGCGATCTGCTGCGTACCTTCCCGGCGACGGTGGAGCTGGCCACCTGCGCCATTATCCTCGGCGCCCTCGGCGGCATTACGCTGGCGTTTCTGGCGGTGCTCAGGCCGGGCAGCTGGCTGGATAACGCGGCGCGTCTGCTGTCGCTGATCGGTTATTCGGTGCCGATTTTCTGGCTGAGCCTGCTCGGGCTGCTGCTGTTCTATGCCACGCTGCACTGGTCGGCGGGGCCGGGGCGGCTTGACGACATCTACTTGTACAGCATGGAGCCGCGCAGCGGTTTCGTGTTGATCGACAGCTGGCTGTCCGGCGATCGCGAAATGTTCTACAACGCCATCGGCCACCTGTGGCTGCCGGTCGTGGCGTTGGCGCTGCTGTCGATGGCGGGCATTACCCGATTGCTGCGCGCGGCGATGCTGGAAGAGTGCAACAAGGAATACGTGACGCTGGCGCGTTCCAAGGGGGCCGGGCGCCTGCGCATTCTGCTGCGCCATGTGTTGCCCAACGTACTGGGCACGCTGATCACCGTACTGTCTCTCTCCTATGCCAGCCTGCTGGAAGGGGCGGTATTGACCGAAACGGTGTTCGCCTGGCCCGGCGTCGGGCGTTATCTGACCTCGGCGCTGTTTGCTGCTGACACGCCGGCGATCCTCGGCGCCACGTTGCTGATCGGCACCTGTTTCGTGCTGTTGAATGCGCTGGCCGACGCCTTGACCTATTTAGTGGATCCGCGAACCCGATGAGCCAATATCTCTCTGAACACGAACCGCAAAGCGAGCCGGTCGTCGGTTACCGCCGCGGCCGTCGCCTGACCATCGGCCTGACGCTGGTGATCGTGCACTGGTGGCGATTTTGATCGTCACCGCGCTGCTGGCCCCGTGGCTGGCGCCTTTCGATCCCAATCTGCAGCATATCGAGCTGCGGCTATTGCCGCCTTCCGCCGCACATTGGCTGGGCACCGACGGCTTCGGCCGCGATTTGCTCTCCCGCGTGATTTACGGCGCGCGGCCGACGCTGATTCTGGTGTCGCTGATTCTGGTGTTGACCATACCCATCGGCCTGCTGGTCGGCATTGGCGCCGGTTATCTTGGCGGCTGGGTAGAGCGCATTTTGATGCGCCTGACCGACATTTTCTTGTCGCTGCCGAGCCTGGTGATCGCGCTGGCGTTTGTGGCGGTCATGGGGCCGGGGCTGATGAACGGCGCGCTGGCGCTGGCATTGACCAGCTGGCCGGCCTTTGCCCGCCAGGCGCGGGCCGAAACCCTGGCGCTGCGCCGCAGCGACTATCTGGCGGCGGCGCGCATGCAGGGCATCAACGGGCTGCGGCTGATGGTCGGCCATATTTTACCGCTGTGCCTGCCGAGTGCGGTGGTGCGCGCGGCGCTGAGTCTGGGGGGCATCATCCTGTCCGCTGCCGGTCTGGGGTTCCTCGGCATGGGCGTCGCGCCGCCGACCGCCGAATGGGGCTCGATGGTGGCCGAAGGCAGTAAAGTGATTTTCGACCAATGGTGGGTCGCCGCCGCGCCGGGCGGGGCGATCCTGTTCGCCAGCCTGGCGTTTAACCTGCTGGGCGATGGCCTGCGCGACAAAATGGATCCTCGTCATGGGCACTGATAACACCTTATTGAACGTCGAACGCCTGGCGATCGGCGTGCCGGGGCTACAGCCGGTGGCGCTGGTGAAGAATATTTCGTTCAGCATGGGGCGGGAGCGGCTGGCGCTGGTCGGTGAGTCCGGCTCCGGCAAGTCGTTGACCGCGCGTGCGCTGATGGGGCTGCTGCCGCCCGCAGCTGCAGCTGCAGGCCTGACCGGCTGCAGGTGGCCGGCGAAGACGCCCTGCGCCTGAGCGAGCGCCAGTGGAGCCGGCTGCGCGGCGACCGGGTGGCGATGGTGATGCAAGATCCCAAGCATGCGCTGAATCCCAATCAGCCGATCGGCCGTCAGGTGGAGGAGCCGCTGGTGCTGCATGCAAAGCTGAGTCGCGCCGAGCGGCGTGAAAAAGTGCTGGAGATGCTGGCGGCGGTGGGCTTGCCCGATCCGGCGGCGCTGTGCCGCCGCTATCCGCATCAGCTCTCCGGCGGCATGGGGCAGCGGGTGATGCTGGCCATTGCGCTGATCAACGATCCGCAGCTGTTGATTGCCGACGAACCGACTTCGGCGCTGGATCACCAGATGCGTGATCAGGTGCTGCAGCTGATAGACAATCTGGTGGCGCAACGCAATATGGGGCTGATCCTGATCAGCCACGATTTGCAGCAGGTGGCGCACCACTGCGAGCGGGTACTGGTGATGTACAAAGGTGAGCTGTTGGATCAGCTGCCGGCGGCAGAGCTGGCGCAGGCCACGCACCCTTATACCCGCACGCTGTGGGCGTGTCGGCCGAGCCGCGAGACGCGCGGCAAACCGCTGCCGGTGCTGGATCGCGCGCTGTTGGAGACGTTGAAATGAGCGTGATTGCACTGGAGAACCTGAGCGTCAGTCACCGCCAGGGCTACGAACTGCGCACCGTGGTGCATGAGGTTAACCTGCGCATCGAATCGGGCGAGTGTTTCGGGCTGGTTGGGCCTTCCGGCTGCGGCAAGTCCTCTTTGCTGTGGGTGCTGGCCGGGCTGAACGGAAGCTGGCAGGGCAACTTTGAGTTGCTGGGGCGGCGGCTGCAGCCGGGGCAGGCGTTTACCGGCGAACTGCGGCGCGAGGTGCAAATGGTGTTTCAAGATCCCTATGCTTCGCTACACCCCAAACACCGGCTTTTGCGTACGCTGTCGGAGCCGCTCAAGCTGCTGAAGGAAAGCGACATCGAACGTAAAATCAGCGCGGGCTTTCGCCAGGTGGGGTTGGATCCGCGCCTGCTGGATCGCTACCCGCATCAGCTGTCGGGCGGCCAGCGGCAGCGCGTGGCGATCGTACGCGCATTGTTGCTGCGGCCGAAGCTGCTGTTGCTGGATGAACCGACTTCGGCGTTGGACATGTCGGTGCAGGCGGAGATCCTCAACCTGCTCAACGAGCTGAAACAGGCGGGCGATCTGACTATGGTGCTGGTCAGCCACGATGCGGACGTGATTGACCACATGTGCGATCGTTCGCCGCGCGCATGGCGCAGGGCCGGATTGTTGGTTAGCATGGCATGAGCGCAACGCGGCGCGGTTTATCCCGAAGGCAGATTGCGCCGCTGCCCAACAGCCATTCAGTCATCTAAAGGAACACCGTATGACGGTAAAATTACGTCCGCTGGAGCGGGAAGATCTGCACTTTGTCCATCAGCTGGATAACAATGCCAGCGTAATGCGCTACTGGTTTGAAGAGCCGTACGAAGCGTTTGTGGAGCTTTCCGACCTGTATGATAAGCACATCCACGATCAGACCGAGCGGCGCTTTGTGGTGGAACACGACGGGCAAAAAGCCGGGCTGGTCGAGCTGGTGGAGATCAACCACGTGCATCGCCGGGCGGAGTTTCAGATCATCATCGACCCGGCGCATCAGGGCAAGGGCTTAGCCAGCAGGGCGGCAAAGCTGGCGATGGATTACGGCTTTTCGGTGCTCAATCTCTACAAGCTGTATCTGATTGTCGATCAGGAGAACGAGAAGGCGATTCATATCTACACCAAGCTCGGTTTCGAGGTGGAAGGCGTGCTGAAGCACGAGTTTTTCATCAACGGCGAGTACCGCAACACCATCCGCATGTGCATTTTCCAGCAGCAGTACCTGGCGCAGCATAAATCCGGTAATGCGATGGTGAAGCCTACCGCGCAATAATAACCCTCGGCACGAACCGTAGCGGCGCAATTTATTGCGCGTATTTAACTAAGCGCGATAAATCGCGCCGCTACGCATCCGTGCAAATTAACCGCCGCGCGCGCCGACCACGTTGAGATGCGGCTGCGGGTGCGCTGGCTTCAGGTCATACATACCGCCATAGAACGGATCGACCACTAGCCAGCCAGGGAAACCGAGCAGCGGAATATTGCCCAGCACGTACCACAGGTTGGCACTGGCTTCGATGGGCAGCGTCAGCGGTACATAGCCCGGACTCTCCAGCATCACCTGATAATGTTTCTTACCGAAATAGGTGCCATTGGATTTCGCCAGATCCACCGTCTGCGGCGTATAGCCCTGCGCCACCGCGCGGCCGGTTTCATCCTGCACGGTGAAACGCGCGCCCTGCGGCACAGAGTCAATTTTTACCGGTTGCGTTTCGGTGCCGACAATGGTGGCACAGCCGCTCAGCAGCAGCGCACAGGCGGGAAGAAGATGTCGCAGGTTCATAGCAGGTCCGCTTCAGAATCAGAAAGGACAGTCTAAACTGCCCTCTCTGCCTTTTCACCCGCCTCAATCGCGCTATCAGTGGCGCTTTTCTGCGCTTTATTACGGTTGACAACAGGCGGCAATCGCCGCGATATCCTGTGGCGTGGTGCGACAGCAGCCGCCAATCAGCCGTGCGCCCGCCTGTTGCCACTCAGGGAACTTATCGTGCAGCGTGCAGCCAGACGGCGCTGAGTGCCAGCTTTTGCTGACAGCATCATACTGCTCGCCGGAGTTAGGATAGACCAGCAGCGGCTTGTCCGTCAGCGCCTGTAGCGTTTGCAGCGCCGGCGTCACGCTCTCCAGCGCCACGCAGTTGAGGCCGACAGCGACCACCTGTGGCGCGGCATTGATGACTTCCGCCACCTTGCTCAGCGGCGTGCCGTCGCTCAGGTGTTGCGCAGTCGCGCAGCGTGAAGGAGAACCACGCGCTGCTGTGCGGGAACTCCGCCAGCAGGCTAATCAGCGCCTGAATTTCACCAAACGACGGCAGCGTTTCGCAGGCCAGCAGATCCACGCCCGCCTCCAGCAGCGCCGCCACGCGCGGACGGTGGAAATCCTTCATTTCAGCAGCCGGTAAGGCGTAGTCGCCGCGATATTCCGCGCCGTCGGCCAGATAAGCGCCATAAGGACCAACCGATCCGGCCACCAGCAGCGGTGCCCCACTGCCAGAAGCAACACGGTAATCGTCGCGCGCGCGCTGGGCCAGCGTCACGCTCTGGCGAATCAGCGCGCTGGCCTGGCCGCTATCCAGGCCGCGGGCGGCAAAGCCCGCAGGCGTCGCCTGATAGCTGGCGGTGATCGCCACGTGAGCGCCGGCGGCGAAGTAGTCATAGATGCACCTCGCGGATAAATCAGCTCGGGGTTTTCCATCAGCACTTTGGCAGACCACAGCGTATCGGCCAGATTACAGCCGCGCGCTTCCAGCTCCGTCGCCAGCGCGCCATCCAGAATAAGGGTATCAGTGTGGGTCAGGGCCGCAGCGATGGGGTTATGCGACATGTTCGGGCTCCTTAGCGTTGAAAGCGTGTTGGCGTTTTTGCGTCAGATAATAAGCAGCGTAGCAGAACAGGGCGACAAACGGAATCCCGCACCATAGGGCAATGCGCTGGGACGGGTCAAACGCCAGCCCGATGCAGGCCAGCAGGCACAGGGTAAATCCGAGGATCGGCACCAGCGGATAGCAGGGCGCGCGGTACGCCAGCTGCTGCGGCGCATTGCCCGCCTGCAGATGGCGACGACGGAACACGAAGTGCGACGCGCAAATGCTGATCCACACCGCCACCACCGCAAAGCCGGAAATCGCCGAGAGCGCGACAAACACCGTGTCCGGCGCCATCACGCTGGAGAACAGCGCCAGCACGCCGCCGAGCATACTGACGGTGATGGCCAGCTGCGGAATGCCGCGCCGGTTGACGCGGGCAAAGCAGCGCGGCAGCGTTTTCTCATTAGACAGCGACCACAGCATGCGCCCCGAGGCGTACAGGCCGGAGTTCGCCGCCGAGAGGATCGCGGTCAGGATCACGAAGTTGAAGATATCCGCCGCGTAAGGAATGCCGATCTTTTCAAACACCAGCACGAACGGGCTTTTTACGACGCCCGCCTGCTCCATCGGGATCAGCGCCGCCAGCACAAACACGGTGCCGATAAAGAAGATAATCAGGCGCGCAATGGTGGTGCGGATCGCAACCGGAATCACCTTGTGCGGATTTTCCGTTTCGCCCGCCGCGATGCCGATGAGCTCGGTACCGGAGAAGGCAAAGTTCACCGCCACCATGGTCATCAGGATCGGCAGGCCGCCGTGCGGGAACCAGCCCTCGGCGGTGATGTTGCTTAAGCCCGGCGCGGGTGAACCGTCCTGCATCGGGATAAAGCCAAAGACCGCCGCGCCGCCAAGAATAATGAAGGCGATGATGGTGATGACTTTCACCAGGGAGAACCAGAATTCGCCTTCCGCAAAGAAGCGCGTTGAGATGACGTTCAGGCCAAAAATCACCGCGCAGAAGACCACGCACCACGCCCAGACGGGCACCTGCGGGAACCAGTACTGCATGCAGAAGCCCGCGGCGGTAAAGCTCGAGCCGAGCGCCACCGTCCAGGTGAGCCAGTAGAGCCACGCCACGGTGTAGCCCGTCGCCGGGCCAAGATAGCGCGCGGCATAGACGTGGAACGCGCCGGTTTCCGGCATCGCCACGGACAGCTCGCCCAGACACTGCATCACCAGCCAGACCACCAGCGCGCCGATCAGGTAGGCCAGCAGCGTGCCCGCCGCCCCGGTGGTGGAAATGATGTAGCCGGTATTGAAAAACAACCCGGTGCCAATCACGCCGCCCAGCGAGAGCATCACCAGGTGCCGCGCCTTCATGCTGCGCTTGAAGTTTGCCTGCGAAGGCGTCGGTTCAGTTTGCATTCTGTATATCCATATGGACGTCTAAACTTCTATATGGACACAGAGTTATACGCATCCGCGCGGCAATTTGCAACGTGGGAAAGGGTAAGGATTGGGAAAGCGTGTGCGGCCCCGCCGCAACGGGGCACACCAGTCAGGCGCCGAAGACGCCCTGCAGATAACGCTCCAGCGCCATGCGCGAGCTAAAACCGTGGGGAATACCGTAGTGCTCCTGCGAATCCCCCATCAGGTAGAGAGGGAACTGCGTGTAGTGGTCGCAGGTTTTCATCTCTGATGCGGGTTCAGCGAAATGCTGACTTTTTTCTTTCAGGGTGGGATGAATGATCAACGCTGTGCGCCCCATGCGGGCTTCGCGATTCACATAGACGTAGTTTTCGCCACGGCGATAACCATAAGTTTTGGGTGTCAGGACGTCCATTTCGAATCCTGCTTTTTCCAGTACGCGCGCTACCTCATCCGGACGTAAATACATGCTTGCTCCTCTCTTCTCACAGCCCCGCAACCTTACATCAGCACGACAGCACAGGACATTCGGAATTTCCCTAAAGCCTGGCACACGGCTGCGTTTAGTCACGTTTCGTCTACACTTAGTATTACGTTTTAAGTCAAAGGGAGCGAAAAATGTTTAATCGAACCAGCAAAAACGATGACATTGATATCAATCAGGATGTAAACGAACTGGCCGATTCGCTGGAAGCCTTACTGAAATCTTACGGCAGCGAAGCCAAAGATGAAGTGGATAGCGCACGCAGCCAGGCGCAGGCCCTGCTGAAACAGACGCGCGCTAAACTGAACGGCAGTGGCAACCGCGTGACTCAGGCCGCGCGCGATGCGGGTTATCAGGTGGATGCCTACGTGCATGACAAACCTTGGTACGGCGTGGGTGTCGGTGCCGCCGTGGGTCTGGTGCTGGGCGCGCTGCTGATGTCACGCCGCTAAATCGCTAAAAATCATCAGGAGCCTCGCGTATGCGGGGCTTTTTTTTTGCGCGTTACTCCGCATTAGCGCGCCGATGCGGCTGCTGTCAGGCTGGTTAAAATTGCCGCAAAACCCTTTACAAAAATTTTTTCCCTGCGCCAGGGCGCACCATCGCTGGTATTCGCCCTATTCCGACTGCTTAAATCACAAAACACTATATCTGGTGGGCTTGACCACCAATACCACTACATCTAGTATTCAACACATCAACTCGCTACCAGATGTCAGCAGGGACGACGTTCGCAGCAAAAGGGTTTTTGCTTCGTATCTCGCAACCTGACCACAACCAGAGGGAAATACGAATCATGCGCATTATTATTTACACTAAGAGCCAGTGTGTCCAGTGTGACGCCACCAAAAATGCCATGGATCGCAGTGGCATCGACTATCAGCTGATTAACCTCGATACCCAACCGGAAGCCATCGACCAGCTCAAATCGCTTGGCTATCGCCAGGTGCCCGTGGTGATGACGCACAACGACCACTGGAGCGGCTTCCGTCCCGACAAAATCGCCGGCCTGCGCCAGCTCGCTGCCGTCGGGGGATAAAGCAATGTTTCCACTGGTCTATTTCTCCAGCAGCTCGGAAAACACGCTCCGTTTTATCGAGCGCGTCGGGCTGCCTGCGGTGCGCATTCCGCTCAACGAGCGGGAGCGGATCCGGGTAGAGGAACCTTACATTCTGGTGGTGCCCAGCTATGGCGGCGGCGGCACGGCGGGCGCAGTGCCTCGCCAGGTGATCCGCTTTCTCAACGATCCGCATAACCGGGAGCTGATCCGCGGCGTCATTGCGGCGGGGAATCGCAATTTCGGCGACGCCTTTGGCCGCGCCGGAGATGTCATCTCTCAAAAATGCGGCGTGCCGTATCTCTATCGTTTTGAGCTGATGGGGACACAGCAGGACATCGACAACGTGCGTAAAGGAGTGAACGAATTTTGGCAACGACAACCGCAGAACGGGTAATGCAGGCGACGCCGGATTACCACGCATTAAACGCGATGCTTAACCTCTATGACCGGGAGGGACGCATTCAGTTTGATAAAGACCGTGAGGCGGTGGACGCCTTTTTTGCCGCCCACGTGCGGCCCAACAGCGTGACCTTTGACAAGCACGGAATGAACGTCTGGACTATCTGGTTAACGAAGGCTACTACGATGCGCGCGTGCTGACCCGCTACGAACGCGCCTTCGTCGTGAAGCTGTTTGAACGCGCCCACGCCAGCGGCTTTCGTTTCCAGACCTTCCTTGGCGCGTGGAAGTTCTACACCAGCTACACGCTGAAAACCTTCGACGGCAAACGCTATCTAGAAAGCTTTGAAGATCGCGTCGTGCATGGTCGCGCTGACGCTGGCGCAGGGCGATGAAGCGCTGGCGCGGCAACAGCTGGCCGACGAGATCCTCTCCGGCCGCTTCCAGCCCGCCACGCCAACCTTCCTCAACTGCGGCAAAGCCCAGCGCGGCGAGCTGGTCTCCTGCTTCCTGCTGCGTATCGAAGACAATATGGAGTCGATTGGCCGCGCGGTGAACTCGGCGCTGCAGCTTTCCAAACGCGGCGGCGGCGTGGCGTTTCTGCTCTCCAACCTGCGCGAAGCGGGCGCGCCGATCAAGCGCATCGAAAACCAGTCCTCCGGCGTGATCCCGGTGATGAAGATGCTGGAAGATGCGTTCTCCTACGCCAACCAGCTTGGCGCGCGCCAGGGCGCGGGCGCGGTTTACCTGCATGCGCACCATCCGGACATTCTGCGTTTCCTCGATACCAAACGCGAAAACGCCGACGAAAAGATCCGCATCAAAACCCTGTCGCTGGGCGTGGTGATCCCGGATATCACCTTCAAGCTGGCCAAAGAGAATGCCGAGATGGCGCTCTTCTCGCCGTATGACGTTGAGCGAATCTACGGCAAAGCTTTTGGCGACGTGGCCATCAGCGAGCTGTACGACGAGCTGGTGGCCGACGAGCGCATCCGCAAAAAATACATCAACGCCCGCGATTTCTTCCAGACGCTTGCGGAGATTCAGTTTGAGTCCGGCTATCCGTACATCATGTTTGAGGATACGGTGAACCGCGCGAACCCGATTGCCGGGCGCATCAACATGAGCAACCTGTGCTCGGAGATTTTGCAGGTCAACAGCGCCAGCGCCGTATGACGAGGACCTGAACTATCGCGGAGATCGGCAAAGATATCTCCTGCAACCTCGGGTCGCTGAATATCGCCCACACCATGGATTCACCCGGACTTTGGCCGCACGATGGAAACCGCCATTCGCGGGCTGACGGCGGTGTCGGACATGAGCCACATCCGCAGCGTGCCGTCCATCGAGGCGGGCAACGCTCGCGTCGCACGCCATCGGGCTGGGGCAGATGAACCTGCACGGCTATCTGGCGCGGGAGGGCATCGCCTACGGCAGTCCGGAAGGGCTGGACTTCACCAACCTCTATTTCTACACCGTCACCTGGCACGCGCTGCACACCTCGATGATGCTGGCGCGCGAGCGCAACCAGCATTTTGACGGGCTTTGAGCAGTCCCGCTACGCCAGCGGAGCGTATTTCAGCCAGTATCTTGAAGGCGACTGGCAGCCGAAAACCGAAAAAGTGCGCGAACTGTTTGCTCGCTGCCGGGATCGCCCTGCCGACCCGCGCGAGATGTGGCAGCAGCTGCGTGAGGCGGTGATGCGCTACGGCATCTACAACCAGAACCTGCAGGCGGTACCGCCGACCGGTTCGATCTCCTACATCAACCACGCCACGTCGAGCATTCACCCGATCGTGTCGAAAATTGAAATCCGCAAAGAAGGCAAAACCGGGCGCGTTTACTACCCGGCCCCGTTTATGACCAATGAAAACCTGGCGCTGTACCAGGATGCGTATGAGATCGGCCCGGAAAAAATCATCGATACCTACGCCGAGGCGACGAAACACGTGGATCAGGGGCTGTCGCTGACGCTGTTCTTCCCGGATACCGCCACCACGCGGGATATCAACAAAGCGCAGATCTACGCCTGGAAGAAAGGCATCAAAACGCTCTACTACATTCGCCTGCGCCAGCTTGCGCTGGAAGGCACCGAAATTGAAGGCTGCGTGTCCTGCGCGCTGTAAGGAGAAAGGATGAAACTGTCACGCGTGAGTGCCGTTAACTGGAACAAAATCCAGGACGATAAAGACCTGGAGGTATGGAACCGCCTGACCAGCAACTTCTGGCTGCCGGAAAAGGTCCCGCTCTCCAACGATATTCCGGCCTGGCAAACCCTGAGCCACGCCGAGCAGCAGCTGACGATCCGCGTCTTTACCGGCCTGACGCTGCTCGACACCATTCAAAATACCGTCGGCGCACCGGCTCTGATGAGTGACGCGCTGACGCCGCACGAAGAGGCGGTGATGTCGAACATCAGCTTTATGGAGGCGGTGCACGCCCGCTCCTACAGTTCGATTTTCTCCACGCTGTGCCAGACCAAAGACGTGGACGCGGCCTACGCATGGAGTGAAGCGAGCGAGTCACTACAGAGAAAGGCGGAGCTGGTGCTGACGTATTATCGGGACGACGAGCCGCTGAAGAAGAAGATCGCCAGCGTGTTTCTGGAATCCTTCCTCTTCTATTCCGGCTTCTGGCTGCCCATGTACTGGTCGAGCCGGGGCAAGCTCACCAACACCGCCGATCTGATTCGGCTCATCATTCGCGATGAAGCGGTGCACGGGTATTACATCGGCTATAAGTACCAGAAAGGGCTGGAAAAAGTCGACGACGCGCGGCGCGAGGAGCTCAAAGGGTTTGCGCTCGATTTGCTGATGGATCTGTACGACAACGAGCTGAGCTACACCGAAGAGCTCTACGCCGGCGTACCGGCTGGGCGGAAGACGTGAAGGCCTTCCTCTGCCTACAACGCCAACAAGGCGCTGATGAACCTGGGTTACGAGGCGCTGTTCCCGCCGGAGATGGCGGAGGTGAACCCGGCGATTCTGTCCGCGCTGTCGCCCAACGCCGACGAAAACCACGATTTCTTCTCCGGGTCGGGTTCATCGTACGTGATGGGCAAAGCGGTGGAAACTGAGGATGAAGACTGGGATTTTTAATGAACGTTAACGTTCGTTAATTTAATATAAACCCAACAATTTCCTCTCTAATATTTACAAAGCAACTACACTGTCATTTCTGCGTCATATTCGCCTGAATCACCCGATTCAGGCGAAATTCTCCTGAGCCACAGCAAAAAATTGAGAAAAATTCAGATCACGCTCAGCCCTTTACTCATGGGAAATTCAGCCGTTTCGCTTCCCTGAAAATTCACGTCATAAGCAAACCCAGGGTTGTCTCAGATTCTCAGTATGTTAGGGTTATGCCCGTTAACAATTTACCATGGTAATCATATCGGCATAAACAAATAACAGGACACTCTCTATTGCATGGCAATTAAATTAGAAGTGAAAAATCTTTATAAAGTATTTGGCGAGCACCCGCAGCGCGCATTCAAATATATTGAAAAAGGCCTTACGAAAGAGCAAATTCTGGAAAAAACCGGGCTATCGCTTGGCGTTAAAGACGCCAGTCTGGCCATTGAAGAAGGCGAGATTTTTGTCATCATGGGATTATCCGGTTCGGGTAAATCCACTATGGTTCGCCTTCTCAATCGCCTGATTGAACCCACCCGCGGACAGGTGCTGATTGACGGCGTGGATATCGCCAGAATATCAGACGCCGAGCTTCGCGAGGTGCGCAGAAAGAAGATTGCGATGGTATTCCAGTCATTCGCGCTGATGCCGCACATGACGGTGCTGGATAATACCGCCTTCGGCATGGAATTAGCCGGCACGCCTGCTGCAGGAACGTCAGGAAAAAGCCCTTGATGCCCTGCGTCAGGTCGGGCTGGAAAATTATGCGCATGCGTACCCGGATGAACTTTCCGGCGGTATGCGTCAGCGCGTGGGATTAGCCCGCGCATTAGCCATTAATCCAGACATTTTATTAATGGACGAAGCCTTCTCCGCCCTCGATCCGTTAATTCGCACCGAGATGCAGGATGAGCTGGTAAAATTACAGGCTAAACATCAGCGAACCATTGTCTTTATTTCCCACGATCTGGATGAAGCCATGCGTATTGGCGACCGTATTGCCATTATGCAAAACGGTGAAGTGGTGCAGGTCGGCACGCCGGATGAAATACTCAATAATCCGGCGAATGATTATGTGCGCACCTTCTTCCGCGGCGTGGATATTAGCCAGGTCTTTAGCGCCAAAGATATTGCCCGTCGAACGCCAAACGGCATTATTCGTAAAACCCCAGGCTTCGGCCCGCGCTCGGCGCTGAAGCTGCTGCAGGACGAAGACCGTGAATACGGTTATGTGGTTGAACGCGGCAATAAATTTGTCGGCGTTGTCTCCATCGACTCTCTGAAAACGGCGCTCACCGAAAACCAGGGGCTCGATGCGGCGTTGATTGACGCTCCGCTTGCCGTGGACGCCGAAACGCCGCTCAGCGAGTTGCTCTCTCACGTCGGGCAGGCGCCCTGCGCCGTGCCGGTGGTGGGTGAGGAACAACAGTACGTCGGCATCATCTCAAAACGGATGCTGCTGCAGGCTTTAGATCGCGAGGGGGCAAACAATGGCTGATCAAAATAACCCGTGGGATAGCGCCAGCCAGACCAGCGCACCACCCCGCGCCGCCGCGCCCGCGCCGTGGCCGCGACGGTAGCAGCACGCCGGCTGACAGCAGCGCCAGCGCCGCCGACGCCTGGGGTTCCACGCCGCCGGCGTCCGGCGCCAGCCCTGCCGACGGCGGCGGCGCGGCAGCGACTGGCTGAACAGCGCCCCCGCGCCTGCGCCAGAACACTTCAACATCATGGATCCGTTCCATAAAACGCTGATCCCGCTGGACAGCTGGGTCACGGAGGGGATCGACTGGGTGGTGACGCACTTCCGCCCGGTGTTCCAGGGGATCCGCATCCCGGTGGATTACATCCTGAACGGCTTCCAGCAGCTGATGCTGGGCATGCCGGCGCCGGTGGCGATTATCCTGTTCTCGCTGATCGCCTGGCAGTTTGGCAGCGCCGGCGATGGGGGTCGCCACGCTGATTTCGCTGATTGCCATCGGCGCGATTGGCGCCTGGTCGCAGGCGATGATCACCCTGGCGCTGGTGCTGACCGCCCTGCTCTTCTGCATCGTCATCGGCCTGCCGATGGGGATCTGGCTGGCGCGCAGCCCGCGGGCGGCGAAGATTATCCGTCCGCTGCTGGATGCAATGCAGACCACCCCGGCGTTCGTCTATCTGGTGCCGATTGTCATGCTGTTCGGCATCGGCAACGTGCCGGGCGTGGTGGTGACCATTATCTTCGCCCTGCCGCCGATTATTCGTCTGACCATTCTCGGGATCAACCAGGTGCCTGCGGACCTGATCGAAGCGTCACGCTCGTTCGGCGCCAGCCCGCGCCAGATGCTGTTTAAGGTTCAGCTCCCGCTGGCCATGCCGACCATCATGGCGGGCGTTAACCAGACGCTGATGCTGGCCCTGTCGATGGTGGTGATTGCCTCGATGATCGCCGTTGGCGGTCTGGGCCAGATGGTGCTGCGCGGCATTGGCCGTCTCGACATGGGGCTGGCCACCGTCGGCGGCGTCGGGATCGTGATCCTCGCCATTATTCTTGACCGCCTGACCCAGGCCGTCGGTCGCGATTCACGCAGTCGCGGCAACCGTCGCTGGTATACCACCGGCCCTGTCGGGTTACTCACCCGCCCATTCACCAAAAAAGCCTGATTTCTTTGGGCGACCCGCTGCGGTCGCCCGTCTCCGACGTCACACGTGAAAATAAGGAACAACGATGCGACATAACGTCTTTTTGCCACAGCGTTTGCCACCCTTGTCTCCACCAGCACGTTCGCGGCAGACCTGCCGGGCAAAGGCATTACCGTGCAGCCGGTGCAGAGCACCATTTCGGAAGAGAGCTTCCAGACCCTGATCGTCAGCCGCGCGCTGGAAAAACTGGGCTACACGGTTAACACGCCGAGCGAAGTGGATTACAACGTGGGCTACACCTCGATTGCCTCCGGTGACGCCACCTTTACCGCCGTGAACTGGCAGCCGCTGCACGACGACATGTATGCCGCCGCCGGCGGCGACAAGAAATTCTACCGCGAAGGCACCTTTGTCACCGGCGCGGCGCAGGGTTATCTGATCGACAAGAAAACCGCCGAACAGTACCACATCACCAACATCGAACAGCTGAAGGATCCGAAGATCGCCAAACTGTTCGACACCAACGGCGACGGCAAGGCCGACATGATGGGCTGCTCGCCGGGCTGGGGCTGTGAAGCGGTGATTAACCACCAGAACAAGGCCTTCGATCTGGCGAAAACGGTCGACGTGAGCCACGGCAACTATTCGGCGATGATGGCCGACACCATTGCCCGCTTCAAAGAGGGTAAACCGGTGATCTACTACACCTGGACGCCGTACTGGGTGAGCGACGTGCTGAAGCCGGGGAAAGACGTGGTGTGGCTGCAGGTGCCGTTCTCCTCCCTGCCGGGCGAGCAGAAAGATATCGACACCAAACTGCCGAACGGCATGAACTACGGCTTCCCGGTGAACACCATGCATATCGTGGCCAACAAAGCCTGGGCGGAGAAAAACCCGGCGGCGGCGAAGCTGTTCTCGGTGATGAAGCTGCCGCTGGCGGACATCAACGCCCAGAACGCGATGATGCATGCGGGTAAAGCCTCTGAAGCGGATGTCAAAGGCCACGTCGACGGCTGGATCAAAGCCCACCAGCAGCAGTTTGACGGCTGGGTAAAAAGACGCCATGGCGGCGCAGAAATAACCCCCCCCCCCCCCCCCCCCACACACCCCCGCCCCCCACGCGGCACCTCGTCTCAGCCACGTGGTGCCGCCATTTTCCGCCCTCCCGCCCCGTCAGTAAGCGAAGCGTGCGCTATAGCGCACTGGTACGTCCTGCTAAGTGAAGCACAACATTGAAATAATTTTTTGGGTTACTATTACCCACATATGATTATTTACCCGCTTTTCCCACCAGCTATGTCTCCTTTCCGCCGCCCGCATCGGGTCCGTCGCGCCAGGATGAGTCTGCGTTATCGGTGGCATTCACCCTGCCACATGCCGGTTATACGGCAGACGACGAACGGAATTCATCACGCCGCTGGTGCTGGCGCGTTACCCGGACTAACCGGTGCCTTGTCGATTAACCCATTGATTTACTCCAGCAAAGCCGGCCGGGAAAAGTGTTTAGAAAACGTAAAGATCAATGCAAAGTTGGTGACGCGATACAATGATTCATTAAGTTTTACATTGCGTTGGCCTCTTAGGGTGTTAAGAGGCCCTCACTCAGTTATTCACCTAACGTTATTATTTATCGCGAAATTTTCAATGTGGTGAAGGTTTACGCTTAGCATGAATTGCATGACGATCGCGGCCTTATGCCTGCACAGCGGCTCGTCAGCGGCGTACCGCACCCTACGCTTTCTGTGCTCACCGGGTCACGGACTTACCCGGCGCTTTCTGGTGCTGACAGTGATTTGACGGTGCATACAATCGCAGGCGGAAAATAATTGACTTACGCTTAATCTGTCACTATCGTTACTATATCGGCTGTAATTAATGAGGTTATGCCCAAATGGATAGTTCGTTTACGCCCATTGAACAAATGCTTAAATTCCGCGCCAGTCGCCATGAGGACTTCCCGTTCCAGGAGATCCTGCTGACCCGCCTGTGCATGCACATGCAGGGTAAGCTGCTGGAAAACCGTAATAAAATGCTGAAAGCTCAGGGGATTAACGAGACGTTGTTTATGGCGTTGATTACGCTGGAGTCTCAGGAAAACCACAGCATTCAGCCTTCCGAGCTGAGCTGCGCGCTGGGCTCCTCCCGTACCAATGCGACCCGAATTGCCGATGAACTGGAAAAGCGTGGCTGGATTGAGCGCCGTGAAAGCGACAACGATCGCCGCTGCCTGCATCTGCAACTGACCGATAAAGGTCACCAGTTCCTGCGCGAGGTGCTGCCACCTCAGCACAATTGCCTGCACAAACTCTGGTCTGCCCTCAGCACCGCCGAGCGCGACCAGCTTGAGCACATCACTCGCAAGCTGCTCACCCGTCTGGACCAGATGGATGAAGACGGCGCCGTTCTCGCCGTTCCCTGACGCGCTAACGCACGAACGCGACACACTCACCCATTCCGAAATCGCTATAAGAAAACCCATCAGGCCAGCACGTGCACACTGCTGGCCTTTTCGACTCGGGCGACCGTGTCGATGGCTCAACAGATGTCGACTAAATAAGAAGATCGTGGAGAACAACAATGAGCGCAAATGCGGAGAGCACAACCCCGCAGCAACCGGCCAACAAGAAAGGCAAACGTAAGAGCGCCCTTCTTCTGTTGACCTTGCTCTTTATCATTATTGCCGTGGCATATGGGATCTATTGGTTTTTGGTACTGCGTCATGCCGAAGAAACCGACGACGCCTACGTGGCAGGGAACCAGGTGCAAATTATGGCGCAGGTGTCCGGCAGCGTGACGAAAGTCTGGGCTGACAATACCGACTTTGTGAAAAAAGGCGATGTGCTGGTGACGCTCGATCCAACCGATGCCCAGCAGGCGTTTGAAAAAGCGCAGACCGCGCTGGCCACCAGCGTCCGTCAGACCCGCCAGCTGATGATCAACAGCAAGCAGTTGCAGGCCAACATCGACGTGCAGAAAACCGCACTGGCGCAGGCGCAGAGCGATCTGAACCGCCGCGTGCCGCTCGGCACCGCCAACCTGATTGGCCGCGAAGAGCTGCAGCACGCCCGCGATGCCGTCGCCAGCGCGCAGGCCCAGCTGGATGTGGCCATTCAGCAGTACAACGCCAACCAGGCGATGGTGCTGGGCACCAGCCTGGAAAACCAGCCCGCCGTTCAGCAGGCGGCGACCGAAGTGCGCAATGCCTGGCTGGCGCTGCAGCGTACCAAAATCGTCAGCCCGATGACCGGCTATGTCTCGCGTCGCAGCGTGCAGGTCGGGGCGCAGATCACCCCCACCACGCCGCTGATGGCGGTGGTGCCGGCCGATCAACCTGTGGGTTGACGCCAACTTTAAAGAGACGCAGCTTGCCCATATGCGTATCGGCCAGACCGCGACGGTGGTCAGCGACATCTACGGCGATGACGTGAAGTACACCGGCAAAGTGGTCGGTCTGGATATGGGGACCGGCAGCGCCTTCTCCCTGCTGCCTGCGCAGAACGCCACCGGTAACTGGATCAAAGTCGTACAGCGTCTGCCCGTGCGTATCGAACTGGATGCCAAACAGCTGGCGGATCACCCGCTGCGTATCGGCCTGTCAACGCTGGTGACGGTTGACACCGCCAACCGCGACGGTCAGATCCTGGCAAGCCAGGTGCGTAGCAGCCCGGCTTATGAAAGTAACGCCCGTGAAATTAGCCTCGATCCGGTCAACAAGCTGATCGATGACATCGTGAAGGCAAACGCCGGTTAATCCGAAGGTGAGCGTTATGCAACAGCAAAAGCCGCAAAAACCGCTGGAAGGCGCGCAGCTGGTCATTATGACCATTGCGCTGTCGCTGGCGACATTCATGCAGGTGCTGGACTCCACCATCGCAAACGTGGCGATCCCGACCATCGCCGGTAACCTTGGCTCGTCGCTGAGCCAGGGGACCTGGGTCATTACCTCGTTTGGGGTGGCAAACGCCATCTCCATTCCGATTACCGGCTGGCTGGCAAAGCGCGTCGGTGAAGTGAAGCTGTTCCTCTGGTCCACGGTGCTGTTCGCCCTGGCCTCCTGGGCGTGCGGCATGTCCAACAGCCTGACGATGCTGATCTTCTTCCGCGTGATTCAGGGGGTGGTCGCCGGGCCGCTGATCCCGCTGTCGCAGAGTTTGCTGCTGAACAACTACCCGCCCGCCAAACGCTCCGATGGCGCTGGCGCTGTGGTCGATGACCGTTATCGTCGCGCCGATCTGCGGGCCGATCCTCGGCGGCTACATCAGCGATAACTACCACTGGGGCTGGATCTTCTTCATCAACGTACCGATTGGCGCCGTCGTGGTGATGCTGACGCTGCAGACGCTGCGCGGGCGCGAAACCAAAACCGAGATCAGCCCGATCGACACCGTCGGGCTGGCGCTGCTGATCGTGGGCATCGGTAGTCTGCAGGTCATGCTCGACCGGGGCAAAGAGCTGGACTGGTTCAACTCGACCGAAATCATCATGCTGACCATTGTCGCGGTGGTGTCGCTGACCGTCCCTGATGGTCTGGGAGCTGACGGACGACAACCCGATAGTCGATCTGTCGCTGTTTAAGTCGCGAAACTTCACCATCGGCTGTCTGTGTATCAGCCTGGCCTACATGCTCTACTTCGGCGCGATTGTTCTGCTGCCGCAGCTGTTGCAGGAGGTGTACGGCTATACCGCCACCTGGGCGGGGCTGGCGTCGGCGCCGGTTGGGGTGATCCCGGTGCTGCTGTCGCCGATCATTGGCCGCTTCGCCCATAAGCTCGACATGCGCCGGCTGGTGACCTTCAGCTTCATCATGTATGCGGTGTGCTTCTACTGGCGTGCGTATACCTTTGAACCGGGAATGGACTTTGGCGCCTCCGCGTGGCCGCAGTTTATTCAGGGCTTCGCGGTGGCCTGCTTCTTTATGCCGCTGACCACCATCACGCTGTCCGGCTTGCCGCCCGAGCGTATGGCGGCGGCGTCGAGCCTGTCGAACTTCACGCGTACGCTGGCGGGCTCCATCGGTACGTCGATCACCACCACCCTGTGGACGAACCGCGAATCGATGCACCACGCGCAGCTGACCGAAGCGGTGAACCCGTACAACCCGAATTCTCAGCAGATGTATAGCCAGCTGCAGGGGATGGGAATGACGGAGCAGCAGGCGTCCGGCTGGATTGCCCAGCAGATCACCAACCAGGGGCTGATTATCTCGGCCAACGAGATTTTCTGGATATCGGCGGGGATCTTTATCGTCCTGCTGGGGCTGGTGTGGTTTGCCAGACCGCCGTTTGGCGCCGGCGGCGGTGGCGGCGGTGGCGCGCACTAAGCTTCAATAACAACGAAACGGGCGCCCTGGGGCGCCCGTTTTTTTATCCGACGTAGAACAGATTACGCCTGATTCTGACGCCACCACTCGGCCAGCAGAACGCCGGTCGCAACGGATACGTTCAGGCTTTCCACATTGCCGGTCCCGCCAATAGAGACGCTCAGATCCGCACTGCTGGAGAGCGCCGCATCAGACAGACCATCACGTTCCTGACCCAGCACCAGCACCATTTTGCGCGGCAGCGTCGCTTTAAACAGCGGCGTACCGGCATGGCTCGAGGTGGTCACGATGGAATAACCCGCTTTACGGAACTGCTCAAGGGCATCCAGCAACGCTGTCGCCGGTGATCGGCTGTACGTGCTCAGCTCCGCCTTCCGCAGTACGGATCGCGGCACCGGATTCCAGCAGCGCGGCATCCTGCAACAGCACGCCTTTGACGCCAAAGTGCGCGCAGCTACGCATCATTGCGCCCAGGTTATGCGGGTTGCCCACATCTTCCAGCGCCAGCACGCAGTCATCGGCATCCGCCTGACTGACCCACTGCTGCACGGTCGTGCCGTTGCGTTTTTTGATCAGGAAGCAGACGCCGCCGTGGTGTTCGGTACCGGACGCTTTGGCCAGCTCGGCATCATCCACCACGTGGTAGGCTTTGCGGTTTGCCGCCATCCAGCGCAGCGCTTCTTTGAAGCGCGGGGTGACGCTCTGCACAAACCAGGCGCGGACGATGCATTCAGGACGGCTCTGGAACAGCGCCTGGCAGGCGTTTTCGCCGTACACGCGGGTCTCTTCCGCACGCTGACGGCGCAGCACTTCCGGGTCGATAAAGCTTTTACCGCTGATACCGCCGTGATCGGCCTTTTCCGGCTTTCGTCGCCAGGGGCACGAGAAACGGTGCGCCACGGGGAGGCGTTATCACGTGAAGCCCGCGATCGTCCCGATCGCTGCGACGACCGCGCGCGCGATCGTCACGCGGACCACGCGAACGCCCGGCATCATCGCCACGGGCGGTGCGCGGACGACCGCTCTCTTCATTATTACGGGTGCTGCGAGGACCAGAGCGACGATCTCTGCCTGGCGAGAAGACGCCGGACGCCCGCCACCTTTTCCGGTACGCGGATTTTGGGTGCGTTTATCAGAGTCATCATCACTGCGGACATACATCACTTTGACCTTGCCGCTTTTGTTTTTCAATTCGTCGTTCATGCTTTTCTCCACCAGCGCTGCGCGAAGCGCGCAGATTACCCGATGTGCCAGCGCATAGCCATAATTTCGTACAAAAGCCTGTGACTATTGTTCTCATTGAATAAAACGCATTGTTGTTTCAAACAGGCTCATTGATAATATTCAACAAAAATATCCCTCAGAAACCGCATTCGCTACCGCCCTGCTCCCCCACGGTTCTTATCAGAGGTTAGTTATGAATACCGTATGTGCCAACTGTCAGGCTCTTAACCGCATTCCGGACGATCGGATGGAAGATGGTGCGAAATGCGGACGCTGCGGCCATGAATTGTTTGATGGCGAGGTCATTAACGCGACGGGTGCTACGCTGGACAAACTCCTGAAGGACGATCTGCCTGTCGTGGTCGATTTCTGGGCGCCATGGTGCGGCCCGTGCCGTCAGCTTCGCGCCGATCTTCGAAGACGTGGCCGAAGAGCGCAGCGGCAAAGTGCGCTTCGTGAAAGTCAACACCGAAGCCGAACCTGAACTGAGCGCCCGTTTTCGCATTCGCAGCATCCCGACCATTATGATGTTCAAAAATGGTGAAGTGGTCGATATGCTCAACGGTGCGGTGCCAAAAGCGCCTTTTGAAAGCTGGTTAAACGAGTCGCTGTAATCCTCCAGGGCCACCCGCCACGCGCTGTGCCCCGTTTTCGCCCTTCTGCGACAATGGCGTTTTTATTGCGCAATCCCCATGACTGATAACGCTGTTCTTCGACTACGCGCCGAACGCCTTGCGCGCGCCACCCGACCGTTTCTCGCCCGCGGAAACCGTATTCGCCGCTGTCAGCGCTGCCTGCTGCCGCTGAAGGTTTGCCTGTGCGAGACGCTGGCGCCGAGTACGGCCCAGAGCCGTTTTTGTCTGGTCATGTTCGATACCGAGCCGATGAAACCCAGCAATACCGGTCGCCTCATCGCCGATATTCTGCCGGATACCGCGGCATTTCAGTGGTCCCGCACCGAGCCCGACGCCGGCGCTGCTGGCGGCGGTGGAGACGGCGGACTATCAGCCGATGGTGGTGTTTCCCGCGTCCTATGCCGGTGCCGATCGCCAGGTGCTTTCGACGCCGCCCACCGACGGCAAACCGCCGCTGTTTATTATGCTGGACGGCACCTGGACCGAAGCGCGAAAAATGTTTCGCAAAAGCCCGTATCTCGACGCGCTGCCGGTGATTTCTGTCGATCTGTCCCGCGTCTCCGCCTACCGCCTGCGTGAAGCGCATGCTGACGGGCAATACTGCACCGCCGAAGTGGCCATTGCGCTTCTGGACCTGGCGGGTGATACCGCTGCGGCGCAGGCCCTGGGCAACCATTTCTCCTGTTTCCGGGAACGCTATCTGGCGGGAAAACCCCACCATCCGATACACGCGTAAGCAGATAATTTCTGAAGCTGGCTCGCAGCCTGACATCGACAAATCGGCAACCGGCGCAAAAGCGTTTAAAATCATCAGGTCGCTTGCATTCACAGGAGGCCTGCATGAGCCAGCGAGGGTTAGAAGCGCTACTTCGTCCTAAATCCATTGCCGTCATGGGCGCATCAATGAAACCGGATCGTGCTGGCTATCTGATGATGCGCAACCTGCTGGCCGGGGGATTTAATGGTCCCGTCATGCCCGTCACGCCCGCGTATAAGGCGGTTCAGGGCGTGCTGGCATGGCCTGATGTAGCCAGCCTGCCTTTCGCGCCGGATCTGGCGGTACTGTGCACAAACGCCAAACGCAACCTGGAACTGCTGGAATCGCTCGGCAAGAAAGGCTGTAAAACCTGCATTATTCTCTCGTCTCCGCCGGAACAGAAAGCCGAAGCTGCTGGCCTGCGCCAGCCGCTATCAAATGCGCATTCTTGGGCCAAACAGTCTGGGCCTGCTCGCCCCCTGGCAGGGGCTGAATGCCAGCTTCTCTCCGGTTCCGATCCGCAAAGGCAAGCACTCGCGTTTATCTCGCAGTCGGCTGCAGTATCGAACACCATTCTCGACTGGGCGCAGCAGCGCGAAATGGGATTCTCCTACTTCATCGCCCTGGGCGACAGCCTGGATATCGACGTCGATGACCTGCTGGATTTTCTGGCGCGCGACGGCAAAACCAGCGCCATCCTGCTTTATCTGGAACACCTCAGCGACGCGCGGCGCTTTGTCTCGGCCTCGCGAAGCGCGTCGCGCAATAAGCCGATTCTGGTGATCAAAAGCGGACGCAGCCCTGCGGCACAGCGTCTGCTGCATTCGCATTCCGGCATGGATCCCGCCTGGGACGCCGCCATTCAGCGCGCGGGTTTGCTGCGGGTGCAGGATACGCACGAGCTTTTTTCCGCCGTTGAGACGTTAAGCCATATGCGCCCGTTGCGCGGTGAGAAGCTAATGATTGTCAGTAACGGTGCGGCCCCTGCCGCGCTCGCTCTGGACGAGCTGTGGCGGCGCTTCGGCAAGCTGGCAACGCTGAGTGAAGAGACGCTACAGCGCCTGAAAGACGCGCTTCCGACCAGCGTGACGCCCGGCAATCCGCTTGATTTGCGCGATGATGCCAGCAGCGAGCGCTATATCAAGGCAATTTCCATTTTGCTGGATAGCCAGGATTTCGATGCGCTGATGATTATCCACTCCCCCAGCGCGGTCGCGCCGGGCAGCGAAAGCGCGCGCGCGCTCATTGAGGCCGTGCGCAACCATCCACGAGGCAAATATGTCACCCTGCTGACCAACTGGTGCGGAGAGTTTTCTTCGCAGGAGGCGCGACGTCTGTTCAGCGAAGCCGGACTTCCAACCTACCGCACGCCGGAAGGCACCATTACCGCGTTCATGCACATGGTGGAATATCGCCGCAACCAGAAACAGCTCCGCGAGACGCCGGCGTTGCCCGGTAATCTGACGGCCAATACCGTCGACGTTCACCGGCTGTTGCAGCAGGCAATCGAAGAAGGCGCAACGTCGCTGGATACGCATGAAGTCCAGCCCATTCTGGGCAGCTACGGGATGCAGACCCTGCCGACCTGGATCGCCAGCGACAGCGCTGAGGCCGTGCATATTGCCGAGCAGATTGGCTATCCGGTTGCCCTGAAGCTGCGCTCCCCGGATATTCCGCATAAGTCTGACGTTCAGGGGGTGATGCTCTACCTGCGTACGGCGACTGAGGTGCAGCAGGCCGCAGATGCCATTTTTGACCGGGTCAAAATGGCCTGGCCACAGGCCAGGATCCACGGCTTGCTGGTGCAAAGCATGGCTAACCGCGCAGGCGCTCAGGAGTTACGGGTGGTGGTCGAACACGATCCCGTCTTCGGCCCGCTCATCATGCTGGGTGAAGGCGGCGTGGAGTGGCGCCCGGAGGAGCAGGCCGTGGTGGCGTTACCGCCGCTGAACATGAACCTGGCGCGTTATCTGGTTATCCAGGCGATCAAAAGCAAAAAGATCCGCGGCCGGAGCGCGCTGCGTCCGCTGGATATTGCCGGGCTAAGTCAGTTCCTGGTGCAGGTCTCTAACCTGATTGTGGATTGTGCCGAGATCCAGCGGCTGGACATTCATCCGCTGCTCGCCTCCGGCAATGAGTTTACGGCGCTGGACGTGACCCTGGATATCGCGCCATTCGAAGGAGACAGAGAGAGCCGTCTGGCGATCCGCCCGTATCCCCTGCAGCTGGAGGAGTGGGTTGAGATGAAAAATGGGGAACGCGCCTTGTTCCGCCCTATTCTGCCGGAAGATGAGCCCCAGCTGCGAGCCTTTATCTCTCAGGTCACGAAAGAGGATCTTTATTATCGCTATTTTAGCGAAATCAACGAATTTACCCACGATGATTTAGCCAATATGACCCAGATCGACTACGATCGAGAAATGGCGTTTGTTGCCGTTCGTCGCGCCGATAAGGGTGATGAGATCCTCGGCGTCACGCGTGCGATTTCTGACCCGGATAACGTCGATGCGGAGTTTGCGGTTCTGGTGCGCTCCGATCTTAAAGGCCTGGGTCTGGGAAGACGGTTGCTGGAAAAACTCATCAGTTATACGCGAGATCACGGATTGTTACGCCTTAATGGCATTACTATGCCTAACAATCGCGGTATGGTGACCCTGGCGCGAAAACTTGGTTTTGACGTTGATATTCAGCTGGACGAAGGTATTGTTGCCTTGTCCCTCAGTCTGTCATCAGCAGACAAACGCGAGTAAGCTACTGGAAATGTTACCCACTTTGGACGGGACTGGTGGTATCATTGTCCGCTTATGTTGTTTGCATAGTACAGACAACCCTTCAATGAACAGAGAAGAAACGCACTGTGATGTTGTCAAAATTTAAGCGTAATAAACATCAACAACACCTTGCTCAACTACCGAAGATTTCTCAGTCAGTTGATGATGTAGAGTTCTTTTACGCTCCCGCTCATTTTCGGGAGACGCTTCTGGAAAAGATTGCCAGCGCCACGCGACGCATTTGCATTGTGGCACTGTATCTTGAACAGGATGAAGGCGGGCGCGCGATCCTGAACGCGCTCTATGAAGCCAAACGTCAGCGTCCGGAACTGGATGTTCGCGTGCTGGTAGACTGGCATCGCGCCCAGCGTGGCCGAATTGGCGCTGCCGCGTCAAACACCAATGCTGACTGGTATTGCCGCACGGCGCAGGAAAATCCTGGCGTTGATGTGCCTGTTTATGGCGTCCCGGTGAATACCCGTGAAGCACTCGGCGTTCTTCATTTCAAAGGGTTTATTATTGATGACAGCGTGCTTTACAGCGGCGCCAGTCTCAATGATGTCTACCTTCATCAGCTCGATAAATATCGCTACGACCGTTACCATCTGATCCGTAATCCGCAGATGGCCGATATCATGTTCAACTGGGTTGATAAAAATCTGGTTCATGGCCGTGGTGTTAATCGTCTTGACGATCCCGAGCGCCCTAAAAGCCCGGAAATCAAAAATGATGTTCGCGCCTTCCGCCAGGAGCTGCGCGATGCGGTCTATCATTTCCAGGGCGATGCGAACAACGAAGAGTTATCCGTTACCCCGCTGGTAGGGCTCGGCAAATCAAGCCTGCTGAACAAAACGATCTTCCATCTGATGCCGTGCGCGGAGCAGAAACTCACCATCTGTACGCCGTACTTCAACCTTCCTGCCGTGCTGGTGCGTAATATCATTCAGCTGCTGCGCGAGGGTAAAAAAGTGGAAATCATCGTGGGTGATAAAACGGCAAACGACTTCTTCATTCCGGAAGATCAGCCGTTCAAAATCATCGGTGCGCTGCCTTATCTCTATGAGATTAACCTGCGCCGTTTCCTGAGCCGCTTACAGTATTACGTCAACACTGACCAGCTGGTTGTGCGTCTCTGGAAAGATGAAGACAACAGCTACCATCTGAAAGGCATGTGGGTCGACGATGAGTGGATGCTGCTGACCGGTAACAACCTGAACCCGCGCGCGTGGCGACTGGATCTGGAAAACGCTATCCTGATCCATGACCCGCAGCATGAGTTAGCCGCCCAACGTGAACGCGAGCTGGAGCTGATTCGCACCCATACAACCGTGGTGAATCACTACCGCGAACTGCAGAGCATTGCCGATTATCCGGTGAAAGTTCGCAAGCTTATTCGCCGCTTACGTCGTATCCGTATCGACCGACTTATCAGCCGTATTCTGTAATGTCCAGGCCCTGTCACCCGCAGGGCTTTTTTATGGGGCCCGTTGATGCGTATTCCTCTGTTACTGAGTGTCATTTTCCTGAGTGGCTGTAGCCATATGGCCAACGATAGCTGGTCCGGACAGGATAAAGCACAGCATTTTCTCGCTTCCGCAATGTTGTCCGCTGCTGGTAATGAATATGCCCAGCATCAGGGATACAGCCGGGATCGTAGCGCGGCGATCGGGCTGATGTTCTCAGTAAGTCTTGGGGCATCAAAAGAACTGTGGGATAGCCGCCCCGCAGGGAGCGGCTGGAGCTGGAAAGATTTCGCCTGGGATGTCGCCGGCGCAACGACCGGCTATGCCGTGTGGCAGATGGCGCGGTATTAAAGTCGAATGCCTTTCCCTTTGCGATGCAGCATCAGGGAAACAACAAACGCCAGTGCCCCCATTCCCGTTACGTACCAGAAGAATGTCGTTTCGCTTCCCCATGATTTAAGCGACAGCGCTACGTACTCCGCCGATCCGCCAAACACCGCGTTGGCGACCGCATAAGAGAGCCCTACCCCTAACGCACGGACCTGCGCCGGGAACATCTCGGCTTTCAGTATCCCGCTGATGGAGGTGTAGAAACTGACAATCACCATCGCCACCATCACCAGCGCAAAGGCAGCATACGGTGAAGAGACATGCTGAAGCGCAGTCAGAATGGGGACGGTACATAATGCCGACAATCCGCCAAAAATGAGCATCGACGTACGTCGGCCAATTTTATCCGAGAGCGCGCCGACGATCGGCTGTATGAGCATAAAGACAAACAGTGCCACGGTCATGACCACGCTGGCGACGTTTGCGTGCATGCCGGTGGTATTTACCAGGTATTTTTGCATATAGGTGGTGAACGTATAAAAACTGAGAGAGCCGCCCGCGGTGAAGCCCAGCACCATCAGGAAAGCTTTACGGTTACGCCATAACCCTTTGAATGTTCCCGCCTCCTTCAGCATCCTGACCTCTTTCTGAGAGGTTTCATCTAGCTGACGGCGTAGCCAAAGTGCAACGACCGCCAGTACAGCGCCCATTGCGAAAGGGATCCGCCATCCCCAGGCGTGAAGTTGTTCGTCCGTCAGAATTTGCTGCAGGATCACCACCACAAGAATGGCCAGCAGTTGACCGCCAATCAGCGTGACGTACTGGAATGAGGCGTAAAAACCTTTACGGCCTTCCAGTGCAATTTCACTCATGTAGGTTGCACTGGTACCGTATTCACCGCCCACCGATAATCCCTGGAATAAGCGGGCCAGCAAAAGTAGCGCCGGTGCCCAGGTACCAATCGATGCATATCCCGGTAAGCAGGCGATCACCAGCGAGCCAAAGCACATCATGCACACCGAGATCAGCATAGAGGCCTTACGCCCGCGACGATCCGCAATACGGCCGAACAGCCAACCCCCGATGGGTCGCATCAAGAAGCCTGCGGCGAAGACTCCTGCCGTTTGTAGCAGCTGCGTGGTGGTGTTGCCGGAGGGGAAGAAAATATGTGCAAAGTAGAGTGAACAGAATGAGTAGACGTAAAAGTCGAACCATTCAACCAGATTCCCTGAAGAGGCGCTGATGATTGCCCATACCCTTCTTCGGTACTGACGGGTGTCGCTGTAGCCGGCTGAGCCGATTTTTGATGTAATTCTGTCATCTTTTACCTCATTCTCCTTGCGAAAAACATCGCTAAAGCAATGAGTAAAGCATCTGAGGACGGCGCGAGGGGATTGTTGCCTCGTTAATGATAACAAAATTGTGACAGAGATGGAGTTTTAAGGAGAGATTCACATTGCAGCAGGATTAAGGGATTAGGCGAAAGCCAGACGTAAAAAAAAGCAAAAAACCCGCACCCTTACGGTCCGGGGCTTCTTCACTGATTTGATGCCTGGCAGTTCCCTACTCTCGCATGGGGAGACCCCACACTACCATCGGCGCTACGGCGTTTCACTTCTGAGTTCGGCATGGGGTCAGGTGGGACCACCGCGCTAAAGCCGCCAGGCAAATTCTGTTTCTCCGCGTCGCGCTCGCGCGCCCCCCCCGCCGCCTGCCAGCGCAAAATCCACGGACGTAATCTGGTGAACAAA
>JBCNOY010000026.1:0-10607 GCA_039593615.1 Enterobacterales bacterium | reverse complement strand
ACGCGTCTGCAAAAACCAGACCCTGATTTTTGCGAAACAAGGATTTTAAACAAAACGAGCCGCAAGAGGCCCGTTTTTGTCACGCCTTGTGCTTACTGCACTGCACTGCCACAATGCGATCGTCGTTGGCTTCCAGACGGATAACTTTGCCTGGAATCAGCTCCCCGGAGAGGATCTGCTGCGCCAGCGGGTTTTCGATCTGCTGCTGGATAGCGCGTTTCAATGGACGCGCACCGTACACCGGATCGTAACCATTCTCGCTCAGCAGCTTCAGCGCCTCGTCGGAGATGTGCATTTCATATCCACGCTCTTCCAGACGTTTGTACAGACGCTGCAGCTGGATCTGCGCAATCGACGCAATGTGTTTCTCACCCAGAGGATGGAATACCACCACTTCATCAATACGGTTGATGAACTCCGGACGGAAGTTATGGCTTACCACACCCAGCACCAAATCCTTCATATGGCTGTAGTCCAGTTCACCGAAACGTTCCTGAATCAAATCGGAACCCAGGTTCGAGGTCATAATGACAACCGTATTACGGAAGTCGACCGTTCTCCCCTGCCCGTCGGTCAGACGACCATCGTCCAGCACCTGAAGCAGGATGTTGAACACATCCGGGTGCGCTTTTTCCACCTCATCCAGCAGGATGACGGAATAAGGACGACGACGCACCGCTTCTGTCAGGTACCCACCTTCTTCATAACCCACATATCCTGGAGGCGCCCCGACCAGACGCGAGACGGAGTGTTTCTCCATAAACTCGGACATGTCGATACGCACCATCGCATCGTCGCTGTCGAACATGAAGTTAGCCAGCGCTTTGCACAGCTCGGTTTTACCGACCCCGGTCGGCCCCAGGAACAGGAACGAACCGATCGGGCGGTTCGGATCGGACAGCCCCGCACGGCTACGGCGAATAGCGTTCGATACCGCCTCAACCGCTTCGTCCTGACCAATCACCCGATTATGCAGCTCCTGCTCCATGCGCAGCAGTTTTTCACGCTCGCCTTCCAGCATGCGCGCCACCGGAATACCGGTCCAGCGCGCCAGCACTTCGGCGATCTCGGCATCCGTCACTCGATTACGCAACAGACGCATCGTTTTGCCTTCTGCCTGCGTGGCGATCGCCAGCTGTTTTTCCAGCTCAGGAATTTTGCCGTACTGCAGTTCCGACATCCGCCCCAGGTCGCCCACGCGGCGCGCCTGCTCCATGGCAATTTTTGCCTGTTCGAGTTCAGCTTTGATGGTCTGCGTGCCGGAAAGCGAGGCTTTCTCGGCTTTCCACTCTTCTTCCAGCTCAGAATACTGGCGCTCTTTATCGTCCAGCTCTTCTCATTGAGCATATCCAGGCGTTTCTTACTGGCTTCATCAGACTCTTTCTTCAGCGCCTGCTGTTCCAGCTTGAGCTGAATGATGCGGCGGTCGAGACGGTCCAGCTCTTCCGGCTTGGAGTCAATCTGCATACGAATGCTCGACGCCGCTTCATCAATCAGGTCGATCGCCTTATCCGGCAGCTGACGGTCGGCAATATAACGATGCGAAAGCGTCGCCGCCGCAACGATGGCCGGGTCGGTGATCTGCACATGGTGGTGCAGTTCATAACGCTCTTTCAGGCCACGCAGGATCGCGATGGTATCTTCCACGCTCGGCTCAGCAACAAACACTTTCTGGAAACGACGTTCCAGCGCAGCATCTTTCTCAATGTACTGACGGTACTCATCCAGCGTGGTGGCACCGACGCAGTGCAGTTCACCGCGCGCCAGCGCCGGCTTCAGCATGTTGCCGGCATCCATCGCGCCGTCGGCCTTACCGGCGCCGACCATGGTGTGCAGTTCGTCGATAAACAGGATGACGTTGCCTTCCTGCTTCGCCAGGTCGTTGAGCACGCCTTTCAGGCGCTCTTCGAACTCGCCGCGGTATTTCGCACCGGCCACCAGCGCGCCCATGTCCAGCGCCAGTACGCGCCGGCCTTTCAGCCCTTCCGGCACTTCACCGTTGACGATGCGCTGCGCCAGCCCTTCAACGATGGCGGTTTTACCGACGCCCGGTTCACCGATCAGCACCGGGTTGTTCTTGGTACGACGCTGCAGTACCTGAATGGTACGGCGGATCTCTTCGTCACGGCCGATCACCGGGTCAAGCTTGCCCTGCTCAGCACGCTCGGTCAGATCGACGGTGAATTTCTTCAAAGCCTGACGTTGGTCTTCGGCTCCCTGATCGTTCACGCTTTCACCTCCGCGCATTTGCTCAATCGCCTGAGTCACATTGGCGGTGGTCGCACCGGCAGATTTCAGCAGGTCGGTCAAGGTACCGCGTGATTCCAGCGCCGCCAGAACAAACAGCTCTGACGAAATAAAGTTGTCCCCACGTTTTTGCGCCAGCTTGTCGCAAAGGTTCAGGACGCGCACCAGATCCTGCGACGGCTGAACGTCGCCGCCGGTCCCTTCGACCTGCGGTAAACGGCTCAGCGCCTGATCGATAGCGGTGCGTAACTGGCCAGCATTAATGCCAGCGGACGTTAATAAAGGACGTACCGATCCCCCTTCCTGATTCAGCAGGGCGCTCATTAAATGAAGAGGTTCGATAAATTGGTTGTCGTGCCCCAGTGCGAGGGACTGGGCATCGGCGAGAGCAAGCTGGAATTTATTGGTAAGACGATCCAGACGCATAACTCCTCCCATAACAGGTCAAATTTGCTACTGGAGATTAAATGAGGTCATCCCTCAATTATTCAAGGTTAATGACCTGAATTATGTGAAAAGAAAACGGCACGTACCGGATCGTCTTGATTCTTTAGGTTATATCAGCCAAATGAAACTTGCCATACGCCCGGTGGTCTTGTCGCGGCGATAGGAGAAAAAATCACCCTTTTCGGTGAATGTGCAGCGATCGCCGCCGAAGATCTGCGTTACGCCGACGCTGTTCAGGCGCTGGCGAGCAAGCTGGTAGATATCGGCCAGATATTTCTCTCCGGCCGGGCGAAAAGCTCCGCATCGGCTGCGGCATCTTTCGCCATAAAGGCTTCGCGAACCTCCGGCCCCACTTCAAAAGCGCGAGGACCAATGGCCGGGCCAAGCCAGGCCATAATATTGGCGGGCTCATCCTTAAAGCAGGCGACGGTTTCTTCCAGCACGCCTTCACACAGTCCACGCCAGCCCGCGTGTGCTGCAGCCACCTCGGTGCCTGCACGGTTGCAGAACAGCACCGGCAGACAATCGGCGGTCATCACGGCACACACCACGCCGGCGTTCCCGGGGTATTGCCGCATCAGGCACGCAAAGCACAGTTTGCCGCATAGGGTTCCCCCGTCAACTTCAGCACCGCCTTGCCGTGAACCTGTTCCAGCCAGACCGGTTTTGACGGCAGGTTCCCCGCAGCAAACAGACGCCTGCGGTTCTCTTCCACGTGTTCCAGGTTGTCGCCACAGTGTGCGCCGAGGTTCAACGACTCCCACGCGCCCTGGCTAACACCGCCAATACGGGTTGAACTGCAGGCAGCCACGCCGGCAGGCAATGGCCACTCCGGGACAATCAGTTTGGTCATAACCAGTCCACTTGATCCTTATGTTCTTCGAAATCGGCACGCATGGCGTCAATAAGATCCACCATATCCTGCGGGATAGGCGCATGCCACTCCATCTGAATGCCGGTGATAGGATGGTAAAGACGCAGCATGGTCGCGTGCAGCGCCTGACGGTCAAATTTGCGCAGTACGCTGATGAACTCATCCGAAGCGCCCTTAGGCGGACGCGGACGGCCACCGTAGAGCTGATCGCCCACCAGCGGATGGGTAATGTGGGCCATATGCACGCGGATCTGGTGAGTACGGCCGGTTTCCAGACGCAGGCGCAGGCGCGTATGGACACGGAAGTGCTCCATAATGCGATAGTGCGTCACCGCCGGTTTACCCATCGGGTGCACCGACATATGGGTACGCTTGGTCGGGTGACGCGCTGATAGGCTCTTCTACCGTCCCGCCAGAGGTCATATGCCCAATGGCTACCGCTTCATATTCACGGGTGATTTCGCGCAGCTGCAGCGACTCCACCAGACGGGTCTGCGCAGGAACGGTTTTCGCCACCACCATCAGACCGGTGGTGTCTTTATCCAGACGGTGCACGATGCCCGCGCGCGGCACATCGGCGATCGGCGGATAATAATGGAGCAGCGCATTAAGTACCGTACCGTCAGGGTTACCCGCGCCCGGGTGAACAACCAGGTCGCGCGGTTTGTTGATCACCAGAATGTCATCATCTTCATAGACGATGTCCAGTGGGATATCCTGCGGCTCGAAGCGGATTTCCTCTTCGATTTCAGCATTGATGGCGACAGCTTCCCCACCTAACACTTTCTCTTTTGGTTTGTCCCAGATCTTGCCGTTTACCATCACGCGCTGGTCAAGGATCCATTCTTTTATGCGTGAACGCGAATAATCAGGGAACAATTCGGCCAAAGCCTGATCTAAGCGTTGACCGAGCTGATTTTCGGAGACTGTTGCGGTGAGTTCTACTCGTTGTGCCATAAACAGCTTCTTCGTTTAACGTTGGGTTTTCACGGCTTTGCCGTTTAATATAGTGTGCTATTGTAGCTGGTCTTTATCGGGAGCAGGACAGAGTTTCTCCCGGACATAACACTTTGAGGAAAGTCAAAACGTCATGACGCGCATGAAATATCTGGTGGCAGCGGCCACGTTGAGCCTGGCTTTGGTGGGCTGCTCCGGTTCAAAGGAAGAGGTCCCTGACAATCCGCCGAATGAAATCTATGCGACTGCACAGCAAAAGCTGCAGGACGGTAACTGGAAAGCGGCGATAACGCAACTGGAAGCGTTGGATAATCGCTATCCATTTGGTCCGTATTCGCAGCAGGTACAGTTGGATCTGATCTACGCCTACTATAAAAATGCCGATCTGCCGCTGGCTCAGGCAACCATCGATCGTTTCATGCGTCTGAACCCGACTCATCCTAACATCGACTACGTGATGTACATGCGCGGCCTCACCAACATGGCGCTGGACGACAGTGCGCTGCAGGGCTTCTTCGGCGTGGATCGTTCCGACCGTGACCCGCAGCATGCGCGTGATGCCTTCAATGACTTCTCCAAGCTGGTGCGCGGCTATCCGAACAGCCAGTACGTGACCGACGCCACCAAACGTCTGGTGTTCCTGAAAGATCGTCTGGCGAAATATGAATACTCCGTGGCGGAATATTATACCCGCCGTGGCGCATGGGTTGCCGTGGTTAACCGCGTAGAAGGTATGCTGCGTGATTACCCGGATACTCAGGCAACGCGCGACGGCCTGAAGCTGATGGAAAATGCTTACCGTCAGATGCAGATGACCGCTCAGGCTGAAAAAGTGGCGAAAATCATCGCCGCGAACAGCAGCAACACCTGATTTTGCCTCAATGCAAAACGGCAGCCCGAAGGCTGCCGTTTTTTTATTCGTTTCTGAGCGTCGCTGAAGCGCGTTAGCCTCAACACATCCTGTCAAATATGGCCCCAATTTATGCCTTCTACAAGGTAAATCTCACCTCTTCCTGCCCTGCCTCACAAAAAAGATTCCCTGACAAAAACCGACAAAATAACGTGATCTAAATCACACATTTTGACATTAGGTCGGGTATGCTGGAATACCAAGACGGAAAGACAAGAGGTAAAATTTATGACAATGAACATTACCAGTAAACAAATGGAAATTACTCCGGCAATCCGCCAGCACGTCGCAGACCGTCTCGCCAAACTGGATAAATGGCAAACACATCTGATTAATCCACATATCATCCTGTCCAAAGAGCCGCAGGGTTTTATCGCTGACGCAACTATCAATACTCCAAACGGCCATCTGGTCGCCAGCGCAAAACATGAGGATATGTACACCGCTATTAACGATTTGATCAACAAGCTGGAACGGCAGCTCAATAAAGTGCAACACAAAGGTGAAGCCCGTCGCGCCACAACGTCGGTGAAAGACGCCAGCTTCGCGGAAGAAGTTGAAGAAGAGTAATCCTTTAAATTGAGTGTACCGCCAACGCGCCTTCGGGCGCGTTTTTTGTTTTTTATTGACAGGGTGAAAACAGTACGGGTACTTTAACGGTATCAATCACAGGATGACTTTATGAAACTTACGCCGTTCTTCTTCGCATTCTTTTTTACCTTCCCCTGAACGGGAGGCGTTTCGTCGTGTGATAAAGAATGCGAAGACGAACAACAAGGCCTCCCACACCGGGGGGCCTTTTTTATTGATAACGATAAGATGAGACAGGCAACACTATGACACCGGAAAACCCGTTACTGGATCTGCGAGTAAAAATCAGCGCGCTGGATGAGAAACTGCTGGCGCTGCTGGCCGAACGCCGCGCCCTTGCCGTTGAAGTGGGTAAAGCCAAACTGGACTCCCATCGTCCGGTCCGTGATATCGACCGCGAGCGGGATCTGCTGGAACGGCTCATTCAGCTCGGCAAAGCGCATCACCTCGATGCCCACTACATCACCCGGTTGTTCCAGCTCATCATCGAAGACTCCGTTCTGACCCAGCAAGCGCTACTCCAGCAGCATCTCAATAAAACCAATCCGCACTCTGCGCGTATCGCTTTCCTCGGGCCAAAGGGCTCCTATTCTCACCTGGCCGCACGTCAGTATGCCGCTCGCCATTTCGAAGAATTTATTGAAAGCGGCTGCGCGAAGTTTGCCGACATTTTTAACCAGGTCGAGACCGGCCAGGCGGATTACGCCGTGGTGCCGATTGAAAACACCAGCTCCGGCGCCATCAACGATGTCTACGACTTGCTGCAGCACACCAGCCTGTCGCTGGTCGGCGAGCTGACGATCCCTATCGATCACTGCGTGCTGGTCTCCGGTTCAACGGACCTGAACACGATCGAAACCGTCTACAGCCACCCGCAGCCGTTCCAGCAGTGCAGCCAGTTCCTGAACCGCTATCCGAACTGGAAAATTGAGTACACCGAAAGCACCTCGGCGGCGATGGAAAAAGTGGCGCAGGCTAATTCCCCCACCGTCGCGGCGCTCGGCAGCGAAGCGGGCGGCGCGCTGTATGGTTTACAGGTGCTGGAACGCAACCTGGCAAACCAGACGCAAAACATTACCCGCTTCGTGGTGCTGGCCCGCAAGGCAATCAATGTGTCTGACCAGGTACCGGCCAAAACCACGCTGCTGATGGCCACCGGCCAACAGGCCGGTGCGCTGGTTGAAGCCCTGCTGGTGCTGCGTAATCACAACCTGATCATGACCAAGCTGGAATCACGCCCGATCCACGGCAACCCGTGGGAAGAGATGTTCTACCTCGATGTGCAGGCCAATCTGCAGTCTGAGACCATGCAGAAAGCGCTGCGCGAACTGGGCGAGATCACCCGCTCCCTGAAGGTGCTGGGCTGCTATCCCAGCGAAAACGTGGTGCCGGTCGACCCGCGTCTGTAAATCAAAAAGGCATCCTCGCGGCTACCAGTATACTACATCACCCGCGTTTTACTGGCGACTGTCGTTTGCCTGGCGCAACAGCGTGCGGCTCTCCACCAGGAAACGCTGCGCGTAATCGCCAAACCAGTGCTCCACCTTGCGGAAAGCTGTCGATAAACGCCTGTTTGTCGCCATGCTCCAGCAGCGTAATGGCTTCGCCAAAGCGCTGGTAGTAGCGCTTGATCAGCGCCAGATTATTTTCCCCGACGACATAATAATGTCGGCGTACAGCTGCGGATCCTGCGCAAACAGGCGCCCAACCATCGCCAGCTCCAGACGATAGATCGGCGAAGAGAGCGCCAGCAGTTGCTCCAGCTGCACGTTCTCTTCCGCCAGATGCAACCCGTAGGCAAACGTGGCGAAGTGGCGCAGCGCCTGAATGAACGCCATGTTCTGATCGTGCTCGACCGCGCTGATGCGGTGCAGCCGTGCGCCCCATACCTGAATCTGTTCCAGGAACCACTGATAGGCTTCCGGCTGACGACCGTCGCAGTAAACCACCACCTGCTTAGCCAGGCTGCCGCTGTCCGGGCCAAACATTGGGTGAAGCCCCAGCACTGGCCCCGTATGCGCCGCCAGCATAGCCTGTAGCGGACCATTTTTGACGGAGGCCAGATCCACCAGGATGCAATCTTTCGGTAAAGGAGGCAGCTTCCCGATGATCTGCTCCGTCACGTGGATCGGCACGCTGACGATAACCATTCCGGCATCTTTCATGAGTTCCGGCGCCTGGGCCCAGTCCTCTTTCTCCAGAATGCGCACCTGATAGCCAGAAAGGGTCAGCATTTTTTCAAACAGGCGCCCCATCTGTCCTGCACCGCCGACAATCACCACCGGACGCAGGGTCGGACAGAGGGTTTTGAAGCCCTTGTCGTTTTCACTGGAATAGGACTCCCGCATCACGCGACGCAGAACATCCTCAATCAAATCCGGCGAAACGCCCAGCGCCTGCGCCTCTTTGCGACGGGAGGCCAGCATGGAGGCCTCGCGCTCCGGGACGTAGATCGGCAGGCCGTATTTACTTTTCACCTCACCGACTTCGGCAACCAGGGCCATGCGGCGCGCCAGCAGATCCAGCAGCGCCTTATCCACTTCATCAATTTGATCGCGCAGTGCGGTCAATTCAGCAACCATAACTACCCTCTTAAGCCAGACGCGTCGCCAGATGGCCGTTTAAATCTTTATGGATCTCACGCAGCAGCGCATCGGTGGTCTCCCAGCTGATGCAGGCATCCGTCACGGAGACGCCGTGCATCATGGCGCTGCGCGGTTGTTCAGATGATTGATTGCCTTCATGAATATTGCTCTCAATCATCAGACCGATAATCGAACGGTTGCCATCTTTGATCTGTGCGACCACGGATTCGGCAACCGCAGGCTGGCGACGGTAATCTTTATTCGAATTACCATGGCTGCAATCTACCATCAGTGCCGGGCGCAGTCCCGCCTGTTCCATCTCTTTTTCACACTGCGCCACGTCCGCCGGGCTGTAGTTCGGGGCTTTGCCGCCGCGCAGGATCACGTGCCCGTCCGGGTTGCCCTGCGTTTGCAGCAGGCAAACCTGGCCCGCCTGGTTGATGCCGACGAAGCGGTGCGGCATGGCGGCGGCGCGCATGGCGTTGATGGCCGTCGCCAGGCTGCCATCGGTGCCGTTTTTAAAACCAACCGGCATCGACAGGCCAGACGCCATTTCGCGGTGGGTCTGCGATTCGGTGGTACGCGCGCCAATCGCCGACCAGCTGAACAGATCGCCCAGGTACTGCGGGCTGTTCGGATCCAGCGCTTCGGTTGCCAGCGGCAGGCCCATGCTCACCAGCTCCACCAGCAGGCGACGCGCAATCTTCAGGCCTGCTTCCACATCAAACGAGCCATCCATGTGCGGATCGTTAATCAACCCTTTCCAGCCGACGGTGGTACGGGGTTTTTCAAAATAGACGCGCATCACCAGATAGAGGCTATCGCTGACCTCTGCCGCTAGTGCTTTAAATCGACGAGCGTACTCAATCGCGGCTTCAGGATCGTGAATCGAGCAAGGACCGCACACCACCAGCAGGCGCGGATCGCGGCCGGCGATGATGTTTGAGATGGTCTGGCGGGAGTGCGCCAATTTGAGCTTCCTGCGCGACGCTCAGCGGGAATTCCGCTTTCAGTTGCTCCGGAGTAATTAAAACCTGTTCGTCAGTGATATGTACGTTGTTCAGCGCGTCTTTTTGCATGATGGCGATCCTGTATCACTCGTTATGCGGTTTTACGATCCTCACTGAGGATGACGCTTACTTTACCACAGCAATGTAAAATCATTCAATCCATACATCGTACAGCTTTTACTTACCACAAACCTTTTAAAAATATCCACAAAATGCAAGTTAATTAAAATATATAAATCATGAATTTAACAGGACCATGAAAACGCGCCTGTAAGATCCACCAAACACCTCTGTAAAGCTATAATTACACCCATCTAACCAGGCCAGATGTTTTTTCCTTACGATATCGCTAACATGCTGTTATCCATTTGATTAATTCAGGATCGCTTTATGTCCATCCCTCAAGTCACCCTGCGTCCCTTTATTCTGCAGGATGCCGAAGCGTTTACGCATGCCGTTAATCAGTCTCTGGGCAGCCTGCAGCCGTGGATGGTATGGGCACATGCGGATTACAGCGTCGGTGAAGCCGTCAGCTGGATCAATTTCACCCATCTGCAGCGTCAGAAGGGTGAAGCTGAAGAGTTCGCGATTGTTAATGGCAACGATCGGTTGCTGGGCGGTGCTGGCTTACGTTATGCGCGCCAGCCCGGTGAGTTCAGTGCGCTGGGCTACTGGGTTCGCAGCGAGGCGCAGCAACAGGGCGTTGCCCGCCGGGCAGTGGCACAGCTGGTGAATCTGGCGTTCGCCCAGCCACACATTACTGTGCTGGAGATTCTTGCTGCAGAAGAGAATCACGCCAGCCGCGCCGTGGCCCTGCGCAGCGGCTTCTCGTTTGTGGATTACCGCTACGGGTTGATTGTGCTGGAGAGCGGTCCGGTCAACACGGCGATCTATCACCTCAGACGCCCATAAAAAAAGGGGCTGGCCTTATGGCCAACCCCTTGTTTGCTATTAACTTTGGGATGTCGCGTTAGTTAACGCGCTTC
>JBCNOY010000025.1:0-165970 GCA_039593615.1 Enterobacterales bacterium | reverse complement strand
TGGGGCAAAAAGCAATCTAAAGCGTCTCCACTTTTCTGGTTCGGGCGTGTCGCCCCCCCCCAAAAAAAAAAAAAGCCGCCGTTCATTAACGCCCTGGAAAACCCGGCGGCATCATCCCTTTCATGCCGCGCATCATCTTCGCCATGCCGCCTTTCTTCATTTTCTTCATCATGCGCTGCATGTCGTCGAACTGTTTCAGCAGGCGGTTAACGTCCTGCACCTGCATGCCGCAACCGGCTGCGATACGGCGTTTACGGGAACCTTTGATGATGTCCGGGTTGGCGCGCTCTTTCAGCGTCATCGAGTTGATGATCGCCTCCATACGCACCAGCACCTTGTCATCCATCTGCGCTTTGACGTTGTCCGGGATCTGGCCCATGCCCGGCAGTTTGCCCATCAGGCTGGCCATGCCGCCCATGTTTTTCATCTGCCGCAGCTGCTCAAGGAAGTCGGTCAGATCGAAACCGTCGCCTTTTTTCAGCTTGTTGGCCAGCTTCTCGGCCTGCGCGCGGTCAACCTTGCTCTCGATATCTTCGATCAGCGACAGCACGTCGCCCATGCCGAGGATGCGCGAGGCAATACGATCCGGGTGGAACGGCTCCAGCGCTTCGGTCTTCTCGCCCACGCCGAGGAATTTGATCGGCTTGCCGGTGATGTGACGAATGGAGAGCGCCGCACCGCCGCGGGCGTCGCCGTCCACCTTGGTCAGCACCACGCCGGTTAGCGGCAGCGCTTCGTTAAACGCTTTCGCGGTATTGGCCGCATCCTGACCGGTCATGGCGTCGACAACGAACAGGGTTTCCACCGGGTTGATCGCGGCATGCACCTGCTTGATCTCGTCCATCATCGCTTCGTCAACGTGCAGACGACCGGCGGTATCCACCAGCAGCACGTCGTAGAATTTCAGCTTCGCCTCTTTCAGCGCGGCGTTAACGATGTCGACAGGCTTCTGCGCCACGTCGGACGGGAAGAAATCCACGCCAACCTGCTCTGCCAGGGTTTCCAGCTGCTTGATCGCCGCCGGGCGATAGACGTCCGCAGAGACCACCAGCACTTTCTTCTTGTGCTTTTCACGAAGGAACTTACCCAGCTTACCGACGCTGGTCGTTTTACCCGCACCCTGCAGGCCCGCCATCAGCACCACGGCCGGCGGCTGAGCCGCCAGGTTAAGCACCTGGTTCTCTTCGCCCATCGCCGAAACCAGTTCATTACGAACGATTTTGACGAACTCCTGACCCGGGGTCAGGCTCTTGTTAACTTCATGACCAACCGCCTTCTCTTTTACGCGGTTGATAAAATCACGAACAACCGGCAACGCGACGTCTGCTTCCAGCAGCGCCATGCGCACTTCGCGCAGCGTTTCCTTGATGTTCTCTTCAGTAAGGCGTCCGCGGCCGCTGATGTTGCGCAGCGTGCGCGACAAACGATCGGTTAAATTATCAAACATTGTCTCTCGCCTGAGTAGAAACGTTGGGCCGCCATGGGCGACACATACACAGAATTTTGCCGGAGTATAACATGAAGGCGCCTTTGTTGTTATGCAACGGTTGGAGCAGGCGTCACGTAACGTTATACTGCTTCTCTTTCTTATTAAGACAACTGTCGATGCCTATATGCCTGTTTTCGCACTGATCGCCCTTGTTGCCTACTCTGTCAGCCTCGCGCTGATCATTCCCGGACTGCTGCAAAAAAACAGCGGCTGGCGGCGCATGGCTATTCTTTCCGCGGTGCATCGCACTGATTAGCCACGCCTTTGCGCTGGAATCACGCATCATTCCCGGCGACGGCAGCGTGCAAAACCTGAGCGTGCTGAACGTCGGCTCGCTGGTCAGCCTGATGATCTGTACGGTGATGACCATCGTCGCGTCTAAAAATCGCGGCTGGCTGCTGCTGCCGATTGTCTACACCTTCGCGCTGATCAATCTGGCCTTCGCCACCTTTATGCCTAATGAGTTCATCACGCATCTGGAGGCGACGCCGGGGATGCTGGTGCATATCGGCCTGTCGCTCTTTGCCTACGCGACGCTGATTATCGCCGCGCTTTACGCCATGCAGCTCGCCTGGATCGACTACCAGCTGAAAAACAAAAAGCTGGCCTTTAACCATGAAATGCCGCCGCTGATGGTCATTGAGCGTAAGATGTTCCACATCACCCAGGTGGGCGTGGTGCTGCTGACGCTCACGCTCTGCACCGGCCTGTTCTACATGAAGAACCTGTTCAGCGTGGAGAATATCGATAAAGCGGTGCTCTCCATCATCGCCTGGTTTGTCTATATCGTCCTGTTGTGGGGCCATTATCATGAAGGCTGGCGCGGTCGCCGCGTGGTCTGGTTCAACGTCGCGGGTGCGGGCATTCTCACCCTTGCCTATTTTGGCAGCCGCTTCATACAGCAATTTGCTGAAACAAAGGAGTTCCCCCTGGAACACATCTCTACCACCACGCTGATCATTACGCTGATCGTCATGGTGGTCATCTCCGCCTATTTCTCCGGCTCGGAAACCGGCATGATGACGCTGAACCGCTACCGGCTGCGTCACCGGGCCAAACAGGGTAACCGCGCCGCCCGTCGCGTTGAAAAACTGCTGCGCAAGCCGGATCGCCTGATTAGCCTGGTGCTGATCGGCAACAACCTCGTCAACATTCTGGCCTCGGCGCTCGGCACCATCGTCGGGATGCGCCTGTACGGCAACGCCGGGGTGGCGATTGCCACCGGCGTGCTGACGTTCGTGGTGCTGGTGTTTGCCGAAGTGCTGCCGAAAACCATCGCCGCGCTCTACCCGGAAAAAGTCGCCTACCCCAGCAGCTTCCTGCTGGCGCCGCTGCAGATCCTGATGATGCCGCTGGTCTGGCTGCTGAACATGGTGACCCGCGTCCTGATGCGCATGGTGGGCATCAAAGCCGACGTCACCATCAGCGGCGCGCTCAGCAAAGATGAACTGCGCACCATCGTGAATGAATCCCGCTCGCAGATCTCCCGGCGCAACCAGGACATGCTGCTGTCGGTGCTGGATCTGGAAAAGGTGAGCGTTAACGACATCATGGTGCCGCGCAACGAAATCGTCGGTATCGACATCAACGACGACTGGAAGGCGATCGTTCGCCAGCTGACGCCACTCGCCGCACGGGCGCATTGTGCTGTACCGCGACTCGCTGGATGACGCCATCAGCATGCTGCGCGTGCGCGAAGCCTACCGCCTGATGACCGAGAAAAAAGAGTTCACCAAAGAGGTGACTGCTGCGCGCCGCCGATGAGATCTACTACGTGCCGGAAGGAACGCCGCTCAACGTGCAGCTGGTGAAATTCCAGCGCAACAAGAAGAAGGTCGGCCTGGTGGTCGACGAGTACGGCGATATCCAGGGGCTGGTGACGGTCGAAGATATTCTGGAAGAGATTGTCGGGGACTTTACCACCTCAATGTCACCTTCCCTGGCGGAAGAGGTCACGCCGCAAAACGACGGCTCGGTGCTGATTGACGGCAGCGCCAACGTGCGCGAACTCAACAAAGCCTTTAACTGGCATTTGCCGGAAGATGAGGCCCGCACCATTAACGGGATGCTGCTGGAAGCGCTGGAAGAGATCCCGGCCGCCGGGCACGCGGGTGCGCATTGAGCAGTACGATATTGATATTCTGGACGTGCAGGACAACATGATCAAGCAGGTGCGAGTCACGCCGATCACCTCGCTGCAGTCCAGCGTCGGCCATCACTGACCGCCAGTCTGAAAGTAAAAAAGACGCGAAATCGCGTCTTTTTTTATCTCTGCGGGAAACTCGCGGCTAGATATGCAGTTCCTGCAGCTTCTCTTTCGGCAGCGCCAGCTCGTCGTTGTGGTTAACCACCACGTCGTTATCCAGGATGCGCGCGATCTCCTGCGCTTCTTCCAGCGAGTGCATCTGGTAGGTGCCGCACTGGTATACGTTCAGCTCAGGGATCTGGTTCTGCTCTTTTACCTTCAGCACGTCGGCCATCGCCGCTTTCCACGCATCTGCCACGCGCTGCTCTTCCGGCACACCAATCAGGCTCATGTAGAAACCGGTACGACAGCCCATCGGGGAGATATCGATGATCTCCACGCCGTTGCCGTTCAGGTGGTCACGCATGAAGCCGGCGAACAGGTGCTCCAGCGTGTGAATGCCGCGCTCGGGCATCACTTCTATGTTCGGCACGGCAGAAACGCAGATCGAAGACGGTGATGGTGTCGCCATGCGGCGTGTTCATGGTCTTCGCCACGCGGACAGCAGGAGCTTCCATACGGGTATGATCGACAGTAAAGCTATCCAACAATGGCATATCGTCACCTCCTCGTAAAGAGCAAATATTTCGAGATTTTTTTTAAAATAAACTGAACTCTTCTACAGAATGCGCGTCTGAGTATATGAAAGACGCGCATTTGTTATCATCATCCCTGACATCAGAGATGTATATTTTGGCCACAGCGATGTGGCCTTTTTCTTTTCTTAGCCTCCGCCGTCCTGCTTCAGAAACGCCTTCAAAACCGAGTCGGTATCCCGCTGCTTCAACCTCTGTCTGATGCAGCACCGAGCTCCTGCGCCTTACGCGCTAAAATCGGCTTCGCTCAGGATTTCCAACGGCTCTTCGCACAGCATATGCACGATACTGCTCCGCCAGCGCCACGCCGGCTCCGGTCAGCCCCTGATCCATCATCGCATGCAGAATGCGCGCCGAGAAGGTCAGCTCAGGATCGTCAAACGAGGCAACCAGCTGATCGCAAACCTGTTGATATTGCGTGCTGCCGTCGTTGCTATCCAGTACTTCCGCCACCCGACGCAGATCGGCGAACAGCGCCTTGCCGACTTTCGTCAGCGGGAACTGTGCCGTTTCGCTGGCCCAGCCGATGCCGATCGTCTGACCCGGCTTGCGCCCTTCCAGAATCACGCGGTTCCAGTTTGTGCGGGTGCACAGCAGTTCGTCTGCTGCTCATCTCCGGCGCATCGGCCAGCGCGCACCAGACCAGAAACAGATCCAGGAAGCGCGCCTGCTCCGCATCCACGCCAATCGGTGAGAACGGGTTGATATCCAGCGAGCGCACTTCAATGTATTCGATGCCGCCGCGCAGCAGCGCATCCGACGGCGTTTCGCCCCTGCTTTGGGTCACGCGCTTCGGACGAATCGGCGCATACAGCTCGTTCTCGATCTGCAGCACGTTGCTGTTGAGCTGCAGCCAGTTGCCTTCCGCCTCTTTTTCGACGCAGCCCATCTTCGCATACTCTTCCGACGGGGTTTTGATCGCCCGCTTCAATCCTGCCACATATTCGTGCAATTCGTTAAACGTAATACCGAGATTGCTTTGCGATTTATTGGTGTAGCCCAGATCGCTCAGGCGCAGCGAGGTGGCGTACGGCAGATAGTACATTCCGCACGTCGGTCTTCTCGAACGGCAGCGTGGGCGGTTTTCCCTGCAGGAACGAAGAACAAATGGCCGGCGATGCGCCGAACAGATACGGGATCACCCAGCCGAAACGGTAATAGTTGCGGATCAGGCGGAAATAGCCCGCCGAGATCGCCTCTTTACCGCTTTCTGCGTCCTGCACCCCGGCCCAGGCCCTGCCAGAACGCCAGCGGCAGCGAGAAGTTGTAGTGCACGCCGGAAATGGTCTGCATCAGCGCGCCGTAGCGGTTTTTCAGCCCCTCACGGTACAGCGTTTTCAGGCGGCCGATATTGGACGTGCCGTACTGCGCCAGCTCAATCTCCTGGCCGCCGCTTCGATATAGCACGGCATGCTGAGCGGCCACATGCGCTCGTCGCCCATGTTGCGCGCCACGTAACGATGAATATCGCGCAGGATCGTCAGCATGTGATCGATGTTGTCATCAACCGGGGTGATGAACTCCAGCAGCGCTTCAGCGAAATCGGTGGTGATCCAGTGGTGCGTCAGCGCCGAGCCCAGCGCCTTCGGGTGACCCGTGGTCGCCAAGACTGCCGTTCGGCGTTGACGCGCAGCGTTTCACGCTCGAGGCCACGACGGAATACCCTTTAATGCCTGGGGATGGGCTTCCAGCCAGGACAGCGCCTGTGATACGTCCGGGATCAAATTGACCTCCCGCCTGTCAAAGTAATGTTACTCTGTTCAGCATAATTGGTAATCGGTAAGCCGATCGAATCTGTCGCGTTATAATCATTCCACCAATTAGTGCCACCACGTCATACCCTGTAGCGTTGCCCACGCCACGAGGACATAACGCAACGCCTTGCCAAGGCACAAAAAAAAGAGCACCGGTCCCCAGGAGATGCGCATCCATCCCGCCAGCAGACACAGTAAATCGCCTATTACAGGCATCCAGCTTAATAACAGCGTGGCAGCGCCATAGCGTTTTAGCCAGCCGACTGCCTTTTCCTGCCAGCGCCCCTGCCCTGGTTTCAACGCCGGCAACAGAGAACGCCCAAGAATAACGTTAGTCAGCCCTCCAAGGCTATTACCCATTGTTGCTGCCAGTACCACAACGCAGCCAGGGCGAGACGTGACCCACTCTGGGCGATCAGCATCGCCACCAGCACCACTTCCGAATTGCCCGGTAACAGCGTGGCGCTGAGAAAACTGCTGGCGAATAATGAGGCAAGTGACAGCGCGTCACTCACAGTAAGCGCACATCCACCGCATCCATTCCGGCATCACGCGCCGCCTGGATGCCGAAATCGGCATCTTCAAACACCACGCATTTTGCCGGCGGCACGCCCATTAGTTCTGCACAGCGCAAGAAGGTGTCCGGCTGCGGGCTTGTGATGTTTAACATGATCGGCGGCGACCACCGCAGCGAAAGCAGCGCATGACAAAGGTTGAGGCAGCTTCCAGCAGCGCTTTCGCCATGCGGTGCTCGCTGCCGGTTCCCACCGACATCGGACGGCGGCCATGATAGGACTTCACCACCTCGATCAGCGGCAATGGACGCACGCTGTCCAACAGCATCGCTTCCACCGCGCGGGTTTTCTCCGCGGCCAGGTGATGGGGATCGAGATCGGCCTGATTCTGTTCGATAATGAGCCTGGGCGAGTCCGCCAGGTGGGTGAACCGTTGAGGGCCACCATCTCGCTTCGTCAAAGGTCGAAACGCATAACGGCCCAGGACTTCATGTCCAGGCTTTACGATGCGTGGGCTCGGTATCCAGAATGGTGCCATCCATATCGAAAATCAGACCGTCATAGTGGTCGTACATCGTGACTCCATTAACACCACAAAATGAGCCATTACTTTAGCGTAATGCGCTCAGGTTGTCGCCAGGCAGGCTTAACCGCAAATGCTTTGAAAGCATTAGCAATTTTCGTTTTCAGAATAAGGTCAGAGCGCGCGACCGGCGATAAATGGCGGTAAATGCAGTGATTTTTTGATGGAGACGGCGCGTGAGAAAATCTTTCGGAATGCGGATGTTGAATCGGGTCAGGAATGAAGAGTTGCGATGTCAGAACTGAGCTGATGACAAATCTAATCTTTAGAAGATGGTGCATCCGGGAGGATTACTCGGCTTTCGCCTCGCCCTGCGGGCCGTTGCTAAAGCAACGTTATCCTCCCTGTGCTCGCGATTATCGCACCATGACACACAGCAGCACTGTTCATCTTGAGAATATGGTGCATCCGGGAGGATTCGAACCTCCGACCGCTCGGTTCGTAGCCGAGTACTCTATCCAGCTGAGCTACGGATGCATCGAGAGATTTTCTTACGATGGACTAACTGAAATCAACCTGGGAATGATACAAAGAATGGTGCATCCGGGAGGATTCGAACCTCCGACCGCTCGGTTCGTAGCCGAGTACTCTATCCAGCTGAGCTACGGATGCATCAAATGATTCTTGTACAACGCAGGGTGCTAACAACTCACCATGAAAGGAACTGCTCGTTCACTCTTACTACTCTGAAGTAAATACCATATCCGATATAGATGGTGCATCCGGGAGGATTCGAACCTCCGACCGCTCGGTTCGTAGCCGAGTACTCTATCCAGCTGAGCTACGGATGCAAAATGGCGGTGAGGCGGGGATTCGAACCCCGGATGCAGCTTTTGACCGCATACTCCCTTAGCAGGGGAGCGCCTTCAGCCTCTCGGCCACCTCACCACACGCCTCTTTCGAGTGCTTTGAAGAACTTGTTAAGAGCTCATCGTCGCTGCGTGGCGCACATATTACTTTCTGGGACTTATAAGTCAAACAATTTTTCCAAACTTTTTACCGATTCAGTTTGATTGCACAAATCACGCGCAATTCGCATGTAAAAGCCGCAAAGAGGGTGTTTTATCAATCTACAGAAAACCAGCGTGCAGGCAAAAAGCACGACAACTAAATGGTCGCGGAGTAGATAAAATCAGGAGAGCGATTGAACGGAGTAAAAACGGTAACTTGACGGGAGGAAAACGAAAGAAGCGGTAGCGTCTCGCCCGACAGCGAGACGCGACAATATCAGTAACTGGACTGCTGGGATTTTTCAGCCTGGATACGCTGGTAGATCTCTTCACGGTGAACAGATACTTCTTTAGGGGCGTTAACACCAATACGCACCTGGTTACCCTTTACCCCTAAAACTGTCACGGTGACCTCATCCCCAATCATGAGGGTTTCACCAACTCGACGAGTCAGAATCAGCATTCTTTGCTCCTTGAAAGATTAAAAGAGTCGGGTCTCTTGTATCCCGGCATTATCCATCATATAACGCCAAAAAGTAAGCGATGACAAACACGTAAAGTGTAAGCAGTCACGGCATCACATTCTGTTAAACGTAAGTTTAGCCGATATACACAAACTCAACCTGACTTTATCGTTATCGATAGCACAGTGAACAAGACGCCATAACGTTACCGCTATGGCGTCTGCTTGTGCTTTGTAGTTATTACAGTTCACAGCCGCTTACCCAGCCACTCAGGCTCAACGCTGGCTAATGCCGCAGGAAGTGCCGCCGCATCCGTACCACCGGCTTGCGCCATGTCCGGACGACCGCCACCCTTGCCGCCCACCTGCTGAGCGACCATACCAATCAGTTCCCCTGCTTTCACGCGGTCAGTCACATCCTTAGAGACGCCCGCAATCAGAGAAACCTTACCTTCTGCCACTGTCGCCAGCACGATAACGGTAGAACCAAGCTGGTTCTTGAGATCGTCGACCATAGTACGCAGCATCTTAGGCTCGACGCCCGCCAGATCGCTGACCAGCAGTTTCACGCCCTTAACGTCTACCGCCTTGCTGGACAGGTTTGCGCTCTCCTGCGCCGCAGCCTGCTCTTTCAGCTGCTGCAGCTCTTTTTCCAGCTGACGCGTGCGATCCAGCGCAACGCGCACTTTCTCGCCCAGGTTCTGGCTATCGCCTTTCAGCAGCTGCGCGATGTCGTGCAGCTGATCGCTCTGCGCATGCAGGCTGGCAATCGCACCTTCACCGGTCACCGCTTCAATACGACGCACGCCCGCCGCCGTGCCCGACTCGGACAGAATGCGGAACAGGCCAATATCACCGGTGCGGGAGGCGTGCGTACCGCCGCACAGCTCGGTGGAGAAGTCGCCCATGCTCAGCACGCGCACGCGCTCATCGTACTTCTCGCCAAACAGCGCCATCGCGCCCTTCTCTTTCGCGTCTTCCAGATCCATGATATTGGTCTCGATTGGCAGGTTACGACGGATCTGCGCGTTCACCAGATCTTCCACCGCACGGATTTCAGACGGCTTCATCGCTTCGAAATGCGAGAAGTCGAAACGCAGCTATTTGTCGTTAACCAGAGAACCTTTCTGTGCAACGTGGGTACCGAGCACGTCGCGCAGGGCAGCGTGCATCAGGTGGGTTGCCGAGTGGTTCAGACGAATGCGCGCGCGGCGAGCTTCATCAACGTTAGCCTGGACGCCCTCGCCCACTTTCAGAGAACCGGAAACCAGTTTGCCCTGGTGACCAATCGCCTGACCGTATTTCTGGGTGTCGGTGCACGCTGAAGCTAAAGCCATTGCCCTTCAGTTCGCCTTTATCGCCAACCTGACCGCCGGATTCGGCGTAGAACGGCGTTTTGTCCAGAATGACAACCGCTTCCTGGCCCGCAGCTGATCTGCGTCAACCGGCTTGACCGTCAACAAACAGCGCGAGGCACCGTCGCCGGTCAGCAGCCGCCAGGTGATCATAACCTTTGAATTCAGACGCGCTATCAACGCGGATCATCGCGTTGTAGTCTGCACCGAAGCCGCTGGATTCGCGCGCACGGCGGCGCTGCTCTTCCATCGCGGCTTCAAAGCCCGCTTCGTCAACTTTCAGGTTGCGCTCGCGGCAAACGTCCGCCGTCAGGTCCACCGGGAAGCCGTAGGTGTCGTACAGGCGGAAAGCGGTTTCGCCATCCAGCGTGTCGCCCTTCAGCTTCGCCAGCTCTTCGTCCAGCAGCGCCAGACCGCGCTCCAGCGTACGGGCAAACTGCTCTTCTTCGGTTTTCAGAACCTGCTCAACCTGCGCCTGCTGGCGTTTCAGCTCGTCACCGGCTGAGCCCATCACGCCGATCAGTGGCGCCACCAGTTTGTAGAAGAAGGTGTCCTTCGCGCCCAGCATGTTGCCGTGACGGATGGCACGACGAATGATACGACGCAGCACGTAGCCACGGTTTTCGTTCGACGGGATAACGCCGTCGGCAATCAGGAAGGCGCAGGAACGAATGTGGTCCGCGATAACGCGCAGCGATTTGTTGTTCAGATCGGTCGCGCCGGTCACTTCCGCAACGGCTTTGATCAGGGTGCTGAACAGGTCGATCTCATAGTTGGAGTTCACGTGCTGCAGTACCGCGGCAATACGCTCCAGGCCCATACCGGTATCCACGGACGGCTTCGGCAGCGGCTCCATGGTGCCGTCGGCCTGACGGTTGAACTGCATGAAGACGATGTTCCAGATCTCGATGTAGCGGTCGCCGTCTTCTTCCGGGCTGCCCGGAGGGCCGCCCCAGATGTGGTCGCCGTGATCGTAGAAGATCTCGGTGCACGGACCGCAAGGGCCGGTGTCACCCATCTGCCAGAAGTTGTCGGACGCGTAAGGCGCGCCTTTGTTATCGCCGATGCGAATAATACGCTCGCGCGGGATCCCGACTTCTTTTTCCCAGATTTCGTAGGCTTCGTCATCGGTTTCGTAGACGGTAACCCACAGACGCTCTTTCGGCAGGTTGAACCAGTTTTCACCGGTCAGCAGTTCCCACGCATAGTGAATAGCATCGTGCTTGAAGTAGTCGCCGAAGCTGAAGTTGCCCAGCATTTCGAAGAAGGTGTGGTGACGCGCGGTGTAACCGACGTTTTCCAGGTCGTTGTGTTTACCGCCCGCACGCACGCAACGCTGTGAGGTGGTGGCGCGGGAATAATTACGCTTGTCGAGACCAAGGAACACATCCTTGAACTGGTTCATCCCGGCGTTGGTAAACAGCAAAGTCGGATCGTTGTTCGGTACCAGGGAGCTGCTGGCAACAACCTGGTGTCCCTTACTATGGAAAAAATCGAGAAACGCCTGACGGATCTCAGCGGTGCTCTTGCTCATAATTATCCTGAAATCAAGCTAACGAAATGTCGTAGCCAGCCTGTATCGGTAAACCGTTGGACAGACCAGCTACTGGAAAAAGTGGGAATAAGATAAGTTTTCTTTAGTGGGAAGTAAAATCCCGCATGCGTTCAATCGGCAAAATTACGCCAGATATCCTGAATATCTTCCATCAGAAAGCCGCGGTAGAGCAAAAAGCGCTGGATTTTGACTTTTTCTGAAAATTCACGCGGCAGCGGTTCGCCGTACTTACGAATAGCGACCTCGGCCGCGCACTGACACCAGTCAATGTCGCATTCGCGCATCGCTTTTTCGATGGACTCCCGGGCCACCCCTTTCTGGTTCAGCTCCTGCCGGATGCGCTGCGGCCCATATCCTTTGCGGCCGCGGCTGGCGAGAAAGCGCGAGGCAAAACGCTCGTCATCGAGATAGCGATGCTCATAGCACCAGTCGAGCACCTCCTAAGCTCCAGCAGCGCTTCCGGTATCGGCCGGCTCTCCTGTTGCTGCAGCCAGGCCGCACGCTGATTGTTCAGCTGCAGTTTGCGTTTCAGCTCGTCGCGGCTGTGGTCGCGCTGCGCCAAAATACGCATGGCACGATCGAGTACCCGGGAAAAGGTTGGCTCCGGAGCCTGTGATGAGGTCGATGACATAGGATTACCTTGTTGTGACTGTTGCTCAGGGTAAAGCAAGAAGGCAGAGAGGAAAAGCACGGGCCGCAAAAGCAAAACGGCGGCGCATTAGCAGCACCCGTGGGTATGAAAATTAAAAATCTTCGTTGGTTTCCTCCCAGCTTCCTCGCCTTCATCAACCGCGAAATCCACTGCCGCCGAGGTTCCTGCCGTTGTACCGGTCAGCAGCAGCTCACGCACCTTCTTCTCGATCTCTTTCGCCGCAGCCGGGTTCTCTTTCAGCCAGGTGATGGCATTCGCTTTACCCTGACCAATCTTGTCACCGTTGTAGCTGTACCAGGCGCCCGCTTTTTCAATCAGCTTCTCTTTCACGCCCAGGTCAACCAGCTCGCCGAGGAAGTTGATCCCTTCGCCGTAGAGGATCTGGAATTCAGCCTGTTTGAACGGCGCGGCGATCTTGTTCTTCACCACTTTGACGCGGGTTTCGCTGCCGACGACGTTGTCGCCCTCTTTCACCGCGCCGATGCGACGGATGTCCAGACGCACGGAGGCGTAGAACTTCAGCGCGTTACCGCCGGTGGTGGTTTCCGGGTTACCGAACATTACGCCGATTTTCATACGGATCTGGTTGATGAAGATCAGCAGCGTGTTGGACTGCTTCAGGTTACCCGCCAGCTTACGCATCGCCTGGCTCATCATACGTGCCGCGAGGCCCATATGAGAGTCACCGATTTCACCTTCGATTTCGGCTTTTGGCGTCAGTGCGGCAACGGAGTCGACCACGATAACGTCAACAGCACCAGAACGCGCCAGCGCGTCACAAATTTCCAGCGCCTGCTCACCGGTGTCCGGCTGAGAACACAGCAGGTTGTCGATATCGACGCCCAGCTTACGGGCATAAACAGGGTCCAGCGCGTGCTCGGCATCGATAAACGCACAGGTTTTACCTTCGCGCTGCGCAGCGGCAATGACCTGCAGCGTCAGGGTGGTTTTACCGGAGGACTCCGGCCCGTAGATTTCTACGATACGGCCCATCGGCAGACCGCCAGCGCCCAGCGCGATATCCAGAGAAAGCGAACCGGTGGAGATGGTTTCCACATCCATGGAACGGTCTTCACCCAGGCGCATGATGGAGCCTTTACCGAATTGCTTTTCGATCTGGCCCAGTGCTGCCGCCAACGCCTTCTGTTTGTTTTCGTCGATAGCCATTATTACTCCTGTCATGCCGGGAGAAGCGACTGTGCTTCACCGTGGATTTCTGTTCTGTTGGTGCAATTATACTGTATGGTCATACAGTATCAAGTCTTTTGTAGAAATTGTTGCCAGAGCGTTTTGCAGCGCATAAGCCGACGCCTGCCGCCGCACCGCTTCGCGATCGCCGGTAAACTGCTGGCGCTGCGCCAGCACCCGGCCCTCGCGGACCCGCCGAAGCCCAAACCAGACGGTGCCGACCGGCTTCACGCCGCTGCCGCCGTCCGGCCCGGCGATGCCGCTCATCGAAATAGCATAATCGGCACGCGCCGCTTTCAGCGCGCCAATCGCCATTTCCACCACCACCGGCTCGCTCACAGCACCATGCTGATCCAGCGTGGCCGCCTGCACGCCAATCATCTGCTGCTTTTGCTTCATTACTGTAGGTAACAAATCCGCGTTCAAACCAGGCGGAACTGCCGGCAATGTCGGTAATCACCTTGGCAACCCAGCCGCCGGTGCAGGATTCCGCCGCCGTCACCGTCGCCTGACGGCGCCTGAGCTGTTCGCCAATACGGCGGCTGAGCTGCTGAAGTTGTTCGTCGTTCATCGCCTTCTCCTGTTGTGGCGCTTCACGTTAGCAGTAAATGGTGCGGCGACAAGCCCTTTTCAACCGCCGCCGTCGCATTTTGCGCGCTGCGTTCCGGTGAGCTCAGCGCATTTTCACCGCCACCATAAATAAACGCGGAAAGGCCAGCAAAACCTGTCCATTACTGCGCGTCGGGTAAGCGGGCAGCAGCGCCTGATGATAGTCGTGTAAAAAGTCAGCCTGCTGCACCTCATCCAGCGCGGCAAGGAACGGACGCAGCCCGGTGGCACGCAGCCAGCTGATGATCGCCTGCGCATCCGCCATCGGATGATAGTAAGTGGTGCGCCAGATATCGACCTGACAGCCTGCATCGCATAATAAATCATAGTAGCGATCGCTGCTCAGCAGGCGTTTGCGCTCTGCCGCCTGAGGCGAAATATGCGCCTGCCAGCGCGAGCTGGCGGCCACCTCACGCATCAGACGATGCGACGGCTCCTGCAGGTTATCCGGCATTTGTACCGCCAGTGCACCGCCCGGTGCCAGCTGGTTGACCAGATGCGGCAACAAGGTTTCGTGGTCGGTCAGCCATTGCAGCGACGCGTTGGCATAAATGACCTGTTGCGGCTGCTCAGGCTGCCAGCTGCGGATATCGGCCTGACGAAAATCACAGTCCGGCAGGCGTTGCCGCGCCTGTTCCAGCATCGCCTCAGAGCTGTCGATGCCGGTGATGTGCGCCTGCGGCCAGGCGTGCGCCAGCAGTTCCGTGCTGTTGCCCGGGCCACACCCCAGGTCCGTAGCAAAGCGCACCTCGTTGACGGGAATACGCGCCAGCAACTCCTGTGCCGGGCGCGTACGCTCAGATTCAAACTGACGATACAGCTGGGGATTCCAGTCTTGCATAGCAACGCTCCTGTCTGTGTGGAAGAGTCACACACTACCTGTTTTGCTGCGCGAGGCGCGAAGAGAAAAGTGCGGTTGCCGAAAAAGTGTGGATGGCGCAGCGGAGTCAGGTGCTGCAGGCTCAGGCGTGGTGATAGCGCGCAGGAGTGCGGATGTCGTTGCTCCCGCATCCTGCGGGGAAAAACAACAGGACGGCGCAATGCCGCCCTGCAATTAGTTCTTTTTCACAAACTCAGATTTCAGTTTCATCGGACCGAAGCCGTCGATTTTGCAGTCGATATTGTGGTCACCTTCAACCAGACGGATGCTTTTGACTTTAGTGCCGATTTTCAGGGTGGAAGAGCTGCCTTTCACCTTGAGATCTTTCACTACGGTTACGCTATCGCCATCTGCCAGCAGGTTACCGTTGGCATCACGCACTACCAGCCCTTCGCTGCTGTCATCCGCGCTGGCGGACCAGATATGGCCGCAGGAGGGGCAGTTCAGGTTATCACCCTCCTGCCAGGTGTAGTCTGCCTGGCAGGCCGGGCAGGCAGGTAAAGTCGTCATACATATTCCTCAGTGGTCGGTATGCGATGAAGAAGGCACCGCAAAACGGGCGCCATCTTATACCCCCATACTTTATAAGGATAGTATTAAAGCATGTTGCCCTGACGCGCCTGGGCGACCGCCTGCCCCAGCTGCCACACCGCCATCGCATAGTGGGTGCTGTGGTTATAGCGGGTGATGGCGTAGAAGTTCGGCAGACCGTACCAGTATTGATAGCCGGTGCCGACATCCAGACGCAGCAGGCTGACCTGGCTGTTGCCATCCAGCGAACCCTGCGGTGCCAGACCGCTGGCCGCCAGCGTATTCACTGAATAAGAGGTTTTGAAACCATTCTCCAGCCCCGGCGCCTGACCGTTGGCCGGCACGGCCACCTTTTCACCCGGCACCCAGCCGTGCGCTTTGAAGTAGTTCGCCACGCTGCCGATGGCATCCACCGGATCCCACAGGTTGATATGGCCATCGCCGTTAAAATCGACGGCATACTGCTTATAGGAGGACGGCATAAACTGGCCGTAGCCCATCGCGCCGGCAAAAGAGCCTTTCAGATCGAGCGGATCGTCCTGCTCGGTGCGCGCCATCAGCAGGAAGGTTTCCAGCTCGCTGCTGAAGTAATCGGCGCGGCGCGGATAGTTAAAGGAGAGCGTCGCCAGCGCATCCAGGATACGGGTTTTGCCCATCACGCGGCCCCAGCGGGTTTCCACGCCGATAATCCCGACGATGATTTCCGGCGGTACGCCATACACCTGCCACGCGCGGTGGAGCGCATCCTCATACTGATTCCAGAACGCCACGCCGTTTTGCACGTTGTCCGGGGTAATGAACTGTTTGCGATAGCGCAGCCACGCGCCGTTCGGCCCGCTCGGCCCCTGGCGTATAGCCGTCGGCGCCTGCTGATCCATCAGGCGCAGCACGTAGTCCAGACGCTTCGCCTGAGCCAATGACCGCATGCAGCTGGTCGCGGTTGAAACCGTGCTTCGCCACCATCTGATCGATAAATTGTTCTGCCGCCGGATTACCGGCAAAGTCGCCAAACATCGGCTGAATGGCGTGAGAAGGTTCCAGTAAAAACCCTCCTTTCGGTGCAGGCACAACGGCGGATTGCTGCTGAGGGGCAGGCTTACTGCTGCAGGCAGCAAGCAAACAAATAAGCGGAAGAAGAGCAACCTTAAAACGCATCGGATATCCATAAGCCAGATGAAACACGAATGCTCATGGTAATCGTTCAACGAAGCGACTTACAGAGCAATGTCGTAAATTTACGCCCGTGGTGATTCTGCAGTTATGACCAGCCATATCTCTGGTCAGGTAATGAAAACGCCGCTGAGGTAAGGGGTGCACTGACCGAACTGACTTTCACCTGTAGCGCGTCAGCGGCCTCGCCCGGCCGCGGCTAAGCGCCGGATTTGCGTGCTGGCTCCACAGTTTTCCCCGCCGCGTAAAATTTGCTTTTTACCGCCTGTCGCAATTTGATAAGGTCGCCAGCCAGAAACATCGGCTGGCGGATGAAGCGGGCTGCGCAAAAATGCTAACATCTGCCCTTTCGTTATCCGCCAGTGTGATAACCATCCATCCCCGGCTGCCCCTGTCCAGCCAGCGGAAATCAAAAGAGTGAATCCTGAGTGAGAATGAGATGAAAGGAGCAGAGCAAATGGACTTCAGTGGCCACACCCCCATGATGCAGCAGTACCTGCGCCTGAAGGCCCAGCATCCTGACATCCTGCTGTTCTACCGCATGGGCGACTTCTACGAGCTGTTTTACGACGATGCCAAGCGCGCTTCGCAGCTGCTGGATATCTCGCTGACCAAACGCGGCGCCTCGGCGGGTGAACCGATCCCGATGGCCGGCGTGCCGCACCACGCGGTGGAAAACTACCTGGCGAAGCTGGTGCAGCTGGGCGAATCCGTGGCCATCTGCGAGCAGATCGGCGATCCGGCCACCAGCAAAGGGCCGGTCGAGCGCAAAGTGGTGCGCATCGTCACGCCCGGCACCATCAGCGATGAAGCGCTGCTGCAGGAGCGTCAGGATAACCTGCTGGCGGCCATCTGGCAGAGCCAGCGCGGTTTTGGCTACGCCACGCTGGATATCAGCTCCGGGCGTTTCCGCGTCAGCGAGCCGGCCGATCTCGAAACCATGGCTGCCGAGCTGCAGCGCACCAATCCGGCCGAGTTGCTCTATCCGGAAGACTTTGCCGAAATGGCGCTGATCGAAGGCCGCCGCGGGCTGCGGCGCCGTCCGCTGTGGGAATTTGAAATTGATACCGCGCGCCAGCAGCTGAACCTGCAGTTTGGCACCCGCGATCTGATCGGCTTTGGCGTCGAGCAGGCGCACCTGGCGCTGCGCGCGGCCGGCTGTCTGCTGCAGTATGTCAAAGATACGCAGCGCACTTCCCTGCCGCATATTCGCTCCCTCACCATGGAGCGCCAGCAGGACAGCATCATCATGGATGCCGCGACCCGCCGCAATCTGGAGATCACGCAGAACCTGGCGGGCGGCAGCGAAAATACGCTGGCGGCGGTCCTCGATAGTACGGTCACGCCGATGGGCAGCCGCATGCTGAAACGCTGGCTGCATATGCCGATCCGCGACAAAGTGCCACCATCACGCGACCGCCAGCAAACCATTGGCGCACTGCAGGATCGCTGCGACGAGCTGCAACCGGTGCTGCGCCAGGTGGGCGATCTGGAGCGTATTCTGGCACGTCTGGCGCTGCGCACCGCGCGTCCGCGCGATCTGGCGCGCATGCGTCATGCTTTCCAGCAACTGCCGGAACTCCGTGCGCACGCTAGCGGGCGTGGACGCGCCCCAGTCTGCAACGCGCTGCGCGAAAGGATGGGCGAGTTCAGCGAACTGCGCGAACTGCTGGAACGCGCCATTATCGAATCGCCGCCGGTGCTGGTGCGCGATGGCGGCGTGATCGCGCCCGGCTACAACGGCGAACTGGACGAGTGGCGCGCGCTGGCCGACGGCGCCAGCGACTACCTCGATCGGCTGGAGATCCGCGAGCGCGAAAAACTGGGGCTGGATACGCTGAAGGTGGGTTTTAACGCGGTACACGGCTACTACATTCAGGTCAGCCGCGGGCAAAGCCATCTGGTGCCGATCCACTACGTGCGCCGCCAGACGCTGAAAAATGCCGAGCGCTACATCATTCCCGAACTGAAAGAGTACGAAGACAAAGTCCTCACCTCGAAAGGCAAAGCGCTGGCGCTGGAAAAACAGCCTGTATGACGAGCTGTTCGATCTGCTGCTGCCGCACCTGGCCGACCTGCAGCAGAGCGCCGCCGCGCTGGCGGAGCTGGACGTGCTGGCCAACCTGGCAGAGCGCGCCGATACCCTGAACTACGCTTGCCCAACGATGAGAGAACAGCCGGGGATCCGCATTACCGAAGGCCGCCATCCGGTGGTAGAGCAGGTGCTGAAAGAGCCGTTTATCGCCAACCCGCTGACCCTGTCGCCGCAGCGCCGCATGCTGATCATCACCGGCCCGAACATGGGCGGTAAGAGTACCTATATGCGGCAGACGGCGCTGATTGCGCTGATGGCCTACATCGGCAGCTACGTGCCGGCGCCCAAGAGACGGTGATCGGCCCCATCGATCGCATCTTTACCCGCGTCGGCGCCGCGGACGATCTGGCCTGCGGCCGCTCTACCTTCATGGTGGAGATGACCGAAACCGCCAACATCCTGCACAACGCCACCGAAAACAGCCTGGTGCTGATGGATGAAATCGGCCGCGGCACCTCCACCTACGATGGCCTGTCGCTGGCCTGGGCCTGTGCCGAAAGCCTGGCGAATCGCATCAAGGCCATGACGCTGTTCGCCACCCACTACTTCGAGCTGACGACGCTGCCGGAGAAAATGGAAGGCGTGGTCAACGTGCATCTGGACGCGCTGGAACATGGCGATACCATCGCCTTTATGCACAGCGTGCAGGACGGCGCGGCCAGCAAGAGCTACGGCCTGGCGGTCGCGGCGCTGGCCGGCGTGCCGAAAGAGGTGATCAAGCGCGCGCGCCAGAAGCTGCGAGAGCTGGAAAGCGCTGTCGGGCAGTGCCGCCGGCTCAACGGTCGATGCCACCCAGATGACGCTGCTGCAGGAAGAGACCTCGCCGGCGGTGGAAGCGCTGGAAGCGCTCGATCCGGACAGCCTGACGCCACGCCAGGCGCTGGAATGGATTTACCGGCTGAAAAACCTGGTGTAACCTGCCACCGGCGCGTGCCAAACGCGGGCATAAAAAAACGGTGAGCATCATGCTCACCGTTTTTATTTGATGCGGTTCAACAATCGGCGTTATTCGCGGAACAGCGCTTCGATATTCAGACCCTGCATCTGCAGAATTTCACGCAGGCGGCGCAGACCTTCAACCTGAATCTGACGGACACGCTCACGGGTCAGGCCAATTTCACGGCCCACGTCTTCCAGCGTCGCCGCTTCATAGCCCAGCAGGCCGAAACGACGTGCCAGCACTTCACGCTGTTTGGCGTTCAGTTCGAACAACCATTTGACGATGCTCTGTTTCATATCATCGTCCTGCGTGGTGTCTTCCGGACCGTTGTCTTTCTCATCGGCCAGGATGTCCAGCAGCGCTTTCTCGGAATCGCCGCCCAGCGGCGTATCAACCGAGGTAATGCGCTCGTTGAGACGCAGCATACGGCTTACGTCATCAACCGGCTTGTCGAGTTGCTCGGCAATCTCTTCTGCGCTCGGCTCATGGTCCAGCTTGTGGGACAGCTCACGCGCGGTGCGCAGATAAACGTTCAGCTCTTTGACGATGTGAATCGGCAGACGAATGGTACGGGTTTGGTTCATGATCGCCCGTTCAATGGTCTGACGAATCCACCAGGTTGCGTAAGTTGAGAAGCGGAACCCGCGTTCCGGGTCAAACTTCTCCACTGCGCGAATCAGACCGAGGTTACCCTCTTCAATCAGATCCAGCAGCGCCAGACCACGATTGCTGTAACGGCGGGCAATCTTCACCACCAGCCGCAGGTTGCTTTCAATCATGCGACGACGGGAGGGAACGTCACCGCGCAAAGCACGACGCGCAAAATAGACTTCTTCTTCGGCCGTTAGCAGTGGTGAATAACCAATCTCCCCCAGGTAAAGCTGCGTCGCATCCAGTACGCGTTGCGTAGCACCCTGAGACAACAGCTCTTCTTCAGCTAAATCGTTCTCGCTGGTCTCTTCTTCTACCAGCGCTTTTTCATCAAACGACTCAGCCTCAGCTCCGTTCTCGTCGAATTCCGCATCATCATGTAACTCATTAACTTTCAGCGTATTCTGGCTCATAAGCGGCTCCTACCCGTGATACCCGAGCAGAACCTCAGCGTATTCTGCCCAATTATCGCTGCGGAAAATAACGCAGCGGGTTTACGGATTTCCCCTTGTAACGAATTTCAAAATGCAAACGTACTGAACTGGTTCCGGTGCTACCCATGGTAGCGATTTTTTGCCCCGCCTTAACTTCTTGTTGTTCCCGGACCAGCATTGTGTCGTTATGGGCGTAGGCACTCAGGTAATCATCGTTGTGTTTGATGATGATTAGATTACCGTAACCGCGCAGAGCGTTGCCGGCATACACAACGCGTCCATCGGCGGTAGCGAAGATAGGCTGTCCACGCGACCCGGCGATATCGATCCCTTTATTTCCGCCTTCCGCAGCGGAGAAGTTATCGATAATCTTCCCATCAGTCGGCCAACGCCAGCTTCCCACTGGTGTTGTGCTATTAGTTGTGCTGCTAACTGTGGGCGGTGCGGTAACCGGAGCTGTGGTCGTTGCCACATTATTTGCCCCTTTCGACGGCAGCATTTTCCCGCCTGTCGAACCCGAATCATCAGAATACGTAATAACAGGTTGCTGTGCAACAGGGGTGGATTTAATTTGCGTCTGATTCGATGCCACCGGAACGCCGCCCTGCGTGGCATCCGCTGCGGTTATCGCGTTACCACCGGTGATGGTCTGACCGTTACCGTTACCCACCTGTAAGGTCTGCCCGGCGCTCAGGCTATAGGGCGCCGCGATATTATTGCGCTGTGCCAGATCGCGGAAATCATTGCCGGTAATCCAGGCAATATAGAACAGCGTATCGCCTCGCTTAACGGTGTAGGTTTCACCGCCGCTAGCTGCCTTTAGGAATATTCCCATAATTGCGATTGTACACAATACGACCATTTTCGGTGGTCACATTATTATTGCCACTAACCATTCCACCCGCAGGCGCGGCTGATGGTGTACCACCGCTTAACATTCCACCACGCGGCATCGCCGGCACGGTGCTGTTCTGCGCGGCGATCATGCCGCCGCCTGTGGTGGGAGAAGCAGCCATACCGCTATCACCGCTGTTGCTGCCAATCTGGCTGATGGGGGCTTGTGTGTTGTCGCCAGAGCTACAGCCTGCCAGCCAAAAACCGACCAGTGAAAGTGCCGCCAGACGGCGTAATTGAAATACTGTGCTTCCCGTGCTCATTGATCCCCCGTGATGGCAATCCTGGATAAAACTGTGTGTCGACGTTGACCGCATGATTCACTATCTGTGCCGTCAAAAACGCGCTTTCGCATTGATTAACAAGGATAGTAACAATATCAACTGCGCCATGCCATGTAACGATTGTGAAGAAATACGTAAGATGGCTTTATGCCAGATCGCCCTGAACCAGCGGCACAAAGCGCACCGGCTCAATCGTTTCTTCAATGATTTCACCACCCTGACGACGCAGGCGCTTAAGTACCTGCTGGTCCTCACCCACCGGCAGCACCATTTTGCCGCCTTCTCCCAGTTGCGCTATCAGCGCAGTCGGAATTTCTGGCGGTGCGGCAGTCACAATAATGGCATCAAACGGCCCCCGCGCGGCCCAGCCCTGCCAGCCGTCGCCGTGGCGTGTGGAAATGTTATGCAGATCGAGCTGCTTCAGACGGCGTTTCGCCTGCCACTGCAGCCCTTTGATGCGTTCAACCGAGTAAACGTGGTTAACCAGATGCGCGAGAATGGCGGTCTGATAACCCGAACCGGTGCCAATTTCCAGCACGCGCGAGGTCGGGTTCAGTTCCAGCAGCGCCGTCATGCGCGCCACCATATAAGGCTGAGAAATGGTCTGGCCGTTGCCAATTGGCAGCGCCACATTCTCCCAGGCTTTATGTTCAAAAGCCTCGTCAATAAAGCGTTCACGCGGGACATCAGCGATGGCTTTCAGCAGATGCTCATCGTAAATACCCTGCGTGCGCAGTTGGGCCAGAAGCGTTTCGATGCGCCGGTTTACCATGCCGGGTTCACCTCAGCCTGGTACAGCCCGTCGCCTGCCCTCTTCCGCGCCGCGCCGGCGCCAGGATCAACCTGTCGTAATGTCTTCACGCCAGGGAACACGCCAATGCCGGGAGTCTGAATTCCATCATCGTTGCTGAGCCGTATCCGCATCTGATTCTGACCTTTTTCATTAACCGGTCCACCGACCGCCGCGCCCGTTTTGCGCCTTCAGCGGCGCAAGCAGTCCTGCGCTGGCGGCACAAGGATGTTTGCATTCTAGCGGTGAGGCGCGGGAAGTGGTAGGCGTAAATCACGCAACCGTCGGCAGTTGTCGCAACAATAAGCAGTCAAACGCAATGGCAACCGGTAAAAAGCCCGGCGAAAAGCCGGGCTGATTTATCACCTCAGTGACGATCCGGTAAGCTCACCGCATACAGATACCAGGCCGAGTGCGGCAGCCAGCCTTCCGCCCAGCGCCAGTCGTCATCCTTCCGTGTGACCGCATAACCTTCGTCAAAGGCGATACCGTCCGCCACCTGATTCGACGCGCCGGTGATGCCGTTGACGATACCGCCCGGCAGCGTGGTGTATTTCCACGAATTGAAGAACAGATAGCTGATGTGACGATAGCCGCTGCCGGTCAGCATGCTGACGTCGTACGGATTATGACCGAGGATCCAGTTGAGCTGATCCCAGGCATAACTCTGCAGCTGCTGCGTAAAGGCTTTATCGTCGGCAAACAGCGGCATCGCCTGACGGGCGGCGGCGGCCAGCGACGCGATACGCGCGTTTTCGCCCTGCCACCACGGCGCAGCTTCGCTGTCGTGCGGGAAGAAGAAGCTGGTGCGCTTCACGCCGTCTTTCAGCTGAATCAGCTGGCGCGCATAGCCAAACGGGTTATTGCTCTCTTTGGTGACCGCCAGCTCAAAGCCCAGCGAGCGTTTTACCGTCTGGCGGATGTTCGCCTGCTGCGCCTGCGGCGCGATGCGCGCGTACTCCAGCAGCGCAATCACCGGCAGACCGGCATCGGACGGATGGAAGAACGGGCGTTTTTCGCCGTCGGCACGCCAGTAGTCATGCCAGTTATCCAGCGACGTCAGTCGCGCCATCAGGCTCTCCGCGCGCTGCTGCGCCGCAGCCAGATACACCGCTTTTTGCGAGGCACGATACAGTTCGGTAGCCGCCAGCAGCGCGGTGTAATCATCCACGATGTTCTCTTTACCGTCGTTTACCATGCGCAGGTTATTTTTCTGCAGGAAGGCAAAGGCATCTTCTGCGGTTTGCAGATACTGCTGCCGCGTGAAGTTGCCGTCATTCTCCATGGTGCTGGCCAGCGCCAGCGCGGCAACTGACATGCCGGCACCGGAGCGGAAACTGGCCTGCCACGCCAGCGGGCCGACCGCCTCTTCTTCAACAATGGTGGAATCTGACTCCTTCTCTTTGATCTGCGTGCGCCAGTTGGGATTGGCGATCACCCGGTCCTGAGCCAGCTTCTCTTTGCCCGGCGATGAGATCGCCTGGAAGAAGGATTCCCCCGGCCGCTTCATGCGCACCAGGAAATCGGCACCGTACAGCCCTTCGTCGAGCATGCGCCGGCGATACTCGTCAAAGTTCGGGTTATCACGCGCCCCGAGATTTTGATAACCGCGCAATAAACTCCACGCCACCAGCGGCGCCTGCTGCGGATTGAAATAAGAGGTCAGATTCTGGTGCGACAGGTGCACGCCGTAATCGCCGGTGGCGTCATACCAGCCGCCGTGGACGTCAACCGTGCCGCTGCCGGTGCCCGGTGGCAGCGGCAGTTTGCGGTCCGCCTTATCGAACAGGCCGGTGACGCGCTGGCTTTTGAAATAGGCAATTACATCGGACAGCGTATAGCGCTCGAGCAGATCGGCACCAATAATGAACGGCCCGGAGCGCACATCGCCGTCGCTGCTGGTGGTTTGCAGCACGTAGCGGCCCGGCGTTTGCCAGCCGGAGAAATCGGCACGATAGAAGGTGCGATCGCCCCAGCCCGGCACGTCACCCTGCGGCTGCAGCGTGCCGCTCAGCACCGCTTTATTGGTCTCATTATCCAGCAGGGTAAATTTCACCGGCGGTTTAGCGCGCGAGTCGCCGGTCAGCTGCACGATGGCGTTTTTCGGCGCAGCAACATCGTAGCCGACCTGATTGATTAAAACGTGGGTTTCGGCGTGCGCCAGCCCGGCCAGTAACAGCGCTGCGGTCAGCGCGGAGAAGCGAATCCTCATGGTCATCATCCTTAGTGTCGTGAGTGATTGAACAGGCTAAAAGGGGCAATCATCATGAATTTAACGTCCTTTTCATCCTGGAAAACGTTGCCATAGCCGCCGCCCCAGCTGGGGTTATCGCTATGGTTGTTGTAGGCGGTGAGATGCAGCTTAAATACCGTGTCTTTGGCCCAGCCGGACTGCACCTGCCACACCAGATCGCCGTTGATGGCGGTTTCCGTCAGGGGCTGCTGCTGCGACCAGTCGCCGCCGCGCGCCGGTTTACCGTCCCAGCCCCAGGCGAACGAGCCACCGATGCTGACGCCCGGCCAGACGATGTCGCTGAGATCGATCATCAGGCCTGCAAACAGCGCTTTTTCGCCGTCGGCGTTGAAGTCAGAGCGCGAATCCCACCACATATCGATGCGGCCCGCGGAGTTGGGATAGATCGGCGTCATCGCCACGGTGTAGTAACCTTGTTTCCCCGGTGCGTGTACCGCGCTGCCCTCGAGCCGGAACTGGTAGCGATCCCACTGGTACGCCAGCGTCAGGCCCTGCTGCCAGGCAAATTCATCGTAAACATCATGGCGACCGGTACGATCCTGCGAGCCGTAGAACTGCCAGCTGACGCTGAACGGGTTATCCCACAGCGTGGTCTGGCGTGCCGCTTTGGCGAAATATTTGTCGAGATAATGCGGAGATTCACCCCACGCCAGCTCCAGCGTGTTGCCGTTTTTGAAGTCATACTTCGCGCCCAGCGAGTGCAGATAAGGAATGCGTGTTTGCCGGTCGATTTCGCGAAACTCGTACATTTTGCGATACCACGGTGCTTTGTACTTGTTGGCGCCCATCCACGACAGCTACAGCGCGCCGGCAGCGCCATAGTCATAGACCGCCCCGACTTCCACGCCCTGGTAGGTGCCGGGCAGAAATCCCCACTGGGTGCCAAGCAGCGTCTGGCCGCTCGGCTGGATATAACCGGCCCGCAGCCAGTAGTCGCCGGCTTTGAGTTTCAGCGCGGCACGGTAGAGATCCAGCCCGTTACGTTCGCCGACGCCACGGTCTTCCCACATCGAAGGCCCGTGACTGAAGCTGATCTCATTGGGATGCGCCGGGCTGCCTTCAAACAGATCCCAGGTGGCGAAGGCTGCCACATCAATGCCCACGGTATCGGCCAGATAGCCGGACTGATAATCGAGCGCGCCGGTCAGCGTGCTGTGATGCAGGTTGGTCTGATAGTGCTGATAGTGCGCGCTGTGCGGATCGAGATCTTTACGCTCACGGTGGCGCTGCCAGTAATAGACGGTGCCCTCCAGCGTGCTGTCTTCAACAAATCCTTCCGCCAGCGCCGGCGGTGCCGCGCCCAGCATCAGGGTGGCCAGCGGCAGCAGCGCTGCCTTTTTTCTCCTGGTGAATGTGTTCATGACCTTTCCTTAAGGTGCACGCGGCCCTGCGAAGCAGCCGCATGCGATTTCCCTGTTTTGGTGTTAACGAATCAGCGCATCAGGCGCCGGTTTTATTCACGCTGCGCAGCGTCCAGCGGCCGTAAATCAGCGTCAGAATGAATGGGGTGAGGAAAGCCACGGCAATTGCCGCCACTTCATAGATCATCTTCGACTCAGGACCTTCGAACAGGCCAAGTTCAAACACGTTCAGCACCGGCAGGAAACTGTAGGTTTTCACCTGCAGCAGCCCGGTGATGCCACCGCCGAGCGCCGCGCCGATGCAGCCGAAGATAAACAGCATGCGGTACTTGAGATTGACGCCGTACAGCGCCGGTTCGGTGATACCAAAGAACGCTGACAGCGACGCCGAGATTGCAATCTGCCGGTCGCGCAGGCTGCGGGCGATGAAGATCGCGCCGGTAACCGCGCCAAACTGCCCCATCACCGCCGACATAAACATCGCCATGATGGTGTCATAGCTCTGCACCTGAATATTGATCAGCGCCAGCGGGATGATGCCCCAGTGCACACCAAACACCACGAACAGCTGACCAATGCCCGCCAGCAGCGCGCCGGAGATCATCGGGCTGAGCTGATAGAGCCAGCTGTAGCCGCTGGCGATGCCGACGCCAACGTAATCCGCCAGCGGGCCAATCACCGTGAACACCACAAAGCCGCAAATCAGCAGCGACAGGCACGGCACAAACACCAGCGCTGCCACCTCGGGGATCCACTGTTTCAGCCGGCGCTCAACCTTGCTCAGTAGCAGTACCGCCAGAATCGCCGGAATCACCGCGCCGCCGTAAATCTTCAGGCTGATGCTCAGGCCGAACAGCGCGAAGTGCGCCGGCAGATCCGGCTGGGTCAGCGGAAACACCATCGCCGCCGTCAGCGCCAGCGCGGTGAAACGGCTGGCACCGAAACGGTCTGCCGCGGTAACCGCAATAAACAACGGCAGAAAGACAAACACGCCGCTGGCCAGCGCGTTGAACATGGCGAACAGCAGGTCATCGTCCGCCACCCAGCCCTGCGTCTGCAGCAGCACCATGATGCCTTTGATCACCCCGATGCCGGCCAGTACGCCAATGTAGGGCGTGAAGATAGCGCCGAGCGTGGCCAGCATTTTACCCGCGACGCCGCGCTCGTCTTTGCCGGGCTTCACCGGTTCGGCCACCGGCGCTGCGCCCTGCTGCATCGCCTGAAACAGCTGTTCGACCTGCGGCCCGACCACAATCTGCAGCTGTCCGGACGCGTTCACCACGCGGATGACGCCCGGCAGGCTACTGATGGCCGGCATATCGACACTGGCCAGATCGTTTATCGTCAGCCGCAGCCGCGTGGCGCAGTGTGAAATGTGGCTGATATTATCGTCGCCGCCGACCTGTTCCCTGATGGCCTGCGCCAGCTTAACGTAATCGAGTTTCATTGTTGTTATCCTTATGGCTCGCGCCCGGCGTTAGTCGTAATCACCCGGTTTGGTTTTGCTCTTCATCGCCACGCCAAAATCAGTGAATATGCGCTGCGGCAGATTGTTGCCTTTGGCTTCAGCGATGTGATGCGCGAGGATCTGGAACGGAATCACCATCAGCAGCGGCGCTATCCATTCGCTGACCTCCACGCCGAGTGCCAGCGTGCGCGCATCATCACTTTCCCCGAGACACAGGCTCCAGACGTGCGGCGTCACGCGCTGCTCATACTGGCGCAGCAGCTGCAGGCGTTCGCGCACCGGCGCCTCGACGTCGATAAAGAACAGCCGGTGCTGCGGATTGATTTCGAAATAGGGGCCGTGCATAAACGCTTCCAGTTCAATGCCCTGCGACGGCACGCGCACCGTTTCGCTGAATTTGGTCTCCATCTCTTTGATCACGCCAATCGCCGGACCAAAGCCAATCGAGATAAAACGTGGCGCCGCAGTGAGATCGTCCTGCCAGCGCTGCCAGAAACGCTCGGTGCGGGCGATGATGTCCGGAATTGCGTCGACGCCGCGCTGCAGTTGCGCCAGCGCCTGCTGCTCCTGCTCTGCGCTGAGGCGACCGCTGTGGCGCGCACTGTGCACGCCAATCAGCATCAGCGTCAGGATCGTGGCGACATAGCCTTTGGTGACATACCCGACGCGCTCTTCGCCGTTCATGATGTCTACGGCGTGATCCACCGCCTGCGCCAGCGGACTGGTGATTTTGCTGGTGATGCCCCAGGTTGCCACGCCGTGCTGTTTTTTCAGCGCGTCGATCGCTGCCAGCGTCGAAGTGCTCTCGCCGCTTTGTGAAATCGCGATCACCAGATCGGTCGCCGGATCCCACTGCTCGTAGTGCTGAAAATGGAACGGCTCCTGCACGCTGATGCGTACGCCGGTCAGTTGCTCAACGTAATATTTGGCGCTGAGCGCGGCGTTGATGCTGGAGCCGGTGGCCAGAATCAGCACAGTTTTTGCCTTGGCCAGCACCGGTAATCCCTGCGGATAGCACGCCAGCAGATGGCTCAGCACCTCGGGTTGCTGGTGGATGTAGGTCATCATGGTGGGTTTCATTACCGCTCCTTAAACTGTTTTCCCGTCAACCTGAAAACGTTTTCAGGTTGTGAGCCAACTTATTTAATGGCGCATATTAAGTCAACGTGAGGATCGTGAAATTGCGATCGCGCTAACAAAGCGCAACGAAAGCAGGCGGAACGTATAAGGGGAGAAGATCAGGCGGATTCGCCGGGGATCAATACCGGCTTTAGCGGTGCGCTGCAACGCGCGTGCGGGCTTAAGCTGCCGTCCAGCTGCGCCATCATCATGGTGATAATGTTTTGCCCCAGCTGCGGATTCTGGTGATCGACACTGGTCAGGCGCGGGATAAAATACTCGCTGCCGGGGAAGCGCTCACAGCTGATGACCGCTACCTGCTCAGGCACGTCAATGCCGCGATCGCGTAACGCGCGGATCGCGCCCATCGCCACGCGATCGTTGATTGCCACCAGCGCCTGCGGTTGCTCTGCCTGCTGCCACAGCGTATCAATCGCCTGATAGCCGTGTTCAGGATAGAAGTTATTCAGGCAGATCCAGCTGTCGCGCGGCGTAATGCCGGCCTGCTGCAGCGTGGTGTGGAAATGACTGACGCGCTCGCGCGTCACCCACACTTTGCGCGAACCGCCAATAAACGCGATATCACGCAGGCCGCGCGCCAGCAAATGATTCACCGCCAGCCCGACGCAGTGCTGCTGGTCGCGCATCACGCACGGCCAGCGGCCAGCAGGATGCGGCTGCCCCACCACCACCACCGCCATTTTGTCCATCAGCGATTCCAGCAGCGTCAGGTAGCTGGCCGGAATCGGCGCATAGTCGCTATGGCCGCCGAGCACGATCACCCCATCGATCTGGCTATCGATAATCGACTGAAAAATCGCGCTTTCGTCATCGTCGTGCTGAGGGCTGCGGTTGGCCGACTGGGTATCGTACAGGGTGATTTTGTAACCGATGGCCAGACAGGCCTGCTGAATCTGCGCCACCAGCGTGACGAAGTAAGGGTTAGTGATGTCAGAGACGATCACCGCGAGGGTGTAGCTCTGGCGCGATATCATGCCGCGCGCCATCAGGTTGGGGCTGAACTGATGCTCGGCGATCACCTGTTCCACCCGCGTGCGGGTTTTTTCCGATACCCACGCATGCTTGTTGAGCACGCGCGAGACGGTAGTGATCGACACACCGGCGAGTACGGCAATATCCTTGATGGTGAGATTTTTGCTCATCGTCGCCGGGTTCGCTTATTCGTCGCCGAGCGGGGCCGCCGCGCCGTTGCTCAGCAGCTCACGCACTACGCTGGTGGCAAAACTGCCTGCCGGCAGCCAGAAGCGCAACTCGACGGTGACGTCATCCCACCAGTTCCAGCATAACTGCTGCGGATAGAGCAGCATCGCGCGGCGCGCGGCGTCGACTTTTTCCCGCACCAGCAAGGACCCAGCAAATCGGCTGCGCATCCGCCACGTTGCTGACTGTTCAAACGCCAGCGTTTCGCCCTGGGTGCCCGGCTCGCCGCGCACCGGCCAGCGCGGCGGTAATGCGCAGCTCTTGGTTACGTCCACGCGCGGCTGCAGCGCAGGTCATTCGTCCGCCTGGGCAACAAACCAGCTTCCGCGCCCGCTAATTGTAGCGCATCGCCGGACAACAACGTGATTCAGCGCACCGTCTCGCTTTTTCAGCCTTTCGCTCACAATCTGATTAAACAACGCGCTGCGCGCCGCCGACAGCCAGAACTACGCTTTCATGCTGCGGTCACGCGGACGGAATTTCTCTTCTGCCCACAGCGCGCGCCCTGCGCAGGTTGCTGCCGCCAATGCCAAAGCGCTGCGCGCCAAAATAGTTCGGCACGCCCTGCTGCTGAGTCCGCTGCAGACGCGCTTCCACCTCCGCGCGATCGGTCACTTCACGCAGCACCAGCGTAAACGCGTTGCCCTTCAGCGCCCCCAGACGCAGTTTGCGCTTGTGGCGGGCATCACCTCCAGGATCTTCACAGCCTTCCAGCTCAAAGCCGGCAAGATCCGGCATCGTATTGCCGGGCACGCGGGCGCAGAGCCACTGCTCGGTGACGGCGTGTTTATCTTTCTGCCCGGCAAAGCTCACTTCGCGGGCATGAATTTTGAGAAATTTTGCCAGCGCGTCGGCCACAAAACGGGTATTGCAGCCATTTTTCAGAATACGCACCAGGATATGTTCGCCTTCGCCATCCGGCTCAAAGCCCAGATCCTCCACCACGAGGAAATCTTCCGGGCTGGCTTTCAGCACCCCGTTCCCCTGCGGTTTAGCCGTGCAGGTATGTCAGGTTGTCGAAGTCTGTCATTTGCTCGGCCTTCACCAGCAGCGCCACGGCTTCACAGGCAATCCCTTCGCCACGACCGGTAAAGCCCAGCTTCTCGGTGGTGGTCGCTTTGACGTTCACGTCGTCCATATGGCAGCCCAGATCTTCTGCAATAAAGACGCGCATCTGCGGAATGTGCGGCAGCATTTTCGGGGCCTGGGCGATAATCGTCACGTCGACGTTGCCGAGGGTGTAGCCCTTCGCCTGAATGCGGCGCCACGCTTCGCGCAGCAGTTCGCGGCTGTCGGCGCCTTTAAACGCCGGGTCGGTGTCCGGGAACAGCTTGCCGATATCACCCAGCGCCGCCGCGCCCAGCAGCGCGTCGGTCAGCGCATGCAGCGCCACGTCGCCATCAGAATGCGCCAGCAGCCCTTTTTCATTAAGGAATGCGCACGCCGCCAATGATAATTGGGCCTTCTCCGCCAAAGGCGTGTACATCAAAACCGTGTCCAATTCGCATTATGCCTTCTCCTGATGGGTCGAACGGGTAAGATAAAATTCCGCGAGCTGTAAATCTTCCGGACGCGTCACTTTAATATTATCAGCACGTCCTTCAACAAGCGTTGGGTGGAAACCGCAGTACTCCAGCGCAGAGGCTTCGTCCGTAATGGTCGCACCTTCGTTAAGCGCGCGCGTTAAGCAGTCGTGGAGTAATTCGCGGGGGAAAAATTGCGGCGTCAGCGCGTGCCATAGATCGACGCGATCGACGGTGTGGGCGATAGCCCGTTTGCCCGGCTCGGCACGCTTCATGGTGTCGCGCACGGGGGCGGCCAGAATGCCACCCACTTTGCTGGTTTCGCTCAACGCCAGCAGGCGAGCGAGATCGTCCTGATGCAGACACGGACGCGCCGCGTCATGCACCAGCACCCACGGCGCGTTTCCGGCGGCCTGAATGCCCGCCAGCACGGAATCGGCGCGCTCGGCGCCACCGTCAACGACGGTAATCTGTGGATGATTTGCCAGCGGCAGCTGCGCGAAGCGCGCATCGCCAGGGCTGATAGCGATGATCGCTCGCGTCACCCGCGGGTGCGCCAGCAGCGCCGCCACGGCGTGCTCGAGGATCGTTTTATCGCCAATAGAGAGGTATTGCTTGGGACATTCTGTCTGCATGCGCCGGCCAAAACCTGCGGCCGGCACCACGGCGCATACGTCCGAAAAAGTTACTGCCATGTCGTAATCCTGGGCCTGATTATCGATTGTTTTGTGCTGAGCCCTGATTGCGTTTAGACGCATCCGGAACCAGACGATAAAAGGTTTCGCCCGGCTTAGTCATACTGAGTTCATTGCGTGCGCGTTCCTCAATCGCCTCTTGCCCGCCATTGAGGTCATCAATTTCAGCAAAGAGTTGATCGTTTCGCGCCTTAAGTTTGGCGTTTGTTGCCTGCTGAGCCGCGACGTCATCGCTCACCCGGCTATAGTCGTGCAGTCCGTTCTTACCGAACCACAGCGAATATTGCAGCCAGACTAGCAAAGCCAGCAACAGCAGCGTTAGTTTACCCATCCTGCCCCCTGAAAAACGGCATCATCATCCCAAAACTTTTCGTCAGACTCCACTGCGGCAGCGACAAAACATGGCGCGCAAAGCCAGACTTTGTCCGGACAACATAATGACGGGAGAATCGGCCGGACAGCAGGTAAAGTTTTGCCTAACACAGTTGCCGTTGCGGTTTGCACATTAGGGCCGGAGTTACCAGCCCTGAGCCACAAAAGATAACAGCAGCCAGAACAGGCACACCACCACCAGGGCGGTGATCAGGCCGCTCCACCACAGACGGCCACGCAGCATCAGGCTGCAGCGCAATGCCGACGACAACCGCCACGGGCATCAGCGCCAGGAAGAAAGGCCAGGTGTAGAGAAAGAAGAACAGCGTGTTGCCGCCGTAGATAAGAAACGGGATACCCAGCGCCAGCAACCATGAGACGAAGCCAATGATGGCCCCCGGCAGGGAATGAGCAGGTGGCGTCGTCCGGGGTCGCGATCAGCTCTGCGAGCCGGCATGGTGGTAATGTAATGTTCACTGTTGCGCATAGCTAGATCCTGTGACCGTGACTCATCGTTCGGGAAGACAGCTCCCGAACGATACCGTCTCAGGATCTGATAATATCGTCCCGTCTGAGCAGGTCTAATAATTGGCTTACTAAATTTGTTACCAATTGTTGACCCTCCAGGTGAATTTCCGGCGATTCAGGCGCTTCGTAAACCGCGTCAATTCCGGTGAAGTTGCGCAGTTCGCCGGCACGCGCTTTTTTATACAACCCTTTCGGATCGCGCGCTTCGCAAATCGCCAGCGGCGTATCGACAAACACTTCGATAAAGCGATCCTCACCGACGCGTTCGCGCACCATCTGGCGCTCGGCGCGGTGCGGCGAGATAAACGCGGTCAGCACCACCAGCCCGGCGTCCACCATCAGGTTGGCGACTTCCCCCACCCGGCGGATGTTCTCTTTGCGGTCGTCGTCGCTGAACCCTAGATCGCTGCACAGGCCGTGGCGCACGTTGTCGCCATCCAGCAGATAGGTGCTGACGCCCTGCTGATGCAGCGCCTCTTCCAGCGCGCCCGCCACCGTGGATTTACCCGAGCCGGACAGCCCGGTAAACCACAGCACAACCCCACGGTGACCGTGGAGCTGTTCGCGCTGGGCGACGGTGACCGGATGAGGATGCCAGACGACGTTCTCATCATGCGCGGCCATTACTTGCCTCCCAGCAGATCGCGCGCGCCCCAGTGCGGGAAGTGTTTACGCACCAGCGCGTTCAGTTCCAGCTCGAAAGCGCTGAACTCGCCAGCCTGACTGCGCGCGGCGCTCAGCGGTTCACGCACCATACCGGCACCGACGGTAACGTTGGTCAGCCGGTCGATAAAGATAAGGCCGCCCGTGACCGGGTTCTGCTGATACGGATCCAGCACCAGCGGTTCGTCGAAGGTCAGATCGACCAGACCAATGCCGTTCAGCGGCAGGTCGGTACCGCGCGCTGGGTCAGATTGTTGATGTCCACCTGATGAACTGAATACCGTCCACGCGGGCGCGGGTCTTTCTTGCCGGCAATTTTGATGTCGTAGCTCTGGCCCGGCGTCAGCGGCTGCTCCGCCATCCACACCACGTCCACGGACGCGCCCTGCACCGCCTGCAAGGTCGGCCTGCGGCATCCACCAGCAGATCGCCGCGGCTGATATCAATCTCATCTTTCAGCACCAGCGTAATCGCTTCACCGGCGCCCGCGTCCTGCAGGTCGCCGTCGAAGGTGACGATACGGGCGATGGTCGATTCCACGCCGGATGGCAGCACCTTAACGCGCTGACCCACCCTCACCACGCCTGACGCCAGGGTGCCGGCGAAACCGCGGAAGTCGAGGTTCGGACGGTTGACGTACTGCACCGGGAAGCGCATCGGCTGGGTGTCGACCACGCGCTGGATCTCAACGGTTTCCAGCACTTCCAGCAGCGTCGGGCCGCTGTACCACGGCATGTTTGCGCTCTGGGTGGCGACGTTATCGCCTTCCAGCGCCGACAGCGGCACGAAGCGGATATCCAGGTCGCCCGGCAGCTGCTCGGCAAAGGTCAGGTAGTCCTGGCGGATCTCCTCGAAGATCTCTTCGCTGAAGTCCACCAGATCCATCTTGTTGACCGCCACCACCAGGTGTTTGATGCCCAGCAGCGTGGCGATAAAGCTGTGGCGACGGGTCTGATCCAGCACGCCTTTGCGCGCGTCGATCAGCAGGATCGCCAGGTCGCAGGTGGAGGCGCCGGTCGCCATGTTGCGGGTGTACTGCTCGTGGCCCGGCGTGTCGGCGATGATGAACTTGCGCTTCGCGGTGGAGAAGTAGCGGTAGGCCACGTCGATGGTGATGCCCTGCTCGCGCTCGGCCTGCAGGCCGTCGACCAGCAGCGCCAGGTCGAGCTTCTCGCCCTGGGTGCCGTGGCGTTTGCTGTCGTTGTGCAGCGAAGACAGCTGATCCTCATAAATCTGGCGCGTATCGTGCAGCAGGCGGCCGATCAGGGTGCTTTTGCCGTCATCGACGCTGCCGCAGGTCAGAAAGCGCAGCAGGCTCTTGTGTTGTTGCGCGTGCAGATAGGCTTCCACGCCGCCCTGGTCGGCAATTTGTTGAGCAATAGCGGTATTCATCGGCGGCTCCTTAGAAATAACCCTGACGTTTCTTTTCAGCTCCATCGAGCCGGCCTGGTCGCGGTCAATCACGCGCCCCTGTCGTTCGCTGGTGGTGGAGACCAGCATCTCTTCGATGATCTCCGGCAGCGTCTGCGCGCTGGATTCCACCGCGCCGGTCAGCGGCCAGCAGCCGAGGGTACGGAAACGCACCATCCGCTGTTTGATCACTTCGCCCGGCTGCAGGTCGATGCGATCGTCGTCGATCATCATCAGCATGCCGTCGCGCTCCAGCACCGGGCGCTCTGCCGCCAGGTACAGCGGAACGATTTCGATGTTTTCCAGGTAGATGTACTGCCAGATGTCCAGCTCGGTCCAGTTGGAGAGCGGGAAGACGCGGATGCTTTCGCCCTTGTTGATCTGGCCGTTGTAGTTGTGCCACAGCTCCGGACGCTGGTTCTTCGGGTCCCAGCGGTGGAAGCGGTCGCGGAACGAGTAGATACGCTCTTTGGCGCGCGATTTCTCTTCGTCGCGGCGCGCGCCGCCGAAGGCCGCGTCAAAACCGTATTTGTTCAGCGCCTGCTTCAGGCCCTCGGTCTTCATGATGTCGGTGTGCTTGGCGCTGCCGTGCACGAACGGGTTGATGCCCATCGCCACCCCTTCCGGGTTTTTGTGCACCAGCAGCTCGGCGCCCATAGGCTTTCGCGGTACGATCGCGGAACTCGTACATCTCGCGGAATTTCCAGCCGGTATCCACGTGCAGCAGCGGGAACGGCAGCGTGCCCGGATAGAAGGCTTTGCGCGCCAGATGCAGCATGACCGCGGAATCTTTGCCGATGGAGTACATCATCACCGGGTTGGAGAACTCGGCGGCCACCTCGCGGATGATATGGATACTTTCCGCCTCCAGCTGCCGCAGGTGAGTGAGACGTTTTTGGTCCATAACCGTTCCTTAAGCCAAATTTACAACAGAAGAACCAAAGCCTTCTGTATCGGTTGTGTGCTGAACCAGGCGAGCGTGCTGTGCAGCTGCACCACTTCGCCCACCACCAGCAGGGCGGGCATCGGCGCGTCTTTCGCCAGGGTTGCAAGTTGTTCCAGGGTGCCCGTCGCAACGTGCTGATCGACGCGCGTGCCGCGAGAAATGACGGCAACGGGCGTCGTCGCCTCGCGACCGTGCTGAATAAGCTGTTCGCTGATGTCCGCCGCCTTCATCGTGCCCATGTAGATCGCCAGCGTCTGGCGGCTCTGGGCGAGATGCGACCAGTCGAACGGCGTGCTGTCGGCCTTGTAGTGGCCGGTCACAAAGGTCACGCTCTGGGCGTAATCGCGGTGGGTCAGCGGAATACCGGCGTAGGCCGTCGCCCCCGCAGAGGCCGCCGTGATGCCCGGCACCACCTGGAACGGAATGCCCGCTTCGGCTGCGCCGCCTGCAGCTCTTCGCCGCCGCGGCCAAAGATAAACGGATCGCCGCCTTTCAGGCGCACCACGCGTTTGCCCTGCTGCGCCAGCGTCAACCAGCAGCTGGTTGGTCTCTTGCTGCGGCACCGAGTGCGCGCCGGCGCGTTTGCCGACGCAGATTTGCTCGGCGTCGCGACGGATCAGCTCGAGCACCCCGTCGCTGACCAGATGGTCGTAGAACACCACGTCCGCCTGCTGCATCACCTGCAGGCCGCGCAGCGTCAGCAGCCCCGCAGTCGCCCGGCCCGGCGCCCACCAGAATGATCTCCCCCCCGTGCTGCCGGGGTTATCCAGTTCGTCCTCGAGCGCTTTTGCGGCGCCGCCTCGTCTGACGTTACCGGCAGCCATCAGGCTGGCAAAGCGGCCGCGAAACACGCGCTCCCAGAAGCGACGGCGTTCCGTCACGCTGGTCAGGCGGGTTTTCAGATGGTTGCGCCAGTAACTGGCTTTTTCCGCCATCCGCCCGAGGCTGGCCGGCAGCAGCGCTTCGATTTTTTCACGCAGCAGACGCGCCAGCACCGGCGCGGTGCCGCCGGAGGAGATCGCCACCAGCAGCGGCGAGCGGTCAACGATCGACGGGAAGATAAAGGAGCATAAAGGCTGGTCGTCCACCACGTTCACCAGCTTGTGACGCGCATTAGCGGCATCAAATACCTGCGCGTTGAGGGCGTTATCGTCGGTGGCGGCAATCACGAGGAAAACATCGTCCAGCTGCGCCGCGTCGAAGTGCTGAGCAATCCACTCGATGGCGTTAATGTCGCGCAGCGCCTGCAGTTCATGGCCGAGCTCGCGCGCGGCTACCCGCACGTGCGCCCCGGCACGCTGCAGCAGCTCAATTTTACGCGCAGCGATTTCACCCCCGCCAACCACCAGCACCGGACGGCTTTTGAGATCGGCAAATAAGGGCAGATAGTCCACAGGCAACACTTATTAGTTTTACAACAAGAAATAGCGGGACTATACGGGCCCGCCTTATGGCCGAATGAAATTACGAATTGGAATGAGTAGTTACTCAATGGAATAAGCGCAACGCAGGAATGCCTGATAACAAGGAATGTGCTTAACAAATGATATTGCTGGTGTTTCGGAGCGATACAAATTGTGTAAGGCCCGGCGATCACAGTTTCATACTAGCGGTCCGCAGAATATTTTACCGCTGACGGCGATGTCAGAAAAGGACTACTCACTATGTTTTCCGCAACTCTTCCTGCCGACCAGCGTGCTGGCCCTCGCACTGATTGCTCGGCGGTTTCGCTTTATTCTTTGCGCGCAGGCAGCAAAAGATCGCCCCAATATGGTCAATTTCGCCGCCGAACAGCAGCTGCGTCACATCGCCACCTATTTCCCCGGCCGCATGAGCGGCAGCCCCGCCGAAATGCTCACCGCAGACTATCTGCAGCAGCAGTTCGCCCAGATGGGTTATCAGAGCGATATCCGGCAGTTTCACAGCCGCTACGTCTATACCTCCCGAAATAAAACGAAAAACTGGCATAACGTGACCGGCGAGCTCGGTGATCGCCGCCCGCGACGGCAGCGTGCCGCAAAAGAGCAAATTATGATCGTCGCCCACCTCGATACCTGCACGCCGCGATGAGCGACGCGACGAGGCACGATAATAATCTCGGCGGCCTGACGCTGCAGGGCGTGGACGACAACGCCTCCGGCCTGGGCGTGATGCTGGAACTGGCGGAGCGCCTGAAGTCAAACCCCCCCGCACTATGGCGTGCGCTTTGTGGCCACCAGCGCAGGCGAAGAGCCGGCTAACTCGGCGCACAGATGATTATCTGGCAGCGCATGAGCGCTGAGGAGAAGAAAGATACGCTGCTGGTGATCAACCTCGACAGCCTGATCGTCGGCGATCGCCTCTACTTCAACAACGGCATGAATACGCCAGCGGCAGTACGCAAGCAGACCAGCGCGCGCGCCCTGCAGATTGCGCACCGTTACGGCATCACGGCCGCCAGCCACGTGCTGACCGCACGCGATTACCCGGGCACCGGCTAAGTCCGTTCGATAAAGCCGGGCATTCCGGTGCTGTACGTCGAAGCGACCAACTGGGCGCTGGGCAAAAAAGATGGCTACCAGCAGCGCGCCCGCTCACCGCATTTCCCGGAGGGGACGGTGCGCCATCAGACCGGGCGCTGGATAATCTGACGTACATCGATCGCTGGCTGCCGGGGCGGATCGACAAACGCAGCCGCGACAGCGTACGCATGTGTGCTGCCGCTGGTGAAAGAGCTGGCGAAAGCGCACCCGTTGAAAGATCCTGCCGGTTTTTTGCGGGTGCGCACCGCTGCGCACCCGCAGCAATTGCGCCCGTCAGCCTTCGTGCAACCCGCACTCGCGCTTCAGCCCGAAGAAGCGCGTCTCTTCTTCCGCCATTCCCGGTTCCCACTTGCGCGTGGTGTGGGTATCGCCCACCGACAGATAGCCCTGGTCCCACAGCGGATGGTACTTCAGCCCGTGCTTTTGCAGATACTGATACACCGTCCGGTTATCCCAGTCGATAATCGGCAGCACTTTAAACACCCCGCGCTGCACCGCCAGCACCGGCAGGGTGGCCCGGCTACCGGACTGCTCGCGGCGCAGACCGGCAAACCAGGTCTGCGCATTCAGCGTTTTCAGCGCGCGGTTCATCGGCTCAACTTTGTTGATCTCATTGTACTTCTCAATGCCTTCAACGCCCTGTTCCCACAGCTTGCCGTAGCGCGCCTCCTGCCAGGCCGGGCTTTCCGTCGCGCGGAAAACTTTGCAGGTTCAGCTTGAGCTTGTCCGTCAGCTCGTCAATAAACTGGTAGGTTTCCGGGAACAGGTAGCCGGTGTCGGTGAGGATCACCGGAATGTCCGGACGGATCTGATTCACCAGATGCAGGCTGACCGCCGCCTGAATACCAAAGCTCGACGAGAGCACATACTCGCCCGGCAGGTTTTCCAGCGCCCACGCCACGCGCTCTTCGGCGTCCAGCTTTTCAAGTTGGGCATTGGTTTCTGCCAGCGCCAGAATGCGTTCGACTTTGCTGCAACGCTGATTCAGCGCCGGCGTTTAGATCGAGTACGGACATAATTACCTCTCGGGTTACTCCCAGAAATCCCTGGCGGGATCGAGCACCGGGCGAATGATGCCCGCACGCACCGTAAAGTCGCCGAAGCCTTCACCCGCTTCGCGCTCTTTCGCCCAGCGCCCGACAAGCTCGTCGATGGAATCAAGAATTTCCGGCTCGGTGATGTTCTCGCGGAACATACGCGGGATGCGCGTGCCGATGCGGTTACCGCCCAGATGCAGGTTGTAACGGCCCGGCGCTTTGCCCACCAGACCCAGCTCGGCCAGCATCGCGCGGCCGCAGCCGTTCGGGCAACCGGTGACGCGCATAACACTATGTGCTCGTCGCCGACGCCGTGTTTTTCCATGATCGCTTCCACTTTGTTGACGAACGACGGCAGGAAACGTTCGGCTTCCGCCATCGCCAGCGGGCAGGTCGGGAACGACACGCAGGCCATCGAGTTTTCGCGCTGCGGCTTCACCGCATCCATCAAGCCATGATCGCGCGCCAGGCTTCTCGATCTTCGCCTTCTGGCTTTCCGGCACGCCGGCAATGATCAGGTTCTGGTTCGCCGTAAGGCGGAAGTCGCCCTTATGGATCTTAGCAATTTCCAGCAGACCGGTTTTCAGCGGACGGCCCGGATAATCCAGAATACGGCCGTTTTCGATAAACAGCGTCAGGTGCCATTTATTGTCGATACCCTTCACCCAGCCGATGCGATCGCCGCGACCGGTGAATTCGTACGGGCGGATCGGCTCGAAGGTGATGCCCGCGCGGCGTCTCCACTTCCGCTTTGAACGTCTCGACGCCCACGCGCTCCAGCGTGTATTTGGTTTTGGCGTTTTTACGGTCGGTACGGTTACCCCAGTCGCGCTGGGTGGTCACCACCGCCTCCGCCACCGCCAGCGTATGCTCCAGCGGCAGGTAGCCGAACTCGCTGGCGGTGCGGGCGTAGGTTTTCTTGTTGCCGTGTTCAATGGACAAGCCGCCGCCCACCAGCAGGTTAAAGCCTACCAGCTTGCCGTTTTCGGCAATCGCCACGAAGTTCATGTCGTTGGCGTGCAGATCGACATCGTTCTGCGGCGGGATCACCACCGTGGTTTTAAACTTACGCGGCAGGTAGGTCTGCCCCAGGATCGGCTCTTCGTCGGTGGTCGCGACTTTTTCCTGATCGAGCCAGATCTCGGCATAGGCGCGCGTGCGCGGCAGCAGGTGCTCGGAGATCTTCTTCGCCCACTCGTAGGCTTCCTGCATGCAGCTCGGACTCCACCGGGTTCGAGGTGCACAGCACGTTACGGTTCACGTCGTTGGCGGTCGCCAGCGCGTCCAGCCCAACGTTCGTGCAGCATCTGGTGCACCGGCTTGACGTTCTTCTTCAGAATGCCGTGGAACTGGAACGTCTGACGGTTGGTCAGGCGGATGCTGCCGTAGATCGTGTTTTCGCCGGCAAACTTGTCGATCGCCAGCCACTGCGTTGGCGGTGATGATGCCGCCCGGCAGACGGCAGCGCAGCATCATCGCGTGACGCGGCTCCAGCTTCTGCTCGGCGCGCTCGGCGCGGATATCGCGGTCGTCCTGCTGGTACATGCCGTGAAAACGGATCAGCAGGAAGTTGTCGCCGTTGAAACCGCCGGTCAGGCCGTCGTTCAGATCTTCAGCAATGGTGCCGCGCAGATAGTTGCTTTCAGCTTCTTCAGGCGCTCGGCGTCGGCCAGTTTGCCTTCGACCACCAGTGGCCCGGGATGTTTTTCGCTCATTAGTAGACATCTCGCTGATAACGGCGCTCAACGCGCAGCTCACTTAAAAATTCATCCGCCGCTTCGGCATCCATGCCGCCGAATTCGGCAATCACTTCCAGTAAAGCCTGCTCAACGTCTTTCGCCATGCGATTGGCGTCGCCGCAGACATAAATGTGCGCACCGTCATTGATCCAGCGCCACAGTTCCGCGCCCTGTTCGCGCAGTTTGTCTTGTACGTATATTTTTTCTTTCTGGTCGCGGGACCAGGCCAGATCGATGCGGGTCAGCACGCCTTCTTTAACATAGCGCTGCCACTCAACCTGATAGAGGAAATCTTCGGTGAAGTGCGGGTTGCCAAAGAACAGCCAGTTTTTGCCGCCGCGCGCCGTCGGCCGCGCGCTGCTGCATAAAGGCGCGGAACGGCGCAATGCCGGTGCCCGGGCCAATCATGATGACCGGTGTTTCCGGGTTTGCCGGCAGGCGGAAGTTGTCGTTGTGCTCGATAAAGACGCGCACTTCGCCCTCTTCTTCCACGCGATCCGCCAGGAAGCCTGATGCCCCACCCGTGCGGGCGCGGCCTTCGATATCGTAACGCACTACGCCGACGGTAATATGCACTTCACTCTCCACTTCAGCCTGCGAAGAGGCGATGGAGTACAGGCGCGGAGTGAGCGGACGCAGCAGACCGATCAGCGCATCGGCATCCAGCTGAGCCGGAGAGAAGCGCACCATATCAACAATCGGCGTCGTCGCGGCGTAATGCTGAAGTTTCGCCTTGTCGCCCACCAGCGGCAGCAGGGATTCGCTGCGCGTCAAGGTGGCATAATTTTCGACGATATTCGGGGTGTTCACCGTCAGCTCGAAATGCCACTGCAGCGCCTCAGCCAGCGGCAGGGTTTTGCCGTCCACCGCGACCGGCTCGTCGCCTTTCAGCCACAGCAGCTCCACCAGCTCTTTCACCAGCGCCGGATCGTTCTGATACCAGACGCCCAGCGCATCGCCCGGCTGATAGCGCAGGCCGGAGTCGCCCAGATCGATTTCGATATGGCGCACGTCTTTTTCTGAATCGCGGCCGGTAATTTTCTGGTTCACCGACAGGCTGGCCGTCAGCGGCGCCTCTTTGGTGTACGGGCTGGTGTCCACCAGATTGACCGCTGCCCGCCGCGCTGGCCGCCAGCTGCGCCGCCGGTTCCGCCGGCACGCGCGCTTTCAGCCACATCGACAATGAGCTGCAGGCGCCATTCGGCGGCGGCCAGCTCGCTGGTATTCAACATCCGCGTCAACGCGGTCCAGCAGGCGCTCGGCGCCCAGCTCGGCCAGCTTGCTGTCGAAGTCTTTACCGGACTGGCAGAAGAATTCATAGGAGGTATCGCCCAGGCCAAACACGGCAAAGGCGGTGCCATCCTCAGCTTCGGCGCTTTTTTCGAGAACAGGAACTTATGCAGCGCCACCGCTTCTTCCGGCGGTTCGCCCTCGCCCTGCGTAGAGGCCACCACCACCAGCAGTTTTTCCTGACGCGATCTGCTTGAATTTATAGTCGCCGGCGTTGACCAGGTTGACGTTCAGTTTCGCGGCCAGCAGATCGTCGCGCAGCTGCTTCGGCCACGCGGCGCGCATTGCCGGTCTGCGAGGCGGAAATCAGGGTAATGGCCGGCACCTCAGCGGCGACTGGCGCAGGCGCGGCAACGGTGCCCGGCTGCTGATTGAGCATGCCCCAGAAATAACCGGAAACCCAGGCAAGCTGAGTGGGAGTAAAATCAGTGGTGGCGGCCTGAAGGCGCGCCAGTTGCTCCGGGTTTAGCGGAAGCAAATTTGAAGGTGGGGCCTGTGTTGTCATGCGTCGTTAAGAATTCCAGTGTCAGAAAATTCCGCTACCGGGAAGCGGAAAAAAACGGAACGCAGTGAGGTAAGGTTAACGGCGAGGATAATAACAATTAAAGAAGGGATGGAAATAATAAATAACCAAATGGACTAACCTGTTTTGGTTGTCATGCCTAACCACTAAAACTGGTAAATAAAGTTGTCGTAATTCAATCAGTTAATTTACGGCGTAAACGGCAGATCAGCAGAAATGCCCTTTTCAGCGCTGGCGGGTAAGCTAAAAATTGTGCTTTCCGGTACTATGCGGCGGTTTTTTCCGCATTACTGAGAGCCATTATGTCCACCACGCTGTTTAAAGATTTCACCTTTGAAGCCGCCCACCACTTACCGCATGTCCCGGAAGGGCATAAATGCGGTCGTCTGCACGGGCATTCGTTTATGGTGCGTCTGGAGATCACCGGTGAAGTGGATCCGCATACCGGTTGGATCATGGATTTTGCCGAACTGAAGGCGGCGTTTAAGCCGATCTACGATCGTCTGGATCACTACTATCTGAATGAGATCCCCGGCCTGGAAAACCCGACCAGCGAAGTGCTGGCGAAATGGATCTGGGATCAGATGAAGCCGCTTGTGCCGCTGCTGAGCGCGGTGATGATCAAAGAGACCTGCACCGCAGGCTGCGTCTATCGCGGCTGACAGATCGCGGTAAATGAGTCAGAAGGTCGCCATCAATGGCGACCCTACGGTGTAATGCGATTTACAGGGTGCGCATTGATGCGCATCGGCTACCATTGGCCAGGTCGCCATCAATGGCGACCCTACGGTGTAATGAGTTTTACAGGGTGCGCATTGATGCTTACCCGCCACAATGGCGTTGATCCGTTTGCCGGGTAGCGCCACCGGGCTTTATTTATCAGGCAATGTTCAGGTATTTGTGCGTCTGCATCGACAGCCGCCAGTTGCGGGCAATACAGGTTTCAATGCACAGGCGGGTCGCCTCCTCTTTCTGGCTGATAGGCTGCAGGGCAACAATCGCGTTGCTTTCTCATCCTGCAGGCCAGCCAGCAGCTCATCCAGCGCTTCGATATCACGCACGCGCCCTACCGGATGCTTAATCTCATCCGCGCGCTCCAGCGCCTGAGACAGCACATCATAGCCGCCGCGCATATTCACCTTCGGCGATACCGTCACCCAGGTGGTGGCGGAACAGCGCACTTCATGGGTGCCGCTGGTTTCAATCTGGCAGCTGAAACCGTTCTTCTCGAGCAGCTCGGTCAGCGGCGTCAGATCGTGGATGCAGGGTTCACCGCCGGTGATCACCACATGGCGGGCCGTCCAGCCCTGACGCTGAATGCTCTCAATCAGCGTGGCCGCATCGGCGCTGCCCCAGGCATCGCTCTCTTTGGTTTTCGCCAGAATGCTAAACAGCGACACTTCCCGATCTGCGAGCTTATCCCAGGTATGTTTGGTATCACACCAGGCACAGCCAACCGGGCATCCCTGTAAACGAATAAAAATGGCGGGAACGCCGGTAAAATAACCCTCGCCTTGCAGGGTCTGGAACATCTCGTTAATCGGGTAGAACATTTTTTACTCACTTCAGAAATTCGAGGCGCAGATTATGGCAGATTTTGTGCGTCGCTTCACAGCTGCTTCGTGCCATAAAAAGCAAAAGCCCCGCACGAGGCGGGGCTTGATGTCAGGCGATGTGGCCGTTTAGCCACATCCGCAGGCGATTATGCCTGGCCTTTGATCTCTTTACGACCGTTGTACGGTGCTTTTTCGCCCAGCGCTTCTTCGATACGAATCAGCTGGTTGTATTTAGCAACGCGGTCAGAACGGCTCATAGAACCGGTTTTGATCTGGCCAGCAGCGGTACCCACAGCCAGGTCGGCGATGGTAGCGTCTTCAGTTTCGCCAGAACGGTGAGAGATAACCGCGGTGTAGCCAGCGTCTTTCGCCATTTTGATCGCAGCCAGCGTTTCGGTCAGAGAACCGATCTGGTTGAATTTGATCAGGATGGAGTTAACGATGCCTTTCTCGATGCCTTCTTTCAGGATCTTGGTGTTGGTTACGAACAGGTCGTCACCCACCAGCTGGATTTTGTCGCCCAGTACTTTGGTCTGGTATGCGAAGCCAGCCCAGTCAGACTCGTCCAGACCGTCTTCGATAGACACGATTGGGTACTGTTTGGTCAGGTCTTCCAGGAAGTGAGTGAACTCTTCGGAGGTGAACGCTTTGTTGCCTTCGCCAGCCAGAACGTATTTACCGTCTTTGTAGAATTCAGATGCTGCACAGTCCATCGCCAGGGTGATGTCTTTGCCCAGCTCGTAGCCCGCAGCTTTTACCGCTTCAGCGATAACAGCCAGCGCTTCGGCGTTAGAACCCAGGTTTGGCGCATAGCCACCTTCGTCACCAACAGCGGTGTTCATGCCTTTGGCTTTCAGAACTTTAGCCAGGTGGTGGAACACTTCAGAACCCATACGTACCGCTTCTTTCAGGGTTTTCGCGCCAACCGGCTGAATCATGAATTCCTGAATATCAACGTTGTTGTCTGCGTGCTCACCACCGTTGATGATGTTCATCATTGGCACAGGCATGGAGTATTTGCCTGGGGTGCCGTTCAGTTCAGCGATGTGCTCGTACAGTGGCATACCTTTAGCAGCCGCAGCCGCTTTGGCTGCTGCCAGAGAAACCGCCAGGATTGCGTTCGCACCGAAGTTAGATTTGTTTTCAGTACCGTCCAGATCGATCATGATCTTGTCGATGCCAGCCTGGTCTTTGGCATCTTTGCCAAGTGACTGCCTGAGCAATCGGACCGTTTACAGCGCCAACCGCTTTCAGTACGCCTTTACCCAGGAAACGAGATTTGTCGCCATCGCGCAGTTCCAGCGCTTCGCGGGAACCGGTAGAAGCACCTGATGGCGCAGCAGCCAGACCAACGAAACCACCTTCCAGGTGAACTTCGGCTTCAACGGTCGGGTTACCACGGGAGTCGATGATTTCACGACCGATGACTTTAACGATTTTGGACATTAGATTTTCCTCAGTACAAGTTAAACTAAAACTCCAGACAAACAACGCGTACCAAAGGTACGCGTTGCCGTTCTAACTTTTTTTACTTCGCCTGACGCTTCTGGTGCTCGCTGGCGGCTTTCACAAAGCCTGCAAACAGCGGATGCCCGTCACGCGGCGTTGAAGTAAATTCCGGGTGGAACTGGCAGGCGACAAACCACGGATGGTTCGGCACTTCAATGATCTCGACCAACTGATCATCCCCGGAGCGGCCCGCAACACGCAGGCCCGCGGCTTCAATATGTTTCAACAACATGTTGTTGACTTCGTAGCGGTGACGATGGCGCTCGGTGATGACCGGCTCGCCATACAGCTTGCGAACCACGCTATCGTCAGTCAGCTGGCACGGCTGTGCGCCAAGACGCATGGTGCCGCCCAGATCGCTCTTCTCGGTACGCACTTCGACGTTACCTTCTTCGTCACGCCATTCGGTGATCAGCGCCACCACCGGGTACTTACAGTCTGGCACAAATTCCGTGGAGTTGGCGTTTTCCATTCCCGCCACGTTGCGCGCAAATTCGATCAGCGCAACCTGCATACCCAGGCAGATGCCGAGGTATGGAATATTGTTTTCACGCGCATAGCGCGCGGTGGCGATCTTGCCTTCCACACCACGGTAGCCGAAGCCGCCCGGGATAAGGATAGCATCCAGATCTTTCAGGATTTCAACGCCGCGCGTTTCAACATCCTGCGAATCAATCAGCTTGATGTTCACGGAGACACGGTTTTTCAGACCACCGTGCTTCAGCGCTTCGATCACCGACTTGTAGGCATCCGGCAGCTCAATGTACTTGCCGACCATACCGATGGTCACTTCGCCTGCCGGATTGGCTTCTTCGTAAATAACCTGTTCCCATTCGGACAGGTTGGCTTCCGGACCGTTCAAGCTGAATCGTTTACAAATATAATCGTCCAGGCCCTGAGATTTCAACAGGCCCGGGATTTTATAAATGGAATCGACGTCTTTCAGTGAAATAACGGCTTTTTCAGGCACGTTACAGAACAATGCAATTTTCGCACGTTCGTTCGCCGGAACCGCACGATCGGAACGGCAAACCAGGATGTCCGGCTGAATACCAATGGAGAGCAGCTCTTTAACAGAGTGCTGAGTCGGCTTGGTTTTCACTTCACCCGCAGCGGCCATGTACGGCACCAGCGTCAGGTGCATGAACAGCGCGTGTTCACGGCCAACTTCTACCGCCAGCTGACGAATCGCTTCCAGGAATGGCAGGGATTCGATATCACCCACGGTACCGCCGATTTCAACCAGCACCACGTCGTGGCCTTCGCCACCCGCAACAATGCGCTCTTTGATGGCGTTAGTGATGTGCGGGATAACCTGAACGGTCGCACCCAGATAGTCACCACGGCGCTCTTTACGCAGAACGTCGGAGTAGATGCGGCCGGTCGTGAAGTTGTTGCGACGGGTCATTTTGGTGCGGATGAAACGCTCGTAGTGGCCCAAATCCAGATCGGTTTCAGCGCCGTCTTCGGTAACGAACACTTCCCCGTGCTGGATTGGGCTCATGGTGCCCGGATCGACGTTGATGTACGGATCCAGTTTCATCATGGTCACATTGAGGCCACGGGCTTCAAGAATGGCTGCGAGGGAGGCTGCGGCAATGCCTTTACCCAGAGAGGATACGACCCCGCCGGTCACAAAAATATAGTTCGTTGTCATGCTGAACCTGAGAAGTTAGGGTGAAAGACGATGGAATAACCAGGACGGGAAAGTAGTATACCCGAACACGGCGAGCGCCACAAACTTTCATTCTCCGTCTCCATTCCAGGCCATGACAAACATAACGGAGAGTAGCCCCTTTGGGTGAAATGCCCCTTGACGTACGTCACAAAGTTGCCGACTGGCTGAATCGAGTAAGCTCAGGCGGTGATTTTATGCGCAGAGCTGGAAAAATCACACAAATTGCGCTTGATCGCAAAATGTCGTTAGAGATCAGATTAATTCGCCGGCGGTTTCACCTCCTGCCAGACTTCTTCCATCTGCGCCAGCGTAGCCTGTTCCATGCTCAGCCCCTGGGCCTCGCGAGGCGACAATCCGCTCTACTTCGCGAAAGCGGCGTTCGAATTTCAGGTTGGCTTTTTGCAGTGCGGTTTCCGCTTTTACACCCAGATGGCGCGACAGGTTGACGGTCGCAAACAGCAGATCGCCCATCTCTTCCTCCAGCTTGGCTCTCATCCACCACCGCCTGCTGCGCTTCGTGCATCACTTCGTCAATCTCTTCGTGCACTTTATCCAGCACCGGGCCGAGGGAGTTCCAGTCAAAGCCCACCGCGGCGCAGCGTTTCTGGATTTTGTGCGCGCGCATCAGCGCGGGCAGGCTCAGCGGAATATCGTCCAGCGCCGAGTGCTGGGATTTTTCCGCCCGCTCGCGCTGTTGATCTGCTCCCAGCGGGCCAGCACTTCGGCGCTGCTGTTTCCTGCGGTGGCGTCGCCAAAAATATGGGGATGACGGCGCTCCAGCTTGTCGCTGATGGCAGCGCAGATATCGTCAAAGTTAAAGCGCCCCTCTTCCTGCGCCATCTGCGCGTAGAACACCACCTGGAACAGCAGATCGCCCAGCTCGCCGCGCAGGTCGTCAAAATCTTCACGGGAAATGGCGTCCAGCACCTCGTAGGTCTCTTCCAGGGTGTACGGGGCAATGGTGGCGAAGGTCTGCTCTTTGTCCCACGGGCAGCCGTTTTCCGGGTCGCGCAGGCGTTTCATGATGCCGAGCAGGCGGTCGATTTGAGTCATGAAAGTCCCCGGAACAACAAGATAAAATGCCGGGATTAATGGCGACCCTGCAGGGTAATTACGCGGTTTTGCCCGGGTGCGCATTGCTGCGCACCGGTCTCAGCAGGGCTTAATTTAAGCGACGCGCGTCAATCACATCCGGCACCTGGTTCAGTCTCGCCAAGCACGCGGCCCAGCACCTGCAGGTTGTAGATTTCGATGGTCATATCGATGGTGGCAAGCTGCTCGCGGGTATCGCTGCGGCTGGCGACGCCCAGCACGTTGACCTTCTCGTTGGCGAGAATGGTGGTGATGTCGCGCAGCAGGCCGCTGCGGTCGTTGGCAGTGACGCGCACCACCAGCGAATAGCCGGCGGAATAGCTCTCACCCCAGACCGCTTCCACGATGCGCTCCGGCGCATGCGACTGCAGCTCGGCAAGCTGGTCGCAGTCGGAACGGTGAATCGAAATCCCGCGCCCCTGGGTGATAAAGCCGACGATATCGTCGCCCGGAATAGGCTGGCAGCAGCGGGCAATGTGGTGCATCAGATTGCCCACGCCCTCGACCACCACGCGGCCGTTGTCTTTGCTGCGCTGCTGCGGCGCGTAGGTTTTCTGCTGCAGCTGCTTCAGCGCCGCCGCGTCCTGCTCTGCCGCGCTTGGCTTATTGAACTGCGCCTGCAGGAAGTTCACCATCTGATTCAGACGGATATCACCGCCGCCAATCGCCGCCAACAGCTCGTCCAGCTCGTTGAAGTTGTAGCGCGGCAGCAGGAGTTTCTCCGCCTCTTTCAGGCTGATCCCCAGATGCTCCAGCTCGTCGTCGAGGATCTGACGACCGGCAAGGATGTTCTTGTCACGATCCTGTTTACGGAACCAGGCGTGAATCTTCGAGCGCCCGCGGCTGGTGGTGACATAGCCCAGGTTCGGGTTCAGCCAGTCGCGGCTCGGGTTCGGCTGCTTCTGGGTGATGATTTCAATCTGGTCGCCCATCTGCAGCTGATAGGTAAACGGTACGATACGCCCGCCGATTTTCGCGCCGATGCAGCGGTGCCCCACATCGCTGTGGATGTGGTAGGCAAAATCGAGCGGCGTGGAGCCGGCCGGCAGGTCGACCACGTCGCCCTTTCGGCGTAAAGACATAGACCCGATCGTCAAAGACCTGGCTGCGCACTTCGTCGAGCATCTCGCCGGAATCGGCCATCTCTTCCTGCCACGCAATCAGCTTACGCAGCCAGGCAATGCGGTCTTCATGGCCTGAACGCGCCCCGCCGGACGTGCCTTCTTTGTACTTCCAGTGCGCGGCAACGCCCAGTTCGGCGTCTTCATGCATCTGTTGGGTGCGGATCTGAATCTCGACCGTTTTGCCGCGCCCGGGCCCAGCACCACGGTATGGATAGACTGATAGCCGTTCGGTTTGGGGTTGGCGACGTAGTCGTCGAACTCATCCGGCAGATGACGGAAGTGAGTGTGCACTATCCCCAGCGCGGCGTAGCAGTCCTGCAGACGCTCCGCCACGATACGCACGGCGCGCACGTCAAACAGCTCGTCAAAGGCGAGGTGCTTCTTCTGCATTTTGCGCCAGATGCTGTAGATGTGCTTTGGCCGACCGTAGACTTCGGCGCGCACGTTCTCTTCTTTCATCGCCTGACGCAGGCCGCCGACAAACTCCTCGATATAGTGCTCGCGGTCGATACGGCGCTCGTGCAGGAGTTTGGCAATGCGTTTGTATTCCGCCGGGTGCAGATAGCGGAAGCAGTAATCTTCCAGCTCCCATTTCAGCTGACCAATCCCTAGCCGGTTCGCCAGCGGCGCATAGATGTTGGTACACTCTTTCGCCGCCAGCACGCGCTCGTCTTCCGGCGCATCCTTCACCTCTCGCAGGTGGGCAATACGCTCGGCCAGCTTGATGACCACGCAGCGGAAATCATCCACCATGGCCAGCAGCATCCGGCGAACGTTATCGACCTGTTCTGAGGAGACGGAATCGGTGTGCGTGGCTTTCAGCTGGCGGATGGCCGCCATATCGCGCACGCCGTGGATCAGCGCGACGACGGATTTCCCGACGCTGTCGCGCAGCACGTCTTCGCTGACCACGTCCGCATCCGCGAGGGGGAAGAGCAGCGCGGCCTGCAGCGTTTCGATGTCCATGTTCAGCATGGACAGGATTTCAACCATCTCCACGCCGCGCCACAGGAGAAGATCGGCGTCGGGATGCCCCTGCGTGGTGCGCAGACAATAGGCCCAGGTTTCGGTTAAGCGTTCACACGACTGCTGGCTGGAAATTCCCAGACTTGCGATCCATTTTTGTGGGTCAAATTCCCCAGCTTTATTGAGATGTGCACTTCTTACCGCAACCATTGTCCTCTCCTTTAGGGACCAGGGCCTGTCGAAGTCGACAAGCCAAACAAATTAGATGTGCTCGAACAACACCATCGATTCCAGATGCCCAGTGTGCGGGAACATGTCCAGCATTGCCAGACGCTGAATCTGGTAACCCGCGCTGAGTAATGCCTCACTGTCCCGGGCAAGCGTTGCCGGGTTACAGGAAACATAGACCACACGCTTCGGCGCGAGTTTAATAATATGTGCCATCACGCCCGGGGCACCGGCACGCGCCGGGTCGAGCAACATCTTATCAAAGCCCTGCTTTGCCCACGGCTGTTGGGTGACATCTTCCTCAAGATTTTGATGAAAGAATGTCACATTTTGCAAGCCGTTCTGCTGCGCGTTCTCCTGCCCTTTCGCCACCAGCGCCTCAACGCCTTCCACGCCGACGACGCTGGCCGCTTTCTCGCGCCAGCGGCAGCGTGAAGTTGCCCATTCCGCAGAACAGATCGAGCACCCGATCGCTTTTCTGAACATCCAGCCACGCCAGCGCTTTCGCCACCATCTGCTGGTTAACGCCATCATTGACCTGAATGAAATCCCGCGGGCTGAACGTTAAGCGTAGCCCGTCAAACGAGCGGTAGTACCAGGCGTGCTCCGCACCGAGAGCCTGTTCAGTATCGCGTCTCTGTGGTCCGCCAGCCAGAGCAACAGCGACGGTCGCGCATGCGAAAAGCGTTCCAGTTTTTCGCGATCTTTTTTCGACAACGGCGCGAGATGGCGCAGCACCATCAGCGGGCCATTGTTCGCCAGCACCAGTTCGACATGCCCCAGATGGCGAACGCCGTCCAGCCCGGAGAGGCAGGTGCGCACCTCCGGAAGCAATGCCTCAAGATGGGGCACCAAAATGGGGCACTGCTTCACATCAACGATGTCGCTGGAGCCGGCCTTGCGAAACCCCATCTCCAGCCGCTCCGTTTTTGGCTGATAGCTGAGGCTCAGGCGCGCGCGACGACGATAGCCCCAGGGCGCAGCGGCGATAATTTCATCCACCTGCAACGTCAACGCCGTTTCGCTGACTCAGCATGCGGCCCAGCGCCCGCGCTTTGCTCTCCTGCTGCAGCGCCACGGACACGTGCTGCTGCTGGCAGCCGCCGCAAACGCCAAAATGTGGGCAGCGGGGCTTCACGCGCTCCGGGCTATCGTTGAGTCGACGCTTAACCTGCCCGCGCGCAAACTGGCGTTTATCTTCCGTCAGCGTAATTTCTGCTCGTTCTGCTGGCAGTAAACCTGTTATAAACAGAGCCTTACCATTGTGGCGTGCCACTCCCTGACCAAACGGATCGAGGTCCGTGGCCTCAACAGTGATGATTTGACGTGTCGTCACGCGTCGCTTTGCAGAGTAGAATTGCGCCATAGCATTGTGAATTCTCAGCTGGTTCATAAACCTAGTGCAGCCGTAACAATTATTCCCCAGGGATAAAATGTCCCAGAAATCGCCACGCCACATGACCAACTACAGCCTGCGCGCGCGCATGATGATTTTGATCCTGGCCCCCACCGTGCTCATCGGTTTGCTGCTCAGTATCTTCTTCGTGGTGCACCGCTATAACGATTTGCAGCGACAGCTGGAGGATGCAGGCGCCAGCATTATCGAACCGCTGGCCGTCTCCAGCGAGTACGGCATGAACCTGCAAAACCGCGAATCCATTGGGCAGTTAATCAGCGTACTCCACCGCCGCCACTCGGACATCGTACGCGCCATTTCCGTTTACGACGAACATAACCGCCTGTTTGTCACCTCGAACTTTCATCCCGAACCTCGCAGCTGCTGCAAAAAGCCCGGACGGTACGCCGTTCCACGCCGGCGGATGGCGTCTCGCGTGCTGCGGCGCGGCGATATCATGATCCTGCGCACGCCGATCGTGTCGGAAAGCTATTCCCCCGATGAGTCTGCGCAGTCAAGACGCCAAATCCAGCAACAATATGCTGGGATATGTGGCGCTGGAGCTGGATCTGAAGTCGGTCCGGCTGCAGCAGTACAAAGAGATCTTCGTCTCCACCCTGCTGATGCTGTTCTGCATGTGCATTGCCCTGCTGTTCGGCTGGCGCCTGATGCGCGACGTGACGGGCCCCATCCGCAACATGGTTAACACGGTTGACCGCATCCGCCGGGGACAGCTCGACAGCCGTGTGGAAGGGTTTATGCTGGGCGAGCTGGATATGCTGAAAAACGGCATCAACTCGATGGCGATGTCGCTGGCGGCCTATCACGAAGAGATGCAGCACAACGTTGATCAGGCGACCTCCGACCTGCGCGAAACGCTGGAGCAGATGGAGATCCAGAACGTTGAGCTGGATCTGGCGAAAAAGCGCGCTCAGGAAGCGGCGCGTATCAAGTCGGAATTCCTGGCCAATATGTCGCACGAGCTGCGCACGCCGCTCAATGGCGTGATCGGCTTTACCCGCCTGACGCTGAAAACCGAGCTGAGCACCAACTCAGCGCGATCACCTGCACACCATTGAACGCTCGGCCAACAACCTGCTGGCGATCATCAACGACGTGCTGGACTTCTCCAAGCTGGAAGCGGGCAAGCTGATCCTGGAGAGTATTCCCTTCCCGCTGCGCAACACGCTGGATGAAGTGGTGATGCTGCTGGCGCACTCGGCGCACGACAAAGGCCTTGAGCTGACGCTTGAACATTAAAAACGACGTGCCGGATAACGTCATTGGCGATCCGCTGCGTCTGCAGCAGGTCATTACCAACCTTGTCGGGAACGCCATTAAATTCACCGAAAGCGGTAATATCGATGTGCGGGTAGAGCTGCGCATCATCAGCATCAAGCGGGCCAGATGTGGAGTTCAGATCCACGATACCGGCATCGGCATCTCGGAGCGCGAGCAGTCGCGTCTGTTCCAGGCGTTCCGTCAGGCGGATGCCAGCATCTCCCGCCGTCACGGCGGTACCGGTCTGGGGCTGGTGATCACGCAGCGACTGGTGAACGAGATGGGCGGCGATATCTCTTTCCACAGCCAGCCGAACCGCGGTTCAACCTTCTGGTTCCACATTAATCTGGACCTCAATCCGAACGTGCTGACCGATGCCCCGGTGACGGACTGCCTGAAAGGCAAGCGTCTGGCCTACGTCGAACCTAACGCGGCGGCGGCGCAGTGCGCGCTCGACATCTTAAGCACCACGCCGCTGGAGGTGGTCTACAGCCCAACCTTCTCCGCTCTGCCCGACGAGCACTATCCCGCTGCTGCTGATGGGGACTCCCGGTCACCGATCCGCATCCGGCTACGCTGACCGATGCAGCAGATTGCGCGCCTGCGCGAAAGCCACGCGGACCGACTACCTGCTGCTGGCGCTGCCTTGCCACGCGCAACTGAATGCAGAAGAGTTGAAAAATGACGGGGCCGCCGCCTGCTTGCTTAAACCGCTCACTGCGACCCGCCTGCTGCCCTGCTGCTCGATCGGAACATTGCCGTCTCAGCCACGCCTGCCCTTCGCTGCGAGAGTAAACGATGAGCAAAAATTGCCGATGAGCGTGATGGCGGTGGATGATAATCCGGCCAACCTGAAGCTGATTGGCGCATTGCTTGAAGACCAGGTTCAGCATGTTGGAGCTGTGCACCAGCGGCGCGCAGGCGGTTGAACAGGCTAAGCAGATGCAGTTGGATTTGATCCTGATGGATATTCAGATGCCGGGCATGGACGGCATTCGCGCCTGCGAGCTGATCCACCAGCTGCCGCATCAGCAGCAAACGCCGGTTATTGCGGTCACCGCGCACGCGATGGCGGGCCAGAAGGAGAAGCTGCTGAGCGCCGGGATGAATGACTATCTGGCAAAGCCCATCGATGAAGAGAAACTTCATAGCCTGCTGTTGCGCTACAAGCCGGGTCATATTGGCGGAACGTACACGGTTTCCAGCGAGCAGGCTGAGATAAGCGTTAATCAGAACGCCACCTTCGACTGGCCGCTGGCGCTGCGCCAGGCGGCAAATAAACCCGATCTGGCGCGCGATATGCTGCAAATGCTGGTCGCGTTTCTGCCGGAAATTCGCAATAAGGTGGAAGAGCAGCAGGGTGGAAGAGCAACTGCTCGATGGCGCAGAATGACCGACGATGGGCTGCGCGAGATGATCCACAAGCTGCACGGCAGCTGCGGGTACAGCGGCGTGCCGCGGCTGAAAAACCTCTGTCAGCTGCTGGAGCAGCAGCTGCGTGCCGGCACGCCGGAATCGGAGCTTGAACCGGAGTTCCTGGAGCTGCTGGATGAAATGGATAACGTGACGCGCGAAGCGAGGAGAAGGTGTTGGGCGTGGCGTAGTGAGGGTAGTGCGCTGGGCGTTGTGCGCTGGGCCCTCACCCCAGCCCTCTCCCGCACGCGGGAGAGGGGGCTGATGGTACAAGGATTTGGATTTCGCGCTGTTCCGCTGGATCGCGCCGGACAGGTTCCCTCTCCCGCCGGGAGAGGGTTAGGGTAAGGCGAAGCCGCCACCCGGCAATCACAGCTAAAATGCCTGCCCCACTTTCAGCACCGCCGCGATATTCCTTGCGGCCATCCTGACGTTCTCAGCTGGCATTTTCCAGCGCGTCTTCCAGCGAGCAGATGGTGTAGATCACGCTAAACACCGCATCAATGCCGTGATCGTGTACCACGCCGACGTCCGCCGTCAGGCTGCCCGCAATGCCGATAACGGGTTTGTTAAAGCGTTTCGCCACTTTCGCCACGCCCACCGGGACTTTGCCGTGGATCGTCTGGCTGTCGATGCGGCCTTCTCCGGTGATCACCAGATCCGCATCGGCCACCTGGTCGGCCAGGTGTAGCGCATCGGTCACAATCTCAATGCCCTGGCGCAGCTGCGCGCCGCAAAAGGCGTACAGCGCCGCGCCCATGCCCCCCGCCGCGCCGCCGCCAGCAAGGTTTAGCACATCAATATCCAGGTCCCGGGCAATCACGCTCGCATAGTGCGCAAGCGCGTTGTCCAGGGTGACGATCATCTCGGGTGTGGCCCCCTTCTGCGGGCCAAATACGGCTGACGCGCCGTCCTTCCCGGTAAGCGGATTGGTCACATCACAGGCCACCTCAATCCGGCACTCCGCCAGACGTCTGTCCAGCCCGCTCAGGTCGATACGCTCCAAGTTTTCGCCAGCTGCGGCAGTGCCCCGCCGCCCTAGCCAATCCCGCTGTTCGTCGCTGTCCAGCAGCTTTGCGCCCAGCGCCTGCACCATGCCTGCGCCGCCGTCATTGGTGGCGCTGCCGCCAATGCCAATAATGATATGCTTAACGCCCGCATCCAGCGCGTGACGAATCAGTTCGCCCGTGCCCCAGGAGGTGGTTTTCAGCGGATTACGCTGCGAAGGGGCGACCAGCTCCAGGCCGCTTGCCGCCGCCATTTCAATAAAGGCACTCTGCTCATCACCGGATAAGCCATAAAACCCCTCCACGCGCTCGCCCAGCGGGCCGGTCACCGGAACATGCACAATGCTTCCCTGCGTTGCCGCGATCATCGCCTCAACCGTCCCTTCGCCACCGTCCGCGACCGGCAGTTTGACATAAACCGCCTCGGGAAAGATCTCGCGAAAACCACGTTCTATCGCTGTCGCAACCTCAAGCGCACTCAAACTTTCCTTATACGAGTCCGGTGCGATAACAATTTTCATAAGCCATCCTTACGCAGTAGATGACGGAAATCCGTCTGGCTAAGGCAGTACAGCGTCCGGCATCCGCAGACACCGGACGCGGGCACTACCGGGTGATCTCAACTTTGGCTAATTTTTCGTAGTAGCATGCCAGCGCGCTGTGATCGGCCGTGCCCAGGCCGTCGGCACGCAGCGCCTGCATCATCTCCATGACCGCTGCGGTCAGCGGCAGCTGTGCGCCCACGCCGTGTGAGGTATCCAGCGCGTTGGCCAGATCTTTGATATGCAGGTCGATGCGGAAACCGGGCTTGAAGTTGCGATCCATCACCATGGGCGCTTTGGCATCCAGCACGGTGCTGCCCGCCAGACCGCCGCGAATGGCCTGATAGACCAGGTCCGGATTGACGCCGGCTTTGGTTGCCAGCGTCAGCGCCTCTGACATGGCGGCAATGTTGAGCGCCACAATCACCTGGTTTGCCAGCTTGGTGACGTTACCCGCCCCGATCTCTCCGGTGTGCACCACGGAGCCGGCCATGGCTTTCATCAGGTCGTAAAATTTATCAAACACCGCTTTATCACCGCCGACCATCACCGACAGCGTGCCATCGATCGCTTTCGGCTCACCGCCGCTGACCGGCGCATCCAGCATATCGATGCCTTTTTCTGCCAGCGCCTCACTGATTTCGCGGCTTGCCAGCGGCGCGATAGAGCTCATATCGATCACCACCAGGCCCGGCTTCGCCCCGTCGATAATGCCGTTTTCACCCAGACACACCTCTTTCACATGCGGGGAGTTTGGCACCATGGTGATCACCACGTCGACCTGCGCGGCCAGCTCTTTCGGCGTTTTCGCCACGGTGGCACCCAGCTCCACCAGTTCGGCTTCGTTGCTGGCGTTGTGGTCGCGCACCACCAGGGAGTAACCCGCTTTGATGAGGTTTTTACTCATTGGTTTGCCCATGATCCCCAGGCCAATAAAACCCACTTTCATCGTCATAATCCCCTTCGTCAGTTACTGCTTAAATTTGTCGCACAGCGCCTGCGTAGCGGGGCGGAAAACGCCCAAGTCGCTGCCGACGGCAACAAACGTGGCTCCCCACTCCAGATAGCGGCGTGCGTCAGCCTCAACCGGCGCCAGAATGCCGCACGGTTTACCGTGGGCTTTGGCGCGGGCAAAGATGTGCTGGATCGCGCGCTGCACGTCAGGGTGGCTGGCGTTGCCCAGATGGCCAAAGGCGGCAGCCAGATCGCTTGGGCCGACGAAGATCCCGTCCACGCCGTTTGTGGCGGCAATCGCGTCGACGTTATCAACGCCCTGCTGGCTCTCGATCTGAACCAGAATGGTGATGTTGTCATTGATGGACTGCGCGAAGTAGTCCGGCACGGTGCCAAACATATTGGCGCGATGCGAAACGGAAACGCCGCGGATCCCTTCTGGCGGATAGCGGGTCGATGCCACGGCGCGCGCCGCTTGTTCTTCCGTCTCCACAAACGGGATCAGGAAGTTATAGAAGCCGATATCCAGCAGACGCTTGATAATCACCGGCTCGTTGCACGGCGGTGGGGACACGCACCACCGGGGCGCTCGGGCTGCCTTTAAGCGCCATCAGCTGCGGAATAAAGGTGCTGATATCGTTCGGCGCATGTTCGCCGTCCAGCACCAGCCAGTCAAAGCCCGCCAGCCCCAGCACTTCGGTGGTGAGAGGATTGGCAAGGGCGGACCAGCAGCCAATCAGGGTTTCCCCTGCCAGCAAACGACGACGAAAAGGGTTGGGCCAGGCATTGCTCATGATCTCTACTCCTGTTATTTAGCACCGCCGCCCGCGGGCGCGCGGAATAAAATCAGCGCACCATGCACGGACGCTTGTTGTCGAATGTCCAGTCGGGGATCAGATACTGCATCGCCATCGCATCGTCGCGCGCGCCCAGACCGTGTTTCTGATACAGCTCATGGGCCTTCATCACCTGATCCATATCCAGCTCAACGCCCAGCCCCGGCGTGGACGGCACCTGCACCATGCCGCCTTTGATCTCAAACGGCTGCTTGGTCAGGCGCTGGTTGCCCTCCTGCCAGATCCAGTGGGTGTCGATAGCGGTGATGGTGCCCGGCGCGGCGGCGGCCACGTGCGTGAACATCGCCAGCGAGATATCGAAGTGGTTGTTGGAGTGCGAGCCCCAGGTCAGGCCCAAGTCGTGGCACATCTGCGCCACGCGCACCGAGCCCTGCATCGTCCAGAAGTGCGGATCGGCCAGCGGAATGTCGACCGACTGCAGCGACAGCGTGTGGCCCATCTGACGCCAGTCGGTGGCGATCATGTTGGTGGCGGTCGGCAGCCCCGTGGCGCGGCGGAATTCGGCCATCACTTCACGGCCCGAGTAACCCTGTTCAGCGCCGCACGGATCTTCCGCATACGCCAGCACGCCTTTCAGCTGTTTACCGAGCGCGATGGCCTCATCCAGCGACCAGGCGCCGTTCGGATCCAGCGTCACGCGCGCCTGCGGGAAGCGTTTTGCCAGCGCGGTGACGGCTTCCGCCTCTTCTTCGCCGGCCAGCACGCCGCCCTTCAGTTTGAAATCGTTGAAGCCATATTTCTCGTACGCGGCTTCCGCCAGGCGCACCACCGCATCCGGCGTCATCGCCTCGTCGTGGCGCAGGCGGTACCAGTCGCACTGTTCATCGGGCTGGCTCTGGTACGGCAGTGGCGTCAGCTTGCGGTCGCCGACGAAGAACAGGTAGCCCAGCATCTCCACTCGGTCGCGCTGCTGCCCTTCGCCCAGCAGCGACGCCACGTTGACGCCCAGGTGCTGGCCCAGCAGATCCAGCAGCGCCGCTTCAATGCCGGTCACCACGTGGATGGTGGTGCGCAGATCGAAGGTCTGCAGGCCACGCCCGCCGGCATCGCGATCGGCAAAGGTATTGCGCACGGTGTTGAGGACATTTTTGTACTCACCCAGCGTTTTGCCCACCACCAGCGGAATGGCATCTTCCAGCGTTTGGCGGATCTTCTCCCCGCCCGGAATTTCGCCCACGCCGGTATGGCCGGCATTGTCTTTGATAATGACAATGTTGCGGGTAAAGAACGGCGCGTGCGCGCCGCTCAGATTCATCAACATGCTGTCATGGCCCGCAACCGGAACGATCTGCATGGCGGTAACGACAGGGGTAGAAAAAGTACTCATCATTCAATCCTTTTATCAGTGACGTCCGAAAACAGGGCGCTTACGGTCAAATGTCCAGCCGGGAATAAGGTACTGCATCGGGCCCGCGTCGTTACGCGCGCCGCCCGGCAGCTTTTTATACGCCTCATGGGCTTTCTGGATCCGATCCCAGTCCAGCTCCACGCCCAGGCCCGGCGCATCCGGTACGGCAATTTTGCCCTCTGTGGATTTCCAGCGGATTTTTCGTCAGGCGGGCTTCGCCCTCCTGCCAAATCCAGTGGGTGTCGATGGCGGTCGGGTTACCCGGCGCCGCCGCGCCAACGTGGGTAAACATCGCCAGCGAAATATCAAAGTGATTGTTGGAGTGACAGCCCCAGGTCAGCCCCCAGTCATCGCACAGCTGCGCCACGCGCACCGCGCCGGAGAGCGTCCAGAAGTGCGGGTCCGCCAGCGGTATGTCGACGGCGTTCAGCATCACCGCGTGACCCATTTCGCGCCAGTTGGTGGCGATCATATTGGTCGCGACCGGCAGCCCGGTGGCGCGGCGGAACTCGGCCATCACTTCACGGCCGGAGAAGCCCTGCTCCGCGCCGCAGGGGTCTTCCGCATAGGTCAGCACATCCCCCAGCCCTTTGCACAGGCTAATGGCTTCATCCAGCAGCCATGCGCCGTTGGGATCGACGGTGATCCGCGCATCCGGGAAGCGCTTTTTCAGCGCCCGCGCCGTTTCAATCTCCTGCTCGCCGGGCAGCACGCCGCCCTTCAGCTTGAAATCCTTGAAGCCGTAGCGATCCTGCGCCGCCTCGGCCAGCCGCACCACCGCGTCGCTGGAGAGCGCCTCCTGGTGGCGTAAGTGATACCAGTCGTGGTCGCCCGCGGTTCGGGCCAGATAGGGGAGATCGGTTTTATTGCGATCGCCAACGTAGAACAGATAGCCCAGCACGGTGACCGCATCGCGCTGTTTACCGGGCCCCAGCAGCTCGCAGACCGGGACATTGAGCGCCTTACCCAGTAAATCGAGCAGGGCGGCCTCCAGGGCGGCGACCGCGTTGACCCGCAGTTCAAACGTCCAGGCACCTTTACCGAACGTATCAAAGTCTGCCGACTGATTGCCCTTATGCACCCGCTGAACCACCTTGTTCAGGCGGGCAACCTCCTGCCCCACGACCTGCGGAATGGCATCGACCAGCGTCTGGTAAATCACCTCTCCGCCAGGCGCCTCGCCCACGCCGGTATTCCCTGCGCTGTCTTTCAGCACGACGATATTACGGGTAAACCAGGCGTTATGCGCGCCGCCAATATTGAGCAGCATGCTGTCCTGCCCGGCCACCGGAATGACCTTCATCTCCGTGATGGTCGGGGACTCGATTGCGTTGTCATCAGCCACGCTCCGCAACAGGTTTAAGTTCGACGCGTTTGATATCCCCCACCAGCACCAGGTAACTCAGCACCGCCACCAGCGCATGGACACCGACGTAAATCAGCGCACCGTTAAACGAGCCGGTGGTGCCGACGATGTAGCCGATAGCGATGGGCGTAACAATCCCGGAGATGTTGCCGAACATGTTGAACAGACCGCCGCTCAGGCCGCTGATCTCTTTCGGCGCGGTATCCGCCATCACCGCCCAGCCCAGCGCGCCAATGCCTTTGCCGAAGAAGGCCATCGCCATAAAGCCGATAATCATCCATTCGGCATTGACGTAGTTACAGAACACCATGGTCATGGAGAGCAGCATGCCGAGCACGATCGGCGTTTTACGCGCGATGTTCAGCGAGCCGGTGCGGCGCATCAGCCAGTCGGAAATCACGCCGCCGAGCACGCCGCCGACGAAGCCGCAGATGGCCGGAACCGAGGCGACAAAGCCCGCTTTCAGAATCGACATGCCGCGCGCCTGCACCAGGTACACCGGGAACCAGGTGATGAAGAAGTAGGTCAGGGCGTTGATGCAGTACTGGCCCAGATAGATCCCGATCATCATGCGCGATCCGACGAGCTGCTTGATCTGCGCCCATTTCTGGCTGAACGGGACTTTCGCCGTCGAGGATTTCTGATCCATGTTGATCAGCGCGCCGCCTTCCTCCGATGTACTCCAGCTCTTTTTTGTTCACGCCAGGGTGCTGGTTGGGTTCGTGGATCACTTTCAGCCAGATAAAGCTGATGACGATCCCGAGCCCGCCCATGAAGAAGAACACGTGCGACCAGCCCACCTCATGCGTCAGCCAGCCCATGATCGGCGCAAAGATCACCGTCGCGAAGTACTGTGCGGAGTTAAAAATCGCCACCGCCGTTCCCCTCTCCTGCGCCGGGAACCAGGCCGCCACAATGCGGCTGTTGCCCGGGAAGGAAGGCGCTTCCGCTAACCCCACCAGGAAGCGCAGCGTGAAGAGCGCCACGATAATGCCGAAGCCGCTGAAGATATCGACGAAGCCCTGCAACAGGGTAAACAGCGACCAGATGAAGATGGACCAGAAATAGACCCGTTTGGAGCCAAAGCGGTCCAGCAGCCAGCCGCCAGGAATTTGCCCGATGACGTAGGCCCACGAGAAGGCGGAGAAAACGTAACCCATGCCCACGGGATCGAGGCCGATATCTTTTGCCATTTCCGAACCGGCAATCGACAGCGTGGCGCGGTCACCATAGTTAAAGGACGTGACGATAAACAGCATCACCACTATCCAGTAGCGGGCGTTGGTGCGCTTTTCAGCGCTGCTCGCTGCGTGGCTTAATGTGAACTCATTGTTGCACTCCTGAAACATAGCGAACGCTACATTCACTCTGACTGCATACACATCGCGTTGGGTATCAGAATGATGTTGGGTTAAACACGGCGATTGTTGTTATGGCAAAACGATGATGCGTCGTGACGAATAACCAAACGTTGAAGAACGGCAATCAGTATAGGAACAGCATCGCCGCGAAACACTGGAGGAACGCCCGAGGATAATCATCAATCCGGCACGATTTTCTGGCATTTGCCCATAACGCTGCGGCGTGGCTCACGGAACCCGCCATCCAGCCGCCAGATTGCTGCAAAAGTGAACAGCAAGCGTACGCTTTGTGAGGCTCTTCACTTGCGTTTGGTAAAACGAACCAAACTGCGCGCCGATCGCGGCACAAAGCCAGTCAGTTGCACAATGCATGGGCCAATACCCCTGCTTATACTGAGGCTGGCAAATAACGATGATGTGACGGACGTGATTTCAACCGCACCGCTATGACCGGTGCGACGAACCGGAAGGTGAGCAATGAACCGACCTCTGACAGACAAACCGCGCTACATTAAAGTGCACGACGCCGATAACGTGGCGATTATCGTCAACGACAATGGCTTAAAAGCGGGAACCCGCTTTCCGGACGGGCTGGAACTGATTGAGCATGTTCCGCAGGGACATAAAGTCGCCCTGGTGGATATCCCTGTTAACAGCGAAATCGTGCGTTACGGTGAAGTCATCGGCTATGCCGTTCGCTCGATACCGCAGGGAAGCTGGGTTGAGGAGTCGCTGGTGGCGCTGCCAGAAGCGCCGCCGCTGAACACGCTTCCGCTGGCAACCCGCGTGCCGGAACCGCTTCCCCCGCTGGAAGGCTATACCTTTGAAGGCTATCGCAATGCGGACGGCAGCGTCGGCACCAAAAATCTGCTCGGCATTACCACCAGCGTGCACTGCGTGGCGGGCGTAGTGGATTACGTGGTGAAAATCATCGAACGCGATCTGCTGCCAAAATACCCGAACGTCGACGGCGTGGTGGGCCTGAACCACCTCTACGGCTGCGGCGTGGCGATTAACGCGCCCGCTGCCGTGGTGCCTATCCGGACCATCCACAATATCGCCCTGAACCCGAACTTTGGCGGCGAGGTGATGGTCATTGGCCTCGGCTGTGAAAAATTGCAGCCAGAACGCCTGCTGCAGGGGACCGAGGATGTCAAAGCCATCCCGGCAGACGAGGCCAGCATCGTGCGCCTGCAGGACGAACGCCACGTCGGTTTCCGCTCAATGGTCGACGATATTTTGCAGGTGGCAGAACGCCATCTGGACAAGCTCAACCGGCGCCAGCGCGAAACGTGCCCGGCGTCGGAGCTGGTTGTGGGCACCCAGTGCGGCGGCAGCGATGCCTTCTCCGGCGTGACGGCCAACCCGGCGGTGGGCTTTGCATCCGATCTGCTTGTGCGCTGCGGCGCCACGGTGATGTTCTCCGAGGTGACCGAAGTGCGAGACGCCATCCATCTGCTGACGCCGCGCGCGGTTAATGAAGAGGTCGGCAAGCGCCTGCTTGAGGAGATGGCCTGGTACGATAACTATCTCGATATGGGCAAAACCGACCGCAGCGCCAATCCCTCCCCGGGCAACAAAAAAGGCGGCCTGGCAAACGTGGTGGAAAAAGCCCTGGGCTCTATTGCCAAATCCGGCCAGAGCGCCATTGCAGAAGTGCTCTCTCCGGGACAGCGCCCGACGAAACGCGGCCTGATCTACGCGGCAACGCCGGCCAGCGATTTTGTCTGCGGCACGCAGCAGGTGGCATCCGGCATTACGGTGCAGGTCTTTACCACCGGGCGCGGCACGCCGTACGGCCTGATGGCGGTACCGGTGATCAAAATGGCGACCCGCACCGCGCTGGCGAACCGCTGGTATGACTTAATGGATATCAACGCGGGCACCATCGCCACCGGAGAAGAGAGTATTGAGGACGTGGGCTGGAAGCTGTTCCACTTCATTCTGGATGTCGCCAGCGGGCGGAAGAAAACCTTTTCGGATCAGTGGGGATTACATAACCAGCTGGCGGTGTTTAACCCGGCACCGGTGACGTGAGGTGCAAAATTAACTTTCGGCGCGATCGGTTCCCTCTCCCGCCTGCGGGAGAGGGTTAGGGTGAGGGCCTGATTTACAATAACTTACCCCAGCTCTCCACCCACGGCGTGGTCACTGACTCTGGCTCCGGATTTTCCGTCGCATCCACCAGCAGCACCTCGCCAATACGCTGCGCCTGCTGCTCCTGCAGCGTGGCATCAAAGGTCTTACCGGCCCCACAGAAGTGGTCGTAACTGCTGTCGCCTAAAGCGATCACGCCATAGCGTAGCTCTGGCTGATAGCCCAGCTCATCGCGCACCTGCACATACAGTCGCGCGATATTGTCCGGAAAATCGCCCTGCCCGGTGGTCGAGGTAACAATTAACGCGACCTCTTTGCTGTAAACCTGCCAGTCGGCCAGTGACGGATCTTCAAACACCTTCACCTCATGCCCCTGCGCTTCCAGCACCGGCTGCGCCTCTTCGGCAACCAGCAGCGCGTTGCCGTATACCGTACCTGTAAAAATGCCAATCTTTGCCATTTTGCCGCTCCTTTATTCTGTCGGCTTATCCTGGACTGCCTCAGCGGCAAACTCAACCCTCGGCACCTCGGGCAGTTGCTGCTGCCAGCCAAACGATTGCAGCATCTGCTGCCAGACACGATCCAGCCCGGCGCGAATCACCAGCGGTTCGCCGGTCACCGGATGCGTTAGCGTCAGCGCACTGGCGTGCAGCATAAGTCGATCCATGCCAAAGTGGGTTGCGGCACCGCGGTTCTGCCGCAGATCGCCGTGCGAGCTGTCACCAATAATCGGATGACGCAGGTGCGCCATATGGCGTCGCAGCTGATGCTTGCGCCCGGTGTGCGGCGACAGCTCAACCAGCGTATAACGTGCACTGGGGTACTTGCCGATAGCCACCGGCAGTTCCGCCTGCGCCAGCGCGCGATAATCGGTGACCGCCGGCTGCGGCGCGCGCGGTTCCGTGACAAACTTGTCCGCAATTTTATCCAGCTCTTCCACCAGCGGATAATCCAGCGTTGCGCTACCGTCCAGCCAGCCGCGCACCACTGCGTGATAGGTCTTCTGTATCTGATGCTGTTCAAACTGCTGCGCCAGCAGCCGCCCAATTTCGCTGGAAAGCCCCATCAGCAGCACGCCGGAGGTCGGCCGATCGAGGCGATGCGCGGTAAATACGTGCTGACCAATCTGATCGCGCACCGTCTGCATCACCACCACTTTCTCGTCGCGATCGAGCCAGCTGCGGTGCACCAGCCAGCCCGACGGTTTATTCACCGCAACCAGCCATGCATCCTGATAAATGATCTCCAGCATCAGGCGTCCGGCGGCGCAAACAGCGCATCAAGCTGGCTGAGCGTCAGCAGCAGCGCTGCATGGCCCGGCGTGGTGGGCGGCAGGGCCATCTCATAATAAGGCGTAACGGCGAAGTTTTGCGGCAGCGCGGCGCCGGCGTCAAGCAGCGCCTGCATGCGCGGCAGCAGGACCCACTGCAGCCATTTGAGCGGCTGCAGGGTATCGAGACAGAAAGGTTGCGTGCTATTAAAGGCTTCCGCCGCCGGGGCGTGCCTCTGCCAGTGGCCGTGTTCGCGCATCACCGCTTCGACCTGCTGCAGCCGCTGAATAATCAGGTGCGTCGACATACGCTACCTCCGCGTCAAAAAGGGGCGGCAAGCATATCATTAGTGGGTGCGCGCGCAAAAACGGCATAAAAAAAGGGAGCACTGTGATTACAGTGCTCCCGGTTCGTTTGCAGCATTCCCGCCACCGCTGTGCTCCCTGCTCATCCATGACAACTGTTCCTGCGCTTTCCGTCGCCTGTCATCGTGACATTGGTCCTTAGCATCCTGGCCCGCCACATCCCGCGTGGCTCTCATTCTCCATCCTGGAGGTGTCCTTTACTCACTCCGGAGTGTCCTGCTTCATCCTGAAGCCTTCCCTGTGACGTAAACTCCGTTACGTTCCTGCCGCCTGGCTGACATTCTCCTGAACGTCTCTCAATCCGTGGCTTCCTGCCAGTGGTGACTATTCTGGCAGAAACCATCGCAATAACAAGTCAGTAAGCGCCGTTAAACGATTAAGCCATGTCTGTATTTTCGGATTGATGCCATAACTGCATGATTCACAATATTTTTACATTGCGGACTTCCGGAAGTCTGCGTAATGTTCTGGCGATCTCGCACAACAGTTGTGAGAGATCTCTTACAATGGCTGCGAGAAAAGTCTGCAACTCAAGAACTAACCGGTTGTAAAGCATTAAGAAATGTCTGAATATCCACCGCCAGTTTCTGCCGCTTTTTCGTTCCCGGCTGCTCCACAATTACCTCGCCGGTCAGATTACACACCGCGATAACATCCTGCTCCGAATCTGTCGTGGCGATAAACAGCGTTGGGCTCTGTTTCAGACGGCGCTTCATCACCAGATGACCAATCAGGTTCTCCTGCAGGCGAGTAAAATCGTCCTCGCTCCACACCTGCAGCAGCGTCAGCGGCTGCTGCGCAAACTGCGCGTGCATGTCGCCGGCAAATTGCGTGGTATAGAACGTGGTGAGGTCCGGCTGCAGCTGAATATCCAGTGCGCGCTCAACGGCTGCCAGCGAGGCTGGCAGGGTAAAGTCCTGCGGCTGCCACAGGACGCGCTCATCCAGTTCACTGATGATGCAGGGCGACGGCACGCCGTACAGCTCGGCGCTGGCGGGAAAATGGCCGTGCTGCTGCTGCCAGTGCGCTACATAACGGGCGGTAAAATCGCGCAGGGCCTCTGCGGTTTGCTGCATCATTCATCTTCTCGCTGGTGATCGGTTACACTGACTCCCTTTGATGGATTTTAGTGGTAACCGTTATGTCTTCTGAAAACCGGGATACGGCGCTGAGCGGCCTGACGCTGGGCAAACCCACCGCCTACCGCGATCGCTACGATGCCACGCTGCTGCAGGCGGTGCCGCGCAGCCTGAACCGCGAGCCGCTGGGCCTGTATCCCGATAACCTGCCCTTCCACGGCGCGGATATCTGGACGCTGTACGAACTCTCCTGGCTGAACGGCAAAGGCTTGCCGCAGGTGGCGGTCGGCGAAGTCGGGCTCAACGCCGACAGCGTGAATCTGATCGAGTCGAAAAGCTTCAAGCTCTATCTCAACAGCTTTAACCAGACCACCTTCGCCGACTGGGATGCCGTGCGGCAAACGCTGGAGCGCGATCTCAGCGCCTGCGCTAACGGCAAGGTCAGCGTCGCGCTGTTTCGCCTGAGCGAAGTGGAAGGTCAGCCGATCGCCCACTTCGCCGGCGACTGCATCGACGAGCAGGATATCACCATCAGCGATTACGGCTTTAACGCTGATTACCTCGCCAGCGCAACGGGCAGCGAAGTGGTGGAAGAGACGCTTGGTCAGCCATCTGCTGAAATCCAACTGTCTGATCACCCATCAGCCGGACTGGGGCTCGGTGCAGATCCGCTACCGCGGCCCGCAAGAATCGATCGCGAAGCGCTGCTGCGCTATCTGGTTTCGTTCCGCCACCACAACGAATTCCACGAGCAGTGCGTCGAGCGCATCTTTAACGATATTCAGCGCTTTTGCCAGCCAGCAAAGCACTAACCGTCTACGCGCGCTACACGCGCCGCGGCGGGCTGGATATCAACCCGTGGCGCAGCAATGTTCCTTTCACGCCGGGCTACTCCCGCCTGGTGCGCCAGTAACAGATTGCGAGATGTCTCGCAGGCCGCCGCACGGATGCGCGGTTCCACTTGAGCATTCGCGGCCGACAACGGTACTCTGGTACAGGCGCGAGGGCGACAGCGTGCTTACCGAAGGATTTTCGTCACTGCGCTCAACGGGTTAAGCGCAGCGTCATCAGTCACGCATTTGCGTGTAAAGGAGTTCCCTTGATTACACATATCAGCCCGCTTGGCTCAATGGATATGTTGTCGCAGCTGGAAGTGGACATGCTGAAGCGCACCGCCAGCAGCGATCTTTACCACCTGTTTCGCAACTGTTCGCTGGCCGTACTGAACTCCGGCAGCCAGACCGACAGTAGCCAAGAACTGCTGTCCCGCTTTGAAAGCTTTGACATCAACGTGCTGCGCCGCGAGCGCGGCGTGAAGCTGGAGCTGATCAACCCGCCGGAAGAGGCGTTTGTCGACGGCCGCATCATCCGTTCGCTGCAGGCCAACCTGTTTGCCGTGCTGCGCGACATCCTGTTCGTTAACGGCCAGATCGCCAGCGCCGGCCGTTTCCAGCATCTGGACCTGGAAAGCTCGGCCCACATCACCAACCTGGTGTTCTCCATTCTGCGCAACGCGCGCGCCCTGCACGTGGGCGAAGATCCCAACATGGTGGTGTGCTGGGGCGGTCACTCCATCAACGAAAACGAATACCTTTACTGCGCGCAAGGTCGGCACCCAGCTGGGCCTGCGCGAGCTGAACATCTGTACCGGCTGCGGGCCGGGCGCGATGGAAGCGCCGATGAAAGGCGCCGCGGTCGGTCACGCGCAGCAGCGCTACCACGACAGCCGGTTTATCGGCATGACCGAGCCGTCGATCATCGCCGCCGAGCCACCTAACCCGCTGGTCAACGAGCTGATTATCATGCCGGATATCGAAAAACGTCTGGAAGCCTTTGTGCGTATCGCCCACGGCATCATCATCTTCCCGGGCGGCGTCGGCACCGCCGAAGAGCTGCTGTATCTGCTGGGTATTCTGATGAATCCGGAGAACAGCGAACAGGTGCTGCCGCTGATCCTGACCGGGCCAAAAGAGAGCGCCGACTACTTCCGCGTGCTGGACGAGTTCATCGTGAACACGCTGGGCGAAGCCGCGCGCCGCCATTACACCATCATCATCGACGATGCTGCGGAAGTGGCGCGGCAGATGAAGAAAGCCATGCCGCTGGTGAAAGAGAACCGCCGCGACACCGGCGATGCCTACAGCTTCAACTGGTCGATCCGCATTGCGCCGGATCTGCAGCTGCCGTTCGAGCCGACCCACGAAAACATGGCGAACCTCAATCTGTACCCGAACCAGCCGGCGGAAGAACTGGCCGCCGATCTGCGCCGCGCCTTCTCCGGCATTGTGGCCGGCAACGTCAAAGAGATGGGCATCCGCGCCATCGGGGAAAAAGGTCCGTACAAGCTGCACGGCGATCCGGAGATGATGCGCCGCATGGACGACCTGCTGCAGGGCTTTGTCGCCCAGCACCGCATGAAGCTGCCCGGCAGCGCCTACATCCCCTGCTACGAAATCATCAAATAACCCATCACCCGGAAGGCGTAACAGCCTGCCGGTTTTTCTGCCGGTATCACTATGTCGCTTCATCTGCTTATTGTCGACGCGCTGAACCTGATCCGCCGCCTTCACGCGGTGCAGGGTTCGCCCTGTCGTGAGGCCTGCGTGGCGGCGCTGCATCAGCTGCTGGGCCACACAGCCGCCCAACCCATGCAGTGGCGGTCTTCGACGAGGACGATCGCCGCGACAGCTGGCGTCATCAATTATTGCCGGACTACAAGGCGGGGCGCCCGCCGATGCCGGAAAATCTGCAGCAGGAGATGGCCTCGCTGCAGGCGGCCTTTGAGGCCAGCGGTGTCAGTTGCTGGGTTGCCGAACAGGATGAAGCGGACGATCTGGCTGCCACGCTGGCGGCGAAGGTGGCCGGCGGCGGCCACCAGGCGACCATCGTCTCCACCGACAAAGGCTACTGCCAGCTGCTGGCGCCGAACGTCCAGATCCGCGATTACTTCCAGAAACGCTGGCTGGACGTGCCCTTTATCGAACAGGAGTTCGGCGTCGCGCCGGCGCAGCTGCCGGACTACTGGGGGCTGGCGGGGATCGGCAGCAGCAAGATCCCCGGCGTGGCCGGCATCGGACCGAAAACCGCCGGGAACTGCTGCTGCAGTTTGGTTCGCTCGAGGCGCTGTATCAGCAGCTGGATCAGGTACCTGAGAAGTGGCAGAAGAAGTTACGCGATCACCGCGCGATCGCCGACGTCAGCAAACAGGTCGCAACGCTGAAGCGGGATTTGGTGTTGCAGGGGAATTTAAATACCCTGCGGTATCAGGGTCCGGTGCGTCACTGAGGTCGCCATGAATGGCGCCCCTACAGCAGCACGGCAAGCCTGAGCTGTTCAGGTAAATTCAATCCCACACATTGCGCGATGAATCGCGCCGCTACGGGTTAGTGCACCTAATTTCTGCGAAATAATTTGTGCCACCGCAGGACGGCAAGCCCGAGCTGGTCAGGCAGGTTTCAGCCCCATTCCACACCGGTTGTGGTTTTGGTAGCGGCGCAATTTATTGCGCGATGAATCGCGCCGCTACAAATGTTATGCGGCCTGCAGTTACCTGCATTAATACGAAGCAGCCAATCTGCGAAATAATTTGTGCTAGCGCAAGGCGGCAAGCCTGAGAGTCCCCGGGAGCATACATTAGTATGTGACCGGGGCGAGCAGGCGCTGCCAACGCCGCGATAGTGCAAAGAATGAAGCAGAAGTTCTGCGAAATAATTTGTGCCACCGCAGGACGGCAAGCCCGAGCTGGTCAGGCAGGTTTCAGCCCCATTCCACACCGGTTGTGGTTTTGGTAGCGGCGCAATTTATTGCGCGATGAATCGCGCCGCTACAAATGTTATGCGGCCTGCAGTTACCTGCATTAATACGAAGCAGCCAATCTGCGAAATAATTTGTGCTAGCGCAAGGCGGCAAGCCTGGGAGTCCCCGGGAGCATACATCAGTATGTGACCGGGGCGAGCAGGCGCAGCCAACGCTGCGGTAGTGCAAAGTATGAAGCAGGCGCAGCCAACGCCGCGATAGTGCAAAGTATGAAGCAGGCCTAGCGCTCGTCGCGACGTCCGCCGACGGCCGCCCACAAGCGACGCACATGCACCGTCACCTCTTCGCGGTCGTGATACAGCTGACGCGCCTGGATCTCCACGTTAATACCCGTGTTCGTCCATCTGCTCCTGAATGTAGGCCAGGTTCTGCGACACCTCCTCATAGCGCTTTTTCATCGGCAGCTTGAGGTTGAAAATGGTCTCGCGGCACCAGCCGTTCACCAGCCAGGAGGCCATCAGCGCTGGCCACTTTCGCCGGTTTCTCCACCATGTCGCACACCATCCATGAGATGTTGTTGCGGTTCGGGCGATAGCGGAAGCCGTCTTCGCGGCCAGGTGACCTGCCCGGTGTCCATCAGGCTTTGCGCCATCGGGCCGTTATCCACGGACGATACCCACATGTTGCGTTTCACCAGCTGATAGGTCCAGCCGCCCGGGCACGCGCCGAGATCGACCGCGTACATGCCGTTGGCCAGACGCTCATCCCACTCATCCGCCGGGATAAAGACGTGGAACGCCTCTTCCAGCTTGAGCGTGGAACGGCTTGGCGCATCGGCCGGGAAGCGCAGACGCGGGATGCCCATAAAGAAAGGAGAGTTGTTGGTGGTGTACGAATAGCCCGTATAACAGCAGCCCGGTGCGATAAAGAAGATATGCACCACCGGACGCTTCGGCGTTTCGTAGTTCGTCAGCACGCCCGCATCACGCAGCGCCGCACGCAGCGGAACGGTGAACTTACGGCAGAACTTCATCAGCTCTTTACTTTCGTTGGTATCCGCCACTTCAACGCGCAGATCGCCGCCCTTCTCCACCACGCCCTGCAGCATGCCGACAATTGGCGTGATGCGGTCTTCCGGCGGAAGATCCTTCAGCAGCTCACCCGCAACAAACATCTGGCGAGCAAAGATCAGCGAGCTGAACGGCAGCTCGCGTGCCAGCTTGTCTGCGTCTTCGGGCTGGTAGCACTCGAATACCACATAGCCCGCGTTCTCTTTTACGCGGGCAAAGCCGAAGACTTCGCGCTTCGCCGCTTTATCGGTAATTTCCGCGGCGCACTCTTTCTCAAACCCCGGGCGACAATATAAAACAACCTTATTCATGAACAACGCCCTTGCGTTTCAGACGGATAGCTCCGATAAACATTAATACCCAACCCGCCAGGAAGCTGACGCCGCCGACAGGTGTAACAAACGCCCACAGGCGTAAATGCGAAAGTGCCAGACAGTAGAGGCTGCCGCTAAAAAGCACCGTGCCCAGCGCCAGGAAGACGCTGCTCCAGTAAAACCAGATGCTGATACGGCGCTGCATCGCCACCGCCAGCCCAAAGATCGCCAGCGTATGGAACGCCTGATATTCAAGGCCGGTCTGGATCCAGCCCATCTCTACAGCGCCCAACGACTTGCTTAAGACATGTGCGCCGAAGGCGCCCAGTGCAACAAAAATAAAGCCACTCACCGCGGCAAAAATCAGCATGAATCGGCTGGTCATGTTTAAGTCCTGAATTAATGCGTGCCCGGCACACAAACGTTATTGTTCATACCTGAAGCGGAATTTTTCTTGCTCGCTTGCCGCTTTCGCCAGTATCCACTGCCGGAAGGCGGCTATTTTACCCAGTTCTGCCTGACTGTCATGACAAACCAGATAAAACGCATTCTTGCTGACCAGTACATCATTAAAAGGGCAGACCAGGCGACCTGCCTCAATTTCGGACTGCGCCATCACGTTGTTCGCCAACGCCACGCCCTGCCCGTGAATGGCCGCCTGCAACACCATCGCGCTGTGGCTAAAGATGGGTCCCTGCTGCACGTTTATATGATGTAAGACCTAATTGACGGGTATAAGTTTGCCAGTCGCGGCGAGAGGCATCATGCAAAAGCGTATGCTGAGCCAGATCAGCGGGTGATTTCAGCGCCTTGTCGCCCGTTAACAGCAGCGGCGAACAGACCGGCAGGAGATATTCTGCGTATAATTTCTCAACACGCAAGCCCGGCCAGTTACCGCGACCATAAAAAATCGCCACGTCCACGTCGTCGGCCAGCTTGTCTTCCTGACGATCCACGGCCTGGATTCGAACGTCGATCCCCGGATAAGCTGAGTTAAAGCTGGAGAGGCTCGGCACCAGCCACTGAATGGCAAAACTGGGCAATAAACTGACGGTCAGGGCACCTTTTGCACTGCGCGCCTGCAGCTTACGCGTGGCTTCCGTCAGCTGCGAAAAAATCTCTTTAATATCCTGAAAATAGCTCTGCCCCTCTTCGGTCAGCAGCAGCGAACGGTTGCGTCGACGAAACAGCTTAAGGCCCAGAAAATCCTCCAGAGACTTGATTTGGTGGCTTACTGCGGCCTGTGTCACAAAAAGCTCATCGGCTGCGCGGGTGAAACTCAGGTGACGTGCTGCTGCATCAAAAACGCGTAATGCATTGAGGGGGGGCAATCGCTTTGACATGGTTTTCTGGCTTACCATTATCGGATTGACAGCGTAACACTGCAACTTATACAAAGTCGTTAACCTATTAGTTTTTTTAATCTGAGCCATTATAATTTGTCCGTTGAGGAACTACCAGCAAATACCTATAGTGGCGGCACTTCCTGAGCCGGAACGAAGAGCTTTTTTCGGAATGCGTGTTCTGAAGGGCTTTTGGCTTACGGTTGTGATGTTGTGTTGTTGTGTTTGCAATTGGTCTGCGATTCAGACCACGGTAGCAACGCTACCAATTTTTCACTTCCTGTACATTTACCCTGTCTGTCCATAGTGATTAATGTAGCACCGCCAATTTGCGGTGCTTTTTTTCGCCTGCGAACCGTTAATGCTCGATCTCTTTCATCTCTTTCACGTCCGTGCGGTTGATCTGCTGCTTGTTCCCGTTAGCATCTTTGTACGAAATCATCCCGGTATCATTGTCATCGGTTGTCGGTTTCCCTTCCGAAACGATGGAACGACCATCGTTGGTGTGCATCACGTAGTTGTTACCGGAACAGGCGCTCAGGGCAAAAGTAAACGCACAGGCAGAGATGATTGCAGCTGTCTTATTCATGATTATTCTCCTTTAGCAATTAATGCTATTCAAACCCGCGTGCGATTTATAACAGTGGCTAGCAAACATCCGATCGACTGGAACAGACCGATTCGTTATGCGGGTTTCGGTTCAAACCTTGCAATAATTAGCATAACAAGCTAGATTTCCACCTCCTTGCCCGGCCACGGCGATGAAATTCCGCGACTGATCCTAACATCGACTCAAGTAAGTGAGCTGAGTCCCATGACCCCTTTCACTCCTGGCGCAGTTCCGCGCACAGTTTCCGGCGCTGGCCGATGCCGGTATCTATCTGGACAGCGCCGCCACCGCCCTGAAGCCGCAGGCGGTGATTGACGCCACGCAGCAGTTTTACAGCCTGAGCGCCGGGAACGTGCATCGCAGCCAGTTTGCCGAAGCGCAGCGATTAACCGCGCGCTATGAAGCGGCGCGTGCGCGCGTGGCGCACTGGCTGCAGGCGGCGGACGATCGGCAAAAACATCGTCTGGACGCGCGGCACCACCGAGGCCATCAACATGGTGGCCCAGAGCTACGCTGGCGCCGCGCTACTGCAGCCGGGCGATGAGATCGTCGTCAGCGAGGCGGAACATCACGCCAACCTGGTGCCGTGGCTGATGGTGGCCGAAGCCAAACGGGTGCACGCGTGGTGAAGCTTCCGCTTGGCGCAGACCTTCTGCCCGATGTGGCCCGTCTCCCCGAGCTGATTACCCCCCGCAGCCGCATTCTGGCGCTGGGACAGATGTCCAACGTCACCGGCGGTTGCCCGGATCTGGCGCAGGCGATTCCGCATGGCGCATGCCAGCGGGATGGTGGTGATGGTCGACGGCGCGCAGGGCGTGGTGCACTTCCCGGCCGACGTGCAGGCGCTGGATATCGACTTCTATGCCTTCTCCGGGCATAAGCTCTACGGACCAACCGGTATAGGGGCGCTGTACGGCAAGCCGGAACTGCTGGCAAAAATGACGCCGTGGCTGGGGGGCGGCAAGATGATCACCGAAGTGACTTTTGACGGTTTCAAAACGCAGGATGTGCCCTACCGCCTGGAAGCCGGTACGCCGAACGTGGCGGGTGTGATTGGCCTAAGCGCGGCGCTGGAGTGGCTGGGAGCAGAACGATGGCGGAAAAGGCTGAAAGCTGGAGCCGGGGGCTGGCGACGCTGGCAGAGGAAGAACTCAAAAAGCGCCCGGGTTTCCGCTCGTTCCGCGTTCAGGACTCCAGCCTGCTCGCCTTTGATTTTGCGGGCGTACATCACAGCGACATGGTGACGCTGCTGGCCGGGTACGGCATTGCCCTGCGCGCCGGACAGCACTGCGCCCAGCCGCTGCTGGCGGCGCTCGGCGTGAGCGGTACGCTGCGCGCCTCGTTCGCGCCCTATAATACACAAAGCGATGTCGACGCGCTGGTTCGCGCCGTTGACCGCGCCCTTGAAATACTGGTGGATTAATGACTTCAGCGCTGCTTTAGCCGGACATCCGTTTGGCACCGTCATCACTGAAGAGACCGTTAAAACAGACCTTTGCCCCGCTTTCACGCAGTGGGAAGATAAATATCGCCAGCTGATTCTGCTCGGCAAGCAGCTGCCGGCGCTGCCGGACGCGCTGAAAACGGCGGAAATTGAGATCGCCGGCTGTGAAAACCGCGTCTGGCTGGGGCACCAGCAGCGGGCCGACGGCACGCTGCACTTCTTCGGCGACAGCGAAGGCCGCATCGTGCGCGGCCTGCTGGCCGTGCTGTTGACCGCAGTGGAAGGGAAAACGCCCGCGGCGGAACTGCTGGCCACATTCGCCGCTGGCGTTATTTGATGAGCTTGGGCTGCGCGCGCAGCTCAGCGCCTCGCGCGGTCAGGGGTTGATCGCGCTCAGCGACGCGGTACTGGATGCCGCCCGTCAGGCTCAGGCCTGACGTTCCGCCTTCGCCATCATCTTTCTTCAGGGCGTGAGACACCGCCACAAAGCCGAAGGAGGCGGTCACCATGGTGGCCGCGCCAAAGCCTGAGGCACAATCCATTCTTTTTGGCCCTTCCGCCGTGCTTTTCGAAGCGCACACGCGGAACCGTCCGCCTGCGGGTAGACCAGCGCTTCGGTCGAGAACACGCAGTCGACGCCCAGCTTGCCCTTGCTGTTCTTCACCACGTTAAAATCGCTTTTCAGGCGCTCACGCAGCTTGGCGGCCAGCGGATCCTGAATGGTTTTCGCCAGATCGGCCACCTGGATCTGCGTCGGATCGATTTGCCCGCCCGCGCCGCCGGTCGTCACCAGCGGGATCTTGTAGCGACGGCAGTAGGCGATCAGCGCCGCTTTTGGCCGCACGCTGTCGATGGCGTCAATCACATAGCTGTAGCCTTTGCTCATCTACTCCGCGACGTTGTCTGCCGTCACAAAGTCGTCGATCACCGTCACCCGGCACTCCGGGTTGATCGAACGGATACGCTCCGCCATCACCTCAGATTTCGCCAGGCCGACGTTATCGCGCAGGGCGTGGATCTGACGGTTGGTGTTGGTGACGCACACGTCATCCATGTCAATCAGCGTGATTGCGCCAATGCCGGTTCGCGCCAGCGCTTCTGCCGCCCACGAACCCACACCACCAATGCCCACGACGCAGACATGCGCATCCGCAAACAGCTGCAGGGCTTTCTCACCATAGAAACGCGCCGTGCCGCCAAAACGCTGGCGCCAGGCATCGCTGATAACTTCTCATAACGACATAACCTCATAGTACGATGCGCAGACGCGCACCCGACAAACTCAGGGTGCGCAGCCTATCAATTTGCGCCGATAGCCAGCAACGAACCACTATTGCCGTTTTGCGCTCAGATTGGCGCTGCAACAGCCGCTGGTCCGGCTCCCGGCGCGGCTCTTCAGTACCCAGACGCGGCCATAGTGGTTATACCAGCCCGCGCGGTGGCCTGCATCCGGGCCAATGCCCTGATAGATATCGAAGTGCTGGCCTTTGATCGCGCCGCCGACGTCCAGCGCCACCATCAGGCGCAGCTCATACTGGCCGTTGAACTTGCCGTTGTTGTCCAGCAGCGGGACTTCAGCCAGCAGCGTGGTGCCCGCAGGAATAATCGAACGATCGGATGCCACCGACGCACGGCCAATCAGCGGTACCGCGCTGGCCCCTTTCACCGGCGCGAAGTTTTGCGGTTTAAAGAAGACGAACGACGGGTTCTGCTCCAGCAGCTCACGCACCTCGGCTTCGCTGCTGTGCTTTTCCGCCCCACTCGCGGATCGCCTGCATCGACATGTCTTCTTTCTTCACTTCGCCGCGATCGATCAGCACCTTGCCAATACTGCGATAGGCGTGGCCGTTTTTACCGGCGTAGCTGAAGAAGTTAAGCGGCCAGCCGTCGCCAAAATCAATATAGCCGCTGCCCTGAACGTCCATGATGAAGTTATCCATCAGCGAGTTGCTGTAGGCCAGCACATAACGCTCAGCCAGCGCGCCGGCATAGATTCCGCCGCGCGACGGCAGACGACCGCGTTTAGCGGCGGCATACGGTAGATAGGATACTGGAACTCGCCCTGACGGGTGTGGCGCGCCTGCATAACCGGCGTGTAGTAGCCGGTAAACTGAACGTTGCCGTAGTTATCGGCCCCTTCCATCTGCCAGGCGTCGATACCAAACTGGCGCATGTTGCGCGTATCGCCGCCCGCCCGCAGCCAGTCCTGTACCGCGCTATAAACGTTCTGATGTTGCGGCTATACAGACGCGGCGACGCGTTGCGGATCTGGTAGACCTGCTCGGAGAAATCACCGGCATTAATCGGTGCGCCGACAGCATCAGGCTGATTAACTAAAGAGAAAGGCTGGGATAACTTCCCGTCTTTATACTGTTGACCGCGATCGGTCGGTTTGGAAGAACAGGCCGCAAGAATCGCTACCATTGCGCCCGCCATCAGATACTTCGCCCAACGTCCTTTCATTCTATCTCGTCTTTAAGTTGCCCATTTCCGCGTGATGAAGATAACAAACCGCCAGGGCTAATGAAATGCGATCGCATGCTAGCCCGCTGGCAAATTTTGCGATAAAAAATAGCCCAATAGCGCCAAATAATTCAGCAACTGTTTGTCTATTTAGCGCAAAATGATAAATGTGAAAAAGGGGTTGCATCACAAACCTATCCGGAGTATAGTGCGCATCCACGGACGCGGGGTGGAGCAGCCTGGTAGCTCGTCGGGCTCATAACCCGAAGGTCGTCGGTTCAAATCCGGCCCCCGCAACCAATTAAAATTCGTGATGAAGAGACAATGTGGCAAGTCGCTTAGCGCTACAAAAGAATACGGACGCGGGGTGGAGCAGCCTGGTAGCTCGTCGGGCTCATAACCCGAAGGTCGTCGGTTCAAATCCGGCCCCCGCAACCAATCAAATTTGAAGAAGTAAGCTTCTACAAGAGTAGAAAGACGGACGCGGGGTGGAGCAGCCTGGTAGCTCGTCGGGCTCATAACCCGAAGGTCGTCGGTTCAAATCCGGCCCCCGCAACCAACACTTCTGAACAACAATACAACACCCTGACGGGTGTTTTTTTGTATCTGTCGATCGGTAAAAAGCCGGGCACTCGCTGCCCAGCCCTGCCTCTAACCCGCCGCGCCAGCGTCGCCCCGTCAGAGAAATACGCCCGAATCCCTCCCAGAATCGACTCCGCCACCTCCTGCTGGAATTTTGCCGTCGCAGCTTACGCTCCTCTTCCACGTTACTGATAAACGCGGTTTCCACCAGGATGGACGGGATATCCGGCGCCTTCAGCACCGCAAAACCGGCCTGTTCAACCCTGTTTTTATGCAGCTTATTGATGTTGCCCAGCTTGCCCAGCACCGCTTTACCAAACTTCAGGCTGTCGTTGATGGTCAGCGACTGCACCATATCGAACATGGTGTGGTCGAGGTAGCGGTCGCCGCTTTTGCTGACGCCACCGATCAGGTCCGAGGCGTTCTGCGTGTCCGCCAGGTATCTCGCGGCGGTACTGGTTGCGCCTTTGGTTGAGAGCGCAAACACCGACGAGCCGCGCGGCTGGCGGCTGGTAAACGCATCGGCATGGATCGAGACGAACAGATCGGCGCGCTGCTTCTGCGCTTTCGCCACCCGCACCTTCAGCGGAATAAAGACGTCTTCGTTGCGCGTCATGTAGGCGCGCATATTGCCTTCTTTATCAATCAACGCCTTCAGACGGCGGGCAATTTGCAGCACCACGTCTTTCTCGCGCGTGCGGTATTTCCCCACCGCGCCGGGGTCTTCGCCGCCGTGGCCTGGATCGAGCATGATCACAATCGGACGATCGCGCCCCGCTTTCCCCGGCTGCGGACCGCTTTGCGCCGGCGGAACCTGACGCTCCAGATCGCCCTTGTTGTAATCCTCCAGCAGGGCGAGAAGCGGATCCTGAATATCCGTCGCATTGGCCGGGTAGAGATCCATGACCAGACGCTCTTTGAACGTCGCGACAGGCGCCAGGGCGAACAGCTGCGGCTTCACGTTCTGCTTCAGCTCAAACACCATGCGCACGGTTTGCGGATCGAACTGCCCGACGCGCGCCGATTTAATAAACGGATCGTCGCCGCGGATCTGCGCCGCCATCCCTTTCAGCACGGAGTTGAGGTTAACGCCTTCGAGATCCACCACCACACGTTCCGGGTTGCTGAGGGCAAATTGCTTATATTTCAGCACGCGATTGGATTCGACCGTCACGCGCGTATAGGTCGACGATGGCCAGACGCGCACCGCCACGACCTGACTGGTGGCGGCAAGACCGACCTGACTGACGCTAAGCAACCACATTGCCCCGGCCCCTTTTAACAAACGGCGGCGGCTTATTGCTGAATTGGATCCCGACATGCTTCTCCCGAGCAAGAACACTGACTGATATACAAAATGTCCAAATTGACCGAAAACTTTAACGAATGACGCATAAACTGTCATCTATAAAAGGGTAAACAATCATACGCTAACGCACGGATTACTTACCAATTTCTGTGGGTCGCGGAAAATTTGCGCTTGCACACGCGACCACAATCGAATAAAAATACAGAAATTACGAATAAACATTCATTAAGGGTTGTGCCATGGTGAAGGAACGTAGAACCGAACTGGTCCAGGGATTCCGCCATTCTGTTCCCTATATCAACGCCCATCGGGGAAAAACGTTTGTCATCATGCTCGGCGGCGAAGCCATTGAGCATGAAAATTTTTCCAGCATCGTCAATGATATTGGCCTGCTGCACAGCCTGGGCATCCGCCTGGTGGTGGTGTATGGCGCGCGGCCGCAGATCGACGCCAACCTGGCCGCGCACCAGCACGAGCCGATTTACCACAAACACACCCGCGTGACCGATGCCAAAACCCTTGAGCTGGTGAAGCAGGCGGCCGGTCTGTTGCAGCTGGATATTACCGCTCGCCTGTCCATGAGCCTGAACAACACGCCGCTGCAGGGCGCGCATATCAACGTGGTGAGCGGCAACTTCATCATTGCCCAGCCGCTGGGCGTGGACGATGGCGTGGATTACTGCCACAGCGGCCGCATTCGCCGTATTGATGAAGAAGCAATCCACCGCCAGCTGGACAGCGGTGCCATCGTGCTGATGGGCCCGGTCGCCGTTTCCGTGACCGGCGAAAGCTTTAACCTGACGTCTGAAGAGATTGCCACGCAGCTGGCGATCAAGCTGAAGGCGGAAAAAATGATTGGGTTCTGCTCCTCCCAGGGCGTCGTGAACGATGAAGGAACGATCGTGCCGGAACTCTTCCCGAATGAAGCCCAGGCCCGCGTGGAGGCGCTGGAAGCCGAAGGCGATTACTACTCCGGCACCGTCCGCTTCCTGCGTGGCGCCGTGAAGGCCTGCCGCAGCGGCGTGCGCCGCAGCCACCTGATCAGCTATCAGGAAGATGGCGCCCTGCTGCAGGAGCTGTTCTCCCGCGACGGTATTGGTACGCAGATTGTGATGGAGAGCGCCGAGCAGATCCGCCGCGCCACCATCAACGATATCGGCGGCATTCTGGAACTGATCCGCCCGCTGGAACAGCAGGGTATTCTGGTGCGCCGTTCACGCGAGCAGCTGGAGATGGAGATCGACAAATTCACCATTATTCAGCGCGATAACCTGACCATCGCCTGCGCCGCGCTCTATCCGTTCCCGGAAGAGAAAATCGGTGAAATGGCCTGCGTGGCGGTGCACCCCGATTACCGCAGCTCTTCACGCGGTGAAATGCTGCTTGAGCGCGTGGCGGCACAGGCGCGCCAGATGGGGCTGAGGAAGCTGTTCGTGCTGACCACGCGCAGCATTCACTGGTTCCAGGAGCGCGGCTTCACGCCGGTGGATATCGATTCGCTGCCGGAAACCAAGAAAGCAGATGTACAACTATCAGCGCCGTTCCAAAGTGCTGATGGCCGACTTACGCTAAGCGCCAGCGCACCTTACGCGCCGCTGAGGGCAAGTCCCCGCGGCGGCGCAAACATCGCCCTCTTCCGTCCCCTAAGCGCGTCCAGCCAGCCCGCTGCGCCGCTGCGTGCGCAGCTGCAATGCGCGCCGGAACACCGCGTTCATCGGTATACAGCGACAGGCGCTGACGCGCGCGCGTAATGGCGGTATAGATCAGCTCGCGCGTCAGGACCGGCAGGAAGCTGCGTCGGCAGGACCAGCGCCGTATGGTCAAACTCCGAGCCCTGAGATTTGTGCACCGTCATCGCCCAGGCGGTTTCATGCTCCGGCAAACGACTGGGCTGGACAGACTTGATGCTGCCGTCCGGCAGCTGGAACCAGACGCGCAGGCCCTGGCCGCAGTCGAGCGCAATGCCGATATCCCCGTTAAACAGCCCCAGCGCGCTGTCGTTACGGGACGATCATCACCGGCCGCCCCTGATACCAGCGGCGAAGGCACGCCCGTGCCGGGTACGGCGAATCTACGCCTGCACGCTGCAGCAGCTCGTGCTCAATACGCTCACGTTCAGCCCCCGCGACGCCAAATGGCCCTTCGCGCAGCGCGCACAGCAGCTGATAATCGCCAAACGCGGCAATCACCTCCGCCGCGTGCGGCACGCTGCGTGTAATCAGCCGCGCAGAAATGGCCGATAGCCCTCAGGGCAAGCAGGCGTCCAGCATCGCCTGATACTCTTCCCCGCTCGTTGCCAGCGATTTTCTCACGATATCCCCAAAGCTCCGCCGTCAAACACCGCCTCGAGGGCCTGCGCTTCTCCCCCCCCCGGCGTTGACCGCCGCCGCCAGCTGGCCGATGCCGGAATCGCTGCCGAAACGGTAGCTTTTGCGCAGCAGACACAGGCTGTCGCGCAGCGCCGCCGCCATCGCATCAGCGGCCTGCCGGCAGACCGTGCGAGCGAACAGCCGGTGAGACGCGGCTGAGCTGCGGCGCGCGCAGCGGTATATCCCAGGCTGAGCATAGCGGCAGATATCGCCCAGCACCGCCCCGGCCTCCACCGAGGCCAGCTGGTCGCGATCGCCGAGAAAAATCACCCGCGCGTGCGCGGGCAGCGCATCAATCAGGCGCGCCATCATCGGCAGGATCAATCATCGAGGCTTCATCCACCACCAGCACATCAAGATGCAGCGGGTTACCGGCATGGTAGCGCAGGCGCTGGCTACCCGGCTGAGCGCCAAGCAAACGGTGCAGCGTGCTGGCTTCGTTGCCGGAAGAAGCGCTTGCTGCTCCGGGTCATCGGTGAGCGGCGAGCCTGCGCAGCGCCTTGCCCAGCGACTCCGTCAGACGCGCCGCCGCTTTGCCGGTCGGGGCCGCCAGCCGAATGCGGCACTTTTGCTCACCCGAGAGCTGAATCAGCGCGGCAAGCAGTTTTGCCACGGTGGTCGTTTTCCCGGTGCCCGGACCGCCAGAAATCACCGAGATCCGTCGCGTTAAGGCCACGGCAGCCGCCACTTTCTGCCAGTCGGCGTCGGCCCTGGCCGCGCCGAAAAAGCGTATCCAGCACGCTGCGCACCTGTTCGGGCCGTCAAACAGCTGCGGCGTCGCCTCTGGCTGGAAGAAGCGCCGCCACCTCCCCTTCGTGATGCCAGAGCCGGTGCAGATACAGGCCGGTCCCCGCCGCAGCACCAGTGGCGTCCGGGCGATCGGCTGGCGCTGACCGCCTGCCAGTCCGCCAGCAGCGTTGGCCAGTCCTGCGGCTCGCCGGCGGCCTGCCAAATGGCGTGCGCCAGCTCCGGATGGCGACCGCTGAACAGCCGACTTCGCGCGTACAGATGCGACAGCGGCAGACAGACGTGCCCCTCCCCGGCTTCTGCGCTCAGACAGGCGGCGGCCAGCATGATGCGCGGGCCGTCGTCGTCGTGCCACCGTCAGGGCGAACTGCACATCCAGCGGGCGCAGCAGGCGTAGTTCTACCGCCTGTCCAGCAGTAGCGTACTCATGCTTCGTCATCCCGCCGCCTGCTCCCGGCCCGCAGCAAACAGGCTATCCATTTGCTTCAACAGCCAAATCTCGAAGCCGGACGGGTAGCGGAAGACGCCGTTACCCGGGGCGTTGCCCATCCACGCCGCGCAGGAACAGGTAAATCACGCCGCCAAAATGCGGCTCATAACCGTAATCCGCCATGCGATGACGCAGATAACGATGCAGCGCCAGGGTATACAGCTGGTACTGCAGATCGTAGCGATGCTCCATTTGCATCGCCTGCGCCATCGCCTGCTGGGTATAGGCGCTCGCTGTCTTCGCCCAGCCAGTTGGATTTGTAATCCAGCAGGTAGTAGTGCCCTGCCATGGCGGAACACCAGGTCGATAAAGCCTTTCAGCATGCCCTGCACCTGGCGGAAGTCCAGCGGCGGGCACCCGGCGGATAGCGGATCGTACTCGCGGATCAACGCATCAAGCGCCTGTGCCCTCAGCAGGCCGTCGATCGGCAGATAGAACTCCATCTCCACCTGCCCCATCTTTGCCCAGTGTGATGTCGCTCAGCCGAGATCCCCTCCCGCTGGTGGCGAGCGGCGTATGCAAAGCAACGCGGGCATCCACTCGCTCAGCAAAATCGGCTGCCAGTGCAGCGGATAGCCGCTCTGCTGCAACTGCTGTTCCAGCTGCGGCACTGATCGGAAACCGGCTGGGTGAAATCCAGCTCTTCAAACAGGCTGTGCAAAAACGTGCCGGGCGCTGCGCCGCGCGGGAACTGGTGCGGCGTCAGCACCGGCTTCCAGCACTTCCACCTCGCGATCGTCCCCGACCGCTTCCGCATCCAAGCCCTTTGGCATCAGATCCTGCCAATACGGTGACTCGCGCCCGTGCTGCTGCAAGCCGGAGTAGCTGGTCACGCGCCAGTCGGATCGGCCAGCGCGCGCGTGACGCTGCGCGCATCCAGCTCATCGTCAACCTCGTCCAGCGCCTGCCAGCGTTCATGGCTCTGCGGCTGCGCCAGCACCACTTCGGTTCCGGTCACGCTGATGTCGTGCAGTAAACTCGCCAGCTGTTCTGCGGTGGCCGGCTCGCCGCGCTGCAGCAGGAAACCCAGCGCGCTCTTATGTAAATCGCTCTCGCCCTCTTTCTTGCGCGTGCCGCGGAACAGCGGCGCAACGCCGAGGCTGCAGTGCTACACCGAGCGGGTCAGCGCCACGTAGAGCAGGCGCAAATCTTCCGCCAGCCGCTCCTCCTCTGCCAGCTCCAGACTTGGCTCCCTCGTTGCTGCTCGAGATCGAGCACCGCCTCGAAAAGCTCGCGATCGTGATAAAGCGCGATATCGGCGCTGACGCGGAAATTGGCGATAAACGGCAGCCAGACCAGCGGATACTCCAGGCCCTTGGACTTGTGGATGGTGACGATCTGCACCAGATGTTTGTCGCTCTCCAGCCGCAGCTGCTGGCTGGCGGACTGGCTGTTCGGATCGGGCAATCTGCTGCGCCAGCCAGCGCACCAGCGCGTGCTCGCTGTCGAGCTGCGCCGCCGCCTCCTGCAACAGTTCGCCGAGGTGCAGCATATCGGTCAAGCGACGCTCGCCGCCGGCGCTGGCCAGCAGGTTCTCCGCCAGCTGGCGCTCCAGCATCAGCTCGCGCAGCATCGGCAACACGCCGCGCTGCTGCCATATTTGCGCCAGCGGGCAAAGGTATCCACCAGCGCATCCCAGCCGCGCGCATCCTGATCCAGCGCGTCCAGCTGCGCGGCATCAAAGGCAAACAGCGACGCTGGCCAGTGCGCTGCGCAGCGTGCGCTCCTGCTCCGGCGCCAGCACCGCCTGCAGCAGCCACAGCAGGTCTCCTGCGCCTCCGGCGTGTCAAACACGCTGTCGCGGTTGGAGAGATAGACGGAGGGAATGCCGAGCTGACTCAGGGCGTCGCGGATCAGAGCCGCCGCCTCATTGCGGCTGCGCACCAGCACCGTGATATCGGAAGCTTGTACCGGCCGCCTGCTCCGGGGTTTTCGCCCCCCTCCCACAGCAGCGCATGTCGCTGCCCCTGCTGCCCCGCACTGAGCCAGTCACGGATTTGCGCGGCACAGTGCTGCGCCATGGCATTTTGATAGTCGGCAACGCCGCAGCCTTCCCCCTCCAGCAGCCAGAAGTTCATGGCAGGCTGCGTCTCGCCGTTGAACTCGAAGCGCAAACGCTGACCTTTGGTTCGGCGCGGCATTGACCGGCAGAAACGGGATGTCCGCAAACAGAAACGCGGCATCCTTCCCGGATAAACAGCGGATTGACGCTTTCCACCATCGCCGGCGACGAGCGCCAGTTGGTATCCAGCGTGTAGTGCGCGCTCAACCTCGCTGCGCGCCCGCATATAGGTAAAAATATCCGCGCCGCGGAAGGCGTAGATGGCCTGTTTCGGATCGCCGATCAACAGCAGCGCAGTGCCGGGCTGCTGGCGCCAGATACGGCGGAAAATACGGTATTGCTGCGGGTCGGTATCCTGAAATTCGTCGATCATCGCCACCGGGAAGCGCTGGCGGATCGCCTGCGCCAGCTGCTCGCCACCGCCGCTGTAGCGCCCCGTCCAGCCGGCTCAGCAGATCGTCAAACCCCAGCAGCGCCTGCAGGCGTTTCTCTTTACGCCACGGCGTGACGGATCTCGATCATGGCGCGCGTGCCATCATCAGATCGCGGAGCGTCAGCGGCTCCGCCAGGAACGCTTGTCTATCGCCACAAACAGCGGATGCTGCGGCACAATGGCGTCGCCCTTCCTTTGGTCCTCTCAACGAGCACCGGCTGGCCGAAACTCTTCCAGCTCGTCCGGAAGCTGGTAGTCCGCGCGTCTCTCCCCTGCGCCCAGGCGCTGACTTTGCTGATCCACTGCGGCAGGTTTTTGCTGCTGTAACTGCGCTTATCAACGCCGGACTGCCCGACCATGCGTCAGCACCTCTTCGCCCACCGCCCGCCATTGCGCTTTCATGTCGGCAATACGCGCGATGATTGCTGCTCGTGGCGCGATGCCAGGCGGTTTCACCGTCATGCCGGCGGCGGGGGCAGCGCTGCCGGCGCTTCGCCCTGCAGATAACGGGCGATAGCGATCGATAACAGCGGTTCCGGGCCGCTCCATTCCGCAACGCATGTACGCGCTTCGGCAATATCCCGCTGTCAGCGGATAGCAGTGGCGACGCCAGAAATCCGCCCAGGCCTGACAGCAAAGCACGGATTCATCTTCAATGAGCTGCTGCTCAAACAGCATGCCGGATTCGAACGCGTTGAGGCTCAGCATGCGCTGGCAAAAGCCGTGAATGGTGAAGATGGCCGCTTCGTCCATCTGCCGTTCCGCCGCCAGCAGCAGCGCAGCCGCCTCAGCCGGCTGCTATCGGCAATCTCTGCCAGCAGCCGCATCAGCAGCGGGTTATCCGTGCTCTGACGCAGACAGGCGATGCGCAGCTCGTGGATATTGTCGCGGATACGGCCGCGCAGCTCCGCGGTGGCGGCCTCGGTAAAGGTCACCACCAGCAGCTCTTCCACCGTCAGCGGGCGAGGAAAGGCATTCTGCCCGCCAAGTCCCAGCAGCAAACGCAGGTAGAGCGGGCCGCAATGGTAAAGGTTTTGCCGGTGCCCGCCGAGGCTTCAATCAGGCGTTCACCCAGCAGCGGCAGCGTCAGGGGATCCAGCGACTCAGGGCGGTGACTCATGGCGCGTCACTCTTCACGGAGAGCGACTGCTGCAGCCGGCGCTGACTCTCGGATCCCAGGTGTTCCAGCCCGGCAGCGGCGCGTAATCCGCCTCGTCTGTGCCGCTCGTGGCTGCCGCAAACCTGCGAGATCATCGCCATGCCCTGCTGCGCCATCACCGCCTGATGGAAAAAGTCGGCCAGCTTCTGGCCGGCGTCAGCTGTTGTATCTGCGCGATTGCTTTTTCAACGCGAATCAAACGCGAAATTCCCCGCGATCGAAATCTGCTTGGCTGACCGGCTGGCCTCTTCGCTCAGGGTTTGCGGCCGCTGCTTCAGCTCATTGATGAGCGCCTGCTGGATCTGGGCAAACTCCTCCGCCTTCATGCCGCGCAGACGCTGCTTCCACCTGCGGGAAGAAGGCCTGGTAACGCTGCCAGAGATACGCCGGCTGTTTACTGTTGCTTTGCAGCAGGAAGCCCACGCCCCACTGGCGGCCCACCGTTCATCGGAGAAGGCAAACACCGCATAGCCCAGCTGCTCCTCGGTGCGCAGCTGGTTATAGAACCACGGCTGAATAATCTGCCCCAGCAGCGAGCTGTAGGCCATGCCGGTCACTTCGTCGTAGCCGGTCGGCACATAGACCGCCGCCAGCGCCGAGTCAGTGCTGCTGCCCGCCTTTTCTGCAGGTTGGCTTTGATCGGCTTATCCACCACCACGTCATCGCTGTGCCACTAACCGTGCCCCGCGCTGTGCAGCTGCTGTTTAAGCGTCTACGCCCAGCGTTTTGCGCCTGATCCGCCGACCATGTTGCCGACGATCAGGAACTCCGGACGCGTGTTGGTTTTCAGCGCATCGCGGTAGGCCAGCACGTCTTTCAGCGTGATCGGACTGCAGCAGCTGGCGGCGCGCTTCACGCTGGAAATAAGGAACCTGCGACAGCATTTGCACCGGCAGAATCGCCAGATCAAACGCCTTGCCCTTCTCGGCAGAATCCATCTGATCCAGATACCAGGATTTGGCCTGCGCCAGCTGTCTTCCGTCGGCGTGAAGCTGGAGTAGCCCTCCATCAGCGCCTTCAACAGCTGCGGCAAGCGCTGGGTAAAGCCGTTGGCATTAAGCATCAAACCGTTGTTGGCGTTGGTGGAGAAGCTGATCCCGCCCACGGCGGCCTGGTTGCTGAGCTGATCGAGCGCGATACCGGCGAGATAGTCATTGAGCGCGAACATCACCTGATTTTTGGCGCTGTTCATGGCTTTCGGGTTACGCAGCACCACGCTGACATCGGCCTTCGGCTCGCTGGCGAAGAACTGGCTCGGCGATACAGTAGACGCGCAGCGGTCGCTCATTGGTCAGCGCCACCGGATGATCGTAGTGCTTACCGTCAGAGGGGATGAGGGCGAAATCCTCCGGAATATAGGGGTTCAGCTCCGGCAGCTTCAACGCAATCTCCCCCGCCTTCTTCTGCCAGTCGGCGAAGGTCTGCGCGCTGATTTTATCCACCTGATAAGGGGCATCGACAAAATACGCCGTCTTGTTATGCGGTTCGTTCGGGCTGATGTACCAGATGCGGGCGTTCTGCGGCGTCATCATCGCCAGGCGGGCTTTTACCGCCCCGGCATCATACCGGTCGGCAATATTAACCGCGTCCAGCGTATGCGCCACCGGCACGCGGATCATGGTATCCGCCAGCCACTCAACGTAATCCATGTCGCGGGTGATGGACGGGTAACGGAAATCGAGATCCAGCACGTGCGCGAGTTCATCAAAATAGCGCTTATCGACGCCTTTCTCGCGCAGCAAAGCGAGGTAGCTGAAGATCGCCGCCACGACTTGATCGCGCTTGGCCAGGCCTTTGTCGGTCAGCGTGGCGGAGATCGCCAGCACGCCGCTGTTGCGCTCGGTCATCGGATCGGCGCCGGCATTGATGCCTTCCGCCAGCCCCTGCTTCTGCAGCCAGTCAGACAGGGTACTCTGGCTGCGGTTGCCGATCAGATAGGTGATCAAGCTCATCGGTTTTACTGCGAAACTGGGCGCTGTTGTTATCGATGCGGAACTCGACCCGCAGCAGCTTGCGCGGCATGCGCCGGCACGTAGTGAATGATGATGCCTTTTTGCGCATCCGTGACCACCGGAACGGTGATTTGCGGCACGCTGGCCTGATGTTTTATTCGGCACGCGGCCAAAGGTTTTGGCCGCCATCGTCGCCAGCTCCGGCAACGGTTTGTTGCTGTAGATGACCGCTTTCATCAGGTTGGCGGAGTAGTATTTATCGCGAAACGGCAGCAGCGCATCATGCACCGGTTGCTGTCCGGTTTGTCGCTCAGCGTATCGAGGTTACCGCCGGAGAAGCGCGAGCCCGGATGCGCCGGGTTGATGGTTTCCGCGCCGACCTGCGCCATACGCATGCCGTCGCGCGAGCGCGCCATCGTCAGCTCGGCGTTCACCGCGTTGCGCTCGCGATCGGCATTTTTCGGATCCAGCAACGGCGCGGCGGCAATGGCATCAGCCAGGCGATCGACCGCCCCTTCCAGCGCATCATTTTCAACTTCCAGATAAAAGGCGGTGCGGTACGGGGCCGTGCTGGCATTGTGGCTGCCGCCATGCATCTTCAGAAATTCGGACAGGTTATCCGGCTGCGGGTAATTTTTTGACCCCATCAGCGTCATATGTTCCAGATAGTGTGCCAGGCCCAGTTGACTGTCAGGATCTTCCAGCGACCCGACCGGCAATGCCAGCGCCGCCAGCGATTTCGGCGCCTGGGCATCGGACACCAGCAGCACCGTCATGCCGTTGCTCAGGGTAATGGCCTGATAACTGCGCGGATCGTGATCGCTCTTGCGGATGGTTTCATCAATCGGCTGCCAGCCGCGCCCGTCGTCGGCAAAGGCATTCAGCGCCAGCATGCTCAGCAGCAGCGCTCCTATCCAGCGTGCGTAAATCCGCATTTCAACCCCTTAACGTTACCCTTATCCGCCGGCGTTGCGCCGGTCGGGATACTCAAACACTTTCTTATAAGACGGTGGCTGCCAAGGTACAGGCCGCACTTCCGTTGCTATTCATCATCCTGATGCGCGAGGCGCACCGGCAAATACCACTGACGCGCCGCAGCGATGATCTGCTGCTGCGTCGGCTCGTCCAGCGTGCGGCACAGGCGTTGCAGATAGGGATCGCTGCCCTCGCCTTCAACCTGGTAGCCGCCCTGCCACGCCTGCAACAGCTTGTTGAGCGCCTTTTTCTGCGTGGTGTCATCTTCCTGAAGCTGGCCGGATTTGCTGTCAAAGCTGGCGTCCAGCCAGGCGCCGCCGGATTTGTTCAGCAGCAGCAGCGGCTGCGCCAGACCCGCCTCACAGGCGGCCACATATTCAGCCAGCTGCGCCTGCGCCTGGGCGGGTGCCACCGCCGCGAAGCGCCAGCGGCTCTGTTTGCGCCCGTACATGCGGCTGGTGCCGTTGCCGCCCAGCGCACAATACACCAGATGTTCCAGCCACAGCAGCAGGCCATCGTTGATGTTGAGTACGCCCGGACGCCAGCGTAACAGCCCATCAGCTTGCACCTGAGTCAGCCAGCCGGTCAACTGCGTTGCGCCCAGCGTCAGGTTGACTTCCCAGCTCTCCGCTGGCAGCCGCTGCGCGCTCACTTCCGTCGCCACCTCCTGCATCTCTTCGGTCTGGCTTTGCCAGAAAAGTTCCCCGAAGGCGCCGTAAGGCAGATTACCGGCGGCGCGGTGGTGCGCATACAGCTGGGCCGGATCGTCACCGTTGACCAGCGTATTGAGCAGTTCAGCATTAATCTGATAGCGCTCCAGGCTGTCCGGTGCGAACGGTTCGCTGTCCGGCAGCTCGCTCTCCTCCATCCAGAAAGCCACGCCGAGGCGCTGCTGAAACCACGCCCGCACCGGATGACGCCAGAAGCGCAGCAGCTGCTCCAGCGACAGCGTGGTCAGCGGCTGAACCGGCAGCGGCTGGACAAACCCGGGCTGCGCCACGCCGCTGCCGGTCGCCGCTGGCAACCATTCTGCGGCAAAGCTCTGCACGTGGCTTCCCGGCTGGAAATTTTCCGCTGCAAACGGCATGCGGCTGTGCAGGCATTGCAAATGTGCCCGCACCCGCTGCTCACTGACGTCCGGCTCACAGGCTTCATCGCCCGGCAGACAGAAGCTTTGCGCCAGATAATCCACCAGTTCAGTCACCAGCACCGAGGGATAGCGCTCGCTGTTGTCCTGAATGGAACGGCCGATGTAGCTGATATACAGCTGCTGCTGCGCGGACATCAGCGCTTCCAGGAACAGATAGCGGTCATCATCACGCCGGCTGCGATCGCCGCGTTTAACCTGCTGCTGCATCAGATCAAACCCCAGCGGCGGCAGCGTGCGCGGATACACGCCGTCGTTCATGCCCAGCAGGCACACCACCTTGAACGGGATGGAACGCATCGGCATCAGCGTACAGAAGTTGATCGGCCCGGCCAGGAAGCGCTGGCTGATGCGCTGCTGATCGAGGCGCGCACGCAGCTCATCGCGCAGCAGCGTGACCGGAATCGGCTGCTGATAGGCGGCCTGCATCCCCTGCTCAATGATCTCCTGCCACTGCGTTTCGACCAGCACCAGCGCCGCTTCGGTGTCGGCATCGCCGCTGAAGAAGCCGTCGAGCAGCTCCCGGCACAGCGGCAGCCACGCTTCGGCCAGGGTGCGTGTCTGCGCAAGGCGCGTGCGCCAGCTGTCGAGCCGTGCCAGTAGCTCGGCCAGATGGCCCGCCAGCTCGGCGATCAAGCCGCTGGATTCGTCGTACGGCAGAATGCCCTGCCAGTCGCCGTTGCGGCTTTCCAGCGCGTAGCCCAGCAGCATACGCTGCAGGCCGAAGCGCCAGGTGTGCTGGCCGGTGGCGGGCAGCGCCAGCGCTTCGCGCACGTTATCGTCGTCCAGGCCCCAGCGCACGCCGGATTCCATCACCCAGCGACGCAGCAGGCGCAGGCCGCTCTCCTCGACAATGGAGAAACGCGGTGCCAGCGCCGGCACCTCCAGCAGCGCCAGCACCTGTTCCGAGGTAAAGCGACTGTCCGGCAGTGCCAGCAGTGAAATGAACGCCTGCAGCGCCGGATGCGCCTGACGCGCGCTACGGTCGGAAATGGCGAACGGCAGGTAGCGCTCGGCGGCGGCACTGGCAAAAACCGCCTGAATAAAAGGCGTGTAGCTGTCGATATCCGCCACCATCACGATGATATCGCGCGGCGTCAGCTCCGGATCGGCTTCCATCAGCGCCAGCAGCTGATCGTGCAGCACTTCCACTTCACGCTGGGGGCTGTGGCACACCTGCAGCGTGATGGAACGATCGTGCGGATCGAGCCGGCGCTTGTCCATGCTGTCGGCCAGCTCGCCAGCGCTAAGCCCAATCACCGCGCGATCGTCAAGATTGAGCAGATCGGCCTGCAGGCAGTGCAGCAGATTATCCGGTGACATCTCCACAAACGCATCGATGTCGTTGGCGGCTGACTCCATCTGGCTCAGCAGAAACAGGTTGTCGCGGCCCAGCTTGCCCCACGAGGCCAGCAGTGGATTGGTCAGCTGCTGCTCGCCCAGTTCGTTAAACAGCGCTGGCGCAGCATCCGGGTCGCGGAACAGCGGCTGTGTCTCCTGCGAATGCAGGCGCAGCCGCTGGCGGCTCTGCAGCTTCGCGAGGAAAGCGTAATCCTGAATGTCGCCCCAGTAGTAACGACAGGGATTGGTAAACAGCAGGTGAATATCAATGTGGCGGCCCAGCGCCTCCAGCGCCTGCAGATAAACCGGCGGCAGCGCCGAGATACCGCAGATAAAGACGCGCTGCGGCAGCCCCGGCGGCGGCGTTGACGCCTGCTCCAGCGCCTGGATAAACCGTGCATAGAGGTTGGCACGGTGCCACATCGGCTGACCGAGGCTGCGCGTGAATTCGACCAGATCGCGCCACAGCGCCGCCTGCCACTGCTGAGCGTCGCTCAGCCCGTCCACCTGTTCGCCGCGCTCCCAGCGGTTCAGCCAGTCGGAGCGGTAAACCAGATACTGGTCGAACAGATCCGCCACGCGCGCGCTGAGCTGGTAGAGTTTGCGCTGATCGTCGTCGTCATGCAGATAGCTGCGCAGCGGCTGAAACGCCTCCTGCTCCAGCATCTCCGGCAGCCGCTGCATCAGCTTCCAGCTCATGCTGGCTTTGGTGAAAGCGCTCTCTTCCGGGATATCCGGCAACACTCTAACGAACATGCTCCAGATAAAGCTGGCGGGCAGCGGAAAATCAATGTTGGCGGCAATGCCGAAGCGGTTAGCCAGCTCCATCTGCAACCACTGCGCCATGCCCGGGCTCTGTACCAGCACCTGCTCAGACGCGAGCGGATCGGCCAGCGGCTGGAGTTTTATCAGCTCTACCGCTAAGTCTTTCAATAAATCTAACCGATTGGAGTGGTAAACCCGGAACATAAAACTCCTTAAAGAAGGGAAAGCGCAGCCCGGTCACTCTACCCTTATTCGTCTGGCCTGCCTACCCGCCGGCATCACCTTCGCGGCAATTGAGCCGCGCCAGCGACGCCGTGCGCTGATGGGGTCCGGTGACGGTAACGCGATCCAGCACGCAGCCGCCAGGTAAACCCTGCGGCTGGTGCACAATGTGCCAGCCGGCAGTATCACGCCCGAGCAACGCCTGCCCGGCCACCTGCCACGCCTGGCGCTGCTGCCACTGCTGGCTAAATCCCAGCGCCAGTACGCGATGATACTGCAGCAGCGTGCTGATGGTCATCGCCAGCAGCAGCATGGCGACCAGCGTTTCCGCCAGGCTAAAACCCTGCTGTTGCCTCTGGCAGCTGACACTGCTCCGCCTTTGCCAGCGGGCAGTAGTCGATCCAGCCATGCGGCTGTGGCTGCAGCTGACCGTTGCGCAGCGACACCCACTGATAGAGCACGAGCGCGCGTCCGGTGCCGCGCGCCGATAATAAGCCATGATTCTCCTCCTGCCGCAGCAGACAGCTTTGCCACGCGTCGGCCAGAGCGGTCTGACATTGCCAGCCCGCGGCCTGCGGCCAGTTTTGCTGTCGGCCCCACGTTAAAGCGGCCTGCGCCTGCCAGAAATCCTGCTGATGCTGCTGCTCGTCGGCGACCAGCGCCATGCCCTGCGCCAGCTGCGTGCGCGCGGCGTGCAGCGTGAGCCCGCCCATCAGCAGTAACATCACCACCATGCCTAGCGTGCTGTTGCCGCGCTGCTTCACAGATTCAGCCCCTCCGCTATTATCGTCAGCTCTGCCTGCTGGCGGCCCGCCGTGGCGGCCAGCTGCAACAGCAGCCGCGTGCCCTGGCGCTCAACCCGGAAGGTGCTGAGGGTGAGGAATGCCGGATCGGTGATGCGCTCCCAGCCGTTGCTGTTGCACTCGTCCACGCCGCGCTGCATCTCCAGCTGTCCGTTGCGCAGACGATAGCCGTAATAATCGCTTTCACTGTGACCGACACCTTCCCAGCGTCCGTTACTGTTTTCGTCCCAGCGCAGCAGTACACAGCTGCCGCTGCTCATCAGCGTGAGCGCCGCACCGGCGCACTGACCGTGACAGTAACCGGCACGGCGCAGCGCTTTGGCCAGCGAGCCGGCAATCTGCTGCAGCTCCTGTTGCAGCTGGACCCGCTGCTGCAGGCGCAGGTTCTGCTCCAGCAGCAGCGGCAGAAAGCGGCCGACGCTGACCATCAGCACCGCGCCAATCGCCATGGCGATCAGCATCTCCAGCAGACTGAAGCCCCCCTGCGCTATTCGCATCCCTTCTCTCCTGGCTGGCAGACCCGGATGCGCGCCCGGGCGGAGAGGATGACGCGCCAGCGGCCAGCTGCGCTCTCCAGTTCGATACTGCCGGGCCGGGCCACATCGCGGCGGCCGTAAAAGCCCGGCTCGCCGACCAGTGCGGTGATGCGCACTTCGCGATAAGGCGGCCGGAACAGCCAGCGCGACGGCAACTGACACCCTTCAGCGGGCTGCGGCCCGGTGCCGAGGCAGCCGTTTTCGCCCGATTGCAGCCACAGGCTGAGGTCACGGTTGTGCCAGCTGGCGTGCGCGCGCAGCCGCAGCAAAAAGCTTTGCAGTTGCAGTACGCTGTCACGCAGTTGCTGATACTGTTGCCAGCGCTGCCAGCCCTGTAAGGCTGCGATGCTGAGGATGCCGGCAATCACCATAACCAGCAGCAGTTCCGGCAGCGTAAAGCCGGCGTTTTGGGTTCTGTTCATAACCGGCACTCTGCGCCTGCCGGACGAAAAGCAACAGCGGTAAACAGAGAAGATGGAAAGCGTGCCGCAGGAAAGTTATGCCCGGTGCAGACAACACCCTTTTTTTGCGCGTCGGATTCAGAAAATCCCCGCAGAAGCGGGCGGAGGTCAGGCAAAAAAAAAGCCCTGCGCGATGGCAGGGCCTGATGCTGAAGAGCGGCAGATTACACGGCGACCGGCGCTTTGATGGCCGGGTGCGGGTCGTAACCCTCAATCTCGAAATCATCAAAGCGGTAATCGAAGATCGATGCCGGTTTGCGTTTGATCACCAGCTTCGGCAGCGCACGCGGTTCGCGGGTCAGCTGCAGATGCGTCTGTTCCATATGGTTGCTGTAGAGGTGGGTATCGCCACCGGTCCAGACGAAATCGCCCACTTCCAGGTCGCACTGCTGCGCCATCATGTGCACCAACAGCGCATAGCTGGCAATGTTGAACGGCAGGCCGAGGAACACGTCGCAGGAGCGCTGGTAGAGCTGGCAGGAGAGCTTGCCATCCGCCACATAGAACTGGAAGAACGCGTGGCACGGCGCCAGCGCCATTTTATCCAGCTCGCCGACGTTCCAGGCGGAAACGATGATGCGGCGCGAATCCGGATCGTTTTTCAGCTGGTTCATCACGGTGGTGATCTGGTCAATATGGCGGCCCCAGCCTTGGCCCAGCGCGCCACTGCTTGCCGTAAACCGGGCCCAGATCGCCGTTTTCATCTGCCCACTCGTCCCAGATGGAGACGTTGTTTTCGTGCAGATAGGCGATGTTGGTATCGCCTTTCAGGAACCAGAGCAGTTCATGAATGATCGAGCGCAGATGGCAGCGTCTTGGTGGTCACCAGCGGGAAGCCTTCCTGCAGATTGAAACGCATCTGGTGGCCAAAAATGGAGAGCGTGCCGGTGCCGGTGCGGTCGTTTTTCGGCGTGCCCTCATCGAGCACTTTTTTCATCAATTCAAGATACTGTTTCATGGTTCCTCAGGAAATTTGTTGCTGTGGACGACGACGATACGCCCAAATCATCATAATGGCACCCGCGACAATCATCGGAATGGAGAGGATCTGCCCCATGCTGATGTACTGCACCCATTCGCCGGTAAACTGGGCATCCGGCTGGCGGAAGAACTCGACGATGATACGGAATGCGCCGTAGCCAATCAGGAACAGGCCGGAGACAGCCGCCCATCGGGCGCGGTTTGCGGATAAACAGGTTGAGGATGATAAACAGCACCACGCCTTCCAGCGCCAGCTCGTACAGCTGAGACATATGGCGCGGCAGCACGCCGTAGGTGTTCAAGAAGTGCGCTGCACACTGCGGGTGATGGGCAGCCAGCGCCATGTCTTCCGCGCGCGAGCCCGGGAACAGCATGGTAAAGGAAACGCTCGGGTCGCCACGCGGCCCCACAGTTCACCGTTGATGAAGTTGCCCAGACGGCCGGCACCGAGACCAAACGGGATCAGCGGCGCGATAAAATCGGAGACCTGGAAGAAGGTGCGTTTGGTGCGGCGGGCAAAAATCACCATCACCAGGATCACCCCAATCAGGCCGCCGTGGAAGGACATGCCGCCGTCCCAGACGCGGAACAGATAGAGCGGATCGTCCAGGAATAGCGGGAAGTTATAGAACAGCACGTAGCCGATACGGCCACCGAGGAACACGCCGAGGAAGCCCGCATAGAGCAGGTTTTCAACTTCGTTTTTCGTCCAGCCGCTGCCCGGACGGCTGGCGCGACGCCCCGCCAGCCACATGGCAAAAACGAAGCCCACCAGGTACATCAGACCGTACCAGTGAAGCGAAACAGGTCCTATGGAGAAAATGACCGGATCAAATTCCGGAAAATGCAGATAACCACTGTTCATCTGTCACCACAAGATGTTGTTATTCCGCTGAAAGTGGACAGCGGTAGAAATGCGATTCTGCCGTAAGCAGAGGCTCCAAAGTTGCGAATCATAGCACAAGGCGGGCGCTTTTCACAATGTCCGGCCAGGGAGATGTAAACAGAAAGATTTTTATATAGTTTTTTTCCCCCCCCCCCCCCCCCCCCCCGGGGGGGGGGGAAAAACCATTAACGGCCGCCGCGGATCAGGCCGCCCATACCGCGTCGTTCCATAAACGCCGCGACCTGATGACGGACCTCCGCTGCCAGCTGCGCCATCAAGCCCTGCTGCGCTCCAGCCTCCTGCGCATCTTCATGATCGATATGCCGCAGCAGGTATTTCACGCGAGCGACAGCGCGACCGTTCATCGACAGATGGCGGTATCCCAGACCAATCAGGATCGCAACGCACATGGAATCCCCGGCCATTTCACCGCACAGGCGTAAATCAATGCCGTACTGCTCCGCTTCACGGGCAATCATCGCTAACGCGCGAATAATCGCCGGATGCAGGCTATCGTAGATACTGGCGACGCGGGTATTGTTACGGTCGACGGCCAGAATATATTGCGTCAGGTCGTTGGTGCCGACAGAGATAAAATCAACGCGGTTTGCCAGCTGCGGCAGCATAAAGACCATCGACGGCACTTCAAGCATCACGCCAATCCGCGGTTTCGGGATCGCATAGCCGATCATCTCTTCCACTTCACGGCCGGCACGTTCGATCAGCCGCCGGGACTCGTCGATCTCATCAATGCTGGTGACCATCGGCAGCAGAATGCTGAGGTTGCCCGTCGCCGCGTTGGCGCGCAGCATCGCGCGCACCTGGATCAGGAAGATCTCCGGCTGATCGAGCGTAATGCGGATGCCACGCCAGCCCAGGCACGGGTTCTCTTCGCTGATCGGCATATAGGGCAGCTGTTTATCCGCGCCGACGTCCAGGGTTCGCAGGGTGACCGGTTTGTCGTTAAACATCTGCAGCATGCCCTGATACTGCGCCACCTGCTCCTCTTCGGAGGGGAAACCACTCTGCAGCATAAACGGGATTTCAGTACGGTACAGGCCAATACCGTCGATGCGGCTGCCAAGCTTTTCTTCGTGCTCGGGACTTAAACCGGCGTTGAGCATGACTTTGATCCGCTCACCGCTCTTCAGCTGTGCGGGGAGGTTAACGTCATCTTCCGCCAGCTTGCTTAATTCATTCTCTTCGCTGATAAGACGCTGGTATTCCTGGAGCAGAACCGGCTCAGGATCGACCAGCAGCTCACCGCGATAGCCGTCGACCACCAGCGTACGTCGGTGCAGCACCGACGGCTGAATGTCCGCCCCCATAACGGTAGGGATGCCCAGCGCGCGCACCATAATAGCGGCGTGTGAGTTGGCGGCACCATCGCGCACCACCACACCGGCCAGCCTGTCCTGCGGCAGTTCAGCCAGCGTCGTTGCCGAGAGTTCGTCGGCGACCAGAACAAACCGTTTTGGCCAGGCATTCGGGCCCTGAATGGTGTCATCAAGATGGAACAGCAGGCGCTGCCCCAGAGCGCGCAGATCCCCTGCCCGCTCTTTCAGGTAACCGTCGGTCAGCGCCGCAAACTGGTCGGCAAATTTTTCGATGACCTTCTTAACCGCCCACTCTGCGACCGAGCCTTTATCCACTTCCGCAAAAAGCTCACGACGCAGACGCGCATCTGAAAGCAGGTGCGAATAGAGGTCGAAGATGGCCGCCGTCTCTTTTTGCGCGCCTGCGGCAAAACGCTTGCTGTAACGACGAAATTCATTCGCCGCCTCTTCCAGCGCGGCGGTGAGACGCTCGCGCTCAAGCGCTTCATCAAGCGTTGAGGCTTCGTAAACCTGCTCCATTAGCGGCAGGGTGGCGTCCATCCAGCCTTCCGCTATCGCCACGCCTGGCGATGCAGGAAGAGCGCGAATGCGCGTATGGCGATACTGACCAAAAAGCGCGGCAAGCTGAGACTGGGAGAGGATCGCCGCCATCTGCGTGGCCAGCGTGACGAGGAAAGACTCTTCGCTTTCGTCGTACTGACGCAGCTCACGCTGCTGGACAACCAGCACGCCGAGCAGCTGGCGACGCTGGATAATCGGCACGCCAAGGAACGCGCGGAAGCGCTCTTCTTTTACGGAGGGAATGTATTTAAAGCTGGGGTGTTTTTGCGCATCGGCAAGGTTGATGGGTTCAGCCAGTCGGCCAACCAGACCCACGATACCTTCATCAAATGCGAGCGTAACGGTGCGTCCACGTGGCTTTTTCAAACCACGGGTCGCCATCAGGTAATAGCAGCGCCGATCGTGGTCGGCCAGATACACCGAACAGACCTCGGTCTCCATCGCAAGACAGATGTCGGTGACCAGAATATTCAGCGCCTCGTTCAGACGCGGCGCGCTGGCCACCTTCTCGACTATTTCTCGCAAGCGGGTGAGCATGATTTGCGTAGCTTAACCTCTTTTACGTCGCCAGGCAGGTGCGCTCTGCGGCTTAGGCGGGATCTCCTGAAGCTGCATCACCACACTTGCAAACTCTTTCATCACCCGACGGTAAACATCGCGCTTAAACGACACGACCTGACGAACAGGATACCAGTAGCTCACCCAGCGCCAGCCATCAAACTCCGGCGTACTGCTGGTTTGCATATTGATGTCTGCATCGTTGCCCACCAACTGCAACAGAAACCACTTTTGTTTCTGGCCGATACAAACCGGCTTTGTGTCCCAACGCACCAAACGTTTCGGTAACTTGTAACGCAACCAGTTGCGGGTCGAAGCCAGGATGCGAACATCTTTTCGGCTTAAACCCACCTCTTCGAAAAGCTCCCGGTACATCGCTTGTTCTGGGGACTCTCCCGGATTGATCCCGCCTTGCGGAAACTGCCAGGAGTGCTGACCATATCGCCGGGCCCACATCACCTGGCCCTGACGATTACAAATTACTATTCCTACATTCGGGCGGTAGCCATCGTCATCAATCACCGGACTACCCCAAACTAAACCTTATATATGAATGATTGTTTCACACTACAGGGAGGCGGTAAACCACTCTCTTACAGGGCTGCAACCTAATAACAATTGAATAACTCACAAATAAGTGCTGAGTTATAAACAGATGAGCGGCAGTGAAGGGAATTTTATTCACCTTTTCTGTGGATAGAGTTGTGAAGAACACGGGAATGAGTTGAATAACCGCTTCGGAAAATTCTCATACACGCCGCGCACGAATACAATAAAATCCACATTTATTCATAGAGTTAGGCGATGCAACACGTTACAGATACACGGCGTGAATAGCCGGTGATCGATCCTCACGCCAAGGTTACGCGTGCTGATGAAAGATCGAACAGCGTCGGTTTTATCCACAGATTGTGCCAATAAGTTAGTCACAATTTGTGTAAAAATTCGATTTTCATCGCACGTCAAGGCTGTAAATGGAAACAGTAGTCAGGGTTATGCCCAGTTATCCCATTTTTCTGTGGATAACATGGTGTAAGATCCTGTTCATTGTCAGTGACCAGATTTGGAAAACCGCCTCTTCCACCTTGGCGAAACTCCTGGTCAAACGCAATAAAAAAACATACTAAATCATAGCTATTATCACGTTGGTACAAAAAAATTGTCCAGCAAACGGTGTGGACAACACGCGCTGACCCTTACTGACCATATTTTGACCAATGCGAGTTTTATCATGAATTGCCCTTCCGCCTTGCCTGCTGCGCCCCGTAACGAAGCCGAACTGCTCCAGCGTGCCCAACAGCTGGCTGGTCAGAGCTTTGCCGCGCTGGCCGCGCAGCTCGGCCTGCCGATGCCCGAGAGGATCTGAAGCCGGGATAAAGGCTGGATCGGCATGCTGCTGGAGCTGTGGCTGGGCGCCAGCGCCGGGAGCAAACCCGAGCAGGATTTTGCCGCACTGGGCGTCGAGCTAAAAACCATTCCTGTAGACGCCGCCGGGCAAGCCGCTGGAAACCACCTTTGTCTGCGTCGCGCCACTCACCGGCAACAGCGGCGTGACGTGGGAAACCAGCCACGTTCGCCACAAGCTGAAGCGCGTGTTGTGGATACCGGTTGAGGGTGAACGCGACATCCCGCTGGCCGACCGCCGCGTCGGCTCGCCGCTGCTCTGGAGCCCGAACGAGGATGAAGAGCAGCAGTTGCGCCTGGACTGGGAAGAGCTGATGGACATGATTGTGCTTGGCCAGGTAGAGCGCATCACCGCCCGACACGGAGAAGTGTTGCAACTGCGCCCCAAAGCCGCCAACAGCAAAGCGCTTACCGAAGCCATCGGCGAACAGGGGGAGCCTATCCTGACGCTGCCGCGCGGTTTTTATCTCAAAAAGAATTTCACCGGCGCGCTGCTGGCACGACATTTTCTGCTGTAATTCCCGGTACAACCTCGCCCTTGCAGGATCGCTTTAGGCAGCGCCGCCTGCGCCGTGTATAATTCCCGCCTTGCTTTTCGTTTCAGGAATTAAGGATTGCCGGGCATGTTTTGAATGGATTACGGATCCCAACGCCTGGTTAGCGCTAGGTACGCTAACCATTCTGGAGATCGTGCTGGGTATCGATAACATCATTTTCCTGTCTCTGGTGGTGGCCAAGCTGCCCAAAGCGCAACAGCAAAACGCTCGCCGGCTCGGTCTGGCCGCCGCCATGATGATGCGCCTGGCGCTGCTGGCCTCCATCGCCTGGGTGATCCGCTTGACGCACCCGCTGTTTACCGTGTGGGATCACGCCATTTCCGCCCGCGATCTGATCCTGCTGTTCGGCGGCCTGTTCCTGATCTGGAAAGCGAGCAAAGAGATCCACGAAACCATCGAAGGCGAAGAAGAAGAGCACAAAACCAACGTGCACTCTTTCTTCGGCGCGATCGTGCAGATCATGCTGCTGGACATCATCTTCAGTCTGGATTCGGTGATTACCGCCGTGGGTCTCTCCGATCATCTGTTCATCATGATGGCGGCAGTAGTGATCGCCGTCGGTGTGATGATGTTCGCCGCCCGGCCGATTGGCGAATTTGTCAATCGCCATCCGTCGGTCAAAATGCTGGCGCTGGCGTTTCTGATTCTGGTCGGCTTTACGCTGATCCTCGAAAGTTTCGGTATGCATGTGCCGAAAGGTTACATCTACTTCGCGATGTTCTTCTCTATCTCGGTAGAGTGGCTTAACCTGATGCGCAACAAGAAAAACAAAGCGTAACCTGTCAAGGGCGAGCGCATCTCGCCCTGTTATTTTAGGAATGATGCGATTACTCCTGCTGGCAAAAGCATTTATTACTACACTTTTGCTGTTGAAGTGGCTTGAGGGAGCTGAGAATGAAAGGGTTGGTAAGTGCAGTGGGCCTGCTGCTGGCGGCGCTGGCATTAAGCGGTTGCAGCAGCGATTACGTCATGGCGACAAAAGATGGCCGAATGATCCTGACCGACGGCAAACCCGAAGTCGATGATGATACCGGTCTGGTCAGCTACCGCGACCAGGAAGGCAATAAAATGCAGATCAATCGCGACGAAGTATCGCAAATTATCGAGCGATAAGTCCGCCAAATAGCCAGTCGCCTGTACGCGTTTTCCCCCTGTGCAGGCGATTTCCCGAACTTTCCCCCCTTCCTTCTGCGCCACTTCACAGGTTATAGTCCCAGAGAACGCTACTGATGCCGTTTCAGCGTAATGAAAACTGAGGAAGCCGGCTATGCATTATCACCGTATCCCCCACAGTTCTCTGGAAATCAGCCAACTGGGGTTGGGCACGATGACATTTGGTGAACAAAACAGCGAAGCCGATGCCCATGCAGCAACTCGATTACGCCGTCAGCCAGGGCATTAACCTGATTGATGTCGCAGAGATGTACCCTGTTCCGCCACGTCCGGAAACGCAGGGACTGACCGAAACCTACGTCGGCAACTGGCTGGCAAAACGCGGCAACCGTGAAAAGCTGGTGATTGCCTCCAAAGTCAGCGGCCCCGCGCGCAACAACGATACCGGGATCCGCCCGAACCAGGCCCTCGATCGCAAAAACATCCGCGCCGCGCTGGACGCCAGCCTCAAGCGCCTGCAAACCGATTATCTCGATCTCTACCAGGTGCACTGGCCGCAGCGCCCCACCAACTGCTTTGGCAAGCTCGGCTATCAGCTACAGTGATAACACCGCCACCGTTACGCTGCTGGAAACGCTGGAAGCGCTGACCGAATGCCAGCGCGCGGGCAAAATCCGCTACATTGGCGTCTCGAACGAAACGGCCTTGGGCGTGATGCGCTATCTGCACCTGGCGGAGAAGCACGATCTGCCGCGTATCGTGACCATTCAGAACCCGTACAGCCTGCTTAACCGCAGCTTTGAAGTGGGTCTGGCCGAGGTGAGCCAGTATGAAGGAGTGGAACTGCTGGCCTATTCCTGCCTCGCCTTCGGCACCCTGACCGGGAAATACCTCAACGGCGCGAAACCGGCCGGGGCGCGCAACACCCTCTTCAGCCGCTTTACCCGTTACAGCGGCGAGCAGACGCAGAAAGCGGTTGCCGCCTATGTGGATATCGCGAAGCGTCACGGTCTGGATCCTGCGCAGATGGCGCTGGCCTTCGTGCGTCGGCAGCCGTTTGTCGCCAGCACCCTGCTGGGCGCGACCACGATGGAACAGTTGAAAACCAATATTGAGAGTTTCCACCTGAACCTGAGTGAAGAGGTGTTAGCGGAGATTGAAGCGGTGCATCAGGTTTATACTTATCCTGCACCGTAATCTCCCTGGTGCGCGTTAATGCGCACCCACGGGCGGCCGCGGGCGGTGCGCGTTACCGCGCCCCTACAGGGTTCGTACCCTCGCGTACCGCGGGGGCGACGCGCCGGGCCAGGTAGGGTCGCCATGCATGGCGACCTGGTCCCTTTCTGCGCCGCTCAGCGACGCGTTCTCCAGAGCCACAACGCGGCAATCGCCATCGCAAACAGCCCGCCAAACCCGACGCCAATCCCCCACCACCGGCACGCCCAGCTTTACCGCCAGCGAATACAGCCCCAGCATTAACAGCATTGCCAGGTTTTCACCCAGGTTTTGCACCGCAATGGCATTGCCCGCCCCGACGGTCTGCTTGCCCCGCTCCTGCAGCAACGCATTCAGCGGCACCACGAAGAAGCCCCCCAGAATACCAATCAGGATGAGGAGGACATACGCAGGCAATAACGCATGCTGCAGCGAGAAGATCAGCACCACGACGCCAATCAGGATCCCTGCGGGCATGCAGCGTGCGACCGTCTCCAGCGTGACCAGCTTCGCCGCCGCGCCCGCCCCCACCACAATGCCGATGGCCACCATCGCATTCAGATAGGTCGGCGTCGCGTTGTCAGTAATGCCCAGCGCCACCGGCACCCACAGCACCAGCAGGAAGCGCAGCGTGACGCCCGCGCCCCAGAACAGGCTGGTGCCCATCAGGGAGAAACGCGTTTCACCGTTACGCCACAGCACGCGGCAGGCGGTAAAGAAACTGCCGGTCATCGGCTTAAATCGCCAGGATTGACCCGGGCGAGCCGCCGGCAGCTTCGGAATAAACAGGTTCGCCACGACCGCCCCGCCATACACCACCGCACACACGCCCAGTGCCGCCAGCACATGCCAGTCGGCCAGCACGCCGCCCGCCACGGAGCCGAGCAGAATGGCGGCAATGGTTGACGACTCCATCAGACCGTTGGCTTTCACCAGCTTATCCCCGGTGGTGAGCTCTCCGCCGAGGATGCCGTACTTCGCCGGGGAGTAGGCGGCGGCGCCAATGCCCACCAGCGTGTAGCCAATAAACGGATTGAAGCCAAAGCAAATGCTGGCCGCCCCCAGCAGCTTGAGGCCGTTGGCAAACATCATCACCCGGCCTTTGGCGAAGCTGTCCGCCACCTGCCCGACAAACGGAGCAAAAATAATGTAAGCGCCCACAAACACCATCTGCAGGATCGGCTGGCTCCAGTCCGGGTAAAACTCGGCTTTCAGCAGCGCCAGCGTGGCAAACAGCAGCGCGTTGTCGCCGAACGCAGAGAGAAACTGCGCGGCGATGACGGCCATCATGCCGCGCGACAGCAACGGCGTGTTAGGATTCACCGACTCACGCATTTTGCTGTTCCGCCTCTTCAACCATGCCTTTCAGGGTCACGAAATCGGGTTTCCCGCTGCCCAGCACCGGGAGCTGTTTCAGGAAGCGAATATCGCGCGGCACGGCCAGTTCAGGAATACCGTGTTCACGCGCATAGCTCAGTAACCTGTCGCGCTTAAGCTCACCGTCGGTCGTAAACAGCACCAGCGCCTCGCCTTTGCTGGCATCGCTCTTCACCACCGTCGCATGCATCTTATCCGCGGACACGGCCGTCGCCAGCTGCTCCACCATTTCCAGAGAGACCATTTCACCGGCGATTTTGGCGAAGCGTTTCGCGCGCCCCTGAATCTGTACAAAGCCCTGCTCATCAAAACGGACGATATCGCCGGTGTCGTACCAGCCGGCTTCAACCTCGCCGTTGACGTTTTCCGCCGCCGGCGCCTCCAGCACGCCCGGGTTTTCCACCCGCAGATAGCCGTTCATCACGTTTGGCCCTTTCAGCTGCAGGCGGCCGCCGTCCTCAATGCCCGGCACCGCCAGCAGACGCGCATCCATCCCCGGCAGAATTCGGCCAACCGTGCCCGGTTTCGCCGCCATCGGCACGTTAATCGAGACCACGGGCGCACACTCGGTCACGCCATAGCCTTCGAGAATGCGCAGGCCGAACTTGTCCTGCCAGATCTGGCGCGTGCTCTCCTGCAGTTTTTCCGCGCCAGCCACCACATACCGCACGCGGGAGAAATCATACGGATTGGCGAAGCGCGCATAGTTGCCGAGGAAGGTTGAGGTGCCGAACAGCACGGTGCAGTTACGGTCATACACCAGCTCCGGCACAATGCGGTAATGCAGCGGGCTGGGATAGAGGAACACTTCCGCACCGGTCAGCATCGGCGTAAAAAGTCCCACCGTCAGGCCAAAGGAGTGGAACAGCGGCAGCGCCGACATAAAACGGTCATCCGCGGTAAAGTCAGCAATGCTTTTGATCTGCTCAACGTTCGCCAGAATGCTCTTGTGGCTGTGGACGACGCCTTTCGGGTTGCCCTCTGAGCCTGACGTGAAGAGGATAATGGCGTCATCTTCCGGCTGCTGTTTGACCTGCGCCAGACGCGGCACCAGCAGATGCGCAAATATCCACAGCTTGTCGCCGGTGGTCACGTCCGCTTTCAGATCCTCCAGGAAGACCCAGCGCACCTGGGTGAGCTGCTCGGGAAGATGCCAGAGCTTGCCTTTGTCCAGGAACTGACGAGAGGTAAAGACGGTATTAATCTGGGCAGCGGTAATGGCGCTAGTCAGCCCTTTCACGCCCGCCGTGTAGTTCATCATTGCCGGGATGCGCCCCCGGGAAACCGCACCAAAAATCACCGCCGCGCTGATGCCCGCGTTAGGCAGCATCAGGCCAATCTTTTCGCCCTTTTTGCTGTACTTCTCCAGAATACGGCCCACAAACAGGGTCTTGGTCAGCAGTTTGCGATAGGTATCCGGAGTAAAGTTGATGTCTTCGATGCAGTTTTTCTTCGCGCCATAGCGGTGCTGCGCGGAAAGCAGAGATTCGTACAGCGTTTCGCGCGGACGCACGGCCATGCGCGCTTCCATCATAATCTGGTGCAGCATTTCTCCGGCGATTTTACGGCGATCGCGGGCACGCGGCGCGTCCGGCATCGGTAACGACGTGGGCGGCAGAATATGCAGCGTGATTTTTGGGAACAGACGCTGCTTCACCAACCCTTTCAGGCGGCTGAAATGCGTTAGCTCTGCGCCTTCAATGCGCAGCGGTACCACGGTCGCTTTTGATTTCGCCGCGACAAACCCCGCGCCGTCGTAGATTTTCATCAGCGAACCGGTCACGGAAATACGCCCTTCCGGGAAAATCACCACCGGGCGCCCCTGCTCGACCAGGCGCACCAGATGTTTAATCATCATCGGTTTGGTCGGGTCGAGCGGGACAAAATCAATCAGCGGCGTGAGCCAGCGCATGTACCACTGCTGGCTGATGGAGGTATAGACCGCAAACACCGGGCGCACGGGCAGAAACAGCGCCAGCAGAATGCCGTCTATAAAGGAAACATGGTTTGGTGTGATCAGCACTTTTTCTTTGTGCAGGGCAGTCAGATCGCCACGCAGCTCAACGCGCCATAACAGGCGACAGAGGAAACGCAGAACGGTAAATAGCATGCCAGCTCCTTAGCAGCGGTAAAAAATGGTTCTTACCTTGCAGGATCCGGGGATGTTCGACAAGTAGCGCAGTGATTTATCGTGATGAATTCAGGGTGATTCGCCCTGCCAGCCGCCGCCAAGCGCGGCAATCAATTCGACGCTCGCCACCCACTGCGTGCTCTGTAGCGACAGCAGGCTCTGCTGCTCACTCAGGCTGCTGTTTTCGGTAGTGGCCACGTCGAGGTAATCAATCATCCCGGCTTCATACTGGTTGCGGGTTACGCGCGCGGATTCCTGCGCGGCCACGGCGGCGCGCTGCTGCGCGGCAATTTCCCCTTGCAGGGTATTCAGCTCCACCAGCCCGTCTTCCACTTCCTGCAACGCCGACAGCACCGTTTGCCGGTAGGTCGCGACTTTGCTGTCATACGCCGCGCGCGCCTGATCGACTTCGGCAGACGTCGCGCCGAAATCAAGCAGCGTCCCGCTCAGCGATGGCCCCAACGACCAGACGCGGTTCGGCAGCGAGAACAGGCTCTGAATGGCAGAGGCGCTGACGCCGCCGCTGGCGCTTAAACTCAGATCCGGATAGTAACCGGCCACCGCCACGCCAATCGCCGCATTGGCCGCAGCGACGTTACGTTCTGCTTCGGCAATGTCCGGCCGGCGCTGCAACAGCCCGGCGGGCAAGGTTTGCGGAATGGCGGGCATCGTGGCGCTGAGTTTTGCCACCGGCAGGCTGAAATCGGCAGGTGCTTTACCCAGCAGAATGGCGATGGCATGCTCCAGTTGCGCGCGTTGCCACTGGTAGTCCTGCGCAGTCGAGCGGGCGCTTTCCAGTTGCATTTGCGCCTGCGCCAGCGTGCCGCGCGATTCGCTTCCAGCCTGATATTTATTGTTGATGACCGTCAGATAGCGCTCATAAGCGGCAACGCTGCGCTGGTAGAGGGCGATTTTTTCGTCCATCACCCGCAGTTCGAAATAGTCCTGCGCCAGTTCGGATTGCGCGCTCAGCGTCATGTTTGCCAGCTCAGCCGCGCTGGCTTCGGCGCTGGCGCGGTTCTCTTCCAGAGTACGCCGCTGTTTTCCCCACAGATCCAGTTCCCAGCTGGCGCTGAGTTCCGCCTGGTGCGCATTGCCGGTGCTGCGCTGCCCGTCGCTATGGCTGCTGCTGCGGGTGGTACTGGCGTCATAACTGACGGAAGGGTATAGCCCGGCGCGCGACTGCGCCGCCAGCGCCAGCGCCTGGCGATACAGCGCGGCGTAACTGGCGACATTCTGGTTGGAGAGGCTCACCTGGCGCAGCAGCGCATCGAGTTGCGGATCGCGGTAAACCGCCCACCACTCGCCTTTGCTTGCGCTATCCTGCGGCGTTGCCTGCTGCCAGCCGCGCGCCTCTTTGTAGTGAACCGGCAGCGCCATCGACGGGCGCTGATAGTCCGGGCCGACGGTACAGCCGCCAAGCAGCAATAAGATGACCGGAGTCAGACGTAACGACATTTTCATCAATCAGGATCCTGCATGGCGCAGACGACGCCACTGACGGCGGGTCGCGCGGCTAAGCGTATCGAGCCAGAGGTAAACCACCGGCGTCGTAAACAGCGTCAGTAGCTGGCTGAGCGCCAGACCACCGGCAATCGCCAGCCCCAGCGGGCTGCGTAAATCGGCATCACCGCCGCTGCCCAGTGCCAGCGGCAAGGCACCAAAAAAGGCGGCAAGAGTGGTCATCATGATCGGGCGAAAGCGCATCAGGCAGGCCTGCACGATCGCCTGCTGCGGCGTCATCCCCAGCCGGCGCTCGGCGTCCAGCGCGAAGTCGATCATCATGATGGCGTTCTTCTTGACGATGCCAATCAGCAGGATGATGCCGATCAGGGCGATCACCGTCAGTTGGGTATTGCTGAGCAGTAACAGCAGCATCGCGCCAACGCCTGCCGACGGCAGCGTGGAGAGGATCGTCAGCGGATGGATGTAGCTCTCGTACAGCATGCCCAACACGATATAGATCGCCGCCAGCGCAGCGACGATCAGCCACGGCATAGTGGCCGCCAGTTCCTCATAGGCTTTCGCCGTGCCCTGGAACCCGGCCTGAATCGATGCGGGTAAACCGATTTTCGCCATCGCGGTTTTAATCAGGCTCTGCGCCTGCTCCAGCGAGACGCCATCGTTAAGGTTAAAGGCTACCGTACTGGTCGCCGACTGCCCCTGGTGCGCCACCGACAGCGGCGCATTCCCGCTGACAATCGAGACAAATGCCGCCAGCGGCACGCGGTCGCCATCGTCATTAATCACAAACAGCTCCTGCAATATCGCCGGATCGCGGGTGTAGTTATCGGCGAGCGTCATCACCACGTGGTACTGATTCAGCGTGTGATACAGAGTGGCGATCTGCCGCTGGCTGAACGCGTTATTCAGTAGGGTATCGAGCATGCTGACGTTGACGCCGAGGCGGCTGGCGCGATCGCGGTCGATCTGCAACACCACTTCCTGGCCGCCGGTTTGCGAGTCGGAATCCACGCTGTTCAGTTGCGGGATCGCCGCCAGTGCCGCCTGTACTTTTGGCGTCCACTCGCGCAGTAAATCGAGATCGTCAGCCTGCAGGCTGTACTGGTAGCTGGCGTTGGCACTGCGCCCGCCAATGTGCAGATCCTGCGCCGCCATCAGGAACATTTGCGCACCGGGCACGTGGCTGGTTCGCCTGCTCAGCCGGTTGGCGATTTCAGTCGCGGTGGCGTCGCGCTGGCTAAAATCCTTCAGCCGGACAAAGAAGTTGGCGCTGTTGCGCGAACCGAACATGCCGCTGCCCATCGATGACATTACGCTGTCCACCGCCGGATCGGCCTCGATCAGTTTGGTGAACATCTGCACTTTCGGCTCCATCGCCTGGAAGGAGATATTCTGATCGGCACGCACTGCGCCCATCAGCAGCCCGGTGTCCTGATCGGGGAAGAAACCTTTCTGCACCACGCTGTAGAGAAACACGTTGAGTATGACGGTGAGCAGCAGGCTTAACATCACCGCTTTCTGGTGCTCCATCACCCACGTCAGCCGCCGCGAGTAGGCCGCCAGCAGGCGGTTGAGCTGATTTTCAATCCACTGGTACAGCGGATGACGACGTTCATTGACGGCGGGTTTGGCTTTCAGCAACCGCGAGCACAACATTGGCGTCAGGCTGAGGGAGACGAACATCGAAATCAGCAGCGCCACGCTGAGCGTCACGGCGAATTCGCGGAACAGCCGGCCAATAATGCCGCCCATCAGCAGGATAGGAATAAACACCGCCACCAGCGAAACAGTCATCGACAGTACGGTGAAACTGACCTCGCGCGCGCCGCGCAGGGCCGCACGTAACGGGCTAAGCCCCTCTTCGATATGGCGGGCAATGTTCTCCAGCACCACAATGGCGTCATCAACCACAAAGCCGGTGGAGATAATCAGCGCCATCAATGAGAGGTTATCAAGGCTGTAGCCGAGCAGATACATCACCGCGCAGGTACCAATCAGCGACACCGGCAGCGCCAGCGCCGGGATCAGCACCGCCTGCGCATTGCGCAGAAAAACAAACACCACCGCGATCACCAGCAGCACGGCGATCAGCAATGTCTCTTCGGTGTCATACAGCGATTCGCGCACCGTACCTGAACGATCGACCACCACTTTGAGCTGCGTATCTGCGGGCAGATCTTTCTCAAGCTGCGGAAGCTGCGCTTTCACCGCATCGATAGTCTCCAGCATATTCGCGCCCGCCTGGCGCTTGATGCCCAGCATCACCGACGGGCTGCCATTGAGGAAACCGGCCTGGTATTTATCTTCGATCGAGTCATAGACGTTGGCGACATCGCTCAGGCGCAGCGCTTTGCCATTCTGATAGGTAATGATCAACGAGCGGTACTGCGCGGCTTTGTCGAGCTGGCCGTTGCCATCCACCACCCAGGATTGCGTGTCGCCCTGCAACATGCCTTTCGGCAGATTGGAGGTACTGTTGGCGACAGCCTTGCGCACGGTGTCGAGCGAAATGCCGTACTGCGTCAGGCGCTGCGGTTGCAGATCGATGCGCACCGCGGGCAAGGCGCTGCCCATCAATGACACTTCCCCGACGCCTTTCACCTGCCCAATGGCCTGCTCAATTTTGCTTTCCGCCAGATCATAGAGTTCGCCCGGCGAGCGCGTCGCGGAGGTGAGCGCCAGCATCACGATCGGCGCATCAGACGGGTTGGCTTTGCGGTACGTCGGCAGCGACTCCATGCTGCTCGGCAGCAGGCTGCGCGCGGCATTAATTGCCGCCTGCACGTCACGGGCGGCGCCGTTGATATCGCGGTCGAGATCGAACTGCAAAACAATGCTCGCCGATCCCTGTGAACTGCTGGAGGTCATCTCGGTAATACCGGCGATCTGCCCAAGCGATCGCTCCAGCGGCGTGGCGACGGTGGCCGCCATGGTTTCCGGGCTGGCACCGGCGAGGCTGGCGCTGACCATAATGGTCGGGAAATCGACCTGCGGCAGCGGCGCGACCGGCAACAGCCGGTATCCAAGGCTACCCAGCAGCAGGATAGCCAGCGTGATCAGCAGCGTGGCGACCGGGCGGAAGATAAACAGACGCGTCAGGTTCATGATTTCGCCTGCTGCCGACGTTTTATCCAGCGGCTACCGCGCGTGGCAAGGTCATCAAACAACAAATAGATCACCGGCGTGGTAAACAGCGTCAACATCTGGCTGACCACCAGCCCGCCAACAATCACCAGCCCCAGCGGCTGGCGCAGTTCCGCGCCCGAACCGGAAGCCAGCATCAGCGGCAGCGCGCCAAGCAGCGCCGCCATGGTGGTCATCATGATCGGTCGAAAGCGCAATAAACACGCCTGATGAATCGCCTCGCGCGGGCTGAGCCGCTGCTTGTATTCGGCCTCCAGCGCAAAGTCGATCATCATAATGGCGTTCTTTTTCACGATGCCGATCAGCAGGATCACGCCGATCAGCGCAATCAGGCTGAAATCGGATCCGGCCAGCATCAGCGACAGCAAACCGCCCACTGCTGCCGATGGCAGCGTGGAGAGGATGGTCACCGGATGGATAAAACTTTCATACAGGATGCCGAGCACCACATACATGGTGAGCAGCGCCGCGAGGATCAGCCACAGCGTATTGCTGGTGGCGCTCTGGAAGGCGTCGGTTTCCCCCTGGTAGCGCAGGGTCATGCTGGAAGGCAACTGCAACTGCTCGCTCACCGCAGCAATTGCTTTTTGCCCGTCCCCCAGCGAATAGCCGTCATTCAGATTGAACGAAATCATCGCCGCCGGGAACTGGTTCAGGCGCATATGCATCAGCGAACCGGTGCGCTGATGGATGGTGGCAATGGAGGTCAGGCGAACCATACCGCTGGTGCTGGTTGAGGTCGTACTGGTCGAGCTACTGCTGGTTGAGCTACTGGACGACGAGGTGCTGGTCGAGCTGCTGTCTGATGACGAAGAGGCACTGCTGGTCGACGGTTGCAGCCAGACATCATCAAAAGAGGCCGGTGATTGCTGATACTGCGGCGCGACTTCCAGCACCACGCGATACTGGTTCGACTGGGTGAAAATGGTCGAAACCAGCCGCTGACCAAAAGCGTTATACAGCGCCGTATCCACATCGGAAGCGGTAATGCCAAAGCGGGAGGCTTTATCGCGATCCAGCGAAACATACGCCACGCGCCCCTGCGATTGCAGGTTGCTGACCACGCCGTTAAATTCCGGGCGTTTTTGCAACGCCGCCACCATCTTCGGCACCCAAGTGAGCAGATTTTCGCTGTCGGCATCGTCAAGGGTGAACTGATACTGGCTGGGTGTCACCTGGTCGTTGACCGTCAGATCCTGCGCCTGTTGCAGGTAGAGCTGAATACCCACCACCTGCTGCGCCGCCTGCTGCAACTGTTTGATCACCACCGGCGCTTTATCGCTGCGCTCAGCGAACGGTTTCAGGTTGATCTGCAACCGTCCGCTGTTGAGGCTGGTATTGTTGCCATCAATCCCAATCGTTGAAGAGAGGCTCTCCACCGACGGATTCTGCAAAATCACGTTCGCCAGCGCCTGCTGACGCTTCGCCATTTCATTGAACGATACGTCCTGCGAGGCAATGGTCACGCCCTGAATCAGCCCGGTATCCTGCACCGGGAAAAAGCTTTTCGGAATGGCGATATAGAGCACGGCGGTCAGCGCAAAGGTTGCCAGCGCCACCAGCAGCGTTAACTTGCGATGGTTAAGCACCACGGTCAGCAGACGGTCGTAGTAATGAATTAACCGATCAAACAGTTCCCCGCCCTTGCGGGAAAAACGCGACTGCTGCTCCGGCGGAATATGCCGCAGCAGATAAGCACAAAGCATCGGCGTCAGGGTCAGCGACACCAGCATCGAAACGAGGATCGAAACCGCCAGCGTAATGGCGAATTCGCGGAACAGCCGCCCGACCACATCGCCCATAAACAGCAGCGGGATCAGCACCGCAATCAGCGAAAAGGTCAGCGAGATGATGGTAAAGCCAATCTGCTGCGAGCCTTTCAGCGCCGCCTGCATCGGCGTTTCGCCCTCCTCCAGCCGCCGGGAAATGTTCTCCACCACCACAATCGCATCGTCAATGACGAAACCGGTGGCGATAGTCAGCGCCATCAGCGACAGGTTATTGAGACTGAAACCGGCGAGGTACATCACGCCAAACGTGCCCACCAGCGACAGCGGCACCGCGATGCTCGGAATGAGCGTTGCCGCCACGCTGCGCAGAAACAGGAAGGTCACCATCACCACCAGCGCGATCGACAGCATCAACTCAAACTGCACATCGCTGATGGAGTCGCGAATGGTCTGTGTGCGATCCGACAGAATGCTCATCTTCACGCCATCCGGCAGCGCCGCCTGCAGTTGCGGCAGACGCGCTTTGATGCTGTCCACCACCTGAATCACATTCGCGCCGGGCTGGCGCTGCACGCTGATGACAATCGCCGGGCTGTTATTGGCCCACGCCGACTGGAAGCTGTTTTCCGGCCCCTGCTCAATATGGGCAATGTCTTTCAGACGCAGCGCGGCGCCGTTCTGATACGTCAGAATCAGATTGCCGTACTCCTGCGCCGTACGCAGTTGGTCGTTGGCATCGATGGTGACCGAATGGTACTGGCCGTCAAAACCCCCTTTCGAGCCGTTGACGTTGCTGTCGCCGATCAGCGTATTGACGTCCTCCAGCGTCAGGCCGTGCGCCGCCAGCGCTTTCGGGTCCATCTGCACGCGAATCGCCGGTTGATGGCCGCCCGCCAGCGTCACCATACCGACGCCGGAAATCTGCGACAGTTTCAGCGCCACGCGGGTGTTGACCAGATCCTGCACGCTGGTCAGCGGTAAGGTGTCCGAGCTGGCCGCCAGCGTGATGACGGCGTTATCCGCCGGGTTCACCTTTTTGTAGGTCGGCGGGTTCGGCAGGTCGCCCGGCAGCAAATTGTTGGCGGCGTTGATGGCCGCCTGCACTTCCTGCTCGGCAACGTCCAGCGACAGATCGAGCGAGAACTTCAGGGTGATGATCGACGAACCGCCGGAACTGGAGGAGGTCATCTGGCTGAGCCCCGCCATCTGCCCAAGCTGGCGCTCCAGCGGCGAAGTGACGGACGAGGCCATCACATCCGGGCTGGCGCCAGGATAAAGCGTCGTCACCTGAATCGTCGGGTAATCAACCTGCGGCAGCGCCGAGGTGGAGAGAAAACGGTAGGCGAAAATACCGCTGATCAGCACGCCGACCATTAACAGAATGGTGGCAACCGGACGTTGAATAAACAGACGTGACGGGTTCATTTCGCGCTGGCCGCCGCCGTTTTCGCCGGGCTTTCATCCACGACCGACACTTTGCTGCCCGTGCTAAGACGATCGATCCCTTCGGTTACCAGCCTGTCGCCCGGCGCAACGCCGGTGAGCACCACTTGCAGGTTATTCTGCCATGCCGGGCCGGTCTTCACCGCTTTGCGGGTAACGGTATTGTCTTTGTTGATCAGCCAGACAAAGGTGCCATCGCTGCTCAGTTGCAGCGCCTGCGATGGCACTACCGTGGCCTGTTTCAGCACGCGGGTCTGCAAGCGCAGATTGACAAACTGGTTGGCGTACAGCGCTTCGTTCTGATTGGGGAACAGCGCTTTCAGGGTAACCGTGCCGGTGCTGGTGTCGATCTGGTTGCTGATGAATTTCACCGCGCCCTCGTCCAGCACGCTGTTGTTGTCGGCATCGAAAGCGGTCGCAGGTAACGTCTGGCCGGCGTGCAGCGTTTTCGTCAGTTCAGGAATATAGCTTTGCGGCACGCTGAAGGTCACCGCCGCAGGCTGCATCTGGGTAATGATCACCAGCCCGGTGGTTGGAGCTTTGCACCATATTGCCCGGATCGACCAGCCGCAGGCCGACGCGCCCGCTGACCGGCGCGGTAATACGCGCGTACTCAATGTTCAGTTGCGCGCTGGCGATCTGCGCCTCGTCGGACGCCACCGCACCGCGATACTGGCCGACGGTGGCGATTTGCGAATCCAGATCCTGGCGCGCCAGCGAGTCCTGCGCATACAGCTTGCGATAGCGCGCCAGCGTCAGCTCTGCGCTTTGCAGCAACGCTTTGTTTTCGCTTAATTCGCCCTGGTACTGTTTCAGCGTTGCCTGGTAAGTGCGCGGATCGATCTGCGCCAGCAACTGCCCGGCTTCCACTTTTTGCCCTTCGGTGAAGAACACGTTTTCCAGTTGCCCGTCCACCCGGCTGGTGACAGTGACCGACGCGTTGGGGATCACGGTGCCAAGCGCATTCAGGTAGACCGGCACATCCGCCGCGCTTGCTGTACCGCTATGCACCAGCGTTGCCGGGCCGCTCATCTGCGCCGCGCCGCGATGACCGCCTGGCGGCAGGTCGCCGGGTACTGCGCCCCGCTTGCCGCCTGCCACACGCCAGATCACGCCGGCCGCGATCAGCAGCACCAGCAACACAAGCAGCCATTTCAGCCAGCGGGAGAAACCAGAACGGGGAGCATGGATAGTCATCAGCGTCTTCAGATCAGCAAAAGTGTGGGTAAAAACCCCGGTAAGCAGGGGATTATTTCAGCGAAAATCATCACGACGCGCATTATCGGCGGATCGCCAGAACGTTTTCTATACGCAAACCGTAAGCGTTTCGTTAAGAGATGCAGGATTTAAACCGCGCCCGGCAGCGGTCGGTGATGGCGCGCGCAGGCGCTATAAACGGGAGAGGAGGACAACTTACAGGCAAAAAAAACCCACGCATCCGCGTGGGTCGGTGCAACCGAACAGGGTGAATACCACAAGGGTATCGCTGCCGCAGCAGCCGATCTTCACACCAATCAATACCTCTGGGACCTTTATCGTCGCGCAATGGCGGCACGGATAACAGCCGCAAATCGCAACGGAGTTCGGCGAAATGCAACGAGGTGTGAAAAGCTCGACTGCGCGTTTACATCCTGATTTCGTTAAGATTTATCTGATGCCGGTTTACTGTAAATCGCGTCTGGTGCCACGTTCATGTGTTTCAGCACCGGCCCCATGATGTTGCCAAATACCGGCGCGGCCACCGAGCCGCCAAAGTGATCGCCGGCGGTAGGATGGTTAATCATCACCACCAGCGCCACTTCCGGATGGCTGGCCGGCGCGATGCCGGCGGTGTAGTTGACATAGCCGCCGTCATATTTGCCGCTGCTGCCCATCTTCTCCGCGGTACCGGTTTTGGTCGCCAGCCGGTAGCCCGGTACCGCTGCTTTCACCCCGGTACCGCCCGGCAGCACGTCACTCTCCAGCATGTGCACCACGGTTTGCACGATCTGCGGATCCGCCACCTGCCTGCCCAGCACCGGTGGCGTCACTTTGGTGATCGACAGCGGGCGATAGACGCCATACGAACCGAGCGTGGCGTATTCACGCGCAATCTGCAGCGGCGTTACGCGCAGACCGTAACCGAACGAAAAAGTGGCGCGCTCGATGTCGGCCCAGCGCTGGCGATGCAGCGGGAAGTAGCCCACGCTCTCTCCGGTCAGCCCCAGCCCGGTCGGCTTGCCGAGACCAAACGCCTGATAGGTGTTCACCAGCGCTTCCGCCGGCATTGCCAGCGCGATGTGCGAGACGCCGATGTCGCTGGATTTCTGCAAAATGCCGGTCATGGTCAGGCGCGGCCAGTGACCGACATCGCGGATCAGGTGGCCGTTGACGCTGTAGGGCGTGGTGTCGATCACCGAATCGGGGCGCACCAGATGACGCTGCAGCCCTTCCATCACCACCAGCGGCTTCACCGTCGAACCGGGCTCGTAGCTGTCGTTGATGGCGGTATTGCGCATTTGCGCCGGCGTGGCGTTGTCATAATTGTTGGGGTTGAACGACGGATAAGACGCCATAGCGAGGATTTCGCCGGTGTCGATCTTCACCAGCACCGCCGCGCCCGAATCGGCCTTGTTGAGCAGCACGCCGTCGCGCAGCTTGCTGTACAGCGTAAACTGGTCAAACTTATCGATGCTGAGCTGCACCGTCGGCGGCTGCTTCGGCGGCTCGTAATCGATCATCGCAATAATGTTGCCGTCCCCGTCCTGGCGATACACCTCTTTACCCGGCTCGCCCTGCAGTACCCGGTCAAAGCCCTTCTCCAGCCCGTTAAGCCCGTTATTGTCCGCCCCGACGATGCCAATCAGCGGCGCCGCGGCTTCACTCATCGGATAAAAACGGCTGTCGTCATACACCGAACTGATGCCTTTCAGATGCAGCTCAGCAATATCTTTGGCAATGCCCAGCTCGATTTTGCGCCCGAGATAGAGGAAGCGCTTTTTCGGATTGGCGGTGATCTGCGCGCGCAGCTCGTCCGGTCGCAGATTCAGCGCCGCCGCCAGATAGCTCCATTTGGCGCTGGTGAAATCGGGATTGGCCTCCAGCACGCGCAGCGGATCGGCGATGATATCGCGCGATGGCACGCTGAGCGCCAGCGCCTGGCCGTCGCGGTCGAGCAGCGTGCCGCGGTTGGTCGGCAGCGTCACGGTACGCAGCGAGCGCTGGTCGGCCTCGTGTTCCAGCATCGGATGATTGATCAGCTGCAGATCGCCGACGCGCGCCAGCAGCAGGCCCATGCAGCCTAATACGCCCAGACAAATCAGACGAAAACGAAACGGGTTAAACGGGGCTTTAATCTGGTCTTTTCCCAGAAATTTTTTAATCGGGGGCATGGCGATCCGCTGCGATAAAAGATGAATCCAAAGGGGTTAGCTGCAGTTATAAAGAAAGGTAAAGCGAGTTGACAGGAAAACAATGTATCAGTTCGTTTATGCCCGATTGAGGTCATCGTAACGGGACGCGTCACACCGGCAGATCGCAGGCAAAAAAACCTGCGCATCTGCGCAGGTCGGTGTAATCAAGAAAACTGTTGATGTTCACCCATCAATACCTCTGGGACCCTGACTGTAGCAAGTTGCTCAGCGCAGAAACTATCACTCAAACGCAACAGTTACCGGCAAAATGTAACCAGCGGTGAGATTGTTAGCCGATTGTGCAACTGGCGTGTTTTTTAATTTCCACCAGGCAGCTCATGGCGTTCGGGCCCTGAGTTAACGACGAGGTTCCGATGTCGAGCGTCAGCACGTTAGGGTTGCCGGCGCGGTCCCACGGCTGCCACGCTTTGCCAAAACCGGGATCGAACCAGGCACCGGTGGCGATGATCACCACGCCGGGCGTCAGGCCGTCCGTCAGGCGAACGCCAGCCAGCATACGGCCACGCGCGTTGCTCACTTCAATCTCATCGCCGTCACTGATACCGCGCGCGGCGGCATCGTCAACGTGCATATACAGCGTTTCGTGACCGGCAGTTTTGCCGGCCTGCACCGTGGCGGTGGCATCCAGCTGACTGTGCAGGCGATCCGCAGGCTGCACCGAAATCATGTGCAGCGGGAACTGCGCGCTGAGCGCTGCGCCAAGCCACTCCTGCGGCGCGCGCCACTCCGGATGCCCGGCGAAATCCGCCAGCTGGTAATCGGCGATGGTCTGGCAAAACAGCTCAATTTTGCCGCTGGCGGTGTGAATCGGATGCGCCTGCGGGTCGGCGCGGAAATCATCCATAAACACGTACGGCTTGCCGCCCTGCGGAATCTCAACAAAGCCGCGCTGCCAGAATGCCTCGAACTCCGGGAACGCGATGTCCAGCTGCGCATGCGCCTGCGCACACTGCTGGTAAAGATGCTCAATCCACTGCATCTCGTTGCGTCCTTCGGTAAAGCGATCGCGGTAGCCAAGGCGATCGGCCAGATCGGCAAAAATATCAAAGTCGTTACGCGCCTGATGCTGCGGTTTAATCGCCTGGTGCATCGCCAGCACGAAGCGGTCACGCGACGAGCCGCCAATGTCGTTGCGCTCCAGCGTGGTGGTGGCCGGCAGCACGATGTCCGCCATCTGCGCCGCGGGCGTCCAGACGATATCCTGCACGATGACCGTATCCGGCCGCTGCCAGCCCTCGACCAGCCGGTTGAGCTGCTGGTGATGATGGAACGGATTGCCGCCTGCCCAGTGCACCAGGTGAATGTCGGGATAGTGCAGCGTCTCGCCCTGAAACGCATACGGCTGGCCGGGATTGAGCAGCATGTCGCTGATGCGCGCCACCGGGATCGACAGGTTCGCCGGATTCGGGCCGGTGCTCATCAGCGGCGCCGGGCCTTCCTGGCGCGGATTGCCGACGCTGTTCATCGAGCCATGACCAAAAGAGAAGCCGCCGCCCGGCAGTCCCGGCTGGCCCAGCATCGACGAGAGCGCAATCATCATCCAGTACGGCTGCTCGCCGCGATGGGCGCGCTGCACCGCATAAGCACAAGTGATAAAGCTGCGTTTGCCCGCCAGCTGCTGCGCCAGCAGTGCGATACGCGCCGCCGGGATGCCGGTTATCGCACTGGCCCACGCGGGCGTTTTTGCCACGCCGTCGCTTTCGCCCAGCAGATAGGCACGCAGTTGCGGCCAGCCGGTGCAGTGGCTGGCGAGGAAAGCCTCATCGATCGCGTTCCGGCGGGTAATTTCATAGCCGAGCGCCAGCATCAGCGCCACGTCGGTATTCGGCCGGATCGGGATCCACTCCGCGTTGACGAATCCGGGGCAGTCATCGCGCATCGGGCTGATGTTAATGATCGGCGTGCCTTTGGCGCTCAGCTGCTGCAGCGCCGGTTTCAGGCTGTGCTCGCCGGCGCCGCCGGAGGCCACCTGCGCATTTTTCAGCGCCAGGCCGCCAAAGGCGACGAAAATTTCTGCAATGCTCCACCACGCTCGGCCAGTCGGTGACGCGGCCGGTCAGCGGCATATAAGTGCCAATCACGTACGGCAGGAAAAACTGCGCCGCGCCCCAGCTGTAGTTGCCCTGCTGATCAACGCCACCGCCGCCGCTGAAATAGAAGCGACGAATCAGGGTGCGCGCGTGGTTAACGCGACCGGCTGATGACCAGCCGTACGAACCGTTGAAAATGCCGGAAGCGCCGTAGCGGTCGCGCACCCGGCGGTTCTCTTCCGCCACCAGATCGAGCGCGGTGTCCCAGTCCACCGCGACAAAATCTTCCCGGCCGCGCAGCGTGCGATCGCTGTTTTCACGCGACTTCAGCCACGAACGGCGCACCATCGGCTGACGGATGCGTTTATCCGAGTACACCAGTTCAGGGATAGTGTGGATCATCGGGGAAGGATCGGCATCGGCGAAGAAAGGTTCGCAGGCAATCAGGCGCTGATTTTCGGTGACGGCGGTAAACGCGCCCCAGTGCGCAAGGTGCGGCACACGAGTTTTCATGGTTATGGGTCCGGCAGGCAGGTGTGATTCAGGCTGGCAGCATAGCACGGTGCCGTTACCGGGCTAAAGCCTCGCCGTGAGCGTCTGATTTTCCGCACTTTTGCGACAGCGCTGACATTCTGGCGGGTTGCGGCTGCCGGGCTTTTCCGTAACACTGAGAGCATGTGTAAACGTTTTCCCGGATGTCGACCATTGCATGGCTACTATTAAGGATGTTGCCCGCATGGCGGGGGTGTCGGTCGCGACCGTGTCCCGCGTCATCAATAATTCGCCCAAAGCCAGCGAGAGTTCGCGCCTCGCCGTTACCCAGGCCATGGAACAGCTGCAGTATCACCCAAACGCCAATGCCCGCGCGCTGGCGCAGCAATCCACCGAAACGCTCGGGCTGGTGGTAGGCGATGTGTCCGACCCCTTTTTCGGCGCGATGGTGAAAGCGGTCGATGAAGTCGCCGGGCAAACCGGCAACTTTCTGCTGATTGGTAACGGTTACCACAATGAGCAGAAAGAGCGTCAGGCGATTGAACAGTTGATGCGCCATCGCTGCGCCGCGCTGGTGGTGCACGCCAAGAAAATTCCCGATGACGATTTAGAGCTGCTGGATGAAGCAGATGCCGGGCATGGTGCTGATCAACCGGCTGCTGCCGGGGTTTGAAACGCGCTGCGTGGCGCTGGACGACCGCTACGGCGCCTGGCTGGCCACCCGCCACCTGATCCAGCAGGGGCATAGCGCAGATCGCCTTTATCTGCTCGACGCACACCATTTCTGACGCCGAAGATCGGCTGCAGGGCTACTACGATGCGCTGAAGGAGCACGGTCTGCCGTGCAACGACCGGCTGGTGGCGTGGGGAGAACCGGATGAGGTCGGTGGCGAGCAGGCAATGACGGAACTGCTCGGACGCGGCAAGCAGGTGAGCGCGGTGGCGTGCTACAACGATTCGATGGCCGCCGGTGCGCTGGCGGTGCTGAGCGATAACGGCATTCGCGTGCCCGAAGAGATGTCGCTGATTGGCTTTGATGATGTGCTGGTGTCGCGCTACGTGCGTCCGCGCCTGACCACGGTGCGCTATCCGATTGTGACCATGGCGCAGCAGGCCGCGCAGCTGGCGCTGGCGCTCGCCAACGGCACCGCGCTGCCGGAGGTGACCAATATGTTTAGCCCGACGCTGGTCAGGCGGCATTCGGTGGGTGGACCGGGTTAAACGGGTGCGGGCTTTCCCTCACCCTGACCCTCTCCCTGAGGGAGAGGGAACGTTCCAGAGCGCGCGGTCAGCCCTTGCGGAAAAGGGACGTTCCAGAGAGCGCGGTCAGCCCTTGCGGAAAGGGGACGTTCCAGAGAGCGCGGTCAGCCCCCTCGCCCGCTTGCGGGAGAGGGTTGGGGTGAGGGCCAGCGCGCACCCAACCCACTATAAATCCTGCGAATACACCTTCACCTGCACCTCAGGAAACTCCAGCGCATCACACTGATACTGCCAGCCGAATCGCTCGTAGTAGCCGCCAAACGTTGACCACAGCCACACCGTTGCATAGCCGCGCTGGCGGGCATAATCCAGCACGTGCTGCTGCAGCGCGGCGCTCAGCCCCTGCCCGCGCGCCGCTTCATCCACATACAGCGCGGCAACCCACGGATAGAGATCCTGACGGCTAATCAAATCGCAGCGCCAGAACCCTACCGTGCCGTGCGGCACGTCATCGTCGTCCAGCGCAACAAAGGTCACCGGAAACGCGGCACCGTTCAGGCTACTGCGTACAATGCTGTCGTAAAACGCGCGCGAGGTGCCGTCACCAAACGCCTGCCACAGCCAGTCGGTGATCTGGCTGGCGTGATGCGGCACGCTGCTGAGCGGCACGATGCGCATCAGTTCAGCTCCAGCGCCAGCAGTTCCTGAATGGTCTGGCGACGGCGGATCAGCCGCGCCACGCCGTGATCAAACAGCACTTCCGGCAGCAGCGGGCGGCTGTTGTAGTTGGAGGACATCGATGCGCCGTACGCGCCGGTATCATGCAGCACCAGATAATCCCCCGCCGTTTGACCGCTGGCAGCGCGCGGGTTTCCACTTTGCCGCCTTCCTGCTGGGTAAACACGTCACCCGATTCACACAGCGGCCCCGCAACCACGGTCTCCACACGCGCCTCCTGCGTTAAATCGCGGCCATCGGCAGCCAGCGCGGTAATGTGGTGATAGCTGCCGTACATGGACGGACGCATCAGATCGTTAAAACCGGCGTCAATCAGCACAAAGTGGCGGCTGCCCATCTCCTTCACGCTGCGCACCTGCGAAACCAGCACGCCGGCTTCCGCCACCAGGAAACGGCCCGGCTCGATCTCCAGTTTCACCGCATGGCCGAGATGCGCGGCGATTTGCTCGCGCGCGGCGTTCCACAGACCGTAATAGTGATCGGTATCGATCGCCTCTTCCCCTTCGCGATAAGGAATGGAGAGCCCGCCGCCCGCGGAGATCGCCTCCAGATCCTGACCGAAGTCGACAACCTGACGCACCATCGCGCCGCACACCTGCTCCAGATGGCCGTAATCGACGCCAGAGCCAATGTGCATATGAATGCCCACCAGCTTCAGGCCATAGCGCTGTATCACCGCCAGCGCCGCAGGCAGATCGCCGTACCAGATCCCGTGCTTGCTGTTTTCGCCGCCGGTATTGGTTTTCTGGCTGTGGCCGTGGCCAAAGCCCGGATTCACGCGCAGCCAGACGCGATGGCCCGGCGAAACCGCGCCCAGCTGCTCCAGCATATCCACGGAACCGGCATTCACCGGGATCTGCAGCTCGTGGACGCGCGCCAGCGTCGCATCGTCGATCACATCGGCGGTAAAGACGATCGCGTCGCTGTCGGCTTTCGGATCGTATCCGGCCGCCAGCGCGCGCTCGATCTCGCCGAGCGACACCGAATCGACCTTCACGCCCTGCTCGCGCATCAGGCGCAGAATATGAATATTGGAGCAGGCCTTCTGCGCAAAACGCACCACGTCAAACGCGCTGAGTTTGGCGATTTGCGCGCGAATAATTTGCGCATCGTAAACCCACACCGGGCAGCCAAACTCGGCAGGCAGGCGCAGCAGGTTGTCGGCGTTCAAATCGGTATCAGTCTGGTTCAGCGGGCGTGGCATGGTCTTCTCCGGATAAATGCGTTTTCATGATTACGCCACAGCGCAAGAGAATAAAAAATATCGTTTTATCGCGAGTCTATGCAAAAATGATATGGACTGACCCATGGCAGGCGACCCGCGTATGCCCGCAGCCAATTAACTTGCGCCATATCGAAATTTTTCACGCGGTGATGACCACCGGCAATCTGACCGAAGCCGCGACAGCTGCTGCATACCTCGCAGCCGACGGTGAGCCGCGAGCTGGCGCGCTGAGAAAAGGTGCTGGGGCTGAAGCTGTTTGAACGCACGCGCGGCCGGCTGCACCCGACGGTGCAGGGGCTGCGGCTGTTCGAAGAGGTGCAGCGCTCCTGGTACGGGCTGGACCGCATAGTGAGTGCGCGCCGAAAGCCTGCGCGAGTTTCGCCAGGGCGAGCTGTCCATCGCCTGCCTGCCCGTCTTTTCGCAGTCTTTTTTGCCGATGCTGCTGCAGCCCTTTCTGGCGCCGCTATCCGGAGGTCAGCCTGAACATTGTGCCGCAGGAGTCGCCGCTGCTGGAGGAGTGGCTGTCGGCTCAGCGCCATGATTTAGGCCTGACCGAAACCCTGCATGCACCCGCCGGGACTGAACGCCTGGCACTGCTGACCTGTGATGAAGTGTGCGTGCTGCCCGCCGGAGCATCCGCTGTGCCAGCAAGGCGGTGCTGACGCCGCAGGATTTTCACGGGGAAAACTACATCAGCCTGTCGCGGACCGACAGCTATCGACAGCTGCTGGATGCGCTGTTTGCGGAGCATCAGGTGAAACGGCGAATGGTGCTGGAAACGCACAGCGCCGCCTCGGTTTGTGCGATGGTGCGCGCGGGCGTGGGCGTTTCGGTGGTTAATCCGCTGACGGCGCTGGATTACGCCGACAGCGGTGTCGTCATGCGCCGCTTTAGTATCGCCGTCCCCTTCACCGTCAGCCTGATCCGCCCACTGCATCGTCCGGCGTCGGCGCTGGTCGATCACTTTTGCGACCACCTGCAGCAGCAGGTGGCCACCTTTCCGCAGCGCATCGCCCAGCGGCTGGCTTAAGCGCGCACCGTCTCGCGCTGACCGCCCGATTTGCGGAAGGTCAGCAGACAAACCACTAATCCCGCGGCCGCCAGCGCTGCCGCCGCGACCGGCACCGCCGTCAGGCCATAGCCTTTGTCGATCACTGCGCCGCCCACCCACGCACCGAGTGCGTTTCCGACGTTAAAGGCCGAGATGTTGAGCGTCGACACCAGGTTTGGCGCGTCTTTACCGTGGCGCACTACGTTGATTTGCAGGCCCGGCACGGTGGCGAAGGTCGCCATCGCCCACAGGAACAGGGTTACCTCTGCCAGCCACAGCGCATGGCTGGTCCAGCTGAACAGCAGCGAGAACACGGCGATCAGCGAAAAGCTGAGGATCAGGCTGAACGACACTTTCCAGTCCGCCAGTTTCCCGCCAACAATGTTACCCACCGTCAGGCCAGCGCCAATCAGGAACAGCGTCCAGCTGACACCGCGATCGCTGATGCCGGTCACCTGCAGCAGCAGCGGCGCAATGTAGCTGAACAGCGCAAACATCGCGGCGGCAAAACACACCGTCATCAGCAGCGACAGCCACAGTTTGCCGTTGGCCAGCGCGCTGATTTCGCTCGCCAGGTGCACCGGTTTTTCATCTTTGTTAGTCGGCAGGCTGACAATCAGCGCGATGAACGCGAGGATGCCGATAATCGCCACGCCCCAGAAGGTGGCGCGCCAGCCAAACAGCTGACCAAACCAGGTGCCCAGCGGCACGCCCAGTACGTTGGCCAGCGTCAGACCGGTAAACATCAGCGCCACCGCCGATGCCTGACGGCTCGGCGCCACCAGGCTGGCCGCCACCACTGAACCGATGCCGAAGAACGCACCGTGACACAACGCGGTAATAACGCGCGCCAGCATCAGCAGGTTATAGGTATAAGCCAGCGCACAGAGTACGTTGCCGATGATGAAGATGATCATCAGCAGAATCAGGGTACGTTTACGCGGCAGTTTCGCGGTCAGCAGCGCCATGATTGGCGCGCCGATAGCCACGCCCAGCGCATAGCCGCTGATCAGCCAGCCGGCGCAGAAGGAATCGACACCTGCAGGTCACCCGCCACTTCCGGCAGTAACCCCATGATGACGAACTCCGTGGTGCCGATGGCGAACGCACTCAGCGCCAGCGCCAGTAATGCAACAGGCATAACACACTCTCCCAAAATAATTTTGCAGGCGGGCCGCACGACGAACGCCGTACGGTTAAGACAGACGCGTATCCCTCCGACAGTGCGGGGATGTTTATTTTTGAACTGCGTCACAGTCTGCTATTAAAGCACAGCCTCTGACTCTCAACCACCCGGGCGGCAGCAAGGCTATTTTGCCTGCGCGGCAATAATCCCGGCGCTAAAAAGCGTCGCTTATGCATCACTGAGACAGGATGGCGATAACAGACTACGCTTGATAACAGGTTGTGATCGCTGTCACAGCGACGGCGCTTTCTGGCGTTAAATCAGGCAGTAAAGGATGGTCGCACATTGCCGATACCCCAATGGATTGCCCGGTAATGCGGCGTCAACACAACAGGGGGACAGAGTTATGCGATGGATCATCGCGCTGGCGATCGGCGGCTTAAGCGGCTGCTCGGTCGGGCACTATGAATACAGCTCAGAAGCGGCCAGGCGCGTCGATATGACCGTCACCGGCATCCCCACCGTGCTCGGCATGGGTGCGCTGGGCACCACTATCCCCCTGACGCGCGAATACAGCCTGACGGCGGCGCACGTGGCCAAATATTCGCTGTATCGGGTGAAGGCCTGGCATCCGGAGTGCGATATCGCCGTGGTTTATCATGCGAATAAAGAAGCCAACCTGCCCCCGCAATTCCGCAACAGCCATATCGGCGACAACGTTAATCTGTATGGGTATAGCTTTATCTCCGCGCTGCCGGTGGCATCAAGCGGCAAAAACCTGATCAATACGACGCTGAGCAATGACTGGAATAAGGCCAGCTGCGTAGTGGTGGCGGCCAATGCCGGCGTGGTGAAAGGCATGTCCGGCGGCGCGGTATATAACGCCAGCGACGACACGCTGGCCGGGGTGATTGTCGGCTATAGCAGTCGGATTGATGATAATAAGAGCGGCAAAACGCTGTTTAAAGATGTGGCGCTATATGTGCCTTATGCGCGGTTCCAGGCATGGCTGGAGGGCGTGGTGAAGTCTTAGGTTGGGTGCGCGCTGATGCCCTCACCCCGGCCCTCTCCCACAGGGAGAGGGAGAAAACCACAGCAGTCCTCTGCCACAGGGAGAGGAAGAAAACCATAGCGGTCCTCTGCCACAGGGAGAGGAAGAAAACCACAGCGGCCTTCTGCCACGGGGAGAGGGAGAAAACCACAGCGGCCCTCTCCCACCGGGGTACAGGCAAGTCCCCTCTCCCCACGGGAGAGGGTTAGGGTGAGGGTGAAGGCAACCTGATTACTTCACCGGACGGGCGCATCGCCGGGAACAGGATCACGTCGCGGATGGTGTGGCTGTTGGTGAACAGCATCACCATACGGTCGATACCAATGCCCAGACCCGCCGTCGGCGGCAGGCCGTGCTCCAGCGCGGTCACGTAGTCTTCGTCGAAGAACATCGCTTCGTCGTCGCCGGCGTCCTTCGCGTCAACCTGATCCAGGAAGCGCTGCGCCTGGTCTTCCGCATCGTTCAGCTCGCAAAAGCCGTTGCCGATTTCACGGCCGCCGATGAAGAACTCGAAGCGGTCGGTGATTTCCGGGTTCTCGTCGTTACGACGCGCCAGCGGCGAGACTTCCGCCGGGTATTCGGTGATGAAGGTCGGCTGAATCAGGTGCGCTTCGGCCACTTCTTCGAAGATCTCGGTCACGATACGGCCCAGACCCCAGCTCTTCTCAACCTTGATGCCGATGCTTAGCGATCGCTTTCGCATTGTCGAAGTTATCCAGATCGGCCATGTTGGTTTCCGGACGGTATTTCTTGATCGCTTCGCGCATGGTCAGTTTCTCGAACGGCTTGCCGAAGTCGAAGACTTCGTCGCCGTAAGGCACTTCCGTGGTGCCCAGAATATCCTGCGCCAGGGTGCGGAACAGGGTCTCGGTCAGCTCGATCAGATCTTTGTAATCCGCATACGCCATATAGAGTTCCATCATGGTGAACTCTGGGTTGTGACGAACGGCGAGATCCCTTCGTTACGGAAGTTACGGTTGATTTCGAACACGCGCTCAAAACCGCCGACCACCAGACGCTTCAGGTACAGTTCCGGCGCGATACGCAGGTACATGTCCAGGTCCAGCGCGTTGTGATGGGTGATGAACGGACGCGCGGACGCGCCGCCCGGGATCACCTGCATCATCGGGGTTTCCACTTCCATAAAGTCGCGGTTCACCATGAACTGGCGGATACCGGCCATGATCTGGGAGCGCACTTTGAAGGTCTTGCGGGATTCATCGTTGGAGATCAGGTCCAGGTAGCGCTGGCGGTAGCGCGCTTCCTGATCCTGCCAGGCCGTGGAATTTGTCCGGCAGCGGGCGCAGGGCTTTGGTCAGCAGACGCAGCTCGGTGCAGTGGATCGACAGTTCGCCGGTCTTGGTTTTGAACAGCTTACCGCGCGCGCCGAGGATATCGCCCAGGTCCCACTTCTTGAACTGCTCGTTGTAGACGCCTTCCGGCAGATCGTCACGGGAGACGTACAGCTGAATGCGGCCGCCCACGTCCTGCAGGGTGACGAAGGAGGCTTTACCCATGATACGGCGGGTCATCATGCGGCCGGCAACGGTCACTTCAACGCCCAGCGCTTCCAGCTCTTCGTTCTCTTTCGCCGTCAAAGTCAGCGTGCAGTTGGTCTGAGGTGTGGTCACGACGGAAATCGTTCGGGAACGGCACGCCCTGCTCGCGCAGCGCGGCCAGCTTCTCGCGGCGGGTTTTCAGTTCGTTGTTAAGATCGACTGCCGCGTCAGCGCCCTGTGCTTGTTGTTCAGACATGTTGGTTCCTCATAACCCTGCTTTCAAACTTGCTTCGATAAATTGGTCCAGGTCGCCGTCCAGCACCGCCTGCGTGTTGCGGGTTTCAACGCCGGTACGCAGGTCCTTGATGCGGGAGTCATCCAGCACGTAAGAACGGATCTGGCTGCCCCAGCCGATGTCGGACTTGTTGTCTTCCATCGCCTGCTTCTCGGCATTTTTCTTCTGCATCTCCAGCTCATACAGCTTGGCTCGCAGCTGCTTCATGGCCTGGTCTTTGTTCTTATGCTGGGAACGGTCGTTCTGGCACTGCACCACGATGTTGGTCGGCATGTGGGTAATACGCACCGCCGATTCGGTACGGTTAACGTGCTGACCGCCCGCGCCGGAGGCGCGGTAGACGTCGATACGCAGGTCCGCCGGGTTGATTTCGATATCGATATCGTCGTCGACTTCCGGGTAGACGAACACCGAGCTGAAGGAGGTGTGACGACGGCCGCCGGAGTCGAACGGGCTCTTACGCACCAGGCGGTGAACGCCGGTTTCGGTGCGCAGCCAGCCGTAGGCGTAATCGCCGATGATCTTGATGGTGGCGGATTTAATGCCGGCGACTTCGCCTTCGGACTCTTCGATAATTTCGGTTTTGAAGCCGTGGGCTTCCGCCCAGCGCAGGTACATGCGCAGCAGCATGCTGGCCCAGTCCTGCGCTTCGGTGCCGCCGGAGCCGGCCTGGATATCCAGGTAGCAGTCGGCGCTGTCGTATTCGCCGGAGAACATGCGGCGGAACTCCAGCTGCGCCAGCTTCTCTTCCAGCACGTCCAGCTCGGCTACGGCTTCGTTAAAGGTTTCTTCGTCGTCGGCTTCGACCGCCAGCTCCAGCAGACCGGAGACATCTTCCAGCCCCTGCGCCATCTGATCGAGGGTATCTACGATAGCTTCCAGCGAGGAACGCTCTTTGCCCAGCGCCTGTGCGCGTTCAGGTTCGTTCCAGACGTCCGGCTGTTCCAGCTCGGCGTTTACTTCTTCAAGACGCTCTTTCTTGGCATCGTAGTCAAAGATACCCCCTAAGAACGTCAGAGCGCTCCGTGAGGTCCTGAATACGGTTTTTTACCGGATTAATTTCAAACATGGTTTCGTTCTTTTTTGACGATTCGGTGAGAGGAGATAAAAGTAACGCGCTAGTTTACCCGAAAGCGCGCCTGGTTTGTAGCTTTGCACATCAATGGCTATACCGCGTATGAACCGGCAGAAAATAATTGCGCCAGTTCTGGAAACCAGCAGGTATGGCGGTTGCCAGAAATCCCGCTGTCACTCGCCACCTACGCGGTGCGTCTTCAGAATTTTCCTACATAATCTCGGCAATAAACGCCAGCTGGCGTCATTAAAACCCATGATTTATCAGACAAAATCATTAAAACTCCACCATCAGAAATGTCTGGTTCGAAGCGTGATATAGCGTGATTAGCCTGCGCAATGCTGCGCTGTCCTGGCCATCAACCGGCCAGTGCGCACCTTATCCTTTCTGCACCCTGGCGGAATCTCAGGGGTTCGTGCTTCATCTATTGCGTTCTGTCTGTCAGCCACGTTGCTCAGGAGTATTCGTGACAGGGAAAGACTGCATTCAGGCCCGTTAACGTGAACGGGCGACAACATGCCCTGAGAGGCATGAGGAGTTGCCATGCATTATCCTGTTGTTACTTTTCGACCCTCACCGCGCCTGCTGGCGCTGATCATCCCGTTTCTGCTGAGCGCCTGTGGTGGCGGAGGCGGCGGCGGTGGTGGTAGCAGCGGCGGCAGCACCCTGACCCCGGTCACGCCGGTGGTTGAACCTGCGGTGCCGGCCACGGCCGCCAGCAGTAAAGTGGGCATCATTGACTCTGGTCTGGCCCCGGGCCGCAGCGAAATTAATTACGCCAACGTGAATTTCTCCAGTTATGTCGACAGCAACACCGCGCTGAATGACAACATGGGGATCAACGGCCACGGCACGCTGGTGGCGATGACGCTACTGGGGCTGTCGCCTGACAGCGCGCTGTATGTAGCTCAGGCATCACAAAATAACATTTTCAGCTATGACAATACGGCGCGCGCCGTGCAGGGCTTAGTGGCGCAGGGCGTGCGCATCTTCAATATGTCCTACGGTTCGCAGGAGCGCCTCACCAGCCAGCAGGCGCTGAGCGATGCGCGCCAGCGCTATCAGTCACTGTATCAGGGGCTCAACGCGGTGGCTGCGGCAGATGGGCTGGCGGTGATGATCACTGGCAACAACAGCGGCGCCACGCCGGCACCGGACGTGCTGACACCGCTGATGTATAACGCCCCGCAGCTGGCGCGTAATCTGCTGGCAGTCACCGGCATCATGGATCATACCGGTTATGATCTGCCGGGACGCGCAGCCGGCACCGGACCGTTTGACGCCTGCGGCGCGGCCGCCGCATGGTGCCTGACCGCGCCGGGTTATACCGATTATCTGTATCAAAATTCTGACGGCAGCTGGGTAAAGGTGCGCAGCTTCGGCACCTCATTTGCCGCACCGCGCGTGACGGCCGCAGCTTCGCAGCTGCTGCAGCGTTTCCCGTGGATGAGCGGCCATAACCTGCAGCAAACCCTGCTGACCACCGCCACCTACCGCAGTGATGCGCACGATAACGTCGCCGACAGCGCGAACGGGCGGCCATACAATGAGACGTTCGGCTGGGGCGATCTTAACGCCGCCAAAGCCTTAAACGGGCCGGGACAATTCTGGGCAGAGGACTTCAGTGCGCGCCTCGACGGCGGCCAGTATGTGTTCAGCAATGACATCAGCGGCGATCGCGGGCTGGTGCTGGACGGCAGCGAACGCGGCGGTAAGCTGCAGCTGACCGGCAACAACAGCTATCAGGGCCTGACGCAGGTCTCCGCCAATAGCCTGCTGATTGACGGTGCGATTGCCGGCAATGCGCTGGTAAACGGTAGCGGCAAACTGGGGGGCAGCGGACGCATCGGCGGCAATCTGGTCAACCAGGGATCGGTTAATGGCGGCCTGCAGGTGGCGGGCAACTATCAGCAAAGCGCCAACGGTACGCTCAACGTCACGCTGAGCAATCCGCTGCGCGTGACCGGCAACGCGGCGCTCGACGGCACGCTGAACCTGGCGCCGCCCTCCGCCAGCTACGTGGTGAAACAGCAGGAAACGCTGCTGACCAGCGGCGGCGGCGTGAGCGGTCAGTTTAGCCAGGTCAATACCGGCGTATTTCTCGACGGTTCCGTCAGCTATGACGCCCACAGCGTTACCGGCCAGCTGACGCGCAAGAACACCGCCGCAGCGGCACAGGCGATGGGAATCGATAGCACCAGCGCGCAGCAAACCAGCCGCAACCTGGAGCAGGCGTTTGAACTGGCAGACCGCTGGCAGGGTCAGGCGACGCTGAGCAGTGCGCAGCAGTCAGCGCTGGCGGCCGCAGGCGCCTTCCAGACGCTGGCGGACACCCGCAGCGCACAGGCGGCGATCAACTCCCTGTCCGGTCAGGCGCATGCCTCCGGCAATGCTGTGCTGTTCAACGCGCTTGATTATCAGACGCGTCTGCTCAACAACCGCATCGATGATGCCAGCGAACAGGGGCGCTTCGGCTTCTGGCTGGAGAGCGGTCAGCTGCACGGTTCGCTCGACCAGGACGGCTATCTCGGCAACCGCTATCGCAACACCCTGACCGCGCTGGGTGCCGACAGCGATTTTGGCCTGCCCGGCCTGCGCCTCGGCATCGCCTGGACGCACACTCAGCTTGATGCCACCTATGACGACACCGGCGGCAACAGCCAGAACAGCATGCAGGGCGTAATGCTGTATGGGCGCTATGCGGTGACGCCAGCCTGGTACTGGCAGGGCAATCTCAGCTATCAGCATGGACGCGACAAACTGCAGCGCCTGGTGCTGCTGGATGAAGCTGCACCGGTTTCCTCTTCCGCCCGCACTGACAGCTGGCAGGCGGCGCTGCAGAGCGGCTATCGCTGGACGCTGCAGGAGGATTATCGCATTGAGCCCTATCTCGGCTGGCGTGAAACCGGCCTGCAAACCGGCAGCTTCAGCGACAGCGGCAGCGCGTTTGGTCTGCAGGGCGACGGCGACAGCTATCGCCGCAGCGTCGGTTACGGTGGCCTGAATCTCAGCGCGCGCCAGGACTGGTCGGCGGGCTGGTGGAGCATGCTGAGCCTGTATGGCGAATACCAGTACGCCTTCAGCAATCCGTCGATGGACGTCAGCGCGCGCTGGAGCGGCTTCGGCAGCGGTCAGCAGAGCTTCACCATCCCGGGTATGCAGCTCGATCGCCGCTCGCAGTGGTTTGGTGCGCGGGTTGATCTGGTGCAGTCGGCACGCGCGCGGCTGTTCCTGCGTGCCGACCGCCACGTGGCCGATCGCGGCGATGAGAAAGTACTGCGCGGCGGTGTCGACGTCACGTTCTAAAGGTTACGACTGCGGCCAGATATTGTCGATGATGATCTGAAGGGTGCGGTTACCGCGAAACTCGTTGATGTCCAGTTTGTACGCCAGCTCGACCTCGCGCACGCCGTTGTCCGGCCATACCGCTGGTGTCAACGTTAAAGGCGATACCGTCCAGCAGCGGGCCGCCGCCCACCGGCTCAACCATCACCTTCAGGTGACGTTCGCCCACCAGACGCTGCTGCAGCAGGCGGAAACTGCCCGTCGAACAGCGGCTCCGGGAACATCTGCCCCCACGGGCCGGCATCGCGCAGCATTTGCGCCACGTCCATCGTCATCTCAAGCGGTGAAAGCTCGCCATCGGACACCACTTCACCCCCTGCAGCAGGGCCGGGTCAATCCAGTCGGTGACCAGCTCGCCAAACAGGCGCTGGAACTCGTCGAACTTCGCCTCTTCCAGCGACAGGCCCGCCGCCATCGCATGGCCGCCGAACTTGATCATCAGGCCCGGATACAGCGTATCGAGACGCTCCAGCGCGTCGCGCATGTGCAGGCCCGGAATCGAGCGGCCGGAGCCTTTCAGCGTGCCGTCGCCCGCGGGGGCGAAGGCGATCACCGGGCGGTGGAAGCGCTCTTTGATGCGCGACGCCAGAATGCCGACCACGCCCTGATGCCACTCGGGATGGAACATCGCCAGGCCGCCCGGCAGCGTATCGCCGCTGCGTTCAAGCTTTTCACACAGGGTCAGCGCTTCGGCCTGCATCCCCTGCTCAATCTCTTTACGTGTCTGATTCAGGGCGTCCAGCTCGTTGGCCAGCACGCGCGCTTCACCGATGTTGTCGCACAGCAGCAGCGCGACGCCAACGGACATATCGTCCAGTCTTCCGGCCGCGTTCAGGCGCGGCCCAAGGGCAAAGCCCAAATCGCTTGCCGCCAGCTTGAGCGGGTCGCGGTTGGCGATTTCCAGCAGCGCCTTGATCCCCGGACGGCACTTGCCTGCCCTGATACGGCTTAAGCCCTGCCAGGTCAAAATACGGTTATTGGTATCGAGCGGGACCACGTCAGCGACGGTACCCAGTGCCACCAGATCGAGATATTCGGCCAGGTTCGGTACGGCAATGCCGCGGGATTCGAACCAGCCCTTGTCGCGTAACAGGGTACGCAACGCCAGCATCAGATAAAACGCCACGCCTACGCCCGCAAGGGATTTCGACGGAAAATCACAGTCGCGCAGGTTGGGGTTAATAATCGCCTCGGCGGCAGGCAGCGTTTCACCGGGGAGATGGTGATCGGTAACCAGCACCGGGATCCCCAACGCGTGGGCATGATCGACCCCCGCATGGGAAGAGATCCCGTTATCGACGGTCATGATCATCTGCGCCCCGCGGGCGTGGGCCTGATCGACCACTTCCGGGCTGAGGCCGTAGCCGTCTTCAAAACGGTTCGGCACCAGATACGTGACGTTATCGCAGCCCAGCGCGCGCAGGCTGAGCACGCTCAGCGCGGTGCTGGTTGCGCCGTCGGCGTCGAAATCCCCTACTACCACAATACGCGTGTTCTCACGCAGCGCGTTGTAGAGCATTTCAGTGGCTTTTTCGATGCCGTTCAGTTGCTGCCAGGGCAGCATCCCTTTCACGCTGCGTTCAAGATCTTCAGCGCGACGCACGCCGCGGCTGGCGTAGAGGCGCTTCAGCAACGGCGGGAGATCGTCCGGTAAATCAACCGGTTCAACCGCCTCGCGGCGGCGCAATTTTATCGGGGCTTTCACGCGGATTATTTACCACTAACCTGTTTCTGGTGCGCGTCGAGGAACTCTTTCATCTCTTTTGGTCCCTGATAGCCCGGAACGACATACCCGTTGCTCAGGACAATCGCTGGCGTACCGCTCACGCCAAACTGCACGCCCAGCGCGTAGTGGTTAGCAATGTCGATATCGCAGGAGGCTGGCTTAACCTCTTTTCCGCTCATCGCATCATCAAAGGCTTTGTTGCGGTCTTTCGCACACCAGATGGCCTTCATGTCCTGCTCTGGCTGGCTCTGTACGCCCGCGCGCGGGAAGGCGAGATAGCGCACGGTAATACCCAGCGCATTGTAATCTTTCATCTCTTCATGCAGCTTGTGGCAGTAGCCGCAGGTGATGTCGGTGAAGACGGTAATCACGTGTTTTTCCTGCGGCGCTTTATAGACGATCATCTCTTTTTCGAGCGCGTTCAGGTTTTTCATCAGCAGCTGGTTGGTGACGTTCACCGGCTGCGCGCCGCTGACGTCGTACAGCGGCCCCTGAATAATGTGCTTGCCGTCTTCGGTGACGTACAGCACGCCGCTGTTGGTCAGCACCGTTTTCATACCCGGCGACCGGTGCAGGCTGAATATCGCTGCCGGTGACGCCAAGCTTAGCCAGCGACTGTTTGATAGCGGCGTCGTCAGCATGGGCGAAACCGGTAAAGGAGGCTGCCAGCAGGGTGAACAGCGCGAAACTCTTTTTCATATTTGATCCTGTTACAATTCGTCGGCACTCACGCACGAGGGTGGTGCTGTTGGTGTAGCTGCCGCAGGCGTTCCGTCGCGACATGGGTGTAAATTTGCGTCGTGGAAAGATCGCTGTGCCCCAGCAGCATCTGCACCACGCGTAAATCCGCGCCGTGGTTGAGCAGATGCGTCGCGAAGGCGTGACGCAATACGTGCGGCGAAAGCTTTTCACTGTCGATACCCGCCAGTGTGGCGTAATGCTTGATGCGATGCCAGAACGTTTGCCGCGTCATCTGCTGGGCGCGCTGGCTCGGAAACAGGACGTCGATAGACGTACCATTGAGCAGCCACGGACGACCATGCTCCAGGTACGTTTCCAGCCAGTAAACCGCCTCTTCACCCAGCGGAACCAGCCTTTCCTTGTTTCCTTTACCAATGACGCGCACCACGCCCTGACGCAGGCTGATGTCGCTCATCGTCAGGCCAACCAGTTCCGAAACGCGCAGGCCGGTAGCATACAATAGCTCAAGCATGGCTTTATCGCGTAACTCCAGCGGCAGGTCAACTGCCGGTGACTGTAATAATCTCTCAACTTGTGCTTCGCTGAGATCTTTCGGCAGCCGCTGCGGAAGTTTTGGGGATGCCAGCAGCGCGCTGGGATCGTCTTCGCGGATCTTCTCACGGTAGAGATGCTGGAACAGCCGACGCATGGCGCTGAGCAAACGCGCGGAACTGGTGGCTTTGTAGCCCCCTTCTACACGTTCAGCCAGAAGCTGCCTGTAGATCAGCGCGCTTCCAGCGCTCAGCAGCGAGCGCTCACGGTGGTGCAGCCAGTCAACCCCCCAGCATGTGCAAGATCGCGCCGATAGGCGCTGAGCGTATTCTCGGCCAGATTTTTCTCCAGCCACAGCGCGTCGAGAAACTGTTCAATCAGATCGCTGTCCTGCACTGTTGCCCCTCGCCGTGTGAAATCGTGCTCATTATGCCTGATTGTGACCGGTTTCTGGTACACTACGCGCAAAGTCAACGCAAGAATTGAGATAGTTACGCGATGAATATTGGTCTGTTCTATGGTTCCAGCACCTGCTACACCGAAATGGCGGCAGAGAAAATTCGCGACATCATTGGCCCGGAACTGGTGACGTTGCATAACCTGAAAGATGACGCGGTCGCGCTGATGGAGCAGTACGATGTGCTGATCCTCGGCATCCCGACCTGGGATTTCGGCGAGATACAGGAAGACTGGGAAGCCATCTGGGATCAGCTGCCGACGCAGTCAATCTCGACGGCAAAATCGTTGCCATGTACGGCATGGGCGATCAGCTGGGTTACGGGGAATGGTTCCTGGACGCGCTCGGCATGCTGCACGAAAACTGCTGGCGCCGAAAGGCGTGTCGTTCATCGGCTACTGGCCAACCGAAGGTTACGAGTTCACCAGTAAAAAACCGATTATTGCCGACGGCGAGCTGTTTGTTGGGCTCGCGCTGGATGAAACCAACCAGTACGATCTCAGCGATGAGCGCCTGCAAGCACTGGTGCGAGCAGATTCTGGGCGAAATGGCCGAAAAGTTTAGCTAACGCGCATTACCCCTGCGTCGTCTGTTGCAACAGCATCCGGCGCAGGTCTCGCCACTCGGCAGCATCCATACTGTCAGCCGCCAGCCACAGATGCTGGCAACGCCCGCCGTCCACCTTGCGTAACCGTAACATCATGCCGCACGGTGAGCCAGTCCAGGGCATACCGAAAAACCCCCTCTTTGCGCCTGCCAGCGTTCAGCGCGCCAGTACCAGTCCCCCTTGTCATCCAGCAATTGATCTCTCCGCAGACGCTGCATGCAGGCGACACGCGTTAAAACGCCAGCACTGCAGTGTCAGCAGGACACAACCGCGATCTGAACAGCAGGCACAGCCCGCCGTAGCTCAGCGACAGCATCAGTAACACAAAGGCCGCAACCAGGCCGTGGAGCAACAAAGACATCCACTGCGAGCGCCACGAGACGCGAAGATCAGATTGCCACAGGACCACGTTCCCGATTCCGTGTTTGAATTAATTGCACCATCCGTTGCAACTCGGTGTCGGCGGGTTTGCCGTGGTTCATCAGCCAGTTGAATAAATCCGGATCGTCAGACTCAAGCAGGCGAACAAACAGACGCTTATCATCGTCGCTTAAGGTGTCATACTCATATTCGAAGAAAGGCATGATGGAAATATCAAGTTCACGCATGCCGCGACGGCACGCCCAGTGAATACGGGCCTTGTTGTTAATATCCATGTTCAGTTTCCTGCATTACGTTTGGCACCTTCAGTCGGTACCCCATTCAGTGTTCTTTATTTCTCTACGGGGACACCAGCTAGTGTAACGTGTTTTTGACGTTTCATTACTGGAATATTGCGATCGACGAGCAGGCTTCCAGAATAATCCCTACAAACACAGCGGATTACATTATTTTGCGTGCGTGTTATGCCCTACGCACAACCGGTTTATGGCACAAATGGCCTGTTGAAAGCGCTTGCATTGCCTGCAGGCTCTTTTACCATTAGGCATTATCAAAGCGTTAAGCAATTCAGGATATCGTTATGGCCATTTACACCATTTTCTCCTCGCCAGCCCGCCGCCTCTGCGCGTCTGCCGCTGACGCTTATTTCTCTTGATGACTGGGCGCTGGCGACGCTCACCGGTGCCGACGCCGAAAAATATCTGCAGGGCCAGGTGACCGCCGACGTCAGCAGATGACCGAACACCAGCACCTGCTGGCCGCGCATTGCGACCCAAAAGGCAAAATGTGGAGCAACCTGCGTCTGTTCCGCCGTCAGGACGGTTTTGCCTTTATTGAGCGCCGCAGCCTGCGTGACGCCCAGCTCAAAGAGCTGAAAAAATACGCGGTCTTCTCCAAAGTCACTATCGCCCCGGACGACGAACATGTCCTGCTGGGTGTGGCCGGCTTCCAGGCGCGTGCGGCGCTGAAAAATCTCTTCAGCGAATCTGCCGGATGCGGAAAAGCAGGTGGTCAGCGAAGGCGCCACCTCTATCCTGTGGTTTGAACACCCGGCAGAGCGTTTTCTGTTAGTCACCGATGCTGAAACCGCCGAGCGCGTCACCGAGGCGCTGCGCGGCGAAGCGCAGCTTAACAACAGTCAGCAGTGGCTGGCGCTGAACATCGAAGCGGGTCTGCCGGTCATTGACGCCGCAAACAGCGCGCAGTTTATTCCTCAGGCAACCAACCTGCAGGCGCTGGGCGGCATCAGCTTTAAAAAAGGCTGTTACACCGGCCAGGAGATGGTGGCGCGAGCAAAATTCCGCGGGGCAAACAAACGCGCGCTATGGACACTGGCGGGCCATGCCAGCCGGGTACCTGAAGCAGGGGAAGATTTAGAGCTGAAGATGGGTGAAAACTGGCGCCGTACCGGCACCGTATTAGCCGCCGTACAGCTGGATGATGGACGTCTTCTGGTGCAGGCCGTTATGAACAACGACATGGAAGCGGACAGCGTGTTCCGCGTGCGTGACGATGCAAAAACACTGAGCATTGAGCCGCTGCCCTATTCACTGGAAGAGTGATGCTGTATCGGCCTGCGCCTAGCGCCGCTTACGGGTCGGGTAAGGCCATCAGCGGCGACCCGCAAAAAACTACGCCTTGCTACACCTGCCCCACGTACAAATAAATCGCCAAAAAGTGGCAGCACGCTGCCGCCCAGCACAAAGCCGTGCCAGATGGCATGGTTGTACGGGATCCGCTTGCAGACGTAGAAAATCACGCCGAGCGAATACACCACGCCGCCCACGGCCAGAAGCGTGACGCCCCCTACCGACAGTTTGATTGCCAGCTGATACACCACGATCAGCGACAGCCAGCCCATGGTCAGATAGGTGACCAGCGACAGCACTTTAAACCGGTGCGCGATGGTCAGCTTAAACAGGATCCCCGGGCAGCGCCAGGCTCCAGATAACAATCATCAGGCCGCGCGACAGCGGCGAGTTGAGCCCCACCAGCAGAAACGGCGTGTAGGTGCCTGCAATAAGAAGATAGATAGCGCAGTGGTCAAATTTCTTGAGCCATATTTTGGCCCGCTGATGCGGGATCGCGTGATAAAGCGTCGACGCCAGAAACAGCAGGATCATACTCCCGCCATACAGGCTGTAGCTGGTAATGGCCATTGCGCTGGCATTGGCGTCCACCGCCTGCACCAGCAATAACACTAAACCGACAATCCCAAACACCAGGCCAATGCCGTGGCTGATGCTGTTGGCTATTTCCTCAGCCAGCGAATATCCCTGTGCGATTAATGGTCTACTCACCATACAAAACTCCGGGAAAACAAAAGATGATTATTCATCGCATAACTATGCTAACTGAGAATGATTCCAGTGAACACCTGTTAGCTAAAAAAAATTCATTTCAAAATTTATACCTAAAAATCATAGATATAAAGAAATCTTTCACCTAACAATTGTTCACATAAAAATTTAATCATTATGAATCAAGAGCATAAAAATGGATCCTGCCGTCTGGGTGCATGTTATGATGTGACGATGAGGTCAGAATGAGAGTTATGCCATTGTGAGTATGTTCACCCACTCCGCCATTGCCAGTCTCAATAACCTGGAGATGATGGTCTACAACTATGTCATTAAAAACCGTGACAAAGTCATGTACATGACCATCCGCGAGCTGGCGGATGCAGCGGGTGTCTCGACGACCACTATCCTGCGCTTTTGCCGCAAGCTTAACTGCGAAGGCTACTCGGAGTTTCGCGTACGCTTTAAGCTTTATCTTGAACAGAACGAGCCCCAGCAGGCGAACTTCGGCGCCAGCGAAATTATCAGCTTCTTTAAAAGCGTAAATAATGAAGAGTTCGACACGTTACTAGATGATGCGGTCGATATTATTTTATCGTCGGAACGCATTATATTTGTCGGCGCAGGAACGTCAGGCTCGCTGGCAAAATATGGCGCACGTTTCTTTTCTAATATCGGAAAATTCAGTAACCATATTGATGACCCTTATTTCCCGGTCACCAATGACATGGCGAAAAATGCGCTGGCGATTGTGCTCTCCGTCTCGGGTGAGACCGAGGAGATCCTGCGCTTCGCCAGCCAGTTTAGCCTGCATCACTGCAAGGTGCTCTCCATTACCAGCCACGAGCACTCGCGTCTCGCAAAACTGGCGGACTTTAATCTCTCCTGGCACGTTCCCCAGACGCGTATTGCGGGGTCTACGATATCACCACGCAAATTCCCGTCATCTATATTCTGGAATCTCTCGGCCGTAAGCTGGCGAAGAAACTCACGCAGAATAAAACACCCTGTTTTTTTGATGTGACAAATCACATTTACGCGAAAATTGTTATATCGTGACATTTAATTTCGCTTTGCTAGACTCGATGCCAATAAGCCATTTATTGAGAATAGCAGCGATGAAAAAATTGACCTTACCAAAAGATTTTTTATGGGGCGGCGCGGTTGCCGCTCACCAGGTTGAAGGCGGCTGGAACAAAGGCGGCAAAGGGCCAAGCATTTGCGACGTATTGACCGGCGGCGCACACGGCGTGCCGCGCGAGATCACGCAGGACGTGGTGCCGGGGAAATACTACCCCAACCATGAGGCGATCGATTTCCACGGCCACTACAAAGAAGACATCAAGCTGTTTGCCGAGATGGGCTTCAAATGCTTCCGCACCTCGATTGCCTGGACGCGCATCTTCCCGAACGGTGACGAAACGCAGCCAAACGAAGAGGGGCTGAAGTTTTACGACGACATGTTCGATGAGCTGCTGAAATACAACATCGAACCGGTGATCACCCTCTCCCACTTCGAAATGCCGCTGCACCTGGTGAAGGAGTACGGTAGCTGGACCAACCGTAAAGTGGTCGATTTCTTTGTGCGCTTCGCGGAAGTGGTCTTCGAGCGCTACAAAAACAAGGTCAAATACTGGATGACCTTCAACGAAATCAATAACCAGCGCAACTGGCGCGCAGCCGCTGTTCGGCTACTGCTGCTCCGGCGTGGTCTATACCGAACATGAAAATCCGGAAGAGACCATGTATCAGGTCCTGCACCACCAGTTTGTGGCCAGCGCCCTGGCGGTGAAAGCCGCGCGCCGCATCAACCCGGAGATGAAAGTCGGCTGCATGCTGGCCATGGTGGCGCTCTATCCGTTCTCCTGCAAACCGGAAGACGTGATGTTCGCCCAGGAATCAATGCGCGAGCGCTACGTCTTTACCGACGTCCAGCTGCGCGGCTACTACCCGTCCTACGTGCTGAACGAGTGGGAGCGCCGCGGGCTTCTCCATCAAAATGGAAGCGGGTGACGAGCAGATCCTGCGTGAAGGCACCTGCGACTACCTGGGCTTCAGCTATTACATGACCAACGCGGTGAAAGCGGAAGGCGGTACCGGCGATGCCATTTCCGGCTTCGAAGGCAGCGTGCCGAACCCGCACGTGAAGGCCTCCGACTGGGGCTGGCAGATTGACCCGGTAGGCCTGCGCTATTCCCTGTGCTGAACGTGCTGTACGAGCGTTACCAGAAGCCGCTGTTTATCGTGGAAAACGGCTTCGGCGCCTACGACAAAGTGGAAGAAGACGGCAGCATCAACGATGACTATCGCATCGACTACCTGCGTGCCCACGTGGAAGAGATGATCAAAGCCGTGACGCACGATGGCGTGGATCTGATGGGCTATACGCCGTGGGGCTGCATCGACTGCGTGTCGTTCACCACCGGCCAGTACAGCAAGCGCTACGGCTTTATCTACGTGAACAAGCACGACGACGGCACGGGCGACATGTCGCGTTCGCGTAAGAAGAGCTTCGAGTGGTATAAAGGCGTGATTGCCAGCAACGGCGAAAAGCTGTAACCGCTCGCGTAGCGCCGGCGACGCTACTACGATGTGCGCCGCGCGTAAGGAGAGGCTGGTGAGGTGCGGCTCCAACGGTCCGCCCGCAGCATCTATAAAACTCCCCGTTACGTACGACGCCTTTTCGCTCAGCAGCCAGACAATCGCCTGGGCGACCTCTTCCGGCTGGCCGCCGCGCTGCATCGGCAGTAACGATTTCACGCGATCCACTCGCCCCGGCTCTCCGCCGGAGGCATGGATATCGGTATAGATCAGACCCGGACGGACGCAGTTGACGCGAATGCCCTGCGCCGCCACCTCCAGCGATAAACCCGTTGTCAGCGAATCCACCGCCCCCTTCGACGCGGCGTAATCCACATATTCACCCGGCGCGCCCAGACGGGACGCCGCGGAAGAGACATTCACTATCGCCCCGCCCTTGCCGCCATGTTTGAAGGACATGCGTTTTACCGCTTCCCGGCAGCAGAGAAAAGTAGCCCGTGACGTTGGTCGCCAGGACGCGGTTAATGCGCTCGGCGGAGAGATTCTCGATGGTGGACTGCTCAAACAGAATCCCCGCATTATTGACCAGCGCGGTCAGCGGCTCGCCTTCGCACGATCGAGGCTGTTAAACATCGCCAGCACCTGAGCTTCATCGCTGATATCTGCACGTACGGCAAAGGCTTGACCGCCCGCGCATCAACAATCTGCTTGACGACCTGCGGACGCGTTCATGCTTCGTGATGTCGTGATAGTTCACCGCCACGGTGTAGCCTTCGCGCGCCAGCTGCAGCGCGGGCTGGCCCGCCCAATGCCGCGGCTGGCGCCGGTGACCAGTGCAATTGCCATTATCTTCTCCCAATAAAAAAGCCGGGTGGCGGCTTCGCGCCTTACCCGGCCTACGTTACTACATCAGCAATGTACTGGTATTCGCTCATCGGTACGCAGGAGCAGAACAGGTTACGGTCGCCGTAGACGTCATCGAGACGCTTCACGGTCGGCCAGTATTTGTTCGCGAAGCCTGCCGGGAAGACCGCCAGCTCGCGGGAATAGCCGTGGTTCCACTCCGCCACCATCTCGTGCTGGGTGTGCGGGGCGTTAACCAGCGGGTTATCTTCCAGCGTCCACTCGCCGTCCTGCTACGCGGTCGATCTCCATGCGGATCGCCAGCATCGCGTCGATAAAGCGGTCCAGCTCGGCTTTGCTTTCGGACTCGGTCGGCTCCACCATCAGCGTGCCCGCAACCGGGAAGGACATGGTCGGCGCGTGGAAGCCGTAGTCGATCAGGCGCTTGGCGATGTCCAGCTCGCTGATGCCGGTCTGCTCTTTCAGCGGACGAATATCGAGGATGCACTCGTGCGCCACGCGGCCGTCGCGGCCGGTATAGAGCACCGGGAAGGCGGACTTCAGGCGGGTCGCGATGTAGTTGGCGTTGAGGATCGCCACCTGGCTGGCCTGCTTCAGCCCTTCCGCGCCCATCATGCGGATGTACATCCAGCTGATCGGCAGGATAGAGGCGCTGCCGAACGGCGCCGCAGAGACCGCGCCCTGCCGGGTCAGCACGCCTTCGATCTGCACCACGCTGTGGCCCGGCACGAACGGCGCCAGGTGCGCTTTCACGCCGATCGGGCCCATGCCCGGGCCGCCACCGCCGTGCGGGATGCAGAAGGTTTTGTGCAGGTTCAGGTGCGACACGTCCGCGCCGATATAGCCCGGCGAGGTAATGCCCACCTGGGCGTTCATGTTGGCGCCGTCGAGGTACACCTGGCCGCCGAACTGGTGCACCACCTCGCACACTTCGCGGATGGTCTCTTCGTACACGCCGTGGGTCGACGGATAGGTCACCATGATGCAGGAGAGCTCGTCGCCCGCCTGCTCGGCTTTGGCGCGCAGGTCGGCCAGGTCGATGTTGCCGTTCTTATCGCAGGCCACCACCACCACTTCCATGCCCGCCATCTGCGCCGAGGCCGGGTTGGTGCCGTGGGCCGAGCTCGGGATCAGGCAGATCTCGTGCGGCCCGCTTCGTTGCGGCTTTCGTGATAGTGGCGGATCGCCAGCAGGCCGGCGTATTCGCCCTGCGCGCCGGAGTTCGGCTGCATGCAGAGCGCGTCGTAACCGGTCAGCTGCACCAGCCACTGGGAAAGCTGGTTGATCATCTGCTGATAACCTTCCGCCTGCTCTGGCGGGCAGAACGGGTGCAGCTCGGCGAATTCCGGCCAGGTGATCGGGATCATCTCGGCCGCGGCGTTCAGCTTCATGGTGCAGGAGCCCAGCGGGATCATCGCCTGGTTCAGCGCCAGATCCTTGCGCTCCAGAGAGTGCATGTAGCGCATCATCTCGGTTTCGCTGTGGTAGCGGTTGAAGACCGGGTGCGTCAGGAAGTCGCATCGTTACGCAGCATGCCTGCCTGAATGGAGCGGCTGTCGAGCGCGACCTCTTTGTCCAGCGCATCAATATCCAGACCGTGCGCGTCGCCCAGCAGCACGCTGAACAGGTTCAGGATATCGTCGCGGGTGGTGCTTTCATCCAGCGTAATGCCGACGGCGTTGTGGATGTCGCTGCGCAGGTTGATCTCTGCCGCATCTTCGCGCGCGGGCCAGCACGGCCGCTTTGTCCGCCACGTCCACGCACAGGGTGTCGAAGTAGTGGGCATGGCGCAGCTTAAGGCCTTTGCTGCAGGCCGCAGGCCAGAATATCGGCCAGGCGGTGAATGCGGCTGGCAATGCGCTTCAGGCCAGCCGGGCCGTGGAACACGGCGTACAGGCTGGCGATGTTGGCCAGCAGCACCTGGGAGGTACAGATGTTGGAGTTGGCTTTCTCGCGGCGGATATGCTGCTCGCGGGTCTGCATCGCCATGCGCAGCGCGGTGTTACCGGCAGCATCGCGGGAAACGCCGATAATACGGCCCGGCATGGAGCGTTTGAATTCATCTTTCGGCAGGCGAAGAACGCCGCGTGCGGGCCGCCGTAGCCCATCGGCACGCCGAAGCGCTGGGCGGAGCCGAAGACGATATCCGCGCCCTGTTTGCCCGGCGCCGTCAGCAGCACCAGCGCCATAAAATCGGCGGCAACGCTCACAACCACTTTGCGGGATTTCAGCTCGGCAATCAGCGCGCCGTAGTCGTGAACTTCGCCGGTGGTGCCCACCTGCTGCAGCAGCACGCCGAAGACATCCTGGTGATCCAGCACTTTGTCAGCGTCGTCGACAATCACGTCAAAGCCGAAGGTTTCGGCGCGGGTGCGCACCACGTCCAGCGTCTGCGGATGCACGTCCGCCGCCACGAAGAAGCGGTTGGCGTTTTTCAGCTTGCTCACGCGCTTAGCCATCGCCATCGCTTCGGCGGCGGCGGTCGCTTCATCCAGCAGCGAAGCAGAGGCGATATCCAGGCCGGTCAGATCCAGCGTCACCTGCTGGAAGTTCAGCAGCGCTTCCAGACGGCCCTGGGAGACTTCCGGCTGATACGGCGTATAGGCGGTGTACCAGCCCGGGTTTTCCAGCATGTTGCGCAGGATCACCGGCGGCAACTGCACGGTGGTGTAGCCCATGCCAATGTAAGACTTATAGCGCTTGTTCAGGCCGGCGATGGCCTTCAGCTCCGCCAGCGCGGCGAATTCCGTAGTGGCTTCCCCCACCTGAGGCGGCGTGGCAAGCTGGATGTCTTTTGGCACAATCTGGCCGATCAGTGCGTTTAATGAATCCGCGCCAACCGTCTTCAGCATCTCCTGCTGTTGCTGAGCATCCGGCCCAATGTGACGTTCAATGAAGGCGCCACGGTTTTCAAGCTGGCTTAAAGTCTGTGTCATGGGAACAATACTTCCTGAAACGTGCTGCCGGTGACAAAATGGCATTAAATCCCCTTAGGCAGAGGGCTAAAAAGAAGGCACCGCAAGTGCGGCACCTCTCAGAGACTACCGGCTTACTCGTCTATCCAGGACAATGCTTCGTACGCGGTCGCATCCAGCAGCGCGGCAACCTGGGATTCGTCGCTGGCTTTGATCTTGAAGATCCAGCCGCCTTCATAAGGCTCGCTGTTGACCAGCTCTGGCGAATCGCTCAGCGCGTCGTTGACGGCAACGATTTCACCGCTTACCGGCGCGTAGATGTCGGATGCCGCTTTTACGGACTCCGCCACGGCGCAGTCGTCGCCCGCGCTAACGGTCGTGCCCACGTCAGGCAGGTCAACAAACACCATGTCGCCCAGCAGCTCTTGCGCGTGCTCGGTGATCCCTACGGTGTAAGTGCCGTCCGCCTCTTTGCGCAGCCACTCGTGTTCTTTGCTGTATTTCAGTTCTGCTGGCACATTGCTCATTGAAGTTCTCCTGATAAAAATGATTAGGCGACCGGCTTACCGGCGCGAACAAAAATCGGTTTGGTCACGTTGACCGGCATTTCGCGGTTGCGGATTTGCACCACCGCCGTTTCGCCAATCCCCGCCGGCACGCGTGCCAGTGCAATACTGTAGCCCAGCGTCGGTGAGAAGGTTCCGCTGGTGATCACGCCTTCGCGAGGATTGCCGTCAGCATCGGTAAAGCGCACCGGCAGTTCGCCGCGCAGCACACCCTTCTCGGTCATCACCAGGCCCACCAGTTGTTCAGTGCCCTTCTCGCGCTGCATCTCCAGCGCTTCACGGCCAATAAAGTCACGGTCAGCCGGTTCCCATGCGATGGTCCAGCCCATATTGGCGGCCAGCGGAGAGACGCCTTCATCCATCTCCTGACCGTAGAGGTTCATCCCCGCTTCCAGACGCAGCGTATCGCGCGCGCCCAGACCCGCAGGCTTCACGCCCGCTTCCACCAGCGCACGCCAGAAATCAGCGGCCTTCTCGTTCGGCATCGCAATTTCGTAGCCCGCTTCACCGGTGTAGCCGGTGGTGGCGATAAACAGATCGCCCGCCTGCACGCCGAAGAACGGCTTCATGCCTTCGGTTGCTTTGCGCTGCTCGTCGTTAAACAGAGACGCGGCTTTCGCCTGCGCGTTCGGTCCCTGCACGGCGATCAGCGACAGATCGTCACGGACGGTGATGTCGATGGCATAAGGTTCGGCGTGTTGGGTGATCCAGGAGAGGTCTTTTTCGCGGGTGGCGGAGTTTACAACGAGGCGGAAGAAATCTTCAGTGAAGTAATAGACGATAAGGTCATCAATCACGCCGCCCGAGGCATTCAGCATGCCGGTATAGAGCGCTTTACCCGGCGTCTTCAGTTTGGCGACGTCGTTTGCCAGCAGATAACGCAAAAACTCCCGGGTGCGGCTACCGCGCAGATCGACAATGGTCATGTGGGACACGTCGAACATACCGGCATCGGTGCGCACCGCGTGGTGCTCATCAATCTGCGAGCCGTAGTGCAGCGGCATCATCCAGCCATGGAAGTCCACCATGCGGGCGCCGCATAACACGTGTTGTTCGTACAAAGGAGTCTGTTGAGCCATCTTGTCCTCGTTGAAAAATTCACCGTGAAACCCGGTATCGGCCCCGTGTTCGGGCACGCCGACGCAAACGTTCTCTTTTACCTGAACTTACCACCGAAACCGGCGGTTAACCATAAGGAAAACGATGGGTCATCACATTAGCTTATGACCAAAAAACGCTAAAAAGCCTACAGAGTTATTCACTGGAAAAATGCGATTAACCCCGCACAAAATTAACAATGATCTAACAGGATTTAGCACATGGTGATATTTCGTGCGGAAAATCGGGCCGAATTTCCGTAACGAGAAAAACGCGACATTAGATTATCTAATGCGAAAAATGACGTGAAATTAGAATATTTCAAACGAGGGAATTTCCCCGGCGCAGAGGCCGGGAAAATAAAGTGTGACGGGGCGGGGGGGCCGCGGCGGGAAAAGGTGAAACGGTGCCATCATAAGGAGGGTTAGCGCAGCCAGTCCGGCAGGTCGTTAAGACCCATCGCCTGACGGAGAAGTTGAGGTTTGACGCCCGGAAGGGTGTCGGCCAGTTTAAGACCGATATCGCGCAGCAGTTTTTTCGCCGGATTTGCCCCGGCAAACAGCTCGCGGAAGCCCTGCATGCCCGCCAGCATCATCGCCGCACTGTGCTTGCGGCTGCGCTCGTAGCGACGCAGATAGAGATGCTGGCCGATATCTTTGCCCTTCGCCGATGCAGGCGGCGCAGCTCCTCAACCAGCTCCGCCGCGTCCATAAAGCCAAGGTTAACGCCCTGCCCGGCCAGCGGATGAATGGTATGCGCCGCATCGCCCACCAGCGCCAGACGGTGCGCCGCAAACTGACGCGCGTAGCGGCCGGTTAGCGGGAACACCTGACGCTCGCTTTCAAGCGTGCACAGGCCAAGGCGGTTATCAAAGGCCACGCACAGCGCCTGGTTAAAGGCCTCCGGCGTCGCCTCCTGCATCTGCCGGGCTTTCTCCGGCACCAGGGACCAGACGATCGAGCACAGGTGCGGATCGTCAAGCGGCAGGAACGCCAGAATGCCGTCGTTGTGGAAAATCTGGCGCGCCACGCGCCCCGTGCGGCTCTTCGGTGCGGATGGTGGCCACCAGCGCGTGATGGCGGATAATCCCAGAAGGTCAGCGGGATATCGGCTTTATTACGCAGCCAGGAGTTGGCACCGTCAGCACCGACCACCAGACGCGCGGTCAGCATGTCGCCGCTCTGCAGGGTGATAAACGCCTCGTTTTCGCCCCACGCCACCTGCTGGATCTGCGCAGGCGCAATCAGCGTCACGTCGCTGCACTGCTGTGCTTTTGCCACAGCGCGTGGTGGATCACCGCGTTTTCAACGATGTGGCCCAGATGGCTATAGCCCATGCTTTCATCATCAAAAGCAATATGACCAAAGCTGTCCTTATCCCACACTTCCATGCCGTGATAGCAGCTGGCGCGCTGCGCCACAATATCTGACCAGACGCCAAGGTGCGCAGCAGAAGCTTTCGCTGGCGGCATTGATGGCCGAGACGCGGAGTTCCGGCGGCGCATCCGGGGCAACGGGCTGAGGCTGCTTTTGCTCCAGCACCGCCACGCGCAGGCCGCTGCCCTGTAATCCACAGGCCAACGCCAGTCCGACCATTCCGCCGCCAACGATGGCGACATCAACATTTTGCACGGTGATAACTCCTTAACGCGCAACCCAACCCAGCGCTGCGCCAGCACGTCACGTGCCGGAATGAATAGTTCCATCGCCATCAGCCCGAGATTGCGACCCGCAACCAGCGGTGCCCAGCGATTGGCAAAAAGATGGACCAGGCCGTCGGTCACGCCAATGGTGGCCTCTTTATCCGCCTGACGGCGCTTCTGGTAATGGCTCAGCACCGAATACGCCCCGCAGTCTTTTTGCTCGCCCCATGCGCTTCCGCCAGCGTTTCCGCCAGCGTCATGACGTCGCGCAGGCCAAGGTTAAAGCCTTGCCCGGCGATGGGATGCAGCGTCTGCGCGGCGTTGCCGACCAGCGCCAGACGATGAGAGATGGACTGAGATGCCGCGGTCGTCAGCGAAAGCGGATAGACCGTCCGCTTGCCGGCATGGGTAATACGCCCCAGCCGCCAGCCAAAGGCTTTCTGCAGCTCGGTACAAAAACGTTCGTCGGACCAGGCCTTAACCTCTTCAGCCTTATCCTGCGGATGACACCACACCAGGGAACAGCGCCCCTCCGACATCGGCAGCATCGCCAGCGGGCCATGCTGCGTAAAGCGCTCAAACGCCCGGCCGTGGTGGTCAGCTGCGGTAGCGACGTTCGCAATGACCGCCACCTGCCCGTAAGGCTGCTGGCGCCACTCCACGCCGCACTGGGTGCCGAGCGACGAGCGCGAACCGTCCGCAGCGACCAGAAGCTGGCCTTCAAGGACGGTGCCGCTTTCCAGCGTCACGCTGACCGACGCTATCGGCGCATGCGGCTCAAACTGAGGCCACGCGCGCCGGGCAATGCAGCGTGACGCCCGGCGCGTCCTGGAGCAGGCGGAACAGACGCAATCCGACGTCGTGCAGCTCAACCACCTGGCCCAGCGCATCAAGCTGATAATCCTGCGCGTCCAGCGTGACAAAGCCCGCATGGCCGCGATCGCTGACGTGAACGGTGTTACCGATCGCCGTGGCGCAATCGGCCAGCGCCTGCCAGATGCCAATGCGCGCAAGCTGCTGGCAGGTGCCCTGCGCCAGCGCGATGGCGCGGGCATCAAAACCCGGGTGGTTGGACGCCTCTCCGGCGCAACGGCTTCCACCAGGTGCACCGGAAGCTGGCCCTGCGTCAAATGCGAAATGGCCAGCGCCAGCGTGGCCCCGGTCATGCCGCCGCCAACGATAATCACGCTCATGCGCGCGCCGCTGCCATCAGCGCCTCGATATCGTCAGCGTTTTTCACGACGCTGGCGGTCAGGTTTTCGTTACCGGTTTCGGTAATCACGATGTCATCTTCAATACGAATACCAATGCCGCGGTACTGCTCCAGGCACGTCGGCATCCGGCGCGATATACAGCCCCGGCTCCACGGTTAACACCATGCCCGGCTCCAGCACGCGGGCGCGGCTCGGCGTGCCGTAGGCGCCAACGTCATGCACGTCCAGCCCCAGCCAGTGGCTCAGGCCGTGCATAAAGTACGGTCGATGCGCATTTTCAGCAATCAGGGTATCGACATCCCCTTTCAGGATACCGAGCCTGACCAGACCGGTAATCATGATGCGCACCACTTCGCCGGTGACTTCCTGGATGGAGGTGCCCGGACGAAACATCCAGAGCGCCGTCTCCAGCGATGCCAGCACAATGTCGTAAATCGCGCGCTGCGCCGGGCGAGAATTTACCGTTCACCGGGAAGGTGCGGGTGATGTCCCCCGCGTAGCCCTGATATTCGCAACCGGCGTCAATCAGCACCAGATCGCCGTCGCGCAGCGCGCTTTCGTTTTCGGTGTAGTGCAGAATGCAGCCGTTTTCCCCGCCGCCGACAATGGTGTTGTAGGAGGGATAGCGCGCGCCGTGGCGGTTAAATTCGTGGTGAATTTCGCCTTCCAGCTGGTATTCGAACATCCCGGGACGGCATTTCTCCATCGCGCGGGTATGCGCCAGCGCGCTGATTTCGCCCGCGCGGCGCATCACGTTCAGCTCTTCTTCAGACTTGAACAGGCGCATCTCATGCACCACCGGACGCCAGTCCGTCAGCGTGGCCGGTGCGGACAGGTTCTGCCGCGAGCCTTTGCGCAGCTTATCCAGCGCGGTGAAGACAATCTCATCGGCGTAAGCATATTCGCCCTGGGCGTGATAGAGCACGTCGAGGCCGTTAAGCAGCTGGTAGAGCTGCTGGTTGATTTCGCTAAACGCCAGCGCACGGTCGACGCCCAGCTTTTCCGGTGCGGCTTCTTGCCCTAAGCGGCGACCAAACCAGATTTCGGCCGTCAGATCGCGTACGCGGTTGAAAATCACGCTGTGGTTGTGGGTGTCATCGCTCTTAATCAACACCAGTACCGCTTCCGGCTCGTTAAAGCCGGTGAAGTACCAGAAGTCGCTGCTCTGGCGATAGGGATATTCGCTGTCGGCGCTGCGCGTCACTTCGGGCGCGGCAAAAATCAGCGCGGCGCTGCCCGGCTGCATTTTTGCCAGCAGCGCCTGACGGCGGCGCGAATACTCTTGACTCGAGATAACCATGACACCCTCCTGTGCGTTATTTTTCTTAATGTAAGGTTGGCTTGCGGACTTCCGGCGCAGTCGGCTGTGAGCGCGTAAAGTTGTCGTGGCACAGCAGTGCCGCCACGCGCACGTACTCGATGATCTCTTCGAGAGACATTTCCAGCTCTTCCTGGTCTTCGTCTTCATCGTAGCCAAGCTGGGCAATGTTACGCAGATCGTCGATTGCTTCACCCGCTTCGCCGGTCACTTTATCCAGTTTAGGCTGCGTCACGCCCAGCCCCAGCAGATAGTGGTTTACCCAGCCGGCCAGCGCATCGGCGCGATCGAACACGCTGACGTCGTCGCCTTCAGGCAGATAAAGCTGAAAAAGGAAGCCATCGTCTTCCAGCGAATCACTGATGGCGGCATGCATTTTACGCAGCGCTTCCGCCAGCTCGTGACCAAACGCCAGCCCTTCATTCGTGAGGTCGTGGATCAGCGGCTGCCATGAGCTGTCGCTGTTTCCGCCGCACAGCATGCCACTGATCAGACCGTGCATTTCGGCAGGGGTTAAACCGACTCCCTGCTGGTTCAGTAACTGGTTTAAATCCTTGTAACCAGGCATTTCGTTCTGTATAGACATGCGCATTCGTCATCATTGGGGGGAAGTTTCATGATATGCTACCACTTTGGACCCTGGTGATACCAGAAAAGGGCTTGTATCTTCACATCAGGGTAGCTATAGTGTCGCCCCTTCGCAGCCCCCGGGGCAGTAAGCGAAGGCAGCGCAGTCAATCAGCAGGAAGGTGGCATGTCTGCACAACCCGTCGATCTCCAGATTTTTGGCCGTTCACTGCGAGTGAATTGTCCGCCTGAACAAAGGGATGCTTTGAATCAGGCAGCGGACGATTTGAATCAGCGGTTGCAAGATCTAAAAGAACGCACTAGAGTCACAAATACTGAGCAGCTGGTTTTCATCGCCGCGTTGAACATCAGCTATGAACTGACTCAGGAAAAAGCGAAAACCCGCGACTACGCGGCCAACATGGAGCAGCGCATTCGAATGCTCCAGCAGACCATAGAACAGGCATTGCTTGATCAAGGTCGCAATCCCGAAAGACCGGGACCCAAGTTTGAATAACACTTCACAGTTGACTATGGTAGAGTAACTGTGAAGACAAAATTTCTCTGAGATGTTCGCAAGCGGGCCAGTCCCCTGAGCCGATATTTCATACCACAAGAATGTGGCGCTCCATGGTTGGTGAGCATGCTCGGTCCGTCCGAGAAGCCTTAAAACTACGACGACACATTCACCTTGAACCAAGGGTTCAAGGGTTACAGCCTGCGGCGGCATCTCGGAGATCTCCTCTTTGTTCCACCCTGTTATTCCCGGTGTGATAATGTGGCTATCAACAGCCTTATCAGCCGGGGACATCATGCCAGCACTCTCTCTTCTCGACCGTCAGGACATTCGTCAGCTACTGATGCGCCAACGGGCGCCGCGATGCTTACGCCATGGCCAGCAAGCGCAGGCTTGCCCAGCAGGCCGCCGAGCTGCTGGCTGAACATGGCATAATTTTGCCCCGCTGGCCAGCGCGCAACGCGTCGCGCTGTTTCTGTCGTTTGACGGCGAGCTGGATACCCAACCGCTGATAGAGCAACTCTGGCGCGCCGGGAAGAAGGTCTACCTGCCGGTGCTGCACCCGTTTAGCGACCGGGAATCTGCTTTTCTTGCGTTACACGCCAGAAACCCGCACTGCGAGCTGAACAATCGCTGAAAATCACCGAACCGAAACTCGACGTGCGCGACGTGCTGGCGCCGCTCGATCAGCTGGATGTGCTGATTACGCCGCTGGTGGCGTTTGATGAACAGGGCCAGCGTTTAGGAATGGGCGGCGGTTTTTACGACCGGACGCTGCAAAACTGGCAGCAGTATGGGTTGCAGCCGGTGGGCTATGCGCATGATTGCCAGGGCGTGGAGGCGTTGCCGGTGGAGAAATGGGATGTGCCGTTGCCGGCGGTGGTGACGCCCAGCTCAAAGCTGTGGCAGTGGAGACAACGCCGGTGGCGCGGATAGAAGACAGGGCGCCCAGCGGCGCCACAAACTGCACTAATCAGTACAGCAGACGGGCGCGAATCGTGCCCGGAATGGCCTTCATGCGCTCAGCAGCGCTTTCTCGGCAACATCGTCATCCGCTTCGATATCAATAACCACATAGCCCATCTGCGAGTTGGTTTGCAGATACTGCGCGGCAATGTTGACGCCCTGCTCGGCAAAGATCTGGTTGATCGCGGTCAGCACGCCCGGACGGTTTTCGTGGATGTGCAGCAGACGACGGCCACCGTGCAGCGGCAGCGACACTTCCGGGAAGTTCACGGCAGAGAGCGTAGAACCGTTGTCGGAGTATTTGCTCAGCTTACCCGCCACTTCCAGACCGATATTCTCCTGCGCTTCCTGAGTTGAACCGCCGATGTGCGGCGTCAGGATCACGTTGTCGAACTCGCACAGCGGAGAGGTAAACGGATCGCTGTTGGTGGCAGGCTCCGCCGGGAAGACGTCGATGGCCGCGCCCGCCAGGTGCTTGCTGGCTTCAGCGCATCGCACAGCGCCGGGATATCGACCACCGTGCCGCGCGCGGCGTTGATCAGCAGCGCGCCCGGCTTCATCAGCGCCAGCTCTTCCGCTGCCCATCATGTTTTTGGTGGACGGCGTTTCCGGCACGTGCAGGCTCACCACGTCGCTCATGTTCAGCAGGTCAGACAGGTGTTGAACCTGGGTGGCATTGCCCAGCGGCAGCTTGCTTTCGATATCGTAGAAAAAGACGTGCATGCCCAGCGATTCCGCCAGAATCCCCAGCTGGGTACCGATGTGGCCGTAGCCGATGATACCCAGCTTTTTACCACGCGCTTCGTAGGAGCCCGCCGCCAGTTTGTTCCAGACGCCGCGGTGCGCTTTGGCGTTGGCTTCCGGAATGCCGCGCAGCAGCAGCAGCAGTTCGCCAATCACCAGTTCCGCCACGGAACGGGTGTTGGAGAACGGGGCGTTGAAGACCGGAATACCGCGTTTCGCGGCCGCATTCAGGTCAACCTGGTTGGTACCGATGCAGAAGCAGCCCACAGCCACCAGCTTTTCCGCCGCGGCAAACACCTCTTCAGTCAGGTGAGTACGGGATCGCAGGCCAATGAAGTGGGCATCACGGATGGACGCTTTCAGCTCTTCGGTATCGAGCGCGCCTTTGTGGAATTCGATGTTGGTGTAACCTGCCGCACGAAGGCTATCGAGTGCTTTCTGATGCACGCCCTCGACCAGCAGGAATTTAATCTTGTCTTTCTCCAGTGATACCTTTGCCATTTACCCGACCCTGTTTTTGTCTGAATTGAACGAGGGCGTGGACCATAAGGTAGCCTTCTGTAGCCAACATATCAAAAAAAACTATTGCAGCAATATGAACGTTTGCGTGCCCGCCAGCACGCGCCCAGCGTGCAGACAACGACAAAATCGCAGAGCAAAATCGTGAGATGACGAAATGCTATGGAAAGTTACAAACCGGCTGTTGATAAGAATCAGGTTTAAAACGTGACACAAGTCACCAAATTTACTGCAGTTTTCAAGAAAAGATGTTTTGCGGATGGAAATAACCGGCGCTGGCGGCGCGCCCGTCAGATCATTTTATGATGGTTTTCACGCCGTCAGGGGTGCCGATCAGCGCCACATCCGCGCCACGGTTGGCGAATAGCCCTACGGTCACGACGCCCGGGAATGCCGTTGATGGCATTTTCCAGCGCAATCGCGTCGAGGATTTCCAGACCATGAACGTCGAGGATCACGTTGCCGTTGTCGGTCACCACGTCCTGACGATATTCCGGCCGACCGCCCAGCTTCACCAGCTGACGCGCCACGTAAGCGCTGCGGCCATCGGGATCACTTCCACCGGCAGCGGGAAATTCCCCAGAATGTCCACCTGCTTGGAGGCGTCCGCGATGCAGATAAATTTCTCCGCAACGGAGGCGATGATTTTCTCACGCGTCAGCGCCGCGCCGCCGCCTTTGATCATCTGCATCTGTGGCCGTTGATTTCATCCGCGCCATCAACGTAAATCCCCAGACGATCCACTTCGTTGAGATCGAACACGGGAATGCCGAGGCTTTTCAGCTTTTCGGTGGAGGCATCAGAGCTGGAAACCGCGCCCTCGATCTGCCCCTTCATCGTGCCCAGCGCATCAATAAAGTGGGCCGCGGTTGATCCCGTGCCGACACCGACAATGGTACCCGGCTGCACGTACTGGAGCGCCGCCCAGCCTACTGCTTTTTTCAGTTCATCCTGCGTCATGATCGTTTTGCCTGTGGTGTGAAAACTCAGGGCGCATATTATAAAACAAGGCGCTGTCAAAAAGCGCGGCTGACCGACGTTGGATGTAAGCCTTTGGAAGCCAGCCCGCAAAAACGCGTCGGCCGCACAGCTTCGCCGTTTTATGGCATAGTGCGCACCAGTATCCACCCTGAACGAGAGAGAACAACAATGAAACGTCCGGACTACAGAACACTACAGGCGCTTGATGCGGTGATTCGTGAACGCGGCTTTGAGCGCGCCGCGCAAAAGCTGTGCATCACGCAGTCCGCCGTCTCGCAGCGCATCAAACAGCTGGAAAACATGTTCGGCCAGCCGCTGCTGGTGCGTACCGTGCCGCCGCGCCCGACCGAGCAAGGGCAAAAACTGCTGGCGCTGCTGCGTCAGGTGGAACTGCTGGAAGACGAGTGGCTGGGCGACGAGCAAACGGGCTCCACGCCGCTGCTGCTGTCGCTGGCGGTCAACGCCGACAGTCTGGCAACCTGGCTGCTGCCGGCGCTGACGCCGGTGCTGGCGGACTCCCCTATCCGCCTGAATTTGCAGGTTGAAGATGAAACCCGCACCCAGGAGCGCCTGCGTCGCGGTGAAGTGGTTGGGGCGGTCAGTATCCAGCCGCAGGCGCTGCCAAGCTGCCTTGTGGATCAGCTGGGCGCGCTGGACTACCTGTTCGTGCGCCTCAAAAGCCGCAGTTTGCCGAGCGCTACTTCCCGAACGGCGTCACCCGCTCCGCGCTGCTGAAAGCCCCGGCGGTGGCGTTCGACCATCTGGACGATATGCATCAGGCGTTCCTGCAGCAAAACTTCGATCTGCCGCCGGGCAGCGTGCCCTGCCATATCGTGAACTCGTCGGAAGCCTTCGTGCAGCTGGCGCGCCAGGGCACCACCTGCTGTATGATCCCGCACCTGCAGATTGAGAAAGAGTTGGCACAGCGGTGAGCTGATTGATCTGACGCCGGGGCTGTATCAGCGCCGGATGCTCTACTGGCACCGTTTTGCGCCGGAAAGCCGGATGATGCGCAACGTGACCGACGCGCTGCTGGAACACGGCCACCAGGTGCTGCGCCAGGATAAAAGAAAAGGGTTCGCGGCCTAGCGCCGTTCAGATTAGCGCACAACAGTCGTAGCGGCGCGATTCATCGCGCGATTTGACAACGGTTCGCCGCTGGAGAGCGCGATGAATCGCGCCGCTTCAATTACAAACTACCTTACTGCGCGGCGTTGCGCTGCAGCTCGAACACCACATCCACCTGATCGTCGAAGTGAATGCTTTGCTGCTCGTAGGTTTGCGCCGCGTCGGTTTCCGCCGCCGCACCGGCCGCCTTATACATCCGCGCCACCGGCATCGGCTGGTAGTTGGCAACCCGGTAGCGAATGCTGTACACCGGGCCCAGCTTGGCGTTGAAGCCTTTCGCCAGGGCGTCGGCCTGCTGAGTGGCATTCTCGATCGCCGCTTTACGCGCCTGATCTTTGTAGCTGTCCGCGTTGGCGACGCCCAGCTCCACTGAACGGATCTCGTTCAGGCCCGACTTCAGCGCGCCGTCCAGCAGCTCGTTCAGCTTATCCAGCTGGCGCAGGGTCACTTCCACCTGACGCACCGCACGGTAGCCTTTCAGCACCGATTTGCCCTCTTTGGTGTAGTCATATTCCGGCTGGGTGCGCAGGTTGGCGGCGCTGATGTCTTTCTTCTCGATGTTATTTTTCTGCAGGAAATCAAAGTACTGCGCCACGCGCTCGTCCACCTGCTTCTTCGCCTGGGCGGCGTCTTTGGAGGAAACGCTCACTTCGATCGCCAGGGTGGCGATATCCGGCGTGGCGTCCACGCTGGCGGTGCCGGAGGTGACGACGTGCGGCCCTTCAGGCACTTCTCCCGCCTGGACCAGACCGGACAGTGCGCCCGTGCTCATTACGGCGGCCAGCGCCAGTGCTTTCAGTTTCACGAAAGTCCTCCTTGAAGGGTTCAATTTGCAGGTCGCCACTATGGCGAAACCCAAAACACATTACTATGCGTGATGGTCTGAGTTTGAAATTAGCAAAAAGTTCGGCTTTGCTCAGGTTTAACGTATCCGCGATCGCAAATTTATCGCTACAGATTCGCTGAAAAGCGCCGCCTGCGTTTCTATTAAAGAAACACTTCTGCCCCTCGGGAGAGTTGTATTATGACAGAACAGCCACTTAGCCAAAGCGCGGTCAGCGTGCGAGCCGGACGCACACGCTTTATGATGCTGGCCCTGGTGTTTATCAACATCATCATTAACTACATGGATCGCACCAACCTGTCGGTGGCCGCCACGCAAATGGCCGGTGAACTGCGCTTCACGCCGCTGGAGATGGGGCTGATCTTCTCGGCGTTCGGCTGGATCTATGCGGCGCTGCAAATTCCCGGCGGATTCCTGATCGATCGTCTCGGTGCGCGGCTGGTATACGGCGCGGGGCTGTTTGCCTGGTCGCTGATCACCGCGCTGCACGCTTTTGCCAGCAGCTTCGGCGCGCTGTTCGGTCTGCGCCTCGGCGTCGGTGCCTTCGAGGCGCCGGTGATGCCGGCTAACAATCGGGTGATTTCCAGCTGGTTCCCCGAGCAGGAGCGTGCCAGTGCAATTGGCATCTACTCGTCCGCACAGTTTGTTGGCCTCGCCTGTATGACGCCGCTGCTGTTTCACGTGCAGGCTGCGTTTGGCTGGCGCGGGCTGTTTCTGATTACCGGCGTGGCGGGCATGATTTGGGCGCTGGTGTGGTATCTGCTGTATCGCGAGCCGAACCAGCACAAAGGTGTATCAGAGGCTGAACTTAACTATCTGCGTGACAACGGCGCACTGCTGGAAAATCGCCAGGGCAGCCAGCCGCCGCGTGCACGCTGGGCCGATCTGGCGCAGATGTTTCGCAGCCGCAAGCTGGTCGGCATCTATATTGGCCAGTTCACCATCTCTGCCACCTTCTGGTTTTTCCTCACCTGGTTTCCCACCTATCTGGTGGAGTATCGCCATATGGACTTTATCAAGAGCGGCTATGTGGCGTCGCTGCCCTACTTCGCGGCGTTTTGTGGTGTGCTGCTGGCTGGCTTTGCCTCAGACCGCATGATCCGGCGGGGCGTGTCAGCCAGCGTGGCGCGCAAGCTGCCGGTGATCCTCGGCCTGTTCCTCACGCTGTTCATTCTGGGTGCTAACTACACCGAAGATTCGCGGCTGATCATCCTGTTTATGTCGCTGGCGTTTTTTGGTAATGGCCTGGCGACCATCACCTGGGTGTTTGTTACCGCGCTGGCGCCGCGCCATCTGATCGGTCTGGCCGGCGGCGTATTTAACTTTACCGGCGCGCTGTCATCAATCGTGGTGCCCATCGCCATCGGCGCCCTGATTGACGGCAGCAACTTCGCGCCGGCGCTGGCCTTTATCGCCGTGCTGGCCGCTATTGGCATCTGCAGTTATCTGTTTGTGGTAGGAAAAATTGACCATGTCAGCGCGCGCTGATGAGCCGTTTCGCCAGCGCGTGCAGCTGTTGCAGACGCTGCGCCAGCTGGTCCTCATCGGCCTGCCAGATTTTGGCGAAGGCCAGCGCCGCACGATTGTTATTGATCGGCTGCGCCATACTGATTTCGCCGTCCTCGCGATGCCACACCAGATAATCCCCGGTGCGCTTGCGCGCCAGCAGTGGCGCAATCTGCGCCCACTGTTCGTCACTGAAGCGTGGCCGCAGCACCTCGTCACTCTCCGCCGCCAGCAGCGCGATGCCAATCACCGACTGCCACGCGGGCAGCATGCGGAATCCGGCCAGCGCCTGGCTGGTGCTGGTACGCTCGCCGGGCTCCGAGTGCCAGATGTAGATGACCTGGTCCTCCCACAGCACGCCAAGCGCCACCACGATATCGCGCGGCGCGTGCGCCTCCAGCTGCGGCAGTGCCGAAGCAAACAGCGACGATCCACGAATGGCCTGCGCCGCCAGCGCATGAATGCCCGGGCCCGGCAGATAGCGCCGGTGTTCATCCTGAATCGTCAGGCCGATGGACGCCATGGTCATCAGCAGACGGTTTACCCGCGTGCTGTTCATCCCCATCTGGCGCGCCAGTTCACGGCCGCCGACCGCTTTGTCACTGGAGACCAGATATTGCAGGCAGCGAATTCCGTCAATCAGGCTCTGGTTGGGTTGCGAAGACATAAATCACCTTGTGACGGTAAAAATTCAATCTTAGCAGCCTTCAGGCGGGAGTAACCTCATGATGCAAACTTTCTCTTCTCAGGCCGCGCGTGCCTTTCCGTTGCAGTCGTTACACGCCGATGTGCTGGTCGCCGGTGGCGGTCTGGCGGGCGTGTGCGCCGCGCTGGCTGCGGCACGCGCGGGCCAGCAGGTGGTGCTGATTCAGGATCGCCCGGTCCCCGGCGGCAACGCCTCCAGCGAAGTGCGGCTGTGGGCCAACGGCGCGACGTCGCATATGGGTAATAACAACCGCTGGGCGCGTGAAGGCGGCATTATGGGCGAGATCATGGAGGAGAATCTGTGGCGCAACAAAGAGGGCAACCCGGTGCTGTTCGACATGGTGCTGCTGGACATCGTGCAGGCGCAGCCGCGCCTGACGCTGCTGCTCAATACCGTGGTCAGCGACATCGAAAAATCCGCGCAGCGCCTGCAGGCGGTTCAGGCTTTCAACGCCATCAATCAGACCCGCTATCGCGTGACGGCCGACCAGTTTATCGATGCCAGCGGCGACGGCGTGCTCGGCTATCTGGCCGGGGCAGCGCACCGTGTGGGCGCAGAATCACCGCAGGAGTTTGGCGAAAAAATGGCGCCGGGCGAGCAGTTTGGCCACAAGCTCGGCCACTCGATTTATTTTTATACCAAACGCAGCGCGCAGCCGGTGCGCTTTGTACCGCCCTCCTTTGCGCTGAAAGAGATCACCGCCATTCCGCGCTATAAACGCCTGAGCTCCGATCTCAACGGCTGCGATCTGTGGTGGCTTGAGTGGGGCGGCCGGCTGGATACCGTGCATGAAAGCGAAACCATCAAGTGGGAGCTGTGGAAAATTGTCTGGGGCGTGTGGGATTACATCAAAAACTCCGGCGAGTTTGCCGATGCCGACACGCTGACCATTGAATGGGTCGGGCTGATTCCCGGCAAGCGCGAGAGCCGACGCTTTCTCGGCGACACCCTGCTGTGTCAGCAGGATATCATCGCGCAGCGCGACCACTACGATGCGGTGGCCTACGGCGGCTGGTCGATTGACCTGCATCCGGCCGACGGCGTGTACAGCGCTCACGACGGCTGCCGCCAGTTCCACAGCAAAGGCACTTACACCATTCCGTTTCGGGCGCTGTACAGCCAGTCGCTGGATAATCTGCTGCTGACCGGCCGGCTCATCTCTGCCACGCACGTAGCCTTTGGCAGCGCGCGCGTGATGTGCACCTGTGGCGTGCTGGGCGAAGTGGTGGGCCGCGCGGCGGCGCTGTGTCAGCAGCATAACCAGACACCGCGTCAGCTGGCGCAGCCGGAGCATATTGGTCAGCTGCAGCAACAGCTGCTGCGCCACGGCGCGTACATTCCGCGTCAGCAGCTGGCGCATCCGGCCGGTGCCGCTCAGGTCAGCGCCAGCAGCACCTTCGCGCTGCACGCCCTGCCCGCGGATGGCGGCTGGCACGCCCTTACCTCACGCTGCGCCCTGCTGCTGCCGCTTAAAGCCGGAGAACGCCTGCCGGCGCTGACGGTGCGGCTGCGGGCGTCATCCGCGCAGACGCTGCAGGTTTCACTGCTGACCAGCGACAATCCGGCCAATACCTGCGGCGATCGGCTGCTGGCCACACACAGCCTGCAGATTAGCGGTGAAGAGGCGTATTCGCTGCCGTTTGACTACCGTGCGGAGTGCGATCGTTACCTGTTTATCGCCTTTGAAGAAAATCCGGCGGTTGAAGTGGCGCTCACCCGCCAGCGCCTGCCGGGCATTATGATGGTCTTCAACAGCCTCAATCCGCGCGTCGCGAAACGCACCCGGCAGATAAACGACGGCGATTACGGCGTGGAAGAGTTTGATTTCTGGCTACCGCGCCGCGCGCCCAATCAGATCCTGATCGCGTTTAGTCTGGCGACACCGCTGCGGCTGTGGCACTGCGACTATTTGCTCAACGGTAAACTGCGGCCGGAAAGTCACACCAACGGCTGGCTGCCGGCAGCGGACGATTGCCAGCCGTGGGTGTGCTGGCAGTGGCCGGACGCGCAGCGCGCCAGCCAGATTACGTTGCTGTTCGATAACGATTTCGATCATGCGATGGAAACGGTGCAGATGGGCCATGCGCAGGCGGTGACGCCGCACTGCACTACCCACTATCGCCTGTGGCTGGATGACACGCTGCTGGCCGCGGTCAGCGATAATCATCACTCGCTGTGCCATCATGCGCTGCCCCCGGATACCGCGTTCCGCCAGATTCGGCTGGAGCTGCTGGCCAGCGCAGGCGCCCTGCCCGCGCTTTACGGCCTGCATGTGCATCACCAGCCGGCGATGCCCTGACGCGCCAGCTGAAAGGCAATAAACCACATCACCAGGCCCACCAGCGTATTAATGATGCGCTGGGCTTTGGCCGTACGCAGACGAGGAGCCAGCCATGCCGCCAGAATGGCGAGACCGAAGAACCACAGGAAAGAGGCGCTGACCGTGCCGAGCGCAAACCAGCGTTTCGGCTCCACGTCCAGCTGACCGCCCAGGCTGCCCAGCACCACGAAGGTGTCGAGATAAACATGCGGATTAAGCCAGGTCACCGCCAGCATGGTGACGATAATCTTCCAGCGGCCCTGCTTCATGCGCCGCCTCTGACGCCAGCGCGAGGTCGCCCTGCTCATCGCCGTTTTCAGCGCGCCGAAACCGTACCAGAGCAGAAACGCCACGCCGCCCCAGGTGACCAGCGCCAGCAGCCACGGAGACTGCATCAGCAGTGCGCTGCCGCCAAAAATCCCGGCACAGATCAGCAGTAAATCGCTTACCGCGCACAGCAGGGCAATCATCAGATGGTACTGGCGGCGAATGCCCTGGTTCATCACGAACGCATTTTGCGGGCCTAGCGGAAGGATCATGGCTGCACCTAAGGCAAGCCCTTGAAAATAATAAGATAACATGACGATTTTCTCGCAGTGTTGTTCTGGAAGCCGACTATACTGCGCGAATCACATTAGAGGAAATGGATAATATTAATTGGGTATTAGCGGAGCTTATAAAAAGGGCACCAGCCCGGTGGCCTGATAACGCTTACCGGGCCTGCGCGCAGGCTGCTGCGCCTCGCTCTGCACCTTTTGCACGTTTACGTCCATCTGCGGGTACGGGAAGCTGATGCCGTTGGCGTCGAAGTCGCGCTTAATGCGTTCCAGCACGTCCCAGTACACGTTTTGCAGATCGCTGCTTTTGCTCCAGATACGCACCACAAAGTTAATGGAGGAAGCCCCCAGTTCATTCAGGCGAACCGTCTGCTCTTTGTCTTTCAGAATGCGATCGTCTGAAGCAACCATTTTACGCAGCAGATCGACTTCACCTGATCGATATCGGAGTCGTACGCCACGCTGATAATCAGTTCGTTACGACGCACCGGCTCACGGGAGAAGTTGATGATGTTGCCGGCGATGATTTTCCCGTTCGGCACGACCACGATGCGGCCATCGACGGTACGCATGGTGGTTGAGAAAATCTGCACCTGCAGCACGGTTCCGGCAACGCCACCCAGGTCAACGTACTCGCCGGAGCGGAACGGACGGAAGGTCACCAGCAGAACGCCTGCCGCCAGGTTTGAAAGCGAGCCCTGCAGCGCCAGACCAATGGCCAGACCGGCGGCACCGAGAACGGCGATGACGGAGGCGGTCTGCACGCCCACACGGCCCAGCGCCGCAATCAGCGTAAAGGCGATAATGCCGTAGCGCACCAGTGCGGAGAGGAAGTCAGCCACCGTGGCGTCAATGTGACGGGCCAGCATCACGCGGTTAACCGCGTATTCGAGACAATACGCGCCACGATCATCCCGACGATGATGATGGCAATCGCCGCGACGATGTTCACGGCATAGCTCAGCAGCAGCGCCTGGTTGCGCACCAGCCAGTTACCGGCGTTATTGATGCTGTCTACAACATCGAGTTGTTCCATTTATTCTTCCTTTTGTTAAACCAAAACACAAAATCCATCCCCCATGGAGACAGGCAGGTCCCGAGTACAAGGGTAAACAAAAAGGGGGCGAAGCGCCAAAAATGTGCTGTATAAACCGGGATTTCCAGACGGGAAGCAT
>JBCNOY010000024.1:0-75535 GCA_039593615.1 Enterobacterales bacterium | reverse complement strand
TTTATCGGCCGTTCCGCCAGATGGGAATGCGATCTGATCGCCCACAGCGGGCAAGCCTTCAGACAGCGCCGTATAAAAAAAACGGGCGCTTTCGCCCCCAAAGTCTGAATTACTTCTTAGCGCGCTCTTCGAGCATTGCTACTGCTGGCAGTACTTTGCCTTCCACGAATTCGAGGAATGCGCCGCCACCAGTGGAGATGTAGGAGATCTTGTCAGCGATACCGAACAGGTCGATTGCTGCCAGGGTGTCACCACCGCCTGCGATAGAGAACGCGTCGCTGTCGGCGATAGCGTTAGCAACGATTTCAGTCCCTTTACGGAAGTTCGGGAATTCGAACACGCCAACCGGACCGTTCCACAGAATAGTTTTTGCGTTTTTCAGGATTTCAGCCAGTTTCTGTGCAGAAACGTCGCCCAGATCCAGAATCTGCTCCTCGTTGATCCTGCTACTTCGGAGACCTATTTCACGGTTGCGGTTGCGGTTTCGGAGAACTCGGTCGCGACGCGAACGTCGGTCGGAACCGGGATGTCGCAGGTGGTACCCCAGCAGGCGTTTGGCTTCGTCAACCAGGTCTGCTTCGTACAGGGATTTACCCACGTTGTGGCCCTGAGCGGCAACGAAGGTGTTCGCGATACCGCCGCCAACGATCAGCTGGTCAGCGATTTTGGACAGGGAATCCAGAACGGTCAGTTTGGTGGAAACTTTAGAACCACCAACGATAGCGACCATTGGACGAGCAGGGTCTTTCAGTGCTTTACCCAGCGCTTCCAGTTCGTCAGCCAGCAGCGGACCGGCACAGGCAACAGGCAGCGAATTTGCCGATACCGTGGGTGGACGCCTGCGCACGGTGCGCCGTACCGAAGGCATCCATCACGAACACGTCGCACAGCGCAGCGTATTTCTTGGACAGGGTTTCGTCGTCTTTCTTCTCGCCTTTGTTGAAGCGAACGTTTTCCAGAACAACCAGTTCACCGGCAGCCACGTCAACGCCATCCAGGTAATCTTTCACCAGGCGAACCGGGTTGGACAGTTTGTCTTTCAGGTAGTTAACCACCGGCAGCAGAGAGAACTCTTCGTTGTACTCGCCTTCGGTTGGACGACCCAGGTGGGAGGTGACCATCACTTTCGCGCCCTGCTTCAGCGCCGCTTCGATGGTTGGCAGAGATGCACGGATACGCGCGTCGCTGGTCACTTTGCCATCTTTAACCGGTACGTTCAGATCGGCACGGATGAAAACGCGTTTACCAGCCAGATCCAGATCGGTCATCTTAATTACAGACATGGTGAATCCTCTCGTTGATTCTTAAAGTTTTGCCAGACGCAGTCTGCGTCTTACCTGAAACCTTGCGGCCATTGCTAACGTGGTGTCGAGCATTCGGTTAGCAAAGCCCCATTCGTTGTCACACCAGACCAGGGTCTTGATAAGGTGCTGCGCCACTGACCCGCGTTTGCGTGCCATCGACGATGGCGCTGTGCGGGTCGTGGTTAAAATCTACTGAGACCAACGGTAATTCCGTATAGTCAACTATACCACGAAATGCCCCCTGTGCCGCCTTTTGCAGCAACAGGTTGACTTCACAGGCTTTTACCGGTTTTTTCACCGTTACGCTAAGATCGATCGCGGTGACGTTGATCGTCGGCACGCGCACCGCAATCGCTTCAAAACGGTCGTTAAACTGCGGAAAAATTCGGGTGATGCCCGCCGCCAGTTTCGTATCCACCGGAATGATCGACTGGCTCGCCGCACGGGTGCGCCGCAAATCCGCGGTGGTACGCGTCAATCACCTGCTGATCGTGCATCGCGGAGTGAATCGTGGTCACGGTGCCGGACTCAATGCCATAGGCATCGTCCAGCAGTTTGATGACCGGAATAATGCAGTTGGTGGTACAGGAGGCGTTGGAAACAATGCGGTGTTCGGCCTGAAGAGCGTCTGCTGGTTGACGCCGAACACGACGGTCGCGTCGAGATCGTTGCTGCCGGGATGGGAGAACAGCACTTTCTTCGCGCCCGCCGCCAGATGCGCTTCGCCATCTTCGCGGTTGCCGTACACGCCGGTACAGTCCAGCACCACATCCACACCCAGCTCACGCCAGGGTAGCCCGGCGATGCTGTTCTCATGCAGCACACGAATCGCGTCGTCACCGACAAACAGCTGATCTCTTTCCTGGCGCACATCCCAGGCAAAGCGTCCGTGGCTGGTGTCATACTTCAACAAATGCGCCATGCCCGCAGCATCCGCCAGTTCATTGATTGCCACCACGGTGATTTCCGCCCGACGTCCGGATTCATACAAAGCACGAACCACGTTGCGCCCGATGCGACCGAAGCCATTAATCGCTATGCGTACGGTCATAGATCTCCTGCAAAGCAATCCCTGAGTTTGAGGTGGCTGAAAGAGTAATCCGAGCGTTAACGCTGCGCGAAAGGGAATTCTTGCTCGGTTACGATCTGCGTTGATTGGTCAATTGTCGAACATTTAATCGACTGAAACGCTTCAGCAAGAATAAGCGAATCGGGGAATAAAAGGAATGTCTGTCCAGATGAATAAGCGAGCTATATGACTTGCGTCACATTTTCAGGGAATAATAATTATTACGCAGGAAAAATGAACCGTGGTGGCGATAACGGACCGCCGTCTGCACTCGGTCGCGCCCATTTTGCGCGGTAACGGCGCGATGAATCGCGCCGCTACAACGCGCAGCGGCGCGACGGGCAACGGCGAAATTACAGCAGTTCTTTCGCTTTCGCGACCACGTTGTCCACGGTGAAGCCGAACTCTTCGAACAGCTGCTCTGCCGGCGCCGACTCACCGAAGGTGGTCATGCCGACGATGGCGCCGTTCAGGCCCACGTATTTGTACCAGTAGTCCGCGATACCCGCTTCCACTGCCACGCGCGCGGAAACCGCTTTCGGCAGCACGGATTCACGGTAAGCCGCATCCTGCTTGTCGAACGCGTCGGTAGACGGCATGGAGACCACGCGCACCTTCACGGCCTTCCGCGGTCAGCTTGTCGCATGCGCCGCACCGCCAGTTCAACTTCAGAACCGGTGGCGATCAGGATCAGCTCCGGCGTGCCCGCGCAATCTTTCAGCACGTAGCCGCCGCGGGCGATGTTCGCCAGCTGCTCTGCGCGTACGCTCCTGCTGCGCCAGGTTCTGACGGGAGAAGATCAGCGCGGTTGGACCGTCGTGGCGCTCGATGCCGTATTTCCACGCCACCGCGGATTCCACCTGGTCACACGGACGCCAGGTGCTCATGTTCGGGGTCACGCGCAGGCTAGCCACCTGCTCCACCGGCTGGTGGGTCGGGCCGTCTTCGCCCAGACCGATGGAGTCGTGGGTGTAAACCATCACCTGACGCTGTTTCATCAGCGCCGCCATGCGCACCGCGTTGCGGGCGTATTCCACGAACATCAGGAAGGTCGCGGTGTACGGCAGGAAACCGCCGTGCAGGGCGATGCCGTTGGCGATGGCGGTCATGCCGAACTCGCGCACGCCGTAATGAATGTAGTTGCCGGCAGTGTCTTCGTTGATCGCCTTCGAGCCGGACCACAGGGTCAGGTTGCATGGCGCCAGGTCAGCGGAGCCGCCCAGGAATTCCGGCAGCAGCGGGCCGAACGCTTCAAGGGCATTCTGCGACGCCTTGCGGCTGGCGATGTTCGCCGGGTTGGCCTGCAGCTGCTCGATGAACTTCTGCGATTCCGCCTGCCAGTCAGACGGCAGCTCGCCGTTCATGCGGCGGGTGAACTCAGCGGCCAGTTCCGGATGCGCAGCGCCGCGTAGGCGGCGAACTTCTCGTTCCAGGCCGCTTCTTTCGCCTGGCCGGCTTCTTTGGCATCCCACTGGGCGTAGATCTCCGACGGGATTTCGAATGGCGGCGTATTTCCAGCCCAGCGCTTCGCGGGTCAGGGCGATTTCGGCGTCGCCCAGCGGGGCGCCGTGGGAGTCGTGCGTACCCGCTTTGTTCGGGGAACCGAAGCCGATGATGGTTTTGCACATCAGCAGCGACGGCTTGTCGGTCACCGTGCGCGCTTCTTCCACCGCGGGCTTGATCGCGTCCGCGTCGTGGCCGTCAACGCCGCGCACCACGTGCCAGCCGTAGGCTTCGAAACGTTTGGCGGTGTCGTCGGTGAACCAGCCTTCGACGTGGCCGTCGATGGAGATGCCGTTGTCGTCGTAGAACGCGACCAGCTTGCCCAGCTTCAGGGTACCGGCCAGGGAGCACACTTCGTGCGAGATGCCTTCCATCATGCAGCCGTCGCCCATGAAGGCGTAGGTGTGGTGGTCAACGATGTCGTGGCCACGGACGGTTGAACTGCGCCGCCAGCGTGCGCTCAGCGATCGCCATGCCCACGGCGTTGGCGATACCCTGGCCCAGCGGGCCGGTGGTGGTTTCAACGCCAGCGGTGTAGCCCTATTCCGGGTGGCCCGGGGTTTTGGAGTGCAGCTGACGGAAGTTCTTCAGCTCGCTCGATCGGCAGGTCGTAGCCGGTGAGGTGCAGCAGGCTGTAGATCAGCATCGAGCCGTGGCCGTTGGACAGCACGAAACGGTCGCGGTCAGCCCAGTGCGGGTTCGTCGGGTTGTGGTTCAGGAAATCACGCCACAGGACTTCGGCGATATCCGCCATGCCCATAGGGGCACCCGGGTGGCCGGATTTGGCTTTCTGTACGGCGTCCATGCTCAGCGCACGAATGGCGTTGGCAAGCTCTTTACGTGAGGACATTTTAACTCCAGATCGGACTGTTAAAAAAGCACCGCCAAGCCCTTGACTGATTGCAAGCGTTTTCAGGCTACGCCGGAAAAAAGTCGCACAACAATGTACACGCAAATCGGGGCAAAAGTACATGTATCATTTTGGATGCTTAAGAAATCTGCGGATCAGGCTCGCATTTCGCGCCCAATCTGCTAGCCAATGCGCCCCTGGCACGCTATAACCAATGCGTTTAACGCGACACCGGCTTCGCTGACGGTGCACTTCTTCAGGTGTTTGTTTTCAGATCTACTTGTTACCTTCAAAAGGATGCTGACCCTATGAAAATGCGTGCAATAGTGCTGGCCCTGGGTACAACGCTCCTGCTGAGCGGCTGTCAGAATATGGATTCTAACGGTCTGATGACGTCAGGCGCAGAGGCCTTTCAGGCCTATTCCCTGAGCGATGCGCAGGTAAAAGCGCTGAGCGACCAGGCCTGTAAAGATATGGACGGAAAAGCCACGCTTGCGCCGGCCAACAGTACCTACACGCAGCGTCTGAACAAAATTGCCGCCGCGCTGGGCGATAACATCAACGGCCCGCCGGCCAACTACAAGGTCTACGTGACCAAAGACGTCAACGCCTTGGCGATGGCCAACGGCTGTATCCGCGTCTACAGCGGCCTGATGGACATGATGACCGACAACGAAGTGGAAGGGGTGCTCGGCCATGAAATGGGCCACGTTGCGCTGGGCCACGTGAAGAAAGGGATGCAGGTGGCCTTCGCGACCACGGCGGCACCCCGCACCGCGGCGGCCTCCGCGGGCGGCGTCATTGGCTCAGCCTGTCGCAGTCGCAGCTGGGCGACATGGGCGAAAAGCTGGTGAACGCCCAGTTCTCCCAGCGCCAGGAGTCCGAGGCGGATGACTACTCCTACGATCTGTTGCGCAAACGCGGCATTAATCCGTCCGGTCTGGCCACCAGCTTCGAAAAACTGGCCAAGCTGGAAGCAGGACGCCAGAGCTCCATGTTTGACGATCACCCGGCCTCAGAAGAGCGCGCACAGCATATTCGCGACCGCATCGCGGCGGATGGTAAGTAGTCGCCGGTCTTCCCCTCACCCCAGCCCTCTCCCGCACGCGGGAGAGGGAGCAGTCCGTGCTGTTCTCACCGCCAGCTCGATCGCCCCCCTCTCCCGCACGCGGGAGAGGGGGCAGTCCGTGCTGTTCTCACCGCCCGCTCGATCGGTTCCCTCTCCTGGGGGAGAGGGTCAGGGTGAGGGCAGCCGTCCGCATCGCGGCGGATGGTAAGTAATCGCCGGTCTTCCCCTCACCCCAGCCCTCTCCCCGCACGCGGGAGAGGGAGCAGTCCGTGCTGTTTTCACCGCCAGCTCGATCGCTTCCCTCTCCTGGGGGAGAGGGAGCAGGCCGTGCTGTTCTCACCGCTCACTCGATCGGTTCCCTCTCCTGGGGGAGAGGGTCAGGGTGAGGGCAGCCGTCCGCACCGCTGCTTAACCTTTATTCGCCGCCTGCACGTGCAGCATATCCAGCGCCAGCGTGGCAGCAGCCAGTGAGGTCAGGTCGGCGTGATCGTAGCCCGGTGCCACTTCCACCAGATCCATCCCCACAATGTTCATACCCTGCAGGCCGCGAATCAGCTTGGTGGCTTTATCGCTGGTCAGGCCGCCAATCACTGGCGTACCGGTGCCTGGCGCATGGGCCGGATCGAGGCAGTCGATATCAAACGTCAGGTACACCGGCAGATCGCCCACGGTGCGCTTCACTTCGGCCAGAATGTCGTCCACGCTGCGGTCATTAACCTGCGCGGCGTCCAGCACGTTGAAGCCCAGGCTCTTATCGAACTCGGTACGGATACCAATCTGCACCGAATGCTGCGGATCGATCAGCCCTTCGTTCGGCGCAGTATAGAACATGGTGCCGTGGTCAAAAGTCGGGCCGTTGGAGTAGGTATCGGTATGCGCATCGAAGTGCACCAGCGCCATCTTGCCGAAGTGCTTAGCGTGCGCGCGCAGCAGCGGCAGTGTGACATAGTGATCACCGCCAAAAGTCAGCATGCGCTTGCCATTAGCCAGCAGCTTTTCCGCATGCGCCTGCAGCTTATCGGACAGATCCTGTGAATCGCCGAAGGCGTACACCAGATCGCCACAGTCCACCACGTTGAGGCGCTGACGCAGATCGAAATCCCACGGCCAGCGGCAGCCTTCCCACGCCAGGTTAGTGGAGATCTGACGGATCGCACCCGGCCCTAAACGGCTGCCCGGCCGGCCTGACGTTGCGGCATCAAACGGCACACCGGTAATCACCCACTCGGCGTCGCTGTCGTAAGGCTGGAAGTTCAGCGGAAAGCGCATGAAACCGAAGGCGTTAGAAACCAGGGAGTTGTCGTACTGATTGCCCAGCGTGTTGTACATAACGAGTCCTCTTAAATCCTTAAATCGGTTAGCCAGTTAAGGTATAGATGAAAAAAATCCCCTCCGCGTCGTTAGGCCCGACGAGGAAGGGATTGATGGGCGTGATTATCGCCGAGATTGCCGCGCATCGCAATTAGCGCTCCCTCAGCGCCTCTTTCGCCCGGTTAAACGGCTTGATCAGATAATCCAGCACCGTTTTCTCGCCGGTCTTAATGTCCACCGTCGCAATCATCCCCGGCACAATCGAGAAGTGCCTGCCCGCCTTATTCACCAGGTAATCCTGGCTGGTGCGGATAAACACCCGGTAGTAGAACACCTCCGGCTTGGCCTCATCCTGAATGGTGTCCGGCGAAATCGTCTCCACCACCCCGTGCAGCCCGCCGTAAATGGCGTAATCGTAGGCGGTGATTTTCACCAGCGCCTCCTGGTTCGGGTGGATAAAGGCGATATCGCGCGGCGACAGGCGGGTTTCAATCAGCAGGTGATCGTCCACCGGCACAATCTCCATCAGCTCGCCGTTGGGCGGGATCACGCCGCCGATGGTGGTGACCTTGATGTTTTTCACGATCCCGCGCACCGGGGATTTTACCGTCAGACGGGTGACGGAATCCTGACGCGGCCCTTGAGGATCGCCGAAACCATATCCACCTCCGCGTTGGCCTTGGAGAGCGCCTCGCGCGCCTGGACGTAATACTGCGAACGCACGTCGGTGAGCTTCAGCTCCAGATCGCTTTTCTGCCGCTGCAGGCGCAGCACCTCCACGTGGCTGGCGGCGCCGGTTTTGACCAGCCGCTGGGTGATGGCCAGCTCCTTGTTGGAGAGATCTAACGCGGCGCGCAGCTCCCGCTGGGTATCCTCCAGCTGCGCGCGGCGGGAGTTGTAGAGCCGCGTTTCGTCAGCCATCAGATCCGGCCATTGTGCCAGCGAGGGGGGGAACTTCAGCGGGAGATCGTTCACCTCGGCGTACAGGCGGGCGCTGGAGGCCAGTGAGGCCCGGTAGCGCGCCGCGCTTTCGCCGACGTTCGATTCGGAACGCGTCGGATCGAGCCGCGCCAGCACCTGTCCGGCCTGCACCTGATCGCCCTCGTGGACGTTCAGCTCGGTGAGGATCCCCCCGTCCAGCGACTGTAAAACCTGCTCGCGCGAGCTGGGGATCACTTTCCCCGAGCCGGTTGACACCTCATCCAGCACGCCAAACCACGCCCAGACGCCCAGCACCACAAACATCAGCAGCGAGAAGATCACGATCCGACGCGCGCCGGTGTAGCCGCTTTCGGAGTTGAGGGCATCATCCAGATCGTCCATTGCCGCCACGAGTCACGCTGACTGATTTTCATTTTTCCACTCCCGTCCGGTTGCTGCCTGCTGCTGTTGCTGCTGCATACGGCTGTTGCTCAGCGCCTGGGCTTTTGGCGCGTCCATCACCAGCATCCCCTCTTTCAACACGACCACGCGCTCCACCAGCTCCAGCACCGGTACGCGATGGGTGGCGACGATCAGGGTGCGGTGCCCGAGCCAGTCGCCCAGCCGCTGGATGAATTCCCGCTCGGTGTGCTCGTCCAGCGAGGCGGTGGGTTCATCCATCAGCACGATATTCGGATCGCGCAGCAGCATCCGCGCCAGCAGAATCGACTGACGCTGCCCGCCGGAGAGCCCCACGCCGTTTTCCATGATCGGGTAGTCCAGCCCCTTGGGCAGCTTCTGCACGAAACTCGCCGCGCCGGTCAGCGTTCCAGCGCCTCGAAAATCTCTTCGTCGGTGGCGCGCGGCATGCCGAGGGTGATGTTTTCGCGCAGGGTGCCGTAAAACAGCCGCGCGTTCTGGGTCATAAAGCCGACGTTGCGCCGCACGTCCGCCACGTCGAGATGCGGCAGGCTGAAGCCGTCGAGCCGCAGCTCGCCCGCCGCCAGATCCATCCCGCCCGCCATCGCCTGCAGCAGGGTCGATTTGCCCGCGCCGTTGCGCCCGAGGATCGCCACTTTCTCACCCGGCCCGATCTCCAGGCGGTTAATGCGCAGCGCCATGCGTGGATCGTCCGGCTGATAGCGGAACTGCGCCTGCTCAAAGAGGTAGTGACCGCGCAGAACGTCCTGGCGGATCGGCGTCTCCTCGCGCTGGTTTTCGGTGGGGAGCTGCATGATGCTGTCCAGCCCCTCTTTTGCCGCTTTGACCTGCTGCCAGCGGGCCAGCACGCCGCACAGCGTCGCCATCGGGGCGATCATGCGGGAGGCCAGCATCGACGCGGCGACCACCGAGCCGGTGGTCAGGGTGCCGTCGATCACCATCGGCGCGCCGACCACAATCACGGCGGCGTAAACCAGGCTCTGGATGGTCATCCCCCAGCTGATCAGGTTCTGCGTCAGCTCGCGGGTGCGCAGGCCGGATTCGGCGGTGATCTGGATATAGCTGTTCCACTGCTGCAAAAAGCGGTTTTCCGCCTGCATCAGCTTGATGTCCTCCAGCCCCTGCACGCTCTCCACCAGCACCGCATTGCGCAGGGTTGATTCATGGGCCGACTGCTTTGCCAGCTCCGCCAGCTTTTTCTGCAGCAGCAGGCCGGGCAGGACCATGATCACCGCCGCGACCGGGGCGATCCACGCCAGCTGCGGGGCGATGATCGCCAGCACCACCACGAACAGTAAAAAGAAGGGCAGGTCGACAATCGTCGAGATGGTGGACGAGGTGACCATCTCGCGGATCTGCTCCAGCTCGCGCAGCTGAGAGATAAAGCTGCCGGTGGAGCGGGGGATCGCGCTGTTGCGCAGCCGCAGCGCGTGGCCGAAGACGCGATCCGAGACGCGCATATCCGAGCGCTTGCCGAGCAGATCCATAATGTGCCCGCGCGCCACGCGCAGCACGAAGCCAAACAGGGTGGCGATCAGCACCCCGATGGTCAGGACGTACAGCGTCGGGTAGGACTGGGCGGGGATCACCCGGTCATAGACCTGCATGGAAAAAACGATCCCGGAAAGCGACAGCACGTTGATAAACAGCGCGGCCAGCATTACCCAGCTGTAGGGGCGGAGATCGCGCATCACCAGCCGGTAGAGCCAGTCCGGGCGATATTTTGAGATATAGGCATCCACGCGGCTGTCCTTCAGCGCGGCGAGTGGCCGCAGGGCAATGACGTGGCGGATGGCGGGCAGCATGGCCGTCATCGACAGCCGGTTAGTGTAGGTCTGGTCGTCGAAGAAGCTGACTTCCAGCGTGTCGTCGCCGTCGAAGTGCTCGATCGCGCCGACCCGGCCGTCATTCAGCGCCACCACCACCGGCAGACGCCAGCTGTTGATCGACTGCTGGTCAGCGGTGAGCAGCTGAAACGACAGCCCCGCCTCACGCGCCAGCTGGGTGAGGGCGGGCACCATCGGTTTGCCTTTCAGCCACGGTGCGCCTGCGATCAGCGCGCCGGGCGAGCAGGCGACGCGGTAGCGCGTGGCGATAAAGCCAAAGGCCTGCGCCCACTGCGCCAGCGCCTCATCCGTCATGTTTTCACCTTGCGGGATATCACGCTGCTTCATGGCTGGATCTCCACGGTCTGGATGGTGCGGTTATCAAGGTCGAACGCATGACGCAATTGCCCGGTGTTATACAGGCAGTTGAGCTGCAGCTGGTGTAACTGACCGAGGGTCTGCTGCTGGATGAAGCGCGCCTGATAAACCTCCTGTTCGGCGTTGAGCACGTCGAGCAGCGGGCGCGAGCCGAGGTCAAGATACTGCTGCTGGTACAGCTCGCGGGTGCGGGCGCTGAGCGCCTCCTGGCGGCCCTGTATTTGCAGCGTGCTTTGCGACAGGCTCAGCGCTTCGGTTTGCGATTCGCTGAGCTGCTGCTGCGGACATCGAGACGCGCCGAGTTCACCGCCGCATTGGCCGCCTCCACCGCGCTGTCCGCCGCATCGCGTTACGCCTGCGGTGAGGCCGCCGCCCTGATAGAGCGGCATCTGAACTTTCACCCATGCGGAATACTGGGTGCGATCCCGCGTTTCGCTGCCCGCGTAGCGATCGTTCATGTAGTGAGCGCACCTCCGGCTCCAGCGAGACGGTTGGCGTCATCTGCGCGTCGGCGTAGTCGAGGTTAGCCTGGGCGACGTTAGCCTGCGCCCAGGCGGCGAGCACCGCAGGAACCAGGCGGTCGTCCGGCTCGGCGACATCGCAGCTGCGGGCCAGCTTTTGCGGAAAGTCATTGCTGATCGCGTTCAGGCTGTTCCAGCCGAGAAAGCTCATCAGCGTGGCGCGGGCGCGGTCTGCAGGCTGGCCTGGTACTGCATCAGCTGGGCGCGCGCGCCTTCGATACGGGCATCGGTCTGCACCACGTCAGAGAGCGACGTGGCGCCCCTTCGTCGTTACGCTGGCGGGTCAGCGTGCCGATGGAGGAAAGAGCCTCAAGCTGCTCTTTGGCGGTGTCGACCATCTGCTGCCAGGTCTGCACCTGCACCATGGCGACGGCGGTATCGTGGGCGATGGTGTCGATACTCACCAGCACGTTGGCCTGCTGCTGGGCAACGCCGCGCTCTCGGCGCGCACCTGGCTGCCACTTTGCCGAAGTCGTAGAGCATCTGTGATACCGACAGCACAAATGACGGGCTGAAGCCTTTCTCGCTGTAGGCGTTGCTGTAGCCGTTGTTCATACCGGCGCTGATTTGCGGATAGTATTTGGCCTGCGCCACATCGACCTGGCTGGCCTGCTCCAGCATTTTGCCAATCGCCTGGGCGATGTCCGGATGCCACTGGATGGCACGCTGCACTGCCTGGTTAAGGGTTAAGGTATCCGGCACGTTAGCCAGCGCGGGTTCGGCCACCTGACCGGTTAAGGAGGGAAGATCCTGCTGCTGCGCCAGACCGGCTGAGGTTATGCGCCCCGCCTGCGTCACGGCATCACTGGCAGCCATAAGATGAGAACTGTGAAAAAACACAATGCCAGCACACAGGGCGCTGAGCTTACAGGTACGGCGAGTTGTTGCGCCTGATTGCATCAGATCCATCGATTGTTCACCAGTAAAAGAGAGAAAGGGGCACCTCCCTGTGCCCGTTATGCTTCCCTGCGTTACACCCACTAAGCCGTGTGGTTTTGATGCGGTTGCTGCAGCAACTCCTCCAGTGAGACGTTTACGCCTTCCAGGGTAATCAGCTGCGTACTGCTGTACCCCGTGCCGCTGCCGTCACGGTCAATCGACAACACCGTATTGCCGTCCGCGGTATGATCCACTTTCACAAAGTCATTGATATTACTGGTGGAATCATTCCAGCCGATCAGCAGACTGCTGACGTCGATCTTGTCACCCTGCGCGACGCTGAAGTCGGTCCAGGTGTCATGGCCGTTGCCACCGGTGGCATCTGCGCTGCTCAGCAGGTGGTAAACCAGCGTATCTGCGCCGGCACCGCTGGTAATGGTGTCGTCGTAGGCGCTGCTGGTTAGGCTGTCAGCCGCGGCGCTGCCCGTGATGGTCGGGTGGAGCTCAATGGTAAAGGTGTTGCTGGTGATGGTGCCGTCGGACGACGCCAGGGTGTAGGTAAACACCTCCTTATGCGTGATGTTCTGGATATTCACATCCGCGTTCAGGGTATAGGTATAGCTACCGTTGGCGGCGATGGTCAGCACACCAAAGTCCCCGGCCACCGCCGTGCTGCCCACGCTGCTCACGGTGGTGAGATCGCCGTGCTCATTGAGGATGCTCAGCGTGCCGCTGTGGCTGACGTTGCTGTCTCCCCAGATGCTGCCGCTGGCATCGTGCTCGCTGCTGGTGGTGGTTTCCGCCGCCAGACTGGTGGTGGCGAACAGCGCGGTGGCCGCACCGTTATGCAGCGTCACCGTCAGCGTCGCCGAGGTCACTGCACCGCTGGCATCCCGCACCGAGTAGGTGAAGGTGTCCGCTGATGGCAGGGTATCGATATCCAGCCCGGCCTTCAGCGTGTAGGTGTAGTTACCCTTCGCATCAATGGTCAGCGTACCGTAGGTGGTGTTGATCACCGTATTGCCGCTGGACGCCACCGTGCTGCTGCCCACCGACGCCACCGCCGTGCCGGACGGAATCGTCCCGGCGATGGAGCTGGTGTCGTTGGTCAGCAGGTTACCGGTGACCGTCGCGGCGGTGGTGACCGCCAGCGTGGTGAAATCCGACACCGTGCTTACCGTGGTGGTTGGCAACACACTAATGTTGGTGGTGGCTGCCACCACCACCGCATAGTTGCCGGTCCCCAGTCCGGTGTAGGTGACGTTTGCCCCTTTCAGCGTACCGATCGTCAGCAGCGCGTTAATGTAGTTGGTCTTGATACTGATCAACTGCCACGAGCCGTTCGCCTGCTGTTCGTACAGGTTTAACGAATAGTTGGCGGCCACGCCGAGACTGGTCACCGAACCGTTGAGCGTCACGGTACGGCTGTCATCGTTACCCACGCTGAACAGGTAAGCATTACCGTTGTTCAGTACGCTGGCATTGAGCACCGTACCCAGCCCCACGGTCAGCAGCGCGGTGTGCGACGAGTTGACCGTACCGTTGTTCACCGTTGCCTGCGTACTGGTGTAATCCACCTCGTTGCTGTCGTTGGTCGCCACGATGCGAATCGCACCGGTCAGCGAGGCCCCCGGCGAGACGTTACCGGCGCGATCCGTCTGAATCACCGAGAGCGGCGCACCGGTGATTTGCGCGGTGGTGAGCGTCACCGACCAGTTGCCGCCGCTGCCGACCGTGGTGGTGCCGAGCGCGTTGCCGCTGGCATCGCGCACCGTCACCGTAGCCCCCACTTCACCGCTACCGGTGACAAGGGTACCGGCGCTGTTGATCGCCAGCCCGCTTACCGCCGCCGGAGGCAGGGTATCGACATTCACCGTCGCCGTGATGTTGCCGGTGCTGACGTTACCCGCCGCATCGGTCACCGTGGTGCTCAGCGTGTGCGCGCCGTTCGCCAGCGTGGCGGTGGTGAAGCTCCAGCTGCCATCACTCCCCGCGGTCACAGAACCAATGGCGCTGGCACCGTCGTAGATGGTGACCACGGCACCCGCTTCCGTGGTGCCTCGCAGCGTTGGCGTGGTATCGCGCGTAAAGGCGCCGTTCGCCAGCGTCACCGGCGTACCGCTGATGTCATCAATGATGGTCAGCGTACTGGCGACCGGCACCACGGTGTCGACGATCAGCGTGGTCGACACCTGCGGGCTGACGTTGCCCGCCGGGTCGGTCTGCGTCACGTTCAGCGTGTGGCTGCCGTTGCTCAGCGCGTTACCTACCACGAAGCTCCAGCTGCCGTTGCTGCCCACCGTGGTGCTGCCCAGCAATGTAGTGCCGTCGTACACCGTGATGCGCGCGCCCGCCTCGCCGTTGCCGCTCAGCAGCGGCGTGCTGTCGTTGGTGACGCCATTATTCGGAATGGTCACCGCCGTGCTGCCGTTGTTGTTGAGCGCCAGCAGATTGGTGATGGCCGCCGGTGCCGTGGTATCGATGATCACCGTGGCCGCGGTGGTGCCGCTGACGTTACCTGCCGCATCCGTTACCGTCACCGTGATCGGGTGTGGCCCGGCGCTCAGCGCCGCCAGTGGCGTGAAGCTCCAGCTACCGTCCGCCTGTACAATCGCCGTGCCCAGTGCCAGACCGTTGTCCAGAATGGTGACGCGTGCCCCGGCCTCCGCCGCGCTGACGCTGCCACGCAGCGTTGGCGTGGTGTCGTTGGTCGCACCACCGTTGACGATGGTGGCACCGGTCGCATCATTAATAATGGTGAGACTGGTGTTCGCTGGCGCCACCGTATCCACGGTGAGGTTAATCACCTCAGAACGGGGACTGACGTTGCCCGCGCTGTCGGTCACCGTCACGCTCAGCGCGTGGGCGGCATTGCTCAGCGTCGGCGAGACGAAGCTCCAGCTGCCGCTGGCGTTAGCCTGCACCGTTCCGAGCAGCGTGTTGCCATCGTAAACCGTGACAATGGCGTTCGCTTCCGCCGTGCCCTGCAGCGTCGGCGTGCTGTCGTTGGTGACTCCGTTATTGACGATAGCCACACCGGTGACGTCGTTGGTCAGCGTCAGTCCGGTTGCCGCCAGCGGCGGCGCGGTGTCGACGGTTAGCGCAAGGGACGCTGCGGGACCGGTATTGCCGGCCGCATCGGTGGCCGTCACGCTGAAGGTGTGTAAACCGTCAGACAAGGTGCCAGTGACGAAGCTCCAGCTGCCGTTGCTGGCGGCGGTTACCGAACCCAGCACCGTATCACCATCGCGGATGGTCACGATGCTGTTGGCTTCCGCCGTGCCGCTCAGGCGTGGCGTGCTGTCATTAGTGACGCCACCCGCCGCAATCGCCACCGGCGTGCTGCCGTTGTTGTTCACCGCTGCCAGCCCGGTGATGGCCACCGGCGGCGTGGTGTCGATCACCAGCGTGGCGCTGGTGGTGGCACTGACGTTACCGGCCGCATCGGTGACCGTGACGTTGAGCGTATGGAGCGTTTCGCTCAGCGCCGTGGCTGGCGTCAGCGTCCAGTTACCGTCACTACCCACCAGCGCGGAACCGACCAGCGTGGTGCCATCCAGCACGGTGACGATGCTGCCCGCCTCCGCCCGACCGCTCAGCACCGGCGTGGTATCGCTGGTGACGCCGCCATTCGGGATGACGCTGCCGCTGACGTCGTTAGTGACCACCAGCGTGGCCGCGCCCGGCGCAACGGTATCGACGGTGATAGTTACCGGCGTGGTGCGCGGGCCGGTATTGCCCGCCGCATCGGTGACCGCCACGCTCAGCGCATGCGCGCCGTTACCCAGTGTCGGCGAGACAAAGCTCCACGCGCCGCTGCCGTTCACCTGCGCCGTGCCGAGCAATGTGTTGCCGTCATAAACGCTAACCGTGGCGTTGGCCTCGGCGCTGCCGCTCAGCGTTGGCGTGGTGTCGTTAGTCGCGCCGCCAGCCGGTATGCTGACGCCGGTAACGTCGTTAGTGATGGTCAGGTTGGTGGCCACCAGCGGTGGCGTCGCATCAACGATCAGCGTCACGCTGAGCGCCTCGCCGGTGTTACCCGCCGCGTCCGTTTCCGTGACGCTGAAGGTATGGCTGCCGTCGCTCAGTGCCGCAGAGGTGTAACTCCAGTTACCGCTGCTGCCGACCGTCAGCGAGGCCACCACATCGCCATCGAGGCGAATGGTCACTACGCTGCCCGCTTCTGCCACACCGCGTAACAGTGGCGTGTTGTCATTAGTGGTATCGCCGTCAGCAATCGTCACCGGCGTGCTGCCGTTGTTATTGCTGGCCGTGAGCGTCAGATCGTCCGGCGCCAGGGTATCAACGATTACCGTCGCGCTGGTGCTGGTGCTGACGTTGCCCGCCGCATCGGTCACCGAAACGCTCAGGGTGTGCGATCCTTCACTCAGCGCTGTCGCTGGCGTGTAGCTCCAGTTGCCGCTGGACGGCACGGTCAGCGTGGTCAGCACATCATCATTATTAAGGATGGTGACCGTGCTGCCCGCTTCCGCTACGCCGCTCAGGGTTGGCGTGGCATCGCTGCTGTAGCCGCCGTTGAGCACCGGCTGCGCGGTATCATCGTTGGTGATGACCAGCGTCGAAGCGTTCGGTGCGATGCTGTCCACAGTGAAGCTAAGCGCCGGGGTGCGGTCGCTGCTGTTACCTGCCGCATCGCTGACGCCCACGCTCAGCGCGTGCGTCCCTTCGCTCAATGCAGGCGTGGTCAGCGTCCAGCTTCCCCCTGCGCCCACCACCACCGACGCGATAGCGGTGCTGCCATCGTACACCGTGACCAGGCTGCCCACTTCGGCGCTGCCGCTGAGTACCGGCGTGTTGTCATTGATGACGCTGCCGTCGCTAATCGGCACCGCCGTGCCGCTGCGATCGTTGCTGATCACCACATCAGCGGCCACCGCCGGCGCGGTGATATCCACGGTGAAGCCGAGGGTCGCCGATGGCGTCCCCTCATCACCGCCAGGGTTTTGCGCGGTGATGTAGTAGGCGTAGCTGCCTTCAGCCAGCGTCGGCGTATAGCTCCACTGGCCGTTAGCATCCGCCGTAACGCTGGTGATTACCGCATCCGTATTAGCGTCATAAATACGAATCAGCTGACCGGCTTCGGCAGAGCCGCTGAGCGTTGGCGTGGTGTCGCGGGTTACCGCGCCGTCTGCCAGCGTCACCAGCGTCGTGCCCGTGTCGTCAGTGATTTGCAGCGTCGAGGTGGCTGGCGGCAGATCGGCCTGCACGTTAAGGCTGAACGCCGGCGTCGCCGTGCTGACGTTGCCCGCCGCATCGGTCACGGTCACGGTGAAGCTGTGAGGTCCGTTGTTGAGCGCCGCGGTCGTAAAGCTCCAGGCCCCGCCCGAGCCGGCCAGCGCAGTGCCCAGCAGCGTGGTGCCATCGTAAATGTTCACCGTGCTGCCAGCTTCTGCCGTGCCGCTCAGGGTTGGCGTGTTGTCATCGGTCGACGCGCCGTCATCCAGCGGGCCCGTCGTGCCGCCCACGTTGTCGGCGACCACCAGGTCAGGAACCGCGTCTGGTGCCAGCGTATCGACGGTGACATTCACCGGACCCACCGGCTCGCTGACGTTGCCAGCGGCATCCACCACCTGCACCGAGAAGGCGTAGCTGCCATCCTGCAGCGCACTGGTTTCAAAGCGCCATACGCCATTGGCATCGGCGACCACCGAGCCAATCACCGTATCGTCCTGCAACAGATTGATGATGGCACCGGCCTGCGCCGTTCCGCTCAGTACCGGCGTAGTGTCGTTGGTAAAGCTGCCATCCACCAGCGGCAGAGCGGTCGGACCGTTATTGGTGTTGACCTCAAACGACAGCACCGGATCCGGCCCGACGGTGTTAACCGTCACGCCAATGCTCACCGGGTCGCTGACGTTACCCGCGTTGTCACTGACGACGACCGTCAGCGTATAGCTGCCGTTATCCAGCGGCGACGTATTCAGGCTCCAGTTGCCTTCGCTGTCCACCGTCGCCGACCCCACCAGCACGTTGCCGTTGTACACGTTGACGAGACCACCCGGCTCACCGCTGCCGCTCAGCAGCGGCGTGTTGTCGTTAGTGGCGCCACCGTTGGCGATGGTGACAAGGTTATCCGGATCGTTGTCATTCTGCAGCAGCACGGCGCTGACCGGCTGCGGCGGCGTGGCATCAACCTGAACGGTGAAGCTGGAAGACGGCGCACTGACGTTGCCGAGGCTGTCCGTCACCGTGGCCGTCAGGGTGTGCTGACCATCGGTGAGCACGGGCGACAGGAACACCCATTCGCCGTCCGCATTGGCGGTGGTCGAACCCAGCACCACATTGCCATCGTAAATGGTCACCAGGCTGTCAGCCTCCGCCGTACCGCTCAGGCGTGGCGTGTTGTCATTGGTAAAGGTGCCATCGGGCACCAGTACCAGATCGGTACCGTTGTCGTTATTCACTTCCAGCGTGGCCTGGGCCGGTGCCTGGCTATCCACGGTAAAGGTAATCGGTGCCGACGCCGGTCCGGTGTTACCGGCCGCATCGGTAACGGTCACCGTCAGGCTGTGCGCCGCGTTGGTGAGGGTTGGCACGTTGAAACTCCACGCGCCGTCACTGTCCGCAATCGCCGTACCAATCGGCGCGCCATTATCCAGAATATTCACCGTGCTGCCCGGCTCAGCAACCCCCGCCAGCAACGGCGTGGTATCGCTGGTGGTCGATCCCGACGGAATATCCACCAGCGCACTGCCGTTGTCATTGGAGAGACTGATTTCCGTCACCTGATCCGGTGCGGTGGCGTCAATCACCAGCTGTGCCGTGACCGGCGCGCTGACGTTGCCCGCCGCGTCGCGCGCCACAACGGTTAAGGTGTAGCTGCCGTCACTCAGCGCACTGGCCGGCGTGAAGCTCCAGCTGCCGCTGCTGCCGACAGTGACGCTGCCCACCGGACCGTTCTGCGAGGTAATCACAATCAGGCTGCCCGGATCGCCGCTGCCGCTCAGCACCGGCGTGTTGTCACTGGTTAAGCCGCCGTTCGGGATGGTGACCGGATCGCCGTTGCCATTGTCGCTGGCGACGCTCAGCTGGGTGACCGCCGACGGTGCTACAGTATCGACGGTGATCGCCACGCTGGCGCTCGGTGCGCTGACATTGCCGGCGACGTCGGTGACCGTCACGCTGAGGCTGTGCGAGCCATCGGTCAGTTCAGGTGAGAAGGTCCATGCGCCGTCGTTACCTGCCGTCGCCGTGCCGATAGGCGTCTGTCCGTCATAGACGATGATGGTGCTGTTCGGCTCCGCCGTTCCGCTGAGCAGCGGCGTGCTGTCATTGGTGGTGCTGCCTGAGGTGATTGGCGTGGCCGGATCGACATTGTTGTTCACCAGCAGCAGATCGACGACCGCGTCCGGCGCCGTGGTATCCACGGTAAAGCTAATCGGCGCGGAAGGATCGCTGACGTTACCCGCCGCATCAGTCACCGTTACCGTCAGGCTGTGATCGCCCTCGTCCAGCGTACCGGTAACAAACTGCCAGCTGCCATCGGCGCCCACGGTCACAGAACCGATCGGCGTCGTGCTGTCGCCATCGTAGACAGTGATGATACTGCCCGCCGTGGCGCTGCCGGAGAGCTGCGGCGTAGTGTCGTTGGTCGCGCCATTGGCGGCAATCGCCACCAGCGTGCTGCCATCGTTATTGCTCAGCACCACGTCCACTGGCGCTGCCGGTGGCGTGAGATCAACGGTGAAGGTGTACGGCGCGGACTCCGGCCCGACGTTGCCTGCCGGATCGGTGACGCTGGCCGTCAGGCTGTGACTGCCCGCTTCCAGGGCGGTATCTGGCGTGAAGCGCCAGCTGCCGTCATTGCCGGCGGTAGCCGAGCCGATGATCACGCCGTTGTCGCGCACGATCACCACGCTGTCAGGCTCGGCGCTACCGCTCAACACTGGTGTGGTGTCGTTGGTCGCCCCGCCAGAGGCCACCGGTACGGCCGGATCAACCTCATCGTTCACCAGCAGCAGGCCGGTCGGCTCGGCCGGTGCCGTGGTATCCACGGTAAAATCAATCGCCGCGGACGGTGCGCTAACGTTGCCCGCCGGGCTGGTAACCGTCGTGGTCAGGCTATGTTCGCCCTGGCTCAGCGTCGGTACCGCATAGGTCCATGTGCCACCGGCCCCCACCAGCACGCTGCCCAGTACCGTGTTGCCATCGAGGATGGTGACGGTACTGCCGGCATCGGCGGTGCCGCTCAGCTGCGGCGTGGTGTCGTTGGTCGCGGTGCCACTGTTAATCGGCTGCGGCGTCTCGCCGTTATCGTTGTTCAGCACGACATCAACGGCGGCAGACGGCGTGGTGAGATCGATTGTGAAATCAAACGCATCAGACGTCGGCCCGCTGTTGCCCGCCGTGTCGGTGACAATGGTGGTCAGGCTATGCGTGCCCGCCTCCAGTGCCGGATCCGGCGTAAAGCTCCAGTTGCCGTTTGCATCGGCCTGCGCCGAGCCAATCACGCTGCCATTGTCGTAAATCGCGACGAGGCTGCCCGGCTCCGCGCTACCGCTGAACAGCGGCGTGGTGTCATTAGTGACGCCATCCGCCGCGATCGGCAGCGGCGTTGCGCCCTGATCGTTAACCAGCAGCAAGTCTGCGGCGGGCGCCGGATCGGTGAGATCGATGTTCACCTCCAGCGGAGCAGAAGGTGCGCTGGTATTGCCAGCCGGACTGGTTTCGGTCGCCGTCAGGCTGTGCGGCCCCTCGCCCAGCGCGGTGGCTGGCGTGAAGCTCCAGCTGCCGTCGTCGTTGACCGTGGTGGTGCCCAGCACGGTATTGCCATCCGAGACGGTGATGGTGCTGCCGGCGGTGCCGCTGCCGCTCAGGACCGGCGTGGTGTCGTTAGTGGCACCACTGGTGATCAGCACCGGCGTGCCGCTCTGATCATCACTGAGCTGTACATTGCCCGGCGCGGCTGGCGTGGTGGTATCGATGGTGAAGCTGAGGGCGGCCGAGGGTTCGCTGGTGTTGCCAGCGGTATCGGTCACCGTCGCCGTCAGGCTATGGTCGCCCGCCGCCAGCACCGGTGCGGTGAAGCTCCAGCTGCCGTCGTTGCCGACGGTGGCGGTGCCCAGTACCGTATCGCCATCGGAAATGGTCACGGTGCTGCCCGGTTCCGCGCGGCCACTGAGCACCGGCGTGGTGTCATTGGTGAGGCCATTGCTGACCGGCACCGGTGTGCCGCTCTGGTCGTTGCTGAGCAGCAGCTCGCTGGCCACGGCAGGGGCGCTGGTATCGACAATAACAATCACCGCCGTACTGCCCGGCCCGGTATTGCCCGCCGTGTCGGTAACGGTGGACGTCAGGTTATGTTGCCCTTCGCTCAGCGGATCGGTCGGGGTGAAACTCCAGCTGCCGTCGCTGCCTGCCGTCGCCGTGCCCAGCACCGTATCGCCATCGCTGACGGTCACCGTGCTACCGGGTTCAGCGGTACCGCTCAGGGTTGGCGTGGTGTCATTGGTGCTGCCGCCCGCGGCAACCGGTGTGCCGTCGCCATTACTGAGCTGCAGATTGCCTGCCGCCGCCGGTGCCTGCGTATCGACGGTGACGGTTACCGGTGTTGACGCCGGTCCGGTGTTGCCAGCCGCATCGGTCACGGTGCTGGTCAGGCTGTGGCTGCCATCGCTGAGGGGCGGCGTGGTGAAGCTCCAGTTGCCATCGTTGCCCACCGTGGTGCTGCCAATCACCGTACCGCCATCGGAGATAATCACCACACCGCCAGCTTCGCCGCTGCCGCTCAGGGTTGGCGCAGCGACGTTAGTGCTGCCTGTGCCCAGCGGATCGCCGTCATCGTTGGTCAGCTGGATGCCTGTCGGTGCCGCGGGCGCGACGGTGTCGATGGTGATGGTGATTACCGGCGAATCCGTCACCGTGCCGCTGCCGTTATCGGCGCTGGCGCGGAATGCGTAAGTGCCGTCGGCCAGCGCCGCTGGCGTGAAGCTCCACTGTCCGTTGCTGCCCGCGACCACGCTGCCCAAAACCGTGCTGCCGTTGTACAGGGTGACGAGATCGCCCGCCCCGGCCTGGCCGCTGAGAATCGGCGTGCTGTCGGTGGTGCTGTCGTTATTGGCCAGTTCGACCAGCGTGCTGCCGTTATCATCGGTGACAATCAGCAGGCTGCTGGTGGCCGGCACGCCCGCCTCGATGTTGACCGTGAACACCGGCGATGCCGGGCTGACGTTGCCGGCCGCGTCAGTCACCGTGGTGGTCAGGCTGTGCTGCCCATTGGTGAGCGCATCTGGCGTAAAGCTCCAGCTGCCGTTGCTGCCGGCGGTAACGCTACCGAGCAGCGTGGTGCCGTCATAGATACGCACCACCGCGCCCGCTTCTGCCGAACCGCTCAGGGTTGGCGTGCGATCGTCGGTGGTCTGGCCGGAAGCCAGCGCGCCGGTGGCGCTGCCCGCGTTATCCGTCACCTGCAGGCCGCTGACGGCGGCAGGCGCGGTGGTGTCAACACTAAAGGCGATCGGCGTTGATGCCGGGCTGACGTTGCCGGCGGCATCGGTCACCGTGGTGCTCAGGCTGTGATTGCCCTCGCCCAGCGCTGGCGTGGTGAAGCTCCAGCTACCGTTACTGCCCACGCTGACGCTACCGAGAACGGTGTTGCCATCGCGAATCGTGACAATACTGCCGGCTTCCGCCGTGCCACTCAGCAGCGGTGTCGCATCGTTGATCGCGCTGCCGCCCGTCACCGGCTGTGCGGTACTGCCGGCATCGTTCAGCAGTGCCAGATCGCTGGCTGCCGCCGGTGGCGTGGTATCAACCGTAATGTTCAGGGTGACGGTGTCAATCACATTGCCGTCAACGTCGGTAATGGTGGCGCTGAACGCGTGGCCGCCCTCACTCAGGTTGCTCAGGGCAAAGCTCCACTGCCCATTGCCGTCGGCGGTGGTGCTGCCGAGCAGATCGCCGCCGTCAAAGATGCGGACGAGGCTGCCCGCCCGGGTCAGGCCGGCGAGGGTCGGGCTGTCGTCATTGGTGACGGCGCCGTTTTGCAGTGAGACGAGGGTATTGCCGCTGTCGCCCACCAGCTCAATGCTGGCGCTGGCGGGCGGCAGCGCAGCGTCCACATTGACCACAAATTCCGCAGTCGCGCTGCTGACGTTGCCCGCCGCATCGGTTTGCGTAACGGTCAGGCTGTGGCTGCCGTTGCTAAGCGCTGGCGTGGTAAAGCTCCAGCTGCCGTTGGCCCCGACAAGGGTATTGCCCAGGAGCGTGCTGCCGTCGTAAATGCTGATCAGCGCACCGGCTTCGCCGCTGCCGCTCAGGGTAGGAGTGTTGTCATCGGTGGTAGCGCCCGACGTCAGCGGGCCCTGGCTGGCACCCACGTTGTCGATCACCTGCAGATCGCCGATCGCCGCCGGTGCGGTGGTATCGACAGTGACCACAATAGCCGCTGACGCCGGACCGGTGTTGCCGGCGCTGTCGGTTACCGTGGTAGTCAGGCTGTGATTGCCGTCGCTGAGCGCTGGCGTGGTGAAGCTCCAGCTGCCGTTACTGCCGACGATCGCCGTGCCGAGCACGACGTTGCCATCGCGTACCGTAACGGTGCTGCCGGCCTCTGCCGTGCCGCTCAGCACCAGCGTGTTGTCATTGCTGCTGCCGCCGGCGGCAATCGGCGTCACGGTGCCATTGCTGTCGCCGGTCAGCAGCAGATCGCCTGCCGCGCCGGGCGCCACGGTATCAATGGTGACCGTCAGGGTGACGGAGGTGGTGACGTTACCGGCGGCGTCGGTGGCAACCGCGCGGAACGCATAAGTACCATCTGCCAGCGTGGCGGGAGTGAAGCGCCACTGACCGCTGCCGTCGGCAATAGTACTGCCCAGCAGCGTGGTGCCGTTGTACAGCGTGATGACGGCGTTAGCGCTCGCCAGGCCGCTCAGCACCGGCGTGCTGTCTTTGGTACTGGCGCCATCGCTCAGCGTGCGCAGCGTGGCATCGCTATCGTCGGTAATTTGCAGCGAACTGCTGGTTGACGGCAGGCCCGCCTGAATCGTCACCACAAACGGCGAGGACGCAGCGCTGACGTTGCCGGCAGCGTCCGTCAGCGTCACGGTCAGGCTGTGGCTGCCATTGCTCAGCGCTGGCGTGGTAAAACTCCAGTTGCCGTTCGCGCCCACCAGAGCGGTGCCGAGCAGCGTCTGACCATCGTAAACGCTGACGACAGCGCCCGCTTCACCGCGGCCGCTCAGGGTCGGCGTGTTATCATCGCTGCTCGATCCGTTTGGTACCGGCGTGGTGCTGCCACCGCTGTTGTTGGTCAGGGCCACGTCCGTGGCCACTGCCGGTGGCTGCGTATCGACGGTGAAATCAACCGGGCTGGTGGCCGGACTGGTGTTGCCGGCAGCATCGGTGACGGTAACCGTCAGGCTGTGCTGCCCTTCACCCAGAGCGGGTGTCGTGAAGCTCCAGCGGCCATCGGCACCGACGGTGACCGTACCCAGCAGGGTGGTGCCGTCGTAAATACTGACAATGGTCCCCGCTTCGGCCGTGCCGCTCAGCGTAGGCGTGTTGTCATCGGTGCTGGTGCCACCCGTGATAGCGCCCTGCACGCTGCCCGCGTTATCCGTGATCAGCAGATCGCTGACTGCCGCCGGAGCCGTGGTATCACCGCCGCCGCCATTGTCGCCGCCGCCGTTATCCCCACCACCACCGCCGCCACCGCCGTTGTTACCGGCGATCAGCGCACCGATACCGGCCAGCGCGGCGCCGGCGATACCAAAGGCGGTTAGTGTTCCGTCACCCGTGACGTTTTCCGCTAACAGCCCTTCCGTGCTGTCGATAGAGACAAACTGGAAGCCTTCTGTGCCGGGATCTTCCACCCACCACAGCGCGCCTTTGTCGTCCTGCAGCACCAGATCGCTGTCGCCGTTAGCATCGTAGAATTTATGAATAACAACGACTTCACCGGATTTAGTGGTGACCACTAAATCACTACCATTGCGTGTGAAAGACTTAATATCAGCCTGATTAAGGTTGAGCTTAACCACACTGGGAGCAGTCAAATTAACCTGATTACCGCTCACTTCAGTAGCAATCGTTCCGCCTTTAGGCGTTACAGAGATATTGTTCATTTTATCGATATCCCGCGCAGTTATAAGCTTAATGGCATCCATAAAAACGCCCGGTATCGCCAGACACCGGTATTCTTCGCGAATAATTCAATGAATTACTCACATCCTCTCCAGGCCGGTTTCATCTGCCAGAGGCACAGTGAAAACGCGCTGAGTCGTTATTTGCCGCCCGTCCGAAAAAAAAGCTCTGCCGAACTCTTTTCAGACTTGCGCCAACAAATCAGTGAGATAGACGCTCTTCCAGTGGTAGCCTTGCATGCCGTAAATTGATTTTTGCGACAGCAAATCAACCTGACGTTGATGTTCAACGCCCTCAATAATCACGCCGCGACATAATTGATTGAGGTGGTCGAGCAGAATGTCGAAAGTGCGATCTTCGCCAAATTGCCAAAAAAAATTTTTATCAATCTTGACGATGTCGAATATTCCGCTATCGAGCATGGTCAGGTTGGAATAACCCGGACCAAAGTCATCGAGCCATAACGGGGCCGGCGTGATTTTGGCTACGCCTTTCAGGATCAGCAGGTCGGCACTATTAAAACGTGCGGTGAAGAAGGCAGAGATTTCCAGCCGTAATCGCGTCAGCGCGGCCAGTTTTCTTTGTATTTCAGCATCTTTAAAAATGCCTGAAACAATATCTCTGTCTACATTAACGCTGATGACCTGCTCAAACCCCGCATGGTAAAGCTGAATAAGTTTTTCGACCTGGTGGAGGAATAACTGCCATTTTTCGTCAGCAGAAAGCCGACTGAAGAACCCTGCATCCCTGTCAGGGTTACGCTTATTATTGGTATCTGCATCATCTGCGAAACGCGTCAACAATTCCCATGCCACCACTTCACCGGAAATAGCGTGAACCGGCTCCAGCATCAGAATGTAGTCGGATTTGCAGCGCATTTTACGATCCTTACACTGGCTGATAGCGCGTTAAACCGTCAGCTTTTCTCATGTGATTCGTAAGGGAAACATCGATAAAACTTAACACCTTAACTGAAGGTTAACTTACAACTTACATTTTGAAAAATAGATTTCAGTGAACAACAGCGTGAACTTTAATCGTTTAAACCAATCAATAAAGCTTCATTATCACTGCATGTTTCACATAAAGATCAGATAATTCCTAGTTTTTTATTTTTGATTATCGGCCTTGACAAAAAATAAAAGCAATAACAAATTGATTAATAAGCAATAAATTACACAGCATTGGTATAGATTCTGGCTTTGTCCTTAAGATGAGATAATGCGCTGCTTAAAGCGGGATTCCAGAAAGCGTCAAAAAACCGACAGTCTGCACATCGCTCACCCATCGCCTTATGCTTAAATTTTTATTATAGATAGCCAGAAACTCATAAAAGAAATATTGGTCATTTGCGGGCAGGTGCAACACTAAGCCACAGATTTAAAAAACGTTTTTTTCGCTGCCGATTCGCTTTCGCTGCTGAATTAAGCAGATAGCTTTTGTTAATAAACGGTTTGAATTTGCTGTTTCGGCCGGGATAATTTCAGAGTGATAGCGATCACGAATTGAATAAATGGCAGGAAGGATTGTCAGGGAAGGTGATAATAACGGGCTCCAGCCGGAGCCCGTTGCGGGAAATACACTTACTCGTCTTCCAGATAGGTGTAGCCGTACAGACCCGCTCTCAAACTCTTCCAGGAACTGCGGCTGCAGCGCTTCGTCCAGATCCCGCTGCTGTTTTACCTGATCGCGGAATTGCGTCAGCAGGGCTTTCGGATCGAGCTGCACGTACTCCAGCATGTCCGCCACGGTATCCCCTTCGTCAGACAGCTCAACTTCCACGCTGCCGTCCGGGAAGACAAACACGTCAACCGCTTCGGTATCGCCGAACAGGTTGTGCATGTTGCCGAGGATCTCCTGATACGCGCCGACCATGAAGAAGCCCAGCATCGGCGGGTTCTCCGGATCGTACTCCGGCATTGGCATGGTCGTCGCGATACCGTCGCCGTCAACGTAGTGGTCGATGGCGCCGTCGGAGTCACAGGTGATGTCCAGCAGCACCGCGCGACGTTCCGGCGCGTGGTTCAGCCCTTCCAGCGGCAGCACCGGGAACAGCTGATCGATACCCCAGGCATCCGGCATCGACTGGAACAGCGAGAAGTTGACGTAAATCTTGTCCGCCATGCGCTCCTGCAGCTCGTCGATAATCGGACGGTGCGCGCGGTTGCTCGGGTCGAGCTGCTTCTGCACTTCGTGGCACATGTTCAGATAGAGCTGCTCGGCCCAGGCGCGCTCCTGCAGGCTGAAGGTGCCTGAAGAATAGCCGATATGAATGTCGTGCAGGTCCATCTGGCTGTCGTGCAGCCATTCGCGCAGCGAACGGCGTGCGCCCGGCTCGTGCATCTCCTGCCAGGTTTCCCACATGCTCTGCAGCGGGCGCGGCGCGTCGGCTTCCGGTGCGACCGGCGTACGCTGAATTCGTTGCGCTCAACGCCGATGATGTTGGAGACCAGCACCGTATGGTGCGCGGTCACCGCGCGGCCGGATTCGGTGATCACCGTCGGGTGCGGCAGGCCGTGCTCTTCACAGGCATCGCCGATCGCCCAGATCATGTTGTTGGCGTATTCGTTCAGGCCGTAGTTCACCGAGCAGTCGGACTGCGAGCGGGTGCCTTCGTAGTCCACGCCCAGGCCGCCGCCCACGTCGAAGCACTGAATATTGACGCCCAGCTTGTGCAGCTCAACGTAGAAACGCGCCGATTCACGCACGCCGGTGGCGATATCGCGAATGTTGGCCATCTGCGAGCCGAGGTGGAAGTGCAGCAGCTGAAGGCTGTCGAGACGACCGCGCTCCGCGCAGGATCTCCACCAGCTGCAGCACCTGCGTTGCCGCCAGGCCAAACTTGGATTTCTCGCCGCCGCAGGACTGCCATTTGCCGGAACCCTGCGACGCCAGACGCGCACGCACGCCAAGGCGTGGCACCACGTTCAGCCGCTCGGCTTCTTCCAGCACGATGGCGATTTCGGTCATCTTCTCGATCACCAGATAGACCTTGTGGCCCATCTTTTCGCCAATCAGCGCCAGACGAATGTATTCACGGTCTTTATAGCCGTTACAGACGATCACCGAACGGGTCATGCCGGCATGCGCCAGAACCGCCATCAGCTCCGCTTTGGAACCGGCTTCCAGCCCCAGCGGCTCGCCGGAGTGGATCAGCGATTCAATCACGCGGCGATGCTGGTTCACCTTGATCGGGTAAACCAGGAAGTAGTCGCCCTTATAGCCGTAGGATTCACGCGCGCGTTTGAACGCGGCGTTAATCGAACGCAGGCGATGTTGCAGGATCTGCGGGAAGCAGAACAGTGCAGGCAAACGCTGGCCCTCTGCCTCGCGCGCTTTCACCAGTTTGGCCAGATCCACGCGCGCCTCCGGGACGTCCGGATCCGGGCAGACGCTGATGTGGCCCAGTTCGTTGACGTCGTAGTAGTTGTTGCCCCACCAGGCAATGTTGTAAGTGCGCAGCATCTTGCTGGCTTCCTCGGAGCTCATCGCAACCTCCTGCATAGAACGTAGTACACCCTGTTCGCCCGCTGACGAAGGCGAAAAAGAAGACATGTCGTCAGACATAGCGAACCTCAATTTTCCGTTGAAATATGAAAAAGTTGCCGGATTTGCTGCTACTGCGCCGGATGGAAATTTCCTCATTCTGCTTATCTTGCCTCAGCAGGTTACCGTGCGCCTTACTGAGGTTAAGTGTAAAACACCGTGCCGGAAGCGGTGAACACCGGGGCAAAATCGTCCCGCATCACCTCACCACAGGCGAGTGAAACACAGCAGAGAAACTGGGGGAATAGCTTAGCCGGCGCTCGTGTCGGGATAATTACCGCAGCGCAGAAAACTTCGACGAGAGAAAAGAGCAGAACTGGAAATGGAAAGGCGTGCCAGCGCGCCAGAACGGCGCCGTGAACCGAAGAGAGCGAAAATGTGGTTCATTGTTTTTATCACCTCCAGCGCCTGCTAACAGCATGCGGAAACGGAGTGGATGAAAATCAGATCAACAGCCTCTGACAGCGCGACGCACGGGGGCGTCATCCATGGGACAACTGCGGCGTTTTATACAGTCTGACGCGGCAAAATGCAAAATCTTTGTCGGCGCGCTGCGGCGGGTGTCAGGAAAATATTCCAGTTGATCTGTAGCGATAAATGCGGATGGCGAAAAAGCACTGGAAAAACGCGCACTGAGTGACCTAAAATAGCCGTCCAGATGGTTTTCCATCTAAACTGATTAACATCCAGGCGGTGTGAGCCTGGTACGCTGACACTTCCTACTGCTTGCGGCTTTGCCTGAAGGGGCGTCGAGCTGGCATCATCCCGCTTACGCTATGCAGTCGAATTCAAACCATTTGCAAGGTAAAGAACAGAATGGCAAAACACCTGTTTACGTCCGAGTCCGTATCAGAAGGACATCCTGATAAAATTGCTGACCAAATTTCCGATGCGGTGCTGGATGCGATCCTCGCGCAGGATCCAAAAGCGCGCGTCGCCTGCGAAACCTATGTCAAAACCGGCATGGTTCTGGTTGGCGGTGAGATCACCACCAGCGCCTGGGTCGATATCGAAGAGATCACCCGTAACACCGTGCGTGAGATCGGCTATGTGCATTCCGATATGGGCTTTGATGCCAACTCCTGCGCGGTACTGAGCGCGATTGGCAAACAGTCTCCGGACATCAACCAGGGCGTTGACCGTGCCGATCCGCTGGAACAGGGCGCGGGCGACCAGGGCCTGATGTTCGGCTACGCCACCAACGAAACCGACGTGCTGATGCCGGCGCCGGTCACCTACGCGCACCGTCTGGTGCAGCGTCAGGCTGAAGTGCGTAAAAACGGCACCCTGCCGTGGCTGCGCCCGGATGCGAAAAGCCAGGTCACCTTCCAGTACGACGACGGCAAAATCGTCGGTATCGATGCGGTGGTGCTGTCCACCCAGCATTCCGAAGAGATCGATCACAGATCGACCCTGCAGGAAGCGGTGATGGAAGAGATCATCAAGCCGGTTCTGCCGACCGAATGGCTGCAACGCCAGCACCAAATTCCACATCAACCCAACCGGACGCTTCGTTATCGGCGGCCCGATGGGCGACTGCGGCCTGACCGGTCGTAAAATCATCGTTGATACCTACGGCGGCATGGCCCGTCACGGTGGCGGCGCGTTCTCCGGCAAAGATCCGTCCAAAGTTGACCGTTCCGCGGCGTACGCGGCCCGCTACGTGGCGAAAAACATCGTTGCCGCCGGCCTGGCCGACCGCTGCGAGATCCAGGTTTCCTACGCTATCGGCGTGGCTGAACCGACCTCCATCATGGTGGAAACCTTCGGTACCGAGAAAGTGCCTTCAACCGAACAGCTGACGCTGCTGGTGCGCGAGTTCTTCGACCTGCGTCCATACGGCCTGATTCAGATGCTGGATCTGCTGCACCCAATCTACAAAGAAACCGCTGCATACGGTCACTTTGGTCGTGAACATTTCCCATGGGAAAAAACCGACAAAGCCGCTCTGCTGCGTGAAGCTGCCGGCCTGTAATCAACGCGGGTGCGGGCAACGGCCCTCACCCCGAGCTTCTCTTAGCGGAGAAGGTAAATCGAGCCCGCGGAAGCGGGCTTTTTTATACAGCACTTTTTTTTTGCGCTGTGCATACTTTGGTTCACCGCTGTTTTTGGTTTTCCTCACCTTGCCCGTAGTCTTTTACGCTCTTTTCGCTTTTTATTTCTTCAAAACAAATGTAATCCTCATCGCTTTCGCAGAAAAGTCCTTTTCGGTGATTTTTCCCCGTTATTCACCCGATATGGTTTTATCGTGTTGCTGCTGGTTCGGTGCTGTCTCTCTTTTTTTCCCCTCTCGTGCTTTCTGGGCCTTGCTCGCCTTTTCGGGGTGGCCTCCCCCTTTGGCCCGGTGCTTTGTGGCTTTGCTGTTCTCGGTTTTTGGTGTGTGTTGTGTTGTAGTCGGCTATTTCGGTCGCCATGATGGAGACCCGACATCTGAGCGGGTTACGTTTTTGTAGGGTGCGCATTTATGCGCACCTGGATTGCGTGCAAATTTTTAGGGAAAGGCACCCGCACCGGATCAGGAGTCGTCCGGGCGACCTTTCGGACCGTCACCGAGCCCTTTCGTTCCGCTTTCGAGAATATTGTCCTGGGCCCGTCCTCCGCCTCCCGCGCCTTTGCACCATCGCCTTTCTTCTGCTATTCCACCCCGGCGCATTTCTTCAGCTCTGTCTACACTGTCCTCGCACTGCGCTTACAACACAGTGTTACCGATCTACATTTTGAAATCCTTTTAATATCTTCAATTTAGAGATTTTTCAGCAGTCTGATTGCGTTATTTTCAGCGTCGTCTATAGCCATATTTATTCGACTTCTATCTACCCGGTTACAGGTTTCACCGAGTGTAACCGATTACACCAATGTGATTAATCTCACATATTTTTACGGGTCGCTCACCTACCCTTAACATCAATAAAACTGATAACCCAACTGGAGGGCATAATGCCTGACAATAAAAAACAGGGGCGTACGTCCAACAAGGCGATGACATTCTTCGTCTGTTTCCTCGCCGCCCTGGCAGGATTACTTTTTGGCCTGGATATCGGCGTGATTGCCGGTGCATTACCTTTCATCACTGAAGAGTTCCAGATTAGCGCACACACCCAGGAGTGGGTGGTCAGCTCCATGATGTTTGGCGCTGCCGTCGGGGCCGTCGGCAGCGGCTGGCTCTCCTTCAAGCTCGGACGTAAAAAGAGCCTGATGATCGGCGCGATCCTGTTCGTTGCCGGCTCACTCTTCTCTGCCGCAGCGCCTAACGTTGAGGTCCTGCTGGTTTCCCGCGTGCTGCTCGGTCTGGCCGTGGGCGTGGCGTCCTATACCGCCCCGCTTTACCTGTCTGAAATCGCGCCGGAGAAAATCCGCGGCAGTATGATTTCGATGTATCAGCTGATGATCACCATCGGTATTCTGGGCGCGTACCTTTCCGATACGGCGTTTAGCTACAGCGGCGCATGGCGCTGGATGCTCGGCGTGATCATCATTCCGGCGGTTCTGCTGCTGATTGGCGTCTTCTTCCTGCCGGACAGCCCGCGCTGGTTTGCCGCAAAACGTCCGCTTCCACGATGCCGAACGCGTGCTGATGCGCCTGCGCGATACCAGCGCGGAAGCGAAAAACGAGCTGGAAGAGATCCGCGAAAGCCTGAAGGTCAAACAGTCCGGCTGGGCGCTGTTTAAAGAGAACAGCAACTTCCGCCGCGCGGTGTTCCTCGGCGTGCTGCTGCAGGTGATGCAGCAGTTCACCGGGATGAACGTCATCATGTACTACGCGCCGAAAATCTTTGAGCTGGCGGGTTATACCAACACCACCGAGCAGATGTGGGGGACCGTCATCGTGGGTCTGACCAACGTGCTGGCGACCTTTATCGCCATCGGTCTGGTGGACCGCTGGGGACGTAAGCCAACCCTGACGCTGGGCTTCCTGGTGATGGCGGCCGGTATGGGCGTCCTCGGTACCATGATGCATGTGGGCATTCACTCCCCAACCGCCCAGTACTTTGCGGTCGGCATGCTGCTGATGTTTATCGTCGGGTTTGCGATGAGCGCCGGTCCGCTGATCTGGGTGCTGTGCTCTGAAATCCAGCCGCTGAAAGGGCGTGATTTTGGTATCACCTGCTCTACCGCAACCAACTGGATTGCCAACATGATCGTCGGCGCAACGTTCCTGACCATGCTCAACACCCTGGGCAATGCGAACACCTTCTGGGTCTACGCCGGTCTGAACATCTTCTTTATTGTGCTGACCATCTGGCTGGTTCCAGAAACCAAACACGTGTCGCTGGAACATATTGAACGTAACCTGATGAAAGGTCGTCCTCTGCGCGAAATCGGCCGCACCACGACGCGTTAACCTGGGCTGCCGCAGGGAGGCGCCTCTTTTTATCTGCCGCCTGTGCGCCTGCAGTTGCGTCCCCGCCGCGCGCTTTATGCTCTGCCCCTATGAAAGCACCCCGTCTCCCCATCGCCATTCAGCAGGCCGTTATGCGCAGCCTGCGGGAAAAATTGCAGCTGGCCCAGGCAAACAACTCGAACGCCACTTTCGACGAACCAAAGCTCGTCTATCAGCAGCGTGGCACCGCCGCCGGCACCGCCTGGCTGGAGCAGTAGGAAATCCGCCTTAACCCGGTGCTGATGATGGAAAACCAGCAGGCGTTTATCGATGAAGTGGTGCCGCACGAGCTGGCGCATCTGCTGGTGTGGAAACACTTCGGCCGCGTCGCGCCGCACGGAAAAGAGTGGAAGTGGATGATGGAGGCGGTGCTCGGCGTTCCGGCCCGCCGCACGCATCAGTTCGAACTGGAATCGGTACGCCGCAATACCTTCCCCTACCGCTGTCGGTGCCAGCAGCACCAGCTTACCGTCCGCCGCCATAATCGCGTGGTGCGCGGCGAGGCGACCTACCGCTGCGTCAAATGCGGCGAGCCGCTGGTTGCGGAATAATCATCTGAACTTTCAGGAACTTTCCTGATCTGACTGATTGCATACAGGAACAACATTCGTTACGTTGCGGGCTCGTTTTGACACGGAGTGTAAGATGTCCCGTAATTTTTCTCTTGCGGTCGCCTTTTTGACGACAGCGCTCTCAGGCCACGCCCTGGCCGACGGTATCACCAGTTTCTCTCAGGCCAAAGCGGCCGGTGTTAAGGTCAACGCCGACGTGCCGGGCGATTTCTACTGCGGCTGTAAAATTAACTGGCAGGGTAAAAAAGGGGTCGTTGACCTTGAATCCTGCGGCTACAAGGTGCGTAAAAACGAAAACCGCGCCAGCCGTATTGAATGGGAACATGTCGTTCCGGCCTGGCAGTTTGGCCACCAGCGCCAGTGCTGGCAGGATGGCGGACGTAAAAACTGCGCCAAAGACCCGGTTTACCGCCAGATGGAAAGCGACATGCATAACCTGCAGCCCGCGGTGGGCGAAGTGAACGGCGACCGGGGTAACTTCATGTACAGCCAGTGGAACGGTGGCGAAGGCCAGTATGGCCAGTGCGGTATGAAGATTGATTTTAAAGAGAAAGTCGCCGAGCCCCCTGCCCGCGCGCGCGGCAGCATTGCCCGCACCTATTTCTATATGCGTGACCGTTACGATCTCAACCTTTCCCGCCAGCAGACGCAGCTGTTCAACGCCTGGGACAAGCAGTACCCGGTGACGGAGTGGGAATGCCAGCGCGACGAACGTATCGCCAGAGTCCAGGGGAATCACAACCCTTACGTCCAGCGGGCTTGCCAGGCGCAAAAGAGCTAACCTACACTAGCGGCAATTCGCTTACATCGTATGAGACACGGAATTCTGACTATGCGCATTCCCCGCATTTACCATCCTGAACTGATTACCGCAGGCCGCGAAATCGCCCTGTCTGATGACGCCGCCAACCACGTTGGCCGCGTGCTGCGCATGGGCGCAGGTCAGGCAATACAGCTGTTCGACGGCTCGAACCAGGTTTTCGACGCCGAAATTACGCGGGCAGATAAAAAAAGCGTACACGTGAACGTCCTGCGCGGTGAAGTGGATGACCGGGAATCACCGCTGCACATCCATCTGGGCCAGGTGATGTCGCGCGGCGAGAAAATGGAGTTCACGATCCAGAAATCCATTGAACTGGGTGTAAGCCTCATTACGCCACTTTTTTCTGAGCGCTGTGGCGTTAAACTGGATGCGGAACGTCTGAACAAAAAGATCCAGCAGTGGCAGAAAATTGCCATCGCGGCTTGCGAACAGTGCGGCCGCAACCGTATTCCGGAGATCCGCCCGGCGATGGACCTGGAGGACTGGTGTGCAGAAGAGGACAGCGGGCTGAAGCTCAATCTTCATCCGCGCGCCAGCGCCAGCATCAATACGCTGCCGCTGCCCGTTGAGCGCGTTCGCCTGCTGATTGGCCCCGAAGGCGGCCTGTCGGCGGACGAAATTGCGATGACGGCACGTTACCAGTTTACTGATATTCTGTTGGGACCACGCGTTCTGCGCACTGAGACAACGGCACTCACGGCCATTACCGCGCTACAGGTACGGTTTGGCGATCTGGGTTGAACGCATTATTGGAGAGAAGAATGATCAAGCTCGGCATCGTGATGGACCCCATCGCAAACATCAACATCAAGAAAGATTCCAGCTTCGCCATGCTGCTGGAAGCGCAGCGTCGCGGCTATGAACTCCACTATATGGAGATGAACGATCTTTACCTGATCAACGGTGAAGCCCGCGCCCGCACCCGCATGCTTAACGTCGAGCAGAACTACGACAAATGGTATGAGTTCGGCACCGAGCAGGACTATTGCGCTGGCCGATCTCAACGTCATCCTGATGCGTAAAGATCCGCCGTTCGACACCGAGTACATCTACTGCAACCTATATTCTCGAGCGTGCCGAAGAGAAAGGCACGCTGATCGTCAACAAGCCGCAGAGCCTGCGCGACTGCAACGAGAAGCTCTACACCGCCTGGTTCTCTGACCTGACGCCGGAAACGCTGGTGACCCGCAGCAAAGCGCAGCTGAAGGAATTCTGGCAGAAGCACGGCGACATCATCATGAAGCCGCTGGACGGCATGGGCGGCGCGTCGATTTTCCGCGTGAAGGGAGGCGATCCGAACATTGGCGTGATTGCCGAAACGCTGACCGAACCACGGTCACGTTATTCTGCATGGCGCAGAACTATCTTCCGGCGATCAAAGACGGCGACAAACGCGTTCTGGTGGTGGATGGCGAACCGGTGCCTTACTGCCTGGCGCGCATCCCGCAGGGTGGCGAAACCCGTGGCAACCTGGCGGCCGGTGGCCGCGGCGAAGCCGCGTCCGCTGACCGAAAGCGACTGGGAAATTGCCCGCCGCGTTGGCCCGACGCTGAAAGCCAAAGGGCTGATCTTCGTCGGCCTGGATATCATCGGCGATCGCCTGACCGAAGTGAACGTCACCAGCCCGACCTGCATTCGTGAAATTGAGGCGGAATTCCCGATCTCGATCACCGGCATGCTGATGGACGCTATCGAAAAACGTTTACAAAAATAACCTAACAATACCGCAGGAGTGACAGCGCCGCCCTGAGTTGTCACCCATAGCCGGTGCAGCCGCCTTCAGCCACCGGCTATTTTTCCAGCCGTAAACCAGCCTCTACCTCTGACAATGAATTTACAGCATCACTTTCTTATTGCCATGCCTGCTCTCCAGGACCCGATTTTTCGCCGCGCCGTGGTTTATATTTGTGAATACAATGAAGACGGCGCGATGGGTATTATCATTAATAAACCGCTGGAAAATCTTCAGGTTGAAGGGATTCTGGACAAGCTGAAAATCCCGGCTGAAGCGCGACTGCCGGAAATCCGGCTTGATAAACCCGTGATGCTGGGTGGACCTCTTGCAGAAGATCGCGGTTTTATCCTGCATACGCCGCCGGTATTCTCTTCCAGCATTCGCATTTCCGACAACACCGTTATCACCACCTCGCGCGACGTGCTCGAAACGCTGGGCACCGCAGAGCAGCCTTCTGAAGTGCTGGTGGCGCTGGGCTATTCGTCGTGGGAGAAAGGCCAGCTTGAGCAGGAGATCCTCGATAACGCCTGGCTCACCGCGCCTGCGGACATGAATATCCTGTTTAAAACGCCGATCGCCGATCGCTGGCGCGACGCGGCGAAACTGATTGGTATTGATATTCTGACCATGCCTGGCGTAGCGGGGCACGCCTGATGAGCGGAACGCTTCTGGCCTTCGATTTTGGCACCAAAAGCATCGGCGTCGCCGTGGGGCAGCGCATCACCGGTACCGCGCGCCCGCTTACGGCCCTGAAGGCCAACGACGGCACGCCGGACTGGAACCTCATTGAGCGCCTGCTCAAAGAGTGGCAGCCGGATGACGTGATTGTTGGGCTGCCGCTGAACATGGACGGCACCGAACAGCCGCTGACCGCCCGGGCGCGCAAGTTCGCCAACAAAATCCATGGCCGCTTTGGCGTCTCCGTGAAGCTGCACGATGAGCGTCTGAGCACCGTCGAAGCGCGCGCGGATCTGTTTGAGCACGGCGGCTTCCGGGCGCTGAACAAAGGCAGCGTCGACTCCGCTTCTGCCGTCATCATCCTCGAAAGCTATTTCGAGCAGGGCTTTTAAGCAGCCCGGACGCGGCCGCGCGGTTTCGCGCCGCCGTGTCGGCGGTTCTACAGGGCACGCCCCTCGCGCAACCAATCCCGTCTCACGCCGGGCCACGATCGCTCTGGCCTCAAAGTTCTGCATGCCTGCCTGCTGACCGGTTTGAATGATGCCGGGCAGTTGCCACGTTTTCCCTTCACGAATTAGATTCGCCGCCGCCGGCGGTATTCACCAGCAGTTCATACAGCGCGACGCGCCCGCCCTGAAGATCGGGAAGCAGCTTTTGCGCCAGCACCGCCCGCAGGCTGCCGGCCAGCTGGTTACGCACCGGATCTTTCTCCTGCGCCGGGAACGTATCGACCAGCCGCTCCATCGCCTGCGATGCCCCGCGCGTATGCAGCGTCGCCAGCACCAGATGCCCGGTCTCCGCCGCCGTCAGCGCCAGGCGGATCGTTTCGCTGTCGCGCAGCTCCCCCAGCAGAATCACGTCCGGATCCTGGCAGGCGCTGCGCAGCGCGTCGGCAAATGACGGGCTGTGCTGGCCAATCTCCCGCTGCTGGATCAGGCAACGCTCGCTCTGGTAGATAAATTCCACCGGATCTTCGAGCGTGAGGATATGGCCGTCAGTGCATGGCGGTTGAGAAAATCGACCATCGCCGCCAGCGTCGTGGATTTACCGCTGCCGGTCGCCCCCGTCACCAGAATCAGCCCGGCCTCATTGGTTAACAGTTCAGGGAGGGCACCACGGCCGGCAGCTGCAGGCGAGCTAACGGACAGGCTGACGCGGCAATCAGCCGCAGCGCACAGAGACATCCGCCGACGCTGGCTTAACAGGCACTGCCGCGCAGGCGCTGACCTCCCGCCACCGTCGCGGCAAAATCCACCTGCCCGCTGGCCCACCATATGCCCTGCTGCTCATCGTTGAGCCACGCTTTCTAACAAGGCCTGCCCGCCAGCGCGTCAGGCAAGGTGTGCGAAGCGGTACCGGCTCAAGCCCGCCCTGCCTGCGCCAGCGCGGTGGCGAATCACTGCACAGGTGTAGATCGGAGACGTTATGCTTTACACTAAGGGCCACAATTTCTTCCACATCCATAGACTACTCCTCGGAAAATGAACGACATTGCGCATAACCTGGCACAGGTCCGGGACAAAATCTCAGCCGCCGCAGCGCGTTGCGGCCGGGCTCCAGAAGAAATTACGCTGCTTGCAGTCAGCAAAACCAAGCCTGCGAGCGCCATCGCAGAAGCCATTGACGCAGGCCAGCGGGCGTTTGGTGAAAACTACGTGCAGGAAGGCGTGGATAAAATTCGCTACTTCCAGGAACAGGGGAAGACGAGTCTGCAATGGCACTTTATTGGCCCGCTGCAGTCGAACAAAAGCCGTCTGGTGGCAGAGCACTTCGACTGGTGTCACACCATTGACCGCCTGCGTATTGCGACGCGTCTGAACGACCAGCGTCCGGCAGAGATGCCAGCGCTTAACGTGCTGATTCAGGTCAACATCAGTGACGAAAACAGCAAGTCCGGCATTGCGCTGAGCGAGCTGGATGCGCTGGCAGCCGAAGGTGGCCGAACTGCCGCGCTTAACCCTGCGCGGGCTGATGGCAATTCCGGCGCCTGAGTCAAGTTATGAAAGGCAGTTTGCCGTGGCACAGCAAATGGCTGTAGCATTTGAGGCGCTTAAAGCGCGCTATCACACGGTAGACACGCTTTCTCTGGGCATGTCGGATGATATGGAAGCCGCCATTGCGGCAGGCAGCACGATGGTGCGCATCGGCACGGCAATTTTCGGTGCGCGCGACTACTCAAAATAATAAGGAAACCTGAGGAACGCCATGAAGACGTTGACTTTCCTGCTCTCAACGGTCATTGAGCTGTACACGATGGCGCTTTTGCTGCGCGTCTGGATGCAGTGGGCCCGCTGTGATTTTTACAATCCGTTCTCGCAGTTTGTCGTGAAAATCACGCAGCCTGTTGTCGGACCGCTGCGCCGTATTATCCCGGCCATGGGTCCCATCGACAGCTCGTCTCTGCTGGTGGCGTTTATTCTGAGCGTTATCAAAGCGATCGTGCTGTTTATGGTCATCACCTTCCAGCCGATTATCTGGATTGCCGCCGTTCTGATTCTGATCAAAACCGTCGGCCTGCTGATTTTCTGGGTGCTGCTGGTCATGGCGCTCATGAGCTGGGTGAGCCAGGGCCGTAGCCCGGTGGAGTATGCCTTGATTCAGCTGGCCGAGCCGCTGCTGCGTCCAATCCGTAACCTGCTTCCGTCTATGGGCGGCATCGATTTTTCGCCGATGATCCTGGTTCTGCTGCTCTATGTGATCAACATGGGGATCGCTGAACTGCTGCAGTCCACGGGCGATATGCTGCTGCCGGGGCTGTGGGGGAGTGGAAAGAACACCCCCCCCCGGGGGGGGGTTTTTTTGTTTTTTTTTTATACCAAAACCACCCAGCAATAAAATTTTGGGGGGTTGGGGGGAAGAAAAAAAAACCCCCCCCCCCCCCCCCCCGGGGAGGGCCAGGGAAACGCCCACCTGCCCAAAAAATTGGCAAAACAGTTTCGCGTCGCCAAAAGCCAGGTCATCATTGAAAAAGGCGAACTGGGGCGACATAAACAGGTAAAAATCCTTAATCCGCAATCTATCCCGCTGTAAGTCGTTAACTCTGACAGAACAGCATACTCCCGAGCGGGCCGGACGCTAAACCATGCAGAAAGTTGTTCTCGCGACCGGCAACGCCGGTAAAGTGCGCGAGCTGGCCTCGCTATTAAATGATTTTGGTCTGGACGTGGTCGCCCAGACCGATCTTGGCGTGGATTCCGCCGAAGAGACGGGGCTGACGTTTATCGAAAACGCGATCCTCAAAGCGCGCCACGCCGCGCAGATTACCGGCCTGCCCGCGATTGCCGACGACTCCGGCCTGGCCGTCGATGCCCTCGGCGGCGCGCCGGGGATCTACTCCGCGCGCTATTCCGGCGTTGACGCCACCGACCAGCAGAATCTGGAAAAGCTGCTTGTCGCCCTGAAAGACGTCCCGGACGAGCAGCGCACCGCGCAGTTCCACTGCGTGCTGGTCTATCTGCGTCACGCGGAAGACCCGACGCCGATCGTCTGCCACGGCAGCTGGCCGGGCGTGATTACCCGTGAAGCGGCTGGCAACGGCGGCTTTGGTTACGACCCGATTTTCTTTGTCCCGTCCGAGGGCAAAACCGCTGCGGAACTGACCCGCGAAGAGAAAAGCGCGATTTCCCACCGTGGACGCGCGCTGAAACTGTTACTGGAAGCACTGCGTAATGGCTAATTTGCCACCTCTGAGTCTTTATATTCACATCCCGTGGTGCGTGCAGAAATGCCCGTACTGCGATTTCAACTCGCACGCGCTGAAGGGCGAAGTGCCGCACGATGACTACGTTGCGCATCTGCTGGCCGACCTGGACGCCGATGTACCTTACGCACAGGGACGTGAAGTTAAGACCATTTTCATTGGTGGCGGTACGCCGAGCCTGCTGTCCAGGCCCGGCGATGCAAACGCTGCTGGACGGCGTGCGTGCGCGCCTGAACCTGGCGGCGGATGCTGAAATTACCATGGAAGCCAACCCCGGCACCGTTGAGGCCGACCGTTTTGTCGACTATCAGCGCGCGGGCGTGAACCGCATCTCCATCGGCGTGCAGAGCTTCAGCGAGCCGAAAAAGCTGAAGCGCCTGGGGCGCATTCACGGCCCGGAAGAGGCGAAGCGCGCGGCAAACCTGGCGACCGGGCTTGGCCTTCGCAGCTTTAACCTCGATTTGATGCACGGCCTGCCGGATCAGTCGCTGGACGAGGCGCTGGACGATTTGCGCCAGGCCATTGCCCTGAACCCGCCGCACCTGTCGTGGTACCAGCTCACCATCGAGCCCAACACGCTGTTTGGCTCGCGCCCGCCGGTGCTGCCGGACGACGACGCGCTGTGGGATATCTTCGAGCAGGGCCACCAGCTGCTAACCGCCGCGGGCTATCAGCAGTACGAAACGTCGGCGTATGCGAAACCGGGCTACCAGTGCCAGCACAACCTGAACTACTGGCGCTTTGGCGACTATCTCGGGATTGGCTGCGGCGCGCACGGCAAGGTGACCTTCCCGGACGGGCGCATTCTGCGCACCGCCAAAACCCGTCACCCGCGCGGGTATATGGAAGGCCGCTACCTGGAGCGTCAGCACGACGTCGAGGCGGCGGATAAACCGTTTGAGTTCTTTATGAACCGCTTCCGCCTGCTGGAAGCCGCGCCGCGCGCGGAGTTTCAGCGCTACTTACCGGGCTGGCGGAGTCGGTGATTCGCCCGCAGATCGACGAGGCGCTGGCCCAGGGATATCTCACGGAGATGTGATGATTACTGGCAGATCACCGAGCACGGCAAACTGTTCCTCAATTCCCTTCTTGAGCTGTTCATGTAAATTCAGCGGAGAAGGCACGCGCCTTTTCCGCTGGCAGCCGTACTAAACCGCACGGCTGCATCTGTTACGCTCAGGCGACCATCACCTCATTATTGATTAACAGCGTCGCGCTGTGGTCGAGACTCTCAAACACCTGCCACACTTTGCCACCGCTCTGCTGCGTCCCCTGCTGCTGCCACTGCTGATAAAATTGCGTGCTATCGCTGAGCTGCACCACGTCGCCGGCATCACCATCAATCAGCCAGCTGCGCGTGCGCTCTGGCAGCAGCACATCCTGGTGCGCCTGCTGCAACAGCTGCTGCGCATCCAGCTGCAGCAGATTGTCTCCTGAGCCGGTGAGATCGATATGCTGCAGGCCGCTGATATGCTGCGTCAGCTGCTGATAATCAAGCTGCTGATGTTCTCCTTCCAGCACCAGCGCAGAGAAGCCCTGCAGCAGTTGTCCGCTGTGCGCCGCCAGCCACTGCTGCACATCATTCAGATGCAGCTGCGCGCCCTCCTGTTCCAGCGTTTCCGGCAGCGTATGGTGCTGTACCAGGCTCTCGTCTTTGCCCCAGCGCACAGTATCAATAATCCAGCCCACATCGCGCTTCACCAGCACGTTCCAGCACAGCACTTTTTTATAGGTATCCGGATCTTCACCTGAATGGACGTCAATATAGCCAATCTGCTGGCCCGCCGGAGCCTGCCAGCTAAAGGTGTTCAGGCCTTGCTCAGACCGGCTGGCGCCACCGGGCTGCAGGTATTCGCGCCCCAGCAGCTCACCGCTGGGGGAGAAGATATCCACGTAGGTATCGCAATTGTGGAGATAGCCATAATTGAACTCCACGTAATTGGTGGCACCAAAATCAAACTGCACGACCGAATGATCCAGCATCTCAATCGCTTTGCTTTCATAACCATCCGGCCGGTTCATGATGCCGGTATAGAAACAGTTGTTGCTGGTGCCATGTTTCAGTTCGGTGACTTTCAACCCGCCGTACTGATACACCCGGCCGGTTTGCCAGCTGGTATTGGCGCGACAGTTCCAGTTCTCTTCGCCAGAACTGTGCTTCACGCCAGAGTCATAGTTAATCGCCCAGTTGGACGCATAGTTGCTGATGTTACCCGCCAGATCGACTGCTTTTACCGTAAAGTTGTTGCTACCCGGCTGCATGTCGCGGTCCGGGGTAATCTGCCAGCGGCCATCGGCCCCCACCGTCGCGCTGCCGGCTGCCACGCCGTTCTGGTACAGCGTCACCTGACTGTAAGGCTCGGCCTGTCCGGAAAAATCGAGCCGCTTATCGTCGGTGGTCTGGCCCGGCAGCACCGGCTGGATGGTGCCGACGTCATCGATAGCCTGCAGGATGGCGGGCGTGTTGATACGGGTGTCGATGGTCAGCGTCCAGCTGTCGCTCCATTGACTGACGTTGCCGGCTTTATCGCTGCTGCGGCTGCGAAAACGCCAGTCGCCGTCCGGCAGCAGATCCTGCGGCGGTGTCCAGTGCCAGTGGCCGCTGCTGTCGACGGTGGCCGTACCGCCGACAACCCACTTTCCGCCCGGTGCGGCATACTGAATGCGCACCACGCTGCCGGGCTCGGCTTCACCGTGCAGTTCCGGCCGGACATCATCGGTGGGTTTGCCGCGGCCAAACTGGCCCTGATACAGCCCGCGATTGTCGTCGTAATAGCTGAACGTTGGCGTTTCCGGGGTAAGCGTATCAAGATGAAAGGTCCACTTCGGCGACGGCTGACTGCGGTTGTCGGCGCGGTCCTCGGCCTGCGCCGTCAGGTTATAGGTTCCGTCCTGCGGCAGATCGAGCTGCGCCTGCCAGTTGCCCTGCGCATCGGCACGCACAGAGGCGAGAAGTTGGTTGCCATTATAGAGATAAACCAGCGCGTTGGCTTCCGCCTGCCCGCGTACCACCGGCTGATCATCGTTGGTATAGCCGTTACGGCGGATGCTGTTACCGTCCTCCACGCCGCCGGCAACGTGGTCTTCAATGGCTTCAATGATCGGTCTGGCGGGCGGATGGGTATCAATATTGTAATCCACGCGCGTGGGTGCGCTGTGATTGCCGGCGGCATCCACGGCGGTGAAGGTTAGCTGGTATTCACCATCGGCCATCGGCTGCGGCGGCATCCACTCGAAGTGGCCATTGATCACCGGCACGCGTAGCGGATTGCCACCGTTAACCGTTACGATGACTTCAACGGCGTCCGGCGTTTGCACCGTTCCCTGCCAGCGTTTTTGCGGATCGTTGTACCAGCCGCGCTCGGCAACGATAACCACAGGGGGTGATAAAACCGGGTGTGAACTGGAAGCAGAGGCGTCAGAAAATAACATAAAATTCCCTTAAAAATTAATAAGTTCAACAGGCTGAATGCCCGTTGATATAGTTATTAATGCGGAAATTTTGCTGTTATCAGATTCGTCCCGAATCTAAGACAATCCGTTAAATCACGGCTTAAAAGCTGCGGGGATAAAAAAGGCGCCACTGTTCAGAAGAACAATGACGCCGTTATGTTCCGTGCATTCAGCGGCAACGCGGCTGGCTTAGCCCTTTACGTTCTGCATCAGCGTCTTGCGCTGGCTCTCCAGTGCGGTCACCCGGTTACACACTTCATGACCGAAGTTCTGGAAATCCTGCTCCTGATTGTTCCATTCAGTCTGAATCGACTGCTGTAGCCCGCCGAGGTTGCCCATCAGCGCCTGTAGCGGATTGCTGCCGCTGGCGGCCTGTTTGGTGCCCATCTCGTTCAGACTATCCTGCAACACCCCGCCCAGCGTGCTCTGCACCAGCTTCTCGCCGTCGGCGCGCACCTGCTCAATGGCCTGATGATGGAAGGTCAGGCCATCCGGACGATGCTCGATGATGCGGTTCATCTGCTGCTTCAGCTGGCCGTTCAGCGTGGTCAGGCGATTGCGCACATTACTGTCCGAGCCGAGTTTTTCGACGATCACTTTATCCAGCGCCACGCGGCCCCGCTCCAGACGGGTGGTTGCGCCGCTGTCGACCCACGGCAGATCGCGACGCAGCGCGTTCTGGTAGTCAATCGCCTGCTGGCGCGTGGCGTTATCGACGCTCACCGCCTTGCCGTTGAACTGCACATCGCCCTGCGGCGTGATTTCAAGGTTGCCGTTGCTGCCCACCACCTGCACGCTCTGGGGTTTGATGATCACATCATCCTTTGGATTGACGCTGCACTGATAGTCAGCATGCGCCTGAGCTGCCGTCAGCAGCAGCGCGGCGAGAAGAGCCTTACGAACCATGAAATCTCCTGAGTATTCTGTGCGGGAAAGAGCAAGACAGTTTGCGGTTGTTACCAGGTCGCCATAAATGGCGACCCTACAAAGGACCATCCCCCGCAAGGGCAATCCCCTGTAGGGTGCGCATTTATGCGCACCAGCATACTGTAATAAAACTTAGTCCCACCAAACGTCGAAAAGTTCGGTGACGCGGATATCGTCGAGCTTTTTCTCTTCCAGCCAGTTACGCACCAGCTCGCGGTGCTCGTCGGTGCATTTGCCGATCTGCTGCAGACAGATCAGACCTTCCCACGCCAGATAGCCGCTGCCGTCAAAGGCCAGCCTGTTCGGCTCGATCACCTCATTGATGAACGCATCCACGTCCTGATCGATCTGTTCAACGCTGGTGCCTTCCGGGAAACGCCAGGCAACGGAGAAGCCCAGCTCCTGAAATTCTTCGATGTGCATCTTTTTACGCAAACGACGGCTACGATTCTTTGCCATTATTTCACCCTCTCGAACATTAAGTCCCATACGCCGTGACCAAGACGATGGCCACGCTGTTCAAATTTCGTTACCGGACGCGATTCCGGACGCGGCACGTAATCTTTGCTCGCAGACTGGTTTTTGTAACCGTCCAGCGACGACATCACTTCCAGCATATGTTCCGCATACGGTTCCCAGTCGGTCGCCATATGGAAGACGCCGCCCAGCTTCAGCTTGCTTTTCACCAGCTCGGCAAACGGCGCCTGAACGATGCGGCGTTTATTATGACGCGCTTTGTGCCACGGGTCAGGGAAAAACAGCTGCACCATGTTTAAAGAATTGTCAGGAATCATTTTGTGCAGCACTTCCACCGCGTCGTGACACATCACGCGCAGGTTCTCAACGCCCTCTTCATGCGCCGAGGCCAGACAGGCACCGACGCCCGGCGAGTGCACTTCGATACCGAGGAAGTTCTGCTGCGGGCTCGTTTTCCGCCATGGTCACCAGCGAGGCGCCCATGCCAAAACCAATCTCCAGCGTCATCGGCGCGTCGCGGCCAAACAGCGCGGCGAAATCCAGCGGCTGCTCGCTGAACTCAACGCCCATCACCGGCCAGTAGTTGTCCAGCGCGTGCTGCTGCCCTTTTGTCAGGCGGCCCTGGCGACGGACAAAGCTGCGAATACGGCGCAGCGGGCGACCGTTTTCATCAAATTCCGGTGAAATGACGTCGTTATTCATAAAAGAGTTGTCTGCTTGTGAGAATGTTCGGGAAACGGGCATTATCCAAAGTTAAGTCGCATGATGCAAGCACTGGGAAAAGTTCCGGTTTACAGCAGATTGACGCTGTGCTGCAATCTGCGTCCCTGATTATCGCGCAAACGATGGAAAATGTCGCTGCTCATGATGCAAGCCTCTCAATTTTCAGCCCAGGTGCTGGACTGGTACGACAAATACGGGCGTAAAACCCTGCCCTGGCAAATTGAAAAAACGCCTTACAAAGTATGGCTCTCCGAGGTGATGTTGCAACAGACGCAGGTTGCCACCGTAATTCCTTATTTCGAGCGTTTTATGGCGCGCTTCCCGACGGTGACCGATCTGGCCAACGCCCCGCTGGACGAAGTGCTGCATCTGTGGACCGGCCTCGGCTATTACGCCCGCGCGCGCAACCTGCACAAGGCCGCTCAGCAGGTGGCGACGCGCCACAACGGGAAATTCCCGGAAACCTTCGATGAGGTGGCCGATCTCCCCGGCGTCGGCCGCTCCACCGCAGGCGCGATCCTCTCCCTGTCGCTAGGCAAGCATTTCCCGATCCTCGACGGCAACGTGAAGCGCGTGCTGGCACGCTGCTATGCCGTGGACGGCTGGCCGGGCAAGAAAGAGGTTGAAAAACGGCTGTGGGAAATCAGTGAAGAGGTCACCCCGGCGAAAGGCGTCGAGCGTTTTAACCAGGCGATGATGGATCTCGGCGCCATGGTCTGCACGCGCTCCAAGACCAAAATGCGAACTCTGCCCGCTGAATAACCTCTGCGTGGCGTATGCCAACCAAACCTGGGCGCAATATCCGGGTAAGAAACCCAAACAGACGCTGCCGGAGCGCACCGGCTACTTCCTGCTGATGCAGCACGGCGACGAGGTGTTCCTGGAGCAGCGTCCGCCGAGTGGGCCTGTGGGGCGGTCTGTTCTGCTTCCCGCAGTTCGAGCAGATGAACAAGCGCTGCGTGACTGGCTGACAGCAGCGCGGCATGCAACGCCGATAACCTGACGCAGCTGACCGCGTTTCGCCACACCTTCAGCCATTTCCACCTGGATATTGTGCCGATGTGGCTGCCCGTGTCCTCTCCTTCGCCTCGTGCATGGATGAAGGCGCCGGTCTCTGGTATAACTTAGCGCAACCGCCATCAGTCGGGCTGGCGGCTCCGGTGGAGCGCCTGTTACAACAGCTAGCGCAGCATCCCCGGCAAGGTTCAACTATGCGAACCCGTTTGACCGAAGAGGAATGAGTATGGCCAGAACCATTTTTTGTACTTTCCTGCAGCGCGACGCTGAAGGCCAGGACTTCCAGCTTTATCCGGGCGACCTGGGTAAACGCATCTACAACGAGATCTCCAAAGAAGCCTGGGGACAGTGGCAGAAGAAGCAGACCATGCTGATCAACGAGAAGAAGCTCAACATGATGAACCCGGAACACCGCAAGCTGCTGGAGCAGGAGATGGTGAACTTCCTGTTCGAAGGTAAAGACGTGCACATCGAAGGCTATACGCCGCCGGAAAAATAAAGCGAGATTTGGCCAGGGCGCGGTGGCCCGCTTGAGGCCCTCTTACTTCGAGTCAGGCAACGCATTCACGGAATGATGAAAAAACTTTTAGCGCTAGCCCTTGTTGCGCCGTTGCTGGTCTCGTGTTCGTCAAAAAAAGGCGAAGATTACAACGAAGCCTGGATTAAGGACACCAACGGTTTTGACATTTTGATGGGGCAGTTTGCCCACAACATCGAGAACATCTGGGGATTTAACGAAGTTCTGATCGCCGGGCCGAAGGACTACGTTAAATACACCGACGCCTATCAGACCCGCAGCCACATCAACTTTGATGAGCGGTACCATCACCATCGAGACCATCGCCGGCACCGATCCGGCGCGCGCACGACTGCGTCAGGCGATTATCAAAACCCTGCTGATGGGTGACGATCCGGGCATCAATCGATCTCTACTCCGATGCCGACGATATCCAGATCTGCAAAGAGCCGTTCCTGTACGGCCAGGTGCTGGATAACACCGGTCAGCCGATCCGCTGGGAAGGGCGCGCCGCGAACTTTGCCGATTACCTGCTGCAGACCAAGCTGCAAAAACGTACCTCCGGCCTGCACGTGATCTACTCGGTCACCATCCAGCTGGTGCCGAACCACCTCGACAAACGTGCGCATAAATATCTGGCGATGGTGCGCCAGGCCTCGCGCGAAAAGTACGGCGTGGATGAGTCGCTGATCCTGGCGATTATGCAGACCGAATCGTGCTTTAACCCGTATGCGGTAAGCCGTTCCGACGCGCTGGGGCTGATGCAGGTGGTGCAGCACACCGCCGGGAAAGATGTCTTCCGCGCGCAGGGGAAATCGGGCACGCCGAGCCGCAGCTATCTGTTCGATCCGGAGAGAACAACATTGATACCGGCACCGCCTATCTGGCGATGCTGAAGAATGAGCTACCTCGGCGGCATTCAGAACCCCGACGTCGCGCCGCTATGCGGTGATCACCGCCTATAACGGCGGTGCGGGCAGCGTGCTGCGCGTCTTCTCCAGCGACAGAACGCGCGCGGTGGGCATCATCAACGGCATGCAGCCGGGCGACGTGTACCAAACGCTGACCACCAAGCACCCGGCCGCCGAGTCGCGCCGCTATCTGGTGAAAGTGAATACCGCGCAGAAGAGCTACCGCAGAAAGTAACGCGTTCCGCGTGGATAAATGAGAAGGGCCGGTGCGAACCGGCCCTTTTTCTATGGCTTGATCATATAGCCGAAGATGCGCTTCCAGCCGTGATCTTTTTCTCGCTGTAAACCCCCTGCAGCTCCGGCGAGAAGCCCGGCAGCAGGTTGATGCCCTCCTCCAGCGCCAGGAAGTAACGCTGCACCGCCCCGCCCCAGACTTCACCCGGCACCACGCACAGCACGCCCGGCGGATAGGGCAGCGCCCCTTCGGCCGCAATGCGCCCTTCGGCATCCCGGATGCGAACCAGCTCCACGTCTCCGCGAATATACGCCTGATTGGCATCCTGCGGGTTCATCACCACCTCAGGCAGGCTCTCCTTGCGGAACATCGCCTTCTGCAGATCCTTCACGTCAAAGCTGACGTAGAGATCGTGCATCTCCTGGCACAGCTGGCGAAGGGTGTAATCCCGGTAGCGCACCGGGTATTTCTGGAAAGATCGTCGGCAGCACGTCCGCCAGCGGCGGATCGTCTTCAATATGCTGTTCAAACTGCCCCAGCATCGCCACCAGCTGCGCCAGCTTCTCGCTGCTTTCGGCAGGGGTCAGCAGGAACAGGATCGAGTTGAGGTCGCATTTCTCCGGCACGATGCCGTTTTCGCGCAGGTAGTGCGCCAGAATCGTCGCCGGGATCCCGAAATCGGTGTACTCGCCGGTCGCGGCATCGATGCCCGGCGTGGTCAGCAGCAGCTTGCACGGGTCGACAAAATACTGCTCCCGGGCATCGCATAGCCCTCAAACCCGTGCCATTTGGCCCCCGGCTCGAAGCTGAAGAAGCGCAGCTCGCTGGCAATGGCGTGCGTCGGATGATCCTGCCACGGCCGCCCCGCCACCACCGGTGGGATAAACGGTTTGATCATATTGCAGTTGGCGATGATCGCCTTGCGCGCCTCAATGCCCAGCTCGACGCACTCCGCCCACAGCCTGCGTCCCGCTCTCGCCCTCATGCATTTTGGCGTTGACATCCAGCGCGGCGAACAGCGGATAAAACGGGCTGGTGGAGGCATGCAGCATAAAGGCGTTGTTCAGCCGCTTGTGCGGGCAGAAGCGCGCCTGACCGCGAATGTGGTTATCCTTCTTGTGGATCTGCGAGGTTTGCGAGAACCCGGCCTGCTGTTTGTGCACCGACTGGGTCACGAAAATCCCCGGATCGTTCTCGTTCAGCTCCAGCAACAGCGGGGACGCAGCCGGCCATCATCGGAATAAACTGCTCGTAGCCCACCCAGGCGGAGTCAAAGAGGATGTAGTCGCACAGATGGCCGATCTTGTCGATCACCTGACGGGCGTTGTAGATCGTCCCGTCGTAGGTGCCTAGCTGAATGATCGCCAGGCGGAACGGACGCGCCTCGTCGGCCTTCTCCGGCGCCGTCTCGCGGATCAGCTCCCGCAGATACGCGTCGTCAAAGCAGTGGTCGTCAATCCCGCCAATAAAGCCAAACGGGTTACGCGCGGCCTCAAGGTAAACCGGCGTGGCACCCGCCTGGATCAGCGCCCCGTGGTGGTTAGATTTATGGTTGTTGCGGTCGAACAGCACCAGATCGCCGCGGGTCAGCAGCGCGTTGGTCACCACCTTGTTGGCCGCCGACGTGCCGTTCAGCACGAAGTAGGTTTTATCGGCGTTGAACACTTTCGCCGCGAATTTTTGCGCATGCTTGGCGGACCCTTCGTGGATCAGCAGATCGCCCAGCTTCACGTCGGCATTGCACATGTCGGCGCGAAACACGTTCTCACCGAAGAAATCATAGAACTGCCGCCCTGCCGGGTGTTTTTTGAAAAACGCGCCGTGCTGGTGGCCCGGACAGGCGAAAGTGCTGTTGCCCATCTCCACATACTGGCTCAGGGTGTCGAAAAACGGCGGCAGCAGTTCCTCCTCGTAGCGGCTGCGCCGCCTGCTCCAGCGCCTGCCACTCTTCCGCTGCGCCGTTGATCTCTCCGGTCACGCCCGGCAGCGTCAGCACCGCGTCATCAAAGGCGTTCGCGACAAACACCGGCAGATTGAAGCCAGTCTGGCGCAGCAGCGTCAGCACGCCGCTGCGTGTATCGGCCAGCGAGACCACTACCGCGGCCACGTCGGTGAAATCGGTATTATCCAGCGTCACCACGTCGCGCGCGGTGTTGAGACTCAGGCTTGGCGCTACCGCTACGCTGGCAGCAATTTTCAATGGGTTCATAACACAAATCCCCGTAATGAAGGATGAGTGGGTGCCAGTGGCACAGCAATGAGGAAATTTCCCCGGCGAATAACGTCCGGCGGCCGCAACCGATAGACATCAGTAAAGCCAGATCGCGTCTGTCTTTACTCATATCCAACAGCGAACGGGGCGTAGCCTCACCGCATGGTGAGCGGGAAATGCGAACAACAGATGACAGAGGCGCGCTTGTCATGAAGCGCACGGCGACAAGTGCAGATGTGCATTGTACCGGACATGGCGGCGTCCTCAGCGATGAAGATGGGGAAGAAATTCGGGCGACATGATGGCATCTTTTTTTACCGGGAACAACCAATCAGCGCGGAATTTTGATGCAGAACGCCAATGCGCCACTTCATTGATTTACATGAATAATAGTTAAGGCGTCTATTTTTAACTGCCTGAATAGTCGAAGATTACGCAAAGTTATGCAGAATGTAACACCGGTGCGATAGCGACCGCCTGCCGCGCCCATCCGCCTGGCACTCCCTGCGGCAGAAGCGTACTATGGAGCGCACTTCTCCCAACCAGCCGGAGGCTGCATGTTCAAGGCACTGGTCATTGAAAATGATGAACAGGGATACCGCACATCCCTGCAGGATCTGTCAGAGCAACAATTGCCCGATCAGGATGTTACCCTCGAAGTAAGCTACTCCACCCTCAATTACAAAGACGCGCTGGCCATCTGCAATAAAGGGCCGATTGTGCGCCAGTTTCCCATGGTGCCGGGCATCGATTTTGTTGGCCGGGTGATCCACAGCCGTCATCCGGAGTGGCAGCAGGACGATGTTGCGCTGCTCACCGGCTGGGGCGTGGGTGAAAAACACTGGGGCGGGCTGGCGCAGAAAGCCAGCGTCTCCGGCGACTGGCTGGTCAAGGTCCCGGCGGCGCTCAGCCCGCTGCAAACCATGGCGATTGGCACCGCCGGCTTTACCGCGATGCTGTGCGTGCTGGCGCTGGAAAAACAGGGCATCACACCGCAGCACGGTCCGGTGCTGGTTACCGGTGCCAGCGGCGGCGTGGGCAGCTTCAGCGTGAGCCTGCTGGCACGTCTCGGCTATGAGGTCGTGGCATCCAGCGGCCGCGCCAGCGACAGCGCCTACCTCCTCGATACGCTCGGCGCCTCCGCGATTATCGACCGTAACGAACTGAGCGCGCCCGGCAAACCGCTGGCGAAAGAGCGCTGGGCCGCCGCGATCGATAGCGTCGGCAGCCACACGCTGGCCAATGTGTTAGCCGGGATCCAGCGCGACGGCGTGGTCGCCGCCTGCGGCATGGCGCAGGGCCTCGATCTGCCCACCAGCGTTGCGCCGTTTATTCTGCGCGGCGTTACGCTGGCCGGCGTGGACAGCGTGATGTGCGCCAAACCGCTGCGTCAGCAGGCGTGGCAGCGTCTGGCGGAGCTGGTTGACGGCGCGCTGCTGGAGCAGATGACCAAAGTGATTCCACTGAGTGAGGCGCGCGCAGGCGCAGAACAGCTGCTGGCGGGCCAGGTGCGTGGGCGGCTGATTGTCGATTGCCGCCAGGCGCCCTGACCCGGTGCAGTTATGGCCGCAACTGTATCTGCGGCCGATCCTGCGCTGGCGGCGTAACCACCTGCAGGTCGGCCTGATACCAGCGCATCAGGATCGGTTCGGTCATCACCGCGTGCGGCGCGCCCTGCGCCACCAGCTGGCCGTGGTGTAACAACAACACCCGATCCGACCACAGTGAGGCGAGATTCAAATCGTGCAGCACCGCGCAGACGCTGAAGCGGCCATTGCGCGTCAGCTGGTGCAGCAGGCGCAGAGTGGACTGCTGCCAGTAGAGATCGAGCGCGGAGGTGGGTTCATCCAGCAGCAGCCAGCCGCGCGGGCCGTCGTCATGCCACAGCTGCGCCAGCACCCGGGCCAGCTGCACGCGCTGCTGCTCCCCGCCCGACAGCGAGCGATAGTCGCGCTGCGCCAGCGGCGCGCTGCCGGTTAACTGCATCACCTCCTGCACCACCGCCTGGCAGTTACCGGTCGGCCAGGGTGCGCGCCCCATCGCCACCACGTCGGCAGCCGGCAGCGGAAAGGTGACGCTGTTTTGCTGGCGCATCACCGCGCGGCGCTGCGCCAGCGGTTCGCGTGGCCAGGCCGCCAGTGGACGATCGCCCAGCCAGCATTCGCCGGCGTCCGCGTGCAGAAAGCCGGTCAGCAGCCGCAGCAGCGTCGACTTACCGGCACCGTTAGGACCGATCAGGGCAACCATTTCGCCCGGCGGTAGCGTCAGGGAAATATCATCGATTAAGGTACGCGTTCCCCGGCAAAACCGCAGTCCGCGCGCCTGCAACTGCTCACTCATTCAGCCCCCTTTGCTGGCGCAGAATCTGCCACAGGAACCACGGCCCGCCCAGCAGACTGGTTAGCAGCCCGACCGGCATTTCAGCCGGAATCACCACGGTGCGCGCCAGCGTATCTGCCAGCAACAGCAGAATCGCTCCCGCCAGCGCCGCGCCCGGCAGCAGCCAGCGATGGTCACTGCCGAGACAAAAACGCATCACGTGCGGCACCACCAGCCCGACAAAACCGATAATACCGCTGACCGCCACCGCCGTGCCCACCAGCAGCGCACTCAGCACCAGCAGCTGGCGCTGCGTGCGTTTAACATCGACACCCATATAGTGCGCGTCCTCTTCGCCCAGCTGCAGCAGATTGAGGCGACGCGCGCGCGTCTGCACCAGCAGCAGCGCCGGGACGATCAGCAGCGCACACACCAGCAGGCTCGGCCACTGGGCACCCGTCAGGCTGCCCATGCCCCACAGCGACAGCTGACGCAGCTGCTGGTCGTTGCTCAGCCAAGACAGCACGCCAACCGCCGCGCCGCATAGCGCATTAATCGCAATGCCCACCAGCAGCAGGCGCGCCAGCTGGCCCTGCGCCAGCCGGCTAAAGCTGAAGATCAGCAGCGTCACTACCAGGCTGCCGGCAAACGCTGCCAGCGAGGGCAGCCACAGCGCCAGCAGCGGCGGCAGGCTGAGCGGCAACACCACTGAGAGCGCCACCGCCAGCCCGGCACCGCTGCTGATACCCAGCAGTCCGGGATCGGCCAGCGGATTACGAAACAGCCCCTGCATCACCGCACCGGACACCGCCAGCGCCATGCCAGTCAGCACCGCCAGCAATACGCGCGGCAGGCGAATTGTGAGCCAGATTTGCCAGGCCAGATCGCTGAGCGGCGCCTGCCACAGCGTGCGCAGCGACAGCGGCATCGCGCCGAGGTTGGCCGCCAGCAGCATGCACACCAGCATGCTGATACTCATTAACATCAGCCAGCGCATCATCAGGCGGTTAATCATGCTGCACGGCTTCCGCCGCATGGCGCAGGCGCAAAATCGCGTCCGGCGTATCGAGGCCGAAACTCAGCAGCGCCATCTCATCAATCACCAGCAGCGCGTGATGCTGGCCGGCCGGCGTCAGCTGCAGGCCCGGCAGCGCCCACATCGCCTGTTCGCCTCCCAGCGTGCGCAGCCCCTCTTCGCCGACCACCACCAAATCCGGTGCCGCCGCCACGACGCCCTCCTGCGACAGCTGCTGATAATGCGGCACCGCGCCCATGGCATTAATCAGGCCGGCAGCGCGAATTGCGCCGTCAGCGCCGGTCTGCGCACCAGCCGCCTGGGTGCGTAAACCGCCGTGCGCCATGATAAACAGCACTTTCACCGACAGCGGCTGCTGCGGTAGCTGCGCACGCTGTTTGTTGACCTTGTCGATCAACGCGCGGGCCGCCTGTTCACGCTGCAGCGCTTTGCCAATAGTGGCGATTTTGTCCGTGATGGCGTCGAGGCGGTTATCCCCACTGACCTCCACCACCGTTACCCCGGCGTCCGCCACCTGCTGCAACACCAGCGATGGTTTAGCCAGCGCGCTGGCCAGTACCAGCGTCGGTTTCAGCGCCAGAATGCCTTCCGCGTTGAGCTGGCGCATGTAGCCGACATCCGGCAGCCTGGTGGCCGCCGCCGGATGCTGGCTGGTGCTGTCGCGTGCCACCAGCTGCGCCTGCGCATCCAGCGCATAGACGATCTGCGTTACATCGCCCCCGATAGTAATGATGCGCTGCGCCGCCCACGCCGGCAGCGTCAGCAGAGCAAGCAGTGTCAGGATCAGCGCTTTCATGCGGCGGCTCCTGTCAGCGTCAGCGCCATCACCTGCTCGCGCCAGCGTGCCTGTTCCGGCGTGCCCTCGCTGCGCTGGCCGTACAGCTGGGCAATCTGCGTGCCATCGGCAGCAAACAGCTCCAGACTGGTGACGAAGCCATCGCCGCCCGGCTTGCGCGTCACCCAGCTCTCGTGAATGCGATCCGCCATCAGATGCAGCGTGAACGTGGGATTAAAAACGTTAATCCAGTTATCCAGCGGCACCACTTTCCCGATAGTGCCGGTAAAGATCTGGGTACAGCCGCGATTGCCGACGAAGATCATAATTTCATTGCCATCCTGCTGAACCTGGGCCAGCAGCGTTGCCAGCGCGGTGTTGCTCACCTGACGCGCTAAATCATCCGGCACCGCGCGAAACGCCTGCGGTCGCGAGAGATGGTGACGCTTCAGCAGGCCAAAGAACTGATGCACATCGGTCATGGCACGCCACTCCGCTTCGACAGTGCCGGCATCCACCCTGTCGCTGAACGGCGTGGCGCTGACCGGCTGCGGCTGCAGCTGAGGCGCGTGCGCCAGCCGGAAGCGCTCAATCAATGCCTGCCACGCCGGCATCTCCGTTTGCGCGGTGGTGTAGATTTTCAGCACCGCATCAGCGTGACGATCGAAAATCTGTATGCTCTGTCGTTCGCCGTGCGCGGTCTGCTCGCGCAGGAAGAAAGCACTGTGCCACTGCGCGGGAAACAGACGCTGGTCAAGCGCACGCGGATTAAGCACCAGCCCGCCATGTTCGCCGAGATGCAGATTGCTGTAGGTTCCCACCTGTTCGTGCACCGCCCAGGCATTGCGCGTAATACTTTTGGTCTCACCCACTGCCGCCAGCGCCGTCAGCAGCGCCGGAAAATCGGCGCGCAGCGGCTGCGCGTCGTGGCCCACGCGCGCTTCGCACAGCTGTGCTTCCCCTATGCCCATCAGCGCGGCTAAATCACGCGCGTACATTTTTGGCTGCTGGCCTTTCAGCGCCAGATAGTGTTGATAGCGTTGATGCATTGCGCTTGCTCCCGTGAAAATGCCCTGCGCCACCGCAGGGCGAAAAGTGATTAGAAGTCGACGTTCACGCCCAGTTGCCAGGTGCGTCCCGGCATCACGGCCAGATTGATGTCGTTGCGCTCCTGCGCGCTGGCGCTGGTCAGCGTGCGGCTGCTGAGGTAATCCCAGTATTTACGATCGGTAATGTTGTAGACACCGCCGCTCAGCCTGACATTTTTCGTCAGCTGCCAGTACGCGGTGGCATCGATCAGGCCGTAGCCCGGCACGCGCATGTATTCGCTGCTGGCGTCGCTGATGGCCGCCCCGCTGTTGCTGTAGCTCTCACGGTTGGTGGCGCTGGCCTGTTTGCCTTTGACGAAGGTGGCGGTGAGCGCCGCGCCGTAACTGCGCGCTTTGTCGTCCCACGCGACGCCGACAATCGCTTTTAGCGGCGCGACACTGTCGAGATCGATGTATTTGTCGCCCAGATAGCGGGATTTCGCTTTACCCTCGCTGTAGCCGAGCGCGAACGTGCTGCTCAGTCCATCCACGGTCGGGAACCAGCTGCCGTAGTTGACGCGGGTGCTGATCTCCGCCCCATAAATGTAGGCTTTGTCGCGGTTCTCAGCCTGATAGCTGGTGTAGATGTTGGCCGGAACATTGACGAACATCGCCGGGTTGGTGGCGCGGCGATAGCGGGTGTAGGCAATAAAGTTTTTGTAGGTGTTGTAGAACACCGAGGTATTGAGGGTGATGCCGTCGGTCGGCTGTCCTTTCAGACCCCACTCAAAATTGTTGCTGGTCTCGGTTTTCAGATCGGCATTACCAATCAGCGCATACTGCGCGCTGCCGGCGTAGCTTGAACCAAGGTTCCACGAGCCGTACAGCTGGCTGGTGGTCGGGAACTCCACGCCGCGCTTATATTGCAGCCAGGTGGTGAGCGCCGGGTTGATATCGTACTGGAAGGTCAGTGACGGCAGCACTTCGGTGTCTGAATTGGTCTTGCCGTACAGTTTTTCCACCTGCTCTTCGGTCAGCACCGTGCTGCCGTTGGTCAGATCGCCGAGGTTCTTTGGTTTGGTGCTTTGATGAATAACGCGCACACCGGGAATCACCGCGAAATTGTGGCTATCGAGATCGAAATTGATTTTATCCTGCAGATAACCGGCCACGGTCCAGGAACGGCTGTCTGACTGCGGCTGGGTGATGGTGCCGAAGGTGCCCGGGTTCGGCTCCTGGCGGAACGGACGCTCGCTGTTCTCCACGCGCGCGTTGACGCCGCCGCTCAGTTCGTGGCGGCCGAGGGTTTTGCTGGCGCGCGTGTCAAACCCTAAGGTATCGACGTTGTAGTCAGAGTAGACGAAGCCGTACTGACTGGCGCTGGTCGGTAACCAGGTGGTGTCGTGCGCCTGGGTTTGCTGCCAGTAAATTCGCGTGGTCAGCGTATCGATCACCTCGTTGTACGGCGTCCACTCATCGGCAAGGTTAATGCCCCAGCGGCGCGAATCGCTCTGCTGTTGCGCAGTGCCCCAAATAGTGTTGCCGCTGCTGCTGTCCCAGGTATCGTAGTGGGTGTGATTGGTTTTGTGGTAGTAGTCGAAGGTGGCGCTCAGCTTGTGCTGATCGTTTGGCTGCCAGATGCCCGACGTCATAAAGGCATCCGAGTGCCAGTTGGCCGGGTAGGCGTCTTTTACGCCGCTGTTGTTGCGCGTCTGCTGGCCGTCGCGGCGGCTGTAAACAAACAGGCCGCGCAGTTCATCATCCCCTGCCGCCGCGGTGATGCCGTTGTGCCAGCTGCGATCTGCCGAACTGTAGTCGCTCTGATAACCGAAATAGTGGGTTTTATCGCTGCTGAGATAGTCGTCCGGCGACTTGTTATGAAACGATACGTTACCGCCGATTGCGGTGTTAGGTTGTTCCACCGATGTAGCGCCCTTCTCAATTTCGACGCTGCCAAACATATACGGGTCGATGTAGTCGCGACCGATACCGAAGGTATTGTTACCGGCGCGACTGACGTACGGACGACCAGTGGCGTCCGGTACCGGAATGCCATCAATATCCAGACCGACACGGTTACTTTCCAGACCGCGAATGTTGTAGCCGGTATAGCCTGCACGGTCAAAGCCGCTTTTACCGGCTGACGAACCGCCCGCCGCGCCAGTGGCGCTGACCAGCGGCTCATAACGCATGATCGAACCGAAGTCATTGGCGCCGCGTTTTTGCAGATCGCTGGCGGTGAGCGTGGTTTTGCTGCCGGCCTGCTGCTTAGGTGCGGTAACGGTCATTACCGGTTCGTTGCTGCTGTTGTTCTCTGCGGAACGCGCCAGCGTACTGCTGTCGCTGGCGGCATAGCTGCAGGCTGCGTGAATGGCTGAAGCAAGGACAGCGACGTTAAACAGACGCTGCCGGAAATTTCCCTGAAGGTGTAAAGACATGCGCGAAATACCTGGTTAATTGTTAGTATTCGCTCACTTATTTGCTGCCAGAAAACCACGGCTTTATGCTAAAAACCGTGAAACAGCGCGTCACGCTGGCCAGATAATGTTATCGATCCCGGCACCTGTGGCACAGTGTCATGCGCGCTTCAGTGCACAGCTGCCGTGTATAACTGGCAGCGGCGCCGCAGGGATGCCTGTGGGATTTATAGAGAGTAAAATGATGGCGAAAACAATTTAATGAAATTGGTAATCATTATCAATATCATTTGCATCAAGATGTATCTTTGTGCGCACAATTTGTTAACCCATGATTAATCAAGCACTAACAGGAGGGATAGGATGGCAGATAAACCGGCAGTAACCATTCACTACTGTACCCAATGTAACTGGCTGCTGCGTTCGGCGTGGATGGCGCAGGAGCTGCTGCATACCTTTGCCGGCGATCTCAGCGCGGTCACGCTCCAGCCCGGCAGCGGCGGCGTGTTCGAGATCAGCATCGATGGTCAGGTAATTTGGGAACGCAAACAGGAAGGCGGCTTTCCCGATGCGGCAGCACTGAAGCAGCGGGTGCGCGATGTCTGCTGGCCGGATCGCGAACTGGGGCACGTGGACAAGAAGAAACCGTAACGCGCTTAGCTGTTGGCGATTTTCTCTGCCGCGTCCTGCAGCGCCGCCACGACAATTTCCACCGTGGCCGGTGAAATCTGCTCCTGCGATAACCGGTGATTGAGCGTATAGCGAAGCGTATGGATCGCCTGCTCCACCTGCGGAATGCTACGGTTGTTGACCAGAATCGCCAGCGAAGTGAGCCGCCCGATAATCACCGCCACGTTTTCGCCATTTTCCGCCAGCAGTGCGCGGCCCGCATCGTTGAGCGCGTAGGCTTTGCGCGTGGCCTGGGCATCCACCACGCGGATGGCGTCCATCTCTTCCAGCAGCGTCAGGTTGGGATAAATAATGCCGGGGCTGGGGGAATATTCGCCTTTCGACAACTCTTCCACCGATTTGATCAGCTCATAACCGTGCGCCGCGCCGCTGGCCAGAAAGTGCAGCATCAGCAGGCGAATATCACTGGCATCCAGCATCCTTTCGCGCCGCTTTCTGCGTGCGCCGGCACAGCTGGCACGCTGTGCCGCATCGGCGTGCTCTGGAACATCCCGCTGCTGTTTCATCGCCTTCCCGGGGTCAGTTGAGGGAGGTTGATAGTAGTCTGGTGCCTGGTAAAATTCAACACAGGCGGCAGCGGGCGGGCGCCGGTTATTTCTGATGCCAGTAAGCGACGGCGCGCACCAGGTCGCTGTGCGCCGCGCGCTGCTGCGTAAAGTAATCGCTCAGCTGTTTCACCGCCGCGCCTTCGCCGGTCAGCCAGATGAAGTAGTCATCAGCAGGCAGCACAATCGGGTCCAGCAGCGGCGTCAGCGCCTCAGCCTGCATGTTGCCGCTGCCGAGCCAGCTCACCGTGACGTCCGGCAGGTCGCCAAGATACGCGCGGCCGATTGGCTCATCAACACAGGCCAGCAGATGAATCTGCTGTGCCTGCATTTCCTGATAGCGGCGCTTAAACGCCGGCAGACCGGTCTCATCACAGACATAAATCTGACAGGCATAATCCACCGGCACGACGCATGAGCCGCGCGGGCCGCCCATCGCAATGCGATCGCCCGGCTGAGCGGCACTCGCCCAGCTGCTGGCGACGCCGCCGTCGTGGATGTAAAAATCCAGCGTCAGCGAATCGCTGCCGTTAAAGGCCAGCGGCGTATAGTCGCGCGCCGCCGGACGCACGCCGTCAGGCCAGACGATGCCTTCGTCGGTCATGTGTGGCAGCGCCAGCGCACCGCCCGGCGTATCCGGGAAAAACACTTTGATGTGGTCGTCAAAAGAGGGCGAGTGGAACCCCGCCAGATCGCTGCCGCTAAAGACGATGCGCCAGAAGGCATCGGCCACCCGCGTTTTGCTGGCGACGGTGATGTGACGGAAGCGTAATTCATTGCGCACGCGTTGTGGAGCGCGATAGTGAGTCGGGTTTGGCAACGTTTCTCTCCCTGCAGCGACGGTCCCGCGCTACTGCGCTACCGCACACCGCTGATGGTGCATGTTATCGAAAATCATTCTCATTAAAAGCCTTGCAAGATACCTATGATATATTTTCGGCGCAATGCCGAAAAATGCTATTGGCGAAAACGGAGCCGGTTTTTGCAAGGTGAGGAAGCGTTTTTTTGGCGAGGATTTTCACCGCTTCAGGTCGCCATAAAGGGCGACCTGTTGAAGTAGTCGCAAGCCGCACGATATTTGTAGCGGCGCGATTTATCGCGCAATAAATTGCGCCGCTAGCGAAAATGCTGCCGTTATGACAGGAGATGAGCTGTTAAAGCGTTGAATGACGAAAAACAATGCCGTTGAATATCTGCACGGCAGAACTGCGCATAAAAAAAGCGGAGAGTTGCCTCTCCGCTTGTTACTGTCTGCGCACCCGATTAGCGGGTCAAATCATCGAAGAATTTTTTGACGCCATCGAAGAAGCTTTTGGAACGCGGGCTGTTTTTCTCACCCGTCGGGCCGCCGAAGCTCTCCTGCAGCTCTTTCAGCAGCTGCTTTTTGCTTGTCGTTCAGGCCAACCGGCGTTTCCACCACGACGCGGCACAGCAGGTCGCCCTCCGCACCACCACGAACGGATTTCACGCCTTTGCCGCGCATGCGGAACAGTTTGCCGGTCTGGGTCTCCGCCGGGACCTTCAGTTTCACGCGACCATCCAGCGTCGGCACTTCAATCTCGCCGCCCAGCGCCGCCATCGCGAAGTTGATCGGCACTTCGCAGTACAGGTTGTTGCCTTCACGCTCGAAGATCGGGTGCTGCTTCACCTGCACCTGAACGTACAGATCGCCTGCCGGTGCGCCGTGCTCGCCTGCTTCGCCTTCGCCCGCCAGGCGGATGCGGTCGCCGGTATCGACGCCGGCCGGGATTTTCACCGACAGGGTTTTGGATTTCTCAACGCGGCCGTGGCCGTGGCATTTGTTGCACGGATCTTTAATCAGCGTACCGCGACCGTGACAGTGCGGACAGGCCTGCTGCACGGCGAAGAAGCCCTGACGCATCTGCACCTGGCCCGAACCGTGACAGGTTGGACAGGTCTGCGGCTGGGTGCCCGCTTTGGCGCCGCTGCCGTGGCAAACGTCACACTCTTCCAGCGTCGGAATGCGGATCTCTTTGGTGACGCCGCGAACCGCCTCTTCCAGCGTCAGCTCCATGTTGTAGCGCAGGTCCGCGCCGCGCGCGGCGCGCTGACGGCCACGACCGCCGCCGAAGATGTCGCCAAACACATCGCCAAAGATATCGCTGAAGTCAGCACCGCCGCCAAAGCCGCCGCCACCGAAGCCACCGCCGCCCATGCCGCCCTGTTCAAAGGCCGCGTGACCGTACTGATCGTAGGCCGCACGTTTTTGTGCATCGGTCAGGACTTCGTAGGCTTCTTTGATCTCTTTAAATTTGGCTTCAGCCTCTTTGTCGCCCTGATTGCGGTCCGGGTGGTATTTCATGGCCAGGCGCTTATACGCCTTTTTGATTTCACGCTCTTCCGCAGTTTTCGGAACGCCTAAAATCTCGTAATAGTCTTGCTTCGCCATTGGTTTTTCTGCCCCTTAACATGCGAGCACGGGCGTGGAGAGATCTCCGACGCCCGTGCTGGTTTCAACGGCTGTCAGGCCAGCCGTCGCGCCCGGTCAGGGGCGATTATTTTTTGTCTTTAACTTCTTCGAACTCAGCGTCGACAACGTCGTCGTCTTTCGCGTTGTTCGCCGAAGCGTCGCCGGCCGCCTGCCGTGAGCCTGCTGCTGCTGAGCGATTTCCATCAGCTTCTGGGAAGCCCTGCGCCAGCGCCTGCATCTTCGCTTCGATGTCCGCTTTGTCTTCGCCTTTCAGCGCGGCTTCCAGCTCGCTCAGTGCAGCTTCGATAGCAGTTTTGTCTTCCGCTGGCAGTTTATCGCCGGCTTCTTCAACCTGCTTACGGGTGCTGTGCAGCAGATGGTCGCCCTGGTTACGGGTCTGCACCAGCTCTTCGAACTTACGGTCGGATTCCGCGTTAGCTTCGGCGTCGCGAACCATTTTTTCGATTTCTTCTTCGTTCAGGCCAGAAGATGCCTTGATGGTGATCTTCTGCTCTTTACCGCTGTTTTTGTCTTTCGCAGACACGTGCAGGATACCGTCAGCATCGATGTCGAAGGTGACTTCGATCTGCGGCATGCCGCGCGGTGCCGGGTTAATACCGTCCAGGTTGAACTGACCCAGAGATTTGTTATCCGCCGCACGCTTACGCTCACCCTGCAGCACATGGATGGTTACCGCAGACTGGTTGTCTTCAGCGGTAGAGAACACCTGGCTGTGCTTGGTCGGGATCGTGGTGTTTTTGGTGATCAGCGGCGTCATCACGCTGCCCATGGTTTCGATACCCAGCGACAGCGGGGTCACGTCCAGCAGCAGCACGTCCTTCACTTCACCGGCCAGCACGCCGCCCTGAACCGCAGCACCCACAGCCACGGCTTCGTCCGGGTTGACGTCTTTACGCGGCTCTTTGCCGAAGAACTCAGCCACTTTCTTCTGCACCATTGGCATACGGGTCTGGCCACCGACCAGGATCACGTCGTTGATGTCGGAAACCGACAGGCCAGCATCCTTCAGCGCCACTTTCAGCGGCTCGATAGAACGGTTAACCAGGTCTTCCACCAGCGCTTCCAGCTTGGCGCGGGTCACTTTGATGTTCAGGTGCTTCGGACCGGTCGCGTCTGCCGTGATGTACGGCAGGTTCACGTCGGTCTGCTGAGCGGAAGACAGCTCGATCTTCGCTTTCTCAGCGGCTTCTTTCAGGCGCTGCATCGCCAGCGGGTCGTTGCGCAGGTCGATGCCCTGATCTTTCTTGAACTCGTCAACGAGGTAGTTGATCAGACGGCTGTCGAAGTCTTCGCCACCCAGGTGGGTGTCACCGTTGGTCGCCAGCACTTCGAAGGTTTTTTCGCCGTCAACTTCGTCGATTTCGATGATAGAGATATCGAAGGTACCGCCGCCCAGGTCGTAAACCGCGATGGTGCGGTTGCCGACTTCTTTATCCAGACCGTAGGCCAGCGCCGCCGCGGTCGGTTCGTTGATGATGCGCTTGACTTCCAGACCCGCGATGCGGCCGGCGTCTTTGGTTGCCTGACGCTGAGCAGTCGTTGAAGTAAGCCGGAACGGTGATAACCGCTTCGGTTACCGGCTCGCCCAGGTAATCTTCGGCGGTTTTCTTCATTTTTTTCAGCACTTCAGCAGAGATCTGCGGCGGTGCCATTTTCTGGCCTTTCACATCCAGCCATGCGTCGCCGTTGTCGGCCTCGATGATTTTGTACGGCATGATCGTCGATTCGTCACGCTGCACTTCCTTCGTCCTGGAAGCGGCGGCCGATCAGGCGCTTGATCGCAAACAGGGTGTTTTGCGGGTTGGTCACTGCCTGACGTTTAGCCGGCTGACCAACCAGAGTTTCACCATCCTGGGTATAAGCAATGATAGAAGGCGTGGTGCGATCGCCTTCGGCGTTCTCCAGCACGCGTGCCGTAGTGCCATCCATAATCGCTACACAAGAGTTGGTTGTACCCAGGTCGATACCAATAATTTTACCCATCTAAACGTCTCCACTAAAAATTCAGTGTCAACATGTGGTTGTGAACCTGTAATAAGGGCGAGAACGTGCTGTTTCAACTGCCCAGATTTGATTTTTTTCAGGTCCACACACTGCGGTTGACTACAAGATGGGGTCGCGACGGCATCCATCAAGGGGGAAAGCTAAAAAAATTTAAATTTCTTACCGCGATGAGATCATAGAGCGGCATCGAAAGCGACCGATTATGATGCCGCGCCCGCGCCCCATCGAAGTTGGCGCGGGCGTTTAACCATTTCACCATATTAATGATGATTTTTTTGAGGACTTATGGGCAACACTAAGTTGGCTAATCCGGCTCCGCTGGGCCTGATGGGTTTTGGCATGACCACTATTCTGCTGAACCTGCACAATATCGGGATGTTCCCAATGGATGGCATCATCCTGGCGATGGGCATTTTTTACGGCGGTATCGCGCAAATCCTCGCGGGCCTGCTGGAATATAAAAAAGGCAACACCTTCGGCTTAACCGCCTTCACCTCTTACGGTTCTTTCTGGCTGACCCTGGTTGCCATTCTGCTGCTGCCTAAAATGGGCATGGCAGACGCGGCAAACGCCCACTTCCTGGGCGTCTACCTGGGCCTGTGGGGCGTCTTCACCCTGTTCATGTTCTTCGGTACCCTGAAAGGTAACCGCATGCTGCAGTTCGTTTTCCTGAGCCTGACCGTGCTGTTCGCCCTGCTGGCGATTGGGCACCTGGTGGATAACGAAGGCATCGTTCATGTTGCAGGCTGGATTGGTCTGGTTTGCGGCGCGAGCGCTATCTACCTTGCAATGGGTGAAGTGCTGAACGAGCAGTTTGACCGCACCGTGCTACCGATTGGTGAAAAACACTGATCCTTCTGTCGTGTCCGCCTCGCGGGCACGACATCCCTTCTTCTGCCCCAGCCAAATCCCTAATCCCAGCCCCATCACCGACAGCGCCAGCACGTACCAGGCCGGAGCCATGGGAGACACGCCCATCAGGACCGTCACCGCAATCGGCGTCAGCCCACCGAAAATGGCATACGACACGTTGTAGGAAAACGAAATCCCGGTGAAGCGAACCTCTGGCGGGAACGCGCGCACCATCACGTACGGTACCGCCCCGACAACGCCCACGCACAGCCCTACCACGCCGTACAGCAGGAACAACTGTTCAGGATGGCTGCCTGCCAGATGGTAAAACGCCCAGCTTGAAGCGGCCAGTAACAGGCTGCCGACAATAAAGGTGACGCTGGCACCGAAACGATCCGCCGCCAGCCCGGCGGCCAGACAGCCAAAGCAGAGCATGATTGTCGCGATACTGTTTGCCTGTAGCGTCACGGCAGGGGCGAAACCGTATTGCTTTTGCAGCCAGACTGGGGACATCAATATCACTACCACAATGCCCGCCGAGAGCAGCCAGGTGAGCAGCATCGATACCACCACCGCTTTTTTATGGCGTACCACGACCGCCTTCACCGGCAGCTCCTGCGCCAGCGCTTTGCGCTGCTGCATTTCGAGGAAAATGGGGGTCTCCTGCAGCCAGCGGCGCAGGTACATCGCGACCAGACCAAATGCCCCGCCCAGCAGGAACGGAATACGCCACCCCCAGTCGTGCACAGCCTGCTGCGTCATGCTGGTATTCACAATGGTTGCGACCACCGAGCCGAGCAGGATCCCGACCGTCAGCCCCGCCGTTAAGGTTCCACAGGCGATACCAATGCGGCGCGCCGGAACATGCTCCGCGACAAACACCCACGCGCCCGGCACTTCACCGCCAATTGCCGCGCCCTGCAGGACGCGCATCAGTAACAGCAGCAACGGCGCGAGAATACCCATCGAGGCATAGGTAGGCAACAGACCAATGGCCAGCGTCGGCACGGCCATCAGCAGGATGCTAAGGGTAAACATCTTCTTACGCCCGACCAGATCGCCAAAGTGGGCCATGATGATGCCGCCCAGCGGACGCGCCAGATACCCGGCGGCAAAAATGCCGAAGGTTTGCACCTGACGCAGCCATTCCGGGATATCCGCCGGAAAGAAGAGTTCTCCCACCACGGCGGCGAAGAAGACGAAGATGATAAAGTCGTAAAACTCCAGCGCGCCGCCTAAGGCCGCGAGCGTGAGGGTTTTGTAATCCTGTCGATTCAGAGGTCGGGTGTTATGTGACATAGCGAACCATTATGCGTGTATTGTGGATTTATTTTTACAGCAATCGTAAAGAAAAAATTACTATACCGTAAAACCGTTACCACGCTATCGCCGCTTCAGCTTATGTCACATATTGATTAATTTCAGGAGATTGTTTCGCGACGCGCGTTTTTAGGACGAAAAGCTGCTACCACTGTCTCATCGGTTTCGACATACGGGCCGTCAAGCAACTGTATACAATACGGTACACTTGCAAAGATGCCGTGAACGATGACGCTGCCGTCTTCCGCTTTAAGCCCTTCCAGGGTCTCTTTGATCGACTTCGGCTGGCCCGGCAGGTTCAGGATCAACGCCTGCTTGCGGATCACCCCCACCTGGCGGGAAAGAATGGCCGTCGGAACAAAGTGTAGGCTGATCTGGCGCATCTGCTCGCCGAAGCCCGGCATTTCACGATCGGCAATCGCCAGCGTCGCGTCCGGCGTCACGTCGCGGCGCGCCGGGCCGGTTCCGCCGGTGGTCAGCACCAGGTGGCAGCTCATCTCATCCACCAGCTCGCACAGCGTCTGCTCGATGATCGGCTGTTCGTCGGGAATCAGGCGGGTCTGAATCTCAAACGGGGTGGTCAGCGCAGCCGCTAAGCCACGCTCTTCCAGCGCCGGGATGCCTTTATCCTGGTAAACACCGCTGGAGGCGCGATCGGAAACGGAAACTAAGCCAATGCGTAAAATATCCATAGCCCGTTCCATTCACAGAGTTGACCGCGGGGCGGTGAGAAAAAGGGGAATGGCAGAGAGGATAATACAAAGCATCAGCGAGGGAAACGCGAAAACCGTGGCGACCGGCAGCCGCCACGGCAGGAATGACCATTACAGCAGGTCGCCGATCATTTTTTCCAGTTTGCCCTGGTCAACGGCAAACTTACGGATACCGTCCGCCAGTTTGTCTACCGCCATTGGATCCTGGTTGTGCTGCCACAGGAACTCCGCTTCGGTGATGCGCTCCGGACGCGCTTTCACTTCGCCGGTGTAGGACAGTTTACGCTCCAGGGTGCCTTCGCTTTCCGCCAGCTCTTTCAGCAGCGCAGGCGCGATGGTCAGGCGGTCACAGCCGGCCAGCTCGATGATTTCACCGACGTTACGGAAGCTGGCGCCCATCACCACGGTCTCATAGCCGTGCTGTTTGTAGTACTGGTAGATTTCAGTCACGGAAACCACGCCCGGATCTTCATGCGGTGCGTACTCTTTCTTGTCGGTGTTGGCTTTGTACCAGTCGAGAATACGGCCTACGAACGGAGAAATCAGGTATACGCCCGCTTCGGCACAGGCACGCGCCTGCGCGAAGGAGAACAGCAGGGTCAGGTTACAGTTGATGCCTTCTTTCTCCAGCTGCTCCGCCGCGCGGATACCCTGCCAGGTAGAGGCCAGTTTGATCAGGATACGATCGTTGCTGATGCCGGCATCGTTGTACAGTTTGATCAGACGTTTCGCTTTGGCGATAGAGGCTTCGGTGTCGTAAGAGAGACGCGCATCCACTTCGGTAGAGATACGGCCCGGGACCAGTTTGAGGATTTCCAGACCGATGTTCACCGCCAGCTTGTCAGTGGCAACCAGCGCCAGCTGCTCTTCTTTGTTGCTGCTCTGCTGACGCGCCCAGGTCACGGCATCGTCAATCAGTTTGCGGTATTCAGGGATTTGCGCAGCGTTGAGGATCAGAGAAGGGTTGGTTGTGGCATCCTGCGGCTGGTACAGCTTCATTGCCGCGATATCTCCGGTGTCAGCTACGACAGTGGTGAACTGACGCAGGGAGGTCAATTTATCCGTCATGATAGTGTTTCTCTTTTAACGTGCCCTGGATAATTCACGCTACCGACAGCATGCCTGCAGCGGAAAAATGACAGGTTGCACTTGTCAGGGGATGTAAACCAGGTCTGTTGCGATAATATCACGCAGGCTAAGCGGCGCAACATCGCCGCGTGCCCTTTACGATAGCGCTAACAAATGGGAGCGATTTGCCGATCCGTGCAGCTTTTTTGCTACACTCGTCGCGACATTTTTCCCCATCTATCCCCTGAAAACAGCGGGTCAACGAGGACAGACACAATGCTGATTCTTATCTCACCTGCCAAAACACTCGATTACGAAAGCCCGCTGGCGACCGAACGCTTTACCCAGCCGGAACTGCTGGACTACTCGCAGCAGCTGATCCGCGAAGCGCGCGATCTTTCTCCGGCGCAAATCGCCTCGCTGATGAGCATCAGCGACAAGCTGGCCGACCTGAACGCCGCCCGCTTTAGCGAGTGGCAGCCGAAATTCACCCCGACAATGCCCGTCAGGCGATTCTGGCGTTCAAAGGCGATGTTTATACCGGCCTGCAGGCGGAGGATTTCAGCGAAGCCGATTTCGATTTTGCCCAGCAGCATCTGCGTATGCTGTCGGGCCTGTATGGCGTGCTGCGCCCGCTGGATCTGATGCAGCCGTACCGGCTGGAGATGGGCATCAAGCTGGAAAACCCGAAAGGCAAAGATCTGTACAGCTTCTGGGGCGATCTGATCACCCAAAAACTCAACGAAGCGCTGGCGGAACAGGGCGATGACGTGGTGATCAACCTGGCCTCCGATGAGTATTTCAAGGCGGTGAAGCCGAAGCCAAGCTGCATGCCGAGCTGATCAAACCGGTGTTCCTCGACGAGAAGAACGGCAAGTTCAAGGTCATCAGCTTCTACGCCAAGAAAGCGCGTGGCCTGATGAGCCGCTTACATCATCAAGAACCGCCTGACGAAGCCGGAGCAGCTGAAGGAGTTCAACGTCGAAGGCTATTTCTTTGACGCGGCGGAGAGTAAGGGTAACGAACTGGTGTTTAAGCGCCACGAGCAGTAACGCCAGTTTTACCTGAATCGTAGCGGCGCAAATCATTGCGCGTCTGTTAAAAACCCGCGCGTTAAATCGCGCCGCCAGAAAAATGCATAACGGGCCGATGTGACCGGCCCGTAGGGGATGTTACTCTCAGCAACCTAAATGCCCCCCCCCCAAAAAAACCGCATCACCTCGCAGCGCGGCGAAATCCGCCGGCAGCGCATGCGACAGCAGCGGCAGATCGGCACGCTCGGCCAGCTCTTTCGGCAGCGGCAGCGTTTCGCCCAGAATCGCTTCCACGCTCTCTTTGAACTTCGCCGGATGCGCGGTGCCGAGGAACAGGCCATACTCCCCTTCCTGCAGCTGATCGCGCAGCGCGCGATAGGCAATCGCCGCGTGCGGTTCAGAGGTATACCCCACCGCCTTCAGCTCGCGCATGGTGGCTTTGGTGGTCTCATCCGTCACCGCGGCGTAGCCCAGGTCGCTCAGACGCCAGATCTTACGGCGGAACAGCTCTTCCACGCGCGGCCAGTTGTTTGGCTGGCTGACATCCATCGCGTTGGAGAGCGTCGCCTCCGTGGCGTTCGGCTGCCACTGCCCGTCTTTCAGGAAGCGCGGCACGGTGTCGTTGGCGTTGGTGGCGGCGATAAAGCGCTTCACCGGCAGACCCAGCGATTTCGCCAGCAGGCCCGCCGTCAGATCGCCGAAGTTACCGCTCGGCACGGAGATCACCAGCTGGTTGCGCGCTTCCTGCGGCAGCTGCGCCACCGCTTCGAAGTAGTAGCAGATCTGCGCCAGCAGACGGCTGATGTTGATGGAGTTGGCCGAGTTCAGGCCCAGCGCCACCTTCAGCTCTTCGTCGTCGAAGGCCTGCTTGACCAGCGCCTGGCAGGCATCGAAGTCGCCGTCAATCGCCACGGTTTCAATGTTGCCGCCCAGGGTACAGAACAGTTTCTCCTGCAGCGGGCTGATTTTGCCCTGCGGATAGAGGATCACCACGCGGACGTTTTTCAGGCCGTAGAACGCGTGCGCCACCGCCGCGCCGGTATCGCCGGAGGTGGCGGTCAGGATGGTCACCGGCTTATCGCCGCTGATACGTCCGCCAGCATCTGCGCCATAAAGCGGCCGCCGAAGTCTTTGAACGCCAGCGTCGGGCCGTGGAACAGCTCCAGGCAGCCGACATCGTCGCTCAACCTGCGTCACCGGCGCCGGGAAAGCGAATGCCGCGCGTCACGCGCTCTTCCAGCAGCTCCTGCGGCAATTTCATCGCCGATAAACGCGGACAGAATTTTGCTGCTGCGGGTGACAAAATCCTGCTCCAGCAGCTCATCGATCTCGGTCAGCTGGAATTCCGGCAGGTCCAGCGGGAAAAACAGCCCCTGATTTTTGCCCAGGCCCTGAGTCACCGCCTGCGCGAAGCTGACCTGCTCGTTATGATCTTTAAGGTTGTAGAGTTTCATTCGTTATCCCAGTACTCGTGCGCCAGCCGTATCCAGACGGCAAATATGAACAAAGCCTTCCTGATTTTGCAGATAGTGTTGGCAGAGCCAGTCCGCCACGCGCTGCGCGGTCTGCCATCTTGTCGCACAGGGCGAACAGCGTCGGGCCGGAGCCGGAGATGCCGCAGGCCAGCGCGCCGATATCCATGCGCCGCCTGTCGCGCCTCGGCAAAGCCCGGCAGCAGCTTCGTGCGGTACGGCTCGGCAATCACGTCCTTCATCAGTTTGGCCGCCAGCTGCGGCTGGCGGGTGTAGCAGGCGTGGATAAAGCCCGCCAGATGACGCCCGTGGGCGATGCAAGTCCTGACGACGATACTGCGCGGGCAGGATCGCGCGCGCTTCCGCGGTGGAGACCTTGATGCCCGGATAGGCCAGCACCCACAGCCACTCATCAAAGCCCGGCACCTGCTGGCTGATGATGCCATTTTTCTTCGATCATCAGCTGCATGCCGCCGAGGAAGCACGGCGCCACGTTGTCATAGTGAATGCTGCCGGAGATGCGCCCTTCCAGCTCGCCCATCAACCCCAGCAGGCGGTTGTTGTTTAGCGGCTTGCCGCAGTGCTCGTTCATCGCCACCAACGCGGCGACCACCGAGCAGGCGCTGGAGCCCAGGCCCGAGCCAATCGGCATGCTTTTTTCCAGCGTCATGGCGACCGGCACGTTTTTGCCGATCTCCTGACAGAAACGTTCCCAGCACTGATAGACTATGTTCTCGCGGGGGTCGGACGGTAACTTGCTGGCGAAGCGGCCCACGTTGTTCAGGCTGAAGCTGTCAGCCGCTTCCACCGTCACCGTATCGCCCAGCAGCGAACCATCCACCGGCGTCACCGCCGCACCCAGCACGTCAAATCCGACGCTCATATTCGCGCTGGAAGCCGGGGCATAAACTTTGACCATGTTAAACTCCTAACTTCCATGACAGGGTACGCAGCAGATCGGCAAACACACCCGCCGCCGTAACATCGTTCCCTGCGCCATAACCGCGAAGCACCAGCGGCAGTGGCTGATAATAGTGGCTGTAAAACGCGAGGGCGTTTTCGCCGTTTTTGACTTTGTACAGCGGGTCGTTGCCATCCACTTCGGCAATCTTCACCCGGCACACGCCATCTTCTTCAATGTTGCCAACATAGCGCAATACCTTACCTTCATCACGGGCTTTCGCAACGCGCGCGGCAAAAGCGTCGTCAAGCTGCGGCAAACTGGCCATAAAGGCAGCGACATCACCGCTGCTGTCAAATTCTGCCGGCAGGACAGGCTCAATCACGATATCCGAAAGCTCAAGCTCGCGGCCCGTTTCACGCGCGAGGATCAGTAGCTTGCGCGCCACGTCCATCCCGGAAAGGTCGTCACGCGGATCCGGCTCGGTATAGCCCAGCTCGCGCGCGGCGCGGGTGGCTTCCGAGAGGCTCATCCCCTCATCCAGCTTGCCGAAGATAAACGACAGCGAGCCGGAGAGAATGCCGGAGAAACGCTGCAGTTCGTCGCCCGCGTTAAGCAGGTTCTGCAGATTCTCGATAACCGGCAGGCCTGCCCCCACGTTGGTGTCGTACAGGAACTTGCGGCGCGACTTGCTCGCAGCCAGACGCAGCTGGTGATAGTAATCCATCGACGAGGTGTTGGCCTTTTTGTTCGGCGTCACCACGTGGAAACCTTCCGCGCAGGAAGTCCGCGTACTGATCGGCCACCGCCTGGCTGGAGGTACAGTCGACGATCACCGGGTTAAGCAGGTGATACTCTTTCACCAGACGGATCAGGCGGCCCAGGTTGAACGGCTCTTTCGCCTCCGCCAGCTCGGCCTGCCAGTTTTCCAGGTTCAGGCCGTGCACGTTGGTCAGCAGCGCTCTGCGAATTGGCGATGCCGCAGACGCGCAGATCGATATGTTTGTTCTTCAGCCACGCCTGCTGACGCTTCACCTGCTCCAGCAGCGCGCCGCCGACGCCGCCCACGCCAATCAGGAACACTTCGATCACCTGATCGGTGTTGAACAGCATCTGGTGAACCACGCGCACGCCGGTGGTGGCGTCATCGTTGCTGACCACGACCGAAATTGAACGCTCTGACGAGCCCTGGGCAATCGCCACGATATTGATATTGGCGCGCGCCAGCGCGGAAAAGAATTTGGCGGAGATACCGCGCAGGGTGCGCATGCCGTCGCCCACCACGGAGATGATCGCCAGACGCTCCTGAACGTCGAGCGGCTCCAGCAGGCCTTCTTTCAGCTCCAGATAGAACTCCTCCTCCAGCGCGCGGCGGGCGCGCAGCCAGTCGCCCTGCGGCACGCAGAAGCTGATGCTGTATTCGGAGGAGGATTGGGTGATCAGCACCACCGAAATACCGGTGCGCGACATCGCCGCAAACACGCGCGCCGCCATGCCGACCATGCCTTTCATGCCCGGACCGGAGACGCTGAACATCGCCATGTTGTTCAGGTTGGAGATGCCTTTCACCGGCAGACCGTCCTCATCGGCTTCGCTCGCCGCCAATCAGCGTGCCCGGCGCCTGCGGGTTACCGGTATTTTTAATCAGGCAAGGGATCTGGAACTGGGCAATCGGGGAGATGGTGCGCGGGTGAAGCACTTTGGCGCCGAAGTAGGAAAGCTCCATCGCCTCCTGGTACGACATCGACTTCAGCAGCCTGGCGTCCGGCACCTGGCGCGGGTCGCAGGTATAGACGCCGTCGACGTCGGTCCAGATCTCACAACAGTCCGCGCGTAAACAGGCGGCCAGCACGGCGGCGGAGTAGTCGGAGCCGTTGCGGCCCAGCACCACCAGCTCGCCCTTCTCGTTACCGGCGGTGAAGCCCGCCATCAGGATCATGTGGTCAGACGGAATTTTGCTGGCGGCGATACGGCGGGTTGATTCGGCAATATCAACGGTGGATTCGAGGTAGTGGCCCACCGCCAGCAGTTTTTCAACCGGATCGATCACGGTCACGCTATGGCCGCGCGCTTCCAGCACGCCCGCCATGATGGCGATAGAGAGTTTTTCACCGCGACAGATCAGCGCCGCGTTGATGCTGTCCGGGCACTGGCCCAGAAGGCTGATGCCGTGCAGGACATGTTTGATCTGCGCGAATTCCTGCTCAACGAAGGACTTCAGCTGAGCGTGCGGGAAGCCAGGCAGCGCCTCTGCCAGCCCTTGCAGCAGGTCAGCGAAGATACGCTCTGCGTCGCTGATGTTCGGAAGTGCATCCTGGCCACCGATGGTTTTTTCAATCATCGCCACCAGATGGTTGGTGATTTTTGCCGGGGCAGAGAGCACGGTCGCAACCTGCCCCTGCCTGGCGTTGCTTTCCAGGATATCGGCAACGCGCAGAAAACGTTCTGCATTTGCCACTGATGTACCGCCGAACTTCAACACTCGCATGGTTCTACCTCGTTTCCTGAATTTTAGCCGAAAAAAAAGCCCGCACTGTTTAGGTGCGGGCTTTTTTTTGTTTTTCCTGTACGCGTCAGCCCGCACCGTTACCTGTGGTAATGGTGATGGTTGTAATAATGGTGGTGATGCTGATGCGTTTCATGGATGTTGTGTACTCTGTCATTATTATCTGTCTGTGCTGTATTCTTTTAGGGTTAAAGGATCGGGCACCTTAAGTCAACGAATTTTTAATTTGATCACCCGAATTCGGGTGACTGCTGCGCAGTGCTGCGCCGCAGACGCCGAAACGGATTGCGATCGTTCAGGCAGCGTCACAGACGCCCGATCACTCACTGTCCGGCGCCGGTTTTCCCGAGCAATTATCTATAAGTTTTTTCAATATCGTGCAGCAAACGGTGCAGCATGGCGGTGTCCCGCTGTTCAAGACGCCCCAAACGCTGCTGCAGCCAGTCAGCCATTTTTGGGATCATCCGCCGACCTCCAATGCGTCACCAGCAGCTGATGAAAGCGCTGACGCAGCGCCTGCAGCTGCTGCGCGTTAGCCGCCTCAACCGGCGCGGCTGCCACCTGATGCAGCGCCGACAACTGATAGCAGTACACCATCACCGCCTGGCCCAGATTAAGCGACGGATAATCCGCCGACCATCGGCACGCCGGTCAGCAAATCCGCCAGTTCCAGCTCTTCATTGGTCAGGCCAGAATCTTCACGGCCAAACACCAGCGCCGATTTCTCCAGCCACTGACGCTTCTCGCTGCAGCATGGTTACCAGCTGCGCTGGCGTGGCGTAGTAGTGAAACTTCGCCCGGCTGCGCGCGGTGGTGGCGACGGTAAAATCGACATCCGCCAGCGCGTCGCCCAGCGTGGCATAAGTTTTCACGTTATCAAGAATATCGCCGGAACCGTGGGCCACACGCCGCGCGGCCGGATCCTGCCAGGGCCGCCTCGCTGTCCACAATACGCAAATCGGTAAAACCCATGGTCTTCATGGCACGCGCCGCTGCGCCTATATTTTCCGGCCGAGCGGGGGAAACAAGGACAAACGAGAAATGCATCTATCTCTTTTCCATCAGTTAAGCGGTTAATAACCCGAGCACCTTCAACATGTTGGCATGCAGGCGACAAAATACCAACCGCACGGGCCTGAGAAAATAAGATGTTAAGGATGTTAAAACAGGGCAAAAATGCCGGGCAGGCGTAATTATGCGTCTGAATAAGCAGTTAGAATGTTAAGCGCTAAACCCATATTAAAACATTATTTTTCATGCAATTGAAAAGTTATTACCTGCAGGTTTTACTTTTGCGCTGGATAAAGCTGAAATGTCACC
>JBCNOY010000023.1:0-226136 GCA_039593615.1 Enterobacterales bacterium | reverse complement strand
GTCCGTCGCGAAACAAAAAAACGGCCGTCAGGCCGCCCCCGTTTTTTTTATTTCGTCTCGGTCCACGGCATGATCGGCACCGCGCTCAGCGCATTCTTCGGCGAGCCGTCGACCACTTTGTCGGAGTAGCTGAGGTAAATCAGCGAATTACGTTTGGCGTCATAGAAGCGCACCACCTGCAGCTTTTTAAACACCAGCGAGGTGCGTTTCTGGAACACCACATCGCCCTGCGCCTTGCCGTTTTTGATTTTATCGCTCAGCTCAATCGGCCCCACCTGCTGGCAGGAAATGGCCGCGTCGGAGGTATCTTCCGCCAGCCCCAGCCCGCCTTTGATACCGCCGGTTTTGGCCCGGCTGATATAACAGGTTACATTTTTAACGTCCGGGTCGTCGAACGCTTCCACCACGATTTTGTGATCCGGGCCAAACATTTTGAATACCGTATCAACGGAACCAATCTGCTCGGCCAGCACGCTCTGACTCAACATAAATGTTGCCAGCGTGACTATAAGATTGCGAGCTATTGTCATTGAGTTACCATTGCAAACGGAATAGATGTGAATGTAATGTACTGTTAATCGAACCGAGAACCAAACCTAACGGGTTTCAACCCGCATTGATGTAGCACAGTTAACTGGCAAACCACCCCCGCGCCGTTGTGCAATTCGTGCTACTATTCGGTGACTTCATCGTTGCGCCACCAGAGAGTTATGAGGATGTTTTATGGATCAAGCCGGTATCATTCGCGATCTGCTTGGCTGGCTGGAAAGCCATCTGGATCAACCCCTGTCGCTGGATAACGTGGCGGCTAAAGCGGGCTATTCCAAGTGGCATCTGCAACGGATGTTCAAGGATGTTACCGGCCACGCCATCGGCGCGTATATCCGCGCCCGCCGGCTGTCCAAAGCCGCCGTCGCGCTGCGTCTGACCGGCCGGCCGATTCTGGATATTGCCCTGCAATATCGTTTCGATTCGCAGCAGACCTTCACCCGCGCCTTTAAAAAACAGTTCAATCAGACGCCTGCGCTGTATCGCCGCTCGTCGGAGTGGAACTCGTTCGGCATTCGCCCGCCGATTCGCCTCGATGATTACCCGATGCCGCAAGCGCAGTTCGTCACGCTGCCGGAGACGGTGCTGGTGGGGCACAACGCAAAGCTATACCTGTACGCTGGAGCAGATCTCCAGCTACCGCAACGAGATGCGCATCCAGTTCTGGCAGCAGTTCCTGCTGGAGACGTCGATACCGCTGCCGCCGGTGCTGTACGGGCTGCATCAGGTACGCGCCCGAGCCATGAGAAGGATGATGAGCAGGAGGTGCTGTACACCACGGCGCTGCCGGCCGACCAGCAGGCGCTGAGCATGCAGTCAAACCAGAGCGTGATTCTGGAAGCCGGGGATTATGTGCAGTTCAGCTATCAGGGACCGCGCACTGCGCTGCAGGAGTTTATTCTGCTGCTGTACGGCACCTGTATGCCGACCCTCGGCCTGGTGCGCCGTCAGGGCCAGGATATTGAGCGCTTCTATACGCACGGTGGCAAGAAGCGCAGCGAGCCGCCAATGGAGATTCGCTGCGAATATCTGATTCCGATTCGTCCGCAGCAGTAACGGGCGTTGTCGATGGTCGCCATGAATGGCGACCCTACAGAAGCATCGCCGTTTGTCGCCGATGCGTACTGACCGTGCTCCCGTAGGGTGCGCATTCATGCGCACCGATATGCGATCATTTATATGCACCGATTCAACCGCAGCAATAACCCCCACCGTTTGTCGCCGATGCGCATTGCCCATGCCCTCGTAGGGTGCGCATTCATGCGCACCGATACGCGATCATTGATACGCACCGATACGCAGTCATTCTGCGCCGTGCGCTACCGCGCTTAACGCTGCAGTTCGTCCAGCGCAGGGGCATCCAGATGCGAAACATCGCCTGCCGTCTCCACCACCCAGCCGGAAGCCAGCCACGCGCTTTGCTGATGATCGACGCGCGAAATGGAGCAGTTGCGCAGACGCAAACGGCGCTCCGCATAGGCCGGCAGCCCGAGAATGGTACTCACCAGGCACGCCCAACGCCATCCCGTGACTCACCAGCAGCGGACGGCTTCCCGCCGGCAGCATCGAGACAGGCATTGAGCGCGGCATGCATGCGCGTCGCCCAGCTCCTCCATCGATTCGCCGTCAGGAATACGGCCATCTTCGGTGCCATCCACCAGCGCTTTACGCCAGCTCTCCTCTTCCGCCGTCAGGCCGTCGAGCGGACGCTGCTCCAGACACGCCCATATCCAGCTCGCGCAGGCGCGGCATCGAGCGTCACTTCGTACAACCGCAGGCATCAGCGATGATCTCCGCGGTGCGCCGGGTGCGCCCTAAATCGCTGGCAATGACGTGGGTAATGCCCAGCGCTTTCGACGCGCTCGGCCACCTGACGCGCCTGCTGCTCACCCTTATCCGTGAGCGGACTGTCTGACTGGCCTTGAATACGTCGCTCGGCGTTCCACTGCGTTTCACCGTGGCGAACAAGGTATACCTGTAACATGCTTTTTTTCCGTTATACTGCGACAAATTTGTCTTTATCCCCGGCCCGGCGGCGCTTTTGCCGCTGCCCGGCGTATCGGCCAGAAGGATATCAAACCCGTTATGTACCATGTTGTCGCAGCAACCACCAATCCGGCAAAAATCCGGGCAATTGCTCAGGCCTTCGACGACGTCTTCGGCGAAGGATCCTGCCATATTGAAGCCGTCGACGTCGAGAGCGGCGTCGCCGCGCAGCCCTTAAGCGATGCCGAAACGCGAACTGGCGCACGCCAGCGCGTGGCGAATGCGCGTCATGTGCGGCCACAGGCGGATTACTGGGTGGCGATTGAAGCCGGCATCGAAGGCGACTGCGCCTTTGCCTGGATGGTGGTGGAGAACCCGCAGCAGCGCGGCGAATCCCGCTCGGCCAGCCTTACGCTGCCGCCGGAGGTCATGGCACAAGAGTCTGCGCTGCCGGGCATGAGCTCGGTGACGAAATGGCGCGCTTAACCGGCGTGGAGAACATCAAACACAAGGGCGGCGCGATTGGCGTCTTCACCCACGGCCTGCTGAGCCGCTCCAGCGTTTATCATCAGGCGCTGATTCTGGCGCTCTGTCCGTTCACTCACCCACTGTATCAGCAGTGATCAGCTACGCCCGAGGCGCGCTTCCAGCCAGCGTTTCAGCTCGGGCGGCGCCTCTTTCAGGCTGTTCGATCCGCGGGTGATGGTGGCAATCCCCGCGCCCAGTTCGTTTTTCAGCTCGCGCTGGCTCATCTCGCCGCGCATCAACTCTTCAGATAATGCGCACGCGCGTGCCCAACGCCTCGCGCTCATCCGGCGTCAGCATCAGCTGCAGCAAGGGCAGAGCTACGTCATCGGAAAACGCGTTGTGCATCAGGTCGATGAAACGCAGCCAGTCCCATGTCTTCATCCGAAGCTGCGGGGAGAAGGGGAATGTGGCTCATGAAGGCTTCCGTACTCATTAACGAGTACGGAAGCATAACACAGCGGGCCGTCAAAATCAGTAACGGCGCTGCCACTCGGCGTCGGCGAGAATCTTATCCGGCTTGCCCATGAAGTAGCGGTAATAGGCATCGTAGGCCAGCACGTTTTTCACGTAGCCGCGGGTTTCCGAGAACGGAATGCTTTCGATAAACGCCACCGCATCCAGTTTGCCGCCGCTGATGTTCAGCCAGGTGCGCACCCGCCCCGGGCCGGCGTTATAGGCGGCCGACGAGAAGATGCGGTTGTGGCCGAACTGCTGATAGACATACTCCAGATAGCTGGTACCGATGTTGATGTTGGTCTGCGGATCGAACAGCTGGCTCGGGCCGACGTAACCGGGAATGTTGAACATCTTCACCGTATGGCTGGCGGTGCCCGGCATCACCTGCATCAGGCCGCTGGCGCCAACCGGCGAACGCGCCTTCGGGTTCCACGCGCTCTCCTGGCGGGAAATCGCCATCGCGTAGCTTGGCGTGATGCCTTTATCGCTGGTGTATTGCTGATACAGATTGCGCCACGCCAGCGGGAAACGCTCTTCCAGGTGATCCCACAGTTTACCGGCGATGGTGGCCTGCACGCTCAGATCCCACCAGTGCTGTTCAAAGGCGTAGCGCGCCAGCATCTGCTGCTGGGTATGAGTTTTGCTGCTGATCAGGTTGGCCCACTCGCTGCGCGCCAGGTTATCCAGCCCCCAGTACATCAGCTCGCGCACGCGCGCCATTTCCGGCCCCTGCACCACGCTATTGTCCGCCGCCGGGGCCTGATCCACCTGCAGCGGATACTCCACGCCCAGCCGCTGCGCCGCCACCATCGGATAGAAGCCGCGCTGCTGCATCAGCTTACGCAGAATCTCTTCCGCTTCCTCTTTGCGCCCCTGCGCCATCAGTAAATCGGCCTGCCAGTAGCGCCACTCATCTTTCTCTTTGCGCTTCCACCGGCAGCCGGGCAAGCCAGGTGTTCAGGCCGCGACGGTCGTTTTCACCCAGCGCCATCCGCACGCGCCGCTCCATCAGCGCGGTGGATTCGCTGTTCATCACCACCGCATCGCGCCAGCGCGCCTGCTCCGAGGTGAGATCGGCGCCCATCATGCGCCACACCACCGTCTCTTTCAGATCCTGCTCTTCCGCCGGACTCATCTTCTGCGCCTGAACCAGTTGCGGGATCATCACCCGCGCGTTTTCCACATCCTGACGCGCCACGCGGGCAAAGGCGTAGCTGGTGGCCATGCGGGTAAAATCGGTCGGGCCGAGGGTGCTGGCAAAAGTGGTGACGGTCTGGGGATTCTGCTGCAACGCAATCAGCGCGCTGGCGGTGGTTTGATAATCCGCCGGCAGCATTTTCGCCAGATAATTAACCAGGCTGTCGTTGCCGGCTTTCATCGCCAGGCGGATGCGTTCGAGGATGGTGATCGGCGACAGCTGCCCTGAGGCCTGCCACACCGAGAACAGCTTGTCGCAGTCGTTCGGTAACGCGGTCCCGCGCAGCCAGATGGCTTTGGCCCCGTCAAACGCCGCCTGCTGCTGGCCGGTCGCCCATTTGGCGTAGTACCAGTTACAGCGCGCCTGCACCGGCTTCGGCTCATCCGGGCTGAAGCTGAGCACGCCCGGCCAGTCCTGGCGGTGCGCCAGCACGTTAACAAAGCGCGTCTGCAGCGAACGCGCCGGCGGCAGCGTCGGGTACTGCTGAATAAAGTTTTTCACCGCCAGCCCGGTCTCCTGATCGAGATCCTGCGCCAGCTGGCGGTACTGCAGGTACGGATAGAGCGGATAATCCTGCAGCGTTGGCATCAGCTGCTCAACCTGGTCCATCTGTTTGTTGTCCCACGCCTGTTTGATCTGCGCATAGCGCTGTCGTTGCTGATCCAGCGAATCGGCCCACACGCTGCCGGCCGTGCTGACCAGACAGATCCCTATCATCCAGTTACGCCACTTCTCCACTCCGCTCTCCTCATTGCTGCGCTCCAGCTTATGCCGGACTCCCTTCATGCTAACCAGGCCAACCGGCTCTTGCCACGTTCTTCACAAAATTTACCCAGGCGCACCGTGATTGTTCAGCGCCTGCGCCGCAATTGTGCAAATAATCATCAGAAAAACTTATTACCCATCAAATAGCTACGCGTTTTCATTCAGTTACAACTCTGGCACGTGCTTTGCTCTGTTGAATGCCATCTTGTATACCAGCTGGAATTCACTCATGGCATCGACCTTCGGTTTTACGCTTCAGGATTGGCAACGTTGCGCACAGCAGGATGCACAGCAGATCCCTGCACTGCTGGCCGCACATCTCGACGCACTCGATAACCAGGATAACGCCTGGCTGTATCTCGCCTCGCCGGCCCAGCTGCTGGCGCAGGTTGAACCGCTGCTGGCGGCGGATCAGCCGGCGATCTCAGCCGCCTGCCGCTGTTCGGCGTGCCCTTCGCCATCAAAGACAATATCGACGTCGGCGGGCTGGCCGACCACCGCCGCCTGCCCGGCGTTCACCTATCAGGCCGCGGCGGATGCCACCGTGGTCGCCAACCTGCAAGCGGCCGGGGCGATCGTCATCGGTAAAACCAACCTCGACCAGTTCGCCACCGGGCTGGTGGGCACCCGCTCACCTTATGGCGCGGTGGTCAACAGCTTCGACAGCCGCTACGTCAGCGGCGGTTCCAGCTCCGGCTCCGCCTCGGTGGTGGCGCGCGGCCTGGTGCCGTTCGCGCTGGGCACCGACACCGCCGGTTCGGGGCGCGTGCCCGCCGGGTTCAACAATATCGTCGGGCTGAAGCCGACCAAAGGCTGGTTCTCGGCCAGCGGCGTGGTGCCGGCCTGCCGGCTGAATGACACGGTGTCGGTCTTCGCCCTGACGGTGGCCGATGCGGCGTTAGCGTCGCGACGCACTGGCGGGCGGCTATGACGCGGGAGATGCCTACTCGCGCCCGTCGCTACGCAGACGCACCGGCCAATATTCCCCGCCGCAACCCGCGTTTCGCCATCCCCGCCCAGCTGGAGTTTTTCGGTGACGTTCAGGCCGAGCGGGCGTGGCTCAGCGCGCTGGAGCAGCTTACGGCGAGCGGCGCCACGCTGGAACCCCTCGATTTCGCGCCGTTTCGCACCCTGGCGGAGCAGCTGTATTACGGCCCCTGGGTGGCGGAACGCACGGTGGCGATTGAGCAGGTGCTGGACGCGAGCCCGCAGGCTATCGACCCGGTGGTGCGCGGCATCGTCGGCAACGGCCTGAGCTACAGCGCCTGCGACGCCTACAAGGCGGAATACCTGCGCGCCGAGCTGGCGCGGCAAATCCCAGCGGCTGGCGCCGTTCGACGCGCTGGTGGTGCCGACCGCGCCCACTATCCGCACCCTGGCGGAGATGGCGCAGGAGCCGGTGCTGTTCAACTCGCAGTTCGGCACCTACACCAATTTCACCAACCTGGCCGATCTGAGCGCGCTGGCGCTGCCGGGGCCGCTGCGCGCCGACGGGCTGCCGGCGGGCATCACGCTGATCGCGCCGGCCTGGCATGACCGCGCGCTGGCGGCGTTTGGCCTGCGCTGGCAACAGCAACTGGCGCCTGCCGCTCGGGGCCACCGGCCAGGCATTGCCGCCGCAGCCCGCCGCGCTGCTACCGGTTTCAGCCGGACCACGTGCGCGTGGCGGTGGTGGGCGCTCATCTCAGCGGCATGCCGCTGAACTTCCAGCTGACCACGCGTCAGGCGGTGCGGGTCGAAGAGACGCAAACCGCCACGCCGTGCTACCGCCTGTACGCCCTGCCCCGATGGCCCGACCAAACGAAGCCCGGCCTGCTGCGCGGCGACAGCGGCGCCGCCATCACCGTTGAGCTGTGGGACATCCCGCTGGCGCGCTTCGGCGAGTTTGTGGCGGAAATCCCGGCGCCGCTCGGCATCGGCTCGCTGCTGCTGGCGGACGGCAGGCGGGTGAAGGGGTTTATCTGCGAAGCCTGGGCGCTGGAAGGCGCCACGGATATCACTGAGTTTGGCGGCTGGCGCGACTATCTCGCCAGCCTTAAGGGGCATGAACATGTTTAACACCGTACTGATTGCCAACCGGGGCGAAATCGCCTGTCGCGCCATCCGCACCCTGAAACGCCTGGGCGTCACCAGCGTGGCGGTCTATTCCGACGCCGACCGCAATGCGCCGCACGTCACCGAAGCCGATATGGCGGTGGCGCTCGGCGGCGACAAGGCCAGCGACAGCTACCTGCGCATCGACAAAATTCTCGCCGCTGCCGCAGCAACTGGCGCGCAGGCGATCTACCCCGGCTACGGCTTTTTGTCGGAGAGCCTGCCGAGTTTGCCGCCGCCTGCGAAGAGGCGGGCATCGCCTTTGTCGGCCCGACGGCAGCAGCAGATCGGCGAGTTCGGCCTCAAGCACCGGGCGCGCGAGCTGGCGGCCGAGGCCGGCGTGCCGATGACGCCGGGCACCGGCTTGCTCGACTCGCTGGACGCAGCGCTTGCAGCCGCAGCGAATATCGGCTATCCGGTGATGCTGAAAAGCACCGCCGGCGGCGGCGGTATCGGCCTGACGCGCTGCGCCGACGCGCACGGCGCTGCGCGAACGCGTGGGAGAGCGTGCGGCGGCTGGGCGAGCAGTTTTTCAGCGACGCCGGCGTGTTTATCGAACGCTGCATCGATCGGGCGCGCCACGTCGAAGTGCAGATTTTCGGCGACGGCAAGGGCAAGGTGGTGGCGCTCGGCGAGCGCGACTGCTCGCTGCAGCGCCGCAACCAGAAGGTGGTGGAAGAAACCCCGGCGCCGAACCTGCCGGCGGCCACCCGTGAGGCGCTGCATCGGCGCGGCGGTGCCGCTGGGCGAACTGGTGAATTACCGCAGCGCCGGCACCGTGGAATTCATCTACGACGCCGCGCGGGACGCGTTTTACTTCCTGGAAGTGAACACCCGCTTGCAGGTGGAGCATCCGGTCACCGAGATGCGTCACCGGGCTGGATCTGGTCGAGTGCATGCTGCGGGTGGCGGCGGACGAAGCGATGGACTGGGCGGCGTCTGCAACAGGCACCGCAGGGCGCGGCGATCGAAGTGCGCCTCTACGCCGAAGATCCGCTGAAAAACTTCCAGCCCAGCCCCGGTGTGCTAACCGAGGTGCTTTTCCCTGACGACGTGCGCCTCGACGGTTGGGTGGCGACCGGCAGCGAAGTGTCGGCGTTTTACGACCCGATGATCGCCAAACTGATCGTGCACGGCGCGAACGCGCGAAGCCGCGCTGGCAAAACTGCAGCGTGGCGCTCGACGCCACCCGCCTGCACGGCATCGCCACCAACCTCGACTATCTGCGCCAGATCATCGCCACGCCGCAATTTCAGCGCGGCGACGTCTGGACGCGCCTGCTGGACGAGGTGCGTTTCCAGCCGCACTGCCTCATCGAAGTGCTGCAACCGGGCACCTACAGCAGCGTGCAGGATTATCCCGGCCGCCTCGGCTACTGGGACATCGGCGTGCCGCCGTCCGGCCCGATGGACGACTTCGCGTTCCGCCTGGCCAACCGCATCGTCGGCAACCACGCCGAGCAGCCGCCGGGCTGGAGTTCACCCTGCAGGGGCCGACGCTGCGCTTTCACTGCGACGCCACCATCGCGCTGACGGGTGCCAGCTGCCCGGCCGATTTGGACGGCGAAGCGGTCGCCTACTGGCGGCCGATCGCGGTGCGGGCCGGGCAGGTATTGACACTGGGGCGCGCGCACGGCTGCCGCACCTATCTGGCGGTACGCAACGGCTTTGATGTGCCGGAGTATCTCGGTAGCCGCTCCACCTTTGCGCTGGGCCAGTTTGGCGGCCACGCCGGACGCACGCTGCGGGTGGCCGACATGCTGCCGATCGCCCAACCGGCACTGGCCGCCAGCACCACGCCCGCGCCGGTCAGCGAACCCCAGGCGATGGACGACAGTCTGATCCCGTACTACGGCGACGAGTGGCGCATCGGCGTGCTGTACGGTCCGCACGGCGCGCCGGACTTCTTCACCCAGGCCGCCATCGATGAGGCCTTCTTCGCCAGCGACTGGCAGGTGCATTACAACTCCAACCGCCTCGGCGTGCGGCTGGTCGGGCCGAAGCCCGGCTGGGCGCGGGCGAACGGCGGCGAAGCCGGTCTGCATCCCTCCAACGTGCACGACTGCGAATACGCCATCGGCGCAATCAACTTCACCGGCGACTTCCCGGTGATCCTGACCCGCGACGGGCCCAGCCTCGGCGGCTTCGTCTGCCCGGTGACCATCGCCAAAGCCGAGCTGTGGAAAGTCGGGCAGGTCAAACCGGGCGATCGCATCCGCTTCCACCCGATCAGCGTTGACGAGGCGGTCGCGCTGGAGAAAGCGCAGGCGCACAGCATTGAGCACGCTGCGCAGCCAGCACGCGCCGGCCTTCGCCCTGCCGTCGCCACTGGCCCCGATCGCGGACAGCGGTTCCGCCACCGTGCTGGCGGCGCTGCCGGCGGCGGCAGGGCGCCCGGCGGTGGCGTATCGCCAGGCGGGGGACAACTACATTCTGATTGAGTATGGCGACAACGTGCTGGATCTGGCGCTGCGGCTGCGCGTCCACCTGCTGATGCAGGCGCTGCGCAAGCGGGCAGATCCCGGGCGTGGAAGAGCTGTCGCCGGGCGTGCGCTCGCTGCAGGTCCGCTACGACAGCCGGCAGATTAGCCAGCAGCAGACCTGCTGGCGCTGCTGCTGGAGCTGGAAGCCGGGCGTTGGGGGACGTCAGCCGCCTGAAGGTGCCGACGCGCACCGTCTGGCTGCCGATGGCGTTCGAGGATTCGGCCACGCTGGGCGCGGTGGAGCGCTACAAAGAGACGGTGCGCGCCAGCGCGCCCTGGCTGCCGAACAACGTCGACTTCATTCAGCGCATCAACGGCCTGGCGAGCCCGCGAAGCAGGTGCGCGACATTCTGTTCGACGCCAGCTATCTGATCCTCGGTCTGGGCGATGTCTATCTCGGCGCGCCCTGCGCGGTGCCGATCGATCCGCGCCATCGCCTGCTGAGTTCCAAATATAACCCGGCGCGCACCTTTACCGCCGAAGGCACGGTGGGCATCGGCGGCATGTACATGTGCATCTACGGCATGGATTCGCCGGGCGGCTATCAGCTGGTGGGGCGCACGCTGCCGATCTGGAACAAGTTCCTCAAAAACGCGCAGTTTGCCGCCGGCGAGCCCTGGCTGCTGCGCTTCTTCGACCAGGTGCGTTTCTACCCGGTCAGCGAGCGAGAACTGGACGCAGCTGCGCGACGATTTCCGCGAAGGGCGCATGCAGGTGCGCATCGAAGAGAGCGAATTCGACTTCGCCGCCTACACCGATTTCCTGGCCGACAACGCCGCCGGAGATCGCCGCCGAATTCCGGGAACGCCAGGCCGCAGGCGTTCGAGCCGCCGAAGTGGGGCGCTGTGGGCGCAGCGACGAGCAGGACAGCGCCGCTCACCAGTGAAGAGACGCTGGTGGTTGCCGACGCAGAGGACGATGGCGATCTGGTCAGCGCCGATATGAACGGCAACATCTGGAAGGTGCTGGTGGAGCCGGGCGAGGCGGTGCAGGCCGGTCAGCCGCTGATCGTGGTCGAGGCGATGAAGATGGAGCTGGCGATCAACGCGCCGCAGGCCGGCAAGGTCAAACGCATCGCCTGCCAGCCGGGGCGTCCGGTCAGGCCGGGCGACGCCCTGCTGTGGCTGGAATAAGCGGTCTGAACGGAGGAGCGATGATGCAAATCACCAACGGGGAGCACAAGGCGCGGCCTGAGGGGCTGGCGGAGCGCATTTATCTGCAGCTCAAGGCCGACATCTTCGAGTTTCGCCTGCTGCCGGGCGATCGCTTCAGCGAAAGCGACGTGGCCCAGCGCATGGCGGCCAGCCGCACGCCGGTGCGTCAGGCGCTGTTTCGGCTGGAGCGCGAAGGCTATGTCGAGGTGCTGTTTCGCAGCGGCTGGCAGGTGCGGCCGTTCGATTTCGCCTACTTCGAGGAGCTGTACGACCTGCGCATCGTGCTGGAACGCGAAGCGGTGCGCCGCCTGTGCGCGCTGCCGCCGCTGGCCTGCGCGGAAACCCTGGCGGCGCTGAACACCGTTCTGGATCGACGCGCCGCGGCATGGAGCGACGGCAAAGCGGTGTCGCAGCACGATGAGCAGTTTCATCAGGCGTTGGTGGCCGCGGTGGGCAACGGCGAGATGGCGCGCATTCACCGCGAACTGACCGAAAAGATCCGCATCATTCGCCGGCTGGATTTCACCCGGCAGGACCGGGTGGATGCGACCTACCGCGAACACGCCCCCATTTTACAGGCGATCCTGCAGCAGCAAACCGAGGAGGCGCAGCGCATTCTGACCGAGCACATTGCCGTCAGCGAAGGCCGAGGTCAGGAAAATAACGTTGCACATGTTGCAGCAGGCGCGGTCCCTTCAACCCGCCCTTCCCCCTAGCCGTGGTTCCGCCCCGTCGTCCGGCGGGGAATAACAATCATTGATTTCACACACATCAGGAGTTTGAACTATGCAACGTCGTCGTTTTATCAAAGCTTTTGCGCTGTCCGCCACCGTTGTCAGCATGGGCTTGGCCTTTACCGCACAGGCCGCCGACACCATCAAAGTCGGCATCCTGCATTCGCTGTCCGGCACCATGGCGATCTCCGAGACGCCGCTGAAGGACGTGGCGCTGATGACCATCGACGAGATCAACGCCAAAGGCGGCGTGCTGGGCAAGAAGCTGGAGCCGGTGGTGGTCGATCCGGCCTCGAACTGGCCGCTGTTCGCCGAGAAGGCGCGCCAGCTGCTGACCCAGGACAAGGTGGCGGTGGTGTTCGGCTGCTGGACCTCGGTGTCGCGCAAATCGGTGCTGCCGGTGTTCGAGGAGCTGAACGGCCTGCTGTTCTACCCGGTGCAGTACGAAGGCGAGGAGATGTCGCCGAACGTGTTCTACACCGGCGCGGCGCCGAACCAGCAGGCGATCCCGGCGGTGGAATACCTGATGAGCGAGGACGGCGGCGGCGCCAAGCGCTTCTTCCTGCTGGGCACCGACTACGTCTATCCGCGCACCACCAACAAGATCCTGCGCGCCTTCCTGCACAGCAAAGGCGTGGAGGACAAGGATATCGAAGAGGTCTACACGCCGTTCGGCCACAGCGACTACCAGACCATCGTCGCGAACATCAAGAAGTTCTCCGCCGGCGGCAAAACCGCGGTGATCTCCACCATCAACGGCGACTCCAACGTGCCGTTCTACAAAGAGCTGGCCAACCAGGGCCTGAAGGCCACCGACGTGCCGGTGGTGGCCTTCTCGGTGGGCGAAGAAGAGCTGCGCGGCATCGACACCAAACCGCTGGTCGGCAACCTGGCGGCGTGGAACTACTTCGAGTCGGTGGATAACCCGACCAACACGAAGTTCGTGGCCGACTACAAAGCCTACGCCAAGGCGCACAACCTGCCGAACGCCGGCACCGCGGTGACCAACGACCCGATGGAAGCCACCTACGTCGGCATCCACATGTGGGCGCAGGCGGTGGAAAAAGCCGGCACCACCGACGTGGACAAGGTGCGCGCGGCGATGGCCGGCCAGACCTTTAAGGCGCCGTCCGGCTTTACGCTGACCATGGACGAGACCAACCACCACCTGCACAAGCCGGTGATGATCGGCGAGATCGAGGACAACGGCCAGTTCAACGTGGTGTGGCAGACCGAACAGCCGGTACGCGCCCAGCCGTGGAGCCCGTTCATCGCCGGGCAACGACAAGAAGCCGGATTACCCGGTGAAGTCGGCGCAGTAACAGCTGAGGTCCTCGCCCTATGGCCCGCGGGCCCTCACCCCGGCCCTCTCCCAGAGGAGAGGGAGACGCTGCTGCATGCGCGCTGTGGGCGCTGCTGCGGGCGCCCGCTCGACGGCCCTCTCCCCTCGGGAGAGGGCGGGTGAGGGCCAGACCGCCCTACCCTGATAAGGGCCACACCGCACCCAACGTAACCATAACAGGATGATCACCATGACACTCCGCCGTATTCTCAGCTGCCTGCTGTTACTGCTGCCGTGGCTGGCGCAGGCCGGTGATGGCGCTGATTTCGCCGCCGCCAGCCGCACGCAGCAGGCGAAACTGCTGCAGCAGTGGGCCGCCGCGCCGGACGCCAGCCGCTTGCCGCTGCTGCAGGCGCTGCGCAATGAAAACGCTGGCTATCGACCAGAAGCAAACACGCCTTTCAGCACAACAGGGCCGACCAGCGTATCATAGCCGCTCGAAGGCGACGCGGCAGCCGGACGGCGAAACCAAAAACGTGTGCGACCTGAACAACCGGCTGCGCGTGCTGATTGCCAGCGCCCTCGCCGCCCACCAGCTGGTGAGTGACGATGCGGCGATTCGCCTGCGCGCAGCGCAGCAGTTACAAAACGATGCCGCGCCTGACCAGCTGCCGCTGATTGAACAGCGCCTTGCCGCCGAACAGGACGGCACAAGTACGCGCGGTGCTGGCGCTGGCCGCCGCGAATCTGCAGCTCGCCAGCCCGGACGCCGCGCTGCGCCTGAAGGCCGTGACGCCTGTTGGGCGAATCCGGCGATCCGGACGCTGCAGGCCAGCCTGACGCGCTTAACCCAGGCCAGTAACGAACCCGATGCGCAGGTGCGCGCCGCTGCGGCCGCCAGCCTGCAGCACAGACAGCAGCGCCTGATGTGGGGCGATCTGGCTCGGCCAGGCGTTCAGCGGCCTGTCGCTCGGCTCGATCCTGCTGCTGGCGGCGCTGGGGCTGGCGATCACCTACGGCCTGCTCGGCGTGATCAACATGGCGCACGGCGAAATGCTGATGCTCGGCGCCTACTCCACCTGGCTGGTGCAGAAGGCTGTTCCAGCGGTTTGCGCCGCAGTGGCTGGCGCTCTACCCGCTGCTGGCGCTGCCGGTGGCGTTCTGCCGTCACCGCCGGCATCGGCATGGTGCTGGAGCGCACGGTGATCCGCCATCTCTACGGCCGGCCGCTGGAAACCCTGCTCGCCACCTGGGGCATCAGCCTGATGCTGATCCAGCTGGTGCGCATGCTGTTCGGCGCGCAGAACGTCGAGGTGGCCAACCCGGCCTGGCTGTCCGGCGGCGATGCAGGTGCTGCCGAACCTGGTGCTGCCGTGGAACCGCATCGCGGTGATCGTGTTCGTGCTCGTGGTGCTGGCGCTCACCTGGCTGCTGCTGAACAAAACCCGGCTGGGCCTGAACGTGCGCGCGGTGACGCAGAACCGCAGCATGGCCGCCTGCTGCGGCGTGCCCACCGGGCGCGTCGATATGCTGGCCTTCGGGCTCGGCTCCGGCATCGCCGGGCTCGGCGGCGTGGCGCTGTCGCAGCTGGGCAACGTCGGGCCGGACCTGGGCCAGGGCTACATCATCGACTCCTTCCTGGTGGTGGTGCTCGGCGGCGTCGGCCAGCTGGCCGGCAGCGTGGTCGCGGCCTTCGGCCTCGGCATGGTCAACAAGATCCTCGAGCCGCAGATCGGCGCGGTGCTGGGCAAGATCCTGATCCTGGTGCTGATCGTGCTGTTTATCCAGAAACGCCCGCAGGGGCTGTTCGCCCTGAAAGGGAGGGTGATTGACTGATGAGCCAGCCGCTGACCTTAACGCTGGCGCGCAAAGCGCCGCGCCTCAGCCTGATTCTCGGCGTCATCGTGCTCGCGCTGCTGCTGGTGCTGCCGTTCTGCGCCCTGCTGCCCGCCAGCCATCCGCTGGCGCTGTCCACCTATACGCTGACGCTGACCGGCAAGATCCTCTGCTACGCCATCGTCGCGGTGGCGCTGGATCTGGTGTGGGGCTACGCCGGGCTGCTGTCGCTCGGCCACGGGCTGTTCTTCGCCCTCGGCGGCTACGCCATGGGCATGTACCTGATGCGCCAGGCCGCCGGCGACGGTCTGCCGGCGTTTATGTCGTTTCTCTCCTGGAACGAGCTGCCCTGGTTCTGGGCCGGCACCCAGCACTTTCCCTGGGCGCTGTGCCTGGTGGTGCTGGTGCCGGGCCTGCTGGCGCTGGTGTTCGGCTTCTTCGCCTTCCGCTCGCGGATCAAAGGCGTCTACTTCTCGATCATGACCCAGGCGCTGACCTACGCCGGCATGCTGCTGTTCTTCCGCAACGAAACCGGCTTTGGCGGCAACAACGGCTTTACCGGCTTCACCACGCTGCTCGGGCTTTCCGATCACCGCCACCGGCACGCGGATCGCGCTGTTCCTCGCGACCGTGCTGCTGCTGCTGCCAGCCTGGCGCTGGGCTTTGCGCTGGCGCGCAGCAAGTTTGGCCGGGTGCTGACCGCGGTGCGCGACGCCGAAAACCGCCTGATGTTCTGCGGCTACGATCCGCGGGGCTTCAAGCTGTTCGTCTGGACGCTCTCCGCCGTGCTGTGCGGGCTGGCCGGCGCGCTGTACGTGCCGCAGGTGGGCATCATCAACCCCAGCGAAATGTCGCCGACCAACTCGATCGAGGCCGCCATCTGGGTGGCGCTCGGCGGGCGCGGCACGCTGATCGGGCCGCTGCTCGGCGCCGGCGTGGTGAACGGCGCGAAGAGCTGGTTCACCGTGGCCTTCCCGGAATACTGGCTGTTCTTCCTCGGCCTGATGTTCATCGTCGTCACGCTGTTCCTGCCGCGCGGCGTGCTCGGCCTGCTGCGCAAGGAGAAAGAAGAAATCATGACTGCCAGCCGAACTGTTTACCCAACCGCTACCCCGGCGCCCCCGATCGCCACCGCTCAGCAAACCGATCCGGTGCTGCAGCTGGAAGACATCAACGTCAGCTTCGACGGCTTTCGCGCCCTGACCGATCTGTCGCTGTACATCGGCGTCGGCGAACTGCGCTGCGTGATCGGCCCCAACGGCGCCGGCAAGACCACGCTGATGGACGTGATCACCGGCAAGACCCGGCCGGACAGCGGCAAGGTGATCTACGACCAGGATACCGTCGATCTGACCGCCAGCTGGCGCCGGTGGAAATCGCCCGCGCCGGCATCGGCCGCAAGTTCCAGAAACCCACGGTGTTTGAGGCGCTGACGGTGTTCGAAAACCTGGAGATCGCGCTGAAGACCGACAAGTCGGTGTGGGCCAGCCTGCGCGCGCGGCTCAACGGCGAGCAGCGCGACCGCATCGAGGAGGTGCTGAAACTGCTGCGGCTCGGCGGCGAACGCCAGCGGCCGGCGGGGCTGCTGTCCCACGGGCAGAAGCAGTTCCTGGAGATCGGCATGCTGCTGGTGCAGGAACCGCACCTGCTGCTGCTGGACGAACCGGCGGCCGGCATGACCGACGCCGAAACCGAATACACCGCCGAGCTGTTCAGCAGCCCTGGCGGGCAAGCACTCGCTGATGGTGGTGGAGCACGACATGGGCTTTGTCGAAACCATCGCCGACCACGTGACCGTGCTGCACCAGGGGCAGGTGCTGGCGGAAGGTTCGCTGCGCGCAGGTACAGGCCAACGAGCAGGTGATCGAGGTCTATCTGGGGCGCTAAGACGCAAAAACCACACGACAAATGAAACAGAACCAACCAATGCTGCAGGTCGCAACGAACTGAACCAGTACTACGGCGGCAGCCATATCCTGCGCGGCCTGTCGTTCGAGGCGCGCACGGGCGAGGTCACCTGCCTGCTGGGGCGCAACGGCGTGGGCAAAACCACGCTGCTGAAGTGCCTGATGGGGCTGGTCCCGGCCAAAACCGGCGAGGTCCGTCGCCTGGCAGGGGAAACCAGCTGATTAACACGCGCAAGCCGCACCAGCGGGTGCAGGCCGGCATCGCCTACGTGCCGCAGGGGCGGGAGATTTTCCCGCGCCTGACGGTGGAAGAGAACCTGCTGATGGGGCTGTCGCGCTTCTCCGGCGCCCAGGCCAGCCGGGTACCGGAGGAGATCTACGAGCTGTTCCCGGTGCTGCGCGAGATGAAGCAGCGGCGCGGCGGCGATCTCTCCGGCGGCCAGCAGCAGCAGCTGGCGATCGGCCGCGCGCTGGCCAGCCAGCCGCAGCTGCTGATCCTCGACGAACCGACCGAAGGCATCCAGCCTTCGGTGATCAAGGAGATCGGCGCGGTGATCCGCCAGCCTGGCGGAGCGCGGCGACATGGCGATCCTGCTGGTGGAGCAGTTTTACGACTTTGCCGCCGAACTGGCCGACAGCTATCTGGTGATGTCGCGCGGCGAGATCGTCCAGCGCGGCGCCGGGACATGGAGAACGAGGGCGTGCGCGGGCTGGTGGCGATTTAGCCGCGCGGCGGGCGGGCAGGCAGAAGACAGGTTGTTAATCTGCAAGAAAAAACTTATGTTTACCCTCCACCCGGCCATTCCGGCCGCAGCGAAGGTTGAGCGAACAGTTACTGATGGAAACCCGCCGCGACGAACGAATCAATAAGCTGGCGCAGGCGCTGAAACACAGCGACACCCTGCACTTAAAACAGGCCGCACAGCTGCTGGGCGTGTCAGAAATGACCATCCGCCGCGATTTAACCGGCGCGACGCAGGGCGTGGTGCTGCTGGGTGGCTATGTGATGCGCGACCCGCGGCAGAACGTGGCGCACTATTTTGTCAGCGACCAGCAAAACCTCAACGTCAGCAAGAAACGTCTGCTGGCACAGCGGGCTGCCGCGCTGGTACAGGCCAACGACACGGTGTTTTTCGACTGCGGCACCACGTTGCCGCTGGTGATCGAAGCGATTGATAATGATCTGCCCTTCACCGCCATCTGCAGCGCGATCAACACCTTTCTGGCGTTAAAAGAGAAGCCGCACTGTCGGGTGATTCTGTGCGGCGGCGAATTCCACGCCGATAACGCCGTGTTTACCCCGCTCGAGCAGGTCACGGTGCTGGATGCGCTCTGCCCCAATAAAGCCTTTATCTCTGCCGCCGGCATGGACGCCGCGCAGGGTGCCACCTGTTATAACCTCAATGAACTGCCCATCAAGCATCTGGCGCTGCAGCGGGCGCAGACCAAAATCGTGGTCGGCGACAGCAGCAAGTACGGCAAGGTACTGCCGGCGCGCATTGGTGACTTCTCGCTGTTTGATATGCTGGTCAGCGACAGCCCGCCTCCGCCCGCGCTGCTTGCCGTGCTGCAGGCGGCCAGGCTCACCCTGCATTGCGGCTAGCATTATTCCGCCGCTGCGGAAGATTGCGCGCAATGCGGCTGTGATTGCCGGGTGAAAACGGCTAAACTTCAGCATCTGACGTTCCACCCATTACAGACAAAGAGGCGAAGTCCAACGTGGCTCAATACGTCTACACCATGCATCGGGTCGGCAAGGTCGTTCCGCCCAAGCGTCAAATCCTGAAGAACATCTCCCTGTAGCTTCTTCCCCGGCGCCAAGATCGGCGTGCTGGGCCTGAACGGCGCGGGCAAGTCCACCCTGCTGCGCATCATGGCCGGCGTCGACACCGACATCGAAGGCGAAGCCCGCCCGCAGCCGGGCATCAACATCGGCTACCTGCCGCAGGAACCGCAGCTGGACCCGGAACACACCGTGCGCGAGTCGGTCGAGGAAGCCGTCGCGGAAGTGGTTAGCGCGCTGAAGCGCCTGGACGAGGTCTACGCCGCCTACGCCGAGCCGGATGCCGACTTCGACGCGCTGGCCGCCGAGCAGGGCCAAGTCTGGAAGAGGTGATCCAGGCGGCACGACGGGCACAACCTGGAAACCCAGCTGGAGCGCGCCGCCGACGCCCTGCGCCTGCCGGCGTGGGATGCCAAGATCGCGAACCTGTCCGGCGGTGAAAGCCGCCGCGTCGCGCTGTGCCGCCTGCTGCTGGAAAAGCCCGACATGCTGCTGCTCGACGAACCGACCAACCACCTGGACGCCGAATCGGTGGCGTGGCTGGAGCAGTTCCTGCACGACTTCCCCGGCACCGTGGTGGCGATCACCCACGACCGCTACTTCCTCGACAACGTCGCCGGCTGGATCCTCGAACTGGACCGCGGCCACGGCATTCCGTGGGAAGGCAACTACTCCTCCTGGCTGGAGCAGAAAGATCAGCGTCTGGCGCAGGAAGCCTCCCAGGAAGCGGCCCGTCGCAAGTCCATCGAGAAAGAGCTGGAGTGGGTGCGCCAGGGCGCGAAAGGCCGTCAGTCCAAGGGCAAGGCCCGTCTGGCGCGCTTCGAAGAGCTGAACAACACGGAATACCAGAAGCGCAACGAGACCAACGAAATCTTCATTCCGCCCGGCGCGCGCCTGGGCGACAAAGTGATCGAAGTCAAGAACGTGAGCAAGGCCTACGGCGACCGCCTGCTGATCGACAACCTGTCCTTCTCGTGCCGAAAGGCGCCATCGTCGGCATCATCGGCCCGAACGGCGCCGGCAAATCGACGCTGTTCCGCATGATGACCGGCCAGGAGCAGCCGGATTCCGGCGAGCATCGAGCTGGGCGAGACCGTGAAGCTGGCCTCCGTCGACCAGTTCCGCGACGCGATGGATAACAGCAAAACCGTGTGGGAAGAAGTCTCCGGCGGGCTAGGACATCATGCGCATCGGCAACACCGAGATGCCGAGCCGCGCCTATGTCGGCCGCTTCAACTTCAAGGGCGCCGACCAGGGCAAAAGATCGTCGGCGACCTGTCCGGCGGTGAGCGTGGCCGTCTGCACCTGGCGAAGACTGCTGCAGGTGGGCGGCAACGTGCTGCTGCTCGACGAACCGTCCAACGACCTGGACGTCGAAACCCTGCGCGCGCTGGAAGACGCCCTGCTGGAGTTCCCGGGCTGCGCGATGGTGATCTCGCACGACCGCTGGTTCCTCGACCGTATCGCCACCCACATCCTCGACTACCAGGACGAAGGCAAGGTGGAGTTCTTCGAAGGCAACTTCACCGAGTACGAAGAGTACAAGAAACGCACGCTGGGCGCCGAAGCGCTGGAGCCGAAGCGTATTAAGTACAAGCGTATTGCGAAGTAATCGCTGTGATAACAAAAAGGCGCCGCGGCGCCTTTTTGTTGTGCTGCGCTAGCTGCCCAGCATCTCCTTCACCAGCTCGACGCAGCGCAGGAAACGGGAGTCGTAGTCCGACTCTTCCACGTGCACAAACTCAACGTTGTTTTCGTTGAGCATCTCCACCAGCATGGTCTGGAACTCACGCCTGTCGACGGAGCTGCCGAGGCTGCGCAGGCCGTCGGCCACCCACGGGGTGTTGTTTTCCAGCAGGATCACCAGGTCGAAGCGGTATTCGTCAATCAGCGCCTGCACGAACGGGTGTTCACGCCCTTCGTACTTTTTGCAGAACGCCTGCGTGGTGACGAAATCGGTATCGATAAACGCCACCTTGTTGGCGTATTTCACCGCGAAATCAATGTACTGCGCGTGACCGAGCGCGATTTTGTCGTAGTCGGAATACTGCAGCGCCATCTCGTCGCCGCCCAGGTGCGAAAAGACATAATCGCGGCCATACTCCCACGCGCTGGTGGTGTTGAAGATGTTGGCCAGCTTGTTGACCAGCGTCGATTTACCGCTCGACTCGCCGCCCAGGATCGCTACGGTGCGCACGAAGAACGGCTTCACCTCGGTCGGGATGTAATCCCAGTAGCGGAACGGGTTCTCGCGGATCTGCGCTGCCGCTGATGTTCATGAAGGTGCGTTTCGGGTCGATCAGCACCGTCTCAATGCCCAGATGCTCGCGGAACTGCGGCGCATCGGACTCTTCAGAGGTGTAGATCCAGTTAGGCGCAATGCCCTTCTCTTCCATAAACGCTTTGATGCCGTTGCTCCACACGTCCCAGCCGTGCGGATACGGCTCCATGCCCTCTTCGTTGAAGGCATGAATACGAATGTTTTTCTGGTACTTGAAGGTCTGCAGCAGCCAGCGCAGGCGGTCGCGGCACGGTCGGCTGCTGCGACATGGCGCTGTCTTCAAACAGCTGGCGATCGCGCGGTTCGTCATAGCCCATGATGATGTGCAGCTCGTCCACCTGGCTACAGGCGCGCTGGATCAGATAGATATGCCCGGTATGCAGCGGGTAAAACTTGCCGAACACCACGCCGATGTTCTTTTGCATACGCGGGAATTCCAGCCCCAGAAAGCGGTGCAGCGCTTCGAGCTTCTGCGCGCTGGGGCTTTTGATTTTGGCGTTCAGCAGTTGGCTCAGGTAGCCTTTGGTCATGCCGCTGGCGTCTGCCACCTGCTGCAGCGTGCAGCCCTTCTGGCGGATAGCGGTCTTGATGTAGTCAAATGATGACATAAATTACGGTGCCTCCTGCAAAATCGAATACGTAATTATAAGTCGTCAAAGACATTTAACGCATCTGCGAGTTTCTTCACGCCAAATACCTGCATCCCTTCCGGGATTTTTTTCGGCACGTTGGCAGCCGGAACGATCGCGCGACGGAAACCGTGTTTTGCCGCCTCGGAGATTCGCTCCTGCCCGCTGGGCACCGGACGGATTTCCCCGGCAAGGCCCACTTCGCCGAAGACGACCAGATCCTGCGGCAGCGGTCTGTCGCGCAGGCTGGAGACCATCGCCAGCAGCAGCGCCAGGTCTGCGCTGGTCTCGGTGACTTTGACGCCGCCGACCACGTTCACGAAGACGTCCTGATCCGCCATCTGCAGACCGCCGTGACGGTGCAGCACCGCCAGCAGGATCGCCAGACGGTTCTGTTCCAGACCAACCGCTACGCGCCGCGGGTTGCCCATCATCGAGTGATCGACCAGCGCCTGAATTTCGACGAGCAGCGGGCGCGTCCCTTCCCACAGCACCATCACCGAGCTGCCGGAGGTGATCTCATCGCCACGGCTCAGGAAGATGGCCGACGGGTTGCTGACTTCGCGCAGCCCCTGCTCGGTCATGGCAAACACGCCTAACTCGTTCACCGCCCCAAAGCGGTTTTTATGGCTGCGCAGGGTACGGAAGCGGGAATCCGCGTCGCCATCGAGCATCACGGAGCAGTCGATACAGTGTTCGAGCACTTTCGGCCCCGCCAGCGAGCCATCTTTGGTCACATGGCCCACCATCACAATCGCCACGCCGCGTGTTTTAGCAAAGCGCGTCAGGTAGGCCGCCGTTTCACGCACCTGCGCGACGCTGCCCGGCGAGGACTGGATGTCCGCCATGTGCATCACCTGGATGGAGTCGATCACCATCAGCTTCGGCTGCTCTTCCTCGGCGATCATGCAGATCTGCTCGATGCTGGTTTCCGACAGCATGTTCAGGTTGCCGGTCGGCAGGCCCAGACGGTGGGCGCGCATCGCCACCTGCTGCAGCGACTCTTCGCCGGTGACGTACAGGGTTTTCATCTGTTCGGCGAGCTTGCACAGCGTCTGCAGCAGCAGGGTTGATTTGCCCGCGCCCGGGTTACCGCCGATCAGAATGGCGCTGCCCGGCACCACGCCGCCGCCGAGCACGCGGTCAAACTCTTTAAACCCGGTGGAGAAGCGCGGCAGCTCTTCGAGGCTGATGTCCGAGAGCTTCTGCACCTTCGGCTGACGCCCGCGTTGCCGGCATAGCCGCTCAGGCGCTCGTTGCGCGCCGCACGCTCGGCGAAGCGGCCACACCACGCACTTCGGTGATGGTGTTCCAGGCATGACAGGCGCTGCATTGCCCCTGCCAGCGCGGATAATCCGCACCACATTCATTACAGACAAATGCGCGTTTTGGAGCTTTCGCCACCGGTCAAACCTCACGTTATCGCTCTTCGCCCCCCCAACACCTTCTGATTAAGGCTGCCGGAGAGAATGCAGAACACCCCCATCAGGTCAGCGTGACGGATAGTCACTTCCGTCTTTTCATTCACTTTTGGCTTGGCATGGTAGGCAATGCCCAGCCCGGCCGCTTTGATCATCGGCAGGTCGTTCGCGCCGTCCCCGATGGCGACGGTCTGGACAACCGGAATTTCATATTTTTCCGCCAGACGCGTCAGCGTATTGGCTTTGTACTGGGCATCCACGATATCGCCCAGCACCTGGCCGGTCAGCTTGCCGTCCATGATCTCCAGCTCATTGGCCACCACGGTGGTCAGATGCAGTTTTTCCCGCAGGTAATCCGCAAAGAAGGTGAAGCCGCCGGAGGCGATCGCCACCTTCCAGCCCAGCGACTGCAGCTTCAGCACCAGCTGCGTCAGCCCCGGCATCAGCGGCAGCACGTCGCGCACCTGCCGCAGGATGTTGGCATCGGCCCCTTTCAGCGTCGCCACGCGCTGGCGCAGGCTGGCGGTGAAATCCAGCTCGCCGCGCATCGCGCGCTCGGTGACTTCCGCCACCAGCTCGCCGCTGCCCGCCAGCTTCGCAATCTCGTCGATGCACTCGATCTGAATGGCGGTGGAGTCCATGTCCATCACCAGCAGGCCCGGCGTTTTCAGGTGCGGGATTTTACCCAGCGGCGCGACGTCCAGCCCGGCGTCATGCGCCAGACGCGTGGCGCGCGGCGTCAGCGAGCCCGCCAGACGAATCACCTGGTAGTCTTCCACGCACCAGGCGGCGACGATCACCATCGCCGCGCCCAGCTTGCTTTGATACTGGGTCAGGCGTTGCTTATCCAGACCGCGTCCGTACAGGAGCCAGCCGCTACGACCGGCGTGGTAATCCAGAGGCATCACCTCATCGCCACTTAAAGAGAGCGGCAATCCTGGCCATAAAGAGACATCCGTTGGCAGGTCACACCAGGTAATGTTCGGCATTAAAGCTCCTGTAATTTCGTTCGCGCCGGAAGGTTGCAGAGGGAAAATAACGCATGAGGCTACCCTGTAACCATCACTTCTGGCAACATTAAGCCGTAAATTTTCAGCAGGTGGAATATGGCTCGCGCAAAACTGAAATTCCGGCTCCATCGCGCCGTGATTGTCCTTTCCTGTCTCGCACTGTTAGTGGTGCTGATGCAGGGGGCATCGTGGTTTAGCCAGAACCATCAACGGCAACGCAACCCGCAGTTTGAAGAGCTGGCCCGCACGCTGGCGCGCCAGGTGACGCTCAACGTCGCGCCGTCCATGCGACCGAAACGCCGGACGATAAGCGCACGCAGATTGAAGCCATCCTGAATCAGCTGACGGAGAACAGCCGCATTCTTGATGCGGCGTCTATGATGAGCAGGGCAACCTGATTGCCCGCGCGGGCGAGCATGTCGACGTGCGCGACAGGCTGGCGCTGGACGGCAAAAAAGCCGGCGGCTACTTCAACCAACAGATTGTCGAACCCATTCAGGGGAAAGAGTGGCCCGCTGGGCTATCTGCGCCTGACGCTCGATACCCACACGCTGGCGACGGAAGCCAAGCAGGTGGATAACACCACCAATATTCTGCGCCTGATGCTGCTGCTGTCGCTGGCCATCGGCGTTGTGCTGGCGCGCACCCTGCTGCGCGACCGCCGCACCCGCTGGCAGCAATCCCCGTTCCTGCTGACCGCCAGCAGAACGGTGAAAGAGGATAAAGAGGAAGAGACGGCGGCGGAGAGTGTGGTGACGGAGAGGAAAGAGGGTTGAGTTCATTTGGGCGGTGCGGTCTGATCGCTTGCTGAAACAAGGTTTGACACCGGTCGGGCGGTGACAGTCAGGATAGAGGCGGCTGCCTGATTCTGACGGCGGGCGGCTAAAGAGAAAAAAGCCGGAGGATCGTTAAGAGCGTTTTCGGCTTATTCTAATTCTTTCTTATTTTTTCATACCGATAGGCAACATCGACTAATACCTTTATCACTCCATCCTCATCTGGCCAATAAAAAATGAACAGTGGATAACCTGGCATATAAACCTTTGGCTCCTTTATCTTAATCATTTCTTCGCTCAATAGTGTTATTAGAAAAGGTCTATCTATAAAATACTGCATTCATCGTATTACCGTCATCATCTCTAATCAGCTTATTCATTTCAAATTATTAAAATAAATAATATTTTTTGCAGAAGCCGAAATCATCCGTTACATGATGAATGCTATGGTGATGAAATAATTTTTAGCCACGTTACTTCAGGAGCGAATGGATTAATGCCCCTTGATGTTATTCCATTCTCAATACTCAACCCATTTTTTATCTTCAAACCCTTTTCGATAATTACAGACAATCGTCCCTGTACGATTATGAGGATCATAAGCAGCATCAACGTGCCCCCATGCCCCTGACACTGGAAGCTCAGCCGTAAATTCATCACTAAACCATTTTCTTAACCCTCGGGTAACATTACCTTCAGGTTTTTTTTGTTTACCCATCAAAAGCTTTTCAGGTGAGAATCGCCAACTACTAAGTTGAGAATTAATGTCATTAGGCTGCAAAAAATCAACTATAAGATAAATATCACCAAACTTCCTGTCACCTTTAAGTATGGTTCTATACGATACAGTCTTATTTTCTTTTTTTTCAGGCCACCCCTCCCACTTTACATGAAAGTTATCAAATAAATTTTTTTTTGTTACCTCTGGACCCAACATCAATGAGTTTTTAAATGTAATAACTCCCTTCTCTAAGTCGAACATAATTTTACACTCCAATATCAAATGGTAAACCTATGGGTTCCAGGACTGTTTTATAATTAGATATGAAGAATTCCGTCCCACAACTGCTCCCAAACTACCAGTATCCTGGGATGGTTTAGCGGGGTAACGATTATGCTATGTGAGAATAACTAACCTAAAAGTAAATTTTCATAACTGAACAGCGCAGTATTTTTCTCTATAGTATATAATATCGAGCAAGCTAATTTATGAAATATAAAAAATTAACTGTTAGAATAAATTACTCCGCCTATATTCACGCCACTTTTCCTGATCTTCGAATGCTGTTTTATAGTTACAAACAAACATTCCTACACTATTCCATGGATCATAGGAAGCATCAATATGCCCCCATTCTCTTCCTGTAGGTAATAAAACTTGCGTTTTTTTAAAAAACCAATCCCTTAAACGCTTTGTTACTTTCCCTGATGCTTTTTTTTGCTGACCTTCTATCAGTCCTTCTGGAGCAATAAACCATGTAGCAACGAGTGCATTTTCGTTAACTGGCGGTTTAAAAGTAACAATTAAATAAACAAAACCATCATATTTATTACCTAATTTCAATCTATAGGATACAACTTCCCCATCATCGTTTCTTAACCAATCCTCCCATGGATGCAGATTGGTAATAATTTCTTTTTTCTTCTGGAAAAGAGATATTTTTATATTCTCATCAAAGATTATAACGTCAGCCTTACACGATATTTGCAAGATCATTCTCCTAAACCAAATGGAGATCCTATTGGCTCTAATACAATTTTATAATTAGAGATAAAGAATTGCGTTCCGCCACCTTTACCAAAACCAAGAGAAGGATCTTGTGATAAAGCCTGGCCAGTACCTGCAACTGTAGTTTTTTTAACTCGGTAAGCCTGTACCATTTTTCTATAACCGTATGTTGGGTGGGGAAGTACCTGCAGACTCTGCCATAATTTTGTTCTGCTACCATCAGCAGCATCTAAAGTGGCTTTGTCGAAATAGAAACCAGATTGTCCGGGTGCTCCGCCATAGACAATATCCCCTTCTTTTAAGAAAGTATTTTACCATTTATCGCGCCCCTTATAAATACCATGACCTTGCCATTGTCTGCCACGGGGATCGCTTCAGGCTTATTTAACTATATTTCTTTTTCTAAATAACTATCGACTGCTTTTTCCATTCTATCCAAAACATTAGTAATTGGATTAAGGTAGTCGTTATACATGTCTGCATAACGACGGGCAAAGCCTCTTAAGATATTACTCTTTACTTCATCATTAATAACTTCCACTTTTAAATTTTCAAGATCATTAATAAAAGCCCGCAAATCTTCTTTGCGCTCATTTTTTATAACAGCTTCAATATTATCAATTGCTCTATCTATTTCAGATAAGAGGGATTTTTTATACAAGATTAATATTCCTCATGAGGAAAGATAACTCTTCACTACTTCTTCAGCATCAGACATTTGATAAAGAAGAGGATTATCATAATCATTATATATTCCTAAATAAGCTTTAACTGAGTTATGTATTTCGTTGTACGTCAAAACATCCATTTCAATATCATGAATTCTTTTCTTATATTTATCAATAATATTATTGAGTTCCACCTTATGAAAAACCAATCTTTCTTTTTCTAGATCCGAAAGAGTTTTCCTTAATATATTTAATGCTTCGATTTTTGTTTTCATAACATTATTACATCACTCATCTCCTTTCAGTAAAAAATAGAGATAACATTACTGCCATATGTCTAACAGTTTGCTCCATACATCTCTCATATTTTCACCTTGTACAGAGTAGTCATTGAACTCTTCTGTGTAATCAATAAAAGTTTGGTGAATAGACCTGATCGGGACATTCCTTTCATACCTTGAATCCTCAATTATTTTCTTAAGCTTATGCAAGTAATACGGATCCCTCACTCTCCCCGCAAAGTAATTATCAAGGAAATCAAGCACTTCATTGTAGGACTCATAGTTCATTCTTACTCCTCAGGAAGAATATTAACATCATCGAAATTTACAACTCGCTTGTCTGCGTATAATTGCTCGACACCACCTTTTCCATATCGCGGATATGCTTTAGTAAAAAGCTCTAATGGTTTACCCGGTTCATTTCCAAACATTGTTGGGTGCCGAACCTGAGGAATGCCATTTTCAAATAATTGAAGAGTATCAAATTGCCCTCTCAACCTACCATCACTCCAGGACATATCTTCAGGATTAAGAGGATTAACTTTATCAATACCTTTTATTTGAAAAGCATCTCTTGTTGCTTTTCCACTATTAAATTCATCGAAACCAAAATAGGTGAACAGAGCACTCTTATCAAAGAGCAGCTTTTGTCCCCACGCATTTAAGCTGCCATCATCGTTCTTATATCGTACAAACCGATACGCTGTCGCTCGCATTGTTGCACTAGGCCCATCAGGACCAACATAAAAATCAGGCTTACTTTTATTTCCATTGTTGCTGCACTTTATCCCCCCCCCACGGATCCACCCACCCTAGCGAAGTCGGCGCATACTGGTACAGGTTCAGCCCACCCGCCAGTCCTATCTGGTCATAGGGAGGACTCTAACATCGTCATACCTTTAAGTGGGATTAACATGCTGCTTTTATTATCTTTTCATGGGGGCCTTTCCCACTTTCAGCAGGCTGTCAACACGATGAACATGGACGCGTGCTTTTGCCCTGCCCACGCGACCGCCCAGCCATGACCTTCCCTGTCTGTACTCCTAAATACTACCAGCCACGCTTTGAACGGCAACCCGTGCACGGCAGCTTGCTGTTCGCCGGGCACGGCCGGCAGAGAGCCCACTGGTGATGCCACTACCACTTGGATTTACCGGGGGTAGCGGCTGCATGTGGCGAAGTTCGGGGTCGGTAAGAAGTTAACCATGCAGGTTGAACAGGGCTGTCTGATCCTGACGGCAGGCAGCTAAAATAAAAAGCCGGAAGGATCTTTAGGATCGCTTCCGGCTTTTTCTCAGCAATAGTGGAAATATATATCACTTATTAAATCGCCATCTGCCTGTTCGACAGTGACTGCTTTAACTTTATTAAAGTCGGCTAAAATCCCTTTTACTGGAACATCATCTCTGGATATATATTCATAGAAAGGTTCTCTTTCATTCTCAGGTACATATTTATTTATCAAATAAATAAGATTTTCTCTTAACTCTTTATCTGTCATAGCATTTACTCTGGAAGAATACTGACTTTATCAAAGAAAACAGAATAGCCTTTTTCTGTCGGCAATAATTGTAATGCACCACCTCTACCATATTCTGGATATGCGCTAGTGAAAAGCTCATACCCGGGCCCTTTATCGCCGTTGGCAAGTGGAACCTTAACTTGTGGAACGCCATTCTTGTAAAGCTGTAGCGTATCAAACTCTCCCAATAATCGGGCATCACTCCACGAATCAGGATTACCTTTTTCATAGAAAATTTGATAAGCATCTCTGGCCTCACTACCAGTTTTATATTTTGTATAACCAAAATAGCTTAATGGTGCCGATTTATTTTCTATCGTTTGTTTAGCAAATTTACTGTTCATATAACGATATGCAGTTGAAGGCATCGTCGCACTTGGTCCATCAGGCCCGACATAAAAATCAGGTTTACACCTATTCAGCCCCAGCGGATCTATCCAGCTGAACGCATTCGGCGCATACTCATACAGGTTTATCCCCCCCGCCAGCCCTATCGGGTCCTGCTGCGTAAACCGTCCGCAGTCCGGGTCGTAATACCGGAACAGATTGTAGTGCAGCCCTGTTTCACGGTCCAGGTACTGCCCCTGCATGCGCAGGTTCTGGGCATATCCTGATACCTGCTTCTCGCTTTCCCGCAGCAGCTTGCCCCAGGCGCTGTTCACCCCTTCCCAGCGCACCTGCCCTTCGATATCCGTCATCCGCTCCGGCGTGCCGTTGGGCTGGCAGTGGAACCAGAAAATCTCCGGGCCCTCAACGCCGTCAATACGCGCCAGCGGGTCGTAGCTGTCCTGATCGCTGTAGACGTAGGTCAGCGGCACATCCCCGTGCACTTCCTGCAGCAGACGGAACCCTTCCCAGACAAACCGGGTGAGGGTCGCGGCTTGCCGGCTGGCTTGCCGCGCAGCAACTGCCCGCGCGTTTTGCTGATGCGGCGCCCGAGCGGATCGTAGCGGAAGCTGACCTGCACCTGCGGTTTGTTGCGATCCCGCGGCTGGCTGATGACTTCCGTCAGGCGATGTTCGCCATCGTAGCGGTAGTGCCAGCGGGTCTGGCCATTATCCTTTTCCACGGTGCGGCCGTGGATGTCGTAGCGCCAGCGAATGCCGTTCAGCTGCGTCACACGGTTGTGCGTAACCGCTGCTGCCGCGCTGCGGTCCAGCGGGTTACCCGCTGCATCCCAGCGCCACTGCTCCTGGCCGGGCAGCGTACCGTCCTGAACGAGCAGGCGCCCGGCGCTGTCGTACTGCCAGCGGTACCAGCTGAACGGGTTATCGTCCCGCTCTTCGCGCACCAGGTTATTGCGGTAGTCGTAATCCCAGCGGCGGGACCAGCGGCGCGGCGCCGGGCGCTGCGCATTGCCGGTAAAGACGTCCCGGCGATGCAGCCGACCGAGGCGATCGTACTCGCTGCGGGTGGTCAGCAGCCCCTGAGTGCGGCTCATCTCGCGGTGGAGTGTATCGCGAGTAAAATCGCTGACCGGCAGCTTATCGAGCGCGATGCTCAGCAGATGCCCGCTGCCGTAGTAGAACTGCTTCAGCTCGCGGCCATCGGGCAGCGTGACGGAGGTGCGGTTGCCCAGCGCGTCATACTCCCACGCCAGGCCGCCCTGCTCGCCCGCTCCGCGCGTCACGCGACCGAGCGCGTCATACGCAAAGGTAAGCGCCTGCTCGGCCTCACGGCTCCACTGGTTTTCCCCCAGTGGCAGATGCTGCGCCACGCTTGCCAGCTGGCCCGCCGCGGTATAGTCATAGCGGGTCTGCCCTTCCGGGGTGGTGCGCGCCACTAGTTGCCCTGCTCGGGCTCCAGGCGAAGCGGTGGGTAATGGCCTCCGGATGACCGGCGGCAAAAGTGCGCGCAATTGTGCGCCCGCAGGCATCATAGCGATACTGCGAGGCCACACCGTCCAGCCCCACCTCCTCCAGCAGCAGCGAATCTGCGCCCCAGCGGAACTGATACGCTTCGCCGTTCTCATTTTGCAGGGCAATCAGACGCCCACGGCTGTCCCAGCGGCGCCGCACCTCTTCGCCCTGCGCGTTTCGCGAGAGAGTCAGTCTGCCGGCCTGGTCGTAAGCGAATTCGCTGCGTTTACCGTCTGCCGCCGCATGCTCCACCGGCAGACCACGTTCGTTCCACTCCAGACGTTCTTCCCAGCCTTCAGCACGTTCCATCTGCCGGGGCCGCCCGGCGGCATCGTAGTGGTATCGCGTTTCTTCGCCATCGGCTGCCTGTAACAGCCACCAGCCAGCCCAGCGGATGATAGCGGTAACGCGTAATCTGCCCGGAACAGTCCGTCTCGCGAATGACCTGCCCGGCCTCGTTATACTCCCGGTAGCGGCTGTTGCCCGCCGCATCAACCTCTTCAACGATCTGGCCAAACTCATCCCGGCGCAGCTAACGCGTGGTGTGCCCCAGCGCATCGACCACGCGCTCCAGCCCGTGATGGTTCGTAGTACCATAACCGGGTGGCAGCTGCCGCCAGGCTGGGTGATGACGCTGGGCAGGGCACGATGCGTTAACCACTCTGTGGTCTGCGCATTGCCATCAGCATCCTGCTCTTCAACGCGGTTGCCCATCTCGTCGTAGACAAAGGTCACCGCATTGCCGAGCGGATCGATGCGGCGCGTCAGCAGTTCGTTGTCATCCCACTCGTAGCGCCAGTTTTCGCCGCGCTCGTCGACGTAGCGGACAATCAGATCCCTGCGCATTCCAGTAGTGGTGGCGCGGCTGACCATCGTAGGTAGAAACGCGGGTAATGCCCGCCGTGAGATCGTACTGCATAAAGCGGCAGCCATCGCCGGTGCTGGTGCGGTTTTCCACCACCCGCCAGTGATCAAACATCTGCCAGCGGTATTCGCTCTCCAGCCCGCCCGGCAGGCGGTGCCAGACCATCAGGCCATCCTCGTTATAACGGAAACGGCGCGTTTCAATGCCTGCGGCATCGGTCACGCTGGCAAGCTGGCCATGCGCATCGAAGCCCCACTGCATCAGCGGCCAGTGCTGTTCACCGTCGAAATGGCTGGCAGCGGTAACGCGCTGCGGATGGCGTTCATCTTCGTAGCGCAGGGTCACGTCAATCGCCAGCGGCTCATCATGGATACGCACCAGCCTGCCCTGCTCATCCCAGCCCATCTCCAGCGCGTTGCCGTACTCGTCGCTCAGCGAGGCCAGACGCAAGAGCTGCGGGTTTCTGGCGGTGGGTTTGTACAGGCGCCAGACCGCGCCGTCATCGTCAGCAATCGCCACGTCGCCGTTCTCATTGCGGCGGATAATCATGCCTTCGCTGATGCTGTAAAGCACCTCTTTTTCACCGGGCAAGGCAAAACGCAGTTCGCGGCCGGTTTCATCAAACCAGGTGGCCTCGTTGCCTTCCAGCGTCAGATAGCTGTCAAAAATCGTTGCCCAGCCCCGGCCAAACAGCCCGTCGCGGGTGGTCAGGCTGTTGTAGCTGCGCTGCCAGCGCAGGGGAAAACGCCCCGGCAGCGAGAAATCGAGCTCGTCGTCATCATTCAGCACCTTCACGCCGGTAGCGGCATGGACCGGGTGCGAGGACCAAATACGGCGTTGACCGCCATATCCGCCAGCATCCCGCCGCCGGCCGCCGCCAGCGCACAGGGCATATTTTTCAGGATCTTGCCAGGACGCCCGCGGATCAGCGACAGGGCGATCATCGCCAGCGCCAGACCCGGCGGTTTGCCGCTTTTGATATCGCGGACCGTGAGCGTGTCCCCGCCAATGATCACGTTGGGTGAAACATCGTCGGAGACGGTGCCTTCGCAGGTGGTGCGATCTTTCGCACGCACCGCGGGCTGGCCGTTGATGAAGACGCTTTTAGATCCTTCCGCGAGATACTGTGGCCCGCTGTGTTTCTCGCACGCAACCTTGTCCTCTTCCAGCGGCGAGGTACCCGCGGCAGCAGAGGCAACGCTCGGCTGCCACATCGCCCCGGCGAACTGGTCGGCAACCGCCAGCAGTTTGCCCGCATAGTCGGCAAAACATCCGGCCGACTGCGCTTCCGGTAACGGCGTATCGCCTGCCGTCAGTTCGCCTGCCGCTCGAGCCGCCGCTAAGCCATTGATGATCACATTATCCGAACCGCTGGCAATGACACCCGCAGGCGACGGAGGAAACAGCATGTCACCAATACCATCCGCAGCCGCGCTGATGTCGTCCGTGATGCCTGCCACATTCGCCACCGCACCCGCGATGATACCGCTCAGCAGACAGCTACTGCCTACCGCCGCCAGCGCACCCACGCCAACCAGCGGAGCAGCTACGGTAGCCACACCGGCAACAATCGCACCCATCGCGGCGTAGACCGCACCTTCAGCGACGATACTGGTGATATCGGCAAAAATACTGGAATGAATGATGTCATCGCCCTGGCGGGCCGCGTGCTTATCCATAATTATCCCTTCCGTGGGGCGTTCAGTGTCAGGCTCTGTTTGAAGGCATGCCAGCGTGCCCCGTCTTCTTCATCAAAAGGCCGCATGGCTGAAAAAGTAAATATCATCAACGTATTGGTTTCAGGCACGTTTACTGCCAGCTGACGTTGCCACAGTGCCTGCCCGTTGCGATCAAAAGCCGTTTCCACTTCGATGGCGCGCAACGTGTTGTCGGCTCCCGCCAGCACGCGTGTAAATTCGCTCTGCTCTACATGGCCCATCTGGCTGCGCAACGTATCCCACTGACGATGAAACTCCTGCTCAAAATCGCTGCCTTCAGCGATTGGCCCACGACTGACGATCAGCGCCAGCCCGGTGGCTTCATCGCGCAGAATATTCATGCTGGTGTCCTGCCAGCCAGCCGGAAACAGGGCGAACGCGCCCTCGTTGAATTGGTAGTGCATGTTGGATATCCGTTAGAGGAAATAAGTAGAAGTTGTGGGAAATATTGGCTGGTGAGTTTTGGAATACTCAGCTTAACGTTTATTTTTCGAAAAAATATACTTCACCATAAATGGAAAGCAAAGAGTAATCTAAAAAGATTAGAATAAGGCTGGATGTTTGAGCACATCTTTCGATTATTTTACTCACACCTCAATTTCCTTGTACCTAAAAAGACACCGCTCGGTTTGCACAAGCAGCGCCTTTATTCTCAACTCACTGATAAAATGCAGGAAAATGAAATTCAGTCATCTATATTAAAGACCATCATGATATGACTAACTTTGCCGCGCTCAATTTGGAATAAAATACGTTTTCCATCACCGTCATAATAGAGCCAGTATTGATTATCACTATCATCCACCGCGCCACTTCCATACTTACTTTCCAACTGCACCTTGCTATCGCCAACTGAAATGCCTCTGGCCGTTTTGACACCCGGCTTATTAAGGGTTATCTGTGCAATTATGTAACTATCTATATCACGATTCTGCTTATCCCATAGTAAATTAGAAGAATAAACATCGTAACCATCGTAATGGTGTTGGTAATATTTGTAACTACTTTCGCCGGAAGGTATTTCCCCCGTAAAGCTCTCGCTGAGTTGAACCCCTGCATTTTTCTTTGCAGATTCATTCCACGTAGCCCCTAATGCAAAAGGATGATTGTTAATTTGCACGGTAAAATCTGAAGATGAGATAGGTGAAATTGCACTTGCATGATTAATAATTGTCTCAGCAGCATTTGCAGTTAAGATTGATGCTGACGCAATAAAAATCAGTAAATACATTTTTTTAAAAAAAGAAATCATCCAACCATCCTTCTTATTTAAATTCCGGAACATCATATGAGAGATTTGCATTCGGAAAACTATCAAACATTCTCTTCATACTTTTAGTTTGCGCTGTCGCCCAGTTAACATCAGTTGCATATTGGTGTGTACCTGGAGATGCAGGATTCCAGCGCATTTTATACAATGTATTTTGACCTGATCCAACAAATTTATCTGATATCCACTTTGCGCCGCCATCAATAGCTTTTTCTGGAGTTGTCCAACCTTGTTTATACGCGTAATTTGCTCCTGTATTTACAGCGTTACCATCAAGAGCACCAATGCCATACATATTGTAAACTTTGGTACCATTAACCATTACACCTTTAGCAAGCTCACTTGTGCCATTACCGGTTTCCAGTGCAGAGTGTGCTGCCAGGTAAGCCTCGTTTATATTATATTTTTTTGCCGCGTCAAGGTAAGTTTGCTCCTGTCCGGCAAGAGTTCCTTTGCCTTTAAGGAAATTACTCATATCATCTTTACTAATCCCAGAAGATGATGATAAATCAACAAATTGATATTTGTCTGTTCCATCCATATGGTTGGCAGGATCGACATACTTTTTGATGTCAGCTTCAGTTGCTGGGACAAAACCTTTTTTGGTATTGCTCCACTTAACTGGGGTTGTTTTAAGTCCCTTTTGTTTCTTGACCATATCATCTACAGAATAATCATACTTACTCTTTTTATCGGTGGAACCCTCTGTTTTACCTACACTAGTATCTTTAGATTTTTCTGCAGCTTTCGGCGCAGCCGGAGCCGCCTGTCCTTTCTGTTTAGGGGGGAACAGATTCTCCACCGCTTTACTGATATTCTGTTTGTGATCGGCACCAGGCGCACCGGTGCCGGGCTTTGCACCGTCAGTATTCAGGTTCAGCTTGCCGCCGGACGTTGTAATGTGGCCATCGCCCTGCACGAAAATATTGAAGCCTTTACCGACGATATTAATGTGGCCGTTAGCGTTGAGTTCAATGGCGCTTTCACCGCACTCCAGACGCAGCTTGGTGCCGGATCCCAGAACATAGGTATCAACTGCCGCGTCCAGCTTGCCTTGTCCGGTCAGGAGCTCCTCGCCGCCTTTGATACCGTGTACACGGTTGGTCTCAACGCGGTACAGCTCATTACCGCCAGCATAATGGCTGTGGTTGTTGGCGACCGAGTGGCTGGCATCGTTTTTAACGTGCGTATCCATGTTTTTCTGCGCCTGGATCCAAAGATGCTCCTCGCCCGCCTTGTCCTCGAAGCGCAGCGCGTTTGCCGTGTCCGCCGTGCCGTCCTTCGAACGGCTCAAAAACCCCATCTGCGTCGCCGCCGCCGGCAGCGCCCACGGCGGCATGCTCGCCTCGTTGTACACGCGACCGATGATCAGCGGCCGGTCCGGGTCGCCGTTGATAAAGTCCACCACCACCTCGTCGTTCACCCGCGGGATCTGCACCCCGCCGAACCCCTGGCCCGCCCACGCGCTCGACACCCGCACCCAGCACGAGCTCGTGTCGTCGCCCTTCGCCAGGCGGTCCCAGTGGAACTTCACCTTCACCCGGCCGTAGCGGTCCGTCCAGATTGACTCACCCGCCGGGCCCACCACCTTCGCCGTCTGCGGCCCGTGCGTCTTCGGCCACGCCGTCGCCGGCTCCGCCCGGTACGTCACCGACGACGGCAGCACCGTGAACGCGATGTTGTGCCGCGCACCGCCGCCGCCGCTCGCGTACCCGTTCTCCTCGAAGTCGTACCGCGCCGACGTCACCAGGTACTCTCCGTTGTCGCTGAAGTGCGGCGCGTTCACGATGCCGAACCGGTACCCCGGCGCGATGCCCGTCGCCGTCCCCGTTCCGCTCACGCTGTGGTGCGCCACCTGCCACACCTCCTGGCGGATGCGCGTGTAAAACTCCCCGTGGCTGTGGTCGACAAAATGGCCCGGCCAGTCGTACACGTCCACCGCCCCCGGCACCGGCGACACCGGGTTCTGCCGCGCCTGCAGCATCCACGCGTTCGGCTTGCGGAAGTCGTAGTCGTCCGTGCTGTACATCCCCGGCGTCACGCTCTCGCACAGCGACCACTGGCTGATGCCCTCCTCCGTCACGCTCCCCCCCGACGCCGTCACGTGGTACGGTATCGTCTCATAGCCCGCGAACGCCTCGTGCTGGTCCGCCCCGTCGCACAGCACCATCACGTGACGCTCCGCCTCGTGGCGGAACCAGTAGTAAATCCCCTCCAGCTCCATCAGCCGGCTGATGAAGTCGAAGCTGCTCTCCTGGTACTGCACGCAGTACTCCCACACCCGGTAGCTGCTGCCCAGCCGCGTCTCCACGTTCACCCCGTTCTCCTGCAGCAGCGTCTGCACTATCTGCGGCACCGTCTGACCCTGGAATATCCGCAGGTTGCGGTCCCGGCGCATCGGCCACAGGTCCGGCTCCACCCGCAGCTGGTACACCGCGTAGCGCGTCCCGCTCAGCTCCTCGCTGCGCACCGCCACCCGCGTGATTTTCCCGTTGAGGTAGCGCGGCGACAGCTGGCTCTGCGTCGGCAGCGTGAACGTGACCGGCTGCCCCAGCAGCGCGTGCCGGTCGATGCGCGCATCCGTGGCCAGCAGCTCGGCGTTCAGCTCAAACGACTGCGACAGCGCCTCGGCGCCGGTGAGTTTCCAGAACAGCAGGCCGTCCATCGGCAGCTGCGCGGTGATGCGTGAGAACATAAGCAGATTCCGTAACTTATTTAAGTGATTGAGTCATCGGGGGAGGTTAAACACCAGGGAGTGAAATGCAGCATATAAGCATTACGCTAAAAATTAACGAGCGGTCTTGTAGTGCTTTTTCTTATTTCATATGCGGGAAGTGTCCGATGAGCCGGGTATTGACCGTGACCGGGCAATGTTCCGCTGGATTGAAGCTTTTTGGCAGCACAACCCAGTAATGCAGCATTTTTTCTCTGACCGAAGCATAAAGGCATTTTCAGAAGTGCTGCTCGACCTCTTCTTTAGAGAAACCCAGCGCAAGGGGAAAAGCAGACTCTGTATCGATATTCATAACCGGTTTTCCTTCTTAATTTAGTTCGCCAGCCAAATACCGTAATAAATCACTATAGCTCCAAGAGAAAGAATGACCTTTGAAAAAATGAACAGCCCCGGCGTCAGTTTATTGATAGCCGGTGAAAACCTTCTGTAATTTTCAGCATTATATTTCTTGTGAAAATCCATAATTGCGCCAAAAACATTGCACAACGCAACAAGCATAAACCTCATCCCCCATATAAAAACCAATGACACACCTAACGCTTCCATTAAATCCCCTGCGGCGTCCCTGGTAAAATCTGGGATTATCGCTGCCAGTCCTTTAAGCACAAACCCGATAGCGATAATGGCGATAAAGATCCCAATAAAAGCTTTCCCTATGCCAGCCAGTGTTTTTCCTCCATAGAAAACCGTACTACTCCAGATAAAATATATCGTCACCAATAAGAAAAATAAAAACGCTGCGATCCCCTACTGCTGCCACCACTTTTATTATCACCAACCAAAACCATTTTCCAGTCACTAATCTTTCAGCTCACAATTTATTTGAGCGGCAATATAATTTCACTGAGCAGATGCCTGGCACATTTTGAACCCGCAGCTTAAAATTATTTTGAAACCATAAGGCCAGAGTTACGAATATCACTTCTGGCGCTTCGACTACTTATAGCATCGGTAAAATAATTCTTGAGAGAGACACTGATAATTAAAAATACCCAAAGTATCCAGGGTCCACCACCGTCGAAAATATACTACCGTATCATACAAGAGACAGATGAAAATCAATCTAATTTTCATTATTAAAATATATAATTACCACCCTAAGGACAATGCATCTAAAAATGAAGTTAAGATGTTTGTCATCAAGCATTTTCACATCCCATGAGAAACAATTTCTCTGCCATCAACTCTAACTTTTTTCGTTGTGCTAACTTATCAAGCCATTCATGAGGGATCTCAGAATAACCATATAAAGCTCCTGCTATTTGCCCTGCTGTAGCAGCAACACTATCAGCATCGTCTGCTAAATTCGCGGCCAGGAGAATAGCGTCGCGAAAATTATTAGTATTCCACACAGACCACATAGCTGCCTCAAGCGTGTCTATAACATACCCGCTTGAACGAATTTGTTCTCGCTGCTTACTTTTGTACTCACCGGCATTTATTATCAGCACCCTTGAAACTAATGGCATAAGATGCGGGGAAAAAACAGCATCTTTACTGCATCCATTGATCAACATATGAAGAAGGTAGCCATGAAAATTACATGCCGATAACGATTCTGCAGCTGCATGCGTCGCCATACTTTGCGCTTTGGTAGCGAAATAGATATCCTGCAATGAGCGCCAATTAAGAATGACTGCTGGCGCTTGCCTGATTAACCCCGCATTACCTGCAGTATTTTTCGCCGTATTTCCAAACCAGCCCCCACCTTTCTCCATATATTGTTCCAGGGCATAGCGCGTCGCATTACCAATGTCAAAACAATAGCCGTTAACGCTATTGATACCATGTTTATACCAGTCAACCATCTTATCGCGGAATAAATTAATATCAACGCGCCCCGATTCAATACAGGCTTCTGCCAAACAAATAGCCATTGATGTATCATCCGTCCATTCACCAGGCTTTAATTTAAAAGGGCCTCCGCCTACCATATCTTCTACATAGGCGCTATCTCTAATTTTAAACTCTAACGTTGTCCCCACAGCATCGCCAACAGCTAATCCCAGAAAAGCCCCTTTTGCCCGGTCCAATGCATCAACATCTGTATTTAACTGAGGATAGCTTTCATACCAATCAGGTTGATTTAGCGCATCCTGCCCTTCTGGAGAACGAGATGCCTGTCTTTTACTTACAGGCAAAAGGTGATGATATCTTTCGGCGTACTGATTAATAACATCATCAGATTCATGTAAGTCAATCATCATAGTTCCTTCATATTTATTATGGTAATACCGTTTTCTTCGATGCGATCCGTTACAACAAACTTCGTGTCTGGTTTGAACAAAACCTCTGTTTCTGTAGCAGAATGGCTTGATAAAAAGTCAATATCACGCCCAGAATAACCTTCAATATTCATTTTAATTGAACCATTAAACGGGTTGACCAAATCTGTACTCATGAATCCTCTATCCGAGACAACATTACCTATCTGATAATTATCCAATATGCTTGAAGGTAATGCATTTATGCCACGATATGTTTGTGTTTCTATGGCAGGCAGGTTATTTAAACCATCTACAGCATGTTGGGCAAAGGCTTCAAGCTCTGGAGTTAACATTTTATTTCCTCTCAAAGCAGGGTTAATCATTTGGTAACCAGGGTCTGTAGTATATCCGTAAAGTGCTCCCACTTGATCATCAGATAGAAGATCTGATAGTTCTTTTGCCTTCGAATTAGCTAGCTGTCTGCCTTTCTCTATCCAGCGTGCGGCTCTGTCATGTCCAACCGCATCACCTAAACTCATTGGTTTAGCTTCTGTTGGCACATCAAAAACTTTTTCAGCTAATGAGGACGCCCGCCAGCCATCAAACTTCATCCCGCCTTTGCCGCCAGCAGCGCCGCCAATGAAGCTCCCTGCCAGCATAGACCATTTTTGCCCATCCGATCCTTCACCGAAGAGCCTGCCACCAATCCAGCTGCCGCCATAGCCACCGCCGATCCCGCCGGCTAATCCAAGTAATGCTATGGCTGGCGAAGCTAAAACTGCAACGGCAGCCGTTCCAACTCCCATCATGATCCAGTTAACCCAGCCAGGAATTTCCGGATTAATGTCATCGGTCTGGTACTTCCCTCCGCCGATAAAAACGTTGGCAGATCCGCTGGCTATCTCGGCGCTACAGGTTAGACGGTCACCGATGCGTGCGGCTGGGTAATTATTGATAAAGACCTTATCTGAACCTTCTGCGACCAATTGCAGCGAACCACTGTGTTCATCACAGGTCCCTTTGGATAAATGGGCACGTATAGCTGCTCTGCTGTTGATAAAAACGTTAGGAGAGCCAGACATGAGCTTACCGGTGTTATGTCGTGGTGCCCAGGACATACTACCCAGTACTTCGCCTATCCCACCTGCTGCACAAGCTCCTGCCGCCGCAGCGGATACCGCGATCAACGCCGCACCGCCAGTAACAACCACAGCCGCAGCTCCAAGTATCGCTCCGCCGATAAGACCGGCTATCATCCATCCTTCAGAAGCTGTATGCGCTACGTCGTCCTGCTCTCTGGCCGCATTGAATTCCGCCATAATTTATTCATCCCTGTGCCTCTGAAGAAAAGCAAGAATTTGCTTCTCACCACTTAATTCTTCTGGTCCCTCAATCGCTTTAGCGATCCCAATCATTTGAGTTAAAGATGAGAGATTTTTGCCCACGGAAGTCCAGAGCGCATAACGGAGAGGTTCTTCATTATTTAACGCGGCGATATGGAGAGGATTTCCTGCTTTATCATAGAATAAATAACTACCATTCAATGCCCTCTTTAAATCAACGTGTTGATAAAGTGCATTGACGCCCTCATGTGCGGTGAGTATTTTCGTATCATTGTCGAGAGAGAAAAATATATCGGAAGAGTCAGAGGCAACGGGAGCGGACCCAACCTCACTATTCCGTGAATTAAACTTAATGCTATCTATAATTGCCCGATACTGCTTTTGATAATATTCACTGAAATGTCCCGGACAAGTCCCTATATAACAGACAATTTTCTTCCCGCCAGGTTCATCATCAAGCAGGAGAATGGTTTGCTTTTGCCATATTTGTACACCACCATTCTCAAAATGATAAAAAGCTTCAACCGCTGGTAAACCATCAACCACGATAAGTTGTGATGTAACGCTATTGAATGCCTGAACGGTAGTGCTCATCTCCTGAATTACCCGGGCAGCAACTTTCTGCACAGTATCATCATGCAAGGCGGATGCCCGAGATACTACAAATGTAAATTCGCTGGCGTTATTTTCACTCAGCGTAAACAGGTTCATGGTTCTATCTTTAAATACATCTGGTAATTCCAGGGATGCTTCCTGTAGAGTATAAATTGCCATACTTATCCCTTAATCACCCTCAGATGAAGAAAAATATTGATCAATTTCGTTCTTAATGACGTCTTTATGTCCGCTGCCGGGTGCCACGATAGCTGCAGAACCACCCGTTGGATTTAAGTGTAACTCTCCGCTTTTAGTGTTAATTTGGCCTTTGCTATCTACAGTGAGATTGAAATTTTTACCAATGAAATTAATCTCACCCTCTTTGGTTAATTCAATTGCGCTAAGACCGCATTCAATTCGCACGCTGTCGCCAGCAGCAATAATATAAGAGGCCAGAGCCCTTTCTGTACGATTGCCCTTCGTCAGTGTTTTGCTATCCCCCTGCGTGCCGATGCTATGATCGCCTTGTACACGCGTGTCATGGTTAGCACCTACGGTGATAATCTGGTTATTCACGACATTATGACTTTCATCATTTTTAACGCTGGTGTCCATGTTACGCTCGGCCTGGATCCACACCTGCTCTGCGCCCGCTTTATCCTCAAACCGCAGGGCGTTGGCGTTGTCCACGGAACCGTCCTTCGTGCGGCTCATAAAGCCCATCTGCGTCGCCGCAGCCGGCAGCGCCCACGGCGGCATGCTCGCGTCGTTGTACACGCGACCGGTGATGATCGGACGGTCCGGGTCGCCGTTGATAAAGTCCACCACCACCTCATCGCCGACGCGCGGGATTTGCACCCCGCCGTAGCCCTGGCCCGCCCACGCGCTCGACACGCGCACCCAGCAGGAGCTGGTGTCATCGCCCTTCGCCAGGCGGTCCCAGTGGAACTTCACCTTCACCCGGCCGTATTTGTCCGTCCAGATACTCTCGCCCTTCGGCCCCACCACTTTCGCCGTCTGCGGGCCGTAGGTGCGCGGCCACGCCGTGCTCTGCGCCGGACGGTACACCACCGCCGACGGGATGACCGTGAAATCGGTCCGGTGAATGGTCTCCCCCTCGCCGCTGGCATAGCGGTTCTCTTCGAGGTGGTAACCCGCGGCCGTCACCAGATACTCACCGTTGTCGCTGAAGAACGGCGCGTTGGTTAAGGTGAAGGTGTGCCCGGGCGCAATCCCCGCCGCCGTCGCGGTGGCCTGAATCTGCTGATGCTCCACCTGCCAGCGCTCCTGGCGGATACGGGCATAGAACTCCCCGTGCCCCTTGTCCACAAAGCGACCCGGCCAGTCGTACACGTCGATGCTGCCCGGCTTCGGCGACGCCGGGTTCTGCTGGGCCTGGAACAGCCACGCGTTCGGCTTGCGGAAGTCATAGTCGTCGAGGCTGTAAATCCCCGGCGTCACGCTGTCCTCCAGCGCCCACTGGCTGATGCCCTCTTCATCCGTACTGCCGCCTGACGGCGTCTGGTGGTACGGAATGACCTCATAGCCGCTGAACGGCTGGTACTGCGTGGCGGCGTCGGTGAGCACCAGGGTGTGCTTGTCCGCCTCATGGCGGAAGTGATACGCAATCCCCTCCAGCTCCATCAGGCGGCTGATGAAGTCCAGGCTCGACTCCTGATACTGCACGCAGTAGTCCCACACCCGGTAGCTGCCGGTGAGTTTATCCTCAACGTTGACCTGATGCTCGCCGAGCAGGGTTTTCACAATCTGCGGCACCGTCTGCCCCTGGAAAATACGCAGGTTACGGTCGCGCTTCATCGGCCACAGGTCCGGCTCCACCGTCAGCTGGTACACCGCATAGCGGGTGCCCGTCAGCTCAACGGCGCTGACCGCCACGCGGGTAATCTTGCCGTTAATATAGCGGGACGTCAGCAGATTCTGCGTCGGGATGGTCACCGTGACCGGCTGGCCCAGCAGCTTACTGCGGTCAATGCGCGCGTCCGTGCCGAGCACGGTCAGCGTCAGCGCGAACGACTCGGACATCGCCTCGCGGCCCGTCAGTTTCCAGAACAGAAGCCCCTCCACCGGGAGCTGAACGGTAATTCGGTTGAGCATAATCTTTATTCCATCTAGCTTATGCGATTCAGAAAAGAGGTTCGCATCTGTGACTGAGCGTAATTCTAAGGATTCACCAGCCAGGTGCCCGGCTTGGTGATATCCAGCGTCTGGCCACGCGTTCTTCCGTTGCCCTGCAGTTCAATCTTCGCCTCACCGGCCGGCAGCTTGAGCGATGCATAGCCGTTGGTTCCCGGGCGCAGCGCTTTTGGCTCGCCGTTTACTTTCAGCGTTTCGCCGTCGAGGATGCGGATATAGACCAACGCAACAGGGCTCGCGGCAGGCGGTGGGGTCTGCTGTGCTGTCGCCGGTTCGCTCACCTTCGCCGTTTCTGGCTTCACGTCTGGGGCGTTCGCGGCAGTTTCGGTTGGACGCGTCTCTGCCGGTGCCTGCGCAGCCTGCTCTGGCGCATCGTTACCGCCGCTGAAAATCATCGCCCCGGCGACAATACCCACCAGCACGCCCGCGGCAACCATGCCCGGGATCTTGTAGCGGCGCCAGTCGAGCAGCGAAGCCGGTTTCTCGTCTTCAACCGGAACCAGCATCGTGCCGGGCTTTTTCGCCGTCAGCACGTCGTTGATCCCGGCGACCGGCATCTCAATCAGCGCGGCGAACTCGTCGATGGACTGCGGACGATCCTCCATGTGCAGCGCCAGCGCGCGGTCAATGGCCTGTAGCAGCGGGATGGAATAGCCCTGCGGCATGATTTCTACCAGCGGTTTGCAGGTATCCTGAATAGAGCGCACCACGCTGACCGGCGGCGGAGAACCCACAATCAGGGTACGCAGCACGGCGCCGAGGGCGTAAATATCCGTCCACGGGCCCTGCTCGCTTTCATTGTCGTCGGTGTACTGCTCAATCGGCGCAAAGCCCGGACGCAGCATGGTTTCCGTTTCGTCGGAAAGGTTACCAATCGTGCGGCGCGCGGAGCCGAAATCGAGCAGCACCGGCAGGCCGTTATCCTGGATCTGGATGTTATCCAGAGAGATGTCGCGGTGCAGGTAGCCTTCGTCGTGGATGGTCTTGATCGCACCGAACAGCATCGGCAGCGTGCGGCGGATCCAGGCTTCGTTGATCAGCTCCGGCTTTTCCTCGCGCAGGCGTGACAAGCGTGGTGCCGCTGTAAAACAGCGTCCCCATGTAGGCCGTGTCGTTCTGCACCCAGAAGCGCAGGACGTGCAGCAGGTTCGGGTGGTTAAAGCGCGCCAGCAGACGCGCTTCCTGAATAAAGCTGTTCAGCCCGGCGGAAGAAGGCTTTGCCAAAGCGCTCGCTGCGCAGCACCAGGGTCATGTCGTCGCTGCGTACGGCCAGCGAGGAAGGCATAAACTCTTTGATAGCGATAGTGCGTTCGAGCTGGTGATCCCACGCGCGATAGACGATGCCAAAACCGCCGCCGCCGATCACCTCTTTGATTTCAAACTCGTTGAAGCGGTACCCGACCGGGAGCGCGTTTGGGACAGTCCGATTGTTATCATTATCCGTCATCTTTTACAGTTCTCTTGATGATTATTACGCGGCAAACTGACAGTGAAACTCGCCCTGCTCGCAGGTGACATGCAGACGTCGGTACTGCTCGTCGCTGCGGCTGGCGGTAAGTAAGATCTGGCTCATCTGGGGCAGCAGGGTGTTGGTCAGGATGGCGTCCACCATGCGGCCGCCGGACTCCACCTCGGTACAGCGCTGAACAATCTGTTCCACCACGCTGTCGTCAAACTCAGAAATGATGCTGTGATTCTCTTCCAGACGACGCTGAATGCGCCTGAGCTGCAGGCGAACAATCTGCCCCAGCATCTCGTCGCTGAGCGGGTAATACGGCACCACCAGCAGGCGGCCCAGCAGCGCCGGCGGGAAGACCTCCAGCAGCGGCTGGCGCAGCGCGCCGCTCAGCGCTTCCGGCTCCGGCATCAGCTCCGGATCGGCGCACATGGCGCTAATCAGCTCGGTGCCGACGTTGGAGGTCAGAATGATGATGGTGTTGCGGAAATCGATGTGGCGGCCTTCGCCGTCCTCCATCCAGCCCTTATCGAAGACCTGGAAGAAGATCTCGTGCACGTCCGGGTGCGCCTTCTCAATTTCGTCCAGCAGCACCACGCTGTAGGGGCGGCGGCGCACGGCCTCGGTCAACACGCCGCCTTCGCCATAGCCGACGTAGCCCGGCGGCGCGCCTTTCAGGGTGGAGACGGTGTGCGCTTCCTGGAACTCGCTCATGTTGATGGTGATGACGTTCTGCTCGCCGCCGTACAGGGATTCGGCGAGCGCCAGCGCGGTTTCGGTTTTACCGACGCCGGACGGGCCGCACAGCATAAAGACGCCCACCGGCTTGTTGGGGTCGTCCAGCTTCGCCCGCGAGGTTTTCACGCGGCGGGCAATCAGATCCAGACCGTGACGCTGGCCGATAACACGCTGGTTCAGCGTGTCGGCAAGGTTGAGTACCGCGTCGATCTCGTTTTTCACCATCCGGCCCAGCGGGATCCCGGTCCAGTCAGAGACCACCGCGGCAACCACGTTTTCATCCACCGCGGCAAACAGCAGCGGCTCGTCACCCTGTAAGGCGTTCAGCGCCTGCTGCTGTTCCGCCAGCTTGCCGCGCAGCTCAGCGGTATCTTCCTCGCCCGCCGCGAACAGCGCGGCGCGCAGGCGGATAATCTCCTGCACCAGGCTGCGTTCTTCTTCCCAGCGCTCGGCCAGGGCTGCGCGTTTTGTCTCATACGCGTCGCGTTCGGCGCGTAATACCGTGACGCGATCGGCATCACCGGCCCCCACGCGCGCTTCGCGTTCAGCAATCTCAATTTCCACGTCCAGCGCGGCAAGGTGGCGCAGGCAGTCTTCGAGCTGCGCAGGGGGCGCGCTCTGGCTGACCGCGACGCGGGCGCAGGCGGTGTCGAGCAGCGCAACGGCTTTATCCGGCAGCTGACGCGCCGGGATGTAGCGATGCGACAGCTTCACCGCCGCGCTGACCGCTTCGTCGAGCAGCAACACCTGGTGATGCGTCTCCAGCGGCGACACGGTGCTGCGCAGCATCAGAATGGCTTTCGCTTCGTCCGGCTCGTGCACCTGCACCGTCTGGAAACGACGGGTCAGCGCCGGATCTTTCTCAATGTACTTTTTGTATTCCGCCCAGGTGGTGGCCCCGATGGTGCGCAGCTGGCCGCGCGCCAGCGCCGGCTTCAGCAGGTTGGCGGCATCGCCGGTGCCCTGCTGGCCGCCTGCGCCAATCAGGGTGTGGATCTCGTCGATAAACAGAATGATCGGCGTCGGGCTGGACTGCACTTCGTTGATCAGCGCCTGCAGCCGCGCTTCAAACTCGCCTTTCATGCCGGCGCCGGCCTGCAGCATGCCGATATCCAGCAGCCACAGCTGCACGTTCTGCAGCGGCGCCGGCACGTCGCCGGCGGCGATGCGCAGCGCCAGGCCTTCCACCACCGCCGTTTTGCCGACCCCGGCTTCGCCGGTCAGCAGCGGGTTGTTCTGGCGGCGGCGCATCAGGATATCGACCATCTGGCGGATCTCCTCGTCGCGGCCGACCACCGGGTCGATCTTCCCGTCGCGCGCGCGGGCGGTCAGGTCCTGACCGTACTGGGCCAGCGTCCCCTGCGCAGCCGGTACCGCACCCGCCGGTGCATCGACGGCAGCAGCAGGCCTGCTGCGTCTCTTTGCTGTTGGCGCAAATAGCGTCGAACTGCTCAATCAGCACCTCGACGTTAAGGCGGGTGAACTGCGCCGACGAGATGCTTTTCAGCACGTTGGCCAGGTTCCAGGTTTTCAGCATGCCGATCAGCAAATGGCCGCCGCGAATGCGCGTGACGCCAAACTTCAGCGAGCCGAAGACCCAGGCGCGCTCCACGGCGCTGTCGATGTGCTCGGAGAGATCGGAAACGGAACTCGCCCCGCGCGGCAGGCGATCCAGCGCGGCGACGATATCGCGCGTCAGCTGCTGTTCATCCAGGGCAAAGTGGCGGATGACCTGCTGCAGATCGCCATCCTGCTGCTGCATCAGCTGATGCAGCCAGTGCACCAGCTCAACATAGGGGTTGCCGCGCAGCTTGCAAAACGCAGTGGCGCTTTCCAGAGAGGTAAATAACAGCGTATCCAGTTTGCCGAAAAGCACGGCACGGCTAATTTCTGACATGTTAGTTTCCATTAATAAAGAAGCGGCTGTCGTAACAGGGAAAAGCGATTACCCTAGCCTTCCGGGCTGCGTCAACCTCAAACACCAAATCGCCGCGGGATGCTGCGGCTGTGGCGCCGAAGGCGCCAGCCAGGTGTTATAGCCTAATCGCCGCATTGCCGCCGAGCGTGGCGCCCTGCACCGCGTCTTCGCGCAGGATCACCCGCGTTTCCCACTCAAACTCCACTCCGGCGTACTGACGCACCCAGTCGCGCAGCTCGCGCGCGCCCGGCGCACCCGGCAGAAAGCGGTTGTACTCCTCCGCGCTCAGCGGGCCAATCTCGATGCGAAACTTATGCTGCACGTCGCGGACGGCGACGCCGAGAAAGGCGGATTCACCCATGCGCGGCATGCGGCGTCCTGCTCCCAGCTGCGCCTGCTCGCGCGTGGAGAGCGGCATCCACTGCGGCACGTTGCTGACCAGCTTGACCGGCGCCTTAAAATAGCTGCGCAGGATCTTCTCCAGCCCCTCCGGATCCCGCCCGTGACGGGTCAGGTGCCCGGCGAGGGGTAAGGCGCGCATGGAGCCAGGCTGAGCGGTCCATCTGGCCTGCTGTTCTCTGCGCCGGTAGGCCCATGCCAATCAGAGACGCCAGGTAGCCCTCAAAGCGCCTGTTATCGGCGCGATCCAGCGAGACGGTCGGCTGCGCATCGGCCCAGGCGCGGTAAAACAGCAGCGCCAGACGATGGTGGAACAGATCGGCAAACGCGCTGAGGCTGGTGTCCTGATGATGATAAATACGCTCGCGGGCGTATTCGGTCATGTGGACCGGCAGCGGGCCGTTCGGGCCAAACAGGCCGAAGCTGAGGATAGACACCTCATGCAGCCCGTCCTCTTCCCGCTGACGCACCCTGGCCAGCGTCGACGGGGCAAAACTCATCGACGGCTGCTGGCCGATGCGCAGCGGTTCAAATTTCGGCAGCGGCGCGCGGCCCAGCGGGTAGCGCTCGCCGCCCTGGGCATCAATGCGCCGCAGCAGCTGAAACAGATCGTAGCGCCAGGGCGTCTCACGGACGCCGTGCCAGAACGCGTCCGGCAGCTTCGTCAGGCGATGCACGCGCAGCGGTGCAGTGGCGGCGTCACTCATATCAGCGCCCTTTTACCCATGCGCGGCGGCCAGTAGCCAATCTCGCCGCGCTGCTGGCTTTTCAGGGTGAACTCGGTAAAGCTGTTGATGGAGACCAGGCGGGCAAAGAGACGCTCCAGCACGCTGCCGAACAGCCACGGGCTGGCGCCGGAAAACGCCTGCTCATCCACCGTCAGGGTAATGCCGATCCCGCGGGCGAACACCACCGGGCCGGGTTCCGGCACGCGGCGGTGAACCGGCTCCAGCACGCAGTGGCGAACGCCCTCCACCTGACGCGCAACGGGCGTTTCGGCCAGGTTGGCGTACAGCCCTAACAGCTGGCGCAGCGCGGCCGCGCCCTCTTCGTTGTCGCTGTCCATCAGGCTGAGGTAGTTCATCTGCAGCTGGCTGATCAGCCGCCAGGTGCTGAACCCTTCCGCCAGCGCCGGACGCGGCGGCGTCGGGCCTTTACGCAGCGTGAGGGATTTCACCGGCATGGAGTCCGCCATAATGAACTGCCCGAGCTCCTGCTGCAGCATCAGCGGCAGGTCGCGGCTGGTGCAGAGCACCTCGGCAGAGATATAGCGCAGGTTTTCCTGCCACGGGGCGTGCTGTTCATCCACCAGCGAGACAAACACCTCCGAGCCGATATAGCCGGTACGGGTGCCGTAGCGCAGGGCATGCTCCGACAGCACGCGCTGTTCGCGGCGCAGGGAGAAATAGGCCCCGTAGTTGCCCGCATCGCCGCTCCAGGTGCTCCAGAACGGGCGAAACGTCTGGTCATCGCGCTGACCATCCGCGCTGCCATAGATTTTTTTGACCGCGTAAATTTCGTAATCCAGCGGACGGATGTTATCGACCACCAGATGGTATTCATGCTGGCCTTCATTCAGCTTCTGACGCGCCGCGACCACTTTGGGAAACAGGTTGATGACCGGCGTGCAGTGCAGCGCCAGGTGGCTGGCATCGACCACGCGCTCCAGCTGTTCATCCGACTTATCCAGCAGAATGAAGATGTCGAAGGGGCGCTGTGCGTTATCGCAGCGGCGCAGAAACGGTGCTCAGCCGGCTGAGGCTGATGAAGCGGAAACGGGCCGGAAAGGCGAAATACTCCTGCAGCAGGCGGTAGCCGTCGAAGTTGCGCAGATCGTCCGGCAGCAGCGCCTGGTCAGGCGCAAAGCCCTCCTGGCGCAGCGCGTCATCCGCCAGCACCTGCCGCTGCGGCTGCGGGCTGACCGTCTGACAGACGATCCCGGCGTGGTGCTCCATCACCAGCTCCAGCAGCTTCAGCGCCTCGATATCCGGACCGCCGAGGAAAAATTCCAAATCGGTCGAAATCCAGGTGCCCGAGGTTTTGCGGGCCATCGCAGGCGATGCGGATCCGCAGGGCGCTGCCGCCCCCGCTGGCTCAGCCCCAGCTGCGCCAGCGGCAGATCGGCGGGGACGCCGCCCAGCTCGACCTTGTCGATTTTCAGCGGCAGCAGGGTGACCTCGTGCGCCGTGGTATAGCTGCAGGTCACGCCGGTTTTCTTCAGCGCCTGGCTGTCCATCATGGTGCCGCGCGGCACGATGAAGCCCTTGCTCAGGTCGCCCTTGCGGCTGTCCGGCGTCAGCTCCGCAATCGCCATCGACGGCGTCGGCGCGAGATATTGTCGGCGCAATCATCTCCAGCAGACGCTGGGAGAAGCGCGGGAACTCGGCGTCCATTTTCAGCTGCACGCGGGAGGTCAGGAAGGCGAAGCCCTCCATCAGGCGTTCGATATACGGGTCCGCCACGTCGATGCCGCGCATGCCCAGCCGTCCGGCGACTTTCGGGTAGCGTTCGGCAAACTCGGCGCCCATTTCGCGCAGGTAGGCCAGCTCGCGGTTGTAGTATTCGAGCAGTTTACTGTCCATGATTACCCCGCATCTTTCAGTTCAAAATGGCCGTTTTCCAGATCGACATCGGTACGAAACAGAAACTCCAGCGGGTACGGCACGCACCACAAACGCCCTTTGATCTCGATGGAGAGCACGTTGTGCAGATCCAGCGAGGAGGTATCCGACACGCAGCGGACCTGCAGCCCCTGCGGCAAAATGCGCGGTTCAAAATGGATAATGGCCTCGGTGAGCTTGCGCTGAATGTCGTGCCATTCGATGTCCGACATTCTCTTTCCGGCCAGCGGCGCGACGCCGAAATTAACCACCGAGCGGCTGCACGTCGGCAAAGGCGCTCAGATCCCGCTGGGGCATCGTGGTTGATGGTGTTAAACAGCCACTGCAGATCGCGCAGCACGTGGCGGCGCAGCGTGGCGTGGGTGATCAGATTGCTGTTGGCCGACTCGCGCTTTTTTTCCGGGTCGTTATCGGTGAGGCGATCGAGCAGCGAGGGCTGCATTTTGTCGCGCGCCCCCAGCGCATCGCGATTTTTCCTGCGCTGCGGGAACCGCCATGCCGCTGCGCAGCAGATCGCCTTCGCCAGCGGGATTACTCATCGGCTCCATCGCTGCCGCCTGGCTCGAACGTCACGCGGCTGCCAGCGTCAGCAGCGGGCACTCGCCGCTGCTCGCTGAGCCAGAGCTTCTGGCCCTGGCCCAGGTAAACTGCCGGCCGTCATCGTCGCCCAGTAACGGCTGCCATTCGGTGACGCGGCGCGCAGTTTAACGCGGTCATCAGCCTCCGGCTAGCAGCGGATAACGCGCCGGGATCTGGCACACCTGTTCGCTGCCATCCGTCAGGCGCACCAGCGCGTATGGCGCCAGACCAGATCGGTGACGCTGGCAGGCGCCTGAAACTGCATCTCGCGCGATCGCGCTAAACGGCAGCCAGAAATAGCGGCCGTTGACGATGGCTTCGCACACCGGGCCGAAGCGGCCATCGCCGTCCATCAGCCACTCGAAAGTCCTGCCGTCTCGTCATCCTGCTGCTGTCAGCTGGCCCGGATTGGCCTCGGCCTGCGCCAGCGCGGCAGCTCGTTGCTCCGCACCCTGCGCGAAGTCACCGCGGATGTCGGCGGTCAGCGCAGCCAGCAGGGTTTCACACCACGCCCACGCGCTGCCCGGCAGCTGTGGCTGCACCTCGCCCGCGCCAGTCACCGCTTCGCACGCTGCAGCTCACCGTCAATGGCCTGCTCCAGCAGCGTGACGGTCGGCTGCGCCTGCGGCTTCAGCGCCAGCCAGCTTTTCAGCTGGGTCAGGGCGCGCGTCCAGTTGCCCGCCAGGCACAGCAGCTGCACAAACGCCGCGCGCAGGTCGGCATTGGCCGGGCTGGCCTGAATCTGGCGGCTGATCCATCCGGGCGAGGTTATCGGCCAGCGAGGCACTGGCCAGGCGCTGATTGTAACGACGTTCATCGCAAGCTCCTTTTGCCTTAGTTGATGGTGCGCGTAAACCGCGGCGGCCGGATCGCGCAGCTGAGGACGCAGGGTGTCAATCAGCACGATATTCAGCGGTGCGACCGGCGCTCAAACCACGGCGCCCAGGCTTTGCGCACTTCACTGCAGCCGTGCGCGCAGTGCGCTCTCATCGGCGGCATCGCTGGCGGGTTCAAATCTCCACCGCCACCGTGCCGTTCGCCTGCCAGCCGTTGAGGCTGTTGACGTAGGGCAGGATCATCCAGCTGTCTGGTCGCCTGTCTGGTGTGCTGAACACCATGCGTTCGTTGTTGACGGTGGTGATCGCAGAGCGTTTTCGGCGCTCGACGCTGTTTGTTATTCAGGCCGGCAATCGGGAAGCCCTGCAGGAACGTCACCACCACGCTTTTCGCCGCACCGTTGCCCATCTGCGTCACACTGCTGCGGCCGCTCAGCCAGCCGCCCTTACCGCAGCGCAGCCGTCCTGTTGTCAGAACGGAATAAACAGCGCTGGCGCGCTGGCATCGCCCTGCCAGAAGGTGCGCAGGTGGCAGCCGTCCTGCAGGGTAAACTCCTGCCACGGCGTACGGTTAGCGGCCGTGCGGCGAGACTTCAGCACCGGCGCGGCAGGCGGCGACGCGCCGCGGGCTGGTGGCTGCTGCACGGGCGCGGTTGCGGCGTGCCTCCTGTTGGTCACCACCGGCGGCCACTCCTGCGCTTTATGGCAGCCCTGCCGCCGTGCGCGAGCGGGTTGCCGCCAGCATCGTTGAGCGTCCAGTTGAGCTGCTTCAGCGCTTTACCGCACTGGTTTTCCAGCAGCGCGCCAAGGCGCGGCACAAAGTTCTCCAGCACGGAGACGTTTTTCTTGCCGTTCGCCACAATGCGCAGCGCCACCTCAGGCTTACACCAGCTCTGCGGCGTGTTGTCTTTGATGTTATCGATCCAGACATCCAGTTTCTGCGCAGGAGACTGCACGATGCGGTAGTTTTCAGCCTGCGTGCGGTGCTGAGGCAGCAGCGCAGGTGCCAAACCCGGTAGCCAAAGTTTCATAAAAGTCCTTGTAAGCTGTATCAATCACGAAGAGGGAAAAACTGCGCCGCTTCAGAGAGCGTGTGCAGTAAGGTGGTGTCCTGAGGTGTGCCCATCCACACCGCCAGGGCGCTATAGTTATCCTGCTGACCGTTCCCCTCCTGCTCGCCATTCTTTTGAATGATTTGGTTCATCAACGTCAGCCACTCCTCCGGCGTATTGACCATGTGCAGCGACTGCTGCATCTGCTCTTCAGCTGACGCCGTGCCAGAAGCCATCGGTGCAGAGTAAAAAGGCATCGCCGTCTTCAACCTGCACCACATCGCTGTAGCTGGCGTCGCGCTGCTCGTCGCCCATCCCCAGCGCGAAATAGAGCAGGTTGCTGTTGATGCCTTCGGTCTGGTGCCCGGCATCTTTCATCTGCTGCACCAGGCTGTGGTCGGTGGTCACATGATAGAGGCAGCCGCGGCGAAACAGATACAGGCGGCTGTCGCCCGCGTGCGCCCAGTAGGCCAGCTCGTAATCGCGGTCGATAAACAGGCTGACCAGCGTCGTGCCCATCCGGCTGTGCTCGCTGACTGCGCTTTCTGCTCGCTGACGAATGGCGCGGTTCGCGTCGTCTGACGTAGTCGCGAATGTACTGCGCATTCAGGTGCTCGTCGCCATCGAACGCCTGCGATAATGCTGTTGCGCGCCATGTGCGGCGGCCACGTCGCCGCCCGGAAACCCCGCGATGCCGTCGCACACCACAAAGCAGGCTGAACGTTCGCCGATGACCTCTCCGGTCTGATCCTGGTTGCTGGCGCGCGTCCCCTGGCGGGAGAGAGAAGCCGTTGCGATATTCATTTGTCTTCCGATCCGCTTTGTGAGTCTTTGTACTGATTGACCTCCATGTCATAGGCATGCAGGAAGGCTTCGCCGAACAGGGTGTGGAAGTCGTCCTCAATCTCGCCCGCCGTCTCGCCATAGCTGCGCAACAAAGTAGTCCCACAGGGCGGCTTTACGGCTGCCCGGCAGCGCCAGACGCGAGGTCATGCCGCTCTGCTTCGCCTGCTCTTCCAGCTGCTCCGGGTTAAAGGACTGCAGCATCGCGGCGATAATGGCGCGGATGCCGGAGATCATACCCAGCTGGTGCGCCTGCAGATCGATCAGCGCATCGCGCACCGATTTGGTCGGCGGCATAAAGCCCGGCATCGGGGTGCCAAACATCTGCATCAGCACGGTTTTGCCGGACGGCAGCAGCTTGAACGGGTTGTTGGCGTCATCCAGCACCATCGTCATATCGGCTTTCACGCCGCGCTTGAGAATCGAGCGCGAGGAGAGCAGCGCAACGGTGCCCTGAGAGAACATGCTCAGCATCTGGCCGAGCTGACGCATATTCTCACGGTCGAACTGCGGCACGGGCTGCATATCGCGCAAGCCCCATGCCTTCCAGCAGCGCCTCCAGCAGCTCGCCTTTCAGCACATCGCCGCTGTTGTGGCTGGCTGTCGCCTGGCTGGCGGGTGCCGGGTTCTGATGGCTGGAAGCCACCGGATCGATACGCAGACGCCCTTTCGGCGTCGGCGACGGGACACGTTGCACCGCCTGCGGCGTGGGCAGCGTAATGCCGCCGTAATCCATCTGCGGCGCGACCGTCTCTGGCTGCTCCGCCTGCGGTTCGATCAGCGGCGACGTGGCCTGGGTTTCGGTGTCATCAAACAGTGGCGAACTGCTGAGATCCGCCAGCTCGACCGGTGCCGTCTCCGGCGAGGGTTCACTGGGCGTTTCCGGCTGGGCGACGGGCTGCGGTTGAATCGTCTGTGCCGGCGCGATCTCCGGCTGCGCCAGCGGAACCGCATTGCCCATCATCAGGCCGAGCGGATCGTCGTGGTTGCGCACGTCGCTGCTGCTCTGGCTGCCAAACAGGCTGAGCGGATCGAGCTCGGTGGCACTTTCGACCTGCGGCTGCGCGGCGGCATTCTGCTGCGCCGACAGCGTGCTGGGGGTGCGATCGTCGAAGATACTTTCCTGCGCGAATAGCGCATCGCCTTCATCGAACAGGCTGGTGTTTTTCGGCTGCTGGCCAATATCCAGCGGCGCATCGTTCACCAGCTGGGCCAGCGGATCCTCCGGGTTGCGATCGAGGCTGGCCGGCGCGGTGAGCGGATTGGCCTCCGGCAGCACCTCGGCCGCTGCTTTGCGCTTCGACAGATCGTCAGAGATCGAGAACTCTTTGGCGAGGCTGTCCCAGATCTCGCTGGGGATCGCGGCGGTGCTGGCATCCTTTTCCGCCGGTGGCGCATCAGCCATTACCGGCGCCTGCACCACCGGCTGCGGTGCCTGCGTGGCGGCCTGCGGCTGCTGCGCGCCGTTGAGATCGTTGACCAGCAGCTGGTAATCATCGATGCCCAGCACGTCGCCATCCTGTAATTCCACCTGACGCCCGCGCTCCAGCGGGATGTCATTGAGCAGTACGCGCGTCACGTTGCCCCGGTTGGTGAGGCGGCATTCGCCCGCGGCGGTGATGTGCACAATCGCCTGCAGGCGAGAAATGGTGCGATCGTCATCCGGCAGCACCAGATTGTTGTCCACTCCGCGGCCAATGGTGCCGCCGGGCGGCATAAAGTCACAGCGTGTTTGCGGCGGCTGGTGGCCGGGTTTAGTCGTTATTATCGTAAAGCGCATAACGGGTTCCTGCGGTTAGCGGTTCGGCATCTATATTGCGCGGCTCTCCGGGAAAGACGCGGAATATAGGAAGCGGGTAATACGATGCTGCGAGCGATATCAGGTGATTGAGGCTTTGCGTTAAAGCACGATGCGTTGTGTCATATTTGCCATTTAGGATTTTCGTTGGCTTAGAAATCATTGCAATTTTGTAGCGTCACCATTTATTGCGCGATGAATCGCGCCGCTACAATATGTGCGCGGTGCAGTATCAGTACACCGATTCAAGACAATCAGCCGGGATGTAGCGACAACTGATTTATTCATTATTAATAATGAAAGCAGAAATAGATAATTCTGAAAACTTCACTCAGCATCCTGAAGAAATCAGCGCATCCACTTATAAATTAAAATAGTTACGGCACCTGAAAATAATAGCAGCGCACTGATTAAGTTTAGGTTATGTATTATGAGCAACCACTTTATCTTTTCAGATGGGAGATTCTGCACAAAATTATATGTTTCAACACTAACCCGCTCATTTTTCTTATGATACATGGTCACCCCTTTATAAAGCCGTGCGAAATATGAGACCTTGTTATGATGAAATAATGATGGAAAATGATTAGCAACCTGCGTGGTAATATCGATCTGCAGGTTAATACGCTGAAACTCACTCATTATAAAATCAAATTTCCGCTGATTACTCTTGAACAGGATAAATGCCCATACTTGCAAAATGCAACCCGAGCCTATCAAAGCAGCTGATATTGATAGTAATAGGTCCACAGTAGTTTTCCATAATCATGACTGTCCCAGCTTCAGGAGCTATGTCCATCGCAGATGCTGCGACTGATTAACTATAATAGTGTCTCCAGATTATAAACCCCACGCCTCCCCCAATCATGAAAAAGGCAGTAACCAGGTTTAAAGTATGCAGACGCAGCAACCAGTTTATTTTTTCTTTCGGCAGGGACTGAATGAAATCATAGGTTTCCTTGTTTACCCTTTCATTCCTTTTATGATAGAGCATGACACCTTTATAAAGATAAGCAAAATAAGCTATTTTAAGCGGATGAAAGGATGAGCTAAAGTAAGAGGAAATGTTCGTCGTGATGTCTAGCTGAAGATTTCTCTGTCGAAATTCAGACAAAATAACTTCGAATTTCTTGATATTTCTTCTAAAAATCACATAGCCAGAAATTTGTAAAACGATCGATAAAAGAAAAGAAAATACAGATAGAAAAATTAAAGCATCAGGAAAATTCATAAAATTTTATCCATTGTAAATCCTGTTAGCCAACCACCTACCTCGCCAGCAACATATCCACCTACAGCAGCTCCAACCAGTGAGCATGTAAGATAACCTATCGGTCCAGTACCTATTCCCAAAGCAACGCAAACAAACTGACCTGAGGCTGCACCAAATGTACCACCATAAACGCTTGCCATTGTACTCGCTGCAAATTTAGCGTATTCGGTTACGGCAACTTTAGCACACTCATTTTTCCGGTCCACCGTACAAGCCTGATAGACCTCATTCGTCGTATTTAAGGCACCAAATCCTACAGCTACCAACCCCCCGGCTTTCATAAACTTAGCTGCTTTCGCTGCACCATCTACGTAGGTTGAGTAGCCACGAATTGCTCCCACTCCAGCGGTTTGCCAGTCGTGCACAATGGATGAACTGGACAAATTCAATGCATGTTTAATTTTATCGTAGGGTCTCAAATTCAGAATCAATCGCGAAACGCGATTGAGCAGCTGTTCGAGTTCGCCAAACAGACGGCGACGCTCAACAAAAAACTGCTCACCAAATAGTGTGCCTGCCGTCAGGTACTGGTTGCGATAGGCATTTTCAATGGCAGTAAGTTTATTTGCTATTTCTGAGAAGTATTTCTCGCCTGCATCACCGATCAGACCCGAAGCTTGATCCATATAATTGGTAATAGCAGCGATCGAAGCATAATGCCGGTTGAAAAAGTTAGCCTCATCAACGGATAGATGCGCCAGACTATTGTTGGTTGTCGCTTTTGCCGTTGCCAGGGCACTCATTGCCGCAGGATGATTGTTTCCTTCCGGATCAGCAACGATCAGGATTTGTCCCGGTTTAGCCCATGCGACATCAGCATTTAACTGCAAAAAGTAATTTGCCGCCGGCATGTTGCGCGTACCGTACAGCCACATCGCTTGCTCGGTGAGGCTTCCAGGGCGTTGCACTACACAAAATCCCGGTTCGATGGAAGTTTTACCTGTCATCACAATCTCCTTTTGCAGTTAAATATTTATTTAGTTAAAAGATAATCTTATTAACATCTCTTCTGTAAGTTGTATCCCGCTCAATTATATTTTCAGATAATTATTCTGAAATATTTATAGCGGCCCCACAGGGCCGCTTAATAAAGCAATTACGCTTCTTTGTTTTCTTTGATGTTCCAGCCAGCGCTGCTTTCAGCACCTTTACCACCCGACGTGGTCTGCTCCCAGTACTGCTGTTTCACTTTCGCAGCCTGGAATGCATAGGTCACACCAACGGTATCGCCGTTGTCTGCACCGGTGTACTGAACAGAGGTCACCAGCACATCTTCCAGCGTAATGCGGGAGTATTCCACCTGCTGACCGCCCGCTTTACAGACGGACAGTTCAACTTTGGTCAGGTGTTTACCGCTGGCGCAGTGTTTCAGGATAGCGGTGGTGGATTTGTCGATCAGCGCGTTTACGTGCAGGTCGTTAAAGTTAACTTTACCGGCACCGCCGCCACCGCCAACGCTCATATTACCTGGCTGGGAAGCGCCCCAGGAGAAGGAGGTAATATCAGTCCAGCCGGTGTGGTTAGAATCTTTAGATTCGCCCGTAACACCCTCGACCTTCAGAAACATATCAATAGCCATAATATCTACTCTTCGTGGATGAACAATATTGCTTTCGAAAAAGCACTTATATGGCAAACAGGAAAGCATGGGGCTGAATAAAACCGTCCATATTTTACCTCTGCCTCATATCAAATTGCCACGTGGTTCATTTGACAGTGTTTTATTCCCCCTGATGGAGCAATAAAAAATAGTGAATCCTTTAGTTCCTAGATATTAATATCGAAACGTGGAGCCGGCTCGCAATAAGCATTTTGCGTCTGCACGGTAACTGCAAAGCTTAGTGAGAATTCAGGCCGCCATACATGACGGCCTGATGCAGTTAATCAATTCTCGTTCGTCTTCAGCGACGGCAGTTTAGATACCAGACGCAGCGACACGGTCAGACCTTCCAGCTGGTAGTGCGGACGCAGGAAGAACTTCGCGGCGTAGTAGCCCGGGTTGTCTTCAATCTCCTCCACCTGCACTTCCGCAGCGGCCAGCGGTTTACGCGACTTGGTCTCCTGCGAGGAGTTCGCCGGGTCACCGTCGACGTAGTTCATGACCCAGTCGTTCAGCCAGCGCTCCATCTCTTCGCGCTCGCGGAAGGAGCCGATTTTGTCGCGCACGATGCACTTCAGGTAGTGGGCAAAGCGGCAGCAGGCGAACAGGTACGGCAGGCGTGATGCCAGGCGCGCGTTAGCTGTCGCATCCGGATCGTGGTACTCCGCCGGTTTCTGCAGGGACTGCGCGCCGATGAAGGCGGCAAAGTCGGAGTTTTTGCGGTGAACCAGCGGCATAAAGCCGTTTTTCGCCAGCTCGGCTTCACGACGATCGCTGATGGCGATCTCGGTCGGGCACTTCATGTCCACGCCGCCGTCATCGCTCGGGAAGGTGTGGCACGGCAGGTTTTCCACCGCCCCGCCGGACTCCACGCCGCGAATCGAGGTGCACCAGCCGTACTCTTTGAAGGAGCGGTTGATGTTGGCGGCCATCGCGTAGGCGGCGTTCGCCCAGGTGTAGCTGTTGTGGTTCGCGCCGTCGGTCTGCTCTTCAAAGTCAAAGCTGTCCACCGGGTTGGTGCGAATGCCGTACGGCAGGCGCGACAGGAAGCGCGGCATCACCAGGCCCAGATAGCGGGCATCTTCCGATTCACGCAGGCTGAACGCCAGGCGGCGTATTCGGTGTTCTGGAAGATCTTGGTCAGGTCGCGCGGGTTGGCCAGCTCCTGCCAGGACTCCATCTGCATCACGCCCGGCGCGGTACCGGTGATGAACGGACAGTGCGCCGCCGCGCCGATGCGCGCCATTTCGCCCAGCAGCTCAACGTCCTGCGGGCTGTGGTCGAAGTAGTAGTCGCCCACCAGGCAGCCAAACGGCTCGCCGCCGAACTGACCGTACTCCTGCTCGTAGATTTTCTTGAAGATCGGGCTCTGGTCCCAGCCCACGCCTTTGAAGCGCTTCAGGGTGCGGCCCAGCTCCTGCTTGGAGATGCTCATAAAGCGGATCTTCAGCATCTCGTCGGTTTCGGTGTTGTTCACCAGGTAGCTCAGGCCGCGCCAGGCGCTCTCCAGCTTCTGAAACTCTTCGTGGTGAATGATCTGGTTCACCTGCTGCGACAGCTTCTCGTCGATACCGGCAATCAGGTTCTGAATGGTGCGGTAGGTATCGTTCGAGAAGGTGACGGTATTTTCCAGCGCCTGCTGCGCCAGGGTTTTCACCGCGCTTTCGACCGCGGAACGCGCCTGGTCGGTTTTCGGGCGGAACTCTTTGTTCAGCAGCGCGCTGAATTCATCCTGGCTGAACGCCTGACCCGCCTGCTGCTCGTGTTGTTGAGTCTGGTTGCTCATCGATTATTCCTCGCTACCTTTCGCGCTTTCGTCATTTTTCGGCAACTGGCTCAGGGATTTGAGCAGCGTCGGATCCTGCAGAATTTTTGCGATCAGCTCTTCCGCACCGTTTTTGCCGTCCATATAGGTCAGCAGGTTGGAGAGCTGGGTACGCGCTTCCAGCAGCTTGTTCAGCGGCTCGACCTTGCGGGCCACCGCATCCGGCAGGAAGTCGTCCATGCTGTCGAAGGTCAGATCCACGTTGAGCTTGCCTTCGCCGGTCAGGGTGTTATCCACCTGGAACGCCACGCGCGGCTTCAGCGCCTTCATGCGTTCGTCGAAGTTGTCGATGTCGATTTCGAGGAATTTACGCTCGTCGACGGCCGGCAGGTTTTCCACCGGTTTGCCGACCAGATCGGCCATAACGCCCATCACAAACGGCAGCTGAATTTTGCGTTCTGCACCGTAAATCTCCACGTCGTACTCGATCTGCACGCGGGGCGCACGGTTACGGGCGATGAATTTCTGCCCACTGTTACTCATTGCCATGATGTTCTCCATCAAAGATGCGCGGTGAAGGTGAAACGCGCAGGCTCCATGCCTGACGTCATAATGCCTGGACGCGTTATTCGCGGCGCCCAAAGATGTTTTCCAGTTGGTTAACGCCGTCTGGCGCCAGGTCGCGAATAATGTCCATAAAGTTGAGTTCTGACAGCCGCTGCACCCGTTCAATCATCAGCGGTGCCGGGTGGCTCGGTTCGTACTGCGCAAAATACTGCTTCGCTTTTTCCAGCATCAGCTGGGCGTCGGCGCGGCTGGTGACCTGCACGCTGCGCCAGTCGGTGACCGGCTGAACGGGCTGCGTTGCGGGCGCGGCGACTGCTCGGTTCCGGCGGCGGCTCTGCCTCCCCTCACGGCTCGGCAGCAGCTTGCTGATGTCGGTCACCTGACAGCGCTCGGCGACCAGTCCGACCAGGTTTTCAGCAGCTGCTCCATCTCAGGCACGCCGCTTTCACCGAGATGCCCGGTGAGCAGCTCGCGAATCGCCAGCAGACGTTCGTTAATGCTGTAACCGCTGCGGTCCCCGGCTGGTCGCCGCGGGCCAGCTCGTCAATCAGCCGCGGGCGCCCGCCGGGATAGTCCGGGACATTCGGTTTTGCTGCCGTCCAGCAGCGCCTGGGCATCCCGCAGCGAAATTTCATCGCCGTTTGAACGCAGCAGCGAGGCGTTACGCACGGCGACGGTGAGGTCGGATTTATCGCTCAGCCCTGCCAGGGCGTTAATGCGGTAGAACGGATCGGTTTCGCCATACTCTTCCAGCAGCGGATAGAGCGGCTCCCAGTAACGGGCGATCGCCTCCTGCACCAGCAGTAATCCGTCCGCGTAGCCCGCCAGCCCGCGACGGCGGCGCGTCCAGGCATGGGTTAACGCCAGCAGGACGCGAAGATCTTTGGTGCGGGTCAGCAGGCTGGTGGCGTATTTTTCGACCGTGTTCCAGTCAGCGGGCTCCGCCGGGATAATGGTGTCGCCAAACTGCTGTTCCGCTTTCCCAAGGACTTGCCTGGTTCATCGCCTGGAAGTCGGCGTCGTACTCCAGGTTTTCGCCGCAGGGCTTGTCGGGGCTTATCGGCGCGAGAAATTCTTCGATATTCATGGTGATACCCCTTGCTTATTCAAACATAGGCGGATAGAGACCGTGACGGCCCGGACGGGCCCCCCCTGCCGGGTCGAACAGCAGGGTGAAAAGCTGCCCGGTGAAGTTACCGCTGTGCACGTGGGTGTACAGCGGGTAACCGTCGCAGCGGTTGGTCCACCAGTAGCTGGTCTGACGCAGCGGATCAAAACACTCTGCCGCCTGAGGCCAGCCCAGCGTGCTCTGACCGTCCTCGTCATAGCCAATCACATCAAGGATGTCGGAACGCCATTCGCCGTCAGTTTGCGGCTCGACCGGCTGGGGCGCCGGAATGGTCATCAGCATCTCATCCAGCTGCGAGGCGGAAAAACTGTTGCGCACCGCGTGCAGCAGCATGTGGCCCACCTGCTGATACCAGTCGCCCGAGCGGGCCAGCAGCGCTGGTCGACCACTCGGCGGGCGCAAATGGCTCAGCTGAAGGCAAACCGGGTACTGTCGGCCAACGCTGTCGCGGCCGGGCAGCAGACAGCCCATCTGGATCATCTGGCTGCCCAGCATGGGCGGTACCACAAAATTCCAGACTGGCGCTTTCTGAAACTGGCGCTCGCCGCTGCGCTGCTCTTCCTGCTGCCAGGCCAGCAGACCGACCTGGAACCAGTGCGACCACTGGCGCTGTAAAGTGTCAGGAAAGCGACGCTGCAAAAAATCTCCGGCGCTGGGTAACTTGCCATACCAGCTGTAGCGGTTCATCGCAGGGGTATTCGTCATACGGCTGTCCTTGCGGTTATGGGCATGAGAAACGGGGAAGCTGGAACGGGTTACGAATGCTGTTCGGCGCAAACTCCAGCGTGACCTGATGTCCGTCGACGTTGAAGGTGGCCTGACGGCTCAGGCTACCCGCGCCCGGGCTGGTGCTCGCTTTATCGAAAAAGCGGTTCAGCGCCCACGCGCCGTTGGTGACCAGCGTCGCCGTGCTGCCGTTGGCCAGCCCCAGCTGCATACGGACCTGGTTGGTGCCGCCCGGTCCCGGCCAGTTCACGATCTGCACGGCCTGCGGGCCGTGGCTGTAGCGCAGCAGCTGGCCGTCAACATCCAGCGTCAGGTTCAGAATGGTGTTATCCATTCGCACGGTGCGAACCGTCACCTTGAAAGACGGCGTGGTTGCGCCGTTAGCAAAGAAGGCGTCGCGAATCGACTGGGCCTGCTGGAACGGTCTCAGCAGCCCTTCACTTCCCGGCAGCGTTTTCCCGTCAATGCCCGGCATAAAGCGCCAGTTGGCCTGCGTGGTATCCACCTTGTTGGTCAGATTGTCGCGGAAGAAGGCGTCCATCAGCCCGGTTCCCGGCGCAAACATGCGCGCGAGATCGTCAGGGGTGACCTCGGTGCTGGCGCTGCGCACCAGCGGGTAGCGACCGGCAATCGCCTGACGGCAGAATCCACCCACCTCAACGTTAATCCGCTTACGCACGTTTTCCAGGTCACGGCGCTGGGTATCGCTGCTGGCGCCCACCGCCATATTGCTGAACATGGTTTGCAGACCGCCCGGCAGGCGACCGGCGCTGGCCTGCAGACGGCTGATCGCCTCGCCGCCCGGTGCCGGCATACCGCTGTTGGCCGCGTCCTGAACGGCGGTCAGGTAGCGATAGAGCTCATCCACCTGCTTGAGAAAATCATCAAACACGATGGTCTTTCCCGCCCTTCTCCAGCGGCTGCGCCAGCTCAATCATCGGCGCATAGTGGTCGGTCACCAGCTGTTCCGGTGCCTGCGGGACCACCGCGGCCTGGGTCGGCGCAGCGTCATTTTGTTGCTGAACAGGGCTTCCAGCGTGCGGGTGGCGCGGTTGCCCGATCGCCGGCTGTGTCTGCGTACTTTCGCATCTTCCGGCGCTGGCGCATTGCGTGACAGCGTCAGGACCTGGCTCAGGTTCTGCACCAGACGGCGCAGCGGCGAGTTGGCGCCGGAGAGCAGGCGCGCGGTGTTGATGCGCTGGGAAAGGTCGGCGCTGTTATTGAGCTGGATGTCGGCGAGGAAGCGATCCCAGTTGAGCGATAAAGTCGCGCATGTAGAGCTGGCGCACGGCGTTATCGATCTGCTGTTTATCCTCCTGCGCGGCGGCGCCGCCCAGCACCCAGGCGTCGTCCTCGTGCAGCGCCGTGGTGACGCTGTCAATCTGGCCGTTAAAGCTTTTCCAGTAGCCGTCCGGCGTATACAGACCCGGCACGCCCTCGCTCACCGGTTTGCCGCTTTTGCGCGAAAACACCAGCTCGCTTTGCGGTCCGCCCAGGGCGGCAAGGGAGACCGGCTTCAGGTTGTCATCATGTTCCAGCAGGCGCTTGAGGCGACCATAGACGCGCGTGGAGAGCGGCTGCTGGTTGATCATCGCTCTTTCGCGGCCAACCAGGGATTCATCCTGCGCGTACGGCGAGGCCTGAATCTTCGGCTCCAGCAGCTGCGTCAGGTGCCATTCAAGCTGCTGCAGCTGCGCCTTCGTGACGTTCTGCGGCAGGTTACGCTGCAGGTTGAGCATCACCCACGAATGCAGGAATTTGCCGTCATAGTGTTTCGGCTGATACAGCATCTGATAGGCTTTCAGCGCTTCGTAGCTGTATTCCACATCGCTGCCGTTGTCGTTGCGCAGCCAGGTGGTGATGTGCATGCGCCACCGCAGGCAGCAGCATCTGATCCAGCGCTTTCTGGTACAGGGACTGCGAGGCGTCGCTGACGTCATCCCCGCGATAAAGCCCCATGCGGCGGGAGATCGGCGGATCGTTCACATCAAAGGCGTCGCTTTTCGGCAGATCCACCAGGCTATTCAGCAGCGGCAGCAGCGCGAACAGGTCGCCCTTGCCGCTGCCGTTCGCGTAGGGCTGCTTGTCTCTGCTGGTCGAGCAGCGGCACCTTACCCGCCACCCCTCCTCCAGATAGGCTTTGTTTTTGGCATAGCTGGTGAGCCACAGCCCGCCCAGGATCACCAGCAGGCCAGCAGCGCCGCATAGCCGGACCAGATCACCGCCCGGTTGCGCAGCTCCCACCAGCGGTTTCTGCCCGCCAACCCCGGCTTCCTGGAAGATGACGTTTTGCAGCAGGTTCTTGATGAAGAAACTCTGGCCTTTGCGCCCGGGATTGGCGCTTCTTTGCTGACCGAATCCCAGTTATCGGCCTCGCCCCTTCCCTGTCCCGGCAGCGACAGGGCGCGGTTCAGTTCGCCCATCACGCGGTCGAACGGCAGGCCTTCCTGCGTCCCGCTGGCGAAGTAGATCCCGCGCGGGGAGAACTCGGTTTCGAAGTTGGAGCGGGCAAAGACCGTGCTCAGGTAATCCGCCAGCAGCGGACGCAGCGCGGCGAACTCCTGCGGGAAGAGATACGCTTCTGCGCGGGTTTTCGCGTCATGCTCTTTCAGCATGGTTTCCGGCAGCCCGGCATCCAGGCGCTGCTGCAGCAGAGAAAACTCCTGCTGGAAGTTGCCCATCAGGTCATAATCGGCGTGTTTGGTTTGCTCCCACGGCAAGGTAAAGCCCCAGATCTGGTCGCGCTGCGCTTTGTCGTAGTCGGCAAACCAGGCGCGGAAGCCTTTAAGCAGGTCGGCCTTGGTCACCATCACGTAGACCGGGAAGCGGATACCCAGCTGTTCATGCAGCTCGGACAGACGCTGACGCAGGTTCACCGCCTGCTGGCGGGACGCCTCGGCGGACTGGGTGAGCAGGTCAGAAATGCTGATGGTGACGATCACGCCGTTGATCGGCTGGCGGCGGCGATACTTACGCAGTAACCCCATAAACTGCAGCCATTCGCCGGCGTCCTGCACCTGCTCGCTCTCCTGGGTGGTATAGCGGCCCGCGGTGTCCAGCAGCACCGCCTCGTTGGTGAACCACCAGTCGCAGTTACGCGTGCCGCCAATGCCGCGCAGCGCGGTTTTACCGAAACGGTCGGCCAGCGGGAACTGCAGCCCGGAGTTGACCAGCGCCGTGGTTTTACCGGAACCCGGCGCGCCGATGATCACGTACCACGGCAGCTGATAGAGGTATTGCGTGCTGAAGCGCTGCGTCCACTGGGCGCCCTGTCCCGCCCGGCTGAAGTGCGCTTTTTTCAGCATCTGGGCGGCTTCATCAAAACGGCTGGCGAGGATCTGCTCCTCACTGTTCAGTCGCTTCTGCGGATCCGCCGCTTCCGGGCTGGCGGTATTCTCTTTGAGCTTATCCATCAGCTTGCGGTTCAGCCAGGCGTTGTACAGGCGCGGCAGAATAGTGGCCCTGCGCCCAGAGCAGATAGACCACGGCAATGCTGATGATGCGGTTCTGTTCCGACTCAAGCGGGCGGGTGTCCACGATGGACAGCAGCGGTCCAATCATCCAGATCACCGCCGCCAGCGCCGTGACGCCGAGGAAGCTCCACAGAATGCGGTTGGTCAGTATGGAAAGAAGAGTAGTCAGCATTCCTTAGTTTCCTTGCGGCAATCCGTTCAGCTCGGCCTGGGTATTTTCAGGCGACACCAGCAGAGTAATTTCCACACGGCGGTTACGGGCGCGGTTTTCAGGCGTCGTGTTCGGCGCCACCGGGTTAATCTCGCCCCGCCCTTCCGCTTTCACGCGGCCAGGCTGAGAGAGGCTTCCCTGCAGCATTTTCTGTACCGAGCGGGCGCGTTCCAGAGAGAGTTCATAGTTAGAGGCAAAGCGCGCGCTGCGGATCGGCACGTTGTCGCTGTAGCCCACCACCAGAATTTTGCCGCTCACGTTATTCATCGCCTGCCGATGCGGTGGATGACCGGTTCATAGCGGTCACGCACGACGGTCGAGGCAGAGGCAAACAGCCCGTCGCCTTTCAGGATAACCACGCTGCGATCCGCTTCATCTTTCACCGCGACGAGGCCAGCCTCGATTTCCGGTTTCAGGAAGCCGCGCAGGTTCAGCACCGCCGGAAGCTGACGCGCCGGCTGCTGAATAGTGGTTTCCGGCAGCTGGGACTGGTAAATCTTCGCCAGCACCGGGTTGGTGCTGTCGCCAAGACGCCAGTTAAGCACGATATAAAACAGGCAGGCGATAAACCCGGCCAGCGCCACGCAGGCCCACAGGGGAACCATCGGCCGCCACAGCTTGCGCAGCACCGGACGATCTTCCGGATGGGGAGAAAGCGGCGGCGGATAGCTGCCGCGCACGCCGCGGATCATCTGCCACAGGCGCTGCTTGATGGTTTCCAGCTGCGTGCGGCCGTTGTCCAGCACCCGGTAGCGCCCTTCAAAGCCCAGCAGCAGGCAGTAGTTGATCAGCTCCAGCAGCAGAATGTGCTCGCGCGGGTTTTGCGACAGCCGGCGCCAGCAGCTGGAAGAACTTCTCGCCGCCCCAGGTTTCGTTATGGAACGTCACCAGCAGGCCGTTGCTGGACCAGACGCCGCTGCTGCCCCACGGGGTGAGCGCGGCGGCTTCATCGAGCGCCGTACACAGGCAGTAGCGCGCCCCGACGATCACTTCGTAGGGCAGCCCCGCCTGCTGGCAGCGGACTTCGAAACGGCGAATTTCATCGATCAGGCGCTGGCGTAGCGCCACCTGATCGTCATGCGAGACCGAATGACGGATCTGCGGAATCGCATTGAGCAGCGGATTGGCGGCCGCCACCAGCTGATTGTTGCTCCTGGCCCCGGTGTACGCGGCATCACTGCCGGTGTCCTGTCGTTCCTGCATATTAAGCGCTCGCTTTATTATTCTGTCGGGCTACGGATGGCCCAAAACTCCATATCCAGCCCCGGGAACTCCCCTGCAAGGTGCAGGGCGAATGCGCCGGACTTATCCATCTCGTGCCACAGCTCGCTGCCCTTCTCCAGCTCGAAGTAGCTGTAGCCGGCATGCCACGGGATCTGCGGCGGCGCGACCGGCATGGCGCGCAGCATAATGCCCGGCAGCTGAAGCTGAACCAGATCGCGGATTTTCGAGACCGGCGCGACCTTCATCTGCGCCGGGAAATGGGTTTGCAGGTGTTCGCCTGGCACGTTGGCTTTAACCGCCAGCACGAAGCCGAACTCACGCACCATGCTGGTTTCAGGCACCGTGGCGATGTTGAGGCCGTGAGAGCGCTCGTTAAGCGGGATCTGAATCGCGTGGTCTTCCATCACCAGCGACAGCCCCTGACGCAGCATCAGCATCAGCTTGCTGAAGCAGTTTGCCAGATCGTCATGATCGTAAATCGGCAGCACGCTTTCAGCGGTTCGCTGCGATGTCCAGGTGGCAAGTTCGGTCGCGAACGGCAGCCAGCTGCGCCAGAGTGTTTCCGGGTGCAGCAGCGGAAGGGTTTTTAAATGAGACACCTCGCCAAGGTGACGGTTAACCAGCGACAGCAGCGTGAACTCAATCAGTTCAGAGGTATTAAAGCGGCCGGGCTGGCGCAAACGGCCGCCAATTTGCTGGCTGCGCTGCACCAGCAAGCCGTGCAGATCGTTGATCATGCTGTAGATCTGCGGGCTGTTATTGGCATTCAGCATCGGCGGGATGTAGCTGTTGTCGAGCCGCACGTGGTTGTCGTTACGTTTCTCGGTCACAAACGCCACGCCGATGGCGGTCCATTCTGCCGTGAGGTCTTTTTCCAGCATCAGGGTCAGGCGCAGGCGGCCAAACTGAACGGTGGCATCCCCCACCGACATGGCGTTGTCGTCTTCCACCTCTTGCTCCAAGAACGCCAGATAGCGCGCCAGCGAGGCCGGCTCTTCGCTGAAAATCACCTCTTCTCTCTCGCCACGACGAACCGGCAGCGCCAGCACCACCTTTTCTTCGATCGTGAGATTCGCCGGCAGATTGCAGCGGCGCAGGACCGTGCTGCGCGCCGGCTGAAAGACGAAGAAGGGTGCCGTCCGGCAGACATGCCGCTGGCGGCAGCTCAGGGCAATGCATCCCTGACGAAGCATCGCTTCATCCAGTTCAACGTCAAGAAAGCCCCAGAGATACGATCGCTGCAGCGCGCCCCATTCACGAACATGGTTGAGCAGATAACTTTCCGTCTGCTGGAAATGGTGAGGACGCAGGAACATGCCTTCGGTCCAGACGACCTTTTCTGCTTTCGTCATGATGATGTGTTTCCTGTTTTGAAGCGCGTTACTGGCTGATGACCCGAATGCCGTTCACGTCGAGAAAAACGTTGGCCTGAAGTTCATCTCCGGACCATTTCCAGAACTGGTAGATATGATTTTCGCCAGGCACGGGCAGAGGGAGTGAAACGCGCCATTTTTTGCCATCCAGCACCTGATACTCCGCCATCACGCCGATGTAGCGAGCCTCCGGCGAGCTTTGCCCGCTGAGGGTTTTTGACAGCTGTCCCGGCATCAGGAAGAACACATCGCTGTTCAGCAGATTCGCGCCAAGCGTGGCTGACGCGTTGTTCTGCAGGGAGTAGAAGTCGCTGGACATGAAATCCGCATCGGATTTCAGCAACAGCACCCGGACCTTAAGCGGCGCAGATTCATTGATTTGTGGATGAGCCTGAAACTGCAGATTGTAGCGTGCAACCGGCGCCGGACTGTTGCTGCTGCAGGCGGCCAGCAGGCAAGCCAGCAGCAGTAATCCGGCGCGGCGGAGAGAAATCATCGTCATCATTCAGCCCTCCCTGCTTACCGTGTTAGTTGATGATCCAGGTGCCGCTGTTGCTGTTCTGGCACGCTTTGCTGTCGCCATCCACCGCGACGCAGGTCTTTTTCTTGCTGCTGGCGCGGGCGCGACGCTTCGGCTGGTCCGCTTTGATGGTCTGCTCATACAGCGCGCTTTTCACCACCGCGCGGAACGGGACATAACCGATCAGCTGCACCGCAGGCTGAGCCGCCGGCTGCTGCGCTTTTTTGTCATCGGCCGGTGCAGTCTCAGGCTGCGCTTCGTCTGCGGCCTGCGCCGACTCGCCAAGTGCCAGCCAGTTATTTTCAACCTGGCCAATCACGGTGTAGGTTTCACCGCTTTTCAGCGTATCCACCACTTTGCCGCCGAAGCTGGGGCGGGTCATGATCGAAGCCGGATAGAGCGCGCGATAAGCTTCGTTCACCGGACTGAACTGTGCCGGCGGCTGGACGGCATAACGGTGCGACAGCGTGACGCCGTCAACGGTGCTGCTGACAATAGTGTCGTCTGTCATCTTTGGCGGTGCTTTACAGCCAGCCACTGCGAAAACAAACATCAGGCCCAACGCCATACGGAGATTCACCATTTTCTTCATGTTTAGTTCCATTAACGCCTAAAAAGTGGCCAGAGGCCGGTTAAGAGCAAAATGAACCGTGCGCACGGCGGGAGCCGGCGTCGATTCAGTACCAGTTAAAAAGTTGACCCTTTAATGGGTGTGGCTAATGCATCGCGCCAGCGAGGCAAAAATTGATCAGTCTGAATTAAGTATTAAAAATGCAACATTAGTGACAGGAATGATGTCGGAAGAATTCTGATCGTTTCACAAACGATCAGCAACATGATCAATTTTTGCTAAGCGAAGGGGTTGGCCACAGCCAAACCTCGGTTTCTCTTATGCCATCCCTGGGTTAAAAACTATCACGTTCAATGAATCTGGTTAATCGGTAACGATTAAGAGGATAACAGCAACAACTTACGGCATTCGCTGGCAGCAGTGCTATTTATTGAGATATATCAACAACATATAAAAGGCTGGAAACATCATAGCTACCGCACGAGCCAGGTAAAACCTGCCCGTGAGCATGCAATCACAATCCATTTGTTAATGTCTGACGGAAGTTTACAGAAGCCTGACAAAATTTCAACGCGCCGCTAGCAGAGGAAATTAGTTCAGTAAAGGTTAACAAATATTTTTAATGCAAATTTGCGTCACTTTTGCCCGCAAACCTAAGACTATTCTTAGCAATCCATTAAAACTGTGAAAGATTGTAAATGAAAGATGAAATTTTGCTCGCGCGATCATTAAAAATTGTCATAAAAAAAATGGCGCTGAGCGACACGCATTTTGTCTGCACGCGATAAAATCCAGGCAGGCGGTAAAAAAGGGGTGATAAAGGCAAACTAACAGTTAAAAAAACCAGCCAGGCGAACCAGACTGGTTTAATTCGCTAAAATAGCGGGTGTCGGGATTGTTAAGCAGTCAGAATAGATTGCAGCTCAGGCAAGGTTTTCACCTGCCAGGTGGGCGTGATGTGCGCCGGCAGCGGACGCGTGCCGTGATCGATCCAGCAGGTTTTCACGCCGGCATTCATACCACCAAGAATATCCGATTCCGGCGTGTCGCCGACCATTAATACCCGGCGGCGATCGGGATTGCCCAGCAGCTGCAGCGTATGGTCAAAAATCGCCGCGTCCGGCTTGGGTACGCCCACCTGTTCGGAGATCACCAGCGCGTCAAAGTAGTCACGGAAACCGGTGCGTTCAAGGCGCGCCTGCTGCAGCGCCGTAAAACCGTTGGTGATGATGGCGATTTTTACCTTGCCCTTGAGCGTATCCAGCAGGCGGGCTGCGCCATCCAGCGGCAGGCAGATCTCGGCCATCGCATTAAGAAAGTCGCTGTTAAGCACTTCCGGCGCCACGCGCAGTTTTTCGCCCCACAGCGTGAAGCGGCGCGTCTGAAGCTGTAACGCTGAAATGGTGCCGTTCTGGTAATCGACCCACAGCGGTTTGTTGACGGCCTGATAATCAGCGTAATCCTGATCGCTGAAGTGCACGTCGTAGCTGGCAAACATGCGCTGCAGGCCGGCGAAGGCGTCGAAGTGGAAAAGTGTGTCATCCGCATCGAACAGGATGCAGTCCCAGTCGTTTAACATAGTGCCCCTTTTGAATAACGTCAGAGCGTGAGCGCCATGATGATGGCATCCTCGCGCCCGCTGGCGGTGGGATAGTAGTTTGGCCGCACGCTGACCTGATGAAAATCCAGCTGCTGATACAGCGCAATGGCGGGCTGATTGGAGGCGCGTACCTCCAGCCACAGCGTCATCACCGCACGCTGCTCCAGTTCGGCAATCAGCTGCTGTAGCAGCTGACGCGCATAGCCGCGGCGCTGGAACGCGGGATCGACCGCGATGTTGAACAGCGATGCTTCATCCAGCACCACCTGGGTGATGGCGAAGCCGGCCAGCTGGCCGTCCGCGTGCAGGCAAAGATTGACGTAACGTTCGCCCTGATTACTGGCAAAGGTCTGCTCGCTCCACGGAAACGCATGCGCGCGGCGCTCGATTTCCAGCAGCCGAGGCTGTAAATCAGGGGTGATGAAAGAGATGGCTGTCATGGTTACACATCTGTTGCCACAGCGCGCGTTTGGCCGCGCCGCTGCTGATTAACTCATTGAAAACGGCGCTGGTGAACGTGATGCCGTTAAAAGGATGATCGCTGGTCACACCCAGCAGCCAGCCAGCACAGTCGACCTGCTCCGGCAGCATCGGCAGCTGTTCTGGCGTCAGCGTCATTACCTGCCCCGGCTGAATGCTCAGCGTCCGCAGTACGTCGCGCACCAGCGGCTCCTGCAGATCCGGCGCCTGCTCAGCGACCAGCACCAGCCGCGTGTCCGGCGTTAGCGTGACGGCAATTTCACCTTGCAGCACGCGCGGACGTCGCAGCTGATACTGCGTAATCCCCATTTGCTGTAGAAGCCAGTCGCGCCTTGTGCTCATGCTGTTACCTGTAATCCTGCCAGAATGCGACGCTATGCTAGCAAACCCATCGAACATGCGCCAACAAAGCACTATAATCGCCGCTCTGATTTAACAGGAGCGTTCCATGTCTGCTTTTACCCCGGCCAGCGAAGTCATTCTGCGCCACAGTGATGAATTTACCGCCCGCCACGTACTGTTTGCCGGCGACCTGCAGGATGACCTGCCCGCCCAGTTGGAGACCGCGTCGAGCCGCGTGCACACTCAGCAGTACCATCACTGGCAGAACCTCAGCCGCCGCCTCGGTGAACGGGCAGTGTACGGGCTGGTGGCCGGTGCGGCCGACGTAGCCGATTGCGATACGCTGATCTATTACTGGCCGAAGAACAAACCGGAAGCGCAGTTCCAGCTGAAAAACCTGCTGTCGCTGCTGCCGGTGGGCTGCGATATTTTCGTCGTCGGTGAAAACCGCAGCGGCGTGCGCAGCGCCGAAGGCATGCTGGAGAGCTGGGCCCCGCTGAACAAAATCGACAGCGCGCGCCGCTGCGGCCTGTATCACGGCCGTCTGACGCAGCAGGCCAGTTTTGACGCCAGCGCGTTCGGCAATCGCTATCAGCTGGACGATCTCACCATTCAAACCCTGCCGGGCGTGTTCAGCCGCGACGGGCTGGATACGGGCAGCAAGCTGCTGCTTTCCACCCTGACGCCGCACACCAAAGGCAAAGTGCTGGATGTCGGCTGTGGCGGTGGCGTGCTAGCCGCCGCGCTGGCGCAGCCATTCGCCGAAAGTGCGGCTGTGGCTGTGCGATGTGCACGCCGCCGCCATCGAGGCGAGTAAAGCCACGCTTGCCGCTAACGGCCTTGAAGGCGAGGTGTTTGCCAGCAACGTCTTCTCCGACGTCACCGGTCGCTTTGATATGATCATCTCTAACCCGCCGTTCCACGATGGTCTGCAAACCAGCCTTGAAGCCGCCCAAACGCTGATCCGCGGCGCGGTGAAGCATCTTAACAGCGGCGGCGAGCTGCGCATCGTCGCCAACGCCTTCCTGCCGTACCCGAAAGTGCTGGATGAAACCTTCGGTTTCCATGAAGTGCTCGCCCAGACCGGCCGCTTCAAGGTCTACCGCACCGTATATGGCCGTGGCGCGAAAGTAATCGCGCCGTAAGCGCAGTAAAATCCGCGATGCGACGGGGAAAACGTTGCTTTTTGCAGCAGTCGTTTCACCGTCGCAAAATATGTGTTGACGCAATGAGTAAAATCTCTAGAATGCGCCTCCGTGGTTACGATACTCGTAATGTATCGCTGGTATGCGAAGGTGGCGGAATTGGTAGACGCGCTAGCTTCAGGTGTTAGTGTCCTTACGGACGTGAGGGTTCAAGTCCCCCTCTTCGCACCAAAAATCACAGATTTATATCGCGTGCACTGCGCGAAGGTGGCGGAATTGGTAGACGCGCTAGCTTCAGGTGTTAGTGTTCTTACGGACGTGAGGGTTCAAGTCCCCCTCTTCGCACCATGCGGTGATATAAATAGACAACTACGATGCGAAGGTGGCGGAATTGGTAGACGCGCTAGCTTCAGGTGTTAGTGTCCTTACGGACGTGAGGGTTCAAGTCCCTCTCTTCGCACCAACGTTGTCACACTTCTTCTGTAGTACATCCCCATTGATTGTTACCGCTGCTATCACGCCTTTGCGTGATATTGTCGTTTATGCTCGCCGTTAAATGACGTGAAAATTGACCGAGATAGCCGCCAGACCGCCAGCCAGCGCCAGGCAGGAAGGCAGCAGCAGATAATGACGCAGACGATGGTGAAACAACATCACCACGGTAAGCAGCAGCGCGACAATCATCACTAAGCGCCACTGGCTGAAACTCGGCTCCCACAGCGCAAACACCGGCATGGCCGCGCAGGGCAGCAATACGCCCCAGCCGCTATCCAGACGTTTTCCCATCACCCAGCTTACGCCCCACAAGCCGCAGGCGGCCATCATCGCCATGATCATCGCGCAACCCTTCAAATGATAAATATTCCCATTATCATATGACAATATTTCTCATCTTGCAGCGAATTTTTTGCCCTGCCCGCGCCGGATGACAGAATTACTGGAAAATGATAGATTGCCGCCGATAACTATTTTGATAACACAGCAAAAACGTGCTCACTATCCGCGTTGTGGGATTATTTCCTGCGGGTAGCGCTTTGATATTTCAGGGCTGTCACGAGTAATAATAATGAAATTACAATCTTATGATGAGTTGAAACACAGCAAGTATCGGCTGTCGCTGATGCTATTTTTGTTTTTGAATGTCGCCGTTTCGCTTTTTTGTCTGCTGCCGTTTTTCGGCACGGATAATCCCATCAATTCGCTGCCGGTAACACTGGTGGCGGGCTTTAGCACCACGCTGCTGGCGCTATGTTTAATCGCGCCGAATCTAAAATTCCCGTTATTAAATCCTGTCGCATTGCTATTAGGCGCGCTGTGGGCCTGGCATATCAATCATCGTTACCATCTGGTGTTTTATTTTGACGGTAGCTTTTTAATAATCAGTCTGCTGAGCGTATTTTTTATCAGCGCGATTGCCCTGAGTGATTATTTGCTTGCGTTCTGTTTACATATTACGCCACCGGTATTAACCGTACTGTTACTGGATGATGGTCAGCATTTAATGACCATTCTGTTCACCATAACGCTGCCGCTGATCGGCTTCTCGCTGCACCACTTGATGCGCCGCCGCTTCGACACCTTCACCCTGCGGCTGGTGCGCCAGCTGTATGAGGAGAAGCAAAGTTTCAGCGACCTGAGCATGCTCGATCCGCTCACCGGCCTGTATAACCGGCGCGGGCTGAAGAACCGGCTGGATACCATCATGGAAAATCATGCCGGCAGCCACTTTGTGCTGCTGCTGGATATTGATCACTTCAAGGCCTACAACGATAACTACGGTCATGCCATGGGCGATCAGGCGCTGGCGCGGGTGTCGGTTGCCATTCGCGATGCGGTGCGCTCGCGCGATGTGGTGACGCGCTACGGCGGCGAAGAGTTTCTGGTGCTGATGACCAACGTTAATGCCTCGATTGCCATGAAGCTGGCCGAACGCATCCGTCAGTACGTGGTTGATCTGGAAATTCCCCACCGCTTCAATGATAAAGTCTCGACCCACGTGACCATCAGCGCCGGTATCGCGCCGATTTTCGCAGAAGACTTCGACCAGGCGGTGGCCAACGCCGACCGCGCGCTGTACGTGGCGAAGAATCAGGGACGTAACACCATTCTGGCGTGGGAGGATTTACCGAAGCTGGCGCCGGTAAGCAGCGATATGGTGTAAGCGGTGCGGCGACAACGCCGCGCCCTTTCCGCAGGATTTCACGCAAAATGCGCGGTGGCCAGGCAGTGAGCGCTGCTGGCATCTTGCTCAGTGAATCGGGAACGATTATCATTTGTTTTTCGCTTCCCGTTTTCACTCAGGAGCCGCATGGCCATCATCACGCGTCAGGATCATCGCTTTAGCGCGCATCCGCTGATCTTTATGCAGAGCGATCGCAGCTTAGCCAGCGCGCTGGAAGATCTGATGTGCGACCAGCGCAGCTACATGCGGGAAAACGTGAAGCTGGGCCAGCCGGCCCCCGCAGGCACCCTGACGCTGGCCGAATGGTCCACGCCGTTTCATTATCGCCGCCTGACGCAGCGCTATAGCGACTATCTCTATCGCCACCATCCCGATGTTCCGCAGGAAGCCAAACCGCTGCAGTCGCTGTGGGCCCAGTGGTATTTTGGCCTGCTGCTGCCGCCATTAATGCTGGCGCTGCTGCAGGAGCCGCGCGCGCTCGACTGCTCACCGCAGCGCATTCACGTTGAGTTCCACGAAAACGGCCATCCCTGCGCCTTCTGGATTGATGTGCAGGAGGATGAGGATGCGCGCTATCTCAATCCGCAGCAGCGTATCGAACGCCTGATTCAGCATGGCCTGATCCCCGCCGTTAACGGCATGGCGCAGCACGGTGACATCAACGCTCGGCTGATCTGGAACAACTTAGGCTTCTCGTTTTACTGGTTCCTTGGCGAACTGCAGCAGCAGCTGCCTGCGGCCACCCGGCATCAACTGGAACAAGCGCTGTTTTTCAGCAAATCCCTGTCCGACGGCAGTGATAATCCGCTGTATCGCACCATGATCCCGCGTAACGGCGCGATGGAGCGGCGCAGCTGCTGCCAGCGCTATCGCATTCCGGACGTCGAACGCTGCGGTAACTGCACGTTAAATGCCGTGTAAGCGCGGCGTATTCTGTTACAGATTCTCCGTTTCTCCCGTTTACAGCTTTCCCGCCTTATGGCAGCTTTTACGCTCTGTTTTTACCGGAGAAAAAAATGAGCCTGGAGTCGGTACGGCACTTCTTTGCCGAACACGCACCGGATATCGACATCATCGAGATGCCGGAAAGCACTGCCACCGTAGAACTGGCCGCACGCGTACATGGCGTGGCGCCGGGGCAAATCGCCAAGACCCTGTCGCTGAAAGTGAAAGAGAGCGTGGTGCTGATTGTCACGCGCGGCGACGCCCGGCTGGATAACCGCAAGCTGAAGGCAGCGCTCGGGGCAAAAGCGCGCATGCTGAGCGTGGATGAAGTGGTGAACTGGACCGGCCATCCGGTCGGCGGCGTGTGCCCGTTCGGGCTGGAAAATCCGCTGACCGTCTATTGCGATGTGTCGCTGCGCAGTTTCGATGAAGTGTTACCTGCGGCCGGTTCGATTCACAGCGCGGTGCGCATTTCGCCGCAGCGCATGGCTGAACTCACGGCGGCGAAATGGATTGACGTCTGCGAGGCGCGTTAACGCGTCTCTTTCGCCACCGCCCCGGATATTTCGATGCCGCGCGTTTCGCGGCCAAACGCCACGAACACGCAAATCAGCACCGCCACCGTGCCGGCGACAATCGCCATGCCCAGCCCGTAGTTACCGCCGTGGGCTTCGGCAATGCGGGACTGCAGCGTGGCGTTGACCGAAGCAATTAAATTCCCCAGCTGGTAAACGAAGCCCGGCAGTACCGCACGCGCATTGGCCGGCACCAGCTCGGTCAGGTAGGTCGGCACCACGCCCCATGCGCCCTGCACCATAAACTGCATCAGGAACGCGCCGATACCAATCGCCCAGGAACCGCTGGAGAACGCCCACAGCGGCAGCACCGGCAGCGCCAGAAACGACGCCAGCATGATGGCTTTTTTACGCCCGATACGCTCGGACAGCGAGCCGAACGTAATGCCGCCGAGCATCGCCGCGATGTTATAGCCGATGGCGATAATGCTCACCGTGTGGGCGTCAAACTGGTGCTGCACTTTCAGGAACGTCGGGTAGAGATCCTGCGTGCCGTGGCTGAAGAAGTTAAAACAGGCCATCAGCAGCACCATGTAAATACAAATTTTCCAGTGCTGGCGGATGATGGGCAGCAACGCGTGATTCTCTTTACGCTCGCGTGCCGCCAGCCATACCGGCGATTCCGGCACTTTAAAATAGATAAACGGCAGCAGCAGAATCGGCAGCGCGCCAATCAGGAACATGCCGCGCCAGCCCACCTGTTCGAAGAACAGGCCAAACACTATCGACGCCAGCAGATAGCCGCACGGATAACCGGCCTGGAAGATGCCGGACATCAGGCCACGCGAACGGTCGGGAATGGTTTCCATCGCCAGCGAAGAGGCCACGCCCCAAATACCGCCCATCGCCACGCCGTAAATCACGCGGAAGGTCAGGAAGGCAGCAAAGTTGGGTGACCATGCCGACAGCAATTCAAACAGCGAAAACAGCACGATGTTGAGCATCAGGATCGGCCGGCGGCCATATTTTTCCGCCAGCCGGCCAAAGATCAATGCGCCTACCGGTCGTACGGCCAGCGTCAGCATAATGGCAATAGAAACATCGGAGACGCTGGTGTTGAAGTAGCGCGCAAGATCGCTGAGCACAAACACCAGAATAAAGAAGTCGAACGCATCCAGCGTCCAGCTGGCGAAACTGGCGAAAGCCACGTTGCGCTGGGTCGCAGTCCAGTTAAACATAAGGGTATCCTGTCTGATTGCTTCCGGCTCGCGGCCAGATTTTTATTGGAACGTTATCCAGCGAATGGTTGCACTGGTTATTATTGTGTTAACTATTTGTATATAGCATGTCAGAAAGTCGCCGCGCGGCGGGGAATTGTCAGCGAGTGATTCGCGATGTAAGGAAGCGTGTCGGCAGGGAAGCGGCGCGCGGTACTCCGGCCGGGAGACCGCACGCCGCAGCAAAATCTTAGCGTTTCAATCCGTTGAACGTCTGCTCAATCAGTTCCAGCAGCAGCGGATTGTTTACGTTCTGCATCACATGCACCAGCGCGCCCGCGTCCGCCGGCACGCCGACGTCCAGTCGCAGCGGCGTGCGGTAGCGCCAGGTCTTGCCGCGCGTGGCACCGGGACGCAGCTCGATATCGACGTGATAATCCACGCCGTCCGCTACGCGCTGGTTGAGCAGCCAGGCAATGACCAGCGCATCGTGGATCCAGCAACCCGGCAGATGGCGGGTGCGGATGGAGTAATCAATCCACGGTCGCAGCGTTTCGCGCACAAACTGCGGCAGCGGATGATCGCAGGCGGTCAGGCGCGTGAGATCCTGATGGGTCAGCAGCGTCTGCGTGGTGGCATCCATCGGCACCAGCGTGATGGTGGCGCCGCTGTGCAGCACCTGATGCGCCGCTTCCGGATCGAGGCCAAAATTGGTGTCTTTGATGTAGTCGTCCAGCGCGAATACGCCGCCCATGATGACGATCTCCGCTACGGAATCCGCCATCTGCGGATAGCGCTGTAGCGCCTGCGCCACGTTAGTCAGCGGGCCTATTGCCACCAGCGTAAACTCGCCGGGATTGTCGCAAATCAGCTGGCCCATCACGCCCGCCGCATCGTTGCCGTCCGCTGCCACCGTCTGCGGCTGACGCACGCCGCGCCACAGTTCGCCCAGCACCGGGTCGGCGACGTTATCCAGCCGCGCGCGCCACGGCGCCGGATCTTCGCGCAGCGCCTGCAGCGCGCCCTGCACTACCGGAATGTTCAGTCCGAGCCGCTGCAGCAGATCTTTAGCCACCCGCGCTCCCACCGCGCTCGGCGTGTTGCCGCTCACGGTGGTGATCAGCTCAACGGCCAGCGCGCGTGACGCCAGCGCTAAGGCCAGTGCCAGCCCGTCATCGGTGTTAGCGCCAGCAATACCATTCCCCGGATCACAATCAATAATTAGTCTTTTCATAATGTTATATATTTATTTTTGTTGAGATAGCTGGCAGCCACAGGACTCACCGATCTCCAGATGGTGAGGAAATTCGGCCAGCTGCGCCTCGCCATGACCGTTTTTCAGCATGGCGATGGCGCTGCGTGCCATTTCGCGTAGCGGCTGGCGCACGGTGGTGAGCGTGGGCACATGAAAGGCCGACTGCTCGGTACCGTTGAAACACACCAGCGCGACATCGTGCGGCACGCGCAGACCGTGTTCGGACAGCGCGCGGATACAGCCAATCGCCTGCCCTTCGTTACTGGTAAACAGCGCGCGCGGCACCCGGCCGCTGGCAATCATGCGTTGCCCGGCGTCGTAACCGCCCTGGCGTGAATAGCCGGCCGGAAAAATCAGCGCTTCATCTACCGTCAGCCCGTGCTGCGCCATGGCGTCGCGCCAGCCCTGAATACGATCCTGCGCGTTAAGCATCTCGCGCGGACCGCTGATCATGCCGACCTGCTGATAGCCGTGGCTGAGCAGATGCGCCGTGACCTGGCGCGCCGCTTCACGTTCGTTCACGCACAGCATGCTGACGCCGGGGCGCGGTTCGATGCGGTCCAGCATCACCAGCGGCGTTCCGCTCGCCTGGATGACATCAATATAGGGATGGCGATCGACGCTGGTGTAAAACAGGCCATCAACCTGACGATTCAGCAAACCCTGAATCAGCTCCAGCTCGCGCTGGCGGTCGTCGCCGGCATCGCCCAGCAGCATCACGTGGCCGTGGTTCAGCGACTCCTGCAGCAGCACGTGCGCCATTGAGGCGACAAACGGGTTTGCGATATTTGGCACGATCAGGCCAAAGGTTTTGGTACTGCCGGAGGCCAGTGCGCGCGCCACCGCATTCGGGCGATAGCCGGTTTGCTGGATGGCAGCCAGCACGCGCTGACGCGTGGCTTCGGCCACCGGACGCGGTCCGTTGTTGATCACATAGCTGACCACCGCCACCGAGGTTCCGGCGGCTTTGGCGACGTCACTGCGTGTCACATTTCCGGTTGGGGATTTCGCCAATATTGCCTCTGCGTTAATGCCGCTGGCCGGAAATACCGGCCAGCGTAATCAAAGAATGTTGCACGATCCTGCGCGTCAGATAGCATCCTCCGGCAGATTCAGATCGCGTCCGCGCGTTTCCGGTGCCACGAAGGTGGTGAGGAAACCGATGGTCGCCATGGCCGAGAAGTACACGGCAATCGGCCACCAGTGGCCGGTAAACGACAGCAGCGCCGCCGCCACCAGCGGTGCAGTGCCTCCTGAAAGGATAGACCCCAGCTCTTTGGCAACCGCCATTTTGGTGTAACGGTGTTTAACGCCAAACATCTCCACGCCCCACGCCGCCTGCACGCCAAAGATGCCCAGCGACGCCAGCGCCATGCCCACTACAATCACCGGAATCACGATGGCCGGCTCGCGGCTGTCCATCAGGCTAAAGGCGGGCCAGGCGTAGACCATCAGTAACAGGCAGAAGCCGCGATAGGTGATGCGTCGGCCAAAGCGGTCTGACAGCCAGCCGGCAAACGGGATGATCAGGAAACCGAGCAGCGAGGCGATGAACACCGCGGTGGTCGGCACCGATTTGTCCAGCATCAGCACTTTGGCGACGTAGCCGACGATAAAGCCCTGTGCCAGATAGGACGGGCCGTTCTCACCGATGCGCAGGCCCACCATGGTCCAGAAGGCGCGGCTGCGCTGCCAGAAGCTGCGGCTGTCGGGTTGCGTCGCGCTTTGCGCCAGCGTTTCATGGCGCTGCGCCTGCAGTTCCGCCTGCTGACGCTCAAACACCGGCGTTTCACGCAGATGACGGCGAATCCACAGCGCGACCGCAGCAATCAACACACTGCTGAGGAACGGAATACGCCAGCCCCAGTCGAGCAGCGTGGCTTTATCCATCTGAATCACCGCCAGCCACACCAGCGACGCAATCAGCGTGCCGCTGTTGGAACCAAGCGCAATCACCGACGACACCAGGCCACGGCGCTCAACCGGCGCGTATTCACCCAGCATCACCGTGCCGCCCGAGAGCTCTGCGCCGGCGCCCAGCCCCTGCGTGAAACGCAGCAGCACCAGGCAGGCCGGCGCCCACAGACCAATCGTTGCATAGGAAGGAATCAGGCCGATCAGCGTGGTCGAAGCGCCCATCAGAATGATGGTGCTGATCATCACTACCTTGCGGCCCTTGCGATCGCCAATCCAGCCAAACAGCAGCGCCCCGATCGGGCGCGCAATAAAGCCGACCGACCAGGTGGCAAAGCTGGAGAGCAGCGCCATCGCCGGGGTAGCTTCGGGGAAGAACACATCGCCAAAAATGATGCCGGCAGCGAGGCCATACAGGGCGAAATCCGCGTATTCCATCGCGGTGCCCAGCCAGCAGGAGAAGGTGGCGCGCCAGAAATCTTTGCGCCCGTTGGTGGTTTCCAGCCGCGCATCGGCGGCGGAAGCGGGTGAACCTTGTTGCGTAACGGAGTGATGTACCGTCATAACCATTTCCCTGAAAGAGGTGAAAACAGTAAACGCCCATCCGTGGGTCGGTTCCCTGGCAACAAGCGGAACTCCCCGGTGGCGACGTTCAGTAGGCAAACCTGGATGAAAGGTCAGTAAAGAATCCCCTGGTGTTGGAATTCATCTATTTGCCTGATTTCGCCGATGTTTTTTTCATCGATCGCATTAGCACGGCAAATGTAACTGGGTCATCTCAAGGCCAACTTCGTCTCTGGCACCGTGAGTTGTCACTGTGAATACAGTCTATCTACGCGCGTAGATAAATCAAGTGATCAACAGGAAAATAATTAACTTATCTTCACAATGGTGCAGGAGAAAAAGATAGAAATGGCGTTAATTCATGAGATTACATTACAGCCAGCATCATTAAAAAATCCACGCACGCTGCGTGATTAACGACTATTGCTTATCATTGGCAAAAACGGCGACCAAACTTTCACCGCGCCGTTTTTCGCACATTTCAGTTAAGTTTTGATGACACCCGGGCATTATTCTTAAAACCGCCCGGGCCGCGCGAAATCCTGCGCGCCTGCAGTAGACTGGATGACCTTCACTCAGGAGCATTATGACCATTATCCTCATGCGACACGGCAAGCCAGACCATCCGGTAAGCGGGCGCTTTACGGCGCGGGCGCTGGCGGACTGGTGTGAAGGCTACGACCAGGCGGTGATTTGTGATGCGCCGCCGCCGCGCAGTATGGCGATTGCGCGCATGGCCAGCGTGATTGCCTGCAGCCCGTTGCCGCGCGCGCGTTCGTCGCTGGCGCGGCTCGGTCTGCAGGCGCAGGACGTGGATGAGGTGTTCAGTGAAGTGGCGATGCCGCTGCTGCCGTTCGCGCGCCTGCATCTGCCGCTGACGCTGTGGCTGGCGCTGCTGCGCCTGCTGTGGCTGTGCGGTTACGCCGGACGCGTGGAATCAGTGCAGCATGCCCGGCAGCGTGCGCAGCGGGCGGCAAACAAACTGATTGCCCTGTCGCAACAGGGCACGGTGCTGCTGGTGGGCCACGGTATAATGAACAAACTGATTGCGCGCCAACTGCGCAAGCGCGGCTGGCAGGCAGAAAAACACGCCAGCAGCCGCCACTGGAGCAGCGCGATTTATCACCGGCCGTTTATTTGATGGCGGCCGTCGCACTCAGGACGACAGCTGAAAGTAGCTCAGGACTTCGCAGCCGGTGCCAGCCTGCGGCGTGGCGATGACCTTCATCTGCGTCAGATCGATCAGGCTAAGCGAACCGCCACCCTGATTAGCGATTAGCAGGCTGCGGTTATCGCCGTTAAAACAGCCATCCATCGGCTGATTGCCGACCGCGACGTCACCTAACGGATTAAGCAAGTCGTCAAACAGCGTCACCACTCCTTCCCCGTCGCCAATCGCCACCAGCCGCTCACCGCTGGCGCTGAAGCGCACCACCTGGCACGGCTGCTGATGGCCGGGCAGCGTGATGCGCTGGCGGATACGATGGCTCTGACGATCCACCACATACAGCAATGGCGCGTCTGCCGCGCTGGCCACCAGGTAAGGGTGCTTTGGCGAGGCGGCAATGCCGGCAATCGGTCCCGGTAGCAGGATGTTGTCAATGATGCGCCCTTCCGCCTCGCACAGATCCACCACCGTGATGCTGGCGTCCTCTTCGTTTTCAGTAAACAGCTTGCGGCCGCTGGGCGACAGCGTCAGCCGGTGCGCGTTGTGCGACGGCAGCCGGATGGTTTTCTCCAGCGTGTCGCTGTGCGGATCGATCACCGCCACCGCGGCACTGTGTTCACAGCACAGATACACTTTGCCATCGCGTCCCAGCTGGCCGCTGTGCGGCGCCTTGAGCGGTGACAGATCGATAAAACCGCGAATCTGCCGCCGGCGCAAATCGATAATCGCCACCTTGTGCCCCGGATGCGGATTGTCGCCGTGGACGCCATCACCGTAGATCGGCACATACGCCTTCTCCAGCGCGGGCAGCATCAGTAGCTCATGCGGTCGCGGCGGTAAGGCATTCAGCTCCTGCTCAACGGCGAAGCTGTCGGGATTGAGAAACAGCACGCGGTTGCCCTGCTTATCAACCGCCAGTAACCCACGCTTGTGTGGCTGCATAGTGCCTCCTTTTTTTCGTTGCCTGCTCTAAGCGTAGCTAACCTGCCTTCGCGTTGGGCAAGCGGCGGCGAGGCCAGAGGAAAATACAGCGCGGTTAACGGACCGCCGATCGCGCATTTTTATTCCGCGCCGCGGCCTGCGCCTGCAGAGGGTTATTTTATTAGGAATAGTCTTAATCGATAAAAATAAAAAACGCCGTCCCTCATCATTTTATTGATACCTCTTTTTATCCATCGCGGATCCCGGCGTTTCCGGTAAATCTGAAAGCGAAAAAAATTCGTAGCCTTGCCGCTGCGGATCGATTATTAAGCAAGGGTAGTCTTTTTACACACAGCCGTCAGGACACATAAGCGCGCTCAAGCCGCCAGCATCAGGGAATCCTTGCTCCCCATAATCACAATAATCAGGTGCATCATGACAAAAAAACGTCTCCAGCCAGCCCTTACGCTCTGGCAACACTGGCAGAGAATCGCCTTTACCGGCCAGACATTACTGCAGAAAAAACAGCATACTGCGCTCTGCGCGCCGGAATATGATCCCAGCGAAGAGGACAATATCGTGTTGCTTTCGGGTGAGAAAGCGCTGCCGGAAATACCCAAAAAAATCTGGATGTACTGGGACAATGAATATTTACCGAAATCGATGGCGTTAAATATCCAGCAGCTGCGTCAGGATAATCCCGACCATCAGGTGTATGTATTAAACCGTTTAACGCTTAAAGAAGTCCTGCCGGATTTTATTTTTACCTCGACACAATTAAGTGAGCAGCAAAAAAGTGAAGTCATTCGCCTCGAATTATTATTACGCTACGGCGGGATTGCGATTGACTGCAGCACGCTGTTATTTGAAGACCTGAGCTGGGTGCACCGTGCGCATCAGGAACGCCGCATGGATGTGATTGGCTATTACCGCGAAATTGCCACCGTCAACTATCTGGCACCGGTGATTGAAAACTGGTTTCTCGCCGCTGCGCCCAATAATCCTTTTATTCGCGAGTGGCAAAAACAGTACGCGCCGATCAAGCATCTGGGGGCGCACAACTATTTTAATGAGCTGGCAAAGCGCGATGATTTTGCCCTGCTGACGCAGAAAATCGCCGAGCCGGCACAGCAGCTGGGTTCGCTGGCGCAGCAGGCGGCGATGCGCGAACATCGCCGCGTGAACCTGTATCTGCGTAAATGTGAAGCCAACGCCTATTACTATCAGCGGCTGAACAACTGGCAAAGTGATGCCTTTGCGCACACGGTGCTGTTCCATCAGCGCCCGCATACGCCGCCGCCGGTGATCAAGCTGAGCGGCATTGAGCAGCTGCATCTCGACTTCAATCTGCGCCTGGGTAATTACAACCGTCGCAGCCTGCTGGGGGCGATGATGCAGCCCAGCGCCCCGCTCAGCGCGCCGCTGGCCTCACCCATCAACAAAGCGCGTGCGTAGCCAGTGGATAAACGTGGTGACGGCACGCGGTACCTGCGCTGCGTAGGGCCGCACCACCCACAGGCGGTCGGCAAAGGCATCGACCGCCTGCCACTCCGGCAGCACCTGCTGCAGCGTGCCGCTGGCCAGCGCCGCGCTGGCGCTGAAGTCCGGCAGCATAGCAATGCCCAGCCCCTGCAGCGCAGCGTCACGAATCGACTCGCTGTTATTAGTGGCGAAATTACCCTGAATCTTCACCTGCACCGTTTCGCTGTCATCGCTGTGCAGACGAAAGCGCCACTGCGGCGATTCCAGCCCGCGCGGATAATAGAGGCAGTTATGCTGCTGCAGCGCCTGCGGCGTATCTGGCGTACCGTGACGGGTCAGATAGTCCGGCGCGGCCACCAGCAGCGTGCGCGTTTCACACAGCGGCAGCGCGACGTGCGTTTCCGGCAGCTGCTGGCTGTGGCGAATGGCGAGATCGAATCCTTCGCTGCCCAGCGACACCAGCCGATCGCTGACGTTGAGCTGCAACCGCACCTGCGGATAGTCGCGCAGAAAGTCGCCGATAATCGGCACCAGCTGCTGCCGGGCAAACGCCACTGGCGCGCTGATGCGCACCAGGCCGCGCACCGGCCCGGCTTCGTCACGCACGCTGAAGAAGCTCTGCGCAATGCGCGCAAACGGCTCACGCAGGTCGTCCACCAGCTTTTCACCGGCTGACGTCAGCCGCACGCTGCGCGTGGTGCGCTGCACCAGCGCCACGCCCGCCATCTGCTCCAGCTCTTTGATTTTCTGGCTCATCGCCGCTTTACTGACATCCAGGCGTTCAGCCGCGCGGGTAAAACTGCCCTGTTCCGCCAGCACCGTCAGCCAGTGCAAATGCACCCAGAGTGCATCGGTTTTAATTTCTTTCATCAGGATTGTTCAAAATAATAAATAATCATTTTAATCAGCGCGCTTTTTCTTTCCGGCAGCAAGCGGCAGCATAGCGTTTCATCCTACTCTTTCCGCGTGGGCAAAAACGAGGATTTATTGATGCCGTTACTGACTTTTGATGTTATTCAGGGCCGTTCTGAAGCAGAGACTCGCACCTTACTCGACGCCGCGCATCGTGCGGTACTCACGGCATTTAAGGTTCCGGCGCGCGATCGTTACCAGATTGTTCATGAAAACAAGCGTTATCAGATGGTCTTTCAGGATACCGGGCTGGGCTTTGCGCGCAGCGACAATCTGGTGATGGTACGCGTGTACACCAGCCCAAGAAGTGAAGAACAGAAAACGCACTTCATGGCAGAGTTAGCACGCGAGTTGCGGGAGAATTGTGGCGTGCAGGGCAACGATCTGATGATCAGTTTTATCACCAACAGCAAAGGTGACTGGAGCTTTGCCGACGGCGAAGCGCAGTATCTCACCGGTAAGCTGTAACACCCGCGCCCGCCCTGGCTGGCAGCAGCGCGCCGGTTGCTGCCAGACTAAATCAGACTCCGCCTAAACCCGCCTTAAACGATTCGCAATGCATCGCACAAATCTGGTTGGATGTGTTGCAGCCCTGTGACAGCCAATATAGATTGACGCAAAACCCCCGCAGAGGGCCGCAGACGCAGGTAACGCGTTCTTTTTACTTAATGTGAGGATCTGCCGTTGGAGTTGCTTTCAATAGTGCTCTTTTTGGCTGCGATCGCAGTCTATTCGTATAAAGCCGGGCGAAATAAATTCTGGTTTATCCTGATCTTGCTGCTGCTCACCCTGTTCATCGTGCTCAACGCCACGCTGTATGCCAGCAACTATTTTACCGGCGATGGCATCAACGATGCGGTGCTCTATACCCTGACCAACAGCCTGACCGGCGCGGGCGTGAGCAAATATGTGGTACCGGCGCTTGGCTTGATCATCGGCCTGTTTTTACTGTTTTGTTTTCTCTCTTGGGTGTTGCGCCGGCATAAACGTCCGCATCATCTCGGCTGGAGCCTGCTGGCGATCGCCTGTGCTGCCGGCTCGGTGCAAACCACGCCGGCGTTTCGCCAGGTGAAAGAGTTGATTGCCTCCCACGCGCGTCAGGCCGACTCGGATTTCGAAACCTATTACAAAACGCCGAACAAGCAGATTAACGCGCCGAAGCTCAACCTGGTGTATATCTACGGCGAAAGCCTTGAGCGCACCTACTTCGATCAGCAGGCTTTTCCTGGCCTGGCACCGGAGCTGAGCCGCGAAAAAGATCACAGCATTGACTTCAGCAACACCGAGCAACTGCCCGGCACCGATTACACCATCGCCGGCATGGTAGCGTCGCAGTGCGGTATTCCGCTGTTTGCGCCGTTCGACGGCAACGCCTCGGCTTCGCTTTCCAGCTTCTATCCGCAAAATATCTGCCTCGGCGATATCCTCAAACACTCCGGCTATGAGAACTGGTTTATTCAGGGCGCAGACCTGCGCTTTGCCGGTAAAGACACTTTTTTGCTGTCACACGGTTTTGACGCCGCCAATATGTACGGCTCGCAGGAGCTGAAGAGCCGCGTCGCCGACCCCAGCTACCGTAACAACTGGGGCTTTTACGACGATACGGTGATGGATGAAGTGTTTGAAAAGTATGAGGAGCTGTCGCGTCAGCAGAAACGCTTTGCGCTGTTTACGCTGACCGTGGACACCCATCATCCGGACGGCTTTATTTCGCGCAGCTGTCAGCGCAAAAGTTACAGCTATGACGGCAAACCCAACCAGTCGTTTAGCGCGGTGGCCTGTTCCCAGGAGCACGTGGCGCGCCTGATTGCCCGCATCAAAGCCTCGCCGTGGTTTAAAAACACCGTGATTGTGGTGAGTTCCGATCATCTGGCGATGAATAACACAGCGCATCAGTATCTGATTAAGCAGCCGCGCCGCGATCTGTTTATGGTGATCCGTGGCGATCAGCCGCAGGCCGAGGTGCTGGACGGCAAGCGCAGCACGCTGGATAACGGCGCCACGGTGCTGGATATTCTCGGCGGGGATAACGCGATTGGCCTTGGCCGCAGCGGGCTGTCTTCGGCCTCGCTCTCCAGCCAGTTCGATGACATGGCGAAGAAGGTGACGGCATGGAAAGCCGATATCATTCAGCTGTGGAATTTCCCCAGCCAGATGAAAACGTTCACCATCGACCAGCCCAAAAATACCTTTAGCTTCTCGGGCGCGACGTTCAGACTGCCGATCCTGTTCCGCGTATCCGATCATCAGGTAGAGCCGCTGCCGGAAGGCGAATACGCCGCGCCGCTGCGCTTCCAGCTGGCCGATTTTGCCGCCAGCGATAAGTTTGTCTGGGTCGATCGCTGCTTCAAAATGGGCCGGCTGTGGCAGCCGGCGCTGGCGCTGTCGACCGATCTCTGTCTGGCGATGGGCCAGACCGGCGGACAGCCCACGGTGACGCGCATCGACCAGCCGGTGTGGCAGGGCAAAGCGCAGTTCCCGCAGGTGAAGGTCAGTGCGGCGACCTATCAGCTCAACGAGCAGCAAATGCGCATCGAGGACAATGCCATTCGCTACCAGGCGGACAGCTTCCTGCTGACCGTGCCGGGCGCGCCGGCCAGCGTGAAGCGCTTTAGCGGTATTTCACGGCCGGAAAGCTGGGGGCGCTGGTCGAACGCCAACCTCGCGCCGGAGGTGAACATTGAATATGTCGATCCGCTGCCGGCGCGTTTTGACGTGGTGATCACCGACGCGCCTATGGGGCTAACGCCCATCGACCGATTCCGGTGCGCGTCGGCGAGCAAGTGCAGCAGCTCAATCTGGGTGACGCGTTCTCCACGCAAACGCTGCATTTCACCAACCCCGGCGCCAGCCGCAACCTGATCATCACGCCGCCAGAACCACAGCTGTCTAATCTCGGCAACATTACCGGTCAGGATCCACGCAAACTCGGTATCGGCATGGCGGAGATAAAAATAATTCCGCAGCCCGAAAAGTGATAAAAATGCGTGCCAGACCAGGGCCTGCCAGCGTGCAGGCCCTTTTTATTGCCGCTTAGCATTACTCTTTGTACGAATTGATATTTTTCGAGACGTCGCGCAAAATCCACATCATCACATGGTGCAACTATCACCACCTGGATAACCTTGCAGGCAACAGGAAAGGCGACCAGGAGCAACAGGGATGATACCGACGATGATGAACACCCATAAGGCATTTAAAGCGCTGCAGCAGGCGGGCGTGGCCGATCACCAGGCCGAAGTGATGGTCGACATTTTTGCCGAAATGCAGCAGGAAAACAGCCTGACCAAAACGCATCTTTCGCAGGCCATGGAAGGCGTGATGCGGGCAAATCACGCCACCGCGCAACGTGTCGATAAACTGGCACAGAGCCTCAGGCATTTTGAAAATGAGGTCCGCCATACGTTTAAAGCCATTGAACTGCGGTTTGATAACCTCGATGAGCAATTCCGGAAAATTGATCAACGCTTTGAAAAAGTGGATGAGCAATTCAGGCTAATCGATCAACGCTTTGAAAAAGTAGATGCACAATTCAGAGAAATCGATAAACGCTTTGAAAAAGTGGATGAGCGCCTGCTGGATCTCGACCATCGCATGCAGCTCGGTTTCAATGAGCTCAAACGCGATAATCTCTGGCATCGGCGGCTGATGATGGCGATGGCCAGCGCCTTTGTGTTGTCAGCCGCCAAATATATTTTTGCCGGTTAGCCGGGCAGCCAGCCCGGCGCGCGCGTCAGGCCTGACGTAATGTCTCCAGCCTGGCGCGTTGCTGCCCGCTGGCGTCGAAATTGTCTGCCGCCAGCCAGCGCTCAAAGCCCAGCTTCACCTGCGGCCATTCGCTGTCGATGATAGAGAACCAGGCGGTATCCCGGCTGCGATTTTTATACACCACCACCTGACGAAACGTGCCTTCATAACGGAAGCCCAGCCGCAGTGCGGCGTTGTACGACGGCTGGTTACAGCTGTCGCATTTCCACTCGTAGCGACGATAGCCGAGTTGTTCGAAGGCGTAACGCATCAGCAGATAGTGGGCTTCGGTGGCCATGCGGGTTTGCTTCAGCAACGGAGAGAACACCACAAAGCCGACCTCCATCACGCCGTGCTGCGGTTCAATGCGCATCAGCGCCAGCGAGCCGACCGCCTGCCCGCTTTGCCGGTCAATAACCGCGAAGTGCAGGTAATCCGGACTCTGCTGGCACTGCTGCGCAAATGCCAGATAAGACGCTTCATCGTCAAAGCGCCCGACCGGCAGCCAGGTCCAGTCGCGGTCATCTTCCGCCAGCGCATAAGCCGCATACAGCTCGCGACCGTGACGTGCGGCAACCAGCGGCTCCAGCCGGCAATACTGGCCGGTGAAAATCTGCCCCTGCGGCAGCGGGCGCGGCTGCCACGCCTCCAGCGTCGGGCCGATGGGTTGTCCATAACGATTGGTCTGCGGTGACATACGGCGATTCCTTCTGTGTGAGAGTGACAGCGTGCAGCGTGCCACTTTGCTGGTTCAGGAAAAAGCGCCACAATGTGATAAATCGATAGATCCACGGAGGCGCCGATGCGCGCACTAAACCGGCATTCGCTGCTGCTGGCACCGTTAGAGGCCGACGGTAGCCTGACGCTACAACAGCAGCTATATCAGCGGCTGCGCCAGGCGATACTGAATGGTCAGCTGGCGGCGGGCACGCGCCTGCCGGCGACCCGCCAGCTGGCGGCTGAACTGCAGGTGTCGCGCAATACGGTGATCGCCGTCTGGTCACAGCTACAGGCGGAAGGATTTATCCTCAGCGACCGCCAGGGAAGCCGCGTCAGCCGGCTGGCGCACACGCCGCTGCCAGCGCAGGCGTCCGACGACAGCGCCGACTGGCCGGTTTCCGCGCGCGCTGCCGGGTTGCACTCGCAGCATCGCCTCTCCAGCCAGGAGCTGGCGCTGCGCCCGAGCACGCCGGCGCTGGCGCATTTCCCGCTGGCGCAGTGGCGTCGCGCGCTCAATCAAACCGCGCAGCAGGCACAGCTGCTGGGCTACGGCGATCCGCTGGGTGAGCTGGCGCTGCGTGAGGCACTGGCGCAGCATCTGGCACTGGCGCGCGGCGTACGCTGTGCGCCGCAGCAGATTGTGATTACCGAAGGCGCGCAGCAGGCGCTGACGCTGTGCGTCGCGCTGCTCACCAATCGTGGTGACACCGGCTGGGTGGAGGAGCCGGGCTACCGCGGCGCCAAAGCGGCGATGCGCCTCGGCGATCTGCAGATCGAACCGATTGCCGTAGATGCGCAGGGACTGGCACCGACAGCGCAGGACTGGCAGCAGCGCCCGCCACGGCTGATTTACACCACGCCGACGCATCAGTATCCCACCGGCGCGATCATGAGCGCCGCGCGCCGGCTGGCGCTGCTGGCGGCGGCACAGCGGCATCAGGCGTGGATTATCGAAGATGATTACGACAGCGATTTTCGCTACAGCGGCGAGCCCATCGCCGCGATGCAGGGCATGGCGCAGCCGACGCCGGTGATTTACATCGGCTCCTTCAGCAAAACCCTGTTTCCGGCGCTGCGCATCGGCTACATGGTACTGCCCGCCCCGCTGCTGCCGCGGCTGCGGCCGGCCTTGCATGAGCTGTTACGCGGCGGTAACCGGCCGGAACAGCAGGCGCTGGCGCTGTTTTTACGCAGCGGGGATTTCAATCGCCACCTGAGCAAAATGCGCCGCCTGTATCGTCAGCGGCAGGCCACGCTGCGGGCTGCGCTACAGGAGACATTTAGTACTCAGGTGCCGCTGCTGGGCGGTGAATGCGGTATGCATCTGGTGTTGCCGCTGGCGGATACGGTGGATGATGTGGCGCTGACGGCGCAGCTGTTTCGCCATGGCTATGCGCCTGGCGCGCTGTCCGGCTTTTATCTGGGCGGGCAAAAACAGCAGGGACTGGTGCTGGGATACGGTAATACCAGCACCAGTCAGATAATGGCAGGCGTGGCGCAGTTAGCGCGCCTGCTGCCGGGCATTAACCCTTGAAGAAAATGTCGCCGGATTTGCCCATCACGATCTTGCCGCTGTCGTCGGTAATCAGGATGTAGTTAGCGTTGATGTAAGCCCAGTGCGTGCCTTCCTGCGGTGCAGGCAGGTGGCGCGGCTGCCACTCAACGATGGTGTACTGCTTTTTACGGTACTCATCCGGCACGACGTCACCGACTTTATACTCTTTGTAATCGATGATGATAGTGTGCAGATCGTAATTATTGGCGGCGGATGGCGCTTCACCCGGACCGTTTTGTGACGGACGAATCGGCGCGACATCGCCACTGGATTCTGCCGGTTCACTGCTGGCGGGCGCATCGCTGGTGGCCGCTGGCGCTGAGGCGTCCGGTGCGGTTTGCTGCACCTGCGGCGGCATCGGTACGCTATCGGTTGGCTCACCTTCTGCCAGTGCTGCTGGCGTCAGGCTTAAAGCGCCCAGAAAAATTCCTGCTGAAAGAAGGGTGACGTGTGTCCTGCGCATTGGTGATTTCCACTCTGGTTAATTATTTAACTGTCCCATTTACTGACAAGCGCCACGTGCGGAAGGTTCCCGCGCCGCGCTTAGCGCGTCAAATTTCGCTCCACAGCATACCTCAGGCGGCGCGCTTTGCTGAGCAGCAAAATTGCAAGCAACCGTGTTCATATCCCGGCGATCTTTACGCGCCAAATCACGCAGCAGCGCAATGCCGAGATAGTTGCTCCAGTTGAAGGCATTCTGCAGCACCACGATGGCATTGCCGTGGGCGCGATCGTAGCCAATAAAGCTGGCATAACCGCCAATATACCCCACCTGATAAGTGATCTGCTGCTGACCATAGGTATCGGTTACCCAGGCGATATTCTGCGCCTGGTTGCCATGCTGCTCATAAGGATAATTGACCTGCGCCAGCGCCTGGCCGAGCGCGCCCTGTGCATCGCTGTGCAGATGCGCATCGAGGTAGCGAATCAGATCGCGCGCATTGCTGTACAGGCTGGCGGCCGCCACCATATTGCCGCGAAAGGCCCAGTCCGGCGTCAGCTGACCACGCGCGATCAGTTTCGGCTGATCGCCGGCGTGGCCCAGCGCGCGCCACGGATAGCCGCGCAGGGTTTGCGGATGGAAGCTGCTGCTGGTCATGCCGAGCGGACGAAACAGTTGATGCTGCGCCAGCGTTTCAATGTCCTGATGCAGGCGATGCTGCAGAATATAGCCCAGCAGCGCATAGCCGAGATTGGAGTACTGCGCAGCCGGGTGCGCGGGGGCGCTGAAATCGGCCAGATAACTCAGCACGGCATCGCTATCCAGATTGCCGTAAAAATTTTCGCCGCTGCGCAGGTAAGCCATAAATTTCAGGAACATCGGCAGATCCATATCCTGACGCGGCAGCCCCGAGGTGTGCGTGACCAGCTGCAGCAGCGTGATGCGTTTTGCATCCTCACTCAGCGGCACGCCGCGCGGCAGCAGCGTGGCCAGCGTGTCGTTCCAGTGCAGCTCGCCGCGATCCACCAGCCCGATAATGACCTCTGCGGTAACGCCTTTGCTCAGCGAGCCCAGCGCAAACAGCGTATCCGGCGTGATGGGATAACGCTGGCGCGCATCGGTGACGCCATAGCTGTAAAACTGCGGCGCGCCGCGCTGATGAATAATGGCGATGCTGATGCCCGCTACCTGCTTTTGCTGCATGTAGTGGCGCACTATGTCATCGACGTTTTCATGGAAGGAGGCGTGGGAAAGATAGACGCGATCGCCCACCGGCGCGGACGTTTGCGACAGCGTTCCGCAGCCGCTGAGCAGCAGACACAGGGCTGACAGCCGCAGGTGCAACCATGCGCGAGAAAGCGTCAGCCGCTGAAGCCTGACGAAGCGGGAAATAGCCATCAATTGATAAGTTATTTTTTATGTTATGCAGCAGGTGCCACTGGTGTTGGTGGCGAAATATACCACAGAACAGCGGGTGCGCCACCTGTCAGCCGCAGGTGGCGCCGGGCATTATTGATTAACCGGGATAACCGATCCTTTGTAGTGCTGGTTGATAAATTCAGCAGTTTGCTTTGATTCGAGATCTTTCGCTAACGCGAGAATGCGCGGGTCGCTGGCCAGCTTTGGCGTGGTGACCAGCACGTTGGCATACGGATTATCCTTTGCCTGTTCCAGCGCCAGCGCGTCTTTTGACGGCACCAGCCCGGCCTGCAGGGCATAGTTACCGTTAATAATCGCCAGCTGCGCATCATCCAGCGCGCGCGGCAGCTGCGGCGCTTCAACTTCAATAATCTTCAGATGGTGCGGGTTGTCGCTGATGTCCGCCGTGGTCACCAGCGTACTGGCGCTGCGGCTTTTCAGTGTAATCAGGCCGTTGGCCTGCAGCAGATAGAGCGCGCGGCTCAGGTTAGTGACGTTGTTGGGCACCGCCACCTGCGCACCATCCGGCAGATCTTTCAGTGATTTCACTTTGTGCGAGTAAATCCCGAGTGGCTCAATATGCACGGTCGCTACCACGGCAAATTTTTCGCCCAGCGCTTTTTCCTGATCGCGCAGATAAGGCACATGCTGGAAATAGTTGGCATCAACATCGCCACGCGCCAGCAGCTCGTTGGCGTTTAAATTGCCGTTAAGCTCGATCACCTTCAGGTCGAGCTGTTTGTCGGTTTGTTTGATGTAGTTAAGAATCTCACTGTGCGGCACCGGATCGGCGGCCACGCGCAGTGCCGCGGCGGACGCCACGCTGCTGAACAGGGCCATCAGGGCCAGTGACGCTATCATCGTTTTCTGCATAGGCTTTCCTTACGTTTCTTATGATTTCACTGTGCTTAATGCATCAGCGTAATAGCGCTGCGCCACATCGCGATGGGAACGCAGACGCCCTTTGAGGTAGTTCCAGCCCACTTCACGCAGCAGCGGATTGTCAGGATCGCTGGTCGGGCCGTGGGCTTCTGCCGCCAGCTGCGGCGGCAGCTGATACAGCGGTACTTCGGCGTCCAGCTGCGCACCGAGGAAAAAAGCGATCGACACGCGTTCACGATTAGCCGGCGGCGACACCACGCGGTGCACGGTGGCGCGCAGATACCCATTGCTGGCAATCTCCAGCAGTTCGCCGATGTTAACCACGAACGCGCCCGGCTTCGGCAGCGCATCCACCCAGTGATCGGGTGACACTTCCACCTGTAAACCGGGCTGATCGTCCTGCAGCAAAAAGGTGAGGAAGCCGGAGTCTTTGTGCGCGCCGACGCCCTGCTGGCTGGCTTCTGCCGCCTGACCGGGATAACGAATCAGTTTGATATGCTCATTGGGCTGGGTGCCATACAGCGCGTCGAACGCATCCGGCGGCAGCGCCAGCGCTTTAGCAAAGGCCCGCAGCAGGCGCAGCGCGATGGCGGTCATCGCCTGCTGCCAGGCGTGCATCACCGGACGCAATTGCGGTAACGCCTCCGGCCATAAGTTGGGCCCCTGCAGCCGTTTCCACGCCGGATCGCCCGGCTGCAGCGTCAGCGCCGCGCGTTCAGCACCGATATCAAACTGTTCACGCTGATCGCGCTGGTCGCGGGTGTATTCCACACCGGCGTGGTTGTAGCCGCGAAAATGCGGCGAGTGGATCATTGCCACGCGCTGCTTCTCCGCCTGCGGCAGGGCAAAAAACGCCCGCGTGATACTCTGCACGTTGTGCAACAGTTGCGGGTTGATGCCGTGATTGACCAGATAGAAGAAACCGACGTCACGAGCGGTCTCCCGCAGCTGCGCCAGGTAAGCTGCCTGCTCTGCGTCCGGTAATTCCAGCAGGGCCAGATCCAGTACTGGCAGGGTATCCGCCATGATGTTGTCTCCTCGCTATCAGTAAATCCTGCGTTTACGCTGACATTCGCCGCCGTTTCCCGCCAATACTGTTGCGCGATAAGTTATGGCGATTCCTTTTTAGGCGCACTTCGGCTATCGATATGCAAAAAGCGGTAAATCAGGCGCCCTGCCGCTATAATCGCGCCCAGCAATTTTTGCCCACCAATGCACACCGCAGGAGACGCCGGATGAATCAGGGTCCGTTAACCGAAAAAGAGCTGAACTGGCTTGATGACATGCTGGAAAAATATGGCAACGAACACTCCGTGGTGGACACCGCCGAACTGGACGGCATGCTGACCGCCCTGCTCTCCGGCCCGAACGACATCGAACCGAGCGAATGGCTGGTGGCGATCTGGGGCGGTGAGAAGAAGATTCCTCAGTGGGCGAACGCGCGCGAAATGGACCGCTTCATGGCGCTGACCTTCCAGCACTTTAACGACATCGCCGAGCGGCTGGCTGAGTACCCGGAGCAGTTCGATCCGCTGTTCGGCGAGCAGGAGATGGAGGGCCAGCTGTTTACCGTGGTGGAAGACTGGTGCTACGGCTATATGCGCGGCGTGGCGCTCGATGCGGACTGGGCGCAGCTGCCGGCGGCACAGCAACCGGCGCTGCAGGCGATTGCGCTGCACGGCAGTGAAGCGCAGCTGGCGCAGCGTGAAGCCTTCACCCCGGACGCGTTTGAGGCCAGCATCGAGGCGATCCGCCCGGCGGCGCTGGAACTGCACGAATACTGGCAGGAACAGCGCATGGCGCAGCCCGATCCAGCCCCGCAACTGCCGCATTTTGCCGGTGAAAAAACCGGTCGCAACGATCCCTGCCCGTGCGGCAGCGGCAAAAAGTTTAAGCAGTGCTGCCTGAATAAAGCCTGAGGCGGTCACGTCAACGCAGGCCAGCGCTAAAACTGGCCTGCGCACCGCGTTATTTCCCGGACGCGAGAAATTCTATCACCGCCGCATTCAGCGGCGCGGGGCACTCTTCAGGTAACCAGTGACCGCAGCCAGGTAACACTTTGCCGGTGACCTGCGAGGCGTAGCGGCTGACCACCTGCTGCTCATAGTCACCCAGCCCGCCGTGACCGCCACCGCCAATCGCCAGCATCGGCACAGCAATTTTCTCGCGGGAGAGCACTTTATTGTCCGCCACTCCCTGATTCAGCACCCGGTAATATTCAAAGGCGGCGTTCAGGCTGTGCGGTTTTGCATAGGATTTGCTGTAAAGATCGAGCAGCGCCGGGGTGAACACCGCTTTGTTGGCGGCATGTTCTTTGATGAAATGCTCAAAGAACAGGCGCTCTTTACCGGCGATCAGCTGTTCAGCCAGCTGTCCCTGCGCCGCAAAGAAGCTGAAGTGCCACACCAGGGATTCGCCTTCAGGCGTAAAGGCCGGGAACTGATAGATGCTTTCATCCGGGATCGGCGCTTCCATAAAGATGGCGCGGCGGATGCTGTCCTGATGTTTCACCAGCAGCGGATAGGTATTCCAGATGCCAATATCGTGCGCCACCAGATCGAACTTTTTGCCGCCGGCGAACTGTTGTGCCAGCTGATAAAGCAGCGGTGCGACATCGGTGGCGCGATACGAATGCGGCACGTCAGACTGCCCCAGCCCCGGCAGATCCACCGCCACGACGGTGTGGTTTTTTGCCAGTTCCGGCATCAGCTGGTGCCACTCGTACCACGTCTGCCCGAAACCGTGCACCAGATATACCAGCGGTCCGCTGCCGCCCTTCACATAATGCAGGCGCACGCCGTCCACAGTTTGATAGCTGCTGGTAAAACCGGCGGGCAGCGGGAATTCATCCGCGGCGGTGCCGGCGGCGGAAAACAGCGCGGCCGAGGCAAGCAGCAGGGTTAACAGTAATTTTTTGAACACGTGATTGATCTCCATTTTGTGATAATGCCATTTAAAACAGTGAATTAAATTTTCATGTGCGCACGGCTGGTCAGTGGCCTTGTACGCGCTGGTGCCGCGCGCCAGCCTGAAAACCGTGCTGACGCGCCTGCAGTGCGATGAGGAAGCCAATCGCCAGCAGCAACAGTAGCGCCAGCGGGAAAGACGCCACGCCCCAGTGAGTAAGCAACACGCCACCGGCCAGACCGCCGCCGGCAATCGCGCTGTTCCACACCACCACGTTCATCGACAGCGCCACATCCGCGCCCTCGCCCGCCGCATCCGCCAGTGCCGTTTGCAGCAGCGTGGCCGCCCCGCCAAACGTCAGCCCCCACAGCGCCACGCCGGCATAAACCAGCAGCGGCAAGCGCGCCAGCCAGACGAACAGCAGCGAGACCAGCGCAAACAGCGCCAGACTGCCGAGCACGGCGACGCGCAGGTGGTGATCGACGAGGCGACCGGCCAGGCCGATAGCCGCCAGCGCCGCGATGCCAAACACCAGCAGCACGCTGTCCACCTGCCCGGCGAGACCCGCCTGGGTAACGAACGGCGCAATGTAGGTGTAGAGAATGTTGTGCGCCGTCATCCACGCCAGCACCACGCCCAGCACCGGGCGCACGCCTGGCGTCATGAACACCGTGCGCAGCGGCAGACGCTGATCGCTGCTTTGTCCCGGATAGTCAGGCACCCGCAGCAGCACCCAGCCGATCAGCAGCAGCGTCAGCGCCGACATGATGCCGAACGCCGTGCGCCAGCCCACCGCCGTGCCCAGCCAGGTGCCGACGGGAACGCCCAGCGCCAGCGCAATCGGTGTGCCGACCATCGCCACGGCGAGCGCTTTGCCCTGCTGATGGACCGGCACCATGCGCCGCGCATAGCCAGCCAGCAGGCTCCAGGCGAGTCCCGCCGCTGCGCCGGCGAAAAAGCGCGCCACCAGCGTCAGTGCGAAGTGGGTCGAGAACGTGGTGATGGAGTTAAAAATCAGGAAGCCGACGATAGCCAGCAACAGCACGTTACGGCGACGCCAGCCCTGAGTGGCGATGGTCAGCGGAATCGCCGCCAGCAGCGAGCCAAGCGCATAAACGGTTACGGTCTGCCCGGCCAGCGCGGTGGAAACGCCGAGGCCCGCCGCCATCTGCGGCAGCAGTCCGGCCGGTAAGGTTTCGGTGATGATGCAGATAAAACCGGTCATGGCCAGCGCCAGCAGCGCGCCCAGCGGTAGCGGCCGTGTTTTATCCGCGGCGGTATTTAAAGTCGTCACAATCAGCGTTCCCGATGTCATCAGCGTGCAGGTAAGGCGCGCGCCGCTCGTTGAAATTATATGTACCGATCAGTATATAAATTAGCGAAGTGCGACAACCTGTTACGGTTCAGGAACAACCCTGCGGATACGCTATCCGCCGCCCGCCGGCACAAATATATACTGATCGATACATTAATTGACGCGTAAGACCGTTGTCAACGACTTATGTATCGATTAGTATTTAAGCATTGAGCTTAACGGAGCACTGAGATGGCCACTATGGGACGGCCGCGTACGTTCGATCGTGATGCGGCCATTGAACAGGCGATGAAGATTTTCTGGCAGCACGGCTATGAGTCGACATCGTTAACGCAGCTGAAGGCGGGAATTGCCGGCGGTATTTCCGCACCGAGCTTCTACGCGGCCTTTGGCTCAAAGCAGGCACTGTTTCAGGAGTGTGTACAGCGCTATCTGTCGACCTACGCGCAGGTGGTGGAGCCGCTGTGGGATAACAGCCTGCCGCCCCGTACCGCAATGGAGACCGCGCTGCGGCGCTCTGCAAGCATGCAGTGTGAGTCCGGCCATCCGCTGGGATGCATGGTCGGCCTGGGCGTGATGAGTGCGCCTTCCGCCGAACACGCGGATGTCACCCAGCCGCTGGCGCGCTCACGCGCCCGCACGCTGGCAGGCATGACGGCCTGCGTGCAACGCGGCATCGACAGCGGCGAACTGCGCGCCGACACCGATGCCGCCGCCCTCGCCATCGCCCTCGACGCTTTTCTGCTGGGCGTGTCGGTGCTGGTGCGCGATGGCGTCAACGGCGCGCAGATCGATAACGCCATCGCCCATGTCATGGCCGTCTGGGACGCGGCAAAATCCGTGACGGATTAAGTGCCCCAGCCGCCTGGCGACGCACGCTGAACATTACCCCGCCGGTTTGACTTCGGTGACCAGCGTTGGCAGCTGCCATGCGCCGCCGGCGCGGATGGCACGGCACATGCCGGTGGTGGCCTCGCTGCTCTGCACGAACTGGCGGCCATCCCACACCCATGCAGCGGTGCTCCAGCAGTCACCAATGCCGCGCCCTTTCTGCGCTTCGCTGATCACGCCGTCGTGATAATCAGATCCGGAATCGGTGATCAGCTGCGGCGTGCCCTGCAGCGCGTTATCCAGCAGCCAGAAACCATAGCCTTCGTTGTAAGCCCCGCGCCAGCACAGCGCGGCGATCAGCACGTGCTGCGCATCTACCGGCCTCAGCGTAGGCGGTTCTGCGCCCTCTTCTGGCTGATCGTCGGACGGCGCGAGATTGTCACAGCTGTCGTCATCGGTTAGCGAGGCAATCAGCTTTGGCTTGACCTGTGCCAGTTCATCTGGCATCAGCGGGCGCGGCGCGGCTTTCAGCACATGGACCTGCTGGATCACCGGCATCGCCACTGCCGCCGGTACGCTGGCTTCCGGCTGGTTGCCTTTACGCACCAGCGCGCCCGGCGTGTTCAGCCGTCCCTGCGCCTCATCCATTTTTAACAGCGTGGCAAAGGCCCCGTTGCCGGAGAGCTCAAACGGCTCGGCCGCACCGCGAAACTCCACTCTGGCGCTGCCTTTGATGGCGGCGATCAGCGCCTGGGTCTGTGCGTCGCTTAGCGTCCACTCATCGTTCTCCGCTTTGCTGACTTCGCCCAGCGCGCGATCGTCAATCCACAGCGCCAGCGCATTCACCTGCTGCGCATCATCGTCGCCGGTATCGGCCAGCACCACGCGCCCGTGCGTCAGGCTGTCTGGCCCGCCGGCGCGCGTCAGCAGCACCGATCCGCCCGCGCCTTCTTCGGCGCTGTAGCCGGCGGCGCGGCAGGTCAGCGTATTATCACAAGCCAGCTCCCAGTCTTTATGGCTAAACGAGACGCCTTCGTCGGCCCACAACGGCGTGCTCAGGCTGGCGAACAGCGTCAGCGCCAGCAGCAATCGGCTTTTCATGCCATCTCTCCCTAATGGTAAAGGTGGCTAGTGTGATGATTTTTGCGGCGCGGGAGAAGTGAATTTTTTGCGGCGGGTCTTATTCCATCGCTGCCTGTGGTTGTGGCTGACGCGCCATCAGGCTCAGCGCCACCAGCATTGCCAGCGCCACGGCAATCGCGCCAGCGAGATACACCGAAGCCACACCGCAGTGGGCGGCCAGCGCGCCCGCCAGCGGACTGGTGACTGCCAGGGCGATATCGAGAAACGCCACGTAAGCCCCCATCGCCAGGCTGCGGGTGTGCGGCGGCGCACGGCGTACCGCTTCCACGCCGAACGCCGGAAAGGCCAGCGAATAGCCAAAACCGGTCAGCGCCGCGCCGAGATAAACCAGCGTCGCGCTATCAGCGCCCCAAATTAGCAACTGACCGCAGGCCTCAATCAGCACGCATACCAGCGCGACGCGCGCGCCGCCCAGCTTATCCGGCAGATGGGCAAAGAACAGGCGCGCCGCGATAAACGCCACGCCAAACGCGGTGAACGCCAGCGACGCGTTGCCCCAGGCCCTGGTCGCAAACAGCAGCGCGATAAATGCGGTGATCATGCCAAAACCGACGCTGGCGAGCGCCAGACCCAGCCCGGGCCGCCATACCGCGCCCATGACTTTGTAGAACGGCGTGCGTTTGGTCGAGGTCGGTGCGACGGCGCGCACCTGGGTGATAAACATCAACGGCAGCAGCGGTACCACGATGATCGCCATGGCGATGCCGGTGAAGTGCCAGCCGTGATAAATCGCCACGCCCAGCGGCGCACCCAGCGCCCAGGCACCGTAAATCGCGATACCGATCCACGCCATCACTTTACCGGCATTGGCCGGTCCCACCAGCCCGAGTCCCCAGCCGAGCGCGCCGGTGGCCAGCAGGCTCTCGCCCAGCGCCAGCACCACACGCCCCAGCAGCAGGATGGCCACCGAGCTGGCAGGCCGATCAACGAACAGCAGCGAAATCAAATAGATCACGCCGGAACTCGCCACCACCAACAGCCCGGCCAGCACCGCGCGTTTCGCGCCGCGCATATCGGCGAAGTTGCCCGCCCACGAACGCGTCAGCAGCGACGCGACAAACTGCGCGCCGATGACCGTGCCGATCGCCAGCGTATCCATGCCGAGGTTCTGCTGCAGATGCAACGGCAGCACCGGCAGCTGCATCCCCATGGTGAGAAAAGCGATAAACACCGCCAGCGTCACCGGCAGCAAGGTGATAAATACATTATTTTTCATCGATATAATCCAGAAAACTGCCGCACGCAGCGGCAGCGTGATATCAGAGATGGGTGTAATAGGCAGGCGTATCGAGCTCGCTCAGCAGGTCCGGGCGGGTTGCAGACCAGTCCAGCAGCGTGCGCGTGCGCTGGCTGGAGACCGCCATGTTGCCCGCCGCCATATTGGCGAACCAGCCAAAATGTGCCCGGTCGCGCTCGCCGCTGGGTAATCCGAGCTGGCGTCCGATCGTCTCCGCGATTGCGCGGAACGGCACCGCCTCATCGGCCACCGCGTGATAAACGCGTTCGGTGACGCCCTGCTCCAGCGCCAGCCGATAGACGCGCGCCGCATCGCGACGGTGCACGCCGGACCAGCAGTTCTCACCGCTGCCGCACCAGGCGGAAATCCCGCTCTCACGCGCCAGCCGCACCAGAATCGGCACAAAACCGTGGTCGCCGAGGCCATGCACCGACGGCGCCAGCCGTACTGTCGCCACGTGCACGCCGCGCTGCGACAGCGCCTGCGCCGCCGCTTCCGACTGACGCGGTGACACCGGCTGCGGCTGATCCAGCTCCGTCGCCCCGCGCGCCATACCGGACAGGCCGGACGTCACCAGCAGCATGCGATCCGATCCGGCAATCGCCTCGCCGAGCAACTCGATCACCTGACGGTCCTGCTCGCAGTTCTGCACGAAGCGCGAGAAATCGTGGTTGAACGCGGTATGAATGATGGCGTCCGCGGATTGCGCGGCGTCACGCAGCACGTCAGCATCCTCCAGCGAACCGCGAATAACCTGTGCGCCAGTGACGGCCAGCGCCACGGCTTTTTCCGCCGAACGCGCTAACCCCGTAACCTGATGGCCTGCCGCGATCAACTCTTCCACCACCGCTGAACCTACCCAGCCGGTGGCCCCGGTGACAAATATCTGCATGGTCTTTTCTCCTGCACGTTAAAACGCGAGTGTTTCGTCGTGTTGATATGATGCGTGCTGTGGAGCGGTGGCGCTAATCGCATTCATTTTTCATCGTGAAGCAACAGCCTGGAGCGCATGAATACTGATTCGCAGGCAACTCGCCTGCATTGAACCCGTTACAGAGTTCAGGTTTTACTGGCTTTTTTGCGTTAATTGCTCAGCTATTGAACAGATGCAGGCTTGCACACATACTTTGCGCCAGAACCGATACGATTAGGTGATTATGACAACTGCCGCGATTAACCCAGATATGCTTCGCTGGTCCCGTGAACGGGCCGGTTTTAGCATGGAAAAATTTGCACAAAAGTGCGGCATTGCACCTGAACGCCTGCAGGCATGGGAAGAAGGGCAACAGCCGCTGACCTTTCATCAGGCCATGAATTTTGCCGAAAAGGCACATGTCCCTTTTGGCTATCTGTTTTTGACTACACCACCAGTGGAGTCTCTGCCTATCCCTGATTTGCGGACGGTGGAGGGCAAACGTCCGCAACGTCCGAGCGCTGAACTGCTCGATGTGTTGAAAATTATGTTGATGCGTCAGGAGTGGTATCGCGACTATCTGCAACAGCAACTGGCACATCCACTCACCATTGCTGGCCGTTTTAATGCAACCAGTTCCACAGAATCCATCGTGGCGGATATGCGTCACAGGCTTAACATGGCCGTCAATCCCGTGCGCGGGAGTTGGGAAAACTATTACAACGATCTGGTGAAACGTATTGAGAGCCTGGGAATTTTAGTCATGCGCTCACCTTATCTGTATCACCATACCCGTCCGTTTAACGTGGATGAGTTCCGCGGATTTGCCATTGCCGACGATTACGCACCGATTATTTTCGTCAACCATGCGGATGCACCGGGCGCACGACTGTTTACCTTAATTCATGAACTTTGCCACATCTGGATTGGCCAGTCTGGCGTCTCCGATGGCGCCACAACCGCACATCGCCAGGAAGAGATATTGTGTAACGCCGTCGCAGCGGAATTTCTGGTGCCAGCCGAAGAGTTTTTATCGCTTTGGGACAGCAATGTCCCAGACTGGCGGCAAAATATTGCGCCACTGGAGAGTCATTTTCATGTCAGCGGATGGGTAATTGCGCGTCGCGCCCTCTCGCTGCATCTGATTGAAAACGAGGACTATCAGCGTTTTATTCAGGCGCAAAAGCTGGCCTACCAGCAGCGTAGCAAAAACGAGAACGGTGGCCCCGGCTATTTCAGGACTAAAAAAGCACAAATCAGCGTCTCCTTCTCCCGGGCGGTGCTGAGTCAGGCGCTGAGCGGGCAAATGCTGCTTCGTGAAGCCAGTGATTTGCTGGATGGCATCCAGCCTTCCGGATTGTCTAAATTTGCACAGGAGTTGGGGCTTTGAAATATTTGCTGGACGCGAACACTTATATCACGGCGAAAAACTTTTATTACGCGATGGATATTTGCCCTGGCTACTGGGAGTGGCTGGACAAACAGTTCACCTTACATGTTGCTGGCAGTGTTGACATGATCGCGCGCGAATTACGTGCCGGAAATGACGAATTATCCAACTGGGTAAAAGCGCGACCGCAGCACTTCATTGCCAATGATGATCATGATACGCAGATAATTTTCCAGCAAATCGTGGAGAGCATCATGCGGGCGGACTTTAATCCCGGCTCACGTGATGCGTTCCTGGCTAAAGCCGATCCCTGGATTATCGCCAAAAGTAAAAGTATTGGTGCGACTGTGATTACTCATGAATTACCGCTTCCCGCACAGACGCGCAAAGTCAAAGTCCCCAATATTTGTCATCAGTTTGATGTGCCCTGCATGACCACCTTTGAGTTTCTGCGAAAACTCAACGCCCGCTTTATTCTTGAACGCTAAAAGCACGCTCAGGTTTACAGCGCCGCCACAATCTGCTGGCGCAGCCATTGCTGGGCGGGATCGCGATGCAGGCGCTCGTGCCACAGCATCAGGATGTCAAACCCTTCAATCTGCAGCGGTGGTGCAAGCACGCGAAGCTGCGGCGCGTTTCGCACCAGGCGCTCCGGCAGTACGGCGACCAAATCGCTGCTGGCCAGCGTGTCGAGCATAAACAGAAAATGCGGCACCGAGAGCGCGACGCGACGCGTACGGCCGAGCCTGGCCAGCGCGCGATCGGTGGCTGCACTGAAGCCGCCGCCATCCGGCGAAACCATCACAAACTCCAGCTGGCAAAAGCGATCCAGCGTCAGGGGCTGCTGCAGCTGTGGATGATCGTGCCGGCCAGCCAGCACGTAGCGCTCGCTGAACAAGCGGCGCTGATGCAGCGTCGGCGGCGCGTTGTCACCGGTGTGAAACACCACATCCAGCTCGCCCTTCTCCAGTTGCTGCGCCACCTGTGGCGGATTGAGCGCGAATACCGCCATGCGGCTGCGCGGTGCCGCCTCACGAATGAGTTTCAGCGCCGGCAGGATCAGTGCCGATGACATGTAATCGGTGGCGGCAATACGCCAGGTGAGCTCCGCGCGCGCCGGATCGAACGCTGCCGGCGGTGCCACCGCGCGCTCCAGCGCTTCCAGCGCCAGACGCAGCGGCCCGCGCAGAGCCTCGGCGCGGGCGGTGGGCAACATGCCGCGCGGACCGGGCAACAGCAACGGATCGTCAAATAGCACCCGCAGGCGCGCCAGCTGAGCACTTACCGACGGCTGCGACAGATTGAGGCGCTGCGCCGCGCGCGTCACGTTCTGTTCCACCAGCAGCACGTCTAAGGTTTGCAGCAGATTCAAATCCAGCAAGTGCATATTCATTTCATCTATACCTGAGATATCAGCAATTGATTTCTACTATAGCCAGCACTGGCTTAACCTGCAGCGGTTTTCATCTCACAGGATACCGCCATGAATGTTTTGATTGTGTATGCCCATCCGGAACCGCGCTCGCTGAACGGATCGCTGAAAGACTTTGCCGTGAATCATCTGCAGCAGGCGGGACATCAGGTGCAGGTGTCAGATCTGTACGCCATGCAGTGGAAAGCGCCGCTGGATGCCGCCGACACGCTGGCGCCCCCGGTGGGCGCGCATTTTGATGCCACGCTGGATTCGCGTTTCGCCTACGACAACCAGCTGCAGGCAACGGACATTGCCGCCGAGCAGGAGAAGCTGCGCTGGGCCGACACGGTGATTTTTCAGTTTCCGCTGTGGTGGTTTTCGATGCCGGCAATCATGAAAGGCTGGTTTGACCGCGTGTATGCCAACGGTTTTGCCTATGGCGTCGGCGAGCACAACGATCACCACTGGGGCGATCGCTACGGCGAAGGCACGCTCGCCGGCAAGCGCGCCATGCTGGTGGTGACCACCGGTGGCTGGGAGTCGCACTACGCGCCGCGCGGCATCAACGGCCCGATTGAGGATCTGCTGTTCCCGATCCAGCACGGCATGCTGTTTTATCCCGGCTTCAGCGTGTTGCCACCGCTGGTGTTGTATCGCGTGCAGAAGTCGGCGCAGGAACGCTTTGCCGGCTGGTGCGCCGCGCTGGCGCAACGACTGGATCGCTTAGCGCAGGATCAACCGATTGCCTTCCGTCGCCAGAACGGCGGTGAATATGTGATTCCGGCGCTGACGCTGCGCGAGGATCTTGCGGAAGGTGAGCGCGGATTTGGCGTGCACGTGGCGCGCTGAACCCCAGGCCGCCAAACCGCAGCGGCGCGCTGCCGCGTCATTCAAACAGCCAGCGCCCCGCCTGCGCCGACGCAATCAGCATGCCCAGCGTGAAATCCGGCACCACCGGCACTTCACGCTTGTTGAACGGGTTGAGGATTTGCGCCAGCGACGGTTCGTCCGGGTAGTAGGTTTCAATAGCGAAATTTGCGCGATCGACCGCGAACTCGCTGAAAAATTCCTCCATCAGCGCGGCGGCTTCGTCGCGCTCGAAGTTGAGATCGCTGTCGATATCAATCTGCGGCGTGAGCGTTTTCTGCTTGAACAGATACACGCCGTCATAGCGCCGCACCAGTTCATAGATACGCTGTTCGAGTTGCTCTGTCATCGTCGCCTCTTCGCCTGTGCTGATTGGATCGCAGGGCATTTTGCCATGCCTTGCCCTCTTCGCCTAAGCATTAACGTGCGGCGCTGAGGACCTCAATAGCCGTCTGATGAAAACGGGCAAATGCCTCCTCCCAGGAAGCCGGAGACTGGCCGTAAACCATGGGCACAACGAATTGCTGATAACGCTGGCGATGAACAGGATTCTCTGCCAGCTCTTCTAAACCCATTATGATTTCTGCAATTGGGGAGGTGCAGAATTCGGGATATTGAATACCATACCGCTCGATATCCTCTTTAATACACTGGCGCACATACGCTTGTAGCCGTGCTAAATCAATCTCATGGGTGCGGGCAATGCAGAAATTATCGTACACATGCCGTACTAAAGATGCATCGTCTTCCCGTTGCGGCCTTCTGACGTGGGCCGCAGTGCGGCACATTATGGACACCAGCTTTTCCGCCTGAGTAGCGAGCACTGTTGCACAGGGAAAACCCGGCACCGTAACGCCTTGTTGTGTCAGGGCAGTGACAAGCGACTGAATATCACGCTTTTCTGGCGGTTCAAGTAACGTCGCCTCAATGATCTCCAGCTTAATGAACGGCCTCAGGCATGGCACCTGAGCGTATTTCTGCGGATAACGAATGGGAAGTTCACTATAGCGATACTCATCGCGAATAGTTTTAGGCTGCGCCTCATCAAAACGAAAAAATGCTGAAGCGGCTATGGTTTCCGTTATTTCGGCGATGATTTGTTTACGAATGGCTTTGCGCTGCGTGCGTGAGTTTTTATCAAAGAAATCGGCGACGGGAACAAGCTTGATATCCACATCTTCAGACATGCGGTTAAGCGCAATACCCGCCTTAGACAAAGCGGTTCCACCACAAAATACCAGCTGATGGCTCCCGAAGTTCAAAGGCTGTAACAGCCGCAGCAATTCAACAATATAGAAATCCTTTTCCACGATAGCGACAGATTCGATGCCTAATGCATCGGCTACATCAGGAAATAACGCTATGAGATCATCCATTTAATTTACTGCTTCCTACTGACAAGGTGCGTTTAAAACGTGGCGACGTTTTGATCTGCATGGATGCAGGAATCTGCGTGGTTTTCCCACTGTTATAGGCATCCGACGCGCCAACCAGACGATAATCAACTTTCAGACGTTCGAGCGTCTCGATGACAACGGCAGCAGAACCGCCGGGTGCAGCAGGCATTACCTTGCCCGTAATCGCGTTCTTTCTTGCTTTGGTGTACACGCCATAGCCAACCTTAAGCAGCTGGCCTTCGTTCACCAGTTCCCGCAGTACACGGCCAATCTGGTCGTAACCGGCAAGATCGTTGAAGTCATCACGCGTGAAAACATAACGCTTAGAGCGTTTCAGCCGTGACTGCATACGCGCTTTAATAGTCATGTTGCGTCCTCTCTGTTCATTTTTGCATCATAGCAAACATACGACATTATGGAAAGCAAACATACGACATCAAGTCTTCTTCAGGCGTTGCTATCAGCGGGTTTCAGCGCAATTAAGGTTTCAGGTTAGCAGACAGTGTTACTGCATGAAGTCATTCCCGATGACCTTCGCCATCGGGATTCCTCATCACTTAAGCGGCAGATAGATATCCGTCAGCAATTCATGTTCCGCCACCTCATGCACGAAGTTGTGATAGTGGAAGAACAGCGGGAAATCGCGCAGCTCTTCACCGCTGGCCGGCAACCATTCGCTATAGAGCGAACGCGCCAGCTCGGTCAACGCGCTGTGCGAGCCGTGATGACGCAGCACCGCACAGCGCCCGCCGGGAATGGTGCTGTTAACGACGCCAAAGGCGTTGTCTTCGTTAATCGGCGCAGTCACCGAGCCGCAAAGGTGATACTGAAAATCCCCGGCTGGCGTGCTGGCCGGATCGTGCGGCGCGACGCCGAACGTCTGGCTGCTGCGCACCGGCGACGCTCCGCTGCTTTTGCGCCAGGCAATAAACTGCGCCGCCGTTTCGTTGATGCACTGCGGATCGCCGTGATGCGTGAGCATCGCCACCGGCGTGGTGGGAAACATTATAATCTCAACTGACATACTCTCTCTCCGTTTGACGGGTGGCTGAGGCATGCGCTGATGCCAGGTAATCCACACAGGCTGCTGACGAAATTCACTCGGCGTCACGTCAAATACCTGTTTAAAGGCGCGACTGAATGATTCGGCATGCTGAAAACCGGCATCGAGCGCAATCTCAATGATTTTCTCGTGCGGATTGAATGCCAGCCGGTACGACGCCCGTTTAAGCCGCATCAGCTGGATGTAACGCCCGGGCGGCATGCCGCACCAGGCGCTGAACTGGCGGTGAAAGTGGTACGGCGAAAAGTGCGCCACTTCACTCAGTTGCTCCAGCAGCAGCGCTTCATCAAGATGGTGTTCGATGTAGTCGAACACCTTGTCAAAACGCTTGCGGTAGGTATCGCGGTGATCGTTTTTGTTTACTGGCATAGCATCCTCTCTGGGGAATGAGTATGCCCGTGTGGCTGGGAGTGGGCCTGATGGATCTTGCGGAGTTTTGAGGGAGAGTAAAGAGCGGTGATGGTTTTTGCTGTGAATGGGCGGGGATGATGATGCGCTTAAATTGCGCGATTATTTGAGGGCCTGGCAGGTTTGGGCATCATGCTTTTTATGCATTTAAAATGTGCCTCTCAGGCTTCTTTGAGATCATATAGCCAGCGCCCCGCTTTTGCCGATTCAAGTAACATCTGAAGCGTTAACGGCTTTGGCGCGTGCTCTGAGACTCTCTGCGATTTCGGGCGAAGAAAGTTTGGTAAGAAGCCTTTCTCATAAGGCCAGTATGTCAGGAAGTCAAAACCTCGGTTATCGACATCGAAACGCTGAAAATAGTCCTGCATAATTTCATCACCGGTTTCCCGCGCCCAGGGATATTGTCCGGTGTTCAGGCTGGTTTCATAGCTCAATTCGGGTTGGGTGCTGGCAAAAAGTGGCTTGCTGTTGTAGTTGTCCTGATACCACTTCAGTACCGCAGTTTAGATATCGCTTACCATGACAGATCATCCTTACTCACCGTTCATGCGGAGCGTCTGTGTTAAATTGTCACCAATGCCTAATGGATGAAACTATACCGGCTTCACCTTTACTTGCCCGTAGGTTTCCATATCCAACCCGAACCGCTATCCCGGCATGCTTCATTAGTGGCCAAACTCTGCTCACTTCGCACTACTGCCCACTCTTCCGCAGTTCCAAATGGGACTTATGGTCACCATTAATATATCCCAACTTCTGCCAGTAAAGTTTAATCTGTCCTGCTATTCTCGAAACTGAGTGATGCAGTAATGAATGCGATTGCTGAAGCCGAGCGTGTAAGCCTACCGGATGAAAATCTAACGCCCATCAGTGAATATGAAAAGGCCAGCAAAAGGTGTTGTGACGGATAAAGGCGTAACACGCCAGGGCAGCTTTGCGATGTACGCAGCAACTTTGTTATATGTACCGTTCGTCCGCAACCCAGTTCAGCTCTCTCTGGAGCCATCGAATCTCGGCTAGAACTTCAGACTGTTCGTTGTTAGTGGAAAATTCCGGTCTAAACTCCTCTATACATGCGTTTAGGCTTTAGATAGAGCCCTTAAGACGTGATGAAACATTCAAAACGATAATTACCCGCTCAACAACCTGCTTGATCGCTTAAATTTCAAATTGTTCAGGATAACGCTCACTGTCAATAAACCCTCTTTGGCACCGTAGATGACACTGAAGAATCTGTCTAACCCATGCAGATCCACATACAAATAGTGATTGAAGTCTACTTGATGTGGGGGTATCTTTAATTGTTGCCCAGTTTATTAGCGCGTTCATTTACCCGCCTTATCTCAAATAAAATATAGATTATGTTTGAATTTTTATAAGGAGCTTTCATTGGAAAAATTAGGTTGTACTCCTTGGTCAAGTCCCTCAAATTGGTTGAGTAGTTTCCTTAACCGTAGAGGATTGAGAGCTCCTGATAGCCGACCACTATATCAATATCATGCAACAAATGAAGAATACAATAATTTGATACAGCTACTTCGATCAGCCAATCAATTGCGAAGAGCCATCGATGACAAGGGTTACGCGGCCTGCTTTGTTCTTTTTTGCTCTGAATGGTACCGCAGAGACCATGAGCGAAATTACGGATGGACATGGGAATACATATTTAAAAGCCTAGGCCTATCATTATCCTCGGGCGACTTAAGCAATATAATTCCTAAGGGAATGGAAGAGTACTGGAACCGCCCGATACGATTTTATGAATCGGAAAGACGTAATTTTCTCGGAACATTATTCAGTGAGGGAGGATTACCATTCCGTGTACTGAAGGAATCAGATAGTCATTTCAAAACTGTATTTTCCCGCATTCTAAGTAAATATGAAAATTTACAAGTAGAGAATTCCTCGCTACATTTCCTAATAAGATCGGTTATTGAAAACTCAGCTTTGCCAACGGTTTTTCGTGAAGACACCTCTGTAGAACTTATTAGCCATATAGTAGAAAAACTCAGCTCATTGGTTAAAATATATAACCTAAGTGAACAGGCTGAACCAGTGAGGCAACTTGATAAAGCACATCCCAAATGGCGGGATGAATTTCCAATTCCGCTGGATGATGAAACCGGAACCCATTTTCTAAATGGGTTACTATGTACTGCTACTATACAAAACAAATTCCGACTACAAAAAAACAAAGATTACGGCTGTGAGTTCTATTGGTTGGAAAACCATCCTGACCAGATACAAGCCATAGTTTCGCTGCCGGATGAACTCTCATTCTCAATTATTAGCGAACCCTCATCAACACGCTTTGAGATTGCCATTTATGAGAATGGTGTAGAAATAGCCAGCCTCGGCACAGCCTATGCTTCTCTGGATAACACTTGTGCCAAAGTTCGCCTGCGTAAAAACGAATCGAGATTTTCCAGACGCCGACCCTCATCAAATTTATCGGTTGTAGCGCGTACTGGAGGGATGATAGTTGGTATCATACACTTGGAAAAAAGTGAAATTGCCATTGGCGAAGTACCACTTACTTTTGTTGATGATAAGCAACGTTGGTTATTGCAAGGACAAGCTTCTTGTAGTGTACGTAATAGTAATGTTCTTATCGCCCTACCTCGAGAAAAAACTACTCTTTCAGGGTACGAAAGTTCTCCGGGTACATTGTTGTTATCAGGACTTAGAACACTGCTTTTGAAAGGCCGCCAGGATGTAACTATATGCGGAGAGGAAATATACAGGATTCGCACCGGGAGAGAACAATCTAAACAGAGCGAATTTGATTTTTATGGTAAACGTTTGGCTTGGAATTGCCATCCTGATGAAACATTTCTTGGTGTGCCTAAAGTTACGGCGAAGAACATGGATACTGAAAATGTACAACTTAAATGTTATTTGAATGGCACATTGTTAGATGAATGTCAGGTGCAAGAGATGATGGGAACACAATATCTTTCCGTGAGAAATAATCATAATGAAACACTACTGCGTCGGAAAATTGGCATATTACCAGCAGACCTTGAAATTAAGATAAAAGGTGGTGAGCAAGCCAATGAAGGATCTATTATTATTTCAACTCAGCATCCCTGTATGTCCGCCTTAAAAGATAAAACACTGGAGGTTGCTCGCAAACGCTCTACAGGAAAAACCGAAATATCACTTAAGGCAACAGGAATACCTCCTTCATTTGTATCTCTGCAGATTTATCCAAATTTAGGAGCAGATCCTGTAGAGATAGAATTACCCTTTCCAGCCAAAGGTTGTCTGGCCCTTGATGCACGTGGACTCCCTCTGGATAAAAATATCACCTTGCATGATTTACTCGGTTCCAGAGCCTTTTTGTTTGGTAAAAATGGCGATCCGACACGTTTCTCATTGGAATTGCATCTACGTTCCAAAAGTGGGCAACATGCATGGCATGAATGGTGTTATACCGCGGGAGAACACCCCGTCGAACTCAATTTATATAGCCTGAAAGAGCACATTGAAAACTTACTTTCTCTTGAGAGCGGAATTGACCAGGTTGTAGAAATGCAAATCAAAGGTGCTGGTGCTGTAATGAACTGGCATATTCGCCGCTATAAATATAGCCTACGTTATGATTATGATAGGGAACTTCTCGTCAGCCAGTCAATCCAATATCGGACAGGACAAATTCCTTCGCCTGTCATCATGTTGTTAAGTGAACCTGAGAGAAAGGTAATCCCGTTATCATCAAGATTGAGCGAAGGTGTATTAGTAGGTGAATATGAAATGAGCTCAATTGTTAACAAAAATGGGCCGTGGTTGGTTGTTCCCAGGCAGGGTGAAGAAATGGCGTTTCGCCCCTGCTTTATTCATGGAAAACCTTCGTTACCCGTTAATGAAAGTAGTATTAACTCATTGCAGAAAGCGACCCAGCTTTATAAGCCCCAGGCTGTGGTTAATACAATAACGCTGGTACTCGAACAGATGGCTAATGATCCCGCTCATTCCGGCTGGCAATTTATGCGTAGCCTTTACGACCAATTTGGCTATCTGCCCTTGGCCACCTTTGAAGTCTGGCGTGCGCTGGTACAGCATTCGCGGGCACTGGCTATGTCATTGTTTAAATTTGAGATGTCAGCTGAGTATCTGAGCCGCATTGAAAATGAGTTCCCTATTTTATGGGAGTTCTTGCCCATTTCTGAAATCAAAGCTGCAGCTGATCGTTTTAAATTATATCTGAATCAAAAAGGTGCACCGGAAGAAACCCAGAATTTATTGGTGAAGAGTATGTATAAACGGCTAGGGCTTGTTTTTCCGACATATGCCGATGAAATTGAGAAATGGTTAAGTTACGGACAATTCCCCCCACCCATTCCAGAGTTTTTTGTTCGTGAATGGTATCAGGAGCTTTTACGTGAGCACAGCGAAGCTCGCTGGCCAGATTACGGCTGCAAGCGTCTGCATAGCTGGATAAAGTCACAAAAAACTCCAGTGATAAGCATTAATCCTGACGCTGATTACCGTTATTCCGTTGCATGGTTACCCATCTTTGCTGCAGCCGTTGCAAGCGGTAATACATCGTTTGAAAGCGTATTTGACCGTAAACCCGGAGCTGTATTTTTCCTAAGACAAGTCAGGGACTTTGATTCCCGCTGGTTTAAAGCTATCTTCCAGTGCAGCCTGTTGCGTTATCTGGCTAAAAATAAAAAGGAATACTGATGACTACACGCTATTTTTCTTCACTTATTGAACAATCATTGTCTCGTTCAACTGAAGCAACATTAAGTATTATGGGCGTCACTGATCCGCAGTTGCGTGAGCATCTCACGCAACAAATGGGCGCCGATTGCGGGAAGTCAGGTTCATTTCTTTCCTCACCGGTATTCCAGCAAATGTTTGGCTGGAAAGAGTCCAATAACACGATGCGCAGCTTGACGGAAGGTAACGCACTGTTAAGTACAGCAGTCGTTGATTCACTCGATGACCAGAATAATGGACGCTACCGTTTTGGTGCTGACTGGAAACCCTTTACCCATCAGTTAGCTAGCTGGAGGGCTCTGCTTGAAAAAAAACATTCAGTGGTGGTAACCAGTGGTACAAGTTCAGGCAAAACGGAATGTTTTATGGTGCCAGTGCTGGAAGATCTCTATCAGGAATTGAATAAAAATGGCAACAATCCGTTAGTCGGTGTCAGAGCCTTATTCCTCTATCCACTCAATGCCTTAATTAATTCGCAACGTGAGCGCCTGGATGCATGGACCCGTGGTTTTGGTACTGGGATCCGATACTGCCTCTACAACGGAAATACTGAAAATCTGCATGCCGCAGTAAGAAGCGAGCAAGTAAAAAGGCCAAACGAAGTTCTGTCGCGCGAAAAAATGCGCGCAGAACCTGCTCCGATTCTGGTGACCAACGGAACGATGCTTGAATATATGATGGTTCGTCAAATTGACGCCCCTATCATTCAGCAATCCAAAGCAAAAAAATCACTACGCTGGATAGTATTAGATGAAGCCCATACCTATGTCGGTTCGCAGGCGGCGGAACTGGCACTCCAGTTACGTCGCGTGATGACTGCTTTTGGCGTAACACCTGATGATGTGCGCTTTGTTGCAACCTCTGCGACCATTGCCGGAAGCGACGCCGAAAAACAGCTGAAAAAATTTCTATCTGAGTTATCCGGCATACCACAGGAACGAATTGACGTACTGGACGGAAGCAGGGTGATCCCAGAACTGAAACCAAGCAAAGACACTTATCTTCCGTTAGACAAAATTGAGCAAATTCCTGATACGGAAATAAAAGGTATAAGCTCAAAGCGCTTTGATGCACTTACGCACTCGCCTGAGGCGCGCTACTTACGTGATATGTTAGTCACTCAGCCAAATCCAATGAAGCTGGATCAGATGACGCAGCAGCTGAATTCGCTAACTCAACAGAATTACAGTCAGCAAGAGGTGCTGCGTTGGGTTGACGTCTGCTCCGGTACACAACCAAATGAAAAAGAACCGGCATTTCTTAAAGTCAGGGCGCATATCTTCCAGCGCAGCACACAAGGTATCTGGGCTTGCGTAGATAAAGAGTGCAGCCATAAGTATGGTACGCCTTTGGAAAAAGGCTGGCCTTTTGGTTATGTATATGTAAACCAGAGACAAAGCTGTGACTGTGGGAGCCCGGTTTACGAGCTGGCATTCTGTAATGACTGTAACGAGCCACATCTTCTGGCCCGGGACAAAAATGGCAAACTTGTACAATGGGAAAATAAAGGTGGTGATGAATTCTCTTTACAGGATGAAGCACCTATTGAATATGACGCTAATGAAGAAAAAGGTGAGAAAGAGAGTCGTTTTCAGCCCCCACTCATTATTGCAGCAGAAAATACCAGCGAATATGGCTACATCCTTCAACGTCTTGATCGACAGACGCGTCATATAGGTGTTGTAAGCAACAACAGTATCCCGCTGACTATTAACGATATTGAACAGGTATGTAGCGTCAGTGGCTGTAGTTACAGAGGTGCAAGCGGTAAACAACCGTTCCGACGTGCTTTGTTAGGTGGGCCATTTTATGTCACTAACATTGTGCCAACCGTTCTGGAATATTGTGAGGATTTTATCAATGAAGAAGGTAAAGAAGGCGTGGGTCCTGATTCTTTGCCCGGAAGGGGCCGCCGTCTCATCACTTTTACCGACAGTCGGCAAGGGACCGCGAGAATGGCTGTTCGAATGCAGCAAGAAGCAGAGCGAAGCCGGCTACGCGGTAGCGTGGTTGAGATCCTAAGCTGGCATCAACGCTCTCAGACGTCAACAACACCGAATGCTAATACAGATCTCGAAAAATTAGCGGAAAGAGTAAAACAGGCACGGGAGCAAGCTGACGAATATCGGAGCTGGGGATTACCCGACCAAGCAAAATTAGCAGAAATACAGGCAGAGCAGCTTGAACAGGCTTTTCAGGCAGCAACCGGAGGTAAGGCAGCGACCATTTTGATTTCGCGAACCTGGACTGAAATGGTTAATGAACTGAAAGAGAAAGCCGACATTCGCGGTTCTATCCTCCAATATAACCACTATCTTAAACCTGAAGTATTCAATGAAAACGGCGGCCCCCTGAAACTTTCGGAAATGCTGCTATTCCGGGAATTCATGCGTCGACCTAAACGAACTAACAGTCTGGAAACGCAAGGGCTAGTTCAGATTGGTTACTATGGCCTCGAGAAAATCCATAAAATTCCGGCACATTGGCAAGCTCAAGGGCTGATGCTGGATGACTGGCACGATTTTCTTAAAGTTACGCTGGATCTGTACGTTCGCGAAAGTAACTTTACACAATTGGACGATGAGTTGAAAAACTGGATTGGTAGCCGTTTTTCATCGAAATTTGTCCGTAACCCAGATACAAAGGATCCTGAAGATAATCAGAACAAACGCTGGCCGCAAATTCGTAATGGTAATATCTCTCATCGTTTAGTGAAGCTATTAATGCTTGGCGCACGATTCAAAACCGTGAACACAGAAACGATAGATATAATCAATACCTGGCTGAAGGAAGCATGGACTCAACTTACCGGGGCACTTGCAATACTGAAGCCTGATGGCAACCGTTTTTATTTACCAAAAGAGCATCTGACCTTTTCATTAATCACAGATGCCTGGATTTGCCCGGTTACCAATAAAATTCTGGATACAACCTTCAAAGGCTTAACACCTTATCTTCCCACACATATCTCTTTTGAACATCTCACCCAGGCGCAGTATGACAATTATATTGCGCAGAAGGTTACCATGCCTGAAATCTGGCTAATGGATCGTTCGCAAGAGGATTACGCTGCAGGACTGGCGAAAGTGCGTGACTGGGTGAGCAAGGAACCGAAAATAGCGAAATTACGTTCGGAAAACGTCTGGACTGATATAAACGATCGTGTCGTTGAAGGCGGTTTTTACTACCGCACAGCCGAACATTCTGCTCAGCAATCGTCAGAACGCCTGCAAAGTTATGAAAAAATGTTCAAGAACGGACAGCTTAACGTTCTGAACTGCTCCACTACCATGGAAATGGGGGTAGATATCGGCGGCATTAGCGCCGTTGTGATGAACAATGTACCACCCCATCCGGCCAACTATCTGCAGCGCGCCGGGCGTGCCGGACGTAGTAAGGAATCGCGAGCAATTTCTTACACGCTTTGTAAAGGAAACCCGCATGATCAGCAGGTTTTCGCCAACCCCCTTTGGCCGTTTGAAACCCTGATCCCAGCACCAATGGTAGCGATGAACTCCATCCGCGTGGTTCAACGCCACGTAAACGCTTTATTGCTGTCTGACTTCTTGTGTAACGTTATTGGCGAAACGGATAAAGAGAAAACCAGCCTCGACAGTCAATGGTTTTTCGGCGAAGACAGTGAGCAGTCAAAATGTGAGCGCTTCAAAGTCTGGCTGGGCAGGCCGGTACTTGATATCGATGCAGCACTGGAAAGGTTAGTGAAAGGTACGGCGCTGCATGGCGCCAGATCCAACCAGCTGCGCGATAAAACAATCAATGCGATTACTTTCCTTCAGGGGCGATGGTTATCTGTTTATCGCGACCTTTTAACAAAAGAACGCGAGTCCCAGCCGCAAACGCCGTACCGCAAGCGGATTGAGTTAGAGAAAAAACGGCACTGTGGCGAGTATTTATTGCGTGATTTAGCGGCCAGAACCTTCCTGCCGGGATACGGCTTCCCAACGGATGTGGTGACGTTTGATAACTTTACCATGGAAGACTATATCCGTGAAAAATATCAAAAAAGTCGTGATAAAAAAGATCGTGAAGATAATGTTTCCCGCTATAAAGGGCTTCCCTCGCGAAACCTGGGTGTTGCCATCCGTGAATATGCGCCTGGTGCAGAAATTATCCTTGATGGCCGTGTCTTCCGCTCAGCCGGTGTCTCGCTGCATTGGCACAATATTAACGCTGATACCAACGAAACCCAGCGTCTGGATTGTGCCTGGCGCTGTCATAAATGTGGGACTATCGGCTATGAAGAAGGGATGAGTGGTACCGGCGCGATCTGTTGCACCAACAGCGGCTGCGGTGAAAAAATCATCATGAATAATCGCCGTCAGGTGCTGCAGCCTGCCGGATTTGTGACTGATGCGCACGCACCAGTGACCAACAATATCGAAACCATGAAATTCATCCCGGTTGTCCCTGCCTGGGTGTTTGTTAAAGCAGAACCCGTTCCGCTGCCTAACCCCCTAATGGGATATATGGCCTCTGGTACTGATGGGCATGTTTTCCAGCAAAGCCTTGGAACTGGAGGGCATGGATACGCGTTATGTTTAAGCTGTGGTCGTGCAGAGTCAATGCTTAATGAAAATGATGCGCCAAAAAGTATGGAAGCTCACTACCCGCCTCGCCCGGGAAAAGCAGATCGCGATAGTCAGAATCAGCGCCTGGTTTGTTCAGGATCGACGGCACTTATGAAAAACGTCACGCTGGGAGCATTGGCTCGTACGGATGTGTTTGAAATAATCCTGCGCAAGCCACAAAACGGTGAATATATCCCAGATAACACCGAAGAGGGACGCGTTATCGGCATGACCCTGGCAGTTGCATTGCGGCAGTCACTGTCAGGCAGGTTAGGTATTTCCGCTGCAGAACTGGGCTATGCCCTGCGTCCGGTCAGACTTGAGGATGGCCAATCAGTATTAGCCGTTCAACTTTACGATGTGATTAGTGGTGGTGCAGGCTTTGCTTCCAGTGCGCCATTGCATATTGAGGCCATTCTGCAGGGAATGGTCAAACAGCTGGGCTGCCGACATTGTAGTTCGGCTTGCAGTGAGTGCCTCCTCGACTCCCAGACTCGCCATGATCACGATTTACTGGATCGTAAAGCAGCGTTGTCGTGGCTTGGATATGACTTCACGTACTATGTCGGTTTGCCGTCTGAAGAGACCTTATCTTTACCAGATGCACGATACTGCCCTGGAACCATTGGCGATACGATTCGTCGGGCGATTAATGAAGGGGCTGCAAAGCTCACATTGTGGACGAATGGTACGTTTAATGAGTGGGATTTATATGCCCGCCAGTTCCGTGCGGCAATCCAGAGCTATCGGGTAAATGACAATGTCGCGGTTGACCTTGTCATCCCCGATGGCACGGACGACCCGGAGTTACTGCATGAGCTTTCACAGTTTACTGCCTTGGGTGTGCGGTTGTGCCATATCAAACAGAAGCCAGAATTGCCGATTGTTGCTCAAATCACCTTTGCAGATAGAGTAATGACGCTGGCCTCACGCAGTCAGCTAGCAACAATTCCGGGGCCGGGCTGGCACCTGAATGACGAGCTGGTCGTTCGCAGCCTTGAGTATAAAAAGCTTGAAATGGACGAATTTGTTCTGCCGGGTAAAGCTGCGAACGTTGTAGAGCGGGTCAAGGATATTCAGATTTGCAAAGAGCTGAATGGCCCACTTTCGCAGTTCGGACAGCGCTTCTGGGACATGCTGTTTAACAATCATAACGAAGCGCAGTCGCTGATGAAAAATACACGTATTAACCGCGTTCACTATACCGATCGGTATCTGCAAAACCCGGTTGCGCTGGCGCTGCTGGGAGCAATACTGAAACCGCTGCAAACAAAGCTCACCAATAATGCCGAACTGGTGCTGGATACATTGTTTAAACCTAAAGATCGTCCAGGTAACAGGCCGTTCCATGACTGGATGAGCGAAGCGGATTTTCATGATTTTGCTGATCAGTGGTTTGCAGCAGCAATGGGCAGAGCGGTAGAACTGACGGTTTTCGATTCGCCGCGCGAGATTCCCCATCATCGTAAACTGACAGTAACCTTTGAAGAGGGACAGGAACTGAAGATTCGTTTTGATCAGGGAATGGGCTACTGGCGCATTAACTTTGCATCAAAGTGGTACAACTTTGACTTCAACGATAGTGTTTCTTTCCAGTTAGGCAATATGGCGCTGGCCTGCAAAGAGGGAAATGTGGCCAACAGTGAAGAAAGCTGGGCAACTGATGTACTGGTGGAAGTGATCGCGTCCTGATAGTTAAACGCTCCCGATGCGATGCCGGGAGCGGTTTATCATTCAGATGACTTTCTGTTTACCGGCAATGACCCGAATAAACTCCAGCACCTGCTTTTGTTTCCGTGCCGACAGCTTGCATGCCTGGCGCAACGACTGCATTAACTCATCCTCTGTCTGCCGTGCGGTGAGCACAATGCAGCCTTTCATTACCTTCACTTCAACCGCCGTGCCACTGGCAAAACCAGCCTCTTCCAGCCATTGTCCTTTCATGGTGATGGCAGGAGTTCGACGATAATCCGGATAGCGACTCGCATAGCCAACGGTTATTTGGCGATTATTTGCCGCGAGGACTTCTGGTTCAGACGGTTGTGCAATAGAATGCATGTCAGTCATGATTACTATTCTTTCTAAATAGTAGTTGTGATTAGCGGCGCGGGTGTGTTGGCGCACATCCGCGCCGCGCTAAATACCTGTATATATCATCAGCAAAGAGACAGGAAGTCCAGCTTGAAATAGTGGAAAAAAAGCTATTTATAAAATTATTTGAATATAAAAATTACGCTTTGGCTGGCAGGAAATAATAAGAAGCGCACCAGTAAGGTGCGCAAAAATAAAGATCAGGATTTTTTACGCGAGGCTTTTTTACCTGTGCTGGTTGCCCGTTCGGCTTTGATTTTTTCCAGCAACGCGGCGGCGCTGTTTTCTCCGCTTATCAATTCCGGATTCTCTGCCCGCCATTGGGCGGTGAGTTCGCCCCGGAAGGCTTTTGCCAGAATCGATTGTGTCAGGTTGTTGACGCGTGAAAGCGCACTGTTAACCTGTTTTTCAATGGTGTCGGCATAGGCGAAGAGTTGTTCTACGCGATGGACGATTTCGTGTTGTTCTGAGAGAGATGGGAGTGCGATAGTTATTTCCCGAACCTTATTTAGATTAAGGTTTGGTTGATTACCGCCAGCAGCAGCTTTCCGTGTCTCTTGATAATTTTCCATTAATAACATTTTCAAAAAATTCCGATTGATTTTATCCTCGTCACAAGTTATAGCCGCGCAAGCTTGATTACAAGTAGCACTTATTTTTAATTCAGTGACTTGACCACGTGTTTTCCCTTCACCATACATTGCAAGTAAAAGAGTACCTGGACAAAAAATCTTAAGTGAGCATTCGCGCAATGCTAAATCAGAAACAAATTGGTCTGCAACTTCAACAAATGCCTTCCCAGTACTTGAGCTAGTTAACCAAGGTATGCTTCCATTTTCCCAATATCTACTATCAGTTCTTTTTGGTGTTTTACCTGTGGCTACCTGTGCGAGCTCTCCGATATTGGTTTTATTCCATTCAGTACAAATTGATGGGTTATTTTTCCTCCAATCATCAGTGAGCTTTCCATTAATTGCTATGGCCAAGATGGCTTGACGAAAACGTTTGAGGATTTTTGGAATTTTCTCAAGACGTGCTTTGGTGCTGTCTACCTGCTCCAGCAGCGTATCGAGTTTTTCAGAAATAATCTTTTGCTCGGCGAGTGGTGGTAGTGGAAATAAGGTTTCTTGTAAAGTTTTTGATGAAAGATGCTTAACTGTAACCGAGGATGTATTTGCATTAATTGCAGATAAATATCCCGGCAAGACATGAAAGAAAAATCTTTTATTATAATTTTCTTCATTAACTTCAATTTTACAAACTCGCTGATTTAACAGCGCCGGCACTGAACGCCATATAGTTGTATTGAAATCACCATCCATCCCCACAATTAAATCTTCAATATAAATCCAATAACCTTCGGGAACTTGTCCCGAATAGTACGTGGATGTATTTCCTTTTAAAACATCACGAATTCTAACTAATGGAACGCCATCTTTTCGATTATTAAATTCCGACGACTTAAAAGCAAAACCGTTTGTGATTTTTGCTATTAAATCCATCGAAATACGCTGCCAACTATCGTGAATTGAAAGTAAGCCATTAATATTTTGCTCAATTAATTCTTTCGGTGTTGAGTTGAAACTCATGCCTTCACCTCACCAAATGCTTCTTCCAGCAACTGACGCTGCGCATCGGCTTCATCGCCTGCGCCCAGCTCGCGCATCAGGGCATCCAGCTCGCCCAACGCCTGCACCAGTTCGGTCATCGCCTCGGCAGCAAGCACATCGGGCTCCGGCAGGCTGTCGGCATCAATGCTGTCTTTATCTTTCAGCCAGGAGATATCCAGTGAGTCCGACTTGGCAGTGCGGATCCACTCGCGGCTGAACTTGCGCCAGCGGCTGGTCGCGAGATGCTGATCGGTGTTTTTGTTCTCTTCGCTGTCGGCGATTTCGCTCTCTTCGGCATTAAAACTCCACTCGCCTTCGGTGCGCGGGCTGAGGCCGTGCGGATCGTCACCGAACACCTGCTCAAACGGTTGCAGATGCTGATCGCCAAACGGCGTGCGCTTACCAAAGCTCGGCATATTGGTCCGCAAATCGTACACCCAGACGTCGTCGGTGCAGTTCTTATCCTGATTAGGGTTTGCCTTCGTGCCTTTGGTAAAGAACAGCACGTTGGTTTTCACGCCCTGAGCGTAAAAGATACCGGTCGGCAGACGCAGAATGGTGTGCAGACGGCACTTGTCCATCAGATCGCGGCGGATCTCGGTGCCTTTACCGCCTTCAAACAACACGTTATCCGGCACTACCACCGCTGCGCGACCGCCCGGATGCAGGGTTTCAATAATGTGCTGCATAAAGCAGAGCTGTTTGTTGCTGGTCGGGTGAACAAAGGTACGGGTGATGTTGGTGCCCGCCGCGCTGCCAAACGGTGGGTTGGTTGCCACGATATGCGCCGGCGGCAGGTTTTCCCCATCGCTGCCCAGCGTGTTACCGAGGCGAATTGCGCCACCGTGATCGAGGTTGCCTTCAATGTCGTGCAGCAGGCAGTTCATCAGCGCCAGCCGACGGGTGCCGGGCACCAGTTCAAGGCCGACAAAGGCTTTGCGGATCTGAAAATCCTGGGTGTCGGTATCAAGATCTTCCAGATCGTTGGTCTGCGATTTAACGTAGCGATCCGCTTCGATTAAAAAGCCTGCGGTACCGGCTGCCGGATCCTGCACCACTTCGCGCGGCTGCGGTTTTAACAGATGAATAATGGTCTTGATCAGCGGGCGTGGCGTGAAGTACTGGCCCGCGCCGGATTTGGTTTCGTTGGCGTTCTTTTGCAACAGCCCTTCGTACATATCGCCAAAGTCGTCGCGGGATTTGCCCTTGCTGCCGTTATACCAGTCCAGCGCATCCATATAGCTCACCAGTTCGGTCAGCTGCTTCGGTTGCTCAATGGTGGTGCTGACGTTGTGGAAAATCGCCTGTACAAGGTTTTTCTCGTCCTGGCCTAATTCCACCAGCAGTTTACGGTAGAACTGCAATTGCTCCTGGCCGATACGCGCTTTCAAATCGTCCCAGCGGTAGCCAGCAGGCAGATACTCGGCTTCCTGGCCGGTCTCTTTACACATTTTCAGAAACAGCAGTGAAGCCAGTTCGTTAACATAGTTCTGATAGGAAACGCCGCCGTCACGCAGGTTGTCACAGAGTTTCCAGAGTTTAGCGACCAGATCGTTATTGTTCATCACAGGTTCCGTGTAAAAGCAGCGGCCCTGAACGGGCCGCAGAAGAAGAAATTGCCGGGGATTCTAACGCGTCAGGCGGGTTCGTCCCAGATGTAATCACTGAATTTCGCCAGCACGCCGTCGAGGTCGTCCTCAAACACGCGCTGCGACACGGCTTTGCCGCCGAAGCGGTGAAGGTTGCCGGTTTTAAACGAGTCGTCGTCGAGCACCACTTTATCTTTCAGCGCGGTAGCTAAGCGATCCAGCCACTTCAGCTGTTCGCTGCTCCAGTCGTTTTCGCCTTTGATGCGCGCCAGGGCATGATCAACACGCAGATCAAACGGCTTCAGCGCATCGCCCACTGCCGCACGGCGAATATGGCCGATCAGCCGGGCGGCGATATCCTCGTTACGCGTCTCTTTCCACGCGCTGCGCAGGGAAGACTCTTCGAAATACTGGCTGTCAAACCACTCCTGCAACTCCACCAGCCCTTTACGGGTGAGATCGCGCGGGCGGGCAATCACTGCCTGCAACGCGGGCTGTGCATTGGGAGAGCGCTTGACCAGATCATCAAAGGCTTCGAGGAAATCTTCCGCATTATGGTAAGCGCCGTAAACCGGCTCGACGTTGATCACCTCATCCGGAATATCAAGGAAGATCGGGCGCTCGCGCAGTTCGTTGATGTCGAGTTTGAGTTTCTCCAGACGCGCAATCAGGGTGGGGAGTTTATTGAACACCTCGGCACTCCAGTGCGGGCCTTTTTCACGCAGATGCGAAGCCAGCTTGTTAAAGCTGACGCCTGCGGCATCCAGACATAATTCATCCAGACGACGTACCTGCTTATCGATGCCGGCGCTGCGGTCGCGGTTATAAGTTGCCAGGCCAATGATCCGTTGCAGCTTGGCGACGAGCTGTTCGTGGCTGTGCTCGGCAAAGCTGCGGCCATCGGCTTCGGTCACTTTATAGGTTTCCGAGTCGGTAATTTCGTTCACCAGCGTTTGCAATTCTACGCTTGGGCGCATCACCACCGGGCGCATGGTATCGACGCTTTCCAGCGTGCTGTAGATATCGACGCAGTCGAAAATCTTAAAGCGGATCTTATCTACTGCCGGGCATAAACGGGTGGCGCGGCCTTTCATCTGCTCGTAGAGAATGCGGCTTCTCACCTTGCGCAGAAAGACGATATTGCAGATTGACGGGATATCGACGCCGGTAGTCAGCAAATCAACCGTCACCACAATGTTCGGTAGCCGCTCCTTATTAAAACGGGTGATCAGGGACTGCACTTTCTTCGCATCTTTATCGGAATCACCGGTGATCTTGATGATCGCGTCATGCTCCAGTTGCGGATATTTCTTTTTGAAGGCGGTGCGCAGCTCATTGACGACCATATCGGCATGCTCGTTGGTGACGCAGAATACCAGCGTTTTTTGCTTGCCGGTCGGATCGAGGTGTTTGGTTAACTCTTCGCAGACGGCGGTATTGAAACCGGGGATCAACAGCGTACGGTTGAAATCTGCGACTTCAAAATCCTGATCGTCAGCCAGCGTGTCGTTGATCATCTCACCCTGTGGCGTCACGCGAATGATCTCTTCACCCTTCGACAGATAAACACCGTCTTGCGCATTGCGGGTGGTGATCTTGATGGGTGGATCCTGGTCGATCAGATACCCGTCGATCACCGCCGTGCGGTAGGTGTAGCGGTAAACCGGCTCGCCGAAGATATCTACCGTATGGCGTGCTGGCGTGGCGGTCAGGGCGATTTTCACCGCGTCAAAATGATCGAGGATGCGGCGGTAAGCCGACACATACTCCAGCTGGCTGCGGAACTGTAGCTCGCCCTCGGTCTGCTCTTTATCAAGGATATAGCCACGGTGCGCTTCGTCGACCACAATGCAGTCGTAGCGTGCCACCGGCATTGCCTCATCGGATTGCAGAGTGCGTTTAACCAGCGACTGGACGGTCGCAACGTGAATTTTGGTGCTGTCTTCCGGGAATTTATCCGTCAGCCCTTTGATGTCGAAAATGCTGTTAAAAGTATCACCGTTGATGCGCGTGTCTTCAAAGGCGCCCAGCGCCTGTTCACCCAGCGAGCGGCGATCCACAAGGAACAGTACGCGCTTAAAGCGCTGGGACTGGATCAGGCGGAACATCATGGCAATGGCGGTACGCGTTTTCCCGGTGCCGGTGGCCATGGCCAGCAGGATCTCTTGCTGCCCATTGACTATGGCGTTTTCAACGGCGCGAACGGCATCTTCCTGGTAGTAGCGCAGCCCCAGCTCGCTCATATTTGGGTTATCTGCAAACCACTGGTTTTGCCTTTGCGGATCGCTGCCCAGCATGGCGATCAGTTCTTCCGGGCGATGCCACTCCGGTAGCGCTTTCGACATGTTGCTGGTATGGCGGACATCGCGATACCAGATGCCGCTGCGGGTTTTCAGCGTTGCGCGGTATTCGCGGCCATTGGTGGAGTAGCAAAAAGGAATTTTATAGCGTTGGCTGCCGCTGGTATCCGCCCAACTGACTTCATATTCCGGTACCGCTTCCCGCACTTCATCTGCAGGATACTGCTCCAGTAAAATGTTACGCAGCAGGGCATTATCGAAACGTTTGCTGTAGCGATACGCCTCATTCAGTTTACTGAAGACATCGGTGTTGATGCGCTTGGCTTCCACTACCGCGATGGGTTTCATGCCAACAAATAATACGTAGTCGGCAAAACCCTGTTTTCCCGTTTCATCGGTACCGGTGGGCCATTCGGCGATTGCTTTGTTGACACCCGGTTCCGGCCGCGCGCCTTTGGAAAAGCGCAGCATTTTGCTGTCTGCTTCCCAGCCCGCTTTACGCAACTGGGCATCGATCAAAAAGCGGCTCTCTTCTTCGCTCAAATCCAGCGTGCGTTTGATGGCCTGATCGGTGATCTCTTTGTGGTAGGCCTTGCGCTCTTGCTCGGTCTGTTTCGCCAGCTCGGCATTTTTTTCTGCCAGTTGTGCTTCGAGGGCTGCGACGCGAGCCTGAGATTGGGCTTCAGTTTCCTGCTGCTTACTTTCGAGGATGGCGATATAGCCGTTGAGTGCCACCAGCTTTTGCTGCTGGGCCTCTAATTCGGCCTGGTTGTGTGCTTTTTCTTGCGCCTGTTGTTCCAGCTGCTGTTTTAACGTCAGCACTTCCTGATGATAGAGATCGCTACTCTGTTCCGGTAACACAAAAACCGGAACCGGGAAGTCATAATCTTTGGTGACCAGACGGTAATACCAGACTGCGAGACGAAAACCGAGGCGCAGACACATCTGCGCATCATCAAGATCGTTGTGATACTCGTGGACGGCCTGATTGCCAATGCGGCGCAATTTATGAAATACCGACAGGATGTTGTCATCAACAAAAGCTATTTTGCCTAATTCACGCAGCAGGTCATGCTGGTTTTCGCATTGGGGAATATCCAGTAGCAGCCCTAAATGCTTCGCCGTCGCTTCACCGAACATGCGCATTTTTACCAGCGTGGTGTTGGGATCGTTCGGATAATTGTTTTCCGCTGCACAGGCGATAGCGTAAATAAAGTCGTTAACGCCTTTCAGGAAATCAAAGTTAGATTTGTTCATCATTAAGTTTTGATCTGTCGCTGTGCAGCCTATCCATATATTTATGGCCTGTAAGCTTTTATCTTAGCTTGCTGCATCTTCACGGGCAACGAACAACGTCACATCAACTAATTAATTCTTAAGGATTCGTTGATTTTGATGTGCCGTACTAAGCACAAAAGCCCTAAACTTTTTCAGCAAAGACATTTTGATCGGCCGCAATGTCAGATAAAAAGATCATTAAACCGACTTAACTCAAACCAGGTCGATTTAAGCCAAGAGAAAAATCAAAAAAACCTTGCAGCTACTGAATTTCAGACACAAAAAAAGCCGCTCGTAAGCGACTTAAGTTGCATCAGATGGTGCCGAAGGCCGGACTCGAACCGGCACGTATTTCTACGGTTGATTTTGAATCAACTGCGTCTACCGATTTCGCCACTTCGGCACTGAAGAGGATGCGGAAAACGTGGGCGATTATACCGTTACGCGCTTGCGGCGCAACCGGAATCGATGGGGATGTGCGCTAAGCGTCGAAAAAAGCAGCGCTGCCAAAAACGCTGCGTAAAACCCCGGCAATCGCCTCCGGAACACTCCCAAACTCGCGCGCGGCGGCCACTTCTCCGGAACTTTCTGCCGCCACATGCCTCTTAACCACAACTGACGCAGTCAGACGTATAAGCACAACGAGGTTGAGATGAAAAAAGCAACACAACGGTTAGTTTGGGGATGGGGTATCGCGGCGGCCCTGGTGGCCGGTAGCGCATCGGCGGCGAGCTGGCAGGATCAGCTGAGCAGCGCCGCATCGCAGCTGTCGCAGCAGAACAGCGGCAACACCGCCACCAGCAACATGCAGAACGGCGGACTGTCGCTCTCTTCGCTCAGCGGCCTGCTGAACGGCGGCGATAAAGCGGTGAGCGCCAACAGCATGACCAACGCCGCCGGCGTGATGGAATATTGCGTGCAGCACAACGTGGTGGATAACAACGTGAAGTCGGTGAAAGATCAGGTGCTGAGCAAGCTGGGCCTGAGCAGCACCACCGCGCAGCAGCAGAAAACCGATTACCAGCAGGGGCTGCAGGGCCTGCTGAACACCGGCAACGGTCAGCAGCTGAATCTGCAAAGCCTGAGCAACTCGCCAATGGGTGAGAAGCTGAAAACCAAAGCCTGCGATGTGGTGCTGAAGCAGGGCAAAAAATACATCGGCATGTGATTCCTTCGCGCGGGTTCAGGGGCCGCCCTCCTGCCGTCTGAATCGCCGCTCACCTTATGCCAGCCGGCGCGGGCTGTCCCCCGCGCCCTCTTCTCTCGCCACGCTGCCGCTAAGCCCTCAACAACGCCCGCGTCTCATCCATCACGCGCGCCAGCAGCGCCCGCGCCTGTTCAAACGACTGGATATTGGTGTAGCCAATCACCAGGCCATAGCGCTTTTGCGTCTGCGCGTACCAGCCCGACAGCGGCCGCACGTATAGCGCCTGCTGCGCCCACAGCGTCGCCAGCGCCACATCCTGCGTGCCGCGCCGCAGAAACGCCACGATGTGCATGCCGCCGTCGGTCAGCTCAAAAGTAAACAGCCCCGGAAAGCTGGCTTCGATGGCCTCCAGCATCATGCGACGGCGCTGCTGATACAGGATGCGCATCTTTTTGATGTGGCGAAAGAAATGCCCTTCGCTGAGGAACTGCGCGAGTATTTTCTGCGGCAGCAGCGGCAGGCCGGTTTCCAGAATCTCGCCCAGCTCGCCGAACTGCGCCAGCGTGTGCTGCGGCATCACCAGATAGCCGATGCGCATCGCCGGCATCATGGTTTTACTGAAGGTGCCGGTGTAGATCACCCGGTCGTGCACATCCAGGCTTTTTAGCGCCGAAATCACCTTACGCGTGTAGTGAAATTCGCCGTCGTAATCATCCTCAATGATCCAGCTGTCATGCTGCTGCGCCCACGCCAGCAGCTGATGCTTGCGCGGCAGCGACAGGCTGACCGCCAGCGGGCTCTGGTGCGTTGGCGTCACTACCGCAAAGCGCGCGTCGGCGTGATAGCGCAGCAGATAATCCACGTCGACGCCCTGCCCATCCACCGGCACATAGTGCAGGTTGGGTGCGATGCGCTTCAGCAGCTGCTGACCGAAGAAGTAGCCGGGATCTTCGAACAGCACTTTGTCGCCCGGCTGCGCCAGCACCGCCAGAATCAGCCGCAGGTTGGCGCGGTAGCCGCTGGTGATGAAGATCTGTTCCGGCTGGCAGTTGAGGCCGCGCGAAATGTTCAGGTAGCTGGCGATGGCCGCCCGCAGCGGCGCATATCCCATCACCGGCGGTATCATCATCTCGTCCGGCCGCAGGCTGCGCGCCGCTTTCGCCGACAGCAGCCGCCACTTTTTATGCGGAAACTCGTCCAGCGCCGGGATGCCGAGCCGCAGCTCGCCTTTGCCCTCGGTCACCGGCAGCAGCGCGGGCGTCGTCGCCGGTGCGTGCGGTGGCGTAGTTGCGCTCGCCAGCTTCAGCTGCGGATTGACGCGCGTGCCCTTCGCGCCCTGGCTGACAAAATAGCCTTCGCCGATGAGGATCTCATAGGCAGCCTCCACCGTTTTGCGCGCCACCTGCAGCTCGCCCGCCAGCATGCGGATCGCCGGTACGCGGTCGCCCGGCCGGAGCTGTCCGGCAAGAATCTGCTGCCGGAAGCGCTGGTAAATCTCTTTGTAACCCACGCGTCACTCCTTTCTCAGCCACTGCGCTATGTCCTACCTGTTTTCATGCGTAATGGCCCTGTTCGCTCAGACATAGCAGTTTAAGATGCAGGCATTCCCCCCGCAATACGGATGACAGCCATGAAGATTGTGCATTACGCCACCGCAGAACAACTCGCGCGCTGCTACCCGCTGATGCGTGCGCTGCGCGGGCGGCTGGCGGATGAGGCGCAGTTTATCGCCCAGGCGCAGCGTCAGCAGGCGCAGGGTTATCGCCTCGCCGGTATCGAACATCAGGGACAGCCGGCGGTGCTGGCCGGTTATCGCCTGCTGGAGAATTTTATCCACGGCAGCTTCTGCTATGTCGATGACCTGGTGAGCGATCCCGCGCTGCGCGGTCAGGGCTTCGGCGCCGCGCTACTCGACGGCTTAGCGGTGCTGGCGCGTGAGTACGGCTGCAGCCGCATGGTGCTGGATACCGCAATCAGTAATACCCGGGCGCAGGCGTTTTATCAGCGCTGCGGCTATCAGGCGCTCGGCCTGCATTTTTATCGCTCTATCGTATGAGGAACCACTGCATGAATGTGCTGCACATTAAAGTCAGCCCGGATCTGGCGGGATCGGCGTCGCGCATCGCCTCGGCGCGTCTGATCGAAAAGCTGCGCAGCCGCCATCACGATCTGCACGAGACAGTGCTGGATCTGGCGCAACAGCCGCTGCCGCATCTGGATGCTTTCACCATCAGGGCTTTTTTTACCCCACCGGAGGCGCGTGATGAAGCGCAGCGTGACGCCATTCGCACCTCGGAACAGCGGGTGGATCAGCTGTTTGCCTGCGACACCCTGGTTATCTCATCGCCGATGTGGAACCTCGGGCTGCCGTCGGTGCTGAAAGCCTGGTTCGATCATATTACCCGCGCCGGCCGCACCTTCGCCTTTACGCCCGAAGGCACCAAAGTCGGGCTGGTGAGCGACAGGAAAGTTTACTGCGTGATGGCCAGCGGCAGCGTGTTTGCCCACGGGCCCTTTATGCAGGATGACCAGTTCACGCCGTACGTGCGCGCGGCGCTGGCGTACATCGGCATCAGTGATGTGCAGTTTATCCGCGTCGACGGCACGCACGACCCGCTCAGCCGTGCCCGCGCGTTACCCGAAGCACTCGAAACCATTGAACGTCTGTTCTGACGGAGGAAAATCATGACTCAACGCGTTAACCATTTCAAAACCACCCCGGCGCTGGCCAAAGCGATGTCGGATTTGTCGAACAGCGTTGCCAGCGCGTCGCTGGAGAAGTCGCTCAGGCATCTGGTGGATATCCGCGCCTCGCAGCTCAACCACTGCGCGTTCTGCCTCGATATGCACATCAAGCAGGCGGCGATTGACGGCGAGCACGAGCTGCGGCTGCACCATGTGGCGATCTGGCGTGAATCACCGCTGTTCAGCGCGCGGGAGAAAACCGCCTTTGCCCTGACCGAAGCGCTGACGCGCATTGGCGAGCACGGCGTTGACGAGGCGCTGTACGGCGAGCTGCGCGCGCACTTCTCCGAGGTGGAGATCAGCGAGCTGACCTTTAAGATCGCGGTGATCAATACCTGGAACCGGCTGATGATCCTGTCGCAGATGGCACCCGGCGCGCTCGACAGCGCTTACGGGCTGGATCGTGCTGATTTGCGGTAATTTTTATCGTCAGTGGCTGCGGCTGCTGGCGATAGCATGTTTTTCTGCGCGCCCTGACGCTATAGTGAAGTTTTGCACCACACAGGACACCGCGCATGAAAGGCATCAACATTGCGATTTACTTCGATCCCGACCTGATTCGCATCTGCGTTCACCAGCCGGATGACAGCTACCTCAGCCAGACGTTTCATTACGCCGACAGCGTGATTGAGGAGATTTATCAGTGGCTGGAGCAGTTCACGCCGGGTCGCACCCATATTTGCCTGATTGAGCACGACACCGCCGATATCCTCGCCGATGAGCTGGTGGACAACGGTTATCACGTGCATCAGGTGAGCCAGCATGCGCTGCTCAGCTGGTTCGCCAGTGAGCCGCCCGCCACGCCAGACGGCTCGCCGGTGCGCGCGCTGCTGCGCTATCTGGAGAACGAGAAGCCCCAGGAGTATCAGTCACGCACGCCGCAGATTGAAGCGCTGATGGAGTTGCTGGATGAGCTGGACGATCTGGAAGGCGTGGAGAGCGAGGAAGATGAGGATAACCTGCCGGATAACGTGCTGCGCCTGATGAAGCAGAAGAAAATCAGCGCCAGCGACGCCGCCCAGCGCCTGTTGCCAGACGTGAATGAACGCATTCGCGAGCATTTGATTCATTACCCCGAGCTGATGACGCCGGATCTGCTGGAAGATTTTTTCCCCGAGCTACTGGAAGCGATGGAAACGCCGAAGCATTGATGCTGCTTTGCGCCGTGACGGGGAATGCAGATGACTGAGTCTGCCCCGTTAATCGCACATTCTGTAGCGGCGCGATTTTTCGCGCGCCCTGGACAGCCGCATCGCTGTCTGATGCGCAATAAATTGCGCCGCTACGGGTTGGGTGCAATAAGAGCGCGTCTGAATGCTTTGCGCCACGATGGGAAATGCCGATGACTGATTCTGCTCCATTAATCGCACATTCTGTAGCGGCGCGATTTTTCGCGCGCCCCGGACAGCCGCATCGCTGTCTGATGCGCAATAAATTGCGCCGCTACGGGTTGCGTGCAATAAGAGCGCGTCTGAATGCTTTGCGCCACGATGGGAAATGCAGATGACTGATTCTGCTCCATTAATCGCACATTCTGTAGCGGCGCGATTTTTCGCGCGCCCCGGACAGCCGCATCGCTGTCTGATGCGCAATAAATTGCGCCGCTACGGGTTGGGTGCAATAAGAGCGCGTCTGAATGATGTGCCTGTTAACCGCGCCATCATGGGCGCACCTGGATGTGGAATAAATCATGCTGGAACTGTTCAAAGCCATCGGGCTCGGCCTGGTGGTGATTTTGCCGCTTGCTAACCCGTTAACCACCGTGGCGCTGTTTCTCGGCCTCGCGGGTGACATGAACTTTCAGGAACGCAATCGCCAGGCGCTGCAGGCGTCGATCTACGTGTTCCTGATTATGATGGTCGCCTGGTACGCCGGTAACGCGGTGCTGCACACCTTTGGCATCTCGATTCCCGGTCTGCGCATGGCCGGCGGGCTGATTGTCGCCTTTATCGGCTTTCGCATGTTGTTCCCCGCCAAACCGGTCGGGCATTCGGTGGAGGCCAAACACAAGCTGGATGAACTCGACGCCAGCGACGACCCGCGCGAAACAGTGAATATCGCCTTTGTGCCGATGGCCATGCCGAGCACCGCCGGGCCGGGTACCATCGCGATGATCATCAGTTCGGCCTCGACGGTGAAAGCCGGCGTCGATTTCCCCGCGTGGGTGGTGGCCATCGCGCCGGTGCTGACGTTCCTGGCGGTGGCAGTGATTTTATGGATTTCGCTGCGCAGCTCCGGCGCCATCATGAAGCTGGTCGGCAAAGGCGGCATCGAAGCGATTTCGCGCCTGATGGGCTTTTTACTGGTGTGTATGGGCGTGCAGTTTATCATCAACGGCGTGCTGGAAGTGGCGCACACCTTTCATTAAAAAATAAAAAATCGCACCCTACGGTAGCGGTGCGATTCATCGCGCAATGCCCGACATCACGCGACGCCGGGCATTGCCATCAGGACAGCGCGACAGGTCGCGCTGCTACGTTTTAGTGCAGCGTTTTCCGCACATCCGCTACCTGTTCTTTCGTTACTGCCGGCGCGTGGTTGCTCCAGCCCTGACGAATAAAGGTGGCCAGCTGCGCCACTTCATCATCGGTCAGACGATACGCAAACGGCGGCATCGCCAGCGTTGACGGTGCTTTCTCCGTTGAGGGCTGCTGCGCACCGGCCAGAATGGTGTGAATCAACCCGCTGGGATCCTGCGCATTAACGATAGTGGCCTGATCCAGCTCCGGGAAGATCCCCGGCGCGCCTTTGCCGGTGACAAAGTGACAGGCACCGCAGTTGTCGAGATACAGCCGCTCGCCTTCGCTCAGATTCTTCGCCGCTGTCAGCTTCGCTTCGGTCTTCTGCTGCGCCTGCACGTCGTACGCCTGCAGCGGCGGATTGCCACCGAGGAACTTCAGGTAAGCGGCAATCGCTTGCAGATCGGCATCCGTCATGTGCGAGCTGGAGTGCTCCACCACCGACGTCATCTCGCCTCCTACCGCGGCTTTATCGTTACGACCGGTTTGCAGATAATCGACAATCTCCTGCTCGCTCCAGCGCGGCACACCGCGCAGCGACGGCACCTCCCAGTTATTCAGGCTGCCGCCGGCGAGGAAGCGATCGTCGCTGCTGTCCAGCGCCTTCTCGTTCATGCCGAGGCCGCGCGGCGTGTGGCAGCTGCCGCAGTGGCCGAGGCTTTCCACGATGTAAGCACCGCGATTAACCTCCGCCGACGCGCCGCCAATCGGCTGGAACGGCTTATCTGAGGTAAACGCCCAGTTCCAGAAACGCATGCCCCAGCGCTGGCTGAACGGGAAGCTCAGCTTGGTTTCCGGCGGCTGTTCGCTGTCCGGCTTCACGCCCTGCATGAAGTAGACGTACAGCGCGTGCAGGTCTTCATCGCTGATTTTGGCGTAATCCGGGTACGGCATCGCCGGGTAAAGGCGCGAGCCGTCCGGCAGCACGCCTTTGCGCACCGCGTCCGAGAACTGCTGCTCGCTGTAGTTGCCGATGCCGTGCTGTTTATCCGGCGTGATGTTGGTGGAGTAAATGGTGCCGAGATTCGACTCAATCGCCAGCCCGCCGGCGTAATCCGCTTTGCCGGCTACGGTATGGCACGCCATACAGTCGCCAAGGCGCGCCAGATACTCGCCTTTTTTAATCAGTGATGCGTCATCTGCGTGCCTTGCGCCTTTTGCACCGCACCCCACGCCGAATCGGCGGCAAACGCAGCTGCCCAGCAGCACCGCGTGAGCGATTAACAATGATTTTAATTTCATGTGCTTATGCCTGTACCAGTGGGCCGGGATTCTGCAAATAGTGCTCTTTAATAGCCTGCGCCGCCATCAGGGTAATCGCGCCGATGGTGTCGGTCGGGTTCGCCTGGAAGTTCTGCGGGAAGGCGTTACCGCCCGGCACAAACACGTTGTGCACATCCCAGCTTTGCAGGTACTTGTTCAGCGCCGAGGTTTTCGGGTTGTCGCCCATCACCGCGCCGCCCACGTTGTGGGTAGAGACGTATTTGGTCAGGTCAAAATCAGCGCCCATCGGCAGGAAGCTCATGCTCATGCTGTCCGGATTCAGCTCTTTGGCGATGTCGCCAACGATGCCTTTCAGGTGCTGCTGCAGCCTGAGTTCGTTCTGTTTCCAGTCAAACGTCATACGCAGCAGCGGCTGCCCCCGATGGTCGGTATAGTGCGGATCCAGATCCAGATAGATATCGCGGTACGACTGGCAGGTGGTGGTAATGCTGATCTTCATCGAATGGTTGTACCACTGCTCCAGCCCCTCTTTGTACCCCATGCCCCAGCTCGGTGTGCCTTTCGGCAGCGCGGTGCCAATCGGCGTACCGGTCGCCTGCGAACTGTGGATTTTGGCGCCGCCGAGGAAGCCGAGTCCCGGACCGTCGAAGTTGCCAGGCGAGATGTCATTAAACATCTGACCGGTCGCGCCAGCGGTGGCGAAGGCGTTGAAGTTTTTGTCTTTGAAGAACAGCGTGGCGCCGCCGTTGGACAGAAACGCATAGTTACGCCCGACGACGCCCTCTTCGGTGATCGGGTTGTAGGGCTTACCGATGCCGGACAGCAGCATCAGGCGCACGTTGTACAACTGGAAGCTGGAGAGCACCACAATCTTCGCCGGCTGGAACACTTCGTTGCCGTCAGCGTCAAAATAGAGCACGCCCTTCGCAGTTTTGCCGTCGTCGTGCAGCACCACTTTGTACACTTCCGCGTGCACTTCATAGGAGAAGTTCGGCATGCGCTTCAGCGCGTCCATCACCGCCGTCTGCGGTGAGGCTTTTGAGTAGTTCAGGCACGGATATTTCGAGCAGTAGCCGCAGTAGTTGCAGGGAGCGATCTGGTTGCCGTACGGGTTTTTCCACGCGCGCGAGACGCAGGCTGACGGGTTCGGGAACGGATGATAGCCCAGCTTCTTCGCCGCCTCTTTGAACATCACGTTGTTCAGCGTATCGTCCAGCGCCGGCAGCGGATACGGCTCAGAACGCGGGCCTTCAAACGGATCGCCGCCTTCCAGAATTTGCCCGCGCAGGTTGCCGGTGGTGCCCGACTGGCCGCAAATCAGCTCAAACTTGTAGAAATACGGCTCGATCTCATCCCAGGTGAACGGGAAGTCCATCACGCGCATGTCATCCTGCAGGATGCCGGGCTTATACGCCTGATCGACATAGGTTTTCAGTTTGATATCGGTGGGCGTGGGGCGAATCAGTACCGCCGTCCAGTGCATGCCCGCGCCGCCGACGCCGGTACCCGGGGCAAACGCGCCCCATTTACGGGTCGGCAGCGCCGTCTGGTCCATGTTGTAACGCACGGTGACCGCCACTTCTTTCGGCGTGGCGAACACTTTGTTGCGCACGTTATAGGCGTACTCATCGGCCGGTTTCGGGTAAGCGAAATCCGGGTAGTCGCGCTCGCCACCGCGCTCAAGGGCGCGCACGTCCAGTCCGGCCATTGCCAGCTCGATGCTCATCAGCGAGCCGGCCCAGCCGAGGCCGCACACCACGACGTCGACTTCTTTCTTTGTAATCTGTGCCATGTTTTTCTGTCTCACATACCAAATACGGGGATTCAGGCGCGGCCTTCGCCCATCAGGCTGACCGGTCCGAGCGGATACGGCACGTTGTGCTGCTTCACCCACTCGGTGAAGCTGGCGCGTGCCCCCGGGAAGCCGATGGCGATCCAGGCTTTCATGCCTTTGTTGCCGCCGTACATCGGGTCAGCGAGGTAGCCGTGTTTGGTATCGGAAAGCAGCTGGCTGAAGAACTGCGAGGCTTTCAGGTTCGGTTCGCCCAGCGCGGCGAAGTCGATACCGTCGTTTTTATTCACTTTGGTCAGCACCGCGTCTTTCTCTGCCAGCGTCAGCTGCGAGAACGCTTTGTGGTAGGTGCTCTGCGTCCACTGCTCCACCAGTTTGATGCCGGTGCGATACATCTGCTGCGGCGTGAACGGGATCTGATAGCCCATGGTGGCGGGCGCGTGCACATCAAACGGCCCCTGCAGGTAGATCTCTGCGCCGAACTCCGGGCTGTGCAGCTGCTGGTCAATGAAGATCGGCACGTTGGTTTCCAGCGCACCCGGCGCTTTGCCGTTGCCACCGGCGGGGATCAGGCGATCGGTGGCGGCCAGAATAAATTGCCACTCCTCAGCGCTAAAAAAGATCGGTTTATAGTCGGCAAGGTCCGGTGCTGCCATTTCCGCAGCCTGGGCTGCAGTCAGTCCTTTTAAAACCAGGTCGCTTAATGGCAAAGCCAGCAACGACCCAAGTAAAAACTTACGTCTGGTGGTCGGTTTTTCTAAAAGCATGGCGCGACGACTCTCACTTGCTAAGAAAGGGAATTATTTTTGTTAATAGATTTATAAATCGGCAAACAAGCTGGCAATCTTATGGATACAGATATTTCAGGATGTAAGCATTAAATTAGAAATGTGTTTTGATGAGAAACCATCAACCTGACGAAAAGTTGCCAGGCGCTGTGGACGCGCTTTCGCAGCGGGAATTGCGCTTTTAACCGTACAAATGCCAGGAGATTAGCGCCAGAGACTGGGCAAATGACTGAAACAAATCGGCGTGAGAAATAGTCGCTCAGCTTAATTAATCAGAAAAAATCATACTTCCATACCAGACCTTATTCTTATCAATAACCGCCTATTGGCTGAATGCGCAACGTCTGAGCGGTTTATTTCCTGAATATGACAGCGCGCGCACAAAATAACCGATTAGTTAATTGCCGGTATTAATTGTTATTTCCGGCACAGCTCAGAACAAACCGGCATTTAGCCAGCAGCGCGACAGCGATAAAGTCGTCGCATCAATTACTCAGGATAATCATGATGCGAGCACTCTTATTGTTCTTCACCTTATTCAGCAGCGCCTTTGCCCTGCAGGCCGCCACGCCAAAAGACACGCTGGTGGTGGCCGTGCCGCTCGACGGCATTATCAGCTTCGACCCGGCAGAAAGTTTTGAGACCGTCAGCAATAGCGTGCAGCGCAACATTTATCAGACGCTGGTAGAGGCCGATCGCGATGCGCCACAAAAACTCGCGCCGCTGCTCGCCACCTCATGGCAGCCCGGCAGCACGCCGCACAGCCTGGTGTTCAATCTGAAACCGGATGCGCATTTCGTCAGCGGTAACCCGGTGACCGCGCAGGACGTGGTGTTTTCGCTAACGCGCGCGGTGCAGCTCAACAAAGCCCCGTCGTTTATTCTCGCTGAGTTTGGCTGGACGGCGGACAACATCGCCAGCCAGCTGCGGGTTGTGAACGATCATCAGCTGGAGATTCAGTGGCCGGCGCAGATTGGTCAGGACCTGGCGCTGCGCCTGCTGACCGCGCCGGTGGCCTCGGTGGTGGACAGCAAAACCGTGCAGCAGCACATTACCGCCAACGACAGCGGCAACGGCTGGCTGCACACTCACTCCGCGGGCAGCGGCGCATTCAGCATCCAGCAATATGTGCCGCAGCAGGCGCTGGTGCTGAGCGCAAATCCGCACGCCAGCCCGCAGCCGCAGCTGAAACGCATCCTGCTGAAAGGCGTGGCCGATGCCGGTGCACGCCGCCTGCTGATTCAGCAGGGCGATGTCGATGTGGCTTACCAGCTGGGCCCGGACCAGATCGATGCGCTGAAAAACGACCAGCAGTTGCGCATTGAGGCCTTCCCGTCGAGCCTGGTCTATTACCTGGCGTTTAATACGCAAAACAAAGCGCAGCCGGCGCTGGGTAATCCGGCGCTGTGGCAGGCGGCGCGCTGGCTGGTGGATTACAACGCCATTTCACGCGATCTGCTGAAAGGCCAGTACCGTATTCACCAGAGCTTCCTGCCGCAGGGCTTTGATGGCGCGCTGGAGAATCAGCCGTTCCATTATGATGTAGCCAAAGCCAAAGCGATCCTCGCGCAGGGCGGTATCAGGCCCGGCAGCAAATTCTCGCTGACGGTGATCAATCAGCCGCCGTACATCGACGTGGCGCAGGCGCTGCAGGCCAGCTTTGCCAAAGCCGACGTGCAGATTGAGCTGCAGCCGGTGGCGGAATCGGAACTGTGGGGCAAAATGCGCGGCCGTGATTTCCAGTCGATCTTTATTTACTGGGGCGCCGACTATGTGGATCCGAATACCAACGCCAGCGCCTTTGCCTATAACGTGCCGGGCGGTTCTAAAACGCTGGCGTGGCGCGTCGGCTGGGAAATTCCCGAACTGAGCGCGCAGACGCGCACCGCAGCCGGTGAGAGCGACGCCAGCCAGCGCCGCACGCTGTATACCGCACTGCAACAGCGCGTACAGCAGGATTCGCCGTTCGTGGTGATGCTGCAGGGCGCACAGCAGGTGGCGGTGCGCAATAACGTCAGCCACGTGCAGCAGGGCATCGGCGTGAGCCTGCTGTTTTTCGATGCGGTAGAGAAGAGTTAGGTAGCTGCGCGCTGCCCCTCATTCCAGCCTTCTCCCGCCTGCGGGAGAAGGGCCGATTGCGTGGGCAGCAACCGGAACTCCCCTTATTTTTCACCCAAATATCCCTCTCTCTCCCGCGCACCGCTTGCTATTCTTTGAGTCATTACGCAATGCCGGAGAGCGCAACCATCATGACTACCCCACTGCTGATCGCCCAGACGCCTGACCTTCAACTGCATCTGCTGCCCGCCATGGCGAACCGCCACGGACTGATCACCGGCGCGACCGGGACCGGGAAAACCGTGACCCTGCAAAAGCTGGCGGAATCGCTTCTCCGCCATCGGCGTGCCGGTGTTTATGGCCGATGTCAAAGGCGATCTTTCCGGCATTGCGGCCGCGGGCGACGGCTCGGAAAAGCTGCTGGCGCGGCTGGAGAAGATTGGCGTCACCGACTGGCAGGCTCAGAAAAATCCGGTGGTGCTGTGGGATATCTTCGGCGAGCAGGGCCATCCGGTGCGCGCCACCGTCTCCGATCTCGGCCCGCTGCTGCTGGCGCGTCTGCTTAACCTCAACGACGTGCAGTCCGGCGTGCTGAATATTATCTTCCGCATTGCCGACGATCAGGGGCTGCTGCTGCTTGATTTCAAAGATCTGCGCGCCATTACGCAGTACATCGGCGATAACGCCAAATCCTTCCAGAACCAGTACGGCAATATCAGCAGCGCCTCGGTGGGCGCCATTCAGCGCGGCCTGCTGACGCTGGAGCAGCAGGGGGCTGAACACTTCTTTGGTGAACCGATGCTGGATATCAAAGACTGGATGCGCACCGACAGCAGACGGCAAAGGCATCATCAACATCCTGAGCGCAGAGAAGCTCTACCAGATGCCGAAACTCTACGCCGCCAGCCTGCTGTGGCTGCTGGCCGAACTGTATGAACAGCTGCCGGAAGCGGGCGATCTGGAAAAACCGAAGCTGGTGTTCTTCTTTGACGAAGCGCATCTGCTGTTTAACGACGCGCCGCAGGTGCTGCTGGATAAAATTGAACAGGTTATTCGCCTGATCCGCTCCAAAGGCGTCGGCGTCTACTTTGTTACGCAGAACCCGTCGGATATTCCGGATAACGTGCTGGGTCAGCTGGGTAACCGCGTGCAGCATGCGCTGCGCGCCTTCACGCCGAAAGATCAGAAAGCGGTGAAAACCGCCGCCCAAACCATGCGCGCCAACCCGGCCTTTGATACCGAGGAGGCGATTCAGGCGCTGGGCACCGGCGAGGCGCTGATCTCTTTCCTCGATGCGAAAGGCAGCCCGTCGGTGGTGGAGCGCGCCATGGTGATCGCGCCGGGCTCGCGCATGGGGCCGGGACCAATCCTGATGAACGCAACGGCCTGATCAACCACTCGCCGCTGTACGGGAAATACGACAGTGCCGTCGATCGCGAATCGGCGTTCGAAATGTTGCAGCGAGGCGTACAGGCCGCGCCGCAGCAGGCCGATGCGCCGCCCAGCAAAGGCAGCAGCGTGGCGGTGGATGACGGCATTCTCGGTGGGCTCAAAGACATTCTGTTCGGCAGCACCGGGCCGCGCGGCGGCAAGCGCGACGGCGTAGTGCAGACCGTGGCGAAAAGCGCGGCGCGCCAGGTCACCAATCAGATCATCCGCGGCGTGCTGGGCAGTCTGCTCGGTGGACGCCGCCGTTAATCGCCCTCTGCTATGATCGTGGTATGGATAAATATCAACAATTAAAACGGAGCAAGCGTCTGGCCCTGTCGCTGCTGCTGATTGCCGCCGCGACCTTTGTCGTGACGCTGTTTCTGCCGCCCACGTTCTGGGTACTAGGGCTGAAGGCGATTGCCGAAGCGGCGATGGTCGGTGCGCTGGCCGACTGGTTTGCGGTGGTGGCGCTGTTTCGTCGCGTGCCGGTGCCGTTCATCTCGCGCCATACGGCAATCATTCCACGCAACAAAGATCGAATCGGCGAGAATCTTGGCCGCTTCGTGCAGGAGAAGTTTCTCGATACCGATTCGCTGCTGGCACTGATTCGCCGCCACGATCCGTCGCAGCTGCTGGCGCAGTGGCTCAATACGCCGGGCAACGCCGATCGCATTGGCCGCCACCTGCTGCAGGTGATGCGCGGTTTCCTCGATCTCACCGACGATCAGCGTATTCAGCGCTTTTTGCGCCGCGCGGTGCATCGTGCACTGGATAAGGTCGATCTGACCCAGTCCAGCGCGCTGCTGCTGGACAGCCTGACCAAAAACAATCGCCATCAGGAGCTGCTGGACGCAGCGGTGCAACAGCTGCTGCGTCTGCTGCACAAACCCGGCACGCGCGAGTTTATCGCGCTGCAGATTGTGCGCTGGCTGAAACGCGAACATCCGATCAAAGCCAAAGTGCTGCCGACCGAATGGCTGGGCGAACACAGCGCCGAGCTGGTCGCCAATGCGGTGGATTCGATTCTGGATGAAGTGGCGCGCGACCAGGGCCACGAATTTCGCCTCGGTTTTAACCGCGCGGTACAGCGCCTGATAGATCGACTGAAAAGCGATCCGGAGATGGCTGAACGCGCTGAGACCATCAAACACTGGCTGAAAGAGGATGAGTCGTTTAACCGTTATATCAGCGAGCTGTGGCAGGACCTGCGCCGCTGGCTGAAGAGCGACCTCAACAGTGATGATTCGCGCGTGCAGGAGCGGGTGCGGCTGGCGGCGCTGTGGCTGGGCGAAACGCTGGCTGCCGATGAAGCACTGCGTACCTCAATGAATCAGCATCTGGAAGACGCTGCGCGCAGCGTCGCGCCCGAGTTTGCGGCGTTTCTCACCCGTCACATCAGCGATACGGTGAAGAGCTGGGATGCGCGCGAGATGTCGCAACAGATTGAGCTGAACATTGGTCGTGATTTGCAGTTTATCCGCATCAACGGCACGCTGGTGGGCGGTACCATTGGCCTGGTGCTGTTTTTGCTGTCGCAGCTGCCGGGCTGGGTGCAGACGTTGCGCTAACGGTGCGGGCATCGACCTGGTCGCCATGAATAAAAAAGGTCGCCATGAATGGCGACCCTACGGTAACGGTGCGGGAATGACAGGGGCGCCCTGAATCGCGCCCCTGCAACCATCACTACCGCCGCTTCAGCAACAGGTACAAACTGATGGCGAAGAACGCGCCGCTTGGCAGCAGCGCGCCCAGCACCGGCGGAATGCCATACACCAGCGTCAGCGGGCCGAAGATCTGATCCAGCACGTAGAACACGAAGCCGAAGCTGATGCCGGTCACCACGCGCACGCCCATCGGCACGCTGCGCAGCGGGCCAAAGATAAACGACAGCGCCATCAGCATCATCACCGCCACCGACAGCGGCTGGAAGATTTTGCTCCACATGTTGAGCTGATAACGGCCGGATTCCTGGCCGCTCGACTTCAGGTATTTCACGTAGTTGTGCAGACCGCTGATGGAGAGCGCGTCCGGATCCAGCGCCACCACGCCGAGCTTGTCCGGCGTCAGGTTGGTTTTCCACGTCCCGGTTACCGTCTGAGAACCGGTCATCTGTTTCGGATCGGTCAGGTTAGATTCATCCACCTGCGACAGCCGCCACAGTTTGCCCCGCATCATTTAGCCAGACCGCGGTAGCGGCATAGCGCACCGCTCGCAGACGACGCTGGTCGTTGAAGTGATAGATGCTCACGCCGCCGAGTGCATCATTATCCCCTTTAACGCGTTCGATGTAGATGAAGTTGTTGCCGTCTTTCGCCCACAGCCCGTGCCTGCGTCGAGAGCAGCGAGCCGCCGTACATCTGCTGCGCACGGTAGTTACGCGCCATCTGCTCGCCCTGCGGCGCGACCCACTCGCCAATCGCCATGGTCAACAGCACCAGCGGAATGGCGGTTTTCATCACCGACAGCGCGACCTGCATGCGGGTAAAGCCGGAGGCCTGCATCACCACCAGCTCGCTGCGCTGCGCCAGCATGCCCAGCCCCAGCAGCGCGCCCAGCAGCGCCGCCATCGGGAAGAAGATCTGGATATCTTTCGGCACGCTGAGCAGGGTGTACATCCCGGCGCCCAGCGCGCGTATACGCGCCCCTGCCCGGCTTTTTCCAGCTGATCGACAAATTTGATAATGCCGGAGAGCGACACCAGCATGAACAGCGTCATCATGATGGTGGTGAAAATGGTTTTACCGATATAGCGGTCAAGTACGCCAAACGCCTGCATTAGACGGCTCCTCTACGCGAGAATCGGGCGCGTATCCGGCGCATCGGCACCGTATCCCACAGGTTCAGCGCCACCGCCAGCGCCAGATACGCGACAGGCTGTTGACCAACCACATCCAGATCATCGGATCCAGCTTGCCCTTCGCGCCGTTGGAGCGAAGCGAGGTCTGCAGCAGGAAGAAGATCAGGTACAGCAGCATCGCCGGCAGCATCGAGAGCACGCGTCCCTGACGCGGGTTCACCACGCTCAGCGGAACGACCATCAGCGCCATCATCAACACGGTGAAGACCAGCGTAATACGCCAGTGCAGCTCCGCGCCGCGCACGCGGTCGTTCTGGTATTCATCAGCGTACGGATGTCCACCTGCTCGGTATCCGTTGGATCGAGCGCCACCGCCTCTGATGGCCGATAATGGCCTGATAGTTCTGGAAATCGGTAATGCGGAAGTCGCGCAGCATCGCGGTGCCTTCGAAGCGGGTGCCTTTGTTCAGCGTCACCACCTGCGAACCATCTTTGTGCTGCGCCAGCTGACCGGAGTCTGCCACCACCACCGACGGGCGTGCGTTGCCTTTGGGACGCAGCTGCGCCAGGAACACGTCGTTGAAGTTGCTGCCCTCCACGCTCTCAATAAACAGCACGGAGTTGCCGTCGGTTGCCTGCTGGAACTGCCCCTGCGCCAGCGCCGCCATGCCGGGGTTGGCTTTGGCATTCCGCCAGTCACTTCATCCTGATGGCGGGAAGACCAGGGGCCCGCCCACATCACGTTCACCGCCGCGACCATGCCAGGTGAACAGCGCCAGGATCATGGCGGCTTTCATCAGGACCGCTTTACCCAGGCCGCAGGCGTGCATCACCGTGATTTCACTCTCGGTATAGAGTTTGCCCAAGCGTCATGAGCAGGCCAAGGAACAAGACTTAGCGGCAGGATAAGCTGCGCCATTTCCGGCACGCCCAACCCCAGCAGGGAGAGCACCAGATTTGTTGGGATTTCGCCGTCAACGGCCGCACCGAAAATCCTAACCAGCTTCTGACAAAAGAAAATCAGAAGCAGGATGAAGAGGATCGCCAGTTGGCTTTTGAGCGTCTCCCGCACCAGATATCTTATGATTATCACTCTAAATACGCCCGTAAAAACCCGTCTTTTTGCAGGAAAATCGCTTGTTTCATGGCTTAAACGTCATTTATTCTCTTGAGTCGTCGAAATCATCGCTAAAATAGTATGACAACCCGCCGTTAGGGTGCGTAAAAAACAACACATTGTCACGCCAACTCAATTATGGCCGAAACCGGACCGTCTAAGATTAACACGAAGTCACCACAACAGCGGACATGAGTTACGAAAGGTTTCAATTCTATCCGTAGCCGCCGCCGTTGTCTTTAAGATTCAGGAGCGTAGTGCATGGAGTTCAGTGTAAAAAGCGGTAGCCCGGAGAAACAGCGGAGTGCCTGCATCGTTGTGGGCGTCTTTGAACCGCGCCGACTCTCCCCGATCGCCGAGCAACTCGATAAAATCAGTGATGGCTATATCAGCGCCCTGCTGCGCCGTGGCGAACTGGAAGGCAAACCTGGGCAGACGCTGCTACTGCACCATGTTCCGAACGTTCTCTCCGAGCGCATTCTGCTGATTGGCTGCGGCAAAGAGCGCGAGCTGGATGAGCGCCAGTACAAGCAGGTGATTCAGAAAACCATCAATACCCTGAATGATACCGGCTCGATGGAAGCCGTCTGCTTCCTGACCGAGCTGCACGTCAAAGGGCGCAACACCTACTGGAAAGTGCGTCAGGCGGTAGAAACCGCCAAAGAGAGCGCTGTACAGCTTCGATCAGCTGAAAACCAACAAAGTCGAGCCGCGTCGTCCGCTGCGTAAAATGGTCTTCAACGTGCCGACCCGCCGCGAGCTGACCAGCGGCGAACGCGCGATCCAGCACGGTCTGGCGATTGCTGCCGGCATTAAAGCGGCCAAAGATCTCGGCAACATGCCGCCGAACATCTGTAACGCCGCGTACCTGGCCTCGCAGGCACGTCAGCTGGCCGACGCCTACAGCAAAAACGTCATCACCCGCGTCATCGGCGAACAGCAGATGAAAGAGCTGGGGATGCACTCTTATCTGGCGGTCGGTAACGGCTCGCAAAACGAATCCCTGATGTCGGTCATTGAGTACAAAGGCAACCCGTCCGAAGACGCACGCCCGATTGTGCTCGTCGGTAAAGGCCTGACCTTCGACTCCGGCGGTATCTCCATCAAGCCTGCCGAAGGCATGGATGAGATGAAGTACGACATGTGCGGTGCGGCAGCGGTTTACGGCGTGATGCGCATGGTTGCGGAACTACAGTTGCCTATCAACGTGATCGGCGTACTGGCGGGCTGCGAAAACATGCCTGGCGGCCGCGCTTATCGTCCGGGTGACGTGCTGACCACCATGTCCGGCCAGACCGTTGAAGTGCTGAACACCGACGCCGAAGGCCGTCTGGTGCTGTGTGACGTGCTGACCTACGTTGAGCGCTTCGAGCCTGAAGCGGTAATTGACGTCGCCACCCTCACCGGTGCCTGCGTGATTGCGCTGGGTCACCACATCACCGGCCTGATGTCGAACCACAACCCGCTGGCACACGAGCTTATCGGCGCGTCCGAACAGGCCGGTGACCGCGCGTGGCGTCTGCCGCTGGGCGATGAGTTCCAGGAGCAGTTGGAGTCCAACTTTGCAGATATGGCGAACATCGGCGGTCGTCCTGGCGGTGCGATCACCGCGGGCTGCTTCCTGGCGCGCTTCACCCGCAAGTACAACTGGGCGCACCTGGATATCGCCGGCACCGCATGGCGCTCCGGCAAAGCCAAAGGCGCAACCGGTCGTCCGGTGGCGCTGCTGTCGCAGTTCCTGCTCAACCGTGCGGGTTTTAACGGCGACGATTAAAAGCCGGGGCGAATGCTGCGACGGTACGTATGAATGCGTTTGACAGCGTGCGGCCATTGGAACGGTGCGCATGAATGCGCACCCTACGGGTGTGATGGCGTATAATGCGTAAATACCGTGCGGCCATTGATACGGTGCGCATGAATGCGTTTGACACCCTGCGGCCATTGAAACGGTGCGCATGAATGCGTTAAATACCGTGCGGCCAGAACGGGCGCAGAAGCGAAATCCGTGCGGCCATGAACGGTGCGCAGAAGCGCACCCACGGGTGTAGGGTCGCCATTTATGGCGACCTGATTATCAGCCGCACGGTTTGTAAGGTCGCCATTAATGGCGACCTTATTATTGGACGCCGCAACTACGCGCACAAGCGCCCCACTGCATGATGGAAAGAACTGCCATGAAAAACGCAACCTTCTACCTCATGGACACCGAAACCGCCAGCGATGGCCTCAGCGCCGTCGAACAGCTGGTGTGTGAAATTGCCGCAGAACGTTGGCGCGCCGGCAAGCGCGTGCTGATTGCCTGTGAAGATGAGCAGCAGGCGATTCGTCTGGATGAAGCGCTGTGGGCGCGCCCGCCGGAGAGTTTTGTGCCGCACAACCTGGCAGGCGAAGGGCCGCGCGGCGGCGCGCCGGTTGAACTGGCCTGGCCGCAAAAGCGAGCGCAGCAGCAGCGCCGCGCGATATTCTGATCAGCCTGCGGACGGATTTTGCAGATTTTGCCACCGCTTTCACAGAAGTGGTAGACTTTGTCCCTTACGAAGAATCTCTGAAACAACTGGCGCGCGAACGCTATAAAGCGTACCGCCTGGCTGGTTTCAACCTGAATACGGCAACCTGGAAATAAGAATGGAAAAGACATATAACCCACACAAGATATCGAACAGCCGCTTTACGAGCACTGGGAACAGCAGGGCTATTTCAAACCGAACGGCGACGAAAGCCAGGAAAGCTTCTGCATCATGATCCCGCCGCCGAACGTCACCGGCAGCTTGCATATGGGTCACGCCTTCCAGCAGACCATCATGGACACCATGATCCGCTACCAGCGCATGCAGGGTAAAAACACCCTGTGGCAGGCGGGGACCGACCACGCCGGTATCGCCACCCAGATGGTGGTTGAGCGCAAGATTGCCGCTGAAGAAGGCAAAACCCGCCACGACTACGGTCGCGACGCGTTCATCGACAAAATCTGGCAGTGGAAGGCGGAATCCGGCGGCACCATCACCCGCCAGATGCGCCGCCTCGGCAACTCCGTGGACTGGGAGCGCGAGCGCTTCACCATGGACGAAGGCCTCTCCAACGCGGTGAAAGAAGTCTTCGTCCGCCTGTACAAAGAAGACCTGATCTACCGCGGCAAACGCCTGGTGAACTGGGATCCGAAACTGCGCACCGCCATTTCCGACCTGGAAGTGGAAAACCGCGAGTCCAAAGGCTCCATGTGGCACATGCGCTACCCGCTGGCCGACGGCGCGAAAACCGCCGACGGCAAAGATTACCTGGTGGTCGCCACCACCCGTCCGGAAACCCTGCTGGGCGATACCGGCGTGGCCGTCAACCCGGAAGATCCAGCGTTACAAAGATCTGATCGGCAAAGTGGTGATGCTGCCGCTGGTCAACCGCCGCATTCCGATCGTCGGCGACGAACACGCCGACATGGAAAAAGGCACCGGCTGCGTGAAGATCACCCCGGCGCACGACTTCAACGACTACGAAGTGGGCCGTCGCCACGACCTGCCGATGATCAACATCCTGACCTTCGACGGCGACATCCGCGAGAGCGCGGAAGTGTACGACACCAACGGCAACGAAGTCAGCCCGACGCCTGTTCCAGACGACATCCCGGCCGAGTTCCAGAAGCTGGAGCGCTTTGCCGCGCGTAAAGCGATGGTCGCCGCCGTTGACGCGCTGGGCCTGCTGGAAGAGATCAAACCGCACGACCTGACGGTGCCGTACGGCGACCGCGGCGGCGTGGTGATCGAGCCGATGCTGACCGACCAGTGGTACGTGCGCACCGCAAGCCGCTGGCCAAAGCGGCGGTGGAAGCGGTGGAAAACGGCCGCATCCAGTTCGTGCCGAAGCAGTACGAAAACATGTACTTCTCCTGGATGCGCGACATCCAGGACTGGTGCATCTCCCGTCAGCTGTGGTGGGGCCACCGCATCCCGGCCTGGTACGACGACGACGGCAACGTCTACGTTGGCCGCAGCGAAGAAGAAGTGCGCCAGGAAAACAACCTGGGCGCCGACGTGGCGCTGCGCCAGGACGAAGACGTGCTGGACACCTGGTTCTCCTCCGGCCTGTGGACCTTCTCCACCCTCGGCTGGCCGGAAAACACCGACGCGCTGCGTCACCTTCCACCCGACCAGCGTGCTGGTCACCGGCTTCGACATCATCTTCTTCTGGATCGCGCGCATGATCATGATGACCATGCACTTCATCAAAGATGAAAACGGCAAGCCGCAGGTGCCGTTCAAGACCGTCTACATGACCGGTCTGATCCGCGACGACGAAGGCCAGAAGATGTCCAAGTCCAAGGGCAACGTGATCGACCCGCTGGACATGGTCGACGGCATCTCGCTGGAAGAGCTGCTGGAAAAACGCACCGGCAACATGATGCAGCCGCAGCTGGCGGAGAAAATCCGCAAGCGCACCGAGAAGCAGTTCCCGGACGGCATCGAGCCTCACGGCACCGACGCCCTGCGCTTCACCCTGGCGGCGCTGGCCTCCACCGGCCGCGACATCAACTGGGACATGAAGCGCCTGGAAGGCTACCGCAACTTCTGCAACAAGCTGTGGAACGCCAGCCGCTTCGTGCTGATGAACACCGAAGATCAGGATTGCGGCTTCAACGGCGGCGAGATGACGCTGTCGCTGGCGGACCGCTGGATCCTGGCGGAATTCAACCAGACGGTGAAAGCGTACCGCGAGGCGCTGGACAGCTACCGCTTCGATATCGCGGCCGGCATTCTGTACGAATTCACCTGGAACCAGTTCTGCGACTGGTATCTGGAGCTGGCCAAGCCGGTGATGAACGGCGGCACCGAAGCGGAACTGCGCGGCACGCGCAACACGCTGATTACCGTGCTGGAAGCGTCTGCTGCGCCTGGCGCATCCGATCATTCCATTCATCACCGAAACCATCTGGCAGCGCGTGAAGGTGCTTGAAGGGCATCGACCCCGACACCATCATGCTGCAGCCGTTCCCGCAGTACGATGCGGCGAAGGTAGACGAAGAAGCGCCGCGCGGATACCGAGTGGCTGAAACAGGCGATCGTGGCGGTGCGTAACATCCGCGCCGAAATGAACATCGCGCCGGGCAAACCGCTGGAGCTGCTGCTGCGCGGCTGCAGCGAAGCGGCGGTGCGTCGCGTCAACGAGAACCACACCTTCCTGACAAACGCCTGGCGCGTCTGGAAAGCATCACCGTGCTGCCTGCCGATGATAAAGGTCCGGTTTCCGTGACCAAAATCATCGACGGCGCCGAGCTGCTGATCCCGATGGCAGGTCTGATCGACAAAGACGCCGAGCTGGCGCGTCTGGCGAAAGAAGTGGCGAAGGTCGACGTGGAAATTGGCAAAATCGAAAGCAAGCTGGCGAACGAAGGCTTTGTGGCGCGCGCACCGGAAGCGGTCATCGCGAAAGAGCGTGAGCGTCTGGTAGCCGAGCTGGAGCAATCAAAAGCAAAGCTGATTGAACAGCAGGGGGTTATCGCTGCCCTGTAAGCGCTTCTAGTCCTTACGCTTAATGGCGTAAGCCGGGCAACTGCCCGCCCGCTTCCCTTTGGTTCTATTAACGGAAGATTATGATGACCACCGCCACGCCACTTAACCTGCAGGTGCGCCCGATTGTCGCCGCCGATAATCCGCGGATTGCGCAGGTGATCCGCGATGTCTCCGCCGAATATGGCCTGACGGCTGACAAAGGCTACACGGTGGCCGACCCGAATCTCGATGCGGTTGTTTCAGCTGTACAGTGCGGCCGGGGCAGCGCCTACTGGATCGTCGAGCATGAACGGCCAGGTGGTCGGCGGCGGCGGCGTGGCGCCCCTCAGCTGCAGCGAGCCGGATATCTGCGAACTGCAGAAAATGTATTTCCTGCCATCGGCGCGCGGGCTGGGTTTAGCGCGCGAACTGGCGCTGCGTGCGATGGATTTTGCCCGCCAGCGCGGGTTCCGGCGCTGCTACCTGGAAACCACCGCCAGCCTGACGCGCGCCATTAAGCTCTATCAGTCGCTGGGCTTTGAACAGATTGCGGACGCGATGGGCTGTACCGGCCACGTTGATTGCGAAGTGAGAATGCTGCGGGTGTTGTGAGGGAAAAACCACTCACTTCTCTACCGCAACGCCCTGTGCCAGCTGACCAATCAACGTCCCCAGCGTCTCTACCGCCGCCTCGGCGCGTGCATCCCACGGCCAGGCGGTATTGAAGCGGAAGCAGTGGCTAAAACTCTCGCTGCTGGAAAACAGCTGGCCCGGCGCAATACTGATGCCCTGTTGCAGCGCCAGATGATACAGCTGCGTGGCGTTAATCTGCTCCGGCAAGCTAATCCACAAAAAGTAGCCACCGGGCGTATCGCTGATGTGCGCCTCGGCGGGCAGCACGCGGCGCAGCGCCTGCTGTGCCAGCTGTTTGCGCTTCGCCAGCGTCTGACGTAGCTTTTTCAGATGCGTATCGTAGCTGCGGGTGCTGAGAAAATCCGCCAGCGCCAGCTGCATCGGCGCGCTGGTCGAGAGCGTACTCATCATCTGAATACGCTGCACGCGCTGCGCATAGCGTCCCGCCGCGACCCAGCCCACGCGAAATCCCGCTACCAGATTTTTCGAAAAGCTGCCGCAGTGCAGCACGTAACCCTCGCGGTCGAACGCTCTGGCCGGCAACGGCTTATCGTGGCCGTGATACAGGTCGCTGTAGACGTCGTCCTCTATCATCGCCACCTGATAACGCGTCAGCAGTGCCACCAGCTGCTGTTTGCGCCCGGCGCTGAGCGTGAAGCCGAGCGGATTCTGCCGGTTGGTCATCAGCCAGCAGGCTTTCACCGGCCAGCGCTGCAGCGCCTGCTCCAGCTCATCCAGATCGATGCCCTGCTCCACATCGCTGGCGATAGCAATCGCGTTCAGCTTGAGCCGTTCAATCGCCTGCAACGCGCCATAGAAGGAAGGGTTCTCGATCACCACCCAGTCGCCCGGTTCGGTCACCGCCTGCAGGCTGAGATTCAGCGCTTCCATTGCACCGTTAGTAATGACGATGTCATCCGGCGACAGCGTAATGCCCTGCTGCGCATAACGCTGGGCGAGGATTTTTCGCAGCGCTTCATTACCGGGCGGCAGATTATTCAGGGCATCGGTGGGTTTGAGATTGTGCGAGACCTTCACCAGCGAGCGCATCAGCTGGCGCTGGGGAAACAGTTCCGGATCGGGAAAGGCAGAACCAAACGGCATGATGGCCGGATCGCGCGTCGCCTGCAGCACTTCAAACACGAAGCTGTTGGTATCGGCCTGATCGGTTTTAGCAATCGCCTGGGTTGGCAAACGCGGACGGCTCTCCGCCGCGCGCGGTGCCACGTAGTAGCCCGACTGCGGCTTCGACACAATCCAGCCCTGGCTCTCCAGCACTTCGTAAGCGTGCATCACCGTCATCAGGCTTAACCCGCTCTGCTCCGCCTGCTGGCGCAGCGACGGCAGCTTTTCACCCGGCGGCCAGATGCGTGCTTCGATTTGCGTACGTAGCTGATCTACCAGCTGCTGGTATTTGGCCATGGCTCCATTCCCTGCGACCTGCGTGCGCGCCAGTATAGCCTGCCAGCCATTGCTGCGGCTAAAAATCCGTGTCCTTTTCCCCGCGCGCCGCCAGTTTTCCTTCAAGACCGTTCTCGTTGGGAGAATTATCCGATCAACTAATAATCGCCGCCTGTCGTTTGATTTGGACAGTTTCACCAGGACGTTAATTATTAAGCAGGAATAATCATGAGCACAGCACTCACCAACGCAAAACAACTCTGGACCACCGATCCGCAACGCACCTTTAGCGGCTCCGCGCCATCAGAAGCCGGCGGCATCATGGAAATTGTGATGGACAGTACCGTCTATACCGTCTCCATTGCCGCTAATGGCAGCTGGAGCTGGCAGCCGCCGTTTCCGCTGGCTGAAGGCCCGCACAACCTTTCCGTGCGTACCATTGACCGCGCCGGCAACGTCGGTGCGCCATCGCTGTTTATCGTCAACGTCGACCTTACCGCACCGGACCAGCCGCTGATTATTGGTGTCGATGACAATGCGGGGAATAAAACCGGTCCGGTGAGTTCCGGTCAGCAGACCGATGACCGCACGCCGACCCTGAAAGGCGTGGCCGAGCCGGACAGCATCGTTCGCCTGTACAATGCGCAGAACCAGCTGATTGGCAGCGTTAAAGCCAACAGCAACGGCTACTGGGAAATTACCCCGACGCTGGCTGACGGTGAGCATTCACTGTATGTCACCGCCACCGATGGCCGTGGCTACGTCAGTCAGCCATCTGAGGCATTTACGCTGACCGTTGCCGATGACTCTGCAGTCCCGGTTCCCGGCAAGGTGGAAATCACCCACGCGCAGGATAACGCCGGTGCCGCACAGGGCAAGCTGCTGGACGGCGCGCTGACCGATGACACCACGCCAACGCTGCGCGGTACTGCGCCAGCCGGCAGCAACGTGCTGATTCAGTACCGGGACGTGAACGGCCAGTGGGTTGACGGCGGTTACGCCACGCTGAGCGGCACCGGGTGGAGCTGGACGCCGGATAAAGCGCTGGGTGAAGGCAACTGGGAGTTCCGTGCTTACGCCGGCAGCGGCTGGACCGATGAATTCACGCTGGAGATCGATTTAACACCGCAGAGCGAACTCTCCATCACGCACGCGTGGGATGATTTTGGCATCAACACCGGTCTGTTACACAATGGCGCCATCACCGATGACCGCACGCCAGCGCTGAACGGCCGCGCAGAGGCGAACAGCATTGTCTATATTCACTTCCGCAACGTGCTGGGGAACTGGGAACTGCTGGGCAGCGTGCAGGCAGGAGCTGACGGCAACTGGGTGTATGAAACTGATCGTCTCTCGCCGGGCAGCTATCAGTTCTCGGCCAGTGATAATGATAAAACGCATAACAGCAGCAGCGATTTTGCATTGACGATAGCCGCTGATGCAGGACTAGCACCACAAATTACCAGTGCGTTTGATAACGTTGGTAAAGTAACTGGCGCGTTAAAATCCGGCGCGACGACTGACGATGCGACACCAGAACTTCGAGGCGTAGCTGAAGCCAACTCAGTAGTATTCATCGAATATCGATCTCTGAACGGCAACTGGAATACCGGTCACTCAGTTAAAACAGATCACACAGGCAACTGGTCATTTATTCCGGAAGAAAACCTGCACAGTGGCAGCTGGCAATTTATCGCTAAGGCGGGTGAATCAGGTGAACAATCATTACAATTTGATCTAAATATCCAACCTGAAGCGCCAGTCATTTTAGGTGCGTTTGATGATTCACTCCCTTCAACCGGGCTGATACAACACGGCGGTTTTACAGATGATCTAACACCTATATTGAAAGGTACAGGTTTTCCGGGACAAATTATTACTATTGAGTATGGCCAGTTTGGTGATCCATGGATAGCAGGCGGCACAGCGGTTGTAGATAAAGATGGTAACTGGTCATGGCAATCGCCAGCACTGAAAGAGCAAACTGGCTGGGAATTTCGTGCCAGTAACTCTGGCCAGACTGGCACTCCGAAGTGGAGTAACACTTTCGCTATCAACGTAACCGATTCCGGAAAAGAGTCACAAGGCTATTTATGGGATTTTAATGATGGAACATTGCAAGGATGGAAGGCTGCGGGTAAATATGGCCAATCTGGAGAGCTGACAGTAAAAAAATGGAGTGGCAACGGAACAAATCAGTTGGGTAGTATGACGAATGGGACCACCGACGGCTACAACGGAGAAGTTGCCTACCGTACTATCATTGTGGAAAAAGGAAAAACTTATGAAGTTTCTTATGATGCCCTTCAACACACATCAGGGGGCGATTACAAATCAAAACTCGGGATGAGCATTGATGGAAAATCGGTCATTCCGGAAACACTTCAAAAAACAAGCTGGACACATTACACAGGTTATTATACGGCAACCGAAACAAAAAAAGTTAAGGTAGCTATTACCAATGGCACCTCGAGTAGAAACGGCAACGATTTCGCGATAGACAATATCGGTATTAAACCTGTCGAACAAAAAACAGATAATCACCTCGCTGATATGAAAACCAGCAACGAGGTAATTGGCCTGAGTGGTGAACAAAGTAGTTTCGATTTAGCTAACCTGCTGACAGAAAAAGGGACAGTTAAGACCATTAACATGTCTGACAAAATCGATAACGATTTACTGGTCGATGTAAAAACTATTCTTCAGCATGGCGAGATGAATTTATTTATAGAAAACAGTAATACCCAGATGAAAGTCAATGGTGATATCGGGGATGTCGTTAAGCTAAAAGATCTAATGCCCGATTCACAAGATAGCGTTAGCTGGATACAACAAAATGGTAACGTCACCATTGCTGGCGTTCATTACAGCGTCTATAACCACGGCGATGCTGAACTGCTGGTGCAGGAAGGGGTGAAAGTCGAGCTGGTGTAAGTTTTTTCTCCTTCTTTTAAGGTGAGCTTGAGGTAAAAGCCGTGGCAGGGATGCTGCGGCTTTTTTTGTTGGGTTGGGTGCGGTCTGGCCCTCACCCCGGCCCTCTCCCGCACGCGGGAGAGGGAGAAAAGACACACAGCGCGCACGCGGGAGAGAGAGAAAAGACACACAGCGCGCACGCGGGAGAGAGAGAAAAGACACACAGTGCGCACGCGGGGTGAGGGAGAAAAGACACACAGTGCGCACGCGGGTGAGGGAGGAAAGACACACAGCGCGCACGCGGGTGAGGGAGAAAAGACACGCAGCGCGCACGCGGTAAAGGGAGAAAAGACACGCAGCGCGCACGCGGTAAAGGGAGAAAAGACACGCAGCGCGCGCAGGAGAGAGGAATAACAGGCGGCAGAAACCAGCCCCTACTCCGCCGTCAGCGCCGCGGGTTTGTCCTTCACAAAATCCGGCAGCTCGCTGATGCGCTCTGGCGGTAGCGGTTTGCCCAACAGGAAGCCCTGCAGGGTGTCGCAGCCGAGCCCGGTGAGGAACGCCTGCTGATCCTGGGTTTCCACGCCTTCGGCCACCACTTTGAGATCCAGCGACTGCGCCAGTGCGACGATGGCGGAGACGATGGTTGCGTCTTCCGATTTCGCCTGCAGCTCGTTAACAAAAGCGCGGTCGATTTTCAGCTCGCTGGCCGGTAAGCGCTTGAGATACAGCAGGCTGGAGTAGCCGGTGCCGAAGTCATCAATCGAGGCTTTTACCCCCATGCTGGTCAGCTCGGTGAGGATGCGCACGCTCTCTTCCGGATCGCGCATCGCCGTGGTTTCGGTGACTTCCAGCGTCAGCAGCTCCGCCGGGATCTGGTGCTGTTCCAGCGCCTGCGTCACGGTGTCGACCAGGTTGCACTGCTCAAACTGTAAGGCAGAGAGGTTCACCGCCACCGACCAGTGCGGATGGCCCTGCTGGTGCCAGATGTGCAACTGGCGGCAGGCCTCGTTGATCACCCAGTTGCCGATATTAATGATCATGCCGGTCTTCTCGGCAATCGGCAAAAACTTGTCCGGCGTCAGCAGGCCGCGCGTCGGGTGCTGCCAGCGCAGCAGCGCTTCGAAGCCAATGATCGGCCCGCTCGGCGCACAGTACTTAGGCTGATAGAACAGACGCAGCTCGTTGCTATCCAGCGCCTGCCACAGATCGTTATTAAGCTGCAGCTGCGACTGCGCCAGCGTGTTCATGGACGGCTGGAAGAAGTTGTAGCCGTTGCGGCCGTTGTTCTTGGTGTGATACATCGCGGCGTCGGCGTTAAACATCAGCTCGCGCTCGTCCTTGCCATCACCGGGATAAACGGCGATGCCGATACTCAGCGACACCATCAGCTCGTAGCGTGACACGCTAAACGGGCGATCCACGGCTTTTACCAGCGCATCCGCCACCGCTGCGGCATCGTTGGGATCGCCGATCTCAATCAGCAGCACGAACTCGTCACCGCCCAGCCGCGCCAGCGTATAGTGCCCTTTCATCTGGTCGGTCATGCGCTCGGTTACCGCAATCAGCAGGTTATCGCCGACGTGGTGACCAAAGGCATCGTTGACCGCTTTGAAACCGTCGAGATCCATAAACATCAGCGCAAACTGCGAGCGCTCGCGGTTGGCCTTGTTGATCGCCTGCTCGAGACGATCCTCCAGCAGGATGCGGTTCGGCAGTCGCGTCAGGTTATCGTGCAGCGCCAGCTGGGCCAGCTCGCGGTTGGCCTCTGCCAGCGAGCGCGCGAGGATCGAGGTGCGCGCCTGCATACGCGCGTCGAGCATCGAAACCAGCAGCGTAATGCCGAGGATCGCCAGCGTCACTACCGTGACCAGCATCGCCAGCCAGTCGCTGTTCACGCCGTGATGCGTGGCGTGGCTGTGCATCGGGAAGTTCGCCGCCGCCATGCCGGTATAGTGCATGCCGGCAATGGCGCAGCCCATCACCACGGCCGCCCCGACGCGCAGTAGCGTGACGCGGCCATGTCCTTCGCGCAGGTTGAACGCCAGCCACAGCGCGGCACCGGAAGCCACCAGCGCAATCAGCACCGAAACCGCAATCCAGCCCCAGTTCCAGCTGATGCCCGGCTCAAACATCAGCGCCGCCATGCCGGTGTAGTGCATCGCCACCACGCCGGAACCCAGTACCAGCGCGCCGCCCAGCAGCCGTCGCCACGGCAAGTCGCCGGACGAGCACACCAGCCACAGGGCAAAGATGGAGGCAAGAATCGCCACCACCATTGAGGCGGCGGTAAGCAGCGGATCGTAGCTCATCACCATATCCAGGCTCATCGACAGCATGCCGATAAAGTGCATGGCCCAGATGCCCACGCCCATGGCGAAACCGCCGCCCAGCAGCCAGACCAGCGCCACCCGGCCGGTGGAGGAAGCGACGCGCCCCGCCATATCCAGCGCGGTAAACGAGGCCAGCATCGCTACCAGTATCGAAACGAGAACGGTAAACGCATCGTACGAAGTCACTAACATAGTGATTTCCCATATAAAAAAGCTGCGTTAAGTCAGCTGTGGTGTTGTTGAAATGAAAAAGAAAATGTTGGTTTTATAATTGAAATTATCGGCAGACCGGCTGCCGATATGAGTCACTGAACGATGAAAGCTTCCGATGTGAAGGAGAACAAAAATTGCTGGTCAGGCGCCGGTGAGCGGCAGCACGTTATCAGGAAAGTGCGGTGCAATCGGCGTTGACGCGGTGAATTCGCCGATGCGCTCCGCCGGCGTCGGTTTGCCCAGCAGATACCCCTGCAGCGTGTCAAAGCCAAGACCGGTCAGCAGGCGCTGCTGCTCTTCGGTCTCCACGCCCTCCGCCACCATGCGCAGGTTAAGGCTTTGCGCCAGCGTCAGCATGGCGGTTACCACGGTTGCATCCTCGCTGTCGGCACGCAGGCTGTTAATGAAGGCGCGATCAATCTTCAGCTCGCTGGCCTCAAGATGCTTGAGGTGCAGCAGATTGGCGTAGCCAATGCCGAAGTTGTCGATGGCCACTTTGACGCCAAGCCGCTGCAGTTCTGCGATGCGCTGCTGGCTGAACTGCGGATCGCGCATGGCGATGTTTTCCGTGATTTCCAGCATCAGCGCGCCTTCCGGCAGCTGATAGCGCTGCAGCGTCTGGCGCAGCGTGTCGATCAGATCGCGCTGATGAAACTGCAGTGCGGAGAGGTTAACCGAGACGCTCCAGTCGCGGTTGCCCTCGTCCTGCCACTGCCGCAGCTGGCGGCAGGCTTCGTTGATCACCCAGTTACCGAGCGCCACAATCTGGCCGGTTTTCTCGGCGCGCGCCAGAAACATATCCGGCATCAGCAAGCCGCGGCGCGGATGCTGCCAGCGCAGTAACGCCTCAAAACCCATCAGAATGGTCCCGCCCGCGCGAAATTTCGGCTGGTAGAACAGGCGCATCTCCTGGCACTCCAGCGCGTTCCATAAATCGTTGGCCAGCGCCAGCTGATGCTGCGCCACCGCGCTCATCACCGGTTCAAACAGGCTCCAGCCGTTACGCCCGCTGTGCTTGGTGTGGTACATGGCCGAGTCCGCGTTGAACATCATCTCCTGCGGGCTGCGGCCATGCTGCGGGAAGATCACAATACCGATGCTGAGCGAGACGCGCAGCGAGTAACGATCCAGCTCAAACGGTGCATCAATGCTGTGCACCAGCCGCTGCGCCAGCGCTTCAGCCTGGGTTGCCGCGTACTGCGGACACAGCATGACAAACTCATCGCCGCCGAGGCGCGCCAGCAAAATGTCCGCATCCAGCTGGGTGCGCAGCCGTTCGGCCACGGCGACCAGCAAACGATCGCCGACGTGATGCCCCCAGGTATCGTTCACCGCTTTGAAGCCGTCGAGATCCATAAACATCAGGGCAAAGGGTTGGTCATACAGCGTCGCGTGTTTGATTTGCATGCTGAGCTGCTGGTCCAGCATGACGCGATTGGGCAGTGCGGTGAGAGTATCGTGCAGCGCCAGCTGGCGCAGCTCGCTGTTGGCGCGCCGCAGCCGGGCGGCAAGACGCGCCGCGCGCAGCTGGGCATCCAGCATCGAGATCAGCAGCGTCAGACCGAGAATGGTGAGCGTGATGATGGTTACCCACACCGCCAGCCCCTCCTGTCCCATGCCGTGGTGCTGCATGCTGCCGGGCGCGCTGAACTGCGCGGCCGCCATGCCGGTGTAGTGCATGCCGGCAATCGCCACCCCCATCGCCAGCGCCGCGCAGGCGCGCATCAGCAGCAGGCTCTCGCCATGGCGCAGATGGAATGCCAGCCACAGCGCGGCACCGGATGCGCCGTAGGCAATCAGTACCGACAACGCCACCAGGCGCAAATCCCAGTGAATGGCGGGTTCGATCAGCAGCGCCAGCATGCCGAGATAGTGCATGGCAACCACGCCGCTGCCGAGGATCACCGTGCCGCGCAGGAGCCGGCGGCGCGTCAGATGGCTGCCCTGCAGGCCCTGCGCAAAGGCGAAGATGCTGGTGAGAATTGCCAGCAGCAGCGAGAAGGCGGTGAGCGGAATGTCATAGCGCATGGTCATCGGCATCATCATCGCCAGCATGCCAATGAAGTGCATCGCCCAGATGCCAATGCCCATCGCCGTACCGCCGGCCACCAGCCACAGTTTCGCCAGCAGGCCGCGCGACACGGCGACGCGCCCGGCGGTATCCAGCGCCGTAAACGCCGCGATAAACGCCACAATCAGCGAAACGGCAACCAGAACGCTATCCCAGGTAACCAGCAACATGTGCGCTCCTCAACTCAACCCGCGGCGGCGCAGGTGCGGTATCGTCAATTAACAACAGAAAAAGTGAAAACATCAATGAGAGGTAGCTAATGACCACCCGCGCTGTGGCGACACAAAAACAGGTCCATAAATAACTGGAGGTATTACACGGCTATTTTTTATTCTCATCGTCTGTCGCGGCCGGGAAAAGTAATGATATCTGATTAATGCATGAACATAGCATTGAACCTGAAGTCGCGGTAGAGGGGGAAAACACTCGCCGTTTGGTTTTTTTAACGGGCCGACAGCCCTTGTTATGACTGCGTTATCGGCGAAAAGGGAGAATTGATTAGCGAAAATTCTCCGGTGCGTTGTACAAGCGGCAAAAGGGTGTTCTATAGTAAATAAAACTGATATAAATCACTAACTCAGCCTTTAAGAATTTTCTTAGGTGGCAGGGCATTAAGTTCGTTTGCCGATCGCGGCGTCTTGTTATTTACGGGTTCGTTTCATTAATAAATCACCAGGCGAAAAAGCACTGACCTTGGATAATCAGTAAGGATTGATTATGAAACTCAAGCTTTTTCTTTTGGCTACCAGCCTGAGCGCCGCGCTCGCCCCTGCAACGGTTTTTGCTGCCACCACAACGGGAACCATCAATGCCACATTGACGCTCACCACTGGCTGTCTGGTGAACGGTCAGTCCGCCACCAGCGGGGTTAACTTCGGTACCCTGAACTTTGGTAGCAGCGCTGCAACCTTTGATACCTTAAACGCCACCCTGGTGGGTGCATCCGGGAACGGTATTTTTGTCCGCTGCACCACCGGCCAGACCTTCAATGTGCAGGTCACCAGCAGTAATCCGGCACCGGCCACCATTTACGGTACGGTGAGCGGCCAGCCGCGTTACCTGATCCTCGGCTCCAACAATACGCAGGGCATTGCTTACACGCTGTACAGCGACGCCGCGTTTACCACCGCCATCGCCAACAACACCAACATTGCCGCCAGCGGCACCACCGATCCGACGCTCGGCACCAACTATGCCATTTACGGTCGGGTAGTCGGCGGCGGCTTTAACCCACTGATTCCGGCCGGTACCTACACCGATACCATTAACGTGGCGGTGAACTACTGACGCCAGCGGTGGGGTAAGAAGGATGGTCTGGCTGCTGCGTGCTGGCAGCCTGGCCCTGCTGATAGGGAGCGTCCCGGCCTGGAGTTTGCCGACGGCCACCTTCCAGGTCTCTGCGTCAGTGGTGGCAGGCTGCGTGATTTCCGGTACCAATACCGGCGTGTTTGGCACGCTGAATTTTGGCACCCAGTCGGGCGTGGCGAGCAGCAGCGTCAGCGCCAGCTACGTGCAAAGCACCACCCTCACCCTCGCCTGCACGCCGGGTACCGCCCTCAGCATGAGCATCAATGGCGGCAGCAATTACACCAGCAGCCGCAATCTCAAACACACCAGTAACACCGATACCGTGGCCTACAGCCTGTATACCAACGCAGCGCACACCACGGCGATTCCGGTTAACTCGCCGGTGGCGCTGAGTTACAGCAACGCCAATAACATCGTGCTGCCGATTTATGGCCTGTTAACCCTGCCCGGCCCGACGCGCGCCGGGACCTATACCGATACGTTAACCGTCACCCTGAGCTGGTGACGGCAGCATAAAAAGGATGAAAGATGATAAGCCTGCGCGCCCTGCTTCTGTGGTTTCTTCTGGCCCTGTCGCCCGCCAGCTTCGCGGCCAACTCGCTGATGATCTGGCCGATCGATCCCGCCATCAATCCGCAGGAAAAAGCCAGTGAACTGTGGCTGGAGAATCGCGGTAACGCCACCACCATCATGCAGGTGCGCATCTTCAACTGGCAGCAGATTGACGGCCAGGAGCAGTATCAAACGCAGCAGCAGGTGGTCGCCAGCCCGCCGATGGTGCGGCTGGAGCCGGGGCAGAAGCAGCTGGTGCGTCTGATTCGCCAGAGCGCGCCGCCCGCGGGCGTGGAGCAAGCCTATCGCGTGGTGCTGGATGAGATCCCGACGCCGCGCTCGCCGGGCGAGAATCAGGCCGGGCTGACGTTTCAGATGCGCTACTCGGTGCCGCTGTTTGTCTATGGCGATGGCCTGACGCGCGATAGCGCCAAAGCCGATCTCAGCTGGCGTCAGGTCAGCCGCGACGGCAAACGCTGGCTGGAGCTGACCAATCGCGGCAACGGCCACGCGCGCCTGAGCAACGTCACCGTCGGCGGTCGCGCGCTCGGCAACGGCCTGTTTGGCTATGTGCTGGCTAACAGCAGCCACCGCTGGCCGCTGAACAGCCCGGTGAGCGGTGAACTCGCGGCCGAGGTGAATAAAACTCACTGGCGCAGCGCTGCCGCGCGCTGATGAAGCTGACGCCGCCTCCCTGCGCGCTGGCGGTGACCAGCGTGCTGTGTTTTTCCCCGCTGAGCAGCGCAGAGACTTTCTCTGAGCTGCCACCGCCGCCTGCCGTCAGCCACAGCGCCAGCGGCCAGCAATACATGCTGGAACTGGTGGTGAACCAGCGCGAACGGGGCGAGATTGTGCCGGTCGAGCGGCGCGACGGTGAGTTCTGGCTGCGCAGCGGCGATCTGCAGCGCGCCGGCATTCCGGCGGCGAAGCTGGCTGGCGAACAGGTCGCTCCCGGTCAGTTGGGGGAAGTCAAAGTGGAATACGATGAACGCCGCCAGCGCCTGCTGCTGACGGTACCGCCCGCCTGGCTGCCAGAGCAGACGCTCGGTCAGCCGCAAAACGGTCCGCGCTATCCCGGCCAGGCCAGCAACGGCGCGCTGCTCAACTACGACCTTTATGCCACGCGCACCGACAACGCCGGTTCGCGCCTCTCCAGCTGGAACGAGCTACGCCTGTTCGGCCCGGCCGGCCAGTTCTCCAGCAACGGTGTCTATATTCAGCAGCTTGCGGGTGACACCCGCGGCCAGCAGCAGGGTTACATTCGCTACGACACCTGGTACAGCAACGAGAACGAGAACGCCGCGCTGAGCTGGCGCGCCGGGGATTTGATTACGGATGCGCTGGGCTGGAGCAACAGCGTGCGCCTTGGCGGCGTGCAGATCGCGCGTGACTTCAGCGTGCGGCCGGATCTGGTCACTTACCCGCTGCCGGCCTTTAGCGGCCAGGCGGCGGTGCCGTCGTCAGTCGATCTGTTTATCAATGGTTACCGCAGCGCGCAGGCCAACGTGCAGCCGGGGCCGTGGTCGCTGACCAATGTGCCATTCGTGAACGGGGCGGGCGATGCGGTGATCACCACCACCGACGCGGTCGGTCGTCAGGTGACGACGACGCTGCCGTTCTACGTCTCCAGCAGCCTGCTGAAAACCGGCCTGTCCGATTACGCCTTCTCCGCCGGGGCAATTCGCGAAAACTACGGCATCAAAAACTTTGATTACGGCGCGGCGGCGGCCAGCGGATCCTATCGCTACGGCCTGCGCGACTGGCTGACGCTGGAATCGCACGCCGAAGGCAGCAGCGACGTGGCGATGGGCGGTGCCGGCGCGCTGGTGAAGCTGGGCAGTCTGGGCGTCATCAATGCCGCGCTGGCGCAGAGCCAGCTGGACGGCAGGCCCGGCACCCAGTACAGCTGGGGTTACCAGTACAACAACAGCTGGTTCAGCCTCGGCACTCAGCATACGCTGCGCAGCGCGGATTTCGGCAACCTGGCGCTGGTCGGCAGCCGCGGCGACAGCGCCAATACCAGCTATTCGCTCGCCAGACGCAGCGCGCAGTACACTGCCAGCCTGTCGCTCAGCCAGTACGGCAGCCTCGGTCTGGCGTATCTGGACATCGCCGGCGGCAGCGGCGATCGCACCCGCCTGTGGAATTTATCGTGGAGTAAAAACCTGTGGGGCAACAGCAGCCTGTACATCTCCGCCAGCCGCGACCAGCAGCAGGGCGACTGGAGCGGCGCGATTTCGCTGGTGATTCCGTTTGGCGAACAGAGCAGCGCATCGATCAGCGTCGAGCGCGATCAGCAGGGACAAAGCAATCAGCGCCTGTACGTGTCGCGCGCCATGCCGAGCGACGGCGGTTTTGCTTACGATGCGTCATGGGCGCATCAGGGCGGCGACAGCGGCGATTATCGTCAGGGCAGCCTGCGCTATCGCAACAACAAGATTGATACTTCCGCCGGCTTTTACGGCAACGATGACAACACCACGCAGTGGGCCGATTTCACCGGCTCGCTGGTGCTGATGGACAACCATGTGTTCGCCGCCAACAACATCAACGATGCCTTTGTGGTGGTGAAAACCCGCTATCCGGACGTGACGGTGCGCTACGAAAACCAGACGATGGGCCGCACCGATGACGCCGGCTATTTGCTGGTGCCGTCCATCAGCAGCTACTACGGTGCGAAGTACGATATCGATACCCTCGATCTGCCAGCCGATATGACCGCGCCCAAAGTGGAGCAGCGCTTCGCGGTGAAGCGCAAAAGTGGCTATCTGCTGAATTTCCCGGTGGAGCGCCTGCGCGCCGCCAGCGTGATCCTGCACGACCGCGACGGCCAGCCGCTGCCGGTCTCCAGCCAGGTATTGCGCCGCGATCGCGCTACTGAATATGTCGGCTGGGACGGCCTCGTGTGGATGGAAGATCTTAGCGCCAGCAACCCGATGCGCGTGGTGACGCCGGACGGGCGCCAGTGCGAGACCACGCTGGCTATCGCTGAGGGACAGCCTAAAGCGCTACAGACTTACGGTCCACTCACCTGCCCGCTGCCGCCTGCCGCGCCCGGTACGGCAGTGAATGCCGCCAACAACTCACAGTCAGGGATCTCGCCATGAGGAAATTTCTGTTCTTGCTGCTGTGGCTGCTGCCGGCCAGCAGCTACGCGCTCTGTTCGCTTTCGGCCCCCAGCGCCAGCTTTGGCACGCAAACCACGTTTTACGTGCAGTCGACGGCGGTCAATACCTCCAGTAACACCAACGTTAACTGCGGCACCGGCACGCTCAACCTGCTGGGCAGCGATTACGTCGCCTATGCGTTTACCACCGCCAACTACCTGAGCGGCACGCGCGCCACTATGAAGGCGTCTGCCAGCGGCACCGATAACGTGCCGATTCAGCTGTGCATCGACAGCGCCTGTGCCACCGAACTGCGCCAGGGCGGCAGCTATCGCTGGAACTCTTCCGCGCTGCTGGCGCTCGGCAACAGCCTCAATTTTGTCATTCCACTCTATTTCCGTACTGTGCCTGGCCAGGTGATTGCCGCCGGCAGTTACACCACCACCATCACGCTGACGGTGAGCTATAACGTGTGCGCCGGGTTGAACGTAGCGGGCGCGTGCGTCGGCACGGTGCAGAGCAGCAGCGGAACGGCGATGCCGATCACCGTGAATATGGTGATCACCAACGACTGCACCACCATTACGGCGCCGAACGTCAGCTTCGGCAGTGCCCCGCTGGTCGGTAGTTTTTCTACCGTGCAGCAGACAATTAACGTGGTGTGTTCAAAGGGCAGCACGTATACGGTAGGACTGAGTAATGGCAGCTATTACAGCGGCACCACGCGCCAGATGGCGAGCGGCACCAACCGGCTGGCGTACGATATTTATAAAGGCACCACCACCACCAATCGCTGGGGCCCGAGCGGCAGCGACCGCTGGAGCAGCGCGACCTCGACATCGCTCAACGCGGATACCGTGACGCGCAACTTTACCTATACGGCGCAGATTCTGACTACGCAAAATACGCCCGCAGCGGGCAATTACAGCGATAGCGTGGTGGTGGATGTGGCGTTTTAGCGGGGTGGGTAAGGAGTGGGCTGATCGGGCGGGGGTTGATGTGAAGCGCAGGTCTGTGAAACCGCACTGAACGGTTCCCTCTCCCGCATGCGGGAGAGGGCTAGGGTGAGGGCCAGCGCGCAGAGCAGGAGCAGGCTTGCCCCCTCATCCCCCGCCTTCTCCCACACGCGGGAGAAGGGGCCGATCGAGCGGTTGTTGAGGTGAAGCGCAGGTCTGCGAAACCGCACTGAGCGGTTCCCTCTCCCGCGTGCGGGAGAGGGTTAGGGTGAGGGCCAGCAGGCAGAGCAGCAGCTGGCTTGCCCCCTCATCCCCCGCCTTCTCCCGCCAGCGGGAGAAGGCGCCGATCGCGCGGGGGTTTGGGTGAAGCGCAGGTCTGCGAAACCGCACCGAGCGGTTCCCTCTCCCGCGTGCGGGAGAGGGTTAGGGTGAGGGCCAGTGAGAGAAACGCAGGGTGAGTCCAGCGCGCGCACTCTAACTATAGCGACGCGCCCACTACCGTTGCGCTGTGCCGCGCCTGGTACTGTTTCACCATGCGGCCGATCAGCAGCGTGCCCACCAGGCCGCACACTGCGGCAAACGACAGCCAGACGCCCGGCATCGCTTTATCGCCAGTAGCATGAATCAGATAGCTCGAAATCGCCGGCGTAAAACCGCCAAACAGCGCGGTCGCCAGGCTGTAGGCCAGCGAGAAGCCCGCGGCGCGCACTTCGGCCGGCATCACCTCGGTCAGCGCCACCACCATCGCGCCGTTGTAGCTGGCGTAGAGGAAGGATAGCCACAGCTCCACCTCCAGCAGGTGCGCAAAGGTCGGCGATCCCACCAGCCCGTGCAGCACCGGATAGGTCGTCAGGATCGTCAGCACGGTGAAGGTGATCAGCACCGGCCGGCGGCCGACGCGGTCCGACAGCGCGCCCATCACCGGCAGCCAGAAGAGGTTCGACAGGCCGACGCACAGCGTCACGAGGAAGCTCTGCTTGTCACTCATCATCAGCACGGTTCCTCCTTGCCGAAGGTCGGCGTGAAGGCCGTGATCATGTAGAACGTCACCGTGGTGATGACCACCATCAGCATGCCGGCCAGCACCAGCGCCCAGTTCTGCCCCACTGAACGCACAATCTGGCCCATAGACGGATGCGATTTGCGCTGGCTGAACGCTTCGGTCTCTTCCAGCGTGCGGCGGATCCAGAACAGGAACGGCACGATCAGGCAGCCGATCACGAACGGCACGCGCCAGCCCCAGCTCGGTCACCGCGTCCTCCGCCAGCAGATGATTCAGCACCACGCCCAGCAGCGCGGCGAACACCACCGCCACCTGCTGGCTGCCCGACTGCCAGCTGACGTAAAAGCCCTTGCGGCCCTTGGGGGCGATTTCGGACAGATAGACCGACACGCCGCCCAGTTCCACGCCCGCCGAGAAGCCCTGCAGCAGGCGGCCCAGCAGCACCAGGATCGGCGCCGCCGCGCCGATGGTGGCGTAGCCCGGCACCACGGCGACCGCCAGCGTGCCGAGCGCCATCAGGCCGAGCGTCAGGATCAGCCCCTTGCGGCGGCCGTGATGGTCGATGTAGGCGCCCAGCACGATCGCGCCGAGCGGACGCATCAGGAAGCCCGCGCCGAACACGGTCAACAGCGCCAGCATCAGCGAGGCGAACGGGTCGTCGCCCGGGAAAAAGGTCTTGGCGATGGCGGTGGCGTAGTAGCCATAGACCATGAAATCGTACATTTCCAGGAAGTTGCCGCTGGTAACGCTAAAGATGGTTTTGGCACCGCCCTGCGATGACTTTTGTAAAGCGTGACTTGAGCTCATATCGTCCTTCCTGGTTTTTCTCCTGTTTTAGCCTGCCGGCGCGTGAATAGATGTGATCCTGTTCACCATTGCACTTTACAAAAGTACAAACAAAGGTAACAAAGAGTTAACAAGACCGGTCCGATCAGCTTATGAGGAAAGTTAATAATTCTGGGCTTTTGCGCTGGCTGGCGCGGGACAGACTATCGACCTTTTATGGTGACATAACTTCAGCACCATCAGGCCTAAACAAGCCATGTCATGAGCTTTATCCTGCTCTTTTTAATGCCTTTTTCATTAGCAGAACTTATTAAGAGCAGTCTTAGAAACGAGACGATTCTGGTACATGGCGCTATCCCCTCCCCCGTTAAGCTGGGCAGGCAACGGTAATCACGCCGTTGATGATTTTGGTGGAGAATACTTATGCTAACACCTCTCAGCTTTGACCCCTTTTTATCCATTAATACCTTGCGAGTGGGCACACCTTATCCGCTGCTGAGCGGCAGCCTGCCGGCGCAGGCCGGTGAAATCATTGAATTCATTATCAACGATCACCGCTACAGCACGCCGATTGCCGCCGACGGCAGCTGGTCATTTCAGCCGCCGTTCTCGCTGAGCGAAGGCAGCCACGACATGGTGGCGCGCATCGGCAACAGCGGTGAACCGCATCCGTTCTCTGTCGATGTCGCGCTCTCGGTGCCGGACAAACCGGCGATCACCGCGCTGTTTGACGACGTCGGCAGCGAAACCGGCCCGGTCGGGCGCGGACACACCATTGATGACACCACGCCTAGAGTGCAGGGCTATGCGCTGCCGGGCAGCACGGTGCGGCTGTACGATCACGGCAGGCTGATTGGCAGCACCGTGGCCAGTAAAAGCGGCGAATGGTCGCTGAAGCCGCTGCTGGGTGCGGGCGGGCATCAGCTAACCGTCACCGCCACCGACGAGTTTGGTCGCGTCAGCGAACCTTCTGACCACTTCGACATCACTGTGGTTGACAGCGGACCGGTGCCGCCAACCATCAGCTACGCCATTGACGATGTCGGCACCGTGCAGGGGCAGCTCGCCAGCGGTTCCACCACCGACGACTTCTCGCCGCTGATCGTGGGCCGCGCGGAGCCGAACAGTATCGTTTATCTGTTCGCACAGAACGATCACGGCGGCATCGGCTACAAAGGCAGCGTTAAAACCGATGCCAACGGCGACTGGGTGATTCAGTCACGCGCGATGATCAGCGGTGACGGCATCTACACCTTCTATGCCTCCTACGAGAACAGCAAAGACGACTACCGCCCGGATTTCAGCCTTAATATGTCGGCGCTGGAAAATCTGCGTCCGGCTATCGACTGTGCGCGTGACGATACCGGCGCCCATACCGGCCAGGTGTACCATCGCGGCACCACCGACGATAAAACGCCGGTGCTGGAAGGTCGCGGTGCGCCGGGCAGCATCGTTGAAATTGAGTACAACCTGAGTAACAGCGGCTGGCACAGCGCGGGCAGCGTGATAGTCGATGCGCAGGGCAACTGGCAGTTCGCCGGCTTCGAACTGACCTACTTTGGCGAATGGGGTTTCCGCTCGCGCGGCGTGGCCGATGGCAAAGCCAGCGCGTGGAGCGATAAGTTCGAGCTGCTGGTGATCCCCGGCGCGCCGCTGGAACCGACCATCGACTACGCCTGGGACAACGCGGGCCCGCTGCAGGGGCCGGTTTATCAGCACGACTCAACCGATGACACCACGCCAACGCTGCACGGCAGCGGCACGCCGGGCCAGGTGATTGAGATCGAATATGGCGTGCAGGGTGAAGGCTTGCGCCACGCCGGCAGCGTGCTGGTCGATGCCGACGGCAAATGGAGCTTTACCTCACCCTATCTGCATCAGCCAGGCGTGTGGGAATATCAGGCGCGCGCCTCAACCGGCGAGATGAAGAGCAACTGGAGCAGCAAATTCGTGCTCGACGTCAGCCCGGACGCCGCGTTCGATCAGCAGGCGCAGGATGAAGCCCAGCCGGATGCGCTGACGCTGCACCAGCTGCTGAGCGAAGGTGGCAAAGGCCTGTTCGTTGAGGATGACAGCACCCAGCTTCTGGTTAACGGCAAGCCAGGCGACAGCGTGCAGCTGCAGGATATTCTGCCGGCAGGTGAAGCGGTCGACGGCTGGACGCAGCAGACCGGCACGCTGACCATCGCCGGTACGCAATATCACGTCTGGAGCCACGGCGACGCCGAGTTGCTGGTGCAGGACGGCGTGAAAATCGAGCTGGTGTAATCCTCCGATGCCGTGCACGCAGCACGGCATCATCCTGCCCTTTCCCCTGCTTTTTCTCTGCTCGGACTTTTCTCCCTTCGGGACGTGTCTGATACGGCGTGTTACGTCATCTATTACAAAATGCGCTCTCTATAACAAGGCGCGGCGGCCCTCGCTGCAATAAACCGACGACCAACACAGGAATATTTTCCATGGAACTGTTCAATTACGAAGAGGCGAAATACCTCGAGCGCGACACCAATACCCCCACGTTTTTTGGCTACGCAAGGTCTGAAATTGGTAAGGGCGGTACCATGCTGATTACCGTCGGCAAAGAGACCTTTACGGTTGATATCAATCCCGCCGACGGCTACTGGAGCTGGACGCCATCCACGCCGCTGGAGGATGGTTACTACAACATGTCTTTCCAGTCGGTTGATAAGGCCGGCAACCCGAGCGCGCCAACGCTGCGTACGCTGATTGTTGATACCACGCCGCCGGCAGCACCGACGCTGCTGAACATGTATGACGATCAGGGTGACATCACCGGCAGCTTCGATTCTGGCAAGATGACCGACGACCGCCGTCCGACCCTGACCGGCATCGCGGAGAAAGGCGTGATTGTTTATCTGAAGGAAGGCGATACGGTTATCGGCAGCGCGAAGGCGGATGAACATACCGGGATGTGGAAGATCGAGCCGGAGATTGACCTCACCGACGGTCAGCATGATTTGACGCTGGTGGCGAGTGAAACCTTTGCGGACAAGGTGCGCGAGGGTGAGCCGTCGGATGAGTTCACAATTATTATAGGTAAAGACGGCGAAGTACCGGTCGATCCGGGCGGCGTGGCGAAAATCATTGATGCCGTTGATAACGTCGGCAACGTGACCGGCTCATTGAAGAGCGATGGTATCACCGATGATACCACGCCAGAACTGCGCGGCAGCGCGCCAGCAGGCAGCGTAGTGCGGATTCAGTACCGGAATGCTCAGGGTGAATGGGTAGATGGCGGTAATGCAGTAATGAACGGCACCAGCTGGAGCTGGACACCGAATCCGGCGCTAACCGAAGGCAACTGGCAATTCAGAGCAAATGCCGGCGACGAGTGGAGTAACGAATTCACCCTTAATATTGATTTGGCGCCTGCAAGCGAGACCACGATTGCTTACGCCTGGGATAATTATGGTCTTGCCACTGGCATGTTAGGGAATTCCGCCCGGACAGATGACCGCACACCTACGTTACATGGGCGCGCCGAAGCAAACAGTATTGTTTATATTGAATATGGCAAAGCTGGAGCCCCCTGGATTCCAGGTTATTCAGTTCAGGTTGGTGCTGATGGTAACTGGGAATTTACACTACCTATCGAATTAGGTAATGGTAACTGGGAGTTCCGGGCAAAAAGTGGTAATAGTGGCGCATTCACACCCAAGTTCAAACTCAATGTGATTGATAATAATCTTGCTCCAACTATTGATTTCGCCCTGGATAATGTGGGTAAAACACAAGGAAAATTAGCATCTGGTAGTATAACTGACGATACAACTCCCGAGCTACAAGGCCATGCCGAAGCCAACAGCACTGTCTATATAGAATACTATCTTGGAAACAGCAGTAAAAACATCGCCTCAGTGACTGCTAATATATATGGAGAATGGACATTTTCCCCGCCAAGACTTAATTATGGGAACTGGACTTTCAATGCTCATACAAACGAAAAAGCACAGAGTACATTTGAAATAAACGTCAGAGAAACCGACTTTACCAGCAGTCGCGAAGATTTTAGTAATGGAGCATTTATACTTATACCAGGTAACACAGTCACTTTAGCCTCCGGCATCAAAGTATATCATTATTATGGGCTCGCCTATCAAAAGGATAGTTTAACGATCGGAAATGATTTCCATAACTCTAACTTTTCTACTAACAAACAATCGGCCGTTTATTTTTATATTGAGAAATCAAACTACTTTAAGTTTGATGCTGCTTTTGGATACAGCCAATATAATACAGTATCTTTTTACAATGAAAAAAATGAGCGTATAGGGTCAATTGTAGTTGATAAAAAATATGGCCATCATGCTTATGAGTTTATTGCCCCAGAAGGAGAATTAATAAGTAAAGTATCGGCGTCCAATAGTTCCTGGACAGACTATGCTGGAAGATCATACTATGACATTTTCTCCTTAGACAATTTCGACTGGGGTATAAAGGATAATGTTGTCAAATCCACTGATGTATCATTAAATGAAATTTCCACATTTGACGCCGATGCGTTTATTGCACTGGATAATTTAACAGTAGAAGAAATTTTCTCTAAAGGAACCAAAGATCTCTTCATCGACGACGGCAAAACCCAGCTGATGGTCAACGGCAATCAGGGCGACACCGTACGTCTGGAAGATATCCTGCCTGAAGGCAGCGAGCAAGAGGGATGGACCGAGCAAACCGGCACCGTGACCATAGCCGGCAGCCAGTACCACGTGTTCAGCCACGGCGACGCCGAATTGCTGGTGCAGGACGGTGTAACGGTGAATCTGGTTTAACCGCGGTTCGGCACCGCATCCTGACATGGCGGCCTGCTCCGGCCGCCGCAATAAAAAAGGTCGTCATAATTGACGACCTTACAGATAAGCTGGCTGGGTTTACGCCGGTGAAACTATTTCTTCACCGTCTCCATGCCCACCAGACCAATCTTCAGATAACCCGCCTGATGCAGCGTGATCCATCACCTTCATCATCGTTTCATAATCCACGGTTTTATCCGCACGGAAGAAGATCGTGGTGTCTTTCTTACCTTCGGTTTGCGCGGCATTGAGCTGGTTAACCATCGTCTCGTCGGTTACCGGATCGTTGCCGATGAACATGGTGTTATCCGCTTTCACCGACAGGTAGACAGGCTTTTCCGGACGCGGCTGCGGCTGGCTGGACGAGGCCGGCAGATTCACCTTCACATCCACCGTGGCCAGCGGCGCGGCCACCATGAAGATAATCAGCAGAACCAGCATGACGTCGATAAACGGCGTCACGTTGATCTCATGCATTTCGCCGTTATCGTCCAGATTTTCGTTTAGACGCATCGCCATACTATTAACCTGCGCGCAGTTTAGACGCCGCATGCACCGGCTTAACCGAGCTGGCATTCAGGTCGAGATCGCGACTTTGCAGCAGCAGAACCTGCGCGGCAACGTCACCCAGCGTGGCTTTGTAGCTGCCAATCATACGCGCGAAGATGTTGTAGATGACCACCGCCGGAATAGCGGCAACCAGACCGATTGCCGTCGCCAACAGCGCTTCTGCGATACCCGGCGCCACGACCGCCAGGTTGGTGGTTTGGGTCTGCGCGATACCGATAAAGCTGTTCATGATGCCCCAGACCGTACCGAACAGACCGATAAACGGTGAGATCGCGCCGATGGTCGCCAGATAACCATTGCCGCGCCCCATGTGGCGGCCCACGGCCGCCACGCGACGCTCCAGGCGGAAACCGGTACGCTCTTTGATGCCTTCGTTATCTTCACTGCCCGCGGAGAGTTCCAGCTCGTTCTGTGCTTCATTCACCAGCAGGGTGGTCAGGCTTTTCGCGTGGAAGGATGAGGTCATATCTGAAGCCTGATCCAGAGAGCGGGCTTCAGCCAGCTGCTGCTGTTCCCGCTTGAGGCGACGCTTCTGCGAAAGCAGCTCGGCGCTCTTGCTGAAGAAAATAGCCCAGGTGACAACGGACGCCAGAATCAGGCCGATCATCACAATCTTAACCACGATGTCAGCATGCTGATACATGCCCCAAACGGAGAGATCCGTCTGCATCAAATTATTACCCACTCTGTATCTCCAGGACGCAAATCACAAAATCTGAGCGTAATAATATCAAAACGTCGTCGAATTGATAGTAGTTCTCATTAGTATTTGCATAGTGCCGCAATTTTCGTTCACTTTCCTTGCGCTTACGCAGTAAAAATTTCTTATGCGGTTTTTTGCTAATATTTTCTGCTTATTCGATAAGCCTGCGGGTGCAGTTTTTTCCAATCGTGGTAGTCTGGACGTCCAGACGTATAAAAACAGGGTTAGCGAACATGACAAAGAAGCATCTTGATACCACGCTGGTACAGGCAGGACGCAGCAAAAAATATACCCAGGGATCGGTTAACAGCGTGATTCAACGCGCCTCCTCGCTGGTGTTTGACACCGTTGAGGAGAAAAAAATCGCCACGCGCAACCGCGCAAAAGGCGGGCTGTTTTATGGCCGTCGCGGCACGCTAACCCATTTTTCTCTGCAGGAAGCGATGTGCGAGCTGGAAGGCGGCGCAGGCTGCGCGCTGTTCCCGTGCGGGGCGGCGGCGGTCGCCAATACCATTCTGGCGTTTGTGGAACAGGGCGATCACATCCTGATGACCAACACCGCCTACGAGCCCAGCCAGGACTTCTGCACCAAAATCCTCAGCAAGCTCGGCGTGACCACCGGCTGGTTCGACCCGCTGATTGGTGAAGGTATTGCCGAACTTATTCAGCCAAACACGCGCATTGTGTTCCTGGAATCTCCGGGGTCACTCACCATGGAAGTGCACGACGTGCCGGCTATCGTGAAGGCCGTGCGCAGCAAAGCGCCAGAGGCGATCATTATGATCGACAACACCTGGGCGGCGGGCGTGCTGTTTAAAGCGCTGGACATTCGACATTGATATTTCGATTCAGGCCGGCGACGAAATACCTGATTGGCCACTCCGACGGCATGATTGGCACGGCGGTCTCCAACGCGCGCTGCTGGGATCAGCTGCGTGAAAATGCCTACCTGATGGGCCAGATGGTGGATGCCGACACGGCCTACATGACCAGCCGCGGTCTGCGCACGCTGGGCGTTCGCCTGCGTCAGCACCATGAAAGCAGCCTGAAGGTGGCCGAATGGCTGGCGCAGCATCCGCAGGTTGAGCGCGTGAATCACCCCGCGCTACCCGGCAGTAAAGGCCACGAGTTCTGGCAGCGTGACTTTACAGGCAGCAGCGGGCTGTTCTCGTTCGTGCTGAAAAAACGGCTGAATAACGACGAGCTGGCAAGCTATCTGGATAATTTTACCCTCTTCAGCATGGCCTACTCGTGGGGCGGTTTTGAATCCCTGATCCTGGCTAACCAGCCGGAACAGATTGCGGCCCTGCGCCCCGGCGGGCGACGTGGACTTCAGCGGTACCCTGATTCGACTGCATATCGGTTTAGAAAATGTTGACGATCTGATTGCGGATTTAGCAGCAGGGTTCGAGCGTATCGTGTAGAGTGCTGGCTAAAAAGGTACACCGGAAACTTTTTGGAAACCCATCCGGGTCTGCGGCGTAGCGCGAGAGTCAACATGAGTTGCGCCCGGGATCAAACCCGACGGGCGAATAAGGGAGTACAATAGCGCTATATCTGCTGTTCCACAGGAAAGTCCATGGCTGTTATTCAAGATATTATCGCGGCGCTCTGGCACCACGATTTTGCCGCGCTGGCGGATCCTCACGTCGTCGGTATCGTCTACTTCGTGATGTTCGCAACTCTGTTTCTGGAAAATGGATTACTGCCAGCCTCGTTTTTACCCGGTGACAGCCTGCTTTTACTTGCCGGGGCGTTAATCGGCAAAGGCGTCATGGACTTCACGCCAACGATGGTTATCCTCACCTCCGCTGCCAGCCTCGGCTGCTGGCTGAGCTATCTGCAGGGCCGCTGGCTGGGGAATACGCGCGTCGTCAAAAGCTGGCTGGCGCAGCTGCCGCATAAATATCATCAGCGCGCGACCTGCATGTTCGACCGCCACGGCCTGCTGGCGCTGCTGGCCGGCCGCTTCCTGGCGTTCGTGCGCACGCTTCTGCCGACGATGGCGGGCATTTCCGGTCTGTCGAACCGCCGCTTCCAGTTCTTCAACTGGCTGAGCGCCCTGCTGTGGGTTGGTGTGGTCACAACGCTCGGCTACGCGCTGAATATGATCCCCTTTGTGAAACACCACGAAGATCAGGTGATGACCTTCCTGATGGTGCTGCCGATGTTCCTGCTGGTGGCGGGTCTGGTGGGAACCATCGCGGTGGTGATCTGGAAGAAGTACGTCGCAAATTCAGCAAAGCCGGTGAGCCTCTCGCTAACCCGCCGCCGTTTCAGGCGGCGTCAAACGGCTGCAGCGCCCCGGTCTGGCGCGCGCGGCTCGCATCTTCTCCCGGCGTGACGCCGAAATAGCGCTTAAACTCCCGACTGAACTGCGACGCGCTTTCATAGCCCACCCGCATCGCCGCCGCGCTGGCCTTCATGCCGTCGTGGATCATCAGCATCCGCGCCTTATGCAGCCGGTAGGTTTTGAGGTACTGCAGCGGCGAGGTGCTGGTCACCGACTTAAAGTTATGGTGAAACGCCGAGACGCTCATGTTGGCTTCCGCCGCCAGCTGGTCCACGCTGAGGTTTTCCGTGTACTGGCTTTCAATGCGGCGCAGCGCCCGGGCCATCAGGCTGAAGTGCGTCTGTCGGCTCACCAGCGCCAGCAGCGCGCCGCCGCCCGGCCCGGTCAGCACGTGATAGAGGATTTCGCGGACAATCTGCTTGCCGAGAATGCGGGCGTCCAGCGGCTTCTCCATCACATCCAGCAGACGTTCAGCGGCGCAGAGGATCTCCTCACTCAGGAACGCAGAGTGAATGCCGGAGGTTTGCGGCTGCGGCTGAAACTGCTCGTCATCGCCAATGCTTAACAGCAAATCCTGCAAACTGGCCGGATCCACGGTGAGACTCATGCCGGCCAGCGGCTGCTGCGGCGTGGCGTCGGTTTCGCACTCCACCGGCAGCGTGACCGTGAGCATCAGATATTTGGTGGCGTCGTAGCGAAACACCGTACTGCCGAGGTAGCCGGTTTTGTGTCCCTGAAACAGGATCACGATGCCCGCCGGATACAACATCGGCGTGCGCGGCAGCGGTTCCTCAGCGTAGATCAACCGTACGTTTTCCACCGCACACAGCGGCTTTTGTGGCTCGCGCATCAGCGTGATCACGCGCTGCGCCAGCTGGCGGCAAAGGGCATCGTTCGGCATGGCACTCTCTCGGGCAGCAAAAAACGCAGTGTGCCGTATTGCTGCATAAAGCTCCAGATGGCTGGAGAATCAGGCAAGATTTTTGCAGGATTGCACCGGGCGAAAGTGCCGTTCGGTTGCCACAATGATCCTCAGGTCAGGTTTGTTGACTAGACTTAAGCACATCGTTTCTACGGTAAGTCACTGCAACCGATAAGGAGTCACTATGGCAGAGCAACCCCGGATTAAACTGCACGACGGCAACATGATGCCGCAACTCGGCCTTGGCGTCTGGCAGGCCAGCATTGATGAAGCGCGCAACGCCGTGCTGGAAGCGCTGAAGGTCGGCTATCGCTCCATCGATACCGCCGCCGCGTATAAAAATGAAGAGGCGATTGGCCAGGCGCTGCAGGAAACCGACGTGGCGCGCGATGAGATCTTTATCACCACCAAACTGTGGAATGATGACCAGCAGAACGTTGAGCAGGCGATGGAGACCAGCCTGAAGAAGCTGCAACTGGAGCAGGTGGATCTCTATCTGATGCACTGGCCGTGCCCGCAGAAAGACCACTACGTCGATGCGTGGAAGAAAATGGTGGAACTGCAACAGCAGGGCCTGGCGAAAAGCATCGGCGTGTGCAACTTCCATGAAGCGCACCTCAAGCGGCTGATTGATGAAACCGGCGTGTCGCCGGTGGTGAATCAGATTGAACTGCATCCGATGCTGCAACAGCGCACGCTGCATGCATGGAATGCGCTGCATCAGATTCAGACCGAGTCGTGGAGCCCGCTGGCGCAGGGCGGTGAAGGCGTGTTTGATCAGGAGATCATTCGCGAGCTGGCGAAGAAGTACAGTAAGACGCCGGCGCAGATTGTGATTCGCTGGCATCTGGACAGCGGCCTGGTGGTGATTCCAAAGTCGGTAACACCGGCACGCATTCAGGAGAACTTCCAGGTGTTTGATTTCCGGCTGGATAAGTCAGAAGTGAGCGAGATCGCGAAGCTGGATAAAGGCAAGCGGCTGGGACCGGATCCGGAAGAGTTTAATGGGTGACGTGTGACGGGGGTATCGTGGATTAGTGGTGCGGTTTGCCCCCTCACCCCGGCCCTCTCCCGCATGCGGGAGAGGGAGATGTCCGCGCGAATCTGAAGCGGTGTGCCAGTGGGGGTAATACGGCACAAAACGGTTCCCTCTCCCGCTGGCGGGAGAGGGTTAGGGTGAGGGAAAAGAAACGCACCTCACCCGACCGGATTCACCACCATCTGGCCGGCGGTGCCGCGATCGGCCATTTCCAGCGTCTGGCTGTGGAATAGACAAACGGGAAGTGCTCCGACGAAGGCTGACCGAAATACACCAGCAGCTCGACCTGGCCGTCCACCCAGACGGTATCTTTCCAGCCGCGATCTTCCGGGAACGGCAGCGCGCCGTTGACGTTGCGGATCAGGAACGACACGCCCTCAATATGGAACGACTGCGGCATATCTGAACGCACCGTCCAGCGCTCCCAGGTGCCCTGCTGCGCGGTGATATCGATGCGGTTGATGTCCCACAGCGCGCCGTTGATGCCCGGCGTCCGTCGCCCAGGCGGAAATCACGGGTGCGCACCGGCGAGCCGCTCAAGATCTGATCCGCCAGCAGACGCATCGGCAGGCTATCGGTCACCAGCGGCAGCAGGCCGGTTGGACGCAGCGTCAGCACCAGGGTAGAGACAAGAATGCTCGACGGCTCAAAGAGCCCGCGCAGACGGTCCATAATGCTCGCCGCCTCACCGCAGGTGATCGACACTTCATCCCCGTTGGTCATATCCATCAGCACTTCGCGACGTTCGCCCGGCGCGAGCGACAGCTGTTTGACGGACACCGGCGCCGGTAAAAAGCCCTGATCGCCGGAGATCACGTGCAGCGGACGGCCATCGCTCATTTGCAGCTGATAGCGGCGCGAGTTGGACGCGTTGAGCAGGCGCAGGCGCACCCAGCCGCGCGACACTTCGACATACGGGCTTTGCGCGCCGTTAACCAGCAGCGTATCGCCGACGAAGCCGCCGCTGCCCGGCGCGCTGTATTCCGGCGTGCCGAAGTTATCCAGACGTTTGTCCTGAATGATCATCGGGAAATCATCCACGCCGTAGTGGTTCGGCATCGGCAGCGATTTGCTGACTTCATCTTCCACCAGCCACATGCCGGCCAGGCCGTTGTAGACCTGCTGCGCCGTGCGGTTCGGCGTGTTGGCGTGATACCACAGGGTGGCCGCGCTCTGGCGAATCGGCAGCACCGGCGCCCAGTCGGCGCTGGGTGACATCATGCGCGCCGCGCCGCCCATCAGCGGGCCAGGCACCTGCAAACCGCTGATGGTCATGGCGACATTTTCAGGGGTACGGTTACTGTAGATGAGCTTAACGTCATCGCCATTCCACACGCGTATGGTCGGCCCAAGGTAACGTCCGTTAATGCCCCAGACCGGCGCACGCGTCCCCTGGGTAAAGGACCAGTGGCTGCGCTGCAGCGTCAGGAACAGCGGCTGACCGCGACGGGATTCAAGCAGCGGCGGAATAGGCAGCGGCTGTTGCTGCCCGGCGGCGCTGGCTGTCAGCGGCATCGCACCCGCACAAAGGGCGATCCCCGAAGCCTGAATAAACTGACGCCGACTGAGTGACATATAAGCTTCAACCTTCTGAGCGGCGTGAAAACGCCGTGTCCATGTAAACCGTGTGAAACGCCCAAACGCGCGGCTCGTCAGCAGCGCATCGGACCCGGTAGCGCATGAACGCGCACCCTACAAACGGCGGGAATCCGCAGCAAATCAATGCACCCGACAGATCGAGCCATTGCGCGCTGCGGGTGAGCCATTCTCCCTTCCGGCCGGATAAATTCTTACCCCCGCCCCCTTTTCGCGTTCGGCGACTTCTTTATCAAGCGCTCCAATACTTCCAGCTTAGCCGCCATCAGATCACGGCAGTGCGCGGCCAGCTCGCGCACCTGGTCTTTACCGTATTTGCTGGTATCGACGGGTGGCAGCATTTCGACAATCACCAGCCCGTTATTCAGGCGGTTAAGATTAATCTTATTCGAAGTATTGGAAACGCACACCGGAATAATTGGAACACCTGCCGCAATTGCCGCATGAAACGCGCCGGTTTTAAACGGCAGCAGGCCGCGACCGCGGCTGCGCGTCCCTTCCGGGAACATCCAGATTGAAATTTTGCTCTTTTTAAACTGCTTCACCACCTCCGCAATGGTGCCGTGCGCTTTGGCACGGTTATCACGGTCGATCAGCAGGTTACCGGTCAGCCAGTAAAGCTGGCCGAAAAACGGGATCCACAGCAGGCTTTTTTTGCCCACCGTCACGGTGGGCGGCAGCACGATATTAGAGGCCGTCACCATATCGTAGTTGTTCTGATGGTTGGCGATATAGATGGCGTTACCGAAATTCTCCGCCCCTTCCGGCAGACGTTTTTCAACCTTCAGGCCAAACAGCGGAGCAAGGCGCCCGAACATATGGCCAAAGGTGGCGACATGCTTCGGATTACGCGGGCTGAACAGGCAATAAATAGAGCCGAAAATACAGACCAGAATGCAGTAGATAACGGTAAGAATAAGACGAACAATATATAGCATAGCGACCTCTGAAGCCCTAACAGCTGACAATTATACTTCACCTGTGGCCAGGTAAGGACTTTATTACGAGCGCGTATTGTTAATCGCAACGCACGAATTAACAACGATTTTACGGGAAATTTTATTGAAATTCCCCCTCCGGACAGAGGGGGATATCACGACATTACTCTTCGCTGTCACCCGCAGCGCTGCGTGCAGGAGAGTCTATCTCCACGCGATCGATACGCTGCAGACCGCGCATCAGCGAACCGCGGCGACCGCGCTCACCCACCACCTTCTGCAGCTCTTCCGGACGAAGCTTGATTTTGCGCTTGCCGACGTGAATGGTCAGCGTGCTCTGCGGCGGCAGAAGGAAGAGGTGCGCCAGGCCATCTTCGCCTTTCGCGGCCTCCGCCGACGGGATGTTGATGATCTTGTTGCCCTTGCCTTTTGACAGCTCAGGCAGATCGCTGACCGGGAACATCAGCATGCGTCCGGCGGTGGTGATCGCCAGCAGCATGTCGCTTTCGTTCTCAATCACCAGCGGTGCCATCACGTGAGCGTTGTCCGGCAGGCTAATCAGCGCCTTACCGGCACGGTTGCGGGAAACCAGATCGTTGAAGGTACAGATAAAGCCGTAGCCCGCATCGGACGCCAGCAGCAGCTTCTGATCGTCGGCTTCCATCAGCATATGGTCAACCGTCGCGCCCGGCGGCAGCGTCAGCTTGCCGGTCAGCGGCTCGCCCTGCCCGCGCGCGGAAGGCAGCGTGATCGGGTCGATGGCGTAGCTGCGCCCGGTGGAGTCGATAAACGCCACCGGCTGGTTGCTCTTGCCTTTCACCGCCGCTCTGAAGCTGTCGCCCGCTTTGTAGCTCAGGCCCCGCCGCGTCGATATCGTGGCCTTTGGCGCTGCGCACCCAGCCCCTCTGCGACAGCACAATGGTCACCGGCTCGGACGGCTGCATGTCGTGCTCGTTCATCGCCTTCGCTTCTTCACGCTCGTGCAGCGGCGAACGGCGGTCGTCGCCAAACGCGTCTGGCATCGGCCTGCAGCTCTTTCTTCAGCAGGTTGTTCATCTTGCGCTCGGACGCGAGGATCGCCTGCAGCTGATCGCGCTCTTTTTCCAGCTCGTTCTGCTCGCCGCGGATCTTCATCTCTTCCAGTTTGGCGAGATGGCGCAGTTTCAGCTCGAGGATCGCTTCGGCCTGGGTTTCGCTGATGCCAAAGCGCGACATCAGCGCCGGCTTCGGCTCGTCCTCGGTACGGATGATGTCAATCACCTCGTCGATATTGAGGAACGCCACCAGCAAACCTTCAAGGATATGCAGGCGCTTCAGCACTTTCTCCAGACGATGGTTCAGACGGCGGCGTACGGTATCGCGGCGGAACGTCAGCCATTCGGTGAGGATCTCCAGCAGGTTTTTCACCGCCGGGCGGCCGTCCAGGCCGATCATGTTCAGGTTGATGCGGTAGCTTTTCTCCAGATCGGTGGTGGCGAACAGGTGGTTCATCACCTGCTCCATATCCACGCGGTTGGAGCGCGGCACAATCACCAGACGGGTCGGGTTCTCGTGGTCCGATTCGTCGCGCAGGTCGTCGACCATCGGCAGCTTTTTATTGCCGCATCTGGGCGGCGATCTGCTCCAGCACCTTGGCACCGGAAACCTGATGCGGCAGCGCGGTGATCACCACGGCGCCGTCCTCTTTATTCCACACCGCGCGCATGCGCACCGAGCCGCGACCGTTCTGGTAGATTTTGCGGATTTCCGCGCGCGGGGTGATGATCTCGGCTTCGGTCGGGAAATCCGGCCCCTGCACGATATCCAGCAGATCGTCGAGCGAGGCTTTCGGCTGCTCAATCAGGGTCGATGGCGGCTTTGGCCACTTCACGCAGGTTGTGCGGCGGAATGTCGGTCGCCATACCGACCGCGATGCCGGTGGTGCCGTTCAGCAGGATGTTCGGCAGGCGCGCCGGCAGCATCTTCGGCTCCTGCAGCGTGCCGTCGAAGTTCGGCACCCAGTCAACGGTGCCCTGCCCCAGTTCGCCGAGCAGCACTTCGGCATATTTCGACAGGCGGGATTCGGTATAACGCATCGCCGCGAAGGATTTCGGATCGTCCGGCGCCCCCCAGTTGCCCTGGCCATCCACCAGCGGATAGCGGTAGGAGAACGGCTGCGCCATCAGCACCATCGCTTCGTAACAGGCGCTGTCGCCGTGCGGATGGTATTTACCCAGCACGTCGCCGACGGTACGGGCGGATTTCTTGAACTTGGCGCTGGCGTTCAGCCCCAGTTCGGACATGGCATAGACGATGCGGCGCTGAACCGGCTTCAGGCCATCGCCGATAAACGGCAACGCCCGGTCCATGATGACGTACATGGAGTAGTTCAGGTAGGCGTTTTCCGTAAATTCATGCAGCGCAAGGCGCTCTGCGCCATCCTGTGTCATTTCACTCATTAAGCTGGCATCCTCACTTCGTGGCCCGCAACGGCGGGTCATCCGGCGGTCATTTGGCGAGGATAGTACCTTATTCGCGGGATTTAGTCACAGGGAAGCCGTTGAGGACAGAAAGAATCTCCCGGCTTTAAATAACGTGACGCCGGTTGGAAAAATAAAAAGGATTGGGAGCATCATCACACTTATTTAGCACTTTATTGTGTGAGCAAACTCGCATTTAATTTCCTGTCATCGCGGTGTATTAATGCTGTCCGCCTGACGGGACAACATTTAGTATTGTTGCTGCCGCCATCCTTTCCTAAATTCATACTCCATACGACACACCTTTTTCGCGACGGCTTGCTGGCAATGAAATAAATGCCACAGGGAAAAATCCCATTAGGTTTTACCAAAATAAAGGGTGACCGAATGCAAATACTGACTTCGCGACAACACCGGTTAGTGAAATTGCTGTTGCAACAGGCGGCGCCGCAGCCGATTGGTCAGCTGGCGTTACAGCTCGGTGTCTCCGGAAAGACCATTCAGCGCGACCTGCAGTGGCTGGAGAGCTGGCTCAGCAACTGGGCGCTGACGCTGGAGAAAACCCCTGGCCGCGGTGTGCGGCTGCGGGTTGAGGATATGCAGCAGCGTTTGCAGCTGGAGCAGCAGCTGAACGGCGACGAGGCCGGCGACGCGCTCAGTCATAACAGCCGGCGGATAAAAATCGCCTCCCAGCTCCTGAGCGATGCGCCGCGTGCTACGTCAATCAGCAAGCTCTCCGAGCGCTACTTTATCAGCCACGCCTCGATTGTGAATGACCTGAAAGTGATTGAAGAGTGGCTGCAGCCGCTGGGATTAACGCTGCAGCGCGGCCCGGGCGGCACGCACATAGAGGGCCATGAGCAGGCGCTGCGTCAGGCGATGGTGTCGCTGATCAACGATGTGATGCAGCAACAGGTCGCCGGTACGCCGCTGCTGCCGCGGCTCGATCCCGGCAGCCAGCAGGCGCTGGTGCACTATTTTGGCGAAGAGGATGTGGCCTTTGTGCAGGCGCTGCTACAACAGATGGAGCAGCAGCTGAGTTATCCGCTGGGCGATGCCTGGTATCTCAATCTGTGCACGCACATCCTGATCATGATGCACCGCATGGCGCAGGGCAACGCGCTGGCGCTGGACATTCTCACCACCGCGCACGATCTGGATCAGTCGATTCTCACCATTGCCCGGCAGATGGTGGCGCGCATTGAGCAGCGCATCGGCTGTGCATTGCCGGCTGATGAAGTCGGCTTTATTTATCAATATATCGTCTCCTCCGGCATTGTGGTGGAAGAGCGTGGCGATCAGGTGACGCTGCATAATCAATTTTCCACTGCCGAGTCGGTTAAAATAACCTGCGAATTAATTGATCGTTTCTCGGCGTTTATTCAGCAGGACTTATCTCAGGACCGTTTATTATTTGACGGTTTACTGGTGCATATAAAGCCATTATTAAACCGGCTTAAATATCACATTCATATTCGCAATCCGCTGCTGGATGATATTAAACAGGAAATGAAAGAGATATTTTCTCTGACCCAGCAGGCAATGCAGCTGACCGCGCGCACCTTCGCCCTGTCGCCGGTGGCTGAGGATGAAATTGGTTATCTGTGCGTCCATTTCCAGGCGGCACTGGAGCGGCAGATCGCCCACAAACGCATCCTGGTGGTGTGCTCCAGCGGCGTGGGTACCTCGCACCTGCTAAAGAGCCGCATATTACGCGCTTTTCCGGACTGGGAAATTGCCGGCGTGGTGTCAGCCAGCAATCAGGCGGCGTTTTGTCAGCACCACGCGGTGGATTTGGTGATTACCACCATCCACCTCGACGCCGGTGCCATTCCGGCCGTGTATGTCAGCGCCTTTTTTAATGATGACGATATCCGGCGGGTCACTGACGCCATGATTGGCAGCCAGCTGCCCAACGGCACGCCCTGCGCGTTGGCCGCACACTGATTGAATGAGGAGCAACCATGGACATTTCCCGCATTCTGACGCCGCGCCGCGTTAACCTGGCGCTTAGCGCCACCAGTAAAGAAGAGGCGATCAACGAACTCACCGATCTGCTGGTGAGTGACGGCGCCATCAGCGATCGCGCCGCGTTTATTGCCGATGTCTGGCTGCGTGAAGCGGAAGGCTCGACCGGCTTCGAAAACCATATCGCGATTCCGCACGGCAAATCGTCGGCGGTCAAACAAACCACGCTCGCCATCGGCCGCACCCAGCAGGACATTCCGTGGGAAACGCTGGATGGCAGCCAGGTGCGCTGCATCATCCTGTTCGCCGTGCGGCTGGAAGATCAGAACACTACCCATATTCGCCTGTTGTCGCAGGTGGCCAGCGCGCTGGCCGATGATGAGGTGATAGCCCGACTGCTGGCGGAGAATGACCCCGGCAATATCATCCGGCTGTTTAGTCAGTACGCCGAAACCGACCTCTGTTAACACCCAACACCTTGAGGTGCCACATGAATATCGTCTGTGTAGCGGCCTGCACCGCAGGCATCGCGCATACCTACATTGCGCGCGAAAAACTGATTAAGGGGGCTCACGCGCTGGGCCACACCATCCACGTTGAAACCCAGGGCACCATCGGCACTGAAACGCCGCTGACGCGTGAGCAGATCGACGCCGCTGACGTGGTGATCCTTGCGGTTGACGTCAAGATCAACGGCGAAGAGCGCTTTCAGGGCAAACCCATCGTGCGAGTGAAAACCGAAGTGGTGATCAAGTCACCGGTGAAATTCCTCGAAAAAGTGGCGGATTCACTGGCGCGCGCCTGAGGAGATCGATCATGAGCGATCACAAACGTCAGTACGGCCAGGAGATCAAAGGCCATCTGCTCACCGGCATCTCATGGATGATCCCGCTGATCGTTGCCGCCGGCATCTGCATCGCGCTCGGCCAGGTGATTGGCGGGCCGGACGTCGGCAAGCAGACCGGCAGCATTGCGTGGATGCTCAACCAGATTGGCGGCTGGGGCATGGGGCTGATTGTGCCGCTGATCAGCGCCGCCATCGCCTACTCCATTGCCGATCGTCCCGGCTTTGCACCTGGCCTGATTGTCGGCTTTATCTGCGGACAGATCGGCACCGGCTTTATCGGCGGGATTCTGGGCGGTTTCCTGGTGGGCTACACCGTGCTGCTGCTGCGCCGGGTGATCAGGCTGCCGCAGTCGATGCAGGGGCTGATGCCTATCATGGTGCTGCCGCTGCTGAGCACCATTATCGCCGGGCTGCTGATGATGACCTTTATCGGCCAGCCCATCGTCTGGCTGCAGGAAGACGCTGATTGATCTGCTGGAGTCGATGCAGGGCGGTTCAAAGTTCCTGATGGGCGCCATCCTCGGCGCAATGGCGACCTTCGACTTTGGCGGGCCGATCAATAAAACCATGTCGCTGTTCGCCGATGGCATGCTGGTCGACTGGCATTTACGGGCCGGAAGCGGTGAAGTTTGTCGGCTCCATTATTCCGCCGTTCGGCATCACCCTCTCGTTTCTGCTGACACGCCACAAATACACCCAAGCAGAACGTGAAGCGCTGAAAGCCGCCTTCCCGATGGGGATCTGCATGATTACCGAAGGCGTGATCCCGATTGCGGCGCGCGACCTGCTGCGCGTGGTGGCCAGCTGCGTGGTGGCCTCAGCGCTGGCCGGCGGCCTGATTATGGTGTGGGGCGTGGAAGCGCCAGTGCCGCACGGTGGCATGTTCGTGGTGCCGCTGTTCACCCAACCGTGGCTGTTCTGCCTGGCGCTGGGGATCGGCACCGTGGTGTGCGGCGTGATGCTGTCGGTGATGAAAAAACCGGTCACGCAGCAGGATGAAGAGTTCGATGACGTGGAAGCGCCTGGCGTCCGCGATGAAGAGATCAAATTCACTCTGGAATAAGGAGCCCGCATGTTTGCCATGATGAATGACCTGATTCAGGCCGCCTTCCAGCACAAGTACGCGGTGCTGGCGATCAACTGCTTCAACCTCGAAACCGCCCGCGCGGCGATTCAGGCAGCCGAACAGCAGCGCGCGCCGCTGATCCTCAACGTGTATCAGGGACACAGCGCGCATTTTCCGCCGGCGGTGGCGGCGCCGCTGGTACAGGCGCTGGCGGCTCAGGCTGCGGTGCCGGTGGCGCTGGCGCTTGACCACGGCAAAGCTTTTCCGCTGATTGGTCAGGCGTTTCGCGCCGGGTTTAGCGGGCTGATGATTGATGCATCCGCCTAGCCGCTGGCGGACAATATTCGTCAGACCGCAGCGGTAGTGAAGATGGCGCATACCGCTGGCGTGTGCGTTGAAGGCGAGCTGGGGCATATCGCCGATGCGCCCACATATGAACTGGCCGATGCCGCCGTGAAGATGACGCGGGTGGAAGACGTGCTGCCGTTTATTGAGCAGACCGGCATCGACCTGCTGGCGATTTCGGTCGGTACCGCGCACGGGCTTTATCCGCCGGGCGTAAAGCCGAAGATCGACTTTGAACGGCTGCAGCAGCTGCACGCGGTGACAACGCGGCCGCTGGCGCTGCACGGCGGCTCGGGCACCCCGGCGGAGGATATACGCCGCGTCAGCGCCTGTGGCGTCGCCAAGATCAACGTCGGCGCTGCGGTGTTCGACGCTGGTAAGCACGCGGTGCAGCAGGCGCTGCGCCAGCACCCGCAGGCTGAGCTGGCCGATGTGCTGGCGCTGATGGAGTCCGCCTGTCGCGAAGTGGTTATTGAATATCTGAGCTGGTCAGGGTCGGCAAACCGCTACTGACGGCGCGCACGCCCCGATCGCGGCGCAATTTCTAACTGTTTCTTTTTATCCCTCATCGGGTCGGCGCGTGCGCCGGCTCTGGTAAAACTCACGCTAAGGAAACATAAACATGTTGATTTCAATGAAAGAGATGCTGGCCCCGACCCGTGAATATCGCTTCGCCATCGGCGCATTTAACGTCGCTGACAGCTGCTTTATCCGGGCCGTGGTGGAAGAAGCCGAAGCCACCAACACGCCCGCCATTATTTCTATCCACCCCAGCGAACTGGAATTTGTCACCGATGAATTTTTTGGCTACGTGCGCGAACGCACCTTAAAAAGCCGCGTGCCGTTCACTATTCACCTTGATCATGGCGCTTCAATTGCGCAGGTGCTGCGCGCTATTCAGTGCGGCTTTACCTCGGTAATGATTGACGGCTCGCTGCTGCCGTACGAAGAGAACGTGGCGCTGACCAAAGAGGTGGTGAAGCTGGCGCACGCGGTGGGCGTGTCGGTGGAAGGCGAACTCGGCACCATCGGCGATACCGGCACCACGGTGGAAGGTGGCGTGAGCAAGGTGATCTACACCGAACCGGCGCAGGCGGAAGATTTTGTGCAGCGCACCGGCGTCGATACGCTGGCGGTGGCGATTGGCACCGCGCACGGTATCTATCCCAAAGATATGAAACCGGAGCTGCAGATGCACATTCTGAAGGATATCTCGCAGCGCGTCTGGATATTCCGCTGGTGCTGCACGGCGGTTCGGCCAACCCGGACGCGGAGATTGCCGAGGCGGTGACGCTGGGCGTGGGCAAGATCAATATCTCCAGCGACATGAAGTTCGCCTATTTCGCCCGACTGCGCGAAATCCTCGCGCGGGAGAGCTGGTGGGATCCGAATGTGATTTATCCGGACGCCATCGCCGCCGCGAAAGCGGTGATTCGCTACAAGATGAATCTGTTTGGCGGGCTGGGTAAAGCCGGGTTATATCGTTGATTTAAAAACAGTAAATATGGGCCGCTACGGAAGTGCAGGATGTCAGTTGCCCATGCCGTAGCGGCGCGATTTATTGCGCTGATCCCACCGTTGCGCCGCGACAGGACGGTAACGCCTGTCGCGATACGATTTATCGCTAACGATTACTTCACCACCCCCAGCCACTGTCTGGCGATCTGCGCATATTCGCCGGTGGCAGTGCTGAGGTGCAGCCACTGATCGACATACAACTTCCAGCTCATATCATCACGCGGGATCATGTAAGCCTTCTCGCCATATTGCATCGGCTGTTGCGGATTGATGGCACACAGCGACGGATAGTGCTGCTGCTGGAACAGCGCTTCGGAAGCATCGGTGATCATCACGTCGGCTTTGTTATCCACCAGCTGCTGGAAAATCCCGGTGTTCTCCGCCAGCTGCAGGCTGGCCTGCGGCAGATGACTGTGCACAAACGCTTCGTTGGTGCCACCAGCCGGCTCGATTACCCGCACCTGCGGCTGGTTGATCTGCTCAACCGTCTGGTACTTCGCTTTATCCGCACAGCGCACCAGCGGAATTTTGCCATCGACGCCCAGCGGCTTGGCGAACCAGGCGATCTGCTGACGTTTTAGCGTCACGGAGACACCGCCCAGCGCGATATCACACTGTTTCGCCACGAAATCCTCGCTCAGGGTTTTCCACGTGGTTGGTACCCACTCTACTTTTGCGCCGAGGCTGGCGGCCAGCGACTGCGCCATGCTGATATCCAGCCCTTCATACTGGCCGTCGCTGCGCAGAAAGGTGTAAGGCTTGTAATCGCCGGTGGTGCAGACCTTCAGGGTTTTGCTCTGGCGAACGTCATCAAGGTGGGATTGCGCCTGAGCCGCGCCGGCCATCAGAAGTAAAGCACTCAGTATCACAGTTTTCATGGTGTGTTCTTTTTAAGTGGATGTTGGTTTGCGTGCGGATTGTTGCATAAGTGACGGCATTATTGCTTTAAGAGCAAAAGTCTTGTGATCAATCACGCATTTTTTTGCCCCGCGCGCGCGCGTAGAGTGGGCGGCATCTATGAGAAGCGGAGCGAATTATCCATGAGCAAGATTTTGATTATCGACGGCGGCAAGACCTTTGCCCATTCCAAAGGCGAGCTGAACCATACTCTGACCGAAGTGGCGGCCAGCCAGCTGCGCGATCTGGGCCATGAGGTTCAGGTGACCGTTGCCGATAGCGACTACAACGTGGCAGACGAAGTGCAGAAATATCTCGACAGCGACGTGGTGATTTATCAGATGCCGGGCTGGTGGATGGGCGAGCCGTGGACGGTGAAAAAGTACATCGATGAGGTGTTTACTCAGGGCCACGGCGCACTGTACGCCAGCGATGGCCGTTCGCGCAGCGATGCCAGCAAAAAATACGGTTCCGGCGGCCTGATTCAGGGCAAAAAATACATGCTGTCGCTGACCTGGAACGCGCCGCTGGAAGCCTTTACCGATGCCGACCAGTTCTTTGAAGGTGTCGGCGTGGACGGCCTGTACCTGCACTTCCATAAAGCCAATCAGTTCCTCGGCATGGAAAGTCTGCCGACCTTTATCTGTAACGACGTGATTAAACAGCCGGACGTGCCGCGTGATATCGCACGTTATCGGACTCATCTCAGCCAGATCTTTGCTTAACTGTAAGCACACCGGGAAAAAACAGAAGGAAGCGTTATGTTAACTGTGGTTGCAGAAATTTGCGTTAAGCCGGGCCGCCGTCAGGAGGTGCTGGAGGCGATTAATAAACTGATCCCTGTCGTGCTGGAAGAAGAGGGTTGCCATCAGTACGATGCGCTGGTCGATCACCAGGCGCAGGTGCCGTGGAAGCAGAACTCGCCAGACTCGATCTTTATGCTTGAGCAGTGGGAATCGCTGCGCCATCTGGAGCAGCATCAGCAGATGCCGCACATGGATGCGCACCGCGCCACCATCAAAGATGACGTGGTAGACGTGAAAATTCTGGTGCTGGAACCGACCGCCTGATTTTCTCCGATACAGGCATAAAAAAAGCCCCGGTTTTGCGACCGGGGCTTTTGTTTAGCAGCTAATCAATGATCAGTGCTGTTCGTTGTGCAGGTTCTGCACCAGCAGTTCCGCATCACCGTTGCTGTAGACGTTGTACTCGGTGCCGCCGACGGTAACGGTACCGGTCGCCTGCTGCCAGGAGCTGGCATCTTCACCGGCTGGCAGGATGTCTTCCAGCGTCAGCGCCTCGCCCTGTTTAGCGTTCACTACCAGCTGTGACTTGCCGTTGTCGATAAACAGTGAATCCTGACCCTGCGTCATGATGTCGTTCAGCGACATGCTCATCAGCCCTTCTACATCCGTAGCACCCGCAGCGAAGATCGAGTTGATTTCTGGCGGCGGCGGCGGGGTGACGTCGACGTTGGTCTTAACGGTATGGTCGATGACCAGTTCGTTGCCGGCTGCATCGCGAACCGTGACGTTAAAGGCATAATCTCCTTCTGCCAGTTTGTCTGACTCATAGCGCCACACGCCGTTTTCTACCACGGTAGAACCGATCAGCTGGGTACGCGCTTCGTCGCCCCAAATCATCACGATAGTACCGTCTTCTGAGCCCTTACCTCTGAAGATCAGCGTGTCATCGTTGGTGTCCGGCCGCACTGGGATTTCAGTGCCGGTTTTATCCGCGAAGACGCCTTCGAAGTTAGCCTTGTCGCCGCCTTCTACTGGCTCCGGCTTAGTGGTATCAACGTCAAAGTTAATCGCCGCCTCTTTATCGCCTTTCACACCGGACTGGCTCACTGGCTGTACTTCAACTTTGTGGTTGCCCTCGCCCAGTTCTGGCAGCTCATAGCTCCACTTGCCATCCTTAACATCAACCACGACAGGTTCCCGATCGTCGATGTAGATGATGACCTGCGACAGATCCGGTGACGTGCCCTTCAGCGTTGGCTGTTTGTCATCGGTGACCGTGCCATTTTCGATTTCACCCTGGATAGGACCGACGTTATCTTCCAGTATGTACGAGCCTTCCATTGAGCCTGGCTTTTTGGTGTCGATGATCAGATCGATAGGATCGGATGGCTGCGATTCGTTGCCGGCCGGATCGGTGATCCCGATGATAACCTGATAGTTACCGTCATCGATTGGGTTCTCAGGTTTCACTTCCCACTTGCCGTCTTCGCCCACGATACCGGTACCAATCACCACCGGATTACCTTTACCGTCATCAATGATGACTTCCACTTTGTCGCCCGGGGTACCACCTTCGCCGCCGAAACCTGGACGGTTGTCATCAATTGGCTTACCTGGTTCAACCGGACCGGTGTTGTCACCTTCGTTATCGACAATCGTTGGTGGTTGCGGCTGATCCGGAGGCGTAATATCGATAATCACGTTGATTGGATCTGAGGTCGGTGACTCTTTGCCGGTGGCCGGATCTTTAGCGATCAGTTCAATATCGTGTGAACCTTCTGCCAGCTCTGGTAATTCAATTTCCCACTTGCCATCTTTAACGACAGTTGAAGCCACCGGCTCTTTTTCGCCGTCAACAATCACGTAAATGATGTCGCCGTCGTTGCCTTCACCGCGCAGCACTGGAGTGGTGTCGTTAGTTGAATCGCCTGGCTGCAGAACACGCTCTTCATCACCGTTGTTGGCGACCATCTCATCCACCACCGGTGCCGGCAGGATGTTGCTGTCGATAACCAGTTTGAACGGATCGGTTTTCTCAGAAACGGTGCCGCCTTTGCTGATGGAATCCACAACCAGCGAGTGCTCACCTTCACCCAGCTCAACGTCCAGTTTCCACTCACCGCGGTTGTTCGCCACGGTAGAGCCAATCAGTTTGTCGCCGTCCCACACGCGCACAATTACGCCCGCATCCGCCACACCCGACAGGGTTGGGGTTTTGTCATCGGTGATGTCACCTGACTTCAGCGGACCGGTAACGCGGCCTTCGTCATCCAATACCTCGCTGAGTGATGGCGTGCCAGGCACAGAGGTATCCAGCGTCAGCGCGAAGTTGTCAGAACGTGGGCTCTCAGCGCCGAAGCGGTCAGTGTAGCTGGCGCTAAACACGTGGGTGCCGTCGGTGGTCAGTTCCGGCGTGAAGCTCCAGCGGCCATCGGCACCGGCTTTTACGCTGCCAATCACATTGGAGCGAATATCGTAGATTTTGACTACGCTGTCTGGCTGAGCAACACCGTACAGGGTTGGGGTTTTGTCATTGGTGTAGTTGCCCGGCGTCAGATAGGTATCTGCGCTGCCTTCGTTATCGATCACGCGCATAATCTGCGGCGCTTCTTGTGCAGAGGTGTCGATATTGCGGATAAGCTGAGTTGATGGTCCCCAGTTACCCGCACGGTCCAGATAACGAATGCCGGCAACGTGCAAACCCTCTTTCATTTCCGGCGAGTCAAACTGCCATTTGCCGCTGCCATCAGCACGGGTAGTGTAAACTGTTTCATCAATAACGATCTGTACTAATGCATTGGGTTCAGCATTATCAGCACTCAACGAGATAATGTTTTTATTGATGGTTTTAACAGCTTTACCAGGGAACGCAGCCGCGTCCACGATGGCTGATTCTGCCGGCGTTACAGATACGGCTTCGTTCACCGCCTGAGTGACTACACCGTCAGCAATTGTCAGGTTGAAAGCATCAGAGATCGGGCTTTCATGACCAACCGTATCCTTCGCCATCACGGTCAGTTGGTGCTCGCCGTCTGCCAGCTCCGGCGTGATGCTCCATGCGCCCATTTTGTCTGCTACCACCGAACCGATCTCTTTACCGTTATCGTACAGGGTAACAATGGTGCCAGGCTCTGCCACACCAGACAGCGCCGGCGTTTTATCGCTGGTGGCGTCACCCGGCGTCAGGTAGTGATCATCCGCCGCATCGTCAATCACGCGCCAGATTTCCGGTTTTGCCGGAGGCGTCGTATCCATATCAAGGATGAAAATGCGCGGATCACTTGGGTTGGTCGCTTTATCAATCGATACCAGCTGAATAACATGGGTGCCGTCTAACCAGCTGGTTTTCGGGTCGAATGACCATTTACCGTCCTCGCTGATATCAACCATGTGCACTTCACCATCGATTGTGATCTCCAGCTTGCCGCCGTTGGCACCGCCTACGCTCTTATCAATCCATTTATAAAACTGGTCTTTGGTCGAGATAACGGTCGCGTTATCTGCTGCTGTAATATTAGCCATGATGTGTATTCCTTTTACGTTAAATAATGTTTCGGGATTTCCAGCCGAATACAGGTTTAATTTCGCTTTTTATGCCTGCAGACAATACGAGAAACGTCTTAATCGATTAAGTTATATAACCCTCTAATAACTTTATCGAGGCACAGTGCCTCACACCTCATCAATATGAGATGTGAGAATGCGCTGCTAAAATAATTAAATCAGATCACTTATTTTCTACACTGATAATAACCCGGCGCTCGCTGGCATAGCATGCTTTCTGCTCCTGCAGACTGCCTGAACAGTTAGTTTCGACCTGAGATTCACCCATGCTCTGCGCGGTGATATTGGCCGCATTCATTCCCTGAGCGATCAGCAGTGCTTTCACCGCCTCAGCGCGACGCTGGCCCAGCGCCATATTGCTGCTGTCGCTGCCAATCGGATCGGTAAAGCCGGTGACGATGATGTGGCGTTGAGCAGCATTTTCCTTTTTCAGCATGCTGGCAAAACTGCTGAGTGCTTCGCGCCCCTGTGCGGAGATGTCGTTGCTGTTGGCGCTGCCGAAACGGAACAGCAGGTCAGATGAAAACGCATAGTTATCATAAGCTTCAGTCGTTCCTTCCTGACAGCGCTGCACCGACGATGCGCGCGACAGCAGATGAGCCTGACGTTTGGTGCTCAGTAATTCCTGCTGTGCCTGCTGCTGGCTGACCACCAGCGGACGACCGCTATCATCGAGGTTAGCACGAATATAGTAGGTTTTACCGGCAGCCAGTTTATCACTCCAGGATTGCGCGCGTTTACCCTGATAATCTGGCGCATCGTTGACATAACTGCCCAGCGAATGCGTTCCCGGCGCAACACAAAACACCGTATAGCCACCGGCCAGTAACGACGTCTGAAATTCACCGTCGACATAAATATTCGCCGGTTTTTCCCCGGTTAATGAAGCCGGACGATAATAAACCACCCGCGCCTGCTCTGCCGATACCGGCGATAAACTGCGCCATGCGGCACCAAATGAATTTTGCGCCTGGGTTGAAAAAGTCGTTAATACTGGCGTACACACCAGTGAAGCTAAAAGTAATTTTTTTGCAATTTTCATTTAAGTTTCACAGGTGCAATAAATTGCACCTGTATGCTCCAGATAAATTAGAATTGTTCGATTTCGTTCTGTAAGAACAGCGCATCTGATTGGGAATTATTTTCAGCTATCACACCACTCTGGCTTTCCTGATTATTCCAGTCATTAAACGCATCGTTATTAAGCTGCAGTAATTCCGCATTAACCGGCTGCGGCTGATCGTCGGCCTCACTGAACAGTTCATGATTGTCCAGGGAAAGCAGAGCGGAAATATCAAGACCGGCCAGCTCAAGCGCATTAATCTCCGGCGGCGGCGGTGGAATGGTGTCGACTTCCACTTCATAAATGTCCGTTTTGCCGGTCACTTCGCCATCGCTGGAGAACACGCCGCGCAGTTGATAAACATCGTCCGCCAGATCCGGCGTCGTCAGCTCCCATTTGCCGTCAGCCCCAATCGTGGTAGTGAAGCTGTAGCTATTCTCCAGACCGACAATGTAGATGGTTACCAGCTCGCCCGGCACGCCTTTACCGGCGACAATGATGCTCGGATCGTTCATCGCGCCGCCGTTTTCGATTGGCGTACGCACGCCGGCGTCGTTGTTGTCTTTAAAGATATGCTCAATCATGCCAGAAACCGGAACGTCCGGATCGGGCAGGCCGTCGACAGGATCAGGATCGCCCGGCACTTGCGTGTCGCCTTCAAACCCAATCGTGACCTTTTCAGAGGCCGGCGATTCGTTACCGGCCGGATCGCGCACCACGATTTCCAGCTCGTGCTCGCCCGGTTTCAGATTGTTTTCTGGCGTGAAGGTCCACTTGCCGTCTTCTACAATCACCGAACCAATTGGCTTGCCGTTGTCGATAATGACCACGATATCGCCATCTTCACCGGTACCTTCCAGCGTCGGACGCAGATCTTTTGTGGTGGAACCGTCTTCCAGCGGATTACCTTCGCTGTCTTTAATCACACCGATGCCCGGATTTTCCGGCGCCACGGTGTCCACATCAACGATGAACGGATCGGATGGCAGTGATTTGTTACCCACCTGATCGACCACCACGATGCTCAGCTCGTGTCGCCCATCCTGCAGCGCCGGAGCCGTAAAGGTCCAGTTACCCTCGGCGTCCACCTTTGCGGTGCCCAGCTTCACGCCATCGTTCCAGATTTCTACCGTCGAGCCCGCTTCAGCTTTACCGGTCAGCGTTGGCGTATTGTCTTTCGTCACGCCGCCTTTTTCGATCAGCACCGGCGGATCCTGCATATCGTCCATCACGCTGCCAATAGTGCCTTTAGCTGGCGCCGTCAGATCGATGATGAATTCCCACGGATCGCTCTCTTCACCCACCACGCCTTCGGCGTTACGCTCGGCGGTAACGATGCTGTGATTGCCAGCCGCCAGCGGTTTTTCCGGCGTAAAGCTCCAGTTACCCTCGTCATCCACCAGCACTTCACCCAGCAGCGTCTCACCATCCCATATTTCAATGGTATTGCCCGGCGTACCGGTGCCGTTGAAGGTGGGCATGGTGTCGTCGGTGCGGCCGCCGTTAGCTACCGAACCGGTCACGTCGCCGATATCATCAATCACATTGCTGATGGTGGGCTTGCTGATATCGCCGCTGCCACCGCCGCCTTCACCTTTGCCGCTGTGGCTGCCGTCGTTATTGTCGTAGTGGTGTTTCGCCGCGACATAGCCGAGGCCTGCCGCTGCCGCGATAGCCGCCAGGCCACCCAGTGCAATCAGCGCCGGCGACCATTCAAAGCCGCTGGCCAGTGCGTAGCCGGAATTATCATCAACGCTGCCTTCACCCAGCGCCAGCGCGGTGGTTTCGCCGTCGGCCAGCGCGGCCGCTTCGTGGTCGGCATTGCCGTCCGTCGCGACGTAAGCGTGCATTTCGCCGTCTTCCGCTTTACCCACTAAGGTGCCGGATTTAGCGAAGAAATCTTCGATAATCAGATCCGGCTTGCTGGCGTCTGAGCCTTCCAGCATCACCAGCAGGTTTTTCCCTGCGCGTTTAACGGTGATGTTTTCAGGCGCGGTGCCGTCCTGGTTCTGCGTCAGCAGATATTTACCGTTGGTAATTGCCTGAATCTTCACTGCTTTGCCGTCTTTACCGGCGCGCAGCACTTCCGCTTTGGTTATGGTTTTCTTATCGATAACCGCCACACTTACGGGTGAAACGTTCATGATTCTTCCTTCCGTCGATTAATTTTGACTGCGCGTTTGCAGGCAAGCGCCGCAATCTCCCTGGCTCTGCCCACGGGTGGGCTCAAAGTTGCGACATAATCCGGAAAGAGATAAATCCGAGACATAAGAAATGTCCCGTTAGGAAAAAATTCTTAAATGGGCGGCCGAAAGATAGCTAAATCATTAACCGATTGAATTAAAGCGTTTTTATCGATGAGGGCAGAACATAACAGGAAAGGTTATTCAAACAGAACAGGACTATAACAGATGATTTTCCTGAATTTTTTCCCGTAAAAAATCCAGAAAACAGGTGATGCGGGAACTGAGCGACTGGTTGCGATAGTACACCGCGTGAATCGGCAGGCGCAGTTCGCGCGTGTCATTTTCCAGCACCTGCACCAGCCGGCCGCTGGCGCGATCCTCGCGGCTGACAAAGTCCGATAGCCGCACAATGCCCTGGCCGGCCAGCGCCAGCTGGCGCAGGGTTTCGCCGCTCGATGCGCACAGCGTGGGTTTGATGCGCAAAAACTCGCCTTCACGCTGCCATACCGGCCAGACATTGTGCGCGTCCAGCTGGCTGAATCCCAGCAGTTGGTGTGTCAGCAGATCTTCCACGCTCAGCGGCGCGCCGGCTTTTTCCAGATAGGCCGGACTGGCCAGCAGGCGAATCGCGCTGCTGCCCAGCACGCGCGCGCGCAGCGTGGAGTCGCGCAGTTCACCAATGCGAATAGCGATATCAGTTTGCTGCTCAAGCAGGTCGATGACAATGTCATCGGTGTTCAGCTCCAGCTGAATTTGCGGATAGCGCGCGCAAAATTCGGCAACCAGCGGCACGATAACATGTAGGGTAAATGGCGTATTGGCGTTGACGCGCAGGCGTCCGGAGGGAATGTCGCGCCGCTGCGCGATATGCTCTTCGGCCTGCTCCACCGACGCGAGGATTTGCCGCGCGTGATCGAGAAAAATCAGCCCCTCTTCGGTCAGCGCCAGGCGACGCGTGGTACGGTGCAGCAGCGTGGTTTGCAGTTTGCTTTCGAGGCGGCTCAGCGCCCGGCTGATGCCGGAGCTGGTTTGATCCAGCTGTTCCGCTGCGGCGGTAATGGAACCGGTGTCCACCACTGCGACCCAGGCGCGTAACTCTTCCAGTGTGATTTTCACTCTTCCTACCTCAGCGCATTGCTACTTCGAGACCGGTCTTAGCCTCGTTCTCACGGCTGCTGAGGTAGATTGCTCCACGTTCAGCAGCGGCAGGATACCACAATGCAGCAAAACGCAGGGATTATCGCTGACCCGGGGCAGCAGGCGGCATATGGGTGCCGCGCCCAGCGCGGTTTTCATTGACGGCCATGCGCGGATAGGGCAGATCGGGACGGGCAGCAATGGCACGGTTGCAGGCATAAAAAAGGGACGCCGCAGCGTCCCGTTTGCATCACACTTCGATATCGGCCATGTCGCCTTTCTCCTGCAGCCAGTTGCGGCGGTCTTCCGAACGTTTCTTGGCCAGCAGCATATCCATCATGGCGTTGGTCTGCTGTTCGTCTTCGTCGCTGATCGTCAGCTGCACCAGACGGCGGGTGTTCGGATCCAGCGTGGTTTCGCGCAGCTGCATCGGGTTCATCTCGCCCAGCCCTTTAAAGCGCTGCACGTTCGGCTTGCCCTTCTTGCGCTTCAGCTGTTCCAGCACGCCCGCTTTCTCTTCTTCCGTCCAGCGCGTAGTACACCTCTTTGCCGAGGTCGATACGGTACAGCGGCGGCAGCGCCACGTAGACGTGACCGTGCTTTCACCAGCGAGCGGAAGTGCCTCACGAACAGCGCGCACAGCAGCGTGGCGATGTGCAGACCATCGGAGTCCGCATCCGCGAGGATACAGATCTTGCCGTAGCGCAGCTGGCTCAGATCGTCGCTGTCCGGATCGATGCCGATCGCCACCGAGATATCGTGGACTTCCTGCGAGGCCAGCACTTCGTCCGACGAGACTTCCCAGGTGTTCAGGATCTTACCCTTCAGCGGCATGATCGCCTGATATTCACGATCGCGCGCCTGCTTGGCCGAGCCGCCCGCCGAGTCCCCTTCCACCAGGAACAGCTCGGTGCGGTTCAGATCCTGCGCGGTACAGTCCGCCAGCTTGCCCGGCAGCGCCGGGCCGCTGGTCAGCTTTTTACGCACCACTTTCTTCGCGGCGCGCAGACGACGCTGGGCGCTGGAGATCGCCATTTCGGCCAGCATTTCTGCCGCCTGAACGTTCTGGTTCAGCCACAGGCTGAAGGCATCTTTCACCACGCCGGAGACGAACGCCGCGCACTGGCGTGACGACAGGCGCTCTTTGGTCTGCCCGGCAAACTGCGGATCCTGCATCTTCACCGAGAGCACGTAGGCGCAGCGATCCCAGATATCTTCCGCCGACAGCTTCACGCCGCGCGGCAGGATATTGCGGTATTCGCAGAACTCGCGCATCGCGTCCAGCAGGCCCTGACGCAGGCCGTTGACGTGGGTACCGCCCTGCATGGTCGGGATCAGGTTGACGTAGCTTTCGGTCAGCAGCTCGCCGCCTTCCGGCAGCCACAGCAGCGCCCAGTCCACCGCTTCGGTATCGCCGGCGAAGTTGCCGACGAACGGTTTTTCCGGCAGCGTCGGCAGGCCGTTGACCGCTTCGCACAGGTAGTCGGTCAGGCCATCCTGGTAGCAGCCAGGTCTGCTCGGTGTTGTTCACGTTGTCCTTAAAGATAATTTCCACGCCCGGGCACAGCACCGCTTTGGCTTTCAGCAGGTGCGTCAGGCGGGAAACCGAGAAGCGCGGGCTGTCGAAGAAGCTTTCGTCAGGCCAGAAGTGAACGCTGGTGCCGGTGTTGCGTTTGCCGACACGTGCCGATAACCTGCAGATCCTGCACCTTATCGCCGTTTTCAAAGGCGATGTTGTAGACCTGACCGTCGCGACGCACGTTGACTTCCACGCGTTTCGACAGGGCGTTCACCACGGAAATGCCCACGCCGTGCAGGCCGCCGGAGAACTGGTAGTTTTTGTTGGAGAACTTACCGCCCGCGTGCAGACGACAGAGGATCAGCTCAACGGCCGGCACGCCCTCTTCCGGGTGGATATCCACCGGCATGCCGCGGCCGTCGTCGATGACTTCCAGCGACTGATCGGCGTGCAGGATGACGTCAACGCGTTTGGCGTGGCCCGCCAGCGCTTCGTCGACACTGTTATCAATAACTTCCTGGCCCAGGTGGTTTGGGCGCGTCGTATCGGTGTACATCCCCGGGCGGCGGCGAACCGGCTCAAGCCCGGTGAGGACCTCAATGGCATCAGCGTTATAGGTTTGCGTCATCGATTTACATTAGCAATTCGCATCAGTGGCTGTGCAGTCCAAGAAAATCGACAATCTGGGTGAAATGATTCTCAAAGCCCATGAAGGCATGGTTTCCGCCCTCTTCTACAGTCTGGCGGCAGGCGGCGTAATACGCCACCGCCTGGCGGTAATCCAGCACTTCATCTCCCGTCTGCTGCAGCAGCCAGATGAGATCCGGCGCCTCAAGCGGGTCGACCTGCATAACTTTGAGATCGTAAATATGGCGAGACTCTAGCACATATTGCTGGCCGGTGTAGGGGTTCTCGTTTTCGCCAAGAAAGTCCCCCAGCAGCTCAAACGGCCGTACCGCCGGATTAACCACCACGGCGGGCAGCATAAAGCATTGCGAGAGCCAGGTGGCGTAATACCCGCCCAGCGATGAACCGACCACGCCGAAGGTTTCGCCGCCGTGCGCAAGCACAAGGATTCCAGCATCTCCGCGGCCTCTGCCGGGTAAGGCGGCAGCTGCGGGATAATCATCTCAACGTCGGGGTGATGCTCGCTCAGCCACTGGCGAAACTGTGTCGCTTTTGCGGAGCGCGGCGAGCTGTTGAATCCGTGCAGATAAAGGAGCGTAGACATCAATAGCCTTCTGAAGCGGTATCCGGGCGGAATTGTGCGCCGGTCAAACGGCAGACTTCCGTGGTCAGCGTGCCGTCGGCATGCAGTTCCAGCCAGCGCCAGCCTGGCGCGATGGTATCCAGCGTAAAGTTGGCGCAGTGCGGCTTGAACTGAACGCAGGTCGACGGCGTCGCCAGCATGCGGCGGCCGTTCCAGTCGAGATCCTGCTCCTGGTGAATATGCCCGCACAGCAGGTTTTTCACCCGCGGGAACTTCGCGAGCACGCGATCCAGCGCCGCGGAGTTGCGCAGGCTGTGCTGATCGAGCCAGCTACAGCCCGCCGGCAGCGGATGATGATGAAGCAACAGCAGCGTGTGGCGTTCAGGTTCAGCAGCCAGTTTGGTCCCAGCCAGTCGAGCTGAAACTCGCTTAACTCACCGTGCGGGACGCCAAACACCTGGCTGTCCAGCAGCAGGATCTGCCACTGGTCACCCGCAAAAACACATGCTTGGCCGCGGAGAATACCCGCATGCGGCAAGCGCAACTCGACCATGGCGGGCTGGAAATCGTGGTTGCCCGGCAGCCAGACGCAGGGCACGCTAAAGCTCGCGATGCCTTCAGCAAAATGCTGGTAGGCCGCGGAAGGAGATGATCCTGCGCCAGATCGCCCGTGGCGACAATCAGATCGCAAGCGCGGTGTTGAGCCGTGAATGGCGTCCAGTACCGCCTGATAACTCTCCCAGGTATTGACCCCCAGCAGCGTTTCATGCTTTTCGGCAAAAAGGTGGGTATCGGTGATTTGTAAAATCCTGACTCGCGCCCCACCAGCCACAGTCAGGTTCAACAGGCTTTCCAAATGGTGTCCTTAGGTAGGTTTATGACGCTAACAAACCGGAATCGCCATTGCTCCATGTGCTAAACAATATCTTAGCCAGTCGGCTAAAAACTGGTTAATTTGATGCTTTTCGTCGCGTTGATGCAACTTTTTATTCGGATAATCATACCGCGCTTTGAAGCGAAAGATCTGCTGGCTTGAACACACTTCAGCGACCATCGCGTCGTGATAGAGGCGCACCGTCATCGACGGCAGGCTCCAGTAGCTAACCGCTGGGAGCCGTCTGCTCAATCTCCACCAGCGTAGTGTAGCGCGTTGATTCTGCTATCGTTAACCGATACTGCGCGTTGCTCACCTGATAGCTTACCGTTTCGCCGGGTGCGTCGTTACTGCGCGGCAGCAGGCGGCGCAATTGTGCGAAATTGGTTTCGCACAGGCGCATCATTTCTGGGAAGTCAGGCGTATAGCGCTTCATTTTTTCCACTCGTTTCGTAATGTCTGATAATGCAGCTGCAGCCATTGCAGGGCGATGACAGATGCTGCGTTGTCGATTTTCCCCTCTTCTACCCACTGGTAAGCCTGTTCCCGGCTTACCACATGAACCCGAATATCTTCGTTTTCATCAGCCAGACCGTGAATGCCTTCTGCGGTCGTGGCGTCCACTTCGCCCACCATTATGGACAAGCGCTCGCTGGTGCCCCCCGGGCTTGCCAGATAGCTCAGCACCGGTTTGGTGCGGCCGACCACCAGCCCCGCCTCTTCCAGCGCCTCGCGCCGGGCGACGTCTTCAACCGCTCGCCTTCTTCGATCATCCCGGCCACCATCTCCAGCAGCCACGGGCTCTCACTGACGTCATAAGCGGCGATGCGGATCTGCTCCACCAGCACAACTTCGTCGCGCACTGGGTCAAAGGGTAGCAAGACTGCCGCATGCCCGCGCTCAAAAATTTCGCGTCTGATTTCGCCGCTCATTTCCCCGTTAAACAGGCGATGCCTGAAACGGTAAAGATCCATTGAAAAAAAACCGCTATAAAGCGTTTCTCGTGCAATAATTTCTACATCGTTTTTGGCGAAAGTCACGGGCAACTTATCGTTCTGGTCTTCACCCGCCGATCAGTCGGGTTCCTGGTATGCAGATTGTGATGAAATTGCGAATAAAAGCACAAGGCTTGTTTGGCTGCCGTTTGAAATGGTTGCTATATGGAGAAGATTGGTGCAAATTACCGCCAGATGGCACGTAACGCCAACCTTTTGGTGTGGAAGATTCTGTTAGAATCGGCAATTATTTTTTAATTAGATCAGCGCTAATATTGCTTCACAACAAGGAATGCAAATGAAGAAATTGCTCCCCCTCCTTATCGGCCTGAGCCTGACCGGCTTCAGTGCAATGAGCCAGGCGGAAAACCTGTTACAGGTCTACCAGCAGGCACGTCTGGGCAACCCTGATTTACGTAAATCAGCGGCCGATCGTGATGCTGCGTTTGAAAAGATTAACGAAGCGCGTAGCCCCTTGCTGCCACAGTTAGGGTTAGGTGCAGATTATACCTACAGCAACGGTTTCCGCGACGCTAACGGCGTAAACTCCAATGCTACCAGCGCCTCACTGCAATTAACACAGACGCTGTTTGATATGTCCAAATGGCGTGCCCTGACCCTGCAGGAAAAAAGCGCTGGCATCCAGGATGTGACCTATCAGACCGACCAGCAGACGCTGATCCTGAACACCGCCACGGCGTACTTCAACGTGCTGAGCGCGATTGACGCGCTCTCCTACACCGAAGCGCAGAAACAGGCGATTTACCGCCAGTTGGATCAAACCACCCAGCGCTTCAACGTGGGTCTGGTGGCGATCACCGACGTGCAGAACGCCCGTTCACAGTACGACACCGTGCTGGCGAACGAAGTGACCGCGCGTAACAACCTCGACAACGCGCTGGAATCCCTGCGTCAGGTCACCGGGAATTACTATCCAGAGCTGGCGTCTCTGAACGTGGACAGCTTTAAAACGGATAAACCGCAGGCCGTTAACGCCCTGCTGAAAGAGGCGGAAAACCGCAACCTGACGTTGCTGCAGGCGCGTCTGAGCCAGGACCTGGCCCGCGAGCAAATTCGTCAGGCGCAGGATGGCCATCTGCCAACCCTGAGCCTGAGCGCCTCCACCGGCATCTCTGACACCACTTATAGCGGCTCTAAGACCAACTCTGCCCAGTATGACGACAGCAATATGGGCCAGAACAAGGTGGGTCTGAGCTTCTCCCTGCCGCTGTATCAGGGCGGTCAGGTCAACTCCCAGGTGAAACAGGCGCAGTACAACTTTGTTGGCGCGAGCGAGCAGCTGGAAAGCGCCCACCGCAACGTGGTGCAGACCGTGCGTTCCTCCTTCAACAACGTGAACGCCTCGATCAGCAGCATCAACGCCTACAAACAGGCCGTTGTGTCTGCACAGAGCTCCCTGGACGCGATGGAAGCCGGTTACTCCGGTCGGTACACGTACCATCGTTGACGTGCTCGACGCGACCACCACGCTGTACAACGCGAAACAGCAGCTCTCCAGCGCGCGTTACAGCTACCTGATCAACCAGCTGAACATCAAACAGGCGCTGGGTACGCTGAACGAGCAGGATCTGCAGATGCTGAACAGCGCGCTGGGCAAACCGGTCTCCACCTCTCCTGACAGCGTTGCGCCGGAGAACCCGGAGCAGGTTGCCGCGGTTGATAACTTCAACGCTAACGGCACGACCCCTGCTGCACAGCCCTGCCGCGCGCACCACCGTGCCTGCCAGCAAGAGCACTTAACAGTGCCGTAACAAACCATCCTTCGCTAATTAAGCCTTCCCGAAGGGGCCGCTTAAGCGGCCCACTTAAATCGCATAATCACACCGAACGTAAGCCAACGTAAAGATCCCCCTGATTCCGCCCCTCTTCGCTTCATTTTCAACCACTCATCCTCTATCCTGAGCGTTATTACCACTGGGTCCTGGAAGACAAATATGAAACGGACAAAAACGATCAATCACGCGTCGTTCCGCAAAAGCTGGAACGCACGTCACCTCACCCCTGTTGCGCTGGCGGTCACCGCTGTCTTTATGCTGGCAGGCTGTGAAAAAAACGATGAAACGGTTTCGCTGTATCAAAACGCGGACGACTGCTCTGCGCCGCAACCGGTAAAGCGGCCGAATGTAAAACGGCCTACACCAGCGCGCTGAAAGAAGCGGAACGCACCGCGCCGAAATATGCCTCACGCGAAGACTGCGTGGCGGAGTTTGGCGAAGGTCAGTGCCAGCAGGCACCGGCTCAGGCCGGCACCGGCACCAGAAAATCAGGCGCAGGCGCAGTCCAGCGGCAGCTTCTGGATGCCGCTGATGGCCGGCTACATGATGGGTCGTCTGATGGGCGGCGGTGCAGGCTACCAGCAGCAGCCGCTGTTTAGCTCGAAAAACCCGGCCAGCCCGGCTTACGGTCAATATACCGATGCCAGCGGCAAAGGCTACGGCGCAGCCACCCCTGGCCGCACCGTGACCGTACCGAAAACGGCGATGGCGCCGAAGCCTGCGACCACCAGCACCATCACCCGCGGCGGGTTTGGTGAGTCTGTGGCGAAACAGACCAGCATGCAGCGCAGCGTGCAACAGGCACCTCCTCTACTCGCTCAATGGGCGGCTGATCATGGAACGAGTCAGTATCACCGAGCGCCCGGACTGGCGCGAAAAAGCCACCGAGTACGGCTTTAACTTCCACACCATGTACGGCGAGCCGTACTGGTGTGAAGACGCTTACTACAAGCTCACGCTGGCCCAGGTTGAGAAGCTGGAAGAGGTAACCGCCGAGCTGCACCAGATGTGCCTGAAGGTGGTGGAAAAAGTGGTCGACAGCGACGAGCTGATGGCCAAGTTCCGCATTCCGAAACACACCTGGGGCTTTGTCCGCCAGTCGTGGAAAACGAATCAGCCTTCGCTTTACTCTCGCCTGGATCTGGCGTGGGACGGCAAAGGCGAGCCCGAAGCTGCTGGAAAACAACGCCGATACGCCAACGTCCCTGTACGAAGCGGCGTTCTTCCAGTGGATCTGGCTGGAAGACCAGGCCAATGCCGGCAACCTGCCGGAAGGCAGCGACCAGTTCAACAGCCTGCAGGAGAAGCTGATTGAGCGCTTCGCCGAGCTGCGCGAGCAGCATGGCTTCAACCTGCTGCATCTCGCCTGCTGCCGCGACACGGAAGAAGACCGTGGCACGGTTCAGTATCTGCAGGATTGCGCCGCCGAAGCGGAGGTCTGGCGACCGAGTTCCTCTATATCGAGGATATCGGCCTGGGTGAAAAAGGTCAGTTTACGGATCATGCAGGATCAGGTGATCAGCAACCTGTTCAAGCTCTACCCGTGGGAATACATGCTGCGCGAGATGTTCTCCACCAAGCTGGAAGATGCGGGCGTGCGCTGGCTGGAACCGGCCTGGAAGAGCATTATCTCCAACAAAGCCCTGCTGCCGATGCTGTGGGAGATGTTCCCGAACCATCCGAACCTGCTGCCAGCGTACTTTGCGGAAGATGATTACCCGCAGATGGAGAAATACGTCGTGAAGCCGATCTTCTCCCGCGAAGGCGCGAACGTGTCGATCGTCGAAAACGGTAAAACGCTGGAAGCGGTTGAAGGGCCGTACGGCGAAGAGGGGATGATCGTCCAGGAGTTCTATCCGCTGCCGAAGTTTGGCGACAGCTATACGCTGATTGGCAGCTGGCTGATCAACGATCAGCCTGCCGGAATTGGCATTCGCGAAGATCGCGCGCTGATCACGCAGGATCTGTCACGGTTCTATCCGCATATTTTTGTGGAGTAACGCACGTGCCGCCCGGCCTGCCGGCGGCACAGGACCACCCATATTGTCAGCCAACCTGCACCGACAGCATACTCAGGAACCCCATCTCAATACCGTCGACCGGGATCGTAACCGGCTCCTGACCGTCCCACGCGCCAAGAACGTACAGCAGCGGCAGGAAGTGCTCCGGCGTCGGGTTAGAGAGCGAACCGCCCTCATGATCCAGATAGTTCACCAGCGGATGCTGCCTCAGCCGGCCCTCGCCCTCGTAGGCCAGGTTTCGCGCACAAAGGGTCGTTAAAAGCGGTCGCCCACGGGTAAGGCGTGTTCTCACCGTGCCAGCGCGCCGTACGCAGGTTGTGCACCACGTTGCCGCTTGCCACCAGCATGATGCCTTCATCACGCAGCGTTGCCAGCTTACGGCCCATCTCCAGATGCCAGGCGGCCGGTTTGGTGCTGTCGATGCTCAGCTGCACCATCGGGATATCCGCATCAGGATACATTTTAATCAGCACGCCCCACGAGCCGTGGTCAAAGCCCCAGGCTTCTTTATCCAGCGTAACCGGAACAGGCGCCAGCAGATCCACCAGCCTTTGTGCCAGCTCAGGCGAGCCGGGGGCCGGATAGTGCGTGTCGTACAGCGCCTGCGGGAAGCCGCCAAAATCATGAATGGTCTTTGGCGCCTCCATGGCGGTCACGCCCGTGCCGCGGGTGAACCAGTGCGCGGATACCACCACAATCGCTTTCGGACGCGGCAGCGTCTCGCCCAGCTTCTCGCCATGCGCGGGTATAGACGTTGTCTTCCAGAACGTTCATTGGGCTGCCGTGGCCTAAAAACAGGGCTGGCATACGGGAAGAAGTCATGATGATATCCTTACAGAAGGTGTCAATTTAATGGTGCTACATTACGCGCAATCCGGCAAAGATGAACGCAGATAAGCGTGAAGATCATCATCAGGAAATTTGAATGTAAGGAATGTGTAAAGCCGGGGTTGGCCCCTCGCTTTGCCAGAAATGAATCATTTATATTAATGAGAATCATTATCATAAGGAGCAATGCATGTCAGTCCCTCTGATCCTGACCATACTGGCGGGCGCCGCGACCTTCATCGGCGCGATCCTCGGCGTGCTCGGTCAAAAGCCCTCAAACCGCGTACTGGCCTTCTCGCTGGGCTTTGCTGCCGGGATCATGCTGCTCATCTCCCTGATGGAGATGCTGCCTGCCGCGCTGGGCACGGAAGGCATGTCTCCGCTGCTGGGCTACGGCATGTTTGTCGTTGGCCTGCTGGGATACTTCGCCCTCGATCGCATGCTGCCCCACGCGCATCCGCAGGATTTAATGCAGAAAAACGTGACGCCCCGCGCGCGCAACATTAAGCGCACCGCCATTCTGCTGACGCTCGGCATCAGCCTGCATAACTTCCCGGAAGGCGTGGCGACCTATGTCACCGCCAGCAGCAATCTGGAAATGGGCCTCGGCATCGCGCTGGCGGTCGCGTTGCACAATATTCCTGAAGGACTGGCGGTGGCCGGACCGGTGTATGCCGCCACGGGCTCGAAAGCGCACCGCGGTGTTCTGGGCCGGTATCTCCGGCATGGCGGAAATTCTTGGCGGCGTGCTGGCCTGGCTGATCCTCGGTAGCCTGGTCTCGCCGGTGGTGATGGCTGCCATTATGGCCGCGGTTGCGGGGATTATGGTTGCGCTGTCGGTGGATGAACTGATGCCGCTGGCGAAAGAGATCGATCCGAACAACAACCCCAGCTATGGCGTGCTGTGCGGGATGTCGGTGATGGGCCTGAGCCTGGCGTTGCTGCAAACCAGCGGGGTAGGCTGACGCGAGATTCGTCTTATTCATCATCACTTTCGCCTTAAATATCAACTACTTAAGCTTGTTAAGGCGTAGTCGAGACGGGTCTTGTTAACACCCGACGGCGGGCTCATTACACTCCACGCGACTCTTAGAAAGCAGTGGAGTGTTATGTTAATTCAGGGAGCCATTTTATGCCTGGCGATGAATATCTATCATGAAGCGCGCGGCGAACCGGTAAAGGGGCAGATTGCCGTCGGCACTGTCACCATGAACCGGGCTAACTGGGACGTCAAAGAGATCTGTCCGGTGGTGTACGCACCCAAACAGTTCTCCTGGACGTCTCTGCACAAACATCCCCATCGCCATCCGCCGCAGCATGACAAAAGCTGGCAGCGCGCGCAGCGCCTGGCCCAGCGGATTGTCGAGGGTAAGCTGGCGGATGTGACAAAGGGCGCGACCTTCTTTCATGCGCACAGCGCCAGACCGGCGTGGCGCCACGCCTTCCAGCGTACCGTGGTGATAGGTAATCACGTTTTTTACGCCAGCCGTTAATCATAAAAAAAAGGCCGGATGCATCACATCCGGCCTTATTTATTTCACGTCGGCTTAGCTGGCCTGACGGGTTTCATGCTGGCGGCGCCAGGCCACCAGATCTTCAATCGTGACCACCGGCATGTTGTGCAGACGCGCAAAGGTGATGCACTCCGGCGCGCGCGCCATGGTGCCGTCATCGTTGGTCAGTTCACACAGCACGCCCGCAGGTTTGAAGCCCGCCAGCGTCACCAGATCGATGGTCGCTTCGGTGTGGCCGCCGCGGGTCAGCACGCCGCCCGCCTGCGCGCGCAGCGGGAAGACGTGGCCCGGACGATGCAGATCGGAGGGCTTCGCATCATCAGCAATCGCGGCACGTACGGTGGTCAGACGGTCAGCCGCAGACACACCGGTGGTCACGCCATGCGCCGCTTCAATGGTCACGGTAAAACCGGTACCAAAGGCGCTGGTGTTGTTTTCGACCATCATCGGCAGCTCGAGCTGCTTACGACGATCTTCGGTAATGCACAGGCATACGATGCCGCTGCCGTGACGGATGGTCAGCGCCATCTGTTCAACGGTCATGGTTTCGGCGGCGAAAATCATGTCGCCTTCGTTTTCACGGTTTTCATCGTCAAGCACCATCACACCGCGGCCTTCGCGCAGTGCATCCAGTGCATGTTCAACACGTTGAGTTGAAGTGCCAAAAGAAGAAAGTAGCGTCTGATTCATGGTAAAAAAACCTCATTAACAAATTATGGTTACCAGAATCAGGGCAGTCTTAGGAGCGCCGTATAAGCGGCAAAAAGATAACGTGAGCGGGCCCATGCCCGACTGGATCGTTACTCTCTCCCATCCGGACTTTAACCGTCGGCCCCGGAATTACACCGGATCTGCTGACCTTTGAGAATTCACCCAAAGCGCTCGCGGGCTTTCAGCTCATAAGCTGATTTACCGCCGGTGGGGAATTTCGCCCCGCCCTGAGAATAAGCGAGATAACTATAACGCTATTGATTATCCTGGTCGGGCAATGAACAAAAGCATGCAAAGCTTTGCACGGCATGCGTTGCGGATTTCGGGTTTAACCCGCTGGCATGACGCTCTACAATGCTTGATGACTCGGAACACGCGCTATTATCACCACCGTAACCAGGAAACGACAATGATTGACCCGAAGAAAATTGAACAAATTGCGCGTCAGGTTCATGAATCCATGCCAAAAGGCATTCGTGAATTTGGTGATGACGTTGAGAAGAAAATCCGCCAGACGCTGCAGGCGCAGTTGGTTCGCCTTGATCTGGTCAGCCGCGAAGAGTTTGACGTGCAGACCCAGGTTCTGCTGCGCACCCGCGAGAAGCTGGCGCTGCTGGAACAGCGTCTGACCGAGCTGGAAAACCGCAATGCGCCGGAAGAAGTGAAGCCGGCACCGGCTATTCCGGCGGTGGATCACGACCAGATGGCCGGCAGGCAAAATCGATACGCCTCAGTAAGGTTTACGCGGCGGGAGTTCCCTCCCGCCGGCTACATGCCCCTTTTTTTACTGACTGTCTTTCTGGATCTTCTTGATGATGTTGGTGGTGGAGCACCCGTCCTCAAAGTTGAGCACCATCACCTCACCGCCGTTGGCCCAGACCTCTTCGCTGCCCGCGATTTCTTCCGGCTTGTAATCCCCGCCTTTCACCAGCAGGTCCGGCAGAATACCGGCAATCAGGCGCTGCGGCGTATCTTCTTCAAACGACACCACCCAGTCCACCGCTTCCAGCGCGCCCAGCACGATCATGCGCTGCTCCAGCGGGTTCACCGGGCGCGTTTCCCCCTTCAGGCGTTTGGTCGACGCATCGCTGTTCACCGCCACAATCAGGCGATCGCCCAGCTTGCGCGCATTCGCCAGATAAGAGACGTGGCCCGCGTGCAGAATGTCGAACACGCCGTTGGTCATCACCACTTTCTCACCGCGCTGGCGCGCCTGCGGCGACGGCCACTTTCAGCTCGTCTTCGGTCATCACGCCAAAACCGGTGTCGCACGGCCGCGCACCGCGTTTTCCAGCTCGATTGGGGACACGGTTGAGGTACCGAGTTTACCGACGACCACGCCCGCCGCGGCGTTGGCGAAGTAGCAGGCCTCTTCCAGCGAGTTTCACCGGCGGCCAGCGTCGCCGCCAGCACGCCGATCACCGTATCACCGGCACCGGTCACGTCGTACACTTCCTGCGCCTGGGTTGGCATATGCAGCGGCGCTTTGCCCGGCTGCAGCAGCGTCATCCCCTGCTCGGAGCGGGTCACCAGCAGCGCGGAGAGCTCGAAATCAGCAATGATCTTCATGCCGCGCTCAACCAGCTCTTCTTCGGTTTTGCACTTGCCCGCCACCGCTTCAAACTCGGAGAGGTTTGGCGTCAGCAGCGTTGCGCCGCGATAGCGCTCAAAATCGGTGCCTTTCGGGTCGATCAGCACCGGCACGCTGCGCCTTACGCGCCAGCTGGATCATCGTCTGCACGCTGGCCAGCGCGCCTTTGGCGTAGTCGGACAGCACCAGCGCGCCGATATTGCCCAGCGCCTGGTTAATGCGCTCGTGCAGCGGCTCCGGATCGACGCCTTCGAAGCCTTCTTCAAAGTCGAGGCGGATCAGCTGCTGGTTGCGCGACAGCACGCGCAGCTTGGTGATGGTTGGGTGGGTCGGAACAGAAACGAAGTCGCACTTCACGTTCACGTCCGCCAGCGACTTGCTCAGCGCGCGCGCCGCATCGTCGATGCCGGTCAGGCCCACCAGACGCGAGTGCGCGCCCAGAGAAGCGATGTTCATCGCCACGTTTGCCGCGCCGCCGGGACGCTCTTCAATGGTGTCGACCTTAACCACCGGCACCGGTGCTTCCGGAGAGATGCGGCTGGTCGGCCCATACCAGTAGCGATCCAGCATCACATCCCCAACAACCATTACTCCAGCACGTTCAAACTCTGGCAGTGTTACTTTCATTCCGAGACTCCAGACCAAAATTCAGCAAAATTTTATGCGCGCGATAATATCACAGACCGCCAGGCTCACTGATCCGTGTCACCCACGTCGTTCCACCAGCCACTTCTGCCAGCTGGCCGTTACCTGAGCGCGTTCTGCGACAAAACAGTCCAGCGCCACGTGCCCCGGCTTGCTCCTGCAGCGCCAGGTGGTGAAGCTCATCGCGCAGCGTCGTGTAGGCGCGGGTTAAGGCCTGCGCCTCCTGCTCGTCCATGATGTCGTTTTGCGCCAGCAGTTCCAGAATGCGCACGTTATCGGACCAGCGCGTCAGCTTCGGCTTGTCGTGCGGCGTGGAGCAAGCACCAGATACTGGGTAATGAATTCAATATCGGTAATCCCGCCCTCGTCGGCTTTGATATCAAAGCGATCGCGGTGCTTATTGCCGAGGTGCGCGCGCATTTTCTCGCGCATCTCGCGCACTTCGGTTTGCAGCGTCGCGCCCTCGCGCGGCAGGCAGAGAATACCGCGCTTACGGATGGCATCGAACTGCGTTTTGAGCTGCGGATCGCCATACACCACGCGCGCGCGCACCAGCGCCTGATGTTCCCACGTCCAGGCTTCATTCTTCTGGTAATCGGCGAAGGATTCCGTTGAGGTGCTGACCAGCATGCCCGCCGCGCCGGACGGACGCAGGCGCGCATCCACTTCATACAAAATGCCCGACGAGGTGCGGGTGCTGAACAGGTGCATGATGCGCTGGGCCAGGCGCAGGTAGAACTGACGCCCGTCAATCTCGCGCTCGCCGTCGGTCATCACGTCAACCGGGCAGTCGTGCAGGAAGATTAGATCGAGATCGGAGCTGTAACCCAGCTCCCAGCCGCCCAGCTTGCCGTAACCGACCACGGCAAAGCCGCGCCCCTCACTCTCAGCTGGTGCAGGTGCGTCGGGCGGCCATAGCGCGGCACCATCATCTGCCCCACGCCTGCTGCACCACCGCGTCGATGATCGCCTCCGCCAGCCAGGTTAAGTGATCGCTCACTTTCATCACCGGCAGCGTTCCGGCGATATCCGCCGCCGCGACGCGCAGCATCTGCGCCTGCTTAAACTGGCGCAGCGCCTCCAGCTGCTGCTCTTCGTCCTCTTCCGGCACGCGCAGCAGATACTGACGCAGCTCGTCACGGTAGGCATCCGTCGCCGTGGGCTGATACAGCGTGTTCGGGTCGAGCAGTTCATCCAGCAGCAGCGGGTAGCGCGCCAGCTTGTTGGCCACCATCGGCGAGGCGGCGCAGAGCGTAATCAGGTGCTTGAGCGCCCCCGGAAACTCGCTCAGAAGTTCAAGGTAGGTGGTGCGCGTGATGATCCCGCTCAGCAGCGGCATCATGCGCGACAGCGGCACCGGCGCATCCTCCCGCGAGCAGACCTCGCTCAGCAGGTGCGGCATCAGGTGATCCAGCACCTGACGACCGCGCGGGCCGATGGCGCGTTTGTTCAGCTCAAGACGGAAATCGGCAATCAGCGCCACCACGCGATGGCGCGCGTCGTCGGTTAAATGCGTCAGCACCGGCGTGGTGTCATCTTCCTGGAGCGCGTCCTGCCACAGGCTCGCTCGCCAGTGCGGAGCGGATCGTCCGACATCCGGCGATTCTACTTCTCATCACCGATCAGTTCGTTAAAGATGCGGCGCACGCCTGCCATGTGGGCATCGAGCCGTTCGGTCAGCGTTGACCAGTCATCCACGCGCATCGCCCCAGGCCAGACGCGCCCGGTTAAGGTCATCCCCCGGCAGGGTCTGGGTCTGTTCGTCGTTGATGCTTTGCAGCAGGTTTTCCAGACGACGCAGGAACAGATAGGCCTCGCGCAGGGTTTGCGCGTCGCCGTCCGGCAGCAGGTGCAGCTGCTCGATGGCGCTGCAGCGTCGGCAGCAGCGAGCGGGACTGCAGCGACGGCTCACGGCCGCCGCGAATCAGCTGGAAGACCTGGACGATAAATTCGATTTCGCGAATGCCGCCCGCGCCGAGCTTGATGTTGTCCTTCAGGCCACGACGGCGCACCTCACGGGCAATCATGCCTTTCATGTTGCGCAGGGACTGGATGACGCTGAAGTCGATATAGCGACGGAACACGAACGGGCGCAGCATGGCACGCAGCTCGTTGGCGTAGGCGTCGTCGCTGTCGCCCATCATGCGCGCTTTCACCATCGCATAGCGCTCCCAGTCGCGCCCCTGCTCCTGGTAGTAATCCTCCAGCGCGGCAAAGCTCAGCACCAGCGGGCCGCTGTCGCCGAACGGACGCAGGCGCATGTCCACGCGGTAGACAAAACCATCCTGCGTCGGCTGATCCAGCGCCTTGATCAGACGCTGGCCGAGGCGGGTAAAGAACTGGGCGTTGTCCAGCTCGCGCCGGCCGCCGCGCGTGGCGCCGTTCTCCGGCCAGGCGAAGATCAGGTCGATATCGGAGGAGAAGTTCAGCTCGCCGCCGCCCAGCTTGCCCATCCCCAGAATCAGCAGCGGCTGCGGTTCACCGGCGGCGTTGCACGGCGTGCCCCACTCGCGGCAACAGGCGTGGTACAGCCAGTCGCGCGCGGCGACGATCAGCGTTTCCGCCAGCCCGCTCAGCTGCTGCAGCGTTTCTTCGGTCGAACACAGCTCCAGCGCCTGCGCCCAGGCAATGCGCACCAGCGTTTCACGGCGAAACAGACGCAGCGCGCGCATCAGCGCGCCTCATCGCGCACCTCTTCCAGCTCGCCTGCAGCCAGGCGGCATAGTGTTGCCACTCGCCGGGCGCCGGTGGTTGTTCGCGCAGCGTCGCCAGCCAGGCCGGCTGGGCAAGCAGCGCGTCGCTGACGAAGTCGCTCGACGCCAGCACCCAGCCTGCTGCGGTGTGATCGCCGTCAGCGGCAGGCCCAGACGTTCTGCCACGCTGGCGAGCTGCGCCTGCATCAGCGTCGGTAACGCCGTAAGGGCGACATAGTGTATGACCCGTTCTGCGGCCCACGGCTGGCGGGCCGGCTTGATTAACGAAGCGCGCCGTTTAACCAGAATGGCGCATGCGATAAGGCCTGTTTGCGGCTGGCTTCATACCAGCCCTGACGGCGCTCGCTCAGCGCCGCCTGCAGTTCGCGCCAGGCCTCGATATAAGGGCCGGTCTGCTCGTCGGGGTAGGCACCCGACAACAGGACCAGCGCCGAAATCTGACGCGTCAGGCGCGGCAATTGTTCCTGATATTCATCTTCGTTCAGCGTACGGCTGAAGGCTTCTTTCAGCTCCGCACCGCTGCGCCCCAGCATGATGTCGCTGAAGCGTTTGAAAGAACCGTCCAGCTTGGCCTGCGCTTTGGCATCGATAAACGGCCGCCAGGCGCCGCTCACCAGCCATGATGTGAGCGCCAACTTACATTGCAGGTAGGTGGCGCTGTAGCACAGGGCCTCTGGTTGCGCGGCTTTGTCCGCCAACAGCGGTTCGAGCTCGGTCAGACGGGCGCGCAGATCGGCGCTGGCCTTGCGCGGCACCAAACCGCCGAAGATCACCAGCGCCTGGCGAATCGTTCCGACCGCCTCAATCACCGAAGCGCGCGCCTGCGCGTCGCCGCGCAGCCACAGCTCTTCGTGGTACTGCCAGTGGCCCAGCGCCAGCTCGAAGGCGGCGATCATCCCCTGTTCCACGGTCGCCTTCGCCGCCGGCTTCAACACCCGCAGCGGGCGCACCTCGCGCGGCGGATTGCCCTGCGCCAGGTGGTAACCGCGCGCCGCCTTGCTCAGGCTGCCCTGACGCAGCCCGCCGTGCGCCGCCAGCTCACCGGCCAACGCCAGCAGATCGGCGGTATTGCCGTTCAGCAGCTCCAGCTCTACCTCGCTCAGGGCTTCGCTGAGGTCACCGGCGCACACCTCGCCCTGGTCCAGGCCAATCTCGATCTCGCTTTGGCCGTAAGTAACCACCCACTTCTCTCGCACGAAATCGGTACGGAACAGAGGCTGCAACGCCTGCTGCAGCGCCGCGATATCGCAATCCTGCGGCCAGATGTCGGCAGGGAACTGCGCCAACGCCAGCTGCGGCTCGGCGATAGCGACATTGTATTCCGGGCGCTGGTGCAGGCCGCCCACCACTTTACCGGCGGTTTTGATGGTCATCTCATAGCGATCGTCGAAACCGCGAATGCGCAGCCCCATGTCGTGACGGCGCAGGACGTTGTCGGCCGTTTCGAAGTAAATGTTGGTCAGCTTTTGCGGCGCGGAATGCTGATGCGGCCAGGCGGCGAGCCATTGTGGCAGAGCGGCCACCGCTTGCGGCGCGGCGATGAATTTCAGTTCAATTTCAACGGTCATAATTTTTTATTACCAATACGCCATGCTGGCCACTTACGCACAGTTCCGCCATAATCTGGCGAAGAGTAATGCCATTATCTTACCGCAAGTCCCTGCTGTCTTAACCCTGCTTTCTTGTAGAAAAAACCTGTTACGTTATAAAACGCTGCGCAACTCACAGAATCAGCCACAGTAAGATAGTTCTCATTCCGGTTTTGGCGTTGCGTCGTCAGACTGAACGCTCTACTATCGTTCCATAAATTCACCCAGAAACGATGAACTAATGCAGAAATTACGCCTGATTTGCCTTGCTCTCTCTTTGCTGGCTTTCAGCGCCATCGCACCGGCCGCACGCGGCCGAAGAAAAACGCTATATCTCCGACGAATTAAGCACCTGGGTACGTAGCGGCCCAGGTGATCAGTACCGTATTGTCGGCACTCTGAACGCCGGTGAAGAAGTCACCCTGCTGAGCGTCAACGACAGCACCAACTACGGCCAGATCCGCGATCCGAAAGGCCGCACCACCTGGATCCCGCTCGACCAGCTCAGCCAGACGCCAAGCCTGCGCACTCGCGTGCCGGAGCTGGAACAGCAGGTGAAAACCCTGACCGACAAGCTGGCCAACATCGACAACACCTGGAACCAGCGTACCGCGGAAATGCAGGAGAAAGTGGCGGACAGCGACGGCACCATCAACGGCCTGAAAGAAGGAAAACCAGAAGCTGAAAAACGAGCTGATGGTCGCGCAGAAGAAGGTCAACGCCGCTAACCTGCAGCTGGACGACAAACAGCGCACCATCATCATGCAGTGGTTTATGTATGGCGGCGGCGTCGCTCGGCGTCGGTTTGCTGCTGGGCCTGCTGTTGCCGCACCTGATCCCGCGCCGCAAGAACAACGATCGCTGGATGAACTAATGCCGCCATCGCTCATTTGTGAGTATGGGCGCCTGGAGGGGATCGTAAGATGCCCCTTTTGGCATGCCCGCTTTTTCGCCAAAGTCCATGCAATCAGATAACGTAACAAGCGTGCGCAGCACGCAAAAGTGGATTGCCTCTGGAGTGGTTGAGTGAAGACGTTATCTGGTCGGTGGCGCGGTTCGCGATGCCTTGCTACGTCTGCCGGTCAAAGATAGAGATTGGGTGGTGGTGGGCGCCACGCCGGACGAGCATGCTGGACGCGGGCTATCAGCAGGTCGGCCGCGATTTCCCGGTGTTCCTCCACCCGAAAAGCCGCGAAGAGTATGCGCTGGCGCGCACCGAGCGCAAATCCGGCTAGGGGTATACCGGCTTTACCTGCTATGCCGCGCCGGACGTGACGCTGGAAGAAGATCTGCTGCGGCGCGATCTGACCATCAACGCCATCGCGCGGTCCGCCGAAGGGGAACTGATTGATCCTTATGGCGGCCAGGACGATCTGCAGGCGCGCGTGCTGCGCCACGTTTCCGACGCGTTCGGCGAAGATCCGCTGCGCGTGCTGCGCGTGGCCCGCTTCGCCGCCCGCTTCGCCCATCTGGGTTTTCGCATCGCCGACGAAACGCTGGCGCTGATGCGCCAAATGGCGCACGGCGGTGAACTGGCTGCGCCTGACCGCAGAGCGCGTCTGGAAAGAGACCGAAAAGGCGCTGCATGACGCGCAGATCCCCAGGTCTATTTCCAGGTGCTGCGCGACTGCGATGCGCTGGCAGGTGCTGTTCCCGGAAATCGACGCGCTGTTCGGCGTACCGGCCCCCGCCAAGTGGCACCCGGAGATCGACACCGGCGTGCACACGCTGATGACGCTGGCGATTGCCGCCCGCCTCACGCCGGAGGTGGACGTGCGCTTCGCCACCCTGTGCCACGATCTCGGCAAAGGATTGACGCCGAAAGAATTCTGGCCGCGCCACCACGGCCACGGCCCGGCGGGCGTGCGGCTGGTCGAAGGGCTGTGCCAGCGGCTGCGCGTGCCCAACCAGGTGCGCGATCTGGCCAAACTGGTGGCCGAGTTCCACGATCTGATCCACACCGTGAACAAGCTGCGGCCGGAAACCCTGCTGAAGCTGTTCGACGCCATCGACGCCTGGCGCAAACCCCAGCGCGTGGAGCAGATGGCCCTGACCAGCGAAGCGGACGCGCGCGGCCGTACCGGCTTTGAGGAGAACCCTTATCCACAGGGCGACTATCTGCGCCAGGCGTATCAGGTGGCGAACGCGGTATCTATCAAAGAAGTGGTGGCCAGGCCGGTTTCAAAGGCACGGCGATCCGCGAAGAGCTGACGCGCCGCCGGAGCCGAGCTGGCGCCTGGCCGACAGGAAACCAGCCAAACGGTTAATCGACGCTCAGCCAGCCCGTAAAAAACCGGCAAACGCTGGCGTCAGGCCTTACAAGAAGACCACGTAAACCGCGGCTGCGACGATAAAGCGGTAGATGGCGAACGGCACAAACGAGATGCGTTTGATCAGCTCAAGGAAGGTTTTGATGGCAATCAGCGCCACAATAAAGGCGGTGATGAAACCCACGGCAAACATCGGCAGATCGGCCGGTCAGGTCAGGAAGCCCATGCTCTTGTAGAGATCCAGTCCGGTGGCGCCCATCATCATCGGCACCGCCAGGATGAAGGAGAACTCGGACGCCGCATAGCGGCTCACGCCCATCAGCATACCGCCGGAGATGGTGGCGCCCGAACGGGAGAAGCCCGGCCACAGCGCCAGACACTGGAAGCAGCCAATCATGAACGCCTGGCGATAGGTGATGTCATCCAGCCCTTCCGCGCTCGGCTTCTTTCGGCTTCAGCCATTCCGCCGCCAACAGCAGCAAGCCGCCGACCACCAGCGCGTACATCACGTTTATCGGGTTAAACAGCGACTTGATGGAGTCATGGAAGACCAGGCCCAGCACCACCGCCGGGATCATCCCCAACAGGATGTGAATCAGCGTCAGCTGTCCGCTGCCGTTGCCTTCGTGGCGCTCCTCCGGCCCACCGAAATGGATGCCGATCAGGCCAAACAGCCGGCGCCAGAACATCACGACTACGGCCAGGATCGAGCCCAGCTGGATCACGACTTCAAAGGTTTTGGCTTTATCGCCTTCAAAGCCCAGCAAATGGCCGACGATAATCATATGCCCGGTGGAAGAAACCGGCAGGAACTCCGTAAATCCTTCAACAACACCCAAGATTGCAAACGCCACCAACAGCTGAATGCATGTCTGCTCATCAACTTAAACCCTCTAACCGTTTAAACAGTAAAAAGGCGGTCGCGCACCGCTACCGCCTGAAATTATGCCTGCACCTTGCTGAAGGAAACCTTAAGGATTTCGGTCACTTCCCCTTCATCAGCGCAGCGGCCTCCACTGAGACACACCATAATTTGGTTTGGTTTCATTGTGATGGCAATCACGCAGGATTTATTTAGGAATAGTGCCGCGCTCAATGATCACGCCGACGCTCTGCCGCCTGCGCCACAGCGCCCGGTTTGCTCACCTTGATGCGGACCCACGGGGAGATTGAAGCGCTGCAGCAACAGTTCGGCGATTTCTTCCGCCACCCGTTCGACCAGCGCAAAACGGTGCCCCTCCACATGACTGACGATCACGGCGTCGCTGACATCGGCATAGCTCAGACAGTCAGTTCACGTCGTCGCTTTCGGCCGCCTGCCGGTTATCCCAGGCCATTTCGATATCGAACACCAGCTTCTGCTGAATGCCCTGTTCCCAGTCGTAAACGCCAATGGTGGTGATTACGGTAAGCTGTTCAATAAATACGATATCCATCACGTCATTCTCTGTTTTTGGCCTTGCCGGATACCACTTCCGGCGGAATTATGCGTATTATCCATTGATGCAGAGAATAAAACGACTTTTTCAAAACGGAACAGCGTCATGAGTGCTATCGCGCTTGGAATGATTATCTTCGCGTATCTTTGCGGCTCGATTTCCAGCGCGATCCTGGTTTGCCGCATCGCCGGGCTGCCGGATCCGCGTGAACATGGCTCAGGAAATCCCGGGGCGACCAACGTCCTACGCATTGGCGGCAAGCTGGCGGCAGCCGCGGTACTGATTTTCGATATTCTGAAAGGAATGCTGCCGGTCTGGGGGGCCTACTGCGCTGGACGTCACGCCGCTGTACCTCGGCCTGACGGCGATCGCCGCCTGCCTGGGGCACATCTATCCGGTGTTCTTCCACTTCCGCGGCGGTAAAGGCGTAGCGACGGCGTTTGGCGCCATCGCGCCTATCGGCTGGGATCTGACCGGCCTGATGACCGGCACCTGGCTGCTGACGGTGCTGCTCAGCGGCTACTCTTCGCTGGGCGCCATCGTCAGCGCGCTGATCGCCCCGTTCTACGTCTGGTGGTTCAAACCGCAGTTCACCTTCCCGGTGGCGATGCTCTCCTGCCTGATCCTGCTGCGCCATCACGACAATATTCAGCGCCTGTGGCGCGGCCAGGAAGAACCAGAAAACGGATGTGGCAAGCGGAACGAAAGAAAAAATAAAAATAAGCCCGGCGGCATCCAGCAGTACCGGCCTTTTGCATCAGATCGCCGCCGGCAGTTCCGCCAGCGGCCAGCGCGGACGCACGCGACACCCAGCTCAGCGCGCGTGCCGCCTTTCAGGCGCACCATGCCGGCATAGGCGATCATCGCGCCGTTATCGGTGCAGAATTCCGGACGGGCATAGAACACTTCCCCGCCGCGCTTTTGCATCATCTCCGCCAGCTTCGCGCGCAGCGTGCGGTTGGCGCTCACGCCGCCCGCCATCACCAGACGCTTGAAGCCGGTCTGATCCAGCGCGCGCTTGCACTTGATCATCAGCGTATCCACCACCGCATCTTCAAACGCGCGGGCGATATCGGCACGGGTCTGATCGTCGTCGTCGTTATTGCGAATGGTGTTGGCCGCGAAGGTTTTCAGCCCGGAGAAGCTGAAGTCCAGCCCCGGACGATCGGTCATCGGACGCGGGAAGACAAAGCGCCCTTCGCCGTGCCCTGCGGCGCCATTTTCGACAGCATCGGGCCGCCGGGGTAATCCAGCCCCAGCAGCTTGGCGGTTTTATCGAACGCTTCACCGGCGGCATCGTCGATCGACTCGCCCAGCAGCTCATACTCACCAATGCCGGTGACGCTGATCAGCTGCGTATGGCCGCCGGAGACCAGCAGTGCCACAAACGGGAATGCCGGCGGGTTCTCTTCCAGCATCGGCGCCAGCAGGTGCCCTTCCATATGGTGAACCGGGATGGCCGGCACGTCCCAGGCGAAGGCCAGCGAACGGCCAACGGTCGCGCCAACCAGCAGCGCACCGACCAGGCCCGGACCGGCGGTGTAGGCCACGGCATCAATATCTCCGGCCTGCACAGCCCGGCCTCTTTCAGCGCCGCCTGAATCAGCGGCACGGTTTTACGCACGTGGTCGCGCGAGGCCAGTTCCGGCACCACGCCGCCGTAGTCAGCGTGCAATTTCACCTGACTATACAGTTGGTTGGCCAGAAGCCCTTTTTCGTCGTCATAAATGGCGATGCCGGTTTCATCGCAGGATGTTTCAATACCCAGTACACGCATGACTTGTTTTACCTCGTTTCAATACCGCGCAGTGTAGCACATGGCCGCCGCATGACGCCTGCGCCCTTCCGCCACGCGATTAAAACTGTTTTTCTGCCGCCCAGGGGAAGAGTGCGCGTGTATACTCCACACCCGGTTAAAAAACCGGCAGCCGCACAGGCAAACGCTCCTGTGGTTCAAAATCGCATCGGTGCTTTACAAAGCAGCAGCATTTGCAGTAAAATTCCGCACCATTTTGAAATAAGCTGGCGTTGATGCCAGCGGCAAACCGAATTTTATTAAGGTGAGAGTTACATGCCGGTAATTAAAGTACGTGAAAACGAGCCGTTCGACGTAGCACTGCGTCGCTTCAAACGTTCATGCGAGAAAGCAGGTGTTCTGGCTGAAGTTCGTCGTCGTGAGTTTTATGAAAAACCAACGACCGAACGTAAGCGCGCTAAAGCTTCCGCTGTGAAACGTCACGCGAAGAAACTGGCTCGCGAAAACGCACGCCGTACTCGTCTGTACTAATTTCTTGAGGGCCTCAGCCCTCAATTGACAGACAGAGTAATAGTCGTAAGGCCGTGCTTCCGAAAGGAATGCGCGGCTTGTTTTCGTTTATAAGTCGCTTAAAATTTTGGGGCATATGGCTGGAAGAATCCCACGCGTTTTTATCAATGACCTGCTTGCCCGAACCGACATCGTCGATCTCATCGACGCGCGGGTAAAGCTGAAAAAGCAGGGCAAGAACTACCACGCGTGCTGTCCGTTCCATAACGAAAAAACCCCTCCTTCACCGTAAACGGTGAAAAGCAGTTTTACCACTGCTTTGGCTGTGGTGCGCACGGTAATGCCGTCGATTTTTTGATGAACTACGACCGGCTCGAGTTCGTTGAAACCGTCGAAGAGCTGGCGGCATGCATGCACGCTTGAAGTGCCGTATGAAGCAGGCAGTGGGCCAAGTCAGATCGAGCGCCATCAACGGCAAACGCTGTATCAACTGATGGATGGCCTGAATTCGTTTTACCAACAGTCTCTTAAGCACTCTGCGGCTGAGCCTGCGCGTCAGTATCTGAACAAGCGCGGACTGAGCGACGATGTCATTGCGCGTTTCGCTATTGGCTACGCCCCGCCCGGCTGGGACAACGTGTTAAAGCGTTTTGGCGGCAATAGCGAAGATCGTAAATCTCTGATCGATGCCGGCATGCTGGTCACCAACGACCAGGGACGAAGCTACGACCGCTTCCGCGAACGGGTGATGTTCCCCATCCGCGACAAGCGAGGCCGGGTGATTGGTTTTGGTGGTCGCGTGCTGGGTGATGCCCTGCCGAAGTACCTCAACTCCCCGGAAACCGATATTTTCCATAAAGGCCGCCAGCTGTACGGCCTTTATGAGGCGCAGCAGGATAATGCGGAACCTCCGCGTCTTCTGGTCGTCGAAGGCTATATGGACGTCGTGGCGCTGGCGCAGTACGACATCAACTACGCGGTTGCGTCGCTGGGCACCTCCACGACGGCGGATCATATCCAGCTGCTGTTCCGCGTGACCAACAACGTCATCTGCTGTTACGACGGTGACCGCGCCGGACGCGACGCCGCCTGGCGCGCGCTGGAAACCGCGCTGCCCTATATGACCGACGGGCGTCAGCTGCGCTTTATGTTCCTGCCCGACGGTGAAGACCCGGATACGCTGGTGCGTAAAGAGGGCAAAGCGGCGTTTGAAGCGCGGATGGAGCAGGCTCAGCCGCTCTCCACGTTTTTGTTTAACAGCCTGATGCCGCAGGTGGATTTGAGTACCCCTGACGGGCGCGCGCAGCTGAGCACGCTGGCGCTGCCGTTAATCAGTCAGGTGCCCGGCGAAACGCTGCGCATCTATCTGCGTCAGGAGCTAGGCAACAAGCTCGGCATTCTGGATGACAGCCAGCTTGAACGTTTAATGCCTAAACAGGCTGAAAACGGCACGGTTCGCCCCGCGCCTCAGCTAAAACGCACAACCATGCGTATACTGATAGGGTTACTGGTCCAAAACCCGCAAGTTGCCGCCATCAGGTGCCGTCGCTGGACGGGCTGGAACAGACAAAATTGGCCGGGACTTGCCGCTTTTTGTCAGAACTGGTCAACACGTGTTTGTCTCAGCCAGGTCTGACCACCGGACAACTTTTAGAGCATTATCGCGGCACAAAAGAGGCCGCTACCCTTGAAAAATTGTCGATGTGGGACGATATAGCAGATAAGGACATTGCAGAAGAAACGTTCACCGACTCACTCAACCATATGTTTGATTCGATGCTTGAGCTGCGCCAGGAAGAGCTGATAGCTCGCGAGCGCACACACGGTTTAAGCAGCGAAGAACGCCGGGAGCTCTGGATGATTAAACCAGGAACTGGCGAAAAAATAAGTGAAAGACAAAATCATGCGCGGTGCAACACCATGCGTGTCGCGTTGTATCAAGGCAGCAAGCGCGCAGCAACCGGAGTGTACTGGCGTACGTGACCGGATGAAGCACGCCAGCACGCAAAGGCAACGTGAGAGCGCGGACAGAAGTATTTAACGGCTTAAGTGCCGAATATCGATCGGGAAGCCCCCGGCAGCCGCACTGAGAGGCAGCGGCAAAAATATAAGTACGCCCTCGCTTTAAAGGTTGGCAGCCCC